>NZ_JAKJIC010000001.1 GCF_021864535.1 Oryzibacter oryziterrae
GAAGCCCTGTCAGCTCAAAGCCTCTATTCCCTCAAACCTTCACCCTTCGTCGCCAGAAGAGAGGTCGCTTACCCCTCTCTCCCACTCTCCCCCACAAGGGGGGGAGAGAGCGCCGCTTGGTTCTCTTCAGAACCGACAATCCTCGAAAGCTCTGGCCGGACACTCCTGACCGGCCCTCTCCCCCCTTGTGGGGGAGAGTAGGAGAGAGGGGTGAACCCGGCCAGACACCGGCACGCCCTCAGCCCCAAGGCTCCAATCTTACCCCTTCACGCCCTGCCACGCCTCGACCAGGCGGCCGAATCTCCCGGCCATGTCCTCGATCGCTTCGGCGTCGCTCATCTCGCCCTTCAGCCAGCGCGCGGCGGCGTCGGCGAAGATGGTGCGTCCCACGGCGAAGCCCTTGACCAGCTTCGAGGTCGCGGCACTGCGGAAGGCCGTCACCAGTTGATCCTCGGGCGCTTCGAGGCCCAGGAGCACGATGCCGCGGCAGTAGCGGTCGTTGGCCGTGATGGCCTTTTCGATGTTGGCCCAGGCAGTCACGCTGTCCTGCGGTTCCAGCTTCCACCAGTCGGGCTTGATGCCCAGCGCATAGACGCGCTCGATGATGGACGACACCGTGGTATCCCCGAGCGGGCCGTGCTTGCCGGCGATGATCTCGATCAGCAGCTCGCGGCCCGAGGTGCGGGCGGCATCATAGAGGCGCAGCAGCTCGCGCTCCTGGCGGGCCTTCAGCTCGGCACTGTCATCGGGGTGATAGAAGCACAGGCATTTGATGGTATGGCCGATCGGCCATTCGGCAAGATGGCTGCCGAGGTCGGGCAACTGGTCGAAGTCCAGCGGGCGCGAACCGGGCTTCTCCACCGGGCGGCCGACCCAGAAATTCTGGTAGCCCGCCTTGTAGAGCGCCTTCTGGCCATAGGTGGAGTCGAGCAGCATGCCGAAGCCTTCGCGGCCGCCGGCGATCTTCACGGCGGCGTCGACGGCCAGCACCTTGAAGTCGGAGATCTTCTCGCGCGGCGCACCGACGCTGTCGGCGATCTCCTCCAGCTGGATGCGATGGTCGATCGCCAGCGCCACCAGGCTGTCGGGCTGGGCCCGGCGGGTGGTCGCCCAATGAATATGCTTGAGATCCTCGTCCTTGCGCAGCGCGCGCGTCTTCGAACCATGTTCGAGGAACCAGCTCAGTTCATCCCAGGTGGGATATTCCGGCGAGCACAGCAGGCGCGACACCGCAAAGGCGCCGCAGGCATTGGCCCAGGTGGCGCAGGTGGCGAGCGGTTCGCCCTTCAGCCAGCCGCGCAGGAAGCCGGACATGAAGGCGTCGCCGGCGCCCAGCACATTGTAGACTTCGATCGGGAAGCCCTGGCCGACGATGCCGTCCTCGAGGTCATCGGAGATCGGGCCGTCATAGACGATGCAGCCCATGGCGCCGCGCTTCAGCACGATGGTGGCCGGCGTCAGCGCGCGGATGGCCTTCAGCGAGCCCAGCACCGTGTCGGCGCCGGTGGCGATCATGATCTCTTCTTCGGTGCCGATGATCAGGTCGCAGTCGGTCAGCACGCTGCGCAGCTTGGCCGACACCGTGTCGGACTTCACATAGCGCTCGAAGCCGGCGTCATGGCCGGCAAGGCCCCAGAGGTTGGGCCGATAGTCGATGTCGAACACCACCTTGCCGCCGTGCTTCTTGGCCAGCGCGATGGCCTTGCGCTGGGCAGCGTCGGAGTTGGGGCGGGAGAAATGCGTGCCGGTCACCACGATCGACCGGGTCGAGGCGATGAAGGCTTCGTCGATATCCTCTTCGGCCAGCGCCATGTCGGCGCAGTCGGTGCGATAGAAGATCATCGGTGAAACGCCTTCGTCCTGCACGGCCAGGATCACCAGTGCGGTGAGGCGAGCCTTGTCGATGGCGATGCCCTGCGTCGATACGCCCTCGCGCGTCAGCTGCTCGCGGATGAAGCCGCCCAGCTGTTCGGCGCCCACGCGGGTGATCAGGCCCGACTTGAGCCCGAGGCGGGCGGTGCCGACGGAAATGTTGGCCGGGCAGCCGCCGACCGATTTGGCAAAGGAGGTGATGTCTTCCAGCCGCGATCCGATCTGCTGGCCGTAGAGATCCACCGACGACCGTCCGATCGCCACCACGTCGAGGGTCTTGGTCATGCGGGCGTCCTCCCGTCAAAAAGCTTCTTGTTTTTGCCCAGAAATCTCGTGCAGCGCTGGGGCGACCTAACCGCGACATTGAGCGCCGCCGTCATCGGGGCCGGAGTGACCAAACCGTGACATTGTCGCCCGACTTGGAACACCCGCTGCACGTCGAATTTCAATTCATATGTTCTCTATCTCATCAAAAACGGAATGTAAATTCTATTCCGGCTTTGTCCGACGCATCTCCGCAGTGCCCACGGTGAGTGACAGGGCGAGGGACATGGTGGCGGCCAGAGAACGGAAGCCCTCGAAATCGGCCTCGACCACCTCGAACCACACGCCTTTTTCCGGCACCAGCGGGCTGAACGGGCTGTCGGTGATCACGATCAGCGGCACATTCTGGCGGGCCACCTGGCGGGCGAAATCCACTGTCGCCGAGGCATAAGGTGTGAAGCTTACGGCGAAGGCTGCGTCCTTTGGTCCGGCGAAAGAGAGGGTTTCCACATCCGTGCCGGCGCCCGATCCGACGAGGACCGTCTTGATGCCGAGCTTGCCAAAAGCGTAGCTCATATAAGAGGTTATCGGAAAGGCGCGGCGCTGGGCGATGAGATAAATGGTCTCTGCGTCGGCCAGAAGACGGCAGGCTTCCTCGAGCGTCGCCGCGTCGACTCGGGCGCGCATCTGCTCGACGGAGCGGATGGCGGCTGACGAGAATCCTTCAATCAGAGCCGCGCCAACCGCGGGGCCGGCGGCGTGCGAGACCAGCGACTGCAGGCGGTCGTCATAGTTGGACGGCCGGTCGCGCAGGCGCTCCTGAAACACCGATTGCAGTTCGGTAAAGCCCTGATAGCCGAGCGCCTTGGCAAAACGCACCAGCGTCGAGGGCTGCACGGCTGCATTCTCTGCGATGGAGGCCGCGGTTCCGAAGGCGATATCGTCAGGAGATTCAATGGCATAAGCGGCGACTTGCGCCAGGCGCTTGGGCAGGGCGTCGCGCGAGGACACCAGGAGATCGCGCAAGGAGCGGAAATCCCGTGGCGGCTGAGAAGGGGAGTTGTCTGCCATGGCCTGTCCTTGCCCTATAATCGGAGTCATCCGGCGTCAAATCGGCTTTGGAGTGCTCGAACCCCGGCCGTTGTAAGGCGTCGTTGCAGCTTGACGCTTCCTTGTAATATGGAATATACGTTCCACGCAATGCAGCATCGGTTCCAAAATGCCGATATGCCCCAGGGAATGTCAAGGAAAAATCCCGACTACTGAAGTCCAACTTCTTGATATTCAACCATAATCAGACTTTTCCCCGTCAGGTTGCCACATTTGGCGCCGTCTTTGGGAGGATGAAGCAATGACATTGAAATTTGGTCTCCTCGGCGCCGGTCGAATCGGCAAGGTGCACGCCGGCGCAGTCGCCGCCACAGCCGGCGCCAAGCTGGTTGCCGTGGCTGACGCCGTGGCCGATGCTGCGGCCTTCATCGGCTCGTCCTATGGCGCCGAAGTGCGTTCGGTGGATGCCATCATGAACGCCAAGGACATCGACGCCGTCCTGATCACCACGCCCACCGACATGCATGCCGACATGATCGAGCAGGCTTCCAAGGCCGGCAAGGCGATCTTCTGCGAGAAGCCGGTGGATCTGTCGGTCGAGCGCGTCCGCAAGTGCCTCGACACCGTAAATGCCAACAATTCCGCGCTGATGATCGGCTTCAACCGCCGCTTCGATCCCAATTTCATGGAAGTGCGCGCCCGCATCGACGCCGGTGCCATCGGCGCCGTGGAGATGGTGTCGATCACCTCGCGCGATCCCAATCCGCCCCCGGCCACCTATGCGGCCCGCTCGGGCGGCATCTTCCGCGACATGACCATCCACGACTTCGACATGGCCCGCTTCCTCCTCGGCGAGGATCCGGTGTCGGTGTTCGCGTCCGCCTCCTGCCTCGTCGATCCGGAGATCGGCAAGGCTGGCGACGTGGACAGCGCCTCGATCATCCTCACCACCAAGACCGGCAAGATCGCGCAAATTTCCAATTCCCGCCGCGCGACCTACGGTTATGATCAGCGCATCGAGGTTCACGGCTCGAAGGGTCTGGTCTCCGCCGAGAATGTTCGTGCCACCACGGTCGAACTTGCGACGGCTGAAGGCTACAAGCGCGATCCGCTGCTGGACTTCTTCATGACGCGCTACACGCAGGCTTATGCCAACGAGATCGCGACCTTCATCAAGACGCTGGAAGCCGGCAAGGCGATGACCCCGTCGGGCGACGACGGCCTCAAGGCCCTGCTGATCGCCGAAGCGGCGCTGAAGTCGTCGAAGTCGGGCAAGGCGGAAGCTGTCGCCTACTGATTTAAGTATTTGAAAAATAATGAAAAAGGCGCGTTCGGCAAATCGCCGGGCGCGCCTTTTTCAATATCGGACGTAGGACGCGTCGAAGCTGGCGATGCAGGGCAGGCCGCCATAGCCGGGATCTTCCCACGGTCCCTTGATCTGGCCGCGCAGGGTGACGAAGCGGGTTGACGTGGTGATCGGCACCGGACTGCGACTGGTCACCCTGACCTGGGCCGAGGAGGTCCAGCCGGAGTCGCCGACGGCGGTGACGGTTACCTTGCGGAAATTGCTGTCGAATTCGGCGTTGGCGAGATCAAGCGCTGCGGCGTTGAGGTCATAGACCAGCGTCACCACCGCATGGGCGCCGTTGTCGCCGACATTGCGCGGCGAGTAGATCGAGCCATATTTCGAGCCCTTGGTCTGGTAGGCGCAGTGGTCGGTGGCGGTGAACACCACGGTGCCCCGAAAGCGCACCTGCGCGGCTTCGGCGGCTCCGGAAAATGAAACGGCGGCCAGTATGGCCGCCAGCGTCTTCTTGCAGGCAATCCCCATGCTCAGCTCCAGCCGCCGTAGATCGTCTGGTAGAATATGTGCTTGCCGATCTTGGCCTTTTTGGTGAACACCCCGGCCCAGTTCGGCCGCACATAGGTGGCGTGATAGTGGGTGGCGGTGCCGATGTCATCGAGCCAGACCAGCCCCGAAGTCACCTCGGCGGCGATCTTCTCGGCGCGGGCATAGGCGCCCTGGCTGTAGACCACGTCGCGGTAGCCGTCGCAGGCAAAGGAGAACTGGCACTGATTGTAGGCGTCCTTGTTCTGGTAGACGACGCCGCAGATCGTATCGGGATAGGCGGGATTCTTGACGCGGTTCAGGACCACCTGCGCCACCGCGACCTGTCCCTTGTAGGGCTCGCCGCGGGCTTCGAAATAGATGGCATTCGCGAGGCATTTCTGCTGCTTGGCCTCGTGAACCGAGGCGGGCAGGGGGTTCACCGCCCACCAGTGGTCGCCGGGGTTCAGCGTCGGCTTGGGCGGCGCCGGCTTGTCGCCGGGCAATGCGAACAAGGCGGCGAACATGTCCTGGCTCACCACCGAACTATCAGGCGCATAGGCCTGAATGAGTTCCGATGCGGCGCGATTGGTCACCGACGGCGCATAGCCGCGCGCCGGGTAGTTGGCCGCCACCAGCGTGGTGACATGCGGTCGCGGCGCGGGCAGGGGGATCGGGTCCAGGGCGGCCACCGCCGTCAATTCTGGCTTGGGGCTGATGAAGCGCGACAAAGCCAGAATGGAGAGCGGGGCCGACGAGGCCTCAAAGGTCATCGTCGGCAGGTCTTTGGGAGCTTCGAGGCGGCTGTGCTCGCTGCCAACCGACCCGGCATTGAAGCCGCGCTCCGTCGGTGGCGTGGTGACCGTCATGGGCAGATCGCCCTTCCAGCTGCGGTCGATGCGCTCTTCGTCCGGCACGAAGGCCGAGCCGTTGACGGCACCGGTCACAACTTCGCCAACCCCTTCAAGAACAACGCTTCCGCCGTTCATCTGGACGGTCACGGCGTTGGGGTTGACCTCGTCGAGGCGCGGCGCGACGACGGCGGTGGAGCCACCGGTTCCAGCCGTCACCGTCACCGCCCAGCGGGCGGCAGGGTCGAGGCGATCGAGGAACATCCCGGCCATGTCCTGATAGGCTACGCGGACGGGCGTGAGGAGATAGAGAGTGGCAGCCAGCCCTGTGATCAGCGCATAGCGCATGGAACTGGCGGCCACACTGTTACGGCGGCGACGCATCACAATCTTGTCCTCCGGTCGGGACAGTGCTGCTACAAGGATACGGACACGAGTTCTGTTTCCGACGGGATCGATGATGGCGGGTTAACCTTGCGAAGCCGTTAATCGGGACACGCCGTCCCCGGGAAAATGCGGAATCGTCGGGCGAGCAGATTTGCCACCAATTGCGCCTTGCAACGCGTGTTGGCGGCCATGGTAAACAGGGCAACAGGTCTATGCCGGGAATCTAGGGAGGGACAGGCACATGAACCCGTTCAAGGCGGTCGTCGTCGAACGTGACGAGGAGAAGCGGCAGTCGGTCAGCCTGCGCACCCTCACCGAAGCCGATCTGATGGAAGGCGACGTCACGCTGCGCGTCAGCCATTCGTCGGTGAACTACAAGGACGGCCTTGCTGTCACCGGCAAGCTGCCCGTCGTGCGCCGCTGGCCGATGGTGCCCGGTGTCGACGTGTCGGCGGAGGTGATCTCGTCGGCCGATCCGCTGTTCAAGCCGGGCGACCAGGTCATCCTCAACGGCTGGGGCGTGGGCGAGGCCCATCTCGGCGGCTGGTCGGAGATCATGCGCGTCAAGGGCGACTGGCTGATCAAGCGCCCGGCCGAGCTGTCCGCCTATGATTGCGCCGCCATCGGCACCGCCGGCTATACCGCCATGCTCAGTCTGATGGCGATCGAGAGCTATGGCCTGAAGCCCGCCGATGGTGCGGCGGTGGTGACCGGCGCGGCCGGCGGCGTCGGCTCCATCTCCCTGATGTTGCTGAAGAATGCCGGTTGGCACGTCATTGCCACCACGGGCAAGCTGTCCGAAGCCGATCACCTGCGCCATCTCGGTGCCGAAGAGGTGATCGACCGTGCCGAGCTGTCCGGCCCGGCCAAGCCGCTCGCCAAGGAGCGCTGGGTCACGGGCATCGACAATGTGGGTTCGCACACGCTCGCCAACGTGCTGTCCATGACCAAGGGCGAGGGCGCCATCGTTGCCTGCGGCAACGCGCAGGGCATGGACCTGCCGAGTTCCGTCGCCCCGTTCATCCTGCGCGGCGTGGCGCTGATCGGCATCAACTCGGTCACGGTGCCCCGGGCCAAGCGCGAGATCGCCTGGGCGCGACTGGCCAAGGAGATCGATCTCGCCAAGTTGCACCTCAACACTCGCAAGGTGTCACTCGATGGCGCCATCGAAGCCGGACGCGCCATCGCTGAGGGCAAGATCAAGGGGCGGGTGGTGGTGGAGGTGCAGTGACCTGACCGCGCAGGAACTTCTGATAGGCCAGGCCGACACCGACCAGCACGATGCCGAGGCCGATGAAGCTAAGGGCGCGCAAGGCTCCCGTCAGGCCGGCGGTGTCGATCAGGAACACCTTGGCCACAACGACAATGACAATGGCGGCGGCGACCTTGCGCAGATTGCGCGAGGCGCCGGCCACGCCGGCAGCCAGCACGATAAGACCGCTCAGCAACCAGGCGGCGGAGTAGGCGTAGAGCTCGGCTTCCTCCGGGTCGCCCCAGGAAAGATCGCCGCTGTGCCAGCCGGCGCGGACGGCCAGCGTGACCCAGATGCCCGCCAGCACGCCGCCCAGCCAGCCGCAGGCGCTGATGTAGCGCTCCGGCTTGTCCGGTCGCTTGCTCGCCAGCCAGCGGGCGATGAACAGCATGATCGCCGGAAAGAGATATCCGAGCAGCAGCGTGCCATCGAAGCTGCCGCCAATGATGTACTCGCCGGTTAGCAGCGGATTTTCCAGGACAATCAAGCCGATGGCCGAAGCCAGCAGGCCGAGGCCGCCGAGCGCGAGGCTTCCCTTGCCGAAGACCACGCTGTTGCGGCGGATGTTGAGCCAATGCAGGCCGAAGGACACCGCCAGGAAGCTCATGGTCAGCAGGCTCTGTTCGGCCAGACCGGACACGCCGGCGAACACGTCGCCATGATTCATGCCGTGGTGGATTTCCATGACGACGGTCAGCGTCGTGTAGATGACCGCCAGGGCCTCGAACACCGGCACCCAGAAGCCGTCGTCCCGGGTCTTGCCGAAGCGCCAGGCGGCAAAGGCGAAGGAAGCGGCCGGCACGCCGTAGCCATAGAGCAGCCAGTTGAAGATCGGCGTCGTGCCGAGGTCCGGTCCGCCGATGCTGGGATCGGCGGCGATGCGCAGCGACACCGCCAGGGCAAGCAGCGCGCTCGTGAAGCGCAAGGCCTTGACCGGGCGGTAGGATTCGACCCAAGCGATGGCCGGCACCATCAGCGCCAGCACGATGGTGAGCGCGCCGCGTTCAAGGACGAAGGCGGCAGCGGCCCCCAGCGCACCAATGGCGCCGATGGCGTTCAGCGCGATGGCGCCGTCGCGCGAGGGGGTGGTCTCCGGCAGGCGGCGCAACAGATACTCGGTCACCGAGCCGAGGTAGAAGGCGAGGATCAGGCCGAGCAGGCTGAAGGCGGGGCTCGGCGTCAGGTAGTCGGTGCGCACATAGGCGACCACCAACAGGCCAAGCGGCGTCATGGCGCCGGCGGCGGCGAGCCAGCTGCGGCCACGGGCGAAGATCGCGCCGGCCAATCCTGCGGCGGCGAAGGCCAGGCCGAGGAAGATGCCCATGCCATGGAAACGGCTGCTTGCCGTCGAACGCAGGAACTCGGGCAGGCCTGGCGCGATCGGATCGCCGGAGGCGGCTGTGGTGGCGTCGACCAGAACCTCATAGGGCAAGGCAAAGGCGGCATAGCCGAGCACGGTGGCAAGCGTCGCCGTCACCGCCAGCGTGCGGACGGCGGGCCATTCGCTGGCTAGCGCCAGCAGGGCAAGGCCGTAGGCGCCAAGCAGGACGGGCGCCAGCATGCCCTCGGCATAGGCTTCCTGGAAGATCAGCACCGGCAGTGCGAACAACGTGACGCAAAGCATTGCAATCACGTCGTGTTTGGCATCCGCCGATCGATTGCGCGGGTGGATGCTGGCGACGAAGACATAGGCCGTCAGCGCCGTTGCGGCACTGATGTAGAGGGCCACGGACAGTTGATCGCCGAAGGTTGCCTCGGCCAGCATCAGTAGAGCCCAGACTGCGGCGCCCACCGTCGCGGTGATCGCCAGCCAGCGCCAGCTCCTGAGTCGTGCCACAGCCAGCGTGGCTGCGGTGACGATGAGGAGATAGACCGCCAGCGCTGCGATGGCCGGCGCGTTGGACGAGACCAGCAACGGCGTCGCATAGGAGGCGGCGAGGCCGAGGGCGGCGAGGGCCGGGCCGTGCAGCAGGGCCAGCGCCAGGGTCGCCAGGGCAATCAGCGCCAAGGCGGCAAAGGCGACGAAGGTGCCGATGAAATCGTAGAGCGCATAGGCGGCGTAGACGTCGGCGAAGGCCGCGACGATGCCGGCGGCGGTGAGCACGCCCGGTACATAAGCGCGGCGCTGGTTCTCGGTGGGGCCGTCGGCAAAGCCGGACCGGCGCAGCGCTTCGCCGCCGCCGAGCAAGGCCAGCGCGAAGAGCAGGCCGAGGGCGATACGTGCCGCCGGCCCCAGCAATCCGGCCTCGATCGAGTAGCGAACGAGGAAAATGCCGCCAAGCCCGAGGGCGAGACCGCCGACCCAGACGGCCCAGCGCGTGCCGATGGTTTCTTCAAGCGATGCCTTGGGTTTCGGCGGTTTCGAGCTGACGCTGTCGTTCTGTGCGGTGGCGGTCGGGATTGCCGCTTCCGGTGTGGCGATATGGTCCGGCGCTGCGACAGGTTCCGGTGCCACCTCGGTTTCGCTCTCGGCGAGGTCTGCTGCCGGAATCGGTGCGTCTTGCTGCGCCTGGCCCTTGATCACGACGCCTGCGGCCAGCTGCCTGCGCAGCCGCGTCAGTTCGACCTCTGCGACGGTCAGGCGCGCGCTGAGGCTTGAGGTTCGGATGAAGGCGACGAAGCCGAGAAGGGCACCGATGACCAGGATGAGTGCGGCCAACGCCGCCAGGGCCAAGATATCGTCCATTACCGCCCCAAATGCTGAAAGCCCGGTGGATGCTAGCGCATTTCCGGGCTCAGGAACATGGTGTGTCGGTTGGTCGTCTCAGGCGCGGCGGCGATCGCGCGCCTTGGCGTCCGGGCGATCTTCGCGGATGGCCGGCATCACCTCCATCACGCGGGTCGGCGGGAAGGTGATCAGCACTTCGGTGCCTTCCCGAAGTTTCGAGCGCAGATCCAGTGTTCCGCCGTGCATCTTGGCCAGCGCCTCGCAGATCGGCAGGCCGAGGCCGGTGCCCTGTTCGGCGGTCTTGATGGCCAGCGAGCCCTGGCCAAAGGCCTGCATGACAATGGGGATCTCGTTCTCGGGAATGCCCGGGCCGTTGTCCTTGACCGAAACATATTGCCCGCCGCCGGCGGTCCAGCCCAGGCGGACGCGGACTTCTCCGCCGTTCTGGGTGAACTTGACCGCGTTGGACAGCAGGTTGAGGACGATCTGCCGGACGGCGCGTTCGTCGGCCCAGATTTTCGGCAGATCGGGCTCGAACTGCTCGATGACCGTGATGTTCTTGTTCTTGGCCCGCAGCTTGATCAGGTGGTGGCAGTCCTCGACGACCATGGCGAGGTTGACCGCTTCCTCCTGCAGCTGATAGCGGCCGGCCTCGATGCGCGACAGGTCGAGGATCTCATTGATCAGATTGAGCAAATGCTTGCCGGAGTTATGGATGTCGACGGCATAGCCCTTGTAGTGCTCGTTGCCGATCGGGCCGAAGACCTCGCCCATCATGATCTCGGAGAAGCCGAGCACGGCGTTGAGCGGCGTCCGCAGTTCGTGGCTCATGGTCGCAAGGAAGCGCGACTTGGCAAGATTGGCTTCCTCGGCCCGACGGCGGCTGTCGTCGGAAACGGCCTTGGCCTGCTCGAGTTCTGCGATCAGGGCGTCCTTCTCGGCGCGGAACTCCATGGCGGTAAGCGCCGTGGCGTGCAGTCGGTAGGCCAGCAGGATGAAGAAGCCTTCCGCCAGGGCCATGAAGGCGGCCATGGTGTAGCCGACGAGTGCGTCGCCCGTCGCCAGGCGCAGCGCACCGATCAGCGCCATGGGGATGGTGCCGGCGACCACTGCGCTTGGCAGGTTGCTCGCGACCATCGCGTTGATGGCGACCGAGGTCAGCAGGGCGCCGAAGATGTAGACGCTGGTGTCCTGCGAGAAGGTTCCCGGCAGGAAGAACAGGACCGCAAAGAAGGTTCCGTAGAGGGCTTCCGCAACGATGAACTGCCGCTTCCACATGCGCAGGTTCACGTCATTGGCGGGGAGGGTGATGAAGCGGCGCCCGATCAGGCCGTTCATCACGTGAACCGACATGCAGAAGATGAACCACAGGCCGACGAAGCTGTAGTTGATCCAGTAGGTCGCGGTTCCCCCAAGGGCGATCAGCAAAATGGTCTGCGCGAGCCAGCTGGATTGCCTGTTGCGGGCGTATTCGAGAAGAATCTCGAAATCAAAGGCTGGGCGCGTGCCGGAGTCGGATGAAAGCCGCTCGCGGACGTCCTTGACGGCAAGCGACACGTCCCGCCGGCGATTGGCTCGCTGACGGTTGAGCATTGTACGGCTGGCCGTGCTTTCTACGGGCGTGTCGGTCATGCGCGAGGACAATCCTTGCCAAAGTCGGTCAAATCCTACGGGGCTTTCCCTAAAACTCGGTTCCTAGTCATGGTTAATGATTTTTTTTACCGCGCATTGGATATGAAAAACGGAATTTTTTGGAAAAAATTTCTGTTTCAGGCTTGATTTGTTTTCATGGTTGGAAAATAATTCCGTCAAATCAGGAGGGCGCCATGCTCGATCGTCTCGACAAGAAGATCCTGTCCATCATTCAGGATGATGCCACAATTCCCGTTGCTGAAATTGCCAAGCGCGTCGGCTTGTCGACAACGCCCTGCTGGCGCCGAATTCAGAAGCTCGAAGAGGATGGAGTCATCCTGCGCCGGGTTGCGCTGCTGGATCCCAAGGCGGTGAACACCAAGGTCACGGTTTTCGTCTCGATCGTGACCAATCAGCATTCGGAAGAATGGCTGAAGCGCTTTGCTGAACTTATCCGCGAGTTTCCCGAAGTCGTCGAGTTCTACCGCATGAGTGGTCAGGTAGACTACCTATTGCGCGTCGTTGTTCCGGACATCGAATCCTATGATGCCTTCTACAAGAGGCTGATCGCCAAGATTGAGATTAGCGATGTATCCTCAGCATTTGCGATGGAACAGATAAAGTATACTACGTCTCTTCCATTGTCTTACATTCAGCTGGAGAAGGACAAGCCTGTGTGATCACATGGGCGTGTAACAGTAAACTTTGCGACAGTCTGAATGATCAAGTGTTGCAAATTGCATCACTGCCTAAAATGACGCGTTTTCACTGACTGGTATTTGAGCTATCTTCCTTGGATTCCGCCAAAGGCCTTATACTGAAGGTCAGGGTGAGGATTTGTCAGGAACCGTGGTCATGAGTGAAAAGCCGGAAAGCGCGGAAATGATCGATCCTTTCGGACGACAGGTTTCCTATCTTCGGATATCCGTGACCGATCGGTGCGATTTCCGCTGCGTCTATTGCATGGCGGAGGACATGGTCTTCCTGCCCAAGAAGGACCTGCTGACCCTTGAGGAGCTTGACCGGCTCTGTTCGGCCTTTGTCGACAAGGGTGTGCGCAAGCTGCGCATTTCCGGCGGCGAGCCCTTGGTGCGGCGCGACATCATGGTGCTCTTCCGGTCGCTGTCGCGGCATCTCAAGTCGGGCAAGCTTGAGGAACTGACCGTAACCACCAATGGCACGCAGCTCGGGCGCTTCGCTTCGGAACTGGCGGACTGCGGTGTTCGCCGCATCAACGTGTCGCTCGATACGCTCGACCCTGCCAAGTTCCGCCATATCACCCGCTGGGGTGAGCTCGACAAGGTGCTGGCGGGTATCGAGGCGGCGGAGCGGGCCGGCATCAAGATCAAGCTCAACACCGTCGCCCTCAAGGACTTCAACGACGCCGAGATTCCGGGCATGCTGCGCTGGGCGCATGAGCGCGGCCATGATATGACGCTGATCGAGACCATGCCGCTCGGCGAGATCGAGGCGGATCGGACCGACCAGTATATCTCTCTCGCCTCCCTCCGGGCGAAGCTCTCCGACGAGTTCACCTTCGAGGACATTCCCTACAAGACCGGTGGTCCGGCGCGCTATGTGCAAGTGCGGGAGACCGGTGGGCGGCTCGGCTTCATCACGCCCATGAGCCATAACTTCTGCGAAAGCTGCAACCGCGTGCGCGTCACTTGCACCGGCACGCTCTATATGTGCCTTGGTCAGGACGATGCCGCCGACCTCCGGGCTCCCTTGCGGGCGTCCGAGGGCGACGAGTTGCTGAAACTGGCGATCGACGAAGCGATCGGCCGCAAGCCCAAGGGCCATGACTTTGTCATCGACCGCGTGCGCAAGGCGCCGGCGGTGGCGCGCCACATGAGCACGACCGGCGGCTGACCCTCAGCCGCAACGCAAGCGGGCGATCCGGCCGTCCTTGCTGAGTTCGATGTTCAGCCGGTCGGTCCGGAAATCCATGGTGACCATCGCTCCGACCTTGATCACGCGCACGGATCTTGCGCCGGACACCTGGCTTGCCTTGGCGATATTGGCTTCGCTCGCTGGCTGACCGATCAGATCGGTCAGTTGCTCCGTGCTGCAGGCTTCCGTCGAGGATGGGCCAGGCATTGTCTTGGGGGATGCTGCAATGCACCCTGTTGACGGCGCAATGGCGAGCGCCAGAAGGCCTGCAGCATAGAAATTTTTCATGAAATGCGTCATAGGAAAGTCTCTTTGGTAGGCGATGGTCCACTCTAGCCTGTCATCGCTGCTGGCGACAGCATTTCAGTGGTTGCGGACATCGACAAGCGGTACGGCGGAATTTGATTTACGCTGCACTGAAACATATCGATTTCTGCAATTGCCCTTGCGGCTGAATCGATCCATACCGTTATCAGGGACATCTCCGGTTCCCATCTGCTCTGGTCTCCTTCTCAATGTCCGATTATCGCGAAACGCTTCGCGGCATTTTTGCAATGCTCGTAAGCTGCCTCTTCTTTGTCCTTCATGACACGATGGTGAAGGTCGCCACGCGCGACATGCCGATCGGTCAAGTGCTCGTCCTGCGTGCCTTGGTGACGACCGCTGTTGTCACCTACATGGTCTGGCGTGTCGGTGAGCTTGGGCGCGTGCACAAGCATCTGTCACGCTATGTCGCCTCCCGCAGCATTGCCGAAGGCATTGCCGGTGTCATCTTCCTGGTGTCGCTGACCCATCTGCCGATTGCCAATGCCTCGGCCGTGTCTCAGGGCGCGCCGTTGGCCGTTACGGCGGCCAGTGCGATTTTCCTGCATGAGAAGGTGGGTTGGCACCGCTGGATGTCGATCGCCGTCGGCTTCGTCGGCATCATGGTGATTGTCAGGCCGGGAACGGCAGGGTTCAACATGTGGGCGCTCGGCCCGCTGTCCACCGTTTTCATCGTCGCCTTCCGCGAGATGAATACCCGCTTCATTGCCAAGACCACGTCGTCCCTGATCGTCCTCTTCTACACCACGGTCGCCGTAACGATTGCCTGCGCCATCCTCTCGGCATTCGAGGTCTGGCAGCCGATCTCGTTGTTGGGCGGCGCCCTCATCCTCGGGGCAGGGTTGGCCGGTCTGGTGGGCACTCAGTATTCGATCGTGGCCGTCCAGCATGGCGATGTCTCGACCGTGGCGCTGTTCCGCTATTCCTTCATTCCCTATGCCGTGTGCCTTGGGTGGCTCGTCTGGGGCGAAATCCCCGACATGATGACGCTCGTCGGCATCGTCATCGTCATCGGCTCGGGCATGTACACCTTCCATCGCGAGCGCGTCCGTCACCAGCGGATCGCGTCGGTCATGGACCCGAGCGTCTGACGATTGGCATTTGGCCAAATGAAAAGCCCCGGATCGTGTTTGCGCGATCCGGGGCTTTCTGCATTCGTGGTGGGTGATATCAGTCAATGACGATGCGCGGCGCAGCCCGGCGTGTCGTGCCGGTGACGGTGGACCACAGGTCGGCGGCGAGCTTCCGGTAGGTCTTGGCCAGCGCGCTTTCCGGATCGGTGGCGACGATGGGAAGGCCCGCGTCCGAGGTCTCGCGGATCTTGAGTTCCAGTGGAATTTCGCCAAGGAAGGGAACGCCAAGGCGCTCGGCGTCGTGGCGGGCGCCACCGTGGCTGAAGATGTCCGAGCGACCGCCGCAATGGGGGCACAGGAAGTAGCTCATGTTCTCCACAAGGCCGAGGACGGGCACTTCCACCTTCTGGAACATGGCGACGCCGCGACGGGCGTCGATCAGGGCAAGGTCCTGCGGCGTCGATACGATCACCGCGCCGGTCAGCGGCACCTGCTGCGCCATGGTCAGCTGGGCATCGCCGGTTCCGGGAGGCATGTCGACAATGAGAACGTCGAGGTCGCCCCAGGCGCATTCGCGCAGCATCTGCGTCAGGGCAGAGACGACCATGGGGCCGCGCCAGATCATCGGCACGTCCTCGTCGACCAGGAAGCCGATGGACATCACCTTGAGGCCATAGTTTTCCTTGGGCACCAGGATCTTGCCATCGATGGTTTCGGGATTGCCCGACAGCTTGAGCAGGCGAGGAATGGAGGGGCCGTAGATGTCGGCGTCGAGGATGCCGACCTTGAGGCCGTTGGCAGAGAGGCCGAGGGCCAGGTTCACCGCCGTCGTCGACTTGCCGACGCCACCCTTGCCGGAGGCGACGGCGATGATCGACTTCACGCCGGGAACGCCTGCCTTCTGGGGGACGGTACCGCGCTGCTGCGGCGCGGGCGCCGGCTTGGCACCCTGCTTGACCTCGGCGGTCAGGGCGATCATGGCCTTGTCCACGCCGGGTACCGCCTTGACGCGCCGCTCGACTTCGGCGCGGAAGCCTTCAAGTTCGCGGGCTCGTTCGGACGGCACGGAGAGCGAAAACATCACACGCCCGTCGTTGACGTAGATGTCCGAGACGATGCCGGCGGACACGATGTCCTGCTGGGAGCCGGGCAGGGCGAGCTGGCGGAGAGTTGCGACTACCTGGTCCTTGATGGAAAGGGACATGTGGGGCTCCAAAATTCGATCTGGTCCGTACCTAAGCATTGGCGTCTGGCAGGTCAACGGCACTGTCCGTGCAAAGCCCTGCGGCCCATAGCCTTGGCAGATTTCGGGGCCGTGCAGTTTGAGCAATCGCAAGTCTTGTTTCAAACTTGTGGCGCGCGCCCTTTTCTTCCCTGTGATGGAATCCGGTACAGCTCGATTAAATATGCATCTTGCATGCAACAATTTGGCGTGTTCCATTGGCACGGCGCCAGTGCTGGCAACTGGAGCGGCCATTTCCATTCCGTTCGATTTCCAGGAGGCTCATATGCAGAAAGTTGCGTTTGGTGTCGTCGCTTTGATCGCCCTTGCCGGTCCGGCCGAAGCTGCAAAGGTTCGCTTCGAGGGTGGGGCGGTCATCACGTCCGTGTCCGGAACCTGCAAGGACTACAATCCGACGGGCAATCGCTTTCATACGCGTTTCCGGCCCGCCGGTGTCGGTGATAACGGCAACTGGTCCGGGCTGTCCTTCTTCCAGTTGAACGGTGCAATGTCCTTTGCCATCGACAATGGCTCCTTCACGTCCAGCTTCAAGACCGTCACCTATGGTCAGATCTATGACAATGCCTGGGGCGGAGACTTCCCGGTGCAGGTGAAGTTCACCAAGCAGTCACCTGCGACGATCGCCACAACAACGCAGTTCGTGAACATCACGGGGGCCATCACGAATTTCGACAGCATGAAGGGATGCACGGCGAACTTCAACGCGGCGCTGGTCAAGCGCCTCGAATGATCGCTTGATTTCGATGTTTCCGTTTAGCACATTGAACTCATGCGTATTTCAGCGGGACTGATCTTGGCGGGCGGGCGTTCATCTCGCATGGAGGGGGTCGACAAGGCCTTTTGCATGCTGGGCGGACGCTCTCTTGTCGATCTGTGTGTCGAGAGGCTGGGGGCGCAAGTCCAGCCTTTGGCCATCAGTTCCAACGTTGCCGCGGCCTCGTTCTCAGACGTGGGGCTGCCCGTACTTGCCGATACGGTCCCGGGCTTTCTCGGTCCTCTGGCTGGCATCCTGGCCGGTTTGCGTTGGGCGCAGTCCTGGAATCAGCCGCCGAGCCATCTGGTCAGTGTCGCCGTGGACAGTCCGCTGTTCCCGCAGACGCTGGTCGCGGACTTCGAGGCTGCGCTCGGCGACGACACGACCATTGCCATTGCCCGGTCGGAGGATGGACGGCAGCCGGTCTTTGGTGCCTGGCCGCTGGCCGTTGCCGACGATCTCGAGGCCTGCCTTGCCACTGGCGGCATTCGCAAGGTGGCTTTGTTCCTTGAGCGGCACAATGTGGTCCATGTGCATTTTCCGGCCGTCGCGGTTGCCGGTGCCGAGGTTGACCCCTTCTTCAACATCAACAATCCACAAGACCTGAGCATTGCCGAAGGTCTTGTTTCCGCTTCCCGTTTTGCCGGCATAGCCGCGGGAAACTGAGCGCCTGAATTGCCGGCACCCTTAAATTGTGCCTGCAAATCGAGCACGCGGCGTAACTTATCCGTTGCATCAATGCGCGGAATACGATGAAGATACGTCCCCAAGTGCGGCGTCAATTTTTGACCGCATGAAAAAATATGACATCAGGAAGCCAGGTTTCGATGCATTTGGCGCGATGGCGGCTCGCATCACCAAAGGTGACATCTGCGGGCCATCAGGGGATCGCGCGATCGGAACCCCCACTGCAGAGGGGCAAAATGAAACTCACCAAGACGATTCTGACCGCCGCCACCGTGCTCGCCATCTCGCTGGGCGGCGCCATGGCCAAGGAATGGAAGAAGGTCATCATCGGCACCGAAGGCGCCTATCCTCCGTTCAACTACATTGACACGGACGGCAAGGTGAAGGGCTTCGACGTTGATATCGCGCTCGCCCTCTGCGCCGAGATGAAGGTCGAATGTGAGGTCGTCACCCAGGATTGGGACGGCATGATCCCGGCGCTGCTGGCAAAGAAGTTCGATGCGATCATCGCCTCCATGTCGATCACCGACGAGCGCAAGAAGACGATCGACTTCTCCGAGAAGTATTACAACACCCCGCCGGCCATCGTGGCTCCGAAGGATACCGACATCAAGGGCGTGACGCCTGAAGATCTCGCCGGCAAGACCATCGGCGCGCAGAGCTCGACCATGCATGCCGACTATGCCGAGAAGATCCTGACCCAGAGCACGCTCAAGACCTACCCGACTGCCGACGAGTACAAGCTCGATCTGGCCGCCGGTCGTCTCGACGCGGTGACCGACGACAGCATCGTGCTTGGCGAGTGGCTGAAGACCGAGGCTGGTGCCTGCTGCAAGATCGTCGGCCTCGTGAAGTCGATCCCCGAGATCCACGGCATCGGTGCCGGCATCGGCGTCCGCAAGGAAGACACCGACCTGCGCGACATGTTCTCGGCCGCCATCAAGGCCATCCGCGCCAACGGCAAGTACAAGGAAATCAACGACAAGTACTTCCCGTTCGACGTTTACGGCGATTGATCCGCTCTTCCCTCGAGCGGGTGTTCTCAACGCCCGCTCGAGGGGCCAGGCCAACTGATCAGGACGCGGCAAAGCCGGGAGGGGCTCTGTGGCTCAATATTTAGAGCTGTTGTCTTATGGTGAGACCGGGTGGGGTGACGAACTTATCCGCGGTGTCCTCATCACCATCATACTTGCGATCGCGACCCTTCCCCTTGGGCTCCTGTTCGGCTTCTTCATCGCGGTTGCCAAGAACTCCAGCGAACCGCTGCTGCGCAATGCCGCCCATATCTACACGACCATTTTCCGCGGTCTTCCCGAACTCCTGACGCTGTTCCTCATCTACTACGGCGGCCAGATGGCCATGTCGGCCCTGTGGATGCTGGTGTTCGGCGCAGAGTTCGAGGTGAACAGCTTTCTGGCCGGCATCGTGGCCCTGGCGCTGGTGTTCTCCTCCTATGCCAGCGAGACCTTCCTGTCGGCCTTCAAGGGCATTTCGCACGGCCAGTATGAAGGCGCCTATGCGCTCGGCCTGAACCGGGGCGCGACCATGCGGCTCGTGATCCTGCCGCAGCTCATCCGTCTGGCGCTGCCGGGGCTCAGCAATCTCTGGCTCAACCTCCTCAAGGACACTTCGCTGGTTTCGGTGATCGGCCTGTCCGACCTGTTGCGCAACACCAACATCGCCGTGGGCGTCACCAAGCAGGCTTTCTTCTTCTTTTTCGTCGCCTGCCTCATCTACCTCCTGCTGTCGATCATCTCGTCGCTGGGACTCGGGCGCATCTCGAACTGGGCTCATCGCGGGCAGGGAGGACACTGATGGCCGGCTATGTCGCCTCTTCCTTCATCGCTCCGCAACCGGCGCCAAAGGGGCTGCGCGGGCGCAAATGGACCGTCTCCCGTGCCGCCGGTCTGGTCATGCTGCTGTTCTGGGCTCTACTCGGCATCGGCATCATCATGATCCTGGTGAACGGCTATGATCCCGAGAAGATCGCCAAATATGCGCCCAAGATCGGCGATGGCATCATCGTCACCATCGAGCTGGTCGCCATGTCGCTGGTGCTGGGGGCTCTGATCTCCGTGCCGGTGGCCATGGGGCGCATGTCGGCCAGCCCCCTGTGGGGCGGCATTGCCTTTGGCTATTCCTACTTCTTCCGCGGCACGCCGCTGCTGGCGCAGACGTTCCTCGTCTATTACGGGGCAGGGCAGTTCGTAGGCTTCTTCAAGGCCATCGGCCTGTGGGCGCTGTTCCGCGATGCCTATTTCTGCGCGGTCTTCACCTTCTCGCTCAACACGGCCGCCTATCAGGCGGAGATCCTGGCGGGCGCCATTCTTGCCGTGCCCGGCGGTCAGCGTCAGGCAGCTGATTCTCTGGGATTGCGGCGGTCGGTCACCTTCTGGAAGATCATCCTGCCGCAGGCGTTGATCACCGCGCTTCGCCCCTATGGCAACGAAGTGATCCTGATGATCAAGGCCTCGTCGATCGCCTCGATCATCACGGTGCTCGACGTCATGGGGCAGACCCGTGTCGCCTTCTCCAAGACCTATGACCTGCAGATCTACCTCTGGGCGGCGATCATCTATCTGATCACCGTCGAGGTTCTTCGCCGGCTGTGGGAGCTGATGGAGCAGAGGCTCACGCGCCATCTCAAGCGCTGAGGCTTTCGCACCTAAGAACATGGGGTGGTTCATCCCCCACAAAAGCAAACGGCCCGGAGAGCATCCGGGCCGCTTTCTCATCTTGAACCGAATGTCGGATCAGGGGCAGACGACCGCATAGGGGCGACCGTAGGCGTCATAGGCGACGCAATTCTTCGGGGCGGTGGCGCCGGCAACAGCCGCGCCGCCAATGCCGCCAACGGCAGCACCGATCAGGGCACCCTTGCCGCCACCGGCGATGGCGCCAACGGCGGCACCACCCAGCGCGCCAACGGCCGCGCCGGTCGTGACGCGCTGCTGCGTCGCGGTCTGACTGCAAGCGGAGAGGCCGAGTGCCAGAACGGCTGCCAAAGCTGCTATCTTCTTCATGATGTCCTCCATTTGGTCCACTAAATAGGATAACGAAGTTTACGGTCTGAAATAAGGCGAATCTTTCTGCCGCCCCGTATGACTGCACGACGGCTAAAAGATAAGCGAAATTCTGATGCTTGGATAGATGAGGTAACAAATGGCAAGGGTTGCTTTCCTCGGGCTTGGCGTGATGGGGTATCCGATGGCCGGACACCTCCTCAAACGTGGCGGTCACGATGTCACCGTCTACAATCGCACCGAGGCCAAGGCGGAAGCCTGGTGCGCCGAGTTCGGGGGGCAGATGCGATTGACCCCGCGCGAGGCGGTGGAAGGCGTCGACTTCGTATTCGCCTGCGTCGGCAATGACGACGACCTCCGCTCGGTCACCACCGGTGCGGATGGCGCTTTCGCCGGCATGAAGCCCGGCGCGATCTTCGCCGACCATACCACCGCCTCCGCCGTCGTGGCGCGCGAGCTCCACGCTGCGGCAAGCGCGCGCGGCCTGCACTTTCTCGATGCTCCGGTCTCCGGTGGCCAGGCCGGTGCCGTCAATGGTGTCCTGACGGTCATGGTGGGTGGTGATGCCGAGCCTTACGCGGCAGCTGAGCCTGTCATCCGCAGCTATGCGCGGATGATCGGGCACATGGGGCCGTCCGGCGCCGGGCAGCTCACCAAGATGGTCAACCAGATCGCCATCGCCGGTCTGGTGCAGGGCTTGTCGGAAGCGGTCCATTTCGCCATGCAGGCCGATCTCGAAGTGGAACAGGTGATCGGCGTCATCTCCAAGGGGGCGGCGCAGAGCTGGCAGATGGAGAACCGCTGGAAGACCATGAGCGAGGGCAAGTTCGATTACGGCTTTGCCGTCGACTGGATGCGCAAGGATCTTGGCATCGTGCTCGATCAGGCCAAGGAAATCGGCGCCAAGCTGCCGGTCACGGCGTTGGTCGATCAGTTCTATGCCGACGTCCAGGCCATGGGCGGTCGCCGGTGGGACACGTCCAGCCTGATCGCGCGCCTGCAGCCAAAGAGCTGAGCCGGGTATCTTCTCAAGACGAGGAACGAACAATGGTGGATGGCAATACGGCATGGCCGGAGGAACTGCGCCTGTCTTCCGACAAGAAGACGCTTCATGTCGCCTTCGACAACGGCGAGTCCTACGATCTCGGCGCCGAGCTTCTTCGGGTCCGTTCCCCCTCGGCCGAGGTGCAGGGGCATGCGCCCGACCAGCGGCAGACCGTTCCGCGCAAGAAGGATGTGCGCATCGTGAACCTGGAGCCGGTCGGCACCTATGCGGTGCGGATCGTGTTCGACGACACGCATCAGACGGGGCTCTACACCTGGGCCTTCCTGCTGGATGCCGGCCGCAATCAGGCACGCTACTTCGACGACTATGTCGCCGAACTCAAGGCCAAGGGTCTGTCACGCTAACTCCTTGGGCAATCCCATGAAAAAAGCCGCCGGGCAGGGTGCTCGGCGGCTTTTTTCATTGCGCTGTCTCGGCACTCACTCGTGCAGGACGACGACCTTGGTGCCGACGCCGACGCGCTCATAGAGGTCGGCCACGTCGTCATTGGTCATGCGGATGCAGCCCGAGGAGACGGCCTCGCCGATGGTCCAGGGCTCAGCGGTGCCGTGGATGCGGTAAATGGTCGAGCCGATGTACATGGCGCGGGCGCCAAGCGGATTGTCCGGGCCGCCGGGCATGAAATAGGGGAGCTTCGGCTGGCGCTTGCGCATGGCCGGGGGCGGGGTCCAGCCGGGCCATTCGGCCTTGCGGGTGATGTGGTGCTCGCCCGACCAGGTGAAGCCGGGACGACCGACGCCGATGCCATACTTCATCGCCTTGCCGTCGCCCATCACGTAATACAGCCGGCGCTCACCGGTGTTCACGATGATGGTGCCCTTGGAATAGGGACCGGTATAGTCGATCAGTTCCTTCTTGATCTTGCTTTCCGTGGGCCGGCTGGCGCTCGGATTGCGCTTGATCGTCTGGATGGTGCCGCTGGAGGGGTCCCAGAAGCGGACGACGTCATCGTCGGCAAAGCTGGGCGTGGCAAACGTCGGGGCGGCAACCAAGGCTGCAGCAGCGAGAAGCAGGATCTTTCGCATCATTTCGAAGAGCCAAAATCCACTGGTTTGAAGATCAGGATTTATTTACGGGATGATCCGGCTGCCGCGGTCTTGTTGGCCTCGACCCATTGCAGCCGCAAATACGCCATGAACACGATGGCTGGTCGGGGTGAATCGTTCAATAGTCGCTTGCCCAAATTACGGGCTTTTTCCGGCCTTGGCCGCAGATTGTTGCTGGCGCGCAACGGTCGCCTCGAAGCGAGGTGTTTCGCTTCGAGGCTTTCGCGTCAATCGAGGTTCAATTCCTTGAAGAAGTCGTTGCCCTTGTCGTCGATGACGATGAACGCGGGAAAATCGACAACGTCGATTCGCCAGATGGCTTCCATGCCCAGTTCGGGGAACTCGACCACTTCCACCTTCTTGATGCAGTCCTGGGCAAGGCGCGCGGCCGGTCCGCCGATGGACCCCAGATAGAAGCCGCCATGCTTTCCGCAGGCGTTGCGCACCTGGGCCGAACGGTTGCCCTTTGCCAGCATGACCATGGAGCCGCCGGCGGCCTGGAACTGTTCCACATAGGAGTCCATGCGGCCGGCGGTGGTCGGGCCAAAGGAGCCGGAGGCATAGCCGGTCGGCGTCTTGGCGGGACCGGCGTAGTAGACCGGGTGGTTCTTGAAATAGTCCGGCAGCGGCTCGCCGCGCTCCAGCCGCTCGCGCAGCTTGGCATGGGCGAGGTCGCGCGCCACGATGACCGGACCGGTCAGCGAGACGCGGGTCTTGATCGGGTGCTTGCTGAGCTCGGCGCGAATCTCTGACATCGGCCGGGTCAGGTCGATCTTGACCACGTCGCCAGCCAGCGAGGCCTCGTCGATCTCAGGCATGAAGCGGGCGGGATTGTGCTCGAGTTCCTCGATGTAGACGCCCGACTTGGTGATCTTGCCGACGGCCTGGCGGTCGGCGGAACAGGAGACACCAATGCCGATCGGCAGGGAGGCGCCATGGCGGGGCAGGCGGATCACGCGCACGTCGTGGCAGAAATACTTGCCGCCGAACTGGGCGCCGACGCCGGTCGCCTGGGTGGCCTTGAACACTTCCGCCTCGAACTCGAGGTCGCGGAAGGCGTGGCCGCTCTCCGAGCCCTTGGTCGGCAGGCCGTCAAGGTATTTGGTCGAGGCAAGCTTGACCGTCTTCAGGTTCATCTCGGCCGACGTGCCGCCGATGACGATCGACAGGTGATAGGGCGGGCAGGCGGAAGTGCCCAGCGTCAGGATCTTTTCCTTGATGAAGGCCAGCAGGCGGTCATGGGTCAGCAGCGAGGGCGTGCCCTGGAACAGGTAGGTCTTGTTGGCCGAGCCGCCGCCCTTGGCAACGAAGAGGAACTTGTAGGCGTCTTCGCCCTCTTCGTAGATGTCGATCTGGGCCGGGAGGTTGTTCTTGGTGTTCTTCTCCTCGAACATGGACAGCGGCGCCAGCTGCGAGTAGCGCAGGTTGCGCTTCTCGTAGGCGTCCAGGACGCCCCTGGAGACGGCGGCCTCGTCGCCGCCCTTGGTCCAGACGCGACGGCCCTTCTTGGCCATGATGATCGCCGTACCGGTGTCCTGGCACATGGGCAGGATGCCGCCGGCGGCGATGTTGGCGTTCTTCATCAGATCATAGGCCACGAAGCGATCGTTGGAGGTCGCTTCGGGATCGTTGAGGATCTTGGCCAACTGCTCGAGATGGGCCGGGCGCAGGAGATGGTTGATGTCGCTGAAGGCCGTCTCGGTCAGCAGGCGGATCGCTTCGGGCGCGACCTTCAGGATTTCCTCGCCATCAAATTCGGCGGTCGAGACGAAGTCGGACGTCAGCTTCCGATAGGGTGTCTCATCGGCGGCAAGGGGGAACAAGCCGTCAGCGGCGGGATTATCGGACATGGCTCCGTCTCCACAATCAGGTAAGTGGCGCAAGGGCGGCCTGTTGCGGCGCACCGATGGCGGTGATCACGTATTAGCGTGCAAATCCTTATGCGCCAAGGCGGTTGCGCCGCAACTTTGGTCCATCGGTGGCGGGATCAGTCCGTAACACCTGGCGCTGGGCACTCGATCCCTCGCCGCTTGGCGCGGTCGGATCGGTCCCACTTCTAACATTCTCGAAAATGGCTTGCCTTTTCAGGGCGGGCCGCTACTCATCCAGACAAGGGTCTGACAATGGACGCCGATGAAGATGGCGCCTCACCAGACGGAAGGTCATGACAAGCTTTCGCGTTCCGCCGCCTGAGTTCGACGATTTTTCGATCATCGACAAGATCTACGCCGTCGCCGTAGAGCCCGACCTTTATGAAGAGTTTCTCGACGTTCTCGACCTGTCGTTCCGTGATGGCACGGAGAGCGGCAATGGATCTGGCCTGTCTCACCTGGTGACGCACGCGGCCCGAGCCGGCGATCTCCTGGATCGTCTGGCGTCCGCGCCTGATTCCGAGCTTGAGCGCCTTGTCGATTCCGTCGGCCGTCCCGCCTGCGTCTGCCGCGTCGACGGTGGTCTCGTCCAGAGCAACGGCCTTCTTCGGTCACGCTTTCCCAGCAAGGCCATCCGGAGCGTGCGCGACTTCAACCTTGACGCAGAGAGCGAAGCGCTTCTGATCGAGCGCATGGGCGCCTTTTCGACCGGCGATCATGCTGGCCATGTGCTCCTGAAGCTCACCAGCGTCGACGGTGGCGCCGTGTCGGTTGCCCTGTCGCGTCCGCGGACCATGCAGGCGGCGCTGGGCGTTGCCGGACGACTGCTTGTGACGGTCGAGGATTTCCAGTGGAACCCCATGATGGACATGGTTCTGGTGGAAGGCTACGAGCTCACGGCTTCCGAAGTGATGGTGCTGCGCAGCTTCATGGCCGGGCTGTCGCTGCAACAGATCGCCGATCAGCGCGAACGTTCGGTGGAGACGGTGCGCACGCAGATCAAGCAGATCATGGCCAAGACCGACACGCGCTCGCAGCTGGAACTGCTACGGCTGCTGCTCTCGTTCAATGCGTTGACGGCGGCGAGCGGAGCCGTGCAGACGAAGTCGGCGGTGGATGCCGGTCCTGATGCCGCTGGTGTTGCCGAGCGCTTCTGGACCTGGATCTCGGCGAACGGGCGCCGCTACGACGTGTTCCAGTCGGGTGATCCGAGCGGTCATGTCTGCCTTCATCTGCATTCGAGCATGGGGTTCTACAAGCTGCCGCAGGCAACGCGAGATCTGGCGCTGACCCGGGGGCTGTCGATCTGGTCGGTGATTCGGCCGGGTTACGGGCAGAGCGGGCCAATGCCACCGATCTCCAGCTATCTTGAGGAGCTGGTCAGCGATCTGATGGCCCTCCTTGAGTCCCGGCGGGTCCAGCGTCTGTCCATCCTTGCGGAAGGCGTCGCGTTCCGGATGGCCGTGTTGCTCGCCAATCGTCTGGGGGACCGCTGTGTCGGTCTTTCGGTCGGGGCGCCAACCCTGTGGACTGCAGCCCAGACGGCCGGCGATCATGACCAGCAATGGCACCGGATTCTCTTCCAGACGGCGACCTCGTCGCCCGCCATTCTGCCCTTTGTGGTCAAGGCTGCCTTCGCCTTTGCGCGGCGGCATTCGCCGGAACAGTATCTGGCCAAGATCTACAAGAACACGCCGGAGGATGTGGCGGTCCTCAAGGATCCCGAGTTCCGGCAGCTGGCGGCTGCGGCGCATGCCGTGTGCATCGGCTCCGACAATGTCTCGCACAAGGCCTATACCGAGGGGGTGCTGCTGGCGATGGAGGATTGGTCGCAGGATCTGCGGCTGATCCGATGTCCGGTCACGGTCTACTACGGGCAGGCCGATCTGTCGCTGAGGCCGGAAGCCATGCAAAACCTGAAAGCCGTGTGCCCGCACATGCAGCTCCACTGCATCGAGGGCGCAGCGCATTGGGTCAACTATACGAAAAGCACCGAGATTCTCGACGACCTGATCTCTCGCGATCTGGTGTCCGGCCGCTCACAAGAAAGACGATGAGGAGGGGCGGCGGTCCCAAATCCCTCATCGCTCATACTGGCAAAATTGAACCAGTCCCCAAGGGCAAATGTACAGACTAAGACTGTCAGGCAAGGTCTTCCTGAAAAAGTCGCCGTATCACTATATGCGGTATCCTACATACATTTTCGAAGGATGAAATCCCCAAATTAAGGAATCTGCACCCAGGCATGCGGAAATTTGAGGCAGAACGCGGCGTTAAGGTAAATTCGCGTGGCTTTTTGTGGTTTTCCGGCATCGGACTCGGTCAAGTTGCCGTCTGACGCCATTTGGCGATCACACGGTGATCTGCTGACCGAGCTCCACCACGCGGTTGGTCGGGATGTGGTAGAAGTCCGTCGCGTTGGCTGCCGATCGCGTGAGCGCGATGAAGAGCCGGTCCTGCCACATGGGCATGCCCGAGGTCGGGCTGGCCTTGAAGGTGCGGCGGTTCAGGAAGAAGGAGGTCGACATGATGTCGAACTTCACGCCTTGCTTGCGGCAGAGCGCCATGGCCTTCGGCACGTTGGGGCTTTCCATGTAGCCGAAGTTGAGCCGCACCCGCGTGAAGTCGTCGCTCAATGCTTCGATCTTGATGCGCTGGTCGTCGCTGAGGCGCGGCGCGGTCGCCACGTGCACGGTCAGGATGATGTTCTTGGTGTGCAGGACCGTGTTGTGCTTGAGGTTGTGCATCAAGGCGCTGGGCGCGATGTCCGGGTCGGACGTCAGGAACACGGCCGTACCGGGCACGCGCACCGGATGCGACTTTGCCAGCATCTTCACGAGGTCGAGCAGTGGAATGTTTTCCTTGTGCGACTTCTCGTAGACGATGCGCGAGCCGCGCACCCAGGTCCACATGCAGATGGCCATGCAGGCGGCCAGCGTCAGCGGCACGTAGCCACCGTCGAACACCTTGAGCATGTTGGCGCTGAGGAAGACGATTTCCATGGACAGGAAGGGCGCCACGACCAGGATCGCGACGGGCAGCGACCACTTCCAGGCCTTCCACACGACGATGAAGGCGAGGATCGAGGACATCACCATCTCGCCGGTGACCGAGATGCCGTAGGCCGAGGCCAGCGCGCTCGACGACTTGAAGAAGACCACCAGCAGCAGCACGCCGGTCAGCAGGATCCAGGTGACGCGCGGCAGATAGATCTGGCCGGCCTGCGTCTCGGAGGTGTGACGGGTCTCGAGGCGCGGCAACAGGCCAAGCTGCACCGCCTGCTGGGTCAGCGAGAAGGCGCCGGTGATCACCGCCTGGCTGGCGATGATGGTCGCCACAGTGGCCAGAATCACGAAAGGAATCCGCACCGGGCCGGGCACCATCAGGAAGAAGGGGTTGTCGACCGCATTGGGGTGCGCCAGCACCATGGCGCCCTGGCCGAGATAGTTCAGCGCCAGCGACGGGAAGACGAGGGCGAACCAGGCCAGCTGGATCGGCTTGCGGCCGAAGTGGCCCATGTCGGCGTAGAGCGCTTCGGCACCGGTGACGGCCAGGAAGACCGAGCCAATCACCACCAGCGCCAGGATGCCGTGGTCGAGGACGAAGCTGAGCGCCGATGTCGGCAGCAGCGCGTAGAGAATCGCCGGATCGTCGGTGACATGCATCAGGCCAAGGCCGGCGAGGCAAAGGAACCAGAAGGCGGTGATCGGACCGAACAGCGCGGCGACGCGCCCGGTGCCCGAGCTCTGGAAAATGAAGAGGATGACCAGGATGCCGATTGTCACCGGCACCACGAACTCCCGGAACTGCGGGGTGACGACCTCAAGGCCTTCCACAGCCGAAAGAACCGAGATTGCGGGCGTCAGCACGGCGTCGCCAAAGAACATCGAGGCGCCGAGGATGCCGACGATCACCGCAAATCCGCCTCTGGCGCCGATGGCGCCGCGCACGAGGGCGACCAGGGACAGCGTGCCGCCTTCGCCCTTGTTGTCGGCATACATCACGAACAGCACGTATTTGAGCGTCACCACCAGGGTGAGGGCCCAGATCAGCAGCGAGACGACGCCGGTCACCTCGGCGCGGGTGATGCCGTCGGTCGCCGTATGGCGCAGAGCCTCACGGAAGGCATAGAGCGGGCTTGTCCCAATGTCGCCATAAACCACGCCTATCGAACCAAGTGCCAGCGCGGTTACGCTGCTCTTGGGAAGATGGGTTTCGTGTTCGGCGGAGATGTCGCTGCCGTTCGTTTGCACCGGGCTTGCGGGCGTTGCCACGGTCGAACCATTTTCAGGGGCGTCGTTCATGCAGAACCGTCGCTGGGATCGGACGTCGATGGACGTCGGCTCGATCAAGTCGGCTGGAAATAATTGAAGCCGAGGGATTTCGCAAGTGCGTAAGCGTCAGGGGCGGGCGCTTGGCGCGGGATCGACCGGTACTTCGGTCTGGCTTTCTTGCCACCGCCACCGATAAACCATCACCTCTACAGCACCTGATACCACATCGCTCGTGGCCGCACTGTCGGCCGCACTTGGGTATTTCGCTAAAAGCGGAAGCGGCGTCCAGGCTTCGATGCTGGACGCCGCCCCTTGAGTTCTACCGTGTCAAAGCCGATCAGGCGCCGGAGGTCAGCGGCGTGATCGAGAGGCTGTCGGCGCTCTGGCTGCAGGACAGGGCAAGGCCGGCGCCTTCGCCCGAGCCGAGACGCAGGCTGTCGCCGGCGGCGACGGAGACGTCAACCGTGGCGCCGGTGCCGACGACGAAGTCCTCGCCTTCCTTCTGGGACAGGACGACGCGCACCGAGCAGGCGCCTTCCTTCTTCATGAAGTAGCCGACGGCATGCTTGGAGCCGAAATCGGCCGTGAAGCCCTGCTGGGCCAGACGGGTGACGTTGCCGGTGGTGACGGCGTCGGCGTGGGAGATGCTGAGCGGGAGGGCGGCAACAGCAGCTGCGACGGCCACGGAGGCGGCGATGAAGGAACGGAAATACATCCTAAGTCTCCAAAAAAAGCGTGCGAACGACCAACTTGGGCGCACTTGGCGAAACGCTGGGTCAGGTACAGGGACCGGGAGAAGCCCACGCGACAGGGAGGATGCGCATGGGCTTCACCGGATATCCGGATCGGCGGGGAGGGGATCGCCGGTCCGGTCTGTGGCTTTTGGGAACTTCCTCGTTCACCTTCATGATAAGTAATCGTGGCAAGCGAGCGATGATTTGGATCAAAACCATCTAACCTTTTGCCCGAATACTAATGAAGCTGCGTACGAGGAACCCCTGAATTTGCGGAGAGCAATCGTGCTTTTAATTGCTCTTCTTGCTCATGTTTATATTTCTATTTTTGTTGCATTGAAATAGAAGGAAATCCCATCTCAAACGGTTTAGATTGTACTTAATCGTTTAGCATTGGTTTGTTTCTTCTTTGATTTTCACAAAGAAAAAGTGAAATCCGCGACCGGATGGAGCTCCGGTGCAGCCTTGCAGGCAGGGCATGTAACGCAGCTACTTGCGTCGGAAAACCGTCGTTTTTGCATGCGTGGCCGTAGATTTCCGTGGACGCCGCAGCGGGCTTTGCATAATAAGCTGAAGATTGGCTGCGCTTTCAGGCACGGTCAGTTCCGGTATCTTCTCGCAGCCGATTTCCGGTATGCCGCCTTTTGACTGAAGGAATGGCGGCCCGACCTTGCGGGCAGATCGGAAATGATGAAGATCGGTTCCAGCGTCGGACGCGGGGCCTTCCAGCATTTTCGGTTCAGGTGAATGTCGCTCAATCTGGTTCTTCTGGTCGCGCTTGGAGGCGCGCTCGGGTCGGTGGCCCGCTATCTGGTCGGCGTTGCCGCCGGCAAGCTGTTTGGTGCCGATTTTCCCTGGGGCACCGTGACGGTGAACGTGCTCGGCTCCATCATCATGGGGCTGTTCATCGGCCTGCTGTCGTTGAAGTTCAACGGATCGCAGGCGTTGCGCGTCTTCTTTGCCGTCGGGATTTTGGGCGGCTTCACCACTTTGTCGTCCTTTGCGCTTGATTCCGTCACCCTTTGGGAGCGCGGGGCCTATCTTTCGGCGTCCGGTTATGTCATCGGCACGCTGATAGCGTCGATCGGCGGTCTGGTGGCCGGGCTTTGGATCGTCAGGAGTTTTGCATGAGCGACAAGGATGCGGGCGGACCGCGGGTCGATATGGTGACCGTTGCCAAGGACGAGGCCGGCATGCGCCTCGATCGCTGGTTCAAGGAACACTATCCCGGCCTTGGCTTCGGACACTTGCAGAAGCTGATCCGCTCGGGGCAGGTGCGTGTCGATGGCGGTCGCTGCAAGACGGAGTCGCGCGTGGCGCCGGGGCAGGTGGTCCGCGTGCCGCCGCTGCAATATGGCGACGCGGCCAATGGCCCGACCTATTACGATCAGGACGGCGCCCCGATGGCGCGCCCCAAGCAGGTGGCCTCGGCCAACGAAGCCGAATACCTGCGGTCGCTGCTGCTCTATGAGGACGAGCATGTGTTCGTCTTCAACAAGCCCGCCGGTCTCGCCGTGCAGGGCGGTTCGGGCATGACCCGTCATATCGACGGCATGCTGGAAGCCTTGCGCGACAAGAAGGGCGTGAAGCCGCGCCTTGTCCACCGCCTCGACCGCGAAACCTCCGGCTGCCTGCTGGTCGCCCGCTCGCGCCTTGCGGCGGCAACGCTGGCGCGTACCTTCCAGACGCGCTCGGCGCGCAAGATCTATTGGGCGCTGGTCTATTCCGTGCCCAAGCCGCCGCAGGGCAAGATTTCCACCTTCCTCAAGAAGGTGGCCGGCCCCGATGGGGACATGATGACCGTTGCCAAGCATGGTGACGAGGGTGCCATGCACGCCGTCACCTATTATTCGGTGGTCGAGAATGCCGGTGGCAAGGTGTCCTGGCTGACCATGAAGCCGACCACGGGGCGGACGCATCAGCTGCGCGTCCACTGTCAGGCCATGGGCCATCCCATCCTTGGCGATCCCCGCTATTTCGACATCGAGAACTGGGAATTGCCCGGCGGCATCCAGAATCGCCTCCACCTGCTGGCCCGCCGGCTGACCATTCCGCATCCGGCGGGCGGTCAGACGATCGACGTCACGGCGCCGCTGCCGCCGCACATGCTGCAGAGCTGGAACCTGCTTGGCTTCGAAGTTGACGAAAAGCCGGAAGAGGATCCGCGGTTCCCCGAGGATTGAGCGGAAGCGTGCAAGTTAGCGGCCGGAGATATTGGCGGGTCTGAAGATCAACCAATCGTCATTTCTGATCAGGCCATCTCAATGTACGATATGACGGCGGGGATCTCTGATTCCCGCCTTTTGTTTATCATTGAGCATTACATGAGTACCCAGTCCATTCGCACGCAGATCATTCCCTTGATTGGGCTGATCCTTATCCTCGGCTTTCTGGCGACCAATGTGGTCAGCTATCTGGTCTCCAGTCACGCCATCCGCAGTGCGCTTGTGGAGCATGAGCTGCCACTCACCGGCTCGAACATCTATTCCGAAGTTCAGACCGATCTTGTGCGGCCGATCCTGGTCTCCTCGCTCATGGCCAACGACACCTTCGTGCTCGACTGGCTCGCCGGAGGGGAGAAGGACGCAGACGCCATCACCCGTTATCTGAAGCGCATTCGCGAGGAGTACGGGGCCTTCACCAGCTTTCTGATCTCCCGCTCGTCACAGGTCTACTATCACTTCGAAGCGGCGCCGCGCCTGGTCGATCCGAAGGATCCCACCGACGCCTGGTTCTTCCGCCTGATCGACGACACCAAGCCCTACGAGATCAATGTCGATGTCAACAAGGCGCAGAACAACGCTGTCACGGTGTTCATCAACTACCGTGTCGTCGATGCCGAGGGCAAACTGCTTGCCGTCACTGGCGTAGGTCTCGACTTCTCCGCGGTCAGCAACATTGTCGCCCGCTATCGCAGCGAGTTCGATCGCAACATCTATTTCGTCGACGGCAAGGGCAACATCGTCGTCGCCACGGCCGTCGAGACGCCGGTCGGCTCCAACATCGCGACATCGGAGGGGCTCTCCGGCATAGCCTCGCAGATCCTGTCCGAAGACCATGGCGACTATTCGTTCAGCCGCGCAGGTCACACCGTCTTGCTGTCGCAGCGGCTCATCCCCGACCTCGGCTGGCGTGTATTTGTGGAGCAGGACGAGGGGACCGCACTGAGGCCGCTGTGGTTGGGCTTCCTCACAAATCTTGGCATCGGCCTCGCCATCATCGCTGCCACCGTGGTGGTCGTCGCGTTGGCCTTCGGGGTCTATCAGCGTCGGCTTGAACAGCTCGTCTTCACCGACCGGCTCACCGGCATCGGCAACCGGCGACAGATGGAAACCGAGCTGGATGCCGTCGCAGCTCATCGCGATCTCCTCAAGAATCCCGTCAGCCTGATCACGCTGGATCTCTTGCGCTTTCATGAAATCAACGAAACCTACGGCCACCCCCGGGGAGATCAGGTGCTGCGCCATGTGGGCCAGCTGCTCCAGGAACTGGCTACCGACGCTCTGGTCGTGAGCCGAATGGGCGGCGACGAGTTCGCCATCCTCTGGGACGGTCCGCTGACGAGTGCGGAGCGCTTTGCCGGGCGGTTGCTCAAAGTGGTCATCGAGGATCGGTTCCTCGATCCCGATGGCGAGCTGCGTCTGCATGCCTGCCTTGGCGTCGCAGGGCTGATGCCCGGTGATGGCCGCTCCGGCGTCATCGATCGGACTGCTCGCGCCTTGCGCCGCGCGAAAGACAGCGGCGGCGATCGCGTCGTTTCTCTGTGAGAGAGCGATTTGGCGCTCCGAAATCTCTGCACTTCTGGTCCGGCGATGCCTTTTGTCGCACCCCGACCCAAACGGGTTGCGTGCTAGAAGAAGCGCATGGGGGACGCGGAGTATGAACCGGCGGGGAGGGGGTATCATCGCCGATTGTTCAGGCTTCAGCTTAGAATAGCGGAGGATTTCTTCAATGAGAGCTATGTTTGCCGCGCTTGTCGCCGGCGCCTTGACCCTGTTCACCGGTGCGGCCGAGGCTCACGGTCCCACCCGTCAGAAGGTGGAGATCACCATCGACGTGGCCGCTCCCGCTGCCAAGACCTGGGCGGTGGTGTCCAACTTCCAGGATCTCAGCTGGCTCGCGCCGGTCACCAAGCTTGAGGGCACTGGCGGCAGCGACATCGGAGCCGAGCGCACGCTGACGCTGGCCAATGGCGAGGTCGTCAAGGAGAAGCTCGAGAAGTTCGATCCCACCAAGATGATGCTGTTCTATCGGATGGACGGCGACAACATCAAGGCGCTGCCGGTCACCAACTATTCCTCGCGCCTGACGGTCAAGTCGGTGGACGACACCCATTCCACCATCACATGGTGGGGTGCCTTCTATCGCGGCTTCCCCAACAACGATCCGCCGCCGGAGCTGTCCGACGCCGCTGCGATCAAGGCGGTGACCGATCTCTACAATCTCGGCCTTGGCGCCCTCAAGACCAAGATCGAAAGCGGCAAGTAATGGCGCACCGCCTTGTCGGAGCGATCATGGGAGCGCTGCTGTCCGGCAGCGCTCTTTGCGCTCTCGGGGGCTCGTTTGCATGGGCGGACGAGGCCTTCGTCACCAATCAGGAGAGCGACGACGTCTCCGTCGTCGATCTTGAAACGACCAAGGTGGTCGCCACCATCGCCGTCGGCGGCAAGCCGGCCGGCGTATCGGTCGCCCCTGATGGCAAGCGGGTCTATGTCACCAGCCCCGACGGCAAGTATGTCTCCATCCTGGACGCCGCTGGCCGCAGCCTTCTCAAGAAGATCGACGTGGCCGGCGGCCCGGTCGGTGTGATCGTCTCGCCCGATTCCGCCCGTGTCTATGTTGCCGACTGGTACAATGCGCGTGTGCTGGTGCTCGACGCCGCCAGGATGGAGATCGTGAGCGAGGTCAAGGTTGGCGCGTCGCCGGCCGGCATGGCCATCACGCCGGATGGCAAGACGCTCTATGTCTGCGACCGCGACGATGATCAGTTGTCGGTGATCGACACCACAAACCTGACCCGCACCGCGACCGTCAAGGTCGGCAGTCATCCCTTCGTGGTGGTGTTCAGTCCGGACGGCAAGTACCTGCTGACCGCCAACGTCATGTCCGACGACCTGTCGCTGGTCGATGTGGCCAGCCTCAAGGAGGTCAAGCGCATCCCCACCGGTTCGACGCCCTACGGGATTGCCTTTGCCGCCGGCAAGGGCTTCGTCACCGCCCAGCATGCGGACCAACTGACCGTCTTCGACGTCGCCACCTATACCCCGACGGGCAGCATCGACACGCCGACCTTTCCCGAGTCGATTGCCACCTCGGCGGACGGGCGCAAAGTCTGGGTGACCAGCTGGGGGGATGATCTGCTGGTTTCCTTTGACGCCGAAACCGGGAAGGAAGTGGACGAGGTTGCTGTCGGCAAGAGCCCCAGGGGCGACGGGAACTTCATTCGGCATACCTCCCATGCGGATTAGGTACCGAAAACTCAATTATTAACTTTGTTCATTTGCGCTTTGGCATCACTTGGCTGCGACATTTGGGGTTATGCAAAAAGGGCCCGAGATGTCGCAGCAATCGCCTTTGTCCGTCCTGACGCCGACCTTGGAACTGCACCGATGGCAGGAGTTCCTTGACCGGGCAGTGGAGCTCGACTGGAAGGGACGCATCGACGAGGCGGTTCAGGCTGCCGAAGCGGGCTATCAGGCGGCGCTCGAAAGCGGCGAGGTGGTCGGTGCCGTCTTAGCCTCGCATCGTCTTGGCCTGCTCAACTTCAATCGTGAAACGTTGGCCGAGGGGCTGCAGGTCTGCCTCAGGGCCGAGACCTGGACCAAGTTCTGTCCCGATGAGGGCGCCGTGTTGTCGCTGCGCTCGGTGCATGGCGGCATTCTCGTTGCGCTCGGTGATATCGCTGGCGGCATGGAGATGCTGGTCGACTGCTTGCAGCGGTCGCGCCGCTGCCCCGAAGCGCTGGCGGTCTGGCGCGTGCAGACGGCATATGCCGTTGCCCTGTTCGACATCATGGACTTCGATGGTGCCGCTACGGCTGCCGGCGAAGCGCTCGCCTATGCCGAAGTGAACGGGCTGTTGCAGGACTATCTGCTCATTGCGCGCTGCATTGCCGGCCGTATGGCGGCGCGGGCGCTCGCCGAGCGCAAGCTTGCCGGCCTTGAGATTGACCAGGCGCTGTTCGAGGTGACCGAGAGCATCCAGACTCAGGTCCTCACCATTGGATTGAAGTCCGACTTTGCCTACGAAGTCGCCGAGGCAAACTGCTGTCTCGGCATGCTGGCCTGGGTCCGCGGCGATGATGCCGGTGCGACGGCCCGCTATACCGCCGCCCTGATGAAGGCACGGGACGTTGAAGACAGCGGGTTGATCGGTCTGGAGACCTCCTACTGGTACGCCTATCTTCTCGCCGGCCAGGGCGATTATGCGGGGGCGGTCAGCCTTCTCGACGGGGTCGAGGAAACGGTCGCTCAGCAACAGTCGTCGCGCGTGCCGTTGCGCTACTATGGAGTGCGCTATCGTATCGCTGAAAGGGGCGAGGATTGGGCTTCGGCCTTTCGCTATCTCAAGCTCTACCACGGCCAAGTCGTCGCCGATCACGCGCGCCTCTCGTCGGCGCGTGCGTATACGATGAAGATCTCGCTCGACCTTGAGAATCTTCGGCAAAAGCAGGACAGCGCCCGGCTCGAGCGCGATCGGCTGCTGGAGGAAAACCTGCGCCTCGCTGCCGAGCGCCAGGCGTCGGACCTTGCAGCGCGGACGGATCCCTTGACCGGCCTGGGCAATCGCCGCGAGTTGCGGTTCCAGTGCGAGGCTCTGAAAGCCGCCGGCGTCGAGCACGCGACGCTGATGCTGGTCGATCTCGACCATTTCAAGCGCATCAACGACGTCTTTTCCCATGCCGTTGGCGACAATGTGCTGAAAGCGGTCGCCCGCTGTCTCGAAGCGATCCAGCTGGACGGTGCGCTGTGCTTCCGCATGGGCGGCGAGGAGTTTCTCGTCGTCGCTCCGCAGGTGACGGCTTGCGTCGCCCTTGGCGCCGCCGAAGGCCTTCGTCTGGCTGTCCAGGCCCACGATTGGCGCCAGGTCGCAGCCGGTCTCGACGTCACCTGTTCGATCGGTGTGGCCGACTGGCGCCTGGCCGACGACTTCGAGAGCGCTTTGCATGCCGCGGACGTGCGGCTCTATTCGGCCAAGAACGCCGGTCGCAATCGCTGCGTCCTCACGGTGTAAGTGTCTGGGGCCGTTGAGCGGTCTGCGAGAAGCGGGTTGCCTCCACGGCAATCGTCTGCCAAAGCGAGACCTTGCGCAGAGTGACCGGGCAGGGCGTTGCACGCCCGATCGGTTGTCGCCACCGCTGGCGCTCTGCTGCCTGGGAGTTTCTGCATGACGTCCGCCGCCCTGTCCGCGTCCCTTGAAGGCTTCTTTCTCGGTGCCAGCCTGATCATTGCCATTGGCGCCCAGAATGCCTTCGTGCTGCGCCAGGGGCTGGTGGGGCGGCATGTGGGACCGATCGTGGCGATCTGCGCCCTCAGTGATGCAGCGTTGATCTCCGCCGGCGCAGCCGGCATGGGCTCGCTGGTCAATGCGCTGTCCTGGCTGTTCGTCGGTCTCGCCTTCGCCGGCGCCGCCTTTCTTGCCTGGTATGGGCTGAGCGCCGCTCGTCGCGCGCTCCATCCGGCCAGCCTGGAGGCGGCCAAGGGCGAGGAGCTGACGCTGAAGGCGGCGGTCCTGCTGGTCCTCGCACTCACCTGGGGCAACCCGCATGTCTATCTCGACACGGTGGTGCTGCTCGGCGGCATCTCCGGGCGCTATCCGGTGGAGACGCGCGTCTTCTTCGCCGGCGGCGCCATGCTGGCCTCCTGCGTCTGGTTTGCCGCGCTGGGTTATGGCGCGCGCCTGTTGCAGCCGGTGTTCCGCAAGCCCGCCGCCTGGCGGGTGCTCGACGCCATCATCGCGCTGGTGATGCTGTCGCTTGCCCTCAAGCTGGCGCTCGAGGGCTGGGCGCGGCTAGGCTGACGCTCGTCCGTCAGCCGACCTTGGTCCAGACACCGTCGGCTGCCGACGATCGCACGGCGGCATCGAGGAACTGCATGCCCTTGAGCCCGTCCTCCACCGTCGGGAAGGTCACCTCCGCATCAAGCGGCGTGCCGTCCTTGGCGGCGCGGATCGCGCGGGCGGCCTCCTGGTAGATGGTGGCGAAGCCTTCGAGATAACCTTCCGGATGGCCGAAGGGCACGCGGCTGACGCGCGTGGCGGCCGGACCGGCGCCGGCGCCGGCGCGGGTGATCAGGCGCTTCTCGCCGCCGAGCGGGCTGTACCACAGATAGTTGGGGTCTTCCTGCCGCCATTCGAGCGCGCCCTTGTCGCCGTAGACGCGCAGGCTGAGATTGTTCTCGTTGCCCACGGCCACCTGGCTTGCCCAGAGCATGCCCTTGGCGCCACCCTGGTAGCGCAGGAGGATGGCCACATTGTCGTCGAGGACGCGACCTTCGACGAAGCTCGTCAGGTCGGCGGAGACGCTGTCGAGTTCCAGCCCGGTCACGAAGGCGGCCAGATTGAAGGCGTGGGTGCCGATGTCGCCGATGGCGCCGCCTGAGCCCGAGCGGTTGGGATCGACGCGCCATTCGGCCTGCTTTGACCCGGTGTCCTCCACCTTGGTGGCCAGCCATCCCTGCGCATATTCGGCCTGTACCACACGGATGGTGCCGATGGCTCCGGCGGCGACCATTTCGCGCGCCTGCCGCACCATGGGATAGCCGGTGTAATTGTGGGTCAGCACGAAGACCTTGCCGGTGGCCCTGGCGAGCTCGGCCAGCGCCACGGCGTCTTCCACCTTGTGCGTCAGCGGCTTGTCGCAGATCACCGCAATGCCGCATTCCAGGAAGGCCTTGGCCACCGGGTAGTGCAGATGGTTGGGCGTGACGATGGCGACAGCGTCGATGCCGTCCTTGCGGGTGGACTCGGCCTTGGCCATGCCCTCGAAGGAGGTATAGGCCCGGTCGGGCGCAATGCCGAGGTCGAGCGCCGACAGGCGGGCGCGTTCCGGATCGGACGACAGGGCGCCCGCCGCCAGGACCCAGTCGCCGTCGAGGCGGGCGGCAATGCGGTGCACGGCGCCGATGAAGGCCCCCTGGCCGCCTCCCACCATGCCAAGGCGGAGCGGGCGGGCGGCGCTGTCCTTCGAAGCTTCGATCGTCATGGCGTCAAGTCCCTGATCTCAATTGGTGATGCCGAGCATGCGGCGGTTGGCGGCCTCGTCGGTGCCGCCGGATGCGAAGTCGTCGAAGGCCTTTTCGGTGACGCGGATGATGTGGCTGTCGATGAACTGAGCCCCTTCGCGCGCGCCGTCTTCAGGATGCTTGAGGCAGCATTCCCATTCCAGCACGGCCCAGCCCTCGAAGTCATATTGCGTCAGTTTGGAGAAGATGGCGGAGAAATCCACCTGTCCGTCGCCCAGCGACCGGAAGCGGCCGGCGCGGTTCACCCAGGACTGGTAGCCGCCATAGACGCCCTGCCGTCCCGTCGGGTTGAACTCGGCATCCTTGACGTGGAACATCTTGATCCGCTCGTGGTAGATGTCGATATTGTCAAGATAATCAAGGCATTGCAGCACATAGTGCGAGGGATCGTAGAGCATGTTGGCGCGCGGATGCTGCTTCACCGCGTCCAGGAACATCTCAAAGCTCACGCCGTCGTGCAGGTCCTCGCCGGGATGGATCTCATAGCAGAGGTCGACGCCGTTTTCCTCATAGGCATTGAGGATGGGCGTCCAGCGCTTGGCCAGCTCGGCGAAGGCCGTCTCGATCAGGCCGGCCGGGCGCTGCGGCCAGGGATAGACATAGGGCCAGGCGAGCGCCCCGGAGAAGGTGGCGGCGGCCTTGAGGCCGAGGTTGCGCGAGGCGCGGGCCGCGCGGATCACCTGATCGGTCGCCCAGGCCTGCCGCGCTACCGGATTGCCGTGCACCTGCGGCGGCGCAAAGCCGTCAAAGGCGGCATCATAGGCGGGGTGGACGGCCACCAGCTGTCCCTGCAGATGGGTCGACAGCTCGGTGATCACGATGCCATGGCGGGCGGCGATGCCGGTGATCTCGTCGCAATAGGTGCGCGATTCGGAGGCCTTGACGAGGTCGATGAAGCGGCTGTCCCAGGAGGGGATCTGCACACCCTTGAAGCCGAGCGAGGCCGCCCAGGCGCAGATGTGGTCCAATGAGTCGAAGGGTGGCGCGTCGCCGGCAAACTGGGCGAGAAAAATGGCAGGGCCCTTGATGGTCCGCATGGTGCTGATCCTCCCTTTGATCCGGCTGTGGCAAACCTCCCTGCCGCCCGGCAGCGCGAGCTAATCAGAAAATCGGTTCAAGAGGAAGGGTCCGCAGAGCTAAAGCCGCGCGGTTGGGAAGGATAAATGGTACAGTAAACTCTGAAAATATCACTTTTTGCTCCAGACATTGTGAACCTTATGCAACTCTGATACCCAGAAGGTTACGCGATCTTTAGTATTATTTCCAAGATTGTTCGCGAGCTCGTAGAATCCGGCTCCTGGTTCCATATCACCTTCTTTGTGAACAACGATAACACTCAGCATTCCTCTGCCGCTATTGTGTTCTTCCGTGGAAATTTCCCCAAGTAATTTTGCTAGATGGTGTGAATTTGGCGCGACTTTTATGGATTTTATTTGTGACGCTAAATCGGAATACGTAATCATTCCGAGTGTCTCTGCCTTTCTAATCATAGCGTCTCTCGCTTGGGTCTTAGCTTCGTCCCATTCTTTCTGTGTGAAATTGCCCGCCATGATTTTATACTCCATCCAAAATTAGTAAGTTACTGTGGTTCCTGGCAATTGTATCTTCAAGGGTGAAAATGGCAAGCCAATGCAATGCGGGGGTGTGGGGCTCTGTCCACATCGGTCCATAGAAAGAAAAACCCGGCCGCGGGGTTGCGCGGCCGGGTCGAAGTTCATCTCAGGCGTGCCGGATCAAGTCCGCTCATTCCTCGCGCGGCTGGGCGAGGCGCATGTCGAGATATTCGGCGCAGGTGTCGATCAGCGGATCGACCTTCTGGTCGAAGAAGTGGTTGGCGCCTTCGATCAGCTTGTGATCGATGACGATGCCCTTCTGCGCCTTGAGCTTGTCGACGAGGCCCTGCACGTCCTTCTGCGGCACGACCTTGTCCACGTCGCCGTTGACGATCAGGCCGGAGGAAGGGCAGGGGGCCAGGAAGGAGAAGTCATAGAGATTGGCCGGCGGAGCGATCGAGATGAAGCCCTCGATCTCAGGGCGGCGCATCAGCAGCTGCATGCCGATCCAGGCGCCGAAGGAGAAGCCGGCCACCCAGCAGAACCTGGCTTCGGGGTGGATGGTCTGCACCCAGTCCAGCGCCGAGGCGGCATCCGACAGCTCGCCGGCACCATGGTCGAACTGACCCTGGCTGCGGCCGACGCCACGGAAATTGAACCGCAGCACGGCAAAGCCACGCTCCTTGAACATGTAGAACAGGCGGTAGACCACCTGATTGTTCATGGTGCCGCCGAAGGACGGATGCGGATGCAGGATCATGGCGATCGGCGCATTGCGGGTTTTGGCCGGCTGATACCGTCCCTCGATACGCCCTGCGGGGCCGTTGAAGATCACTTCAGGCATCGGTTCCTCGAATGGCATCGGCCGGGTCAAGCAGGGCCTTGGGCTTCAACACAAAAGTTGAGGCAAAAGATCATCTATCTTGACCTACGGGCGAATACGTCCTAAGTTTAGAAATGTTCAAAACTGCAGAGGCTGTATATGCCTCGCTTGTCTGAACGTCTGCACTGGACCGTCTAGCTGCGTTCCGTCAAGAAAAATCGAACACCCGCATGTGTCATCGTTCGAATTGGTTGACTTGAAGGCCCTCGTTTGCGGGAATTCGGCCAATAGGCTAAGGAACTGACACTGCAGGTCCAGGTTGGATCAGGGACAGAGAGCTGGACGCTCACATGACAAACACCGCGCGCATCTATTTTGATTGGAACGCTGGAGCCCCCGTGAGGGGTTCTGCGCTCGCGCGCTTTGTCGAAGTCGCGGGCCGGCCGGGCAATGCTTCCTCCGTGCACAGCGAAGGGCGCCAGGCCAAGGCCGTTCTCGAACAGGCACGGCGCTCCGTTGCGCGCCTGGTGACGGGCGACGCCAAGGGCGTCACCTTCTGCTCGGGCGGCACCGAAGCTGCCAACACCGTTCTGACGCCCGACTGGACGCTGTTCGGCAAGCCGTATCGTCTCGATCGTCTCGTCGTCTCCGCCGTCGAACACCCGGCGGTGGCGCGCGGCGGGCGCTTTGCCGCCGACCGGATCGACGTGCTGCCGGTGAACGCCGACGGGATCGTCGACTGTGCCTGGCTGGAGGCCCATCTTGCCGCGCTGGCTGCGCGGGGCGAGCGGGCGCTTGTGTCTGTGATGCTGGCCAACAACGAGACCGGTGTCATCGAACCGCTGGCCGATGTGGTGCGCATCGCACGCGCCCATGGCGCCGTGGTGCACACCGATGCGGTGCAGGCCGCCGGCAAGATTGCCATCGACATCAACGCGCTGGGCGTCGACGTGCTGACGCTGTCGGCACACAAGATCGGCGGCGTGCAGGGGGCGGGCGCCATCGTGCGCGGCCAGAACGGCTTTGCCTTCGCGCCGCTGCTCACTGGCGGCGGTCAGGAGCTTTGGGGCCGTGCCGGCACCGAGAATGTTGCCGCGATTGCCGCCTTCGGCGTTGCCGCCGATGAGGCGCTGACCGAGCTTGGCGACGAGGCCGAAGTCGCGCGCAAGCGGGACTCGATTGCCGTCCTGCTGCGTGCGCTGCTGCCCTCGGTGCAGATCTTCGGAGAAGCCGCACCGCGGCTTGGCAATACGCTCGCCTTCGCCGTCCCCGGCACCGCGGCCGAGACGCTGGTGATCGCCTTCGATCTCAACGGCGTGGCGCTGTCGTCCGGCTCGGCCTGTTCGTCGGGCAAGGTCACGGCCAGCCCGGTGTTGAAGGCCATGGGCGTGGCGCCGGAGCTGCTGAAAGCCGGATTGAGGATTTCGATCGGTTCTGCGACCACGGAAGATGAAATCCAGCGCTTCAATGTGATCTGCCGCAAGGTATTCGGCGCTATCATGAAAGAACATGGGTCCTGTGCAGCCTAAGCACCTGCACACGGGCGAAAAAGAGACTAGATTGGATGTGTTCCCACGGTCCTTGAAACCGCGCGGAAGGAGTTGAAAATGGCTGCTGTCAAGGAGACCGTCGATCAGGTTTCGGCCCTCGACGTCGACAAGTACAAATATGGCTTCGTGTCGGACATCGAGTCCGAGTTGGCGCCCAAGGGGCTCAACGAAGACATCGTCCGGTATATTTCCGCCAAGAAGAACGAACCCGAGTGGATGACCGAGTGGCGCCTTGAGGCGTTCCGCCGCTGGCAGACCATGGAGGAGCCGACCTGGGCGCGCGTCCATTATCCGAAGATCGATTTTCAGGATCTGCACTATTACGCCGCGCCGAAGAAGAAGGCCGGCCCCAAGAGCCTCGACGAGGTCGATCCCGAGCTGCTTGAGACCTACAAGAAGCTCGGCATCCCCCTGAAGGAGCAGGAGATCCTTGCCGGTGTCGAGCGTGGCGAGGGCGCCAAGGTTGCCGTCGACGCGGTGTTCGATTCGGTGTCCGTGGTCACCACCTTCAAGGCCGAGCTTGCCAAGCACGGCGTCATCTTCTGCCCGATCTCGGAAGCGGTGCGCGAGTATCCCGATCTCGTGCGCAAGTATCTCGGCACCGTGGTGCCGACCACCGACAACTATTACGCCACGCTGAACTCGGCTGTCTTCTCCGACGGTTCCTTCGTCTACATCCCCAAGGGCGTGCGCTGCCCGATGGAGCTGTCGACCTATTTCCGCATCAACGAGAAGAAGACCGGCCAGTTCGAGCGGACGCTGATCATCGCCGACGAAGGCGCCTATGTGTCCTATCTCGAAGGCTGCACGGCGCCGTCGCGCGACGAAAACCAGCTGCACGCCGCCGTGGTCGAGCTCATTGCGCTCGATGACTCGGAGATCAAGTATTCCACCGTTCAGAACTGGTATCCGGGCGACAGTGAGGGCAAGGGCGGCGTCTACAATTTCGTCACCAAGCGTGGCGATTGTCGCGGCAAGAACTCCAAGATCTCCTGGACGCAGGTGGAGACCGGCTCGGCCATCACCTGGAAATATCCCTCCTGCGTGCTGCGCGGCGACAACTCGCGCGGCGAGTTCTATTCCATCGCCATCTCCAATGGCCGCCAGCAGGTGGACAGCGGCACCAAGATGATCCACCTCGGCAAGAACACGTCGAGCAAGATCATCTCCAAGGGCATCTCGGCGGGCAAGTCCAACAACACCTATCGCGGCCTGGTCTCGGTCGGCCGCAAGGCCTCCGGCGCGCGCAATTTCACCAATTGCGACAGTCTGTTGATCGGCAACAAGTGCGGCGCCCACACCGTTCCCTATATCGAGAGCAAGAATGCCTCGGCCGTGGTCGAGCATGAAGCCACCACGTCGAAGATCTCCGACGATCAGATGTTCTACTGCCTGCAGCGCGGCCTGCCGCAGGAAGAGGCCATCGCCCTGATCGTCAACGGCTTCGTGCGCGACGTGCTGCAGCAGCTGCCCATGGAATTCATGGTGGAGACGCAGAAGCTCATCGGCATCAGCCTCGAGGGGAGCGTGGGGTGAAGCCATGTCTTCTGCCGCTGCTTCCCGCTCTGTTGCCGCCAATGTCGGTATCTTCGCGAATGAACAGGACGCGCTCGATGCCGTGGTTAGTCGGCTTGTGAACGCGCTCGATCCCGAATCCGTCTGGCTGTTCGGCAGTCGTGCCCGCGGTACGGGCCGCCCTGACAGCGACTTCGACATTCTGGTTGTCGGCAAGGAACACTCCGACTTCGACGGTGACGACTACGATCGGGTCTATGCTCCGCTGAAGGGATTGGCCGTCGGTGTCGATGTGGTTCCGTGCGACTACGAGACCTTTCGCGCCTCGCTCGGGCTCCAGACCAGTCTGGTGCGCCGGATCGTTGACGAAGGGCGTCTGATCTACGGAGCAGGCACATGACCCCGGAGGAACTGCGCCGAATCCGTGTCGGAGCCTTTCATCGTCTTGCGGCGGAAGAGCTGGATGCCGCAAGGCTGTTGGCAACGTCTCATCCGGCGCAAGCTGCTTACTTCCTTCAGCAGTCGGTAGAAAAGCTGGCGCGAGGGGTTCTGGAAATGCTCGACGTTCCAGTTGGCCCTACCCACAACATACACCAACTTGCGCTATTGATGGCGGGACAAGATGCTTGGCGAGACCGATTTGCGGCGCTCGACGAGTTGTCGGTTGCAGCTACACGCTACCGGTATCCGGGACCGAAAGGAACCCTTGGCGCCATGCCTCTGGATCGCCTCGTGCGATTACTCGATGGGGTGGGGCGTCTGAACGAAGAGTTTGGCGCGATCCTTCTCGCCTTTGCCAACAATGACTGACAGGGCAGACGAGACATGACGACTGAAACTCAACTAGGCAAAAGTCAAGCCAGCGCCACCCCCAAGCCCGTCGTCAACATCGACGAGGTCGAGCTCGTGGCGAGCTCCGTGGGCGACATCTTCGAGGAGCGCTATGCGCCGCTCAGCGATGTCGTTGGCGGTCGCATGCTCGGCTACAACCTGACCATCGTGCCGCCGGGCAAGCGCTCGTGCCCCTTCCACAGCCATCGGGCCAATGAAGAGATGTTCTTCATCGTGGCCGGCGAGGGTACCTATCGCTTCGGCGAAGAGAGCTATCCGGTGAAGGCGGGCGATGTCTGCGCCGCCCCGGCCGGCGGGCCGGAAACGGCCCATCACCTCATCAACACCGGCACGCGGGATCTCAAGTATCTCGGCGTGTCGACCGTGATCTACCCGGACATTTGCGAATATCCGGATTCGGGCAAGTTCCTCGCGACCACTGGACCCGGCGCTCAGGGACACCGTTTCCGCTTCATCGGACGCAAGACCACGAGCCTCGATTATTACGACGGCGAGATCTGACAGGAATTTACGAACATGCTCGAAATCCGCGACCTGCACGCCAAGATCGGCGACCGCGAAATCCTCAAGGGCCTGAGCCTCACCGTCAAGCCGGGCGAGGTGCACGCCATCATGGGCCCGAACGGTGCCGGCAAGTCCACGCTGTCCTACATCCTCGCCGGCAAGGAGGATTACGACATCACCTCCGGCGACATCCTCCTGAACGGCAAGTCCATCCTCGAACTCTCGCCCAACGAGCGTTCGGTGGCCGGCCTGTTCCTGGCCTTCCAGTATCCGATCGAAATCCCCGGCGTCGCCACCATGACCTTCCTGAAGGCGGCGCTCAATGCCCACCGCAAGGCCAAGGGCGAGGGCGAACTGTCGACGCCGGACTTCATGAAGGTGGTCAAGGAAACCGCCGCCAAGCTCAACATCACCTCGGACATGCTGAAGCGTCCCGTCAACGTCGGCTTCTCCGGCGGCGAGAAGAAGCGCGCAGAAGTGATGCAGATGGCGCTCCTGCAGCCGCGCATCTGCATTCTCGACGAGACCGACTCCGGCCTCGACATCGACGCGCTCAAGGTGGTGTCGGAAGGCGTCAACGCCCTGCGCTCGCCGGAGCGGTCCTTCGTGGTGATCACCCACTATCAGCGCCTGCTCGACCATATCGTGCCCGACATCGTGCACGTGCTCTCGGCCGGGCGCATCGTCAAGACCGGCGGCCCTGAGCTGGCGCTGGAGCTTGAGCAGAATGGCTACGCCGCCTATGTCGACGCGGCCTGAGGGGGACGGAATGGCACATCCCATGCGTACCCCCGCCGAGGAGACGCTGATCGCCCGCTTTGCTGCCGAAAAGGCCGCCTTGCCGGGCACGGCGACCCTCATCACGCCCTTGCGCGAGACGGCCTTCCGCGCCTTCGAGGAAGTTGGCCTGCCGCATCGCCGCGTCGAGGATTGGCGCTATACCGATCTGCGCGCCAACCTCAAGTCCATCGCTCCGGCAGCCGGCCCGGCCAATCTTGACGCCATCCGCACCGCCAAGCCGGCCGTGGAAGGCGACGGCGCCCGTCGCCTGGTGGTCGCCAACGGCACCTTCCTTGCCGACCTGAGCGACCTTGCCGACCTCGAAGCCGGTCTGTCGATCCGCAGCCTTGCCGAGGATCTCGCCAACGGCACCACGTCGGTGGCCCATGCCATCGGCATCGACCCGCTGCCGGCCGGCAACACGGCCGTCGAACTCAACACCGCCTTCATGACCGACGGCGTCGTCATCGAGGTGGCCGAGGGTGTCGTGATCGAGCGGCCGCTGGAGATCGTGCATCTGGTCGCCAGCGCCACGCCGGTGTCGACCGCGGTTCGCAATTTCGTCTTCGTCGGAGCCGGTGCGCGGGCGACGGTGATCGAGACCGTTGAGTCGCTGGACGCGGTCGCGCACCAGTCCAACATCGTGACGACGCTCAGCGTGGGTGACGATGCCGCACTCGATCACATCCGCTTGCAGCTGGAGCCGGATACGGCCGTCAGCTTTGCCACCGTCACCGCGCGCATCGGTGCTCGGGCGACGCTGAACACCTTCAACGCCGCGCTCGGTGCCGGCCTTGCCCGCGCCCAGGTCTTCGCCACTTTCACCGGGCGCGAGGCCAAGGGTGGCTTCCGCGGCGTGACGCTGCTGTCCGGTCGTCGCCATGCCGATACCACGCTGGTGGTTAATCACGACGCCGAGGCCTGCGAGAGCCGCGAGCTCTACAAGGCCGTGGTCGACGACAGCGCCAAGTCGGTGTTCCAGGGGCGGATCGAGGTGCCCTCGCACGCGCAGAAGACCGACGCCCGCATGATGACCGCGTCGCTGCTGCTCTCCGAGGACGCCGAGGCTGCCGCCAAGCCCGAGCTGGAGATCTTCGCCGACGACGTCCAGTGCGGTCACGGCGCCACCTGCGGCGAGATCGACGATGACCTCATGTTCTACCTGCTTTCGCGCGGCATTCCCGAAGCGGAAGCGGAGTCCATGCTGATCCTCGCCTTCCTCGGCGAAGCCATCGACGAGATCGACAATGAAGCCGTGCATGACGCGTTGATTCATCGCGTCGAGGATTGGCTGAAGGCGCGGCAGGGGTAGGGCGTCCGCGCGTTGTTGGTGTCATTGGAGCAGCAGGGGGGCTACCCCTCTCTCCAACTCTCCCCCGCAAGGGGGGAGAGGGCCTCGATTGGTTCACTTCAGAGCCGATCGACTTTCGAGGCTCTGAACGGAAACTCCTGTCCGGCCCTCTCCCCCCTTGCGGGGGAGAGTTGGAGAGAGGGGTGATCCAGTCCAACGACGCGGGTGCGATCAACTGAAACAGCCTGGATGATAGGCGGACAAGACCATGACTACTCCTTATGACGTCGAGGCCATTCGCAGGGATTTCCCGATCCTGGACCTGAAGGTCTATGGCAAGCCGCTGGTCTATCTCGACAACGGGGCCTCGGCGCAGAAGCCGCAGGCGGTGATCGATCGCATGGTGCACGTCTTCACGCATGAATATGCGAACGTGCATCGCGGTCTGCATTTCCTGTCCAATGCCGCCACGGAAGCCTTCGAAGAGGCCCGTGAGATCGTGCGCGCCTTCCTCAATGCGCCGAGCCACGAACAGATCGTCTTCACCCGCTCCTCGACGGAAGCCATCAATCTGGTAGCCGCCAGCTATGGCGGCATGGTGCTGGAAGAGGGCGACGAGGTGATCCTGTCGATCCTCGAGCATCATTCCAACATCGTGCCCTGGAACTTCCATCGCGAGAAGAAGGGCGTTGTGATCAAGTGGGCGCCGGTTACCGACGACGGCGCTTTCGATCTCGAGGCCTTTGCCAAGCTGTTGACGCCGCGCACCAAGATCGTGGCGATCACCCACATGTCCAATGTCACCGGCACCATCGTCCCCATCAAGGACGTGGTGCGGCTGGCGCATGCCAACGGCACCAGGGTGCTGGTCGACGGCAGTCAGGGCGCCGTGCATCTGCCCGTGGACGTTCAGGATCTCGACGCCGACTTCTACGTGATCACCGGTCACAAGCTTTACGGCCCCACCGGCATCGGTGTGCTCTACGGCAAGCGCGAGCTGCTGGAGGCCATGCCGCCCTGGCAGGGCGGCGGCGAGATGATCCGTGAGGTGACACAGGCGGGCGTCACCTATAACGAGCCGCCGCATCGCTTCGAGGCCGGCACGCCGCCGATCGTCGAGGCGATCGGTCTCGGCGCCGCGCTGAAATACATGGAGAGCCTTGGTCGCGAGGCCATCCTTGCCCATGAGAATGATCTGCGCGACTATGCCATGAAGCGGCTGTCGGAAATGAACTCGGTGCGCATCTACGGCACCACCCGGGAGAAGGGCGCCATCGTGGCCTTCTCCATGGCCGGCGCCCATGCCCACGACGTTGCGACGATCATCGATCGATCCGGCGTCGCCGTGCGCGCCGGGACACACTGCGCGATGCCGCTGCTCGAACGTTTCGGCGTCACGTCCACTTGCCGGGCGTCATTTGCCCTCTACAATACCCGCGAAGAGGTGGATGCACTTGTGGCCGCCCTTCGAAAGGCGGAAACCCTGTTCGGATGAATGCCATGAACGAGATTGCTTCCGATCCCGAAATGGGCGCCACCCCGGTGGTTGCCAGTGCCCTTCCAGCCGAAGAACTGGAACGGCTGACCGCCGATATCATCGCCGCGCTCAAGACGGTCTATGATCCGGAGATTCCGGCGGACATCTACGAGCTCGGCCTCGTCTACAAGATCGACATCGACGACGATCGTCTTGTCACCATCGACATGACGCTGACGGCGCCCGGTTGCCCCGTTGCCGGCGAGATGCCGGGCTGGGTCGAGAACGCCGTCGGTGCCGTGCGCGGCATTCATGGCGTGCAGGTGAACATGGTCTTCGATCCGCCGTGGACGCCCGACCGCATGAGCGAGGAAGCGCAAGTCGCCACGAACTGGTATTGAGGATCGGGTGGAGCATCTCCATCTGATAGGATCGGACCTGCCTTGAACCGGATCTGCTCAGGAGCAATTGACATGGCATTGGCCAAGCGCAAGCTGGACGTCATCACCATCACCGAGGCCGCCGCCGAACGCGTGCGCGAAATCGTCGAGAACGCCGATTCCGGCGTGATCGGGTTGCGCGTTGGCGTCAAGAACGGCGGGTGTGCCGGCATGAGCTACACCATGGAGCTCGCCACCGCCGCCGCCCCCGGCGACGAGCGCGTCGACGCCCATGGCGCCACGGTATTGGTCGATCCCAGGGCCGTGCTGTTTCTGCTCGGCACGCAGATGGACTTCGAGCGGACCACGCTCAAGACCGGCTTCGTCTTCAACAACCCCAATCAGGTCAGCGCCTGCGGTTGCGGTGAAAGCGTCAGCCTGAAGCCGGCCGAAGCGGTTGAGTAAGGCGGAAAGGCGAGGGGACGCATTTTTCATCGAATAAAACTCCTCGCTGGATTGTTTGTCTCCCTGAAAGCAAGTCTGGTCCCGTTGATTTCCGGCGGGCCAGGACATTCAGGCGATCAGGGAGCTTCACATATGCGTCTATCCCTTGGAATATTCGTTGCCGCCGGCATGATGAGCCTGGCAGCAGCCCGTGCCGACGATCTCTCTGAGGCCGCCGGCCATTACACCATCGATCCGGCCTCCGAGATCAACTTCAACGTCGGCCAGGTCGGCGGCGGTGGCATCTCCGGCAAGTTCCCCGATTTCACCGGCTCGATGGACCTTGATGCCCATGACCTCGGTCACTCCAGGGTCGCCTTCGTCCTGAAGCCGGCCAGCCTCACCACCGGGCAGGATCGCATCGACGGCTTCCTGCGGTCGAGTGCGGTCTTTGACGCCTCCGAATATCCCGATGTGGTGTTCCGTTCGGCGAGCGTCGAGCGCACCGGGACCGACACGGCCCGCATCGTCGGCGCCATCACGGCGCGCGGGATCACCTACAAGGCCACCTTCGATGCGCATCTGGATCGCAAGTCCGGTCGCGCCTTGTCCTTCACCGTCACCGGTCAAGTGCCGCGCCTGCCCTTCGGCATGGGGATCGGCGTGCCGATCTACGACAACATGGTCGCCTTCAACATGACGCTGGTGGCAAAGAGGGGCTAGGCTGTCCGATGTTTCGCAACTCTTCCCAAGGCTACGGCTGGGTCTCCGTCGGCCTGCACTGGTTGATGGCAATCCTGTTTGTGGGCCAGATCGGCCTTGGCTACGCCACGCAGGCGGTGACCGACCCGGCTCTGCAGTTCGATCTCTACCAGTGGCACAAGTCGACCGGCTTTCTCCTGCTGGCGCTGGCACTGCTTCGGCTGACCTGGCGCCTCAGCGAGCGGCAGCCGGACGACGCGCCGTCATCTCGTTCGCTGCAGCGATCGGCAAAGCTCGTGCATCTGGGGCTGTTCGTGGCGCTGTTCGCCGTGCCGCTCACGGGCTGGGCCGTGGCGTCGACGTCGGTGCTCGACATTCCGAGCTATGTCTTCAATCTGGTGGTGATCCCGCCGCTGCCACTGACGCCTTCGGACGCCGCCGAGGCTTTCTGGTCGACGTTGCATGCCACACTTGCCTATGGTGCGGCCGCCTTGATTGCATCGCATGCCGGCGCGGCGCTCTGGCATCAGTTCATCCGCCGCGACGGTTTGCTGCGGCGGATGTGGTTTCGCTCAGCCTGATCGGGATCAGGCGGCTGCCACCTGGCTGAGGAAGCTCTCGACCTGGTGACGCAAGGCGCGCGTCTCCTCGTTCATGTCCTCGGCGGTGGCGGCCACGTCGGCGGCGAAGACGCTCGTGTCGGCCACGCCCTTGCTCACCGCATCGATCTCGCCGGTGGCATTCTGCGTGCCGTCGGAAGCATCGGCCACGCTGCGGGAGATCTCGTCGGTGGCGGCACTCTGCTGGCTGATGGCGCTGGCAATGGCGTTGGTGTTGCCGTTGATCTCTTCCATGATGGCCGAGATCTGGCGGATGGCGCCCACGGCTTCGCCTGTGGCTCCCTGGATGTCATTGACCTGCACGGCGATTTCCTCGGTCGCCTTGGCGGTCTGGTTTGCCAGCTGCTTGACCTCGGACGCCACCACGGCGAAGCCGCGGCCCGCCTCGCCGGCGCGGGCGGCCTCGATGGTCGCATTCAGCGCCAGAAGGTTGGTCTGCTCGGCGATCTCAGAGATCAGGTTCACCACCGCGCCGATCTTGGTGGCCGCTTCGGCCAGGCTGTCGATGCGGCTGTTGGTATGGCGCGCGGCGTCGGCGGCGCGATCGACGATCTTGTTGGTGGTCTGGATCTGACGGCCGATCTCGCCGATGGAGGCCGCGAGTTCTTCCGCCGAGGCGGCAACCACCTGGACGGAATGCGTGGCGCTTTGTGCGGCCGACGCAGCCGATGCCGCCCGCGCGCTCGCCGCGTTGCTGGTGCCCTTCAACTGTTCCGAGGCCGAGAGCATCTTGCCGGCGCTCTGCGAGAAGGTGTTGAGCGCATTCGTCATGCCCTGGCGGAAGGCGACGATCAGATTGTCCACCTTCTGCTGGCGGCCCGCGCGGGCCTGCTGGTCTGCCGCGGCGGACTGACCGAGCTGCACGCGCTCGTCAATTGCATCGCGGAACGAAACGATCGTGGCGTTGATCGCGACGATCTCCTTCAGCTTGCTGGCGGAGGCGTTGGTCTGCGAGGTGTCGCCGCGCGCCAGCCGGTTCAGCGCAACGACGATGGCTTCCAGCGGGTTGGAAATGGAGCGGACGATGAGCAGCGACACGACGATGAGCAGCCCGAGAGCGATCACGCAGATTGCGCCAACCCAGATGGCGAGCGACCACACCTGCGCTTCCAGCTCATCCACATAGACGCCGGTGCCGATCACCATGTTCCACGGCTTGAAGTACTTGATGTAGGACGTCTTGGGGAACAGCGTCGCCTTGTCTTCGCCGGGCTTCGGCCAGGTGTAGGAGTAGAAGGCGTCTTCGCCGCCGTTGTTGCGGATGGCGTCATTCATGGCGCCATAGAGCGGCGTGCCGTCCGGCTGCTTCACGTCGGACTTGATCTGGCCTTCCCACTCCGGCTTCAGCGGGTGCATCACCACGCGCATGTCCATGTCATGGATCCAGAAGTAACCCGACGGGCCGTAGCGCATCACGCGCAGTGCTGCGAGCGCCCGCGCCTTGGCGTCCTGTTCGGAAAGCTCTCCTGTTGTGCTCTTGGCTTGATAGTCGGCCACTACACTATATGCACTGGCGACCAGGAGGCTTAGCCGGTCATTCGTGTCGGCGAATATGTTGTTCTTGTAGCTTTGGACTGTATATGCAGAGAGCGATACAAATCCGACGGCAAAAATCAACACGAGACCCAGTAGACGTGACTTGATCGAATTGAACACAGCTATCCCCTGGATGATCATGCACCGCAAAGTTGAACATACTGTGGTGTGAATTGATTAAGTAACTGTTATTTTTGGGCTCCGAGCTTTCAATTTTGAAGGAATTTAAACCTGATGGTCGCGGTTCACTTTCGATATATTCTGACGTAATCGACCAACATTTCCATCGGGAACTTGCTGGTCGCGTCAGGTGCGCCCGGCCAATCACCACCGACGGCGAGGTTGAGCAGCAGATATTGCGGCTTGCTGAAAGGCCATTGGGCGCTGCCCGATCCGGCGTTGCGATAGCTGTGGTAGATCTTGTCGTCGACGCCGATGGAGATCTTGGCCGGCGTCCACGTCATCTGGTAGCGGTGGTAGGCCGTGCAGGCCGTTGCCACCTTGATTGCTCCGCCATTGCCCGAGGTCCCCGCCGTCGAGCGCGTGTGCAGCGTGCCGTAGATGGTTGGATCCTTGTTGATCTTCTCCATGATGTCGATTTCGCCGCTGTCGGGCCACTTGTCGGCTGTGCCCAGCATCCAGATGGCCGGCCAGGCGCCCTGGGTGCAGGGCAGCTTGGCGCGGACCTCGACGAAGCCGTAGGTCCAGCTGGCCTTGCCGCGGGTGATGAGGCGGCCCGAGGTATAGTCCTGCTGGCCATAATCGGCGGCGCTGGTCAGACGCTCCTTGCGGGCGATGATGTGCAGCTTGCCATCCTTCACCCGCGTATTGGCAAGGCGACGAGCGGCATAGTATTGCAACTCATTGTTGTACCAGCCCGTCTTGTTGGCCTCGGTATCGTAGACCCAGTTCCTGGCCGAGGGCAGGCCGTCGGTGCTGAACTCGTCGTGCCAGACCAGCTTGTAGCCGGTCGGCGGCGCCGCCATGGCCGGGCCGAAGGAGAGCGTGGTGCTCGACAGCAGGGCGGCGGCCGCTGCTTTGATGATGCTCTGAATGGCCGGCGCCATTGGGCCCTCCCTTTGCGTCAACGAGGATATCTTGCGAAGCCGGTAATGCAGGTAATGCCGAGCGTCCTTGAAAATGACTCTCGGTATCCCGCTTTCGAATGTCTCATGCCCTTGATGCAGATGCGATATTGGAAATGTCTTCAATCAGCCGATGCGGCAGCATCTTGGCGCATTGGTACAAGGTGCCACGATTGCGCTAACAGCGGGTTGAAAATGTGGCCCAAATCGTCGGGAAGATCTGAAACTTGCGTCCGGAGCATCAAGCTCTTGGAACGATTTCGACTGAATACACTCAAATGGTCTATTCAGTTACATATTATATACTTCAAATATATTCTTTGAGGTTCGGCGACTTGAGCCGCCGAACCATTGTTCTGAGAACGTTTTCACCAGTTATGATGATGCGAACCGATTTGCTCGAGGAAACGATCGACGTCCGCCTTGTGGCACAGCTGCGTTCCCGAGGTGATCACCGACGCCGTACCGCAGGCAACGCCGAGGCGGAAGGCATCTTCCGGGATCAGGCCCGAGGCAAGACCGAAGACCATGCCGCCAACGAAGCTGTCACCGGCGCCGGAGGCCGACTTCACTTCCACCTTGGGCGACTGCAGGAACACATGGGTGTCCGGCGTCACCAGCAGGGCGCCGTCTTCGCCCATGGTGATGGCGATCATCTTCACCTTGCCGGCAGCGATCATCTCGCGGGCGGCGATGACCATGTCGTCATTGGTCGGCAGCGCACGGCCCACGAGCTTTTCGAACTCGCCCTGGCTCGGCTTCATCAGTTCGATGCCGCCGCGTTCCAGCGCCAGGTCCAGCGGCTTGCCGGAGGTGTCGAGCACCAGATGGCCGCCACGCGCCGCGACCAGATCGGCCAGCTGCACATAGAAGTCGGCCGGAATGCCGCGGGGCAGGGAGCCCGACCCGACGCACCAGTCCCAATCGAGGTCCTTCAGCGCGAACAGGCAGCGCTTCCACTCGATTTCGCTGACCTCGGGGCCTTCCGGAATGAAGCGATACTCAAGACCGGTGGACCGTTCGTAGACCAGATGGCAGACGCGCGTGTTCTGGGCAATCGGAATGCGACGGCGCGGAATGCCGCGCGAGCCGAGGAGTTCGTCGAACACCTGACCGGTCGTGCCGCCCGACATGTAGAGCGCGATGGAATTTCCGCCGAGTTCCTTGATCACACGTGTTACATTGATACCGCCGCCACCTGGATCATACTGTTCGGCGGTAATGCGGATCTTGTGGGTGTGACGAACGACGTCCGCTTCGGCGGTATCGTCGATCGACGGATTGAGTGTGAGCGTTACGATCGGTTTCATGGGTCGTTATTTCATGGCCCGTTCAGTTTTCGTGACGACCCACAAGGGTCAGAAGCCAGTGACGCGTTTCGGAAAACCGATCAAGAGAGGGGTTTTCCTGCCCTAGTCGACGGAAGACGAGGACCACACTCCGCCGTTTGGCTCGGTTGTCGATTTATCGTGCTTTCGATACGAAAGCCATGGTTTAGATCAATTCCGTCAGGAAGCCGCTATCATGTTCTCGAAGATTCTGATCGCAAATCGTGGTGAAATCGCCTGCCGCGTCATCAAGACGGCCCGCAAAATGGGGATTTCCACGGTCGCGGTCTACTCGGATGCCGATCGTGATGCCGTTCATGTGGAAATGGCTGATGAGGCTGTGCATATCGGACCTGCAGCTGCCGCACAGTCTTATCTCCTGATGGACAAGATCATTGCCGCCTGCAAGCAGACGGGCGCTGAAGCCGTGCATCCCGGCTATGGATTCCTGTCCGAGCGCGCCGCCTTCCCGCGCGCACTGGCCGCAGAGGGAATCGTTTTCATTGGTCCCAACCCCGATGCGATCGACGCCATGGGCGACAAGATTCAGTCGAAGATCTTTGCCGACCGTGCTGGCGTCAGCACCGTGCCCGGCAATCTCGGGCTGATTGAGAATTCCAAGGAAGCCGTGCGCGTCGCCGACGAGATCGGCTATCCCGTGATGATCAAGGCGTCGGCCGGCGGTGGCGGCAAGGGCATGCGCATTGCCTGGGACGCCGTCGAGGCGGCCGAGGGCTTCACGCGCGCCCGGTCGGAGGCGGTCAACTCCTTTGGTGACGACCGCATCTTCATCGAGAAGTTCATCGTCAATCCGCGCCACATCGAGATCCAGCTGCTCGGCGACAAGCATGGCAATGTGATCTATCTGGGCGAACGCGAATGCTCGATCCAGCGCCGCAATCAGAAGGTCATCGAGGAGGCTCCGTCACCGCTGCTCGACGAGGCCACCCGCAAGGCCATGGGTGAGCAGGCCGTCGCTCTCGCCAAGGCCGTCGGCTATGACAGCGCCGGCACGGTGGAGTTCGTCGCCGGACAGGACAAGAGCTTCTTCTTCCTGGAGATGAACACCCGCCTGCAGGTGGAGCATCCGGTCACCGAGTTGATCACCGGCATCGATCTCGTTGAGCAGATGATTCGCGTTGCCGCCGGCGAGCCGCTGACGATCACGCAGGACGACGTGAAGCTGAAGGGCTGGGCCGTCGAGAGCCGCGTCTATGCCGAAGATCCCTATCGCAACTTCCTGCCGTCCACCGGCCGTCTGGTGAAGTACCGGCCGCCGGAAGAGGGCGTGAAGGGCCGCATCACCGTGCGTAACGACACGGGTGTGACCGAGGGCTCGGAAATCTCCATGTTCTACGATCCGATGATCGCCAAGCTGGTGACGCATGCGCCGACCCGCATCGAGGCGATCGATGCGCAGGCCGAGGCGCTGGATCGCTTCCTGATCGACGGCATTCAGCCGAACATTCCTTTCCTCACCGCCCTGATGCAGCATCCGCGCTGGCGGGCTGGAAACCTGTCGACCGGGTTCATCAAGGAAGAGTTCCCCGACGGCTTTACCGGTCGCGCTCCGGACGCTGAAGCCAAGGAAGTGCTGGCCGTTGCCGCGCTCGCCATGGAAATGGTGCGCAAGGAGCGTCTTGACCATCACTCGGGCCGGCTCAAGCCGCACTCGGGTCACTGGCGCCACGAGTGGGTGGTTCGCCTCGATCGCGAGTATGTCAATGTGACCGTGCCGCAGGGTTACGCCGCGGTGCCGCTCGAGATCGACACCGAGATCAACGGTCGCCACATGACCGTGGCGTCCGACTGGCGCCTCGGCGAGCCGCTTTGGACTGGCCGCATCGACGGCCGTGAAGTTGCCGTGCAGGTGCGGTCGCTCAGCGGTGGCGGCGTGTTTCTGTCCTGGCGCGGCGTCAACATCAAGGCGCATGCCATGCTGCCGGAAGTAGCCGCGCTCGACGCGCTGATGCCGGTGAAGGTGCCGCCCGATCTCTCCAAATATCTCCTCTGCCCGATGCCGGGCTTGGTCGTCTCCATCGCCGTTCATCAGGGGCAGGAGGTCAAGGCCGGCGACATTCTCGCAGTCGTCGAGGCCATGAAGATGGAGAACGTGCTGCGCGCCGAGCGCGACGGCAAGGTCGCCACCGTCCACGCCAAGTCGGGCGACAGCCTGGCGGTGGACGCGGTGATCCTGGAGTTCGCGTGATCTGCGCTTATAGAGTCTAGGCGGAAGCGATGCGCGGGCCGGATATCCCTTGGGGTGTCCGGCTCGTTCCGTTTTACGGCCGCCAGGCGACCAGAAGAACGCCGCCAAAGATCAGGGCGACGCCCAGCCAGTTGGCGGGTGCGAGGCGTTCGCCGAGAAAGAGAGCCGCGAAGATGGCGACCAGGACCACGCTCAGCTTGTCGATCGGCGCCACGCGTGCGGCTTCGCCCAGTTTCAGGGCGCGGAAGTAGCACAGCCATGAGGCGCCGGTGGCAAGGCCTGAAAGCACCAGGAACAGCCATGTCCTGGCCGGTATGGTCGCGGGGGCCTGCCAGCTGCCACTGACGAAAAGCATGAGCGCGGCGGCTGCCACGATCACCACGGTTCTGACGAAGGTGGCAAAGTCCGGGTTCACGGCGGCCACGCCGAGTTTCGCCAATATCGCCGTCAGGGCCGCGAAGGCAGCCGACAGCAGGGCCCAGACCAGCCAGGGCTGGAGATAGTCACGCATCAGAGCCGTCCGTTCTCGCAACATGCCTGCCATTCCAGACTAACAGGCCTGATTTGATTCTTCTCCTTGTTAGCGGCCCGGCCGAAAGCAATACTGTGGTGAGATTCACCCACATGGCGGTTGCTCATGGAGCCCAGTTCCGATCCGGTCGTTGTTCGCCATCGCGAGCTTGAACGATTTGCCAACGCTACCCTGAAGGCTGGCCGCATCCTCATGGAGTGCGGCGCCTCGGTGCATGTGGTGCACGAGGGGATGACCATGATCGCCCGCGGCTTTGGCGTCGAGGGTGTGGGCATCCGCTCGGGCTATGCCTCGCTCGCCATCACCGTCACCGCCGGCGACAACACCATCACCCGCATGATCTCCGTCGGTCGCCACGCGGTGAACCATCGCCTCGATCAGGCGGTTCGGGCGCTGGCGGTGCGCGTCTCCAAGGGCGGCATGACCGTCGAGGAGACCGAGACGGAACTGGTCCGGCTCGCCAGGGAGACGCCGCGGCATGCGCCCTGGTTCGTCGCGCTTGCGGTCGGTCTGGCCTGCACCGCCTTCGGTCGCCTGTTCGGTGTGGACTGGGCAGCCTTCCTGCCGGTCTGGGCTGCCGGTGGCATCGGCCAGTATATCCGCCATCAGCTGCTGCACCGGGGCGTCAACGTCTTCATCGTCGCCGGCACCATCGCCTTCATCGCCGCCACGCTCGGCGGGCTCGGCGCCATGGCGGTAGGGTCGAAGACGATCAACCTCGCCATGATGGCGTCGATCCTGCTGCTGGTGCCCGGTGTGCCCGCCACCAATGCGCAGACCGATATCATGGACGGCTATCCCACCATGGGCAGTGCCCGCGCCGTCACCGTGCTGATGATCATGGTCTTCGCCGCCACCGGTGTGTGGCTGGCCGAAGCTCTCCTGGGGGTGCGCGCATGACCATGGATGCCATCCTCCACCTGTTGCATCAGGCGCTGTTCGGCGGCATTGCCGCCATGGGCTTCGGTGTGCTGTTCAATTTCGGCTTCCGCCTCCTGCCCTGGTGCGGCGCGGCCGGCGCGCTGGCGCTGGCGGTCCGTACCCTTGGTCTCGACGATGGCTGGAGCCTCGAGGCCGCCACCTTCGCCGCCGCCATCGTCACCAGCTGCTCGGCGAGCGTCCTTCGCCGCGCGCTCGGTCCGGTCTGCAACGCCGTGGCGCTGGCCGGCTGCATCCCCATGGTGCCCGGCGCCTTCTTCGGGCAGGCGCTGCTCAGCTTCTTCGCGCTCACTGCGCCCAATCCGGTGAACGCCGACCAGACCATCGTGCTCGCCATCGAATACATCCTGCGCGTCATCTTCACGCTCGGCGCCATCGGGGCAGGGCTGGCGATCCCGGCACACCTGCTCAAGAATCGCGAATTCTGAGCAAGGCCGGGCTGCCCGACTCTGGACAATCGCGCCGGCGCTGCCTAAAAGCCCAGCCGTTGACACCATCGCTTACCCGCACTCGTCGGCGGGAGTGAGCAACAAAGGACTGACCATGATCCACGTGACTTTTCCCGATGGCTCGGTGCGCGAGTTCGCTCCCGGCATCACCGGCTTCGAGATTGCCTCGGGCATCTCCAAATCCCTCGCCAAGAAGGCCGTCGCCATGGCGCTCGATGGAGCGCTGAGCGATCTGCATGACCCCATCACCACCGATGCCAAGCTTGAGATCGTGACGCGCGATGACCCGCGCGCGCTCGAGCTGATCCGCCACGACGCAGCCCATGTGATGGCGGAAGCGGTGCAGGAGCTGTTCCCCGGTACGCAGGTGACCATCGGTCCGGTGATCGAGAACGGCTTCTATTACGATTTCTATCGCCCCGAAGGTCCGTTCACTCCGGACGATCTGCCGAAGATCGAGGCGAAGATGCGCGAGATCATCGCGCGCGACAAGCCGTTCACCAAGCAGGTCTGGAGCCGCGATCAGGCCAAGGACTGGTTCGAGAAGAAGGGCGAGGCCTTCAAGGTCGAGCTCGTCGACGCCATTTCCGCCGACCAGTCGATCAAGATGTATGCCCAGGGCGACTGGATGGACCTCTGCCGTGGACCGCACATGGTCTCCACCGGCAAGATCGGGAGCGCCTTCAAGCTGATGAAGGTGGCGGGCGCCTATTGGCGCGGTGATTCCAACCGCGAGATGCTGACCCGCATCTATGCCACCGCCTGGCACACGGAAGAGGATCTCAAGGCCTATCTCACCATGCTCGAAGAGGCCGAGAAGCGCGATCATCGCCGCCTCGGCCGCGAGATGGACCTGTTCCACTTCCAGGAGGAAGGTCCGGGCGTGGTGTTCTGGCATGCCAAGGGCTGGTCGATGTTCCAGTCGCTGATCGCCTACATGCGCCGCCGTCTCGCCGGCGCCTATCAGGAGGTCAACGGCCCGCAGGTGCTCGACAAGGTGCTGTGGGAGACCTCCGGTCACTGGGGCTGGTACAAGGAGAACATGTTCGCCGTTCAGTCGGCGGGCGAGGAGGCCGAGGACAAGCGCATCTTCGCGCTGAAGCCGATGAACTGCCCCGGCCACATCCAGATCTTCAAGCACGGCCTCAAGTCCTATCGCGACCTGCCGATCCGCATGGCCGAGTTCGGCATCGTACACCGTTACGAGCCTTCGGGCGCCATGCACGGCATCATGCGCGTGCGCGGCTTCACGCAGGACGACGCGCATATCTTCTGCACCGAGGCCGACATGGCCGCCGAGTGCCACAAGATCAACGACCTCATCCTGTCGGTCTACGAGGACTTCGGCTTCAAGGAAGTCATGGTCAAGCTGTCGACCCGTCCGGAAAAGCGCGTCGGCTCGGATGACCTGTGGGATCACGCCGAAGAGGTGATGACCAAGGTTCTGAACGAGATCGCCGAGCGTTCGGGCGGCCGCATCAAGACCGGCATCAACCCGGGCGAGGGCGCCTTCTACGGACCGAAGTTCGAGTATACGCTGAAGGACGCCATCGGTCGCGAATGGCAGTGCGGCACCACGCAGGTCGACTTCAACCTGCCGGAGCGCTTCGGCGCCTTCTATGTGGATGCGGACGGCACCAAGAAGACGCCGGTGATGATTCACCGCGCCATCTGCGGCTCCATGGAGCGCTTCCTCGGCATTCTCATCGAGAACTTCGCCGGTCACTTCCCGCTGTGGTTCGCCCCCTCGCAGGTCATGGTCACCACCATCACCTCCGATGCGGACGACTATGCCCAGCAGGTCTACGACCGCCTGATCAAGATGGGCGTGAAGGCCGAGATCGATCTGAGGAACGAGAAGATCAACTACAAGGTCCGCGAGCATTCGCTGGCCAAGATCCCGCTGATCTTCGTCTGCGGCAAGCGCGAGGCGGAAGAAGCTACCGTCAACGTCCGCACCCTGGGCTCGCAGACGCCCAAGTCGATGACGCTGGATGACGCTTGCGCCATGGTGGCCGCCGACATCATCCCGCCGGATCTGAAGCGCGTCGGCTGACGATCCTTCCCTGTCCTTCGGCCCGGTGGCATGTCCTCCGGGCCGTTTTGTTTTTGTGATGCCAAGTGTCATTGAAAATGACCCTTGGCATTCCGCTTTCGAATTTCTCATGCCTCTGATGCAAATGAGAAATTCGAAATTTCTTCATTGAGCCCATGCGTCAGCATCTGGGCGAAATGGTGTGAGACATGATGGACGAGACCCGCTTTGAACCCGTGATCGAGATCCTTTCGGAGCCGTCGCCGGCCGACGAAGCGGCCATTCTCGCGCGCCTGATAGCCTATAACGAGGAAGCCGGCGGGCCGGCGCGGTATACACCGTTCAATCTCGTGGTCCGCCATCCCGAGAGCGGCGAAGCCATCGGCGGCATGGTCGGCTCGTCGGGCTACGACTGGCTCTACATCGATCTCTTCGTGATTCCCAAGGAGATGCGGCGCCAGGGCTTCGGCTCCAGGCTGATCGCCATGGCCGAAGCGGAAGCGCGCCGGCGCGGCTGCATCGGCATCTGGCTCGACACCTATATCTTCCAGGCGCGCCCCTTCTACGAAAAGCACGGCTTTGTCTGCTGTGGCGAGATCCTGGATCACCCCAGGGGCGGAGCGCGCTATTTCATGCAGAAGCGGCTGGACGGGGCGCCTCTTCAGCGTTGACCGCCGAAGAGGCTTCCGGTCACGCCGGAGTGCAACCCATGCCGTTCCGCTTGGCGTTTTCGATGCAGTCTGCCTTGTTCGAATAGCCTTGCGAGGACGAGCCTACGATCCGGCCGTTTGGCGCCGTTCGGCGCCAGCGCCAGCCGTCGGCTGCCTGATAGATTTCCCAGACGTCTCCATTCGCATCCTTGCACGTGGACATGGTGTCCTCCTTGTTGCTGCGTGAGGCAAACTATTCACACCGCGAAAGGAGTTCTACAAATTGCATGCAATTCTTGGTATGCATTTTGGTTGTACCTGCCGAGGGGGCTGTGTGGACCATTGCGGTGTTCCTGTGCCGCCTTCCGCTTGCAGGCCGTCCAATCAAGGGCGCTGCCATCGTCGGCTTGCGCTGGACGCATTAAACCTTCACTGGCTCCCATAGTTCCACGGGATTGCCTTCGGGGTCCTGGATGCGCGCGAAGCGCCCGATTTCGGAGTTCCTCTCGGCGCGGGTTTCCACGGCAACACCGCTCGCCGTGAGGTCAGCCAGCAACCCATCAAGATCATCGACCCTGAAGTTTATCATCCACTGCTGCTCCGCCCGGCCGAAGTAGTCGGTATCCTTTGAAAAGGGGCCGAAGATCGTCATCCCTGCCTCTTGCTGCCAGGCAGACTTGTGCATGTCGTCAATGCCGAGATGTGTTTGGTATCATTCGGCCAAAGCTTCCGGATCTTTTGCCCGGAAGAAGATACCGCCGATACCCACTGCCTTAGGCATGTCTTTCTCCCTTGTTTCTTGTGAAGGTTATGCGTAGCTCGCTGCACAATGTGCATTGCCGTGTCGGTTTGCGGGGCGCCATTCCGTCCGGGCCGGTGCTAACCTCCGTGTCTCCCCGCATTCACCCAAGTCTGCCATTCACTCAATGTCATCGGCGACAGGCCTAGTTCGTATCAGCAGAACCATCTGCCTGAGCGACCCCCTCAGCCTTGCGGGACCGGCCAAACCAGACGCAACACACCCATGGATAGCTTTGCCCGTTATGGGGTGAAAGTGGCGTGCAGGATCTTCGGCGGCGGATAGCTCAACTTTGGTCGCCCCCTGTTTGATTAAACATGGAGCATGTAATTCGCTCTGTTGCTTTCCAGTATGAATTAATCGTCGCAGTGTGCATACTTTTTATGCATTTGTTGCTTGTTTCCGCAAAATAGAAAACCCAAATTGCTGTCATATTGTTATAATTATACATGAAATATTAGCGATTCACGATAGAATGCCGACAAGTCCAAGAACTGTGAGGCGGTGACAGATGGCTGCGTCCAACGTATCGATCCGTGATATCTCGACGAAGTCGGAAGCTGTTCAGGAGATCACCTTTTCCAAGGTTGGCCAGATCAGGGCCATCAACCGACGCATGCGCATTCTCGCCCTGAATGCCTTGATCGAGGCCGAGCGTGCCGGGGCGGCCGGGCGGGGCTTTGCCGTCGTCAGTCAGGAAGTGCGTGGCATCTCCGAGGAAGTCGAGAAGCTGTCGACAGCTCTTGAGGCCGAGCTTGCCAACGAGATCGGCCAGATCTCCACGCTCGTCCAGGAAATGAGCGAGGGGTCCCAGGGCCAGCGTCTCGTCGATCTGGCGCTCAATGCCATCGAGATCGTCGACCGCAATCTCTACGAACGCACCTGCGACGTGCGCTGGTGGGCCACCGATTCCGCTTTTGTCGATGCCCTGAGCTCGCCGTCGGAGGATGCCTTCAACCATGCCGCCCGGCGGCTGGATGTCATCCTCCGCGCCTATACCGTCTATCTCGACCTGTGGCTCTGCGATCTCAATGGCAACGTGGTGGCCTCCGGCCGCAACAACCGCTATCCCGCCATCGGCACCAATGTCGCCAGTCGTCCGTGGTTCAAGTCGGGCATCGGCTTGCGCAGCGGCGATGATTTTCATGCCGAAGACGTGGCGCGCGAGCCCATTCTGGGCAATGCCCTTGTCGCAACCTATGCAACGCCGGTCCGCGTCGGTGGCGAAGCCAGCGGTCGTCCGATCGGACTGCTCGCCATTCACTTCGATTGGGAGCCGCAGGCCGACACCATCGTGAGGGGCGTGCGCCTGTCGGATGAGGAGCGTGAGAACAGCCGTGTGCTGATCGTCGACCGCGGTGGACGCATCCTCGCCGCCTCGGATGGTCGTGGTGTGCTGACGGAGCGTATCGACAATCTCGGCCGGGACGTCAGCGGCTGGTCTTTCCGCAATGGCAGCCAGCTCATCGCCCATCACCTGACGCCGGGCTACGAGACCTATCAAGGCCTCGGTTGGCGGGGCGTCATCGTGCAGAACTTCGACGCCCTGCGCTGAGTGCGCGCACGGCGTCTGACCCGTTCTTCGACATCGCCTGTCAACGGTGCGCTACGTTGTTGCCCTGACAGCGCGGGCCAGCGATGCGGGAATGCTATGGTGGCGAAGCGGCGGATTTGCTAGAAGGGCGGCCATCTATCCCCGTTTGGTCTTCAGCGCGGCGATCGCGCGGCTTGCGGGGCTTCGAGTGTGCCGGAGGATCGCGCGCTTATGGTTACCCTTGTCGACAATGTGAACAAGACGCCCAAGGCGCGCCACCCGGAGAAGGTCAACCGTCCAGACAATCCAATTCAGCGCAAGCCGGAGTGGATTCGCGTCAAGGCGCCCGGATCTCCCGTCTACAAGGAAACGCAGGCCATCGTGAAGGAGAACGGTCTCTTCACGGTGTGCGAGGAGGCTGGCTGCCCCAACATCGGTGAGTGCTGGTCCAAGAAGCACGCGACCATGATGATCATGGGCGACACCTGCACCCGCGCCTGCGCCTTCTGCAATGTGAAGACCGGCATGCCCCAGCCGCTCGATCCCGACGAGCCGGAGAATGTGGCCGTTGCGGTCGAGAAGCTCGGCCTGTCGCATGTGGTCATCACCTCGGTCGATCGTGACGATCTGCCCGACGGTGGTGCCGAGCATTTCGCCCAGGTGATCGGTGCGATCCGCCGTCGCTCGCCGCTGACCACCATCGAGGTGCTCACGCCCGACTTCCTGCGCAAGGAAGGTGCCCTCGAAAAGGTGGTGGCTGCCCGTCCCGACGTGTTCAACCACAATCTGGAGACCGTTCCGTCCAACTATCTGACGGTTCGCCCCGGTGCGCGCTATTTCCACTCCATCCGCCTCCTGCAGCGGGTCAAGGAGCTGGATCCCACCATCTTCACCAAGTCCGGCATCATGGTCGGCCTCGGCGAGGAGCGGAACGAAGTGCTGCAGTTGATGGACGACCTGCGCTCGGCCGACGTGGATTTCATCACCATCGGCCAGTATCTGCAGCCCACCTCAAAGCATCACGCCATCATCAAGTTCGTGACGCCCGACGAGTTCAAGTCCTACGAGACGGTGGCCTATACCAAGGGCTTCCTGATGGTTTCCTCGAGCCCGCTGACGCGTTCGTCGCATCACGCCGGCGAGGACTTTGCCCGCCTCAAGGCAAATCGCGCAGCCAAGCTGGGTCTGGCGGGGTAAAGAGGATGCCGCAGTTCGAAACGACGCGGAAGGTCAGGCATTCCGCTGCGCAGATGTTCGCCCTGGTGGCCGATGTCGAGAAGTATCCCGAGTTCGTGCCCATGTGCGAACGCCTGTCCGTCCGTCTGCGCCGCGAGACTCCCGAAGGGGAGATTCTGGTGGCCGACATGACGGTCGGCTATGGCCCGGTGCGCGAGACCTTCACCTCCAAGGTGCAGCTCGATCGGCAGGCGCTGGCCATCGTCGTCGAGTATCTCGATGGTCCCTTCAAGTTCCTGGACAATCGCTGGACCTTCCAACCGACCGGCGAACAGAGCTGCGACGTGGGCTTCTGGATCCACTACGAGTTCAAGAGCAAGGTCCTTGGCGCGCTGATGGGCTCCATGTTCGACCGTGCCTTCCGCAAGTTCTCCGAGGCCTTCGAGACCCGCGCCGACAAGGTCTACGGCGTGCCCGCCTGATCGCCCGGGGCGTACCTGATTGAAGGGGGCCGGGCTTGTGGCCGGCAAAGCCGGTCGGCATCTTCGCTGCAGAACCGCCTGTCATGATCCGGAGCTCGCATGGACGCCGTCAATCTGCCGCTGATCCTCTCCGCCGCATTTCTCGCCACCGCTAGCCCTGGTCCGTCGACCATGACCATCGCCGCCACGTCGATGGCGCAGGGACGGGCGCGCGGGCTCGCTCTCGCCGGTGGCGTTCTGACCGGCTCCTTGTTCTGGTCGATCACGGCGGCCCTTGGGCTTGGCGCGATCATGCTGGCCAATGTCTGGCTGATGGAGGCGCTGCGCTACTTTGGCGCCGGCTATCTCCTCTTTCTGGCCTGCAAGTCCGCGAAAGGCGCCATCGCGCCGCGGGCGGTGGCCTTGGTGGCTGCCGCCGATCTCAGCCCACGTCAGGCCTATGTGAAGGGCGTGCTCCTGCATCTCACCAATCCGAAGGCCATCCTGTTCTTCGGCGCCCTCTACTCGGTCGGTGTGCCGGCCGGCGTGTCACCCAAGGAACTGGCGACGGTGATTCTTGCGGTTGGATTGCAGTGCGGCCTGATCTTTTCGAGCTATGCGCTGCTCTTCTCGTCCGCTCGCGTGCAGCGCGGCTTTGTCCGTCTGCGCCGGTGGTTCGACGGTCTGTTGGCGCTCGCCTTCGTCTATGCCGGTTTCAAGATCGTGACCGCCCCCTTGCGCTGATCCGGCTGCTCCTGCCTCGCGCATCTCGCGAAGGGCGGCGCGTGCGGTACGCCCTCGGCTCAGGCCCGGAGCGCCTCTTCGATCAGCTCCAGGGCGGCGGCAATCGTCGCCTGTCGGACGCCGGAACGACCGAGTGCGCCAAAGCGACATTCCCGTGACATTGACGCCGACTTCTTCGAGGCGATTGCGACGAATACGAGACCAACCGGCTTTGTCGCACTCCCGCCGCCGGGGCCGGCGATTCCGGTCACGGCGACGGCGATATCCGCGCGGGAATGGGTGAGAGCGCCTTCCGCCATGGCCAGTGCCACCTCGGTACTGACGGCACCCCGAGCGGCGATCAGCTCGGCGGGGACACCCAGCATTTCCGCTTTGGCTTCATTGGAGTAGGTAACGAATCCCCGTTCGAAGACGTCGGAGGAACCGGCGATTTCCGTCAGCAATCCGGCGATCAGGCCGCCGGTGCAGGATTCGGCGGTGGCGATCTTCAGGCCCTTTGTCCGCGCCGCCGCGAGGATATCGGTCGCCCTGGCTTCAAGCGGGGAGAGATCGGTCATAGCGGCAACCTTATGGTGGCGGTGGCGATCGCGCAAATGCCTTCCCTGCGACCGGCAAAGCCAAGTCCTTCATTTGTCGTGGCTTTTACGCCGACGCGGTCGATGGAAATGCCGCAGGTCTCCGCGATTCTGGCCCGCATCGCCTCCCGGTGCGGCCCCACTTTCGGGGCTTCGGCGACGATATTCACGTCACAATGTGCAATAATTCCGCCGCGTTCCCGGACACGCCGAACGGCATCCGCCAGGAAGAGGGTCGACGCCGCCCCCCGCCAGCGATTGTCGGACGGCGGGAAATGCTGGCCGATATCCCCATCGCCAAGCGCGCCAAGGATGGCATCCGTCAGCGCATGCAGTGCCACATCCGCATCCGAATGCCCCTTCAGCTTGTGGCTATGGGGGATGAAGACCCCGCAAAGGGTGACGCCGTCGCCCGGTTCCAGCACGTGCACGTCATAGCCGGTTCCGCATCTGACGTCGGGGAGGCGGAGGTAAGTCTCTGCCAGAACACGCTTTTCGGCCATGGCAAAGTCCTGTGCGGTTGTCAGTTTCACGTTGTCGTCGTCGCCCTTGACCATGAGAACACGCTGCCCTGTCATTTCCATGACTGCCGCATCGTCAGTCACGCCCGAAACACCGTCTTCGGCGAGTTTTCGATGTGCTTTCAAGATCTTGTCAAAGGCGAAGCCTTGCGGTGTCGCTGCACGCCAGAGCCCGTCCCGCGGCACCGTCGCTTCGATCAGGCCGCCGTGATCGACCTTCTTGACCGTATCCACCACCGGGATCCCGCAGAGCACCGCCGGATGGGAGGCGAGTGCCGCGACGACCGCCTCGATCGTTGGCGTCGAGATGAAGGGACGCACCGCGTCATGGATCAGCACCAGGTCCGCGCCGTGTGGTGCAAGAGCCTGCAAGCCATTGAAAACGCTTGCTTGTCGGTCAGCTCCACCGATCACGGGCGGCAGCACACGGGCATCCTTGATGTCGGTGACCGCGTCTTGATAAAGCTTGGCATCGTCGCCGTGAATCACCACTTCGACCAGACCCACAGCCGGATGGTTCAGAAAGGCGTCGATTGTGTGGGCCAGCACGGCGCGGCCAGCGAGCTTGCGATATTGCTTTGGCGGTTCTCCGGGCTCTGCCGCGCGGGTGCCGCGGCCGGCAGCTACCAGGATCACGGCCACGGTGGGCCTGAGGTCGGCTGAATTACCTTGGATCATTGCCGGTTCTTTAGGCTCTGTAATGGTCCCGACGCAAAGGCGCGTCAAAAATGTGCATCGTGGATACGTTATTCCCGAAAGGTCCCGCAAGGCGCTTGCGTCTTTTTTCGGGTAAGGCTATCAATTGCGCAAATAGTGAGCAATGTTGTTTGGTGCCCACCGCATGAGCATGAATGAAACGCCGGAAATACCTGTCGCGCCAGCCCGTCTGGCGGAGGGCATCCGGCTTGGCTCCGTGCATCTGCCCAATCCTGTATTTCTTGCGCCCATGTCGGGCGTGACCGATCTGCCGTTCCGCCAGCTTGCCCAGCGCTATGGCGCCGGCATGGTGGTGTCGGAAATGGTCGCCTGCGAGACCCTGGCCGAAGGGCATCCCGAAACGGTCACACGAGCGGAAGGCGCGGGTATCGACGTGCATGTGGTCCAGATTGCCGGCCGGGAGGCGCGGTGGATGGAGCATGGGGCGCGTCTGGCGCAAGACGCCGGTGCCGATGTCATCGACATCAACATGGGCTGTCCGGCAAAGCGCGTGATTTCAGGCTACTCCGGCTCGGCGTTGATGCGCGACCTTGATCACGCGCTGACGCTGATCGAAGCGGTGGTGGCTGCGGTTTCCGTGCCGGTGACGCTGAAAATGCGCCTCGGCTGGGACGAAAACTCGCTGAACGCCGCCGATCTCGCGCGCCGCGCCGAGGCCGCCGGCGTGCAGATGGTGACGGTGCACGGGCGCACGCGCAACCAGTTCTACAAAGGCTCGGCCGATTGGTCCAAGGTGAGGCCGGTGACCGAGGCTGTGCGCATTCCCGTGGTGGTCAACGGCGACATTGTCGATGCGGCCAGCGCAAGGCGCGCATTGGACTTGTCCGGCGCCGATGCGGTCATGGTTGGGCGGGGCGCCTATGGCCGGCCCTGGATGCCCGGTCGCATGGCCAAGGCATTGCGGGAGGGGGGCGAGGCGATCGCTCCCGGCCGGCTTGAGGCGCGTGATCTGCTCCTGGAGCACTATGACGCCATGCTGTCGCTCTACGGGCAGGAACTTGGCATCCGGATTGCTCGCAAGCATCTTGGGTGGACGCTGGATGCCTATCCGCGTGACGACGCCGACGCGGTTGGTCTGAGGGCCCGCGTGTTTACCACGGATGCCCCGGAAGCCGTCAGGGCTGCCGTCGTTGATTGGTTCGACGGGGACGTTGCCGATGATGTTGAAAGGTATGCTGCATGACGGACCAGACTTCCAGGACAGGGCCCGCTGCCGCGCGCGGCGAGCGGGAGGTGCTGATCCTCAATGCCCTGCCGCATCCGGTGATCCTGCTCGACGAGGCCAACAAGGTCTGTTCGGCCAATGATGCGGCGCAGAGCTTCTTTCAGGCTTCTGCGTCGGTGCTGAGCCGCCATCCGCTCGGCCATTTCGTGCCCTTCGGCAGCCCGCTGCTGCAGCTTGTCGATCAGGTGCGCGAGCGTGGCTCGTCGGTCAATGAGTATCGCGTCGACGTGGGGACGCCGCGCATCGGCGGCGAGCGCATCGTCGACATCTATGCCGCGCCGGCGGCCGATCAGCCCAACTTCGTCGTCGTCATGCTGCAGGAGCGCACCATGGCCGACAAGATGGACCGGCAGTTGACCCACCGCGGCGCTGCCCGTTCCGTGACGGGGCTGGCGGCCATGCTGGCCCATGAGATCAAGAACCCGCTGTCCGGCATCCGCGGTGCGGCCCAGCTTCTGGAGCAGTCCGCCACCGATGACGACCGGGCGCTGACCCAGCTCATCACCGACGAGGCCGACCGCATCGTCAAGCTGGTGGACCGGATGGAGGTCTTCTCCGACGAACGCCCGATCGAGCGCGAGCCGGTCAATATCCACGCCGTGCTGGAGCATGTGAAGCGTCTGGCGCTCAGTGGCTTTGCCCGGCATATCCGCATCATCGAGGAATATGATCCCTCGCTGCCGCCGGTCTATGCCAACCGCGATCAGCTGGTGCAGGTGTTCCTCAACCTCGTCAAGAATGCCGCGGAAGCGCTGGTCGACACCTCCGACGCCGAAATCGTCCTGACGACCGCCTTCAGGCCGGGCGTGCGCCTCTCCATTCCCGGAACGCGCGAGCGGGTCAGCCTGCCGCTGGAATTCTGCGTCCGCGACAATGGCCCCGGCGTGCCGGACGAGATCCAGACGCACATGTTCGATCCCTTCGTGACTACCAAAACCAACGGAACGGGGCTCGGTCTCGCGCTGGTTGCCAAGATTGTCGGCGACCATGGCGGCGTGATCGAATGCGACAGCCAACCGCGTCGCACCACGTTCCGATTGCTCCTTCCCGCTTACGTCGATAAGTCCGCCGACTGAAAGGTTTTCACACGATGCCCACCGGCAGCATTCTCGTCGCCGACGACGACTCCGCGATCCGCACGGTTCTCAACCAGGCCCTGTCGCGCGCGGGCTATGAAGTTCGGCTCACCTCAAATGCCGCGACCCTGTGGCGTTGGGTCAGTCAGGGCGATGGTGATCTGGTCATCACGGACGTGGTGATGCCCGATGAGAACGCCTTCGATCTGCTGCCGCGCATCAAGAAGGCGCGTCCGGATCTGCCGGTGATCGTGATGAGCGCCCAGAACACCTTCATGACGGCGATCCGCGCGTCTGAGAAGGGCGCCTACGAATATCTGCCCAAGCCCTTCGATCTCAAGGAGCTGATCGCCATCGTCGGGCGTGCGCTGGCCGAGCCCAAGGGCAAGCAGCGCCTCGATGCGGCGGACGAGAATGGCGAGAACATGCCGCTGGTCGGCCGTTCGCCGGCCATGCAGGAGATCTATCGCGTTCTGGCGCGCCTGATGCAGACCGATCTCACGGTGATGATCACCGGCGAAAGCGGCACCGGCAAGGAGCTGGTGGCCAGGGCGCTGCACGATTACGGCAAGCGCCGCAACGGCCCCTTCGTGCCGATCAACATGGCGGCCATTCCGCGCGACCTGATCGAAAGCGAGCTGTTCGGCCACGAGAAGGGCGCCTTCACCGGCGCGCAGGCCCGCTCTGCCGGCCGCTTCGAGCAGGCCGAGGGCGGCACGCTCTTCCTCGACGAAATTGGCGACATGCCCATGGACGCGCAGACGCGTCTGCTGCGCGTGCTGCAGCAGGGCGAGTACACCACCGTCGGCGGTCGCACGCCGATCAAGACGGACGTGCGCATCGTCGCGGCGACCAACAAGGATCTGCGCATCCTGATCAATCAGGGCATGTTCCGCGAGGACCTGTTCTTCCGTCTGAACGTGGTGCCGATCCGCCTGCCGCAGCTGCGCGAGCGCATCGAGGATATCCCCGATCTCGTCCGCCACTTCTTCAACATCGCCGAGCGCGAAGGGTTGCCGTCCAAGCAGATCGAACCGGCCGCCGTCGAGCGTCTCAAGCGCTATCGCTGGCCGGGCAACATCCGCGAGCTGGAAAACCTGGTCCGCCGTCTGGCCGCGCTCTATCCGCAGGACACCATCACGGTGAACCTGATCGAAGCGGAACTGGCGACCCCCACCGTATCGGTGCCGGAAGAAGAGGTGCATGCCGACGAAGAGCTGTCGGAATCGGTGGAGCGCTTCCTCGCCAAGTATTTCGGCGAGTTCGGGGACAATCTGCCGCCGCCGGGCCTCTATCACCGCATCCTCAAGGAAGTGGAATATCCGCTGATCGGTGCGGCGCTCGCGGCGACGCGGGGCAACCAGATCAAGGCCGCCGAGCTGCTCGGCGTCAACCGCAACACCTTGCGCAAGAAGATCCGGGATCTCGATGTGCAGGTGATCCGCAACTCGCGCTAAGCGAATGCGATCGCACGTCAATTGGGCGATCCGCCGTGCTGAGCCGGCGGACGCTTCCGCGCTGGCGGCGCTGGCGATCGGCGTCTGGCTGCATACCTATGCCGGCGACGGCATCCCGCCTGATTTTGCCGACTATGTACTCGGGGCCTTCTCCGCTGAGGACATGACGGCGCAGATCGCAGCCAGCGATCGGAGCCTGTTCGTCTGTTCTTCCGGCGAACGGCTGCTGGGTTTTGCCAGCCTTTCCCATGCCGACGCTCGCGCTGACAGGCCTCATTTCTCGACGGAGCTCGAGCGGCTCTACGTCCTCTCAAGTTTCGCGCGTTGCGGCATCGGCCGCGGCTTGCTGGCGGCTTGCGAATCTCACCTGCGCGAGCGCGGCGAGGCCGGCTACTGGCTGAGGGCCTATGCCGGCAACGAAAAGGCACTTGCCTTCTATGACGGCATTGGATTTGAGCGCCTGGGACTGGACTGGTTCGCGCTGGGGGACCAGAGATACGAGAATGTCCTGTTCGGCAAGCTGTTGAGAACCGACGATCCTGCGTGAAGCGGGCGTGGTCGTCGGCGTTTCTCCTCCCCCATCCCGCTTGGGACTTGCCCGCGGGGCGCTTTGCCGCCACATAGAGACGTCCGTTGCTTCCGGGAGCCGATGATGTCCGTCGAACAAGACCAGATCCATGATGTCGCGGTAGTTGGCGCCGGGCCTGCCGGTCTGACGGCAGCCATTGCACTCGTCGACGCCGGGCTTTCGGTGGCCCTGATTGCCCCCGAGACGCTGGCGGAAGATTGGCGCACCACGGCGCTGCTTGGCGCATCGGTGGACTTTCTGGATCGGCTGGGTGCCTGGCAGCTCATGTCGGCTCATGCGGCGCCGCTCAAGACCATGCGCCTCATCGATGGCACCCGGCGGCTCATCCGCGCCCCGGAAGTGGCTTTTCACGCCTCCGAGGTCGGCCGCGACGCCTTTGGCTACAATGTCCCGAACACGGCGCTGACCGGCGGTCTCGCGCAAGAAGTTGCCCGCCGCGGCGACAGTCTCCGACGGGTGCCCGCGCTGATGACGGCGATCGATCTTGGCGAGCGCCAGGCGACGATCACCACATCGAGGGGCGAAACCATCAAGGCCCGACTGGTGGTGGCCGCCGATGGTCGCAAGTCGCTCGTGCGCGAGGCGGCGGGGATCAAGCTCAAGTCCTGGAGCTATCCGCAGACGGCGCTGGTTCTGAACCTCGAGCACAGCGGGCCGCACAACGATACCTCGACCGAGTTTCACACGGAGACCGGCCCCTTCACCTTGGTCCCGCTCGACCGTCGCCGCTCGTCGCTGGTCTGCATCGAGAAGCCCGAGGTGGCCGAGCGCCTGTCGGCGCTGGACGACGCGGCACTCGCAACTGAACTCGAACGGCGTTCGCACTCGCTGCTCGGGCGTCTCAAGATTGCCAGCCCGCGCCAATGCTGGCCCATGTCCGGCTTCAAGGCCGAGACGCTTGCCGGGCGTCGCGTGGTGCTGATCGGTGAGGCGGCGCACGGCTTCCCGCCGATCGGGGCGCAAGGCTTCAATCTCAGCCTGCGCGACATCGGCGATCTCGCTGATATCGCCGTACGATTCCGCGGGCGCGGCGATGAGATCGGCGGCGCCGAGTTCATCGATCGCTATCAGTCCTCCCGCCAGCGCGACGTGGCGAGCCGGGTCTATGGCGTCGACCTGCTCAATCGGTCGCTGCTGTCGGATCTGTTGCCCGTGCAGGCGGTCCGCGCCATCGGCCTGGAGGCAGCCCGTGTCCTGCCGCCTTTCCGCAAGCTGTTGATGCGCGAAGGCCTTGGCGCCGCCGCACGCTCGATCTTCTGAGGCGCGGCTGTACGGTCAGCTGAGGCTGTTCTTGTCGAGGATCAGGCCGGGATAGGCGCCGCTGGCCGCTTCCACGAGTTCATCGGTCGCAAAGTCCGCCCAGCGCATGCCGCGGATGCCGCCGGCTTGCACGTCGGCAATCAGATTGCCGCTGATCATGGTCTGGCCGACGCCTTCGACGACGGACACGCCGATGCCTGTGCCGGCCTTGCGGATCATGTTGCCGCTGGCGATCACGTTGCGCATGTAGGGGCCCCAGCCGAGCTGCAGGCCGAGCGTTGCGGCGGTGTCGATGACATTGGCGGAGACGGTCGTGTCGGCTTCCACATAGATGCCGACACCGAAGTCGAGACCGCTCTCGTCCTTGTAGGGGCCGCCCTTGTGCAGGTTGCGGACGATGTTGCCGGATACGTTGGCGAGGCGCCCGCCTTCATTGAAGTTGGCGATGGAGATACCGACGGCGGCCGTGTCCACCACATTGTTGGCGATCATGGCGCCTTCGAAGGCGAACTCGGAATAGATCGCGGTCTCGCCGGAGCGCAGGCACTGGTTGGTGGCAATCTGCACGTTGCTGGCAGAGTTGGCGCGGATGGCCGAGAAGGCGCAATCGGAGACGTGATTGTCGCTCAGGATCACGCCGCCAGCGCGGAAGACATTGATGCCGTTGCCATTCTGACCTGTGCCCCCCGATTTGGCCGCGATGCGGGCAACGCGGTTGCGCGAGACGATGGTGCCGTCTTCGCCCACCGTCCAGCGATAGACCAGGATGCCGCCGTCGCCGCAGTCGGTGACCGTGTTGTCCGATATCTCCAGCCCGTGAGCATCGACCGACCAGACGCCCGCATCGCGCGCGCCGGTGAACTTCGACTGCGACACGCGTCCCGACACTTGCTGCAGGGAGAGGGCGTGGCCGGCGCTGCCGAGCACCTCGGACCGGCCGACGGTCAGATCGCTGACATTGCGGAAGCTGACGAGACCGGCGGCGTCCTCGGACAAAGCGCGGTTGGCACCGTCGAAGACGACGCCGTCGATAGTGACGCCGGTTGCGTCCTCGCCTGCCAACAGATAGCCGCCGCCGGTGTAGACCAGACGCGTTTCGCCCTCGATGCCGATGATGCGCAGCCGGGCGGGCAGGCGGATGTTGGAAACCTCATAGCGTCCCGGCGGCAGGAACAGCGGCTTGCCTTCGCTGGCAGCCTTGTCGATCGCCTTCTGCAGTGTGGTGCTCTGGTCGTCTGGAGCGCCGGCGGTGAGGCCGATGTCGGTGGCCGGCAGGCTGCCGCGCAGGTCGGCCAGTTGAACGCGACGCATGTCCGCACGCGCCGGGACGGCGGTCAGTGCCGTACCCAGGCTGGCAACCGTGCCAAAGAGGAACGCGCGGCGGTCCATGAACAACACTCCCTGCAGCTGTCAGACTGCAGGGAGCAAGGAGTGTTCCGCGGGTATTTGTTCCTATTCGGCACAGATCAGGCGAGGTCGGCGATGAAGAGATCTTCCGGCCCGAGCTTGATCACGTCGCCCTTGAGGCTGGCGCCGAAGCCAAGATCGGCAGCGGTTGCGACTTTCACGTCCGCCGGGAGCGTGAAGCGCGCCCGCTTCTGGGCGAAGTTGACGACCACCAGCATTTTCGACGCACCGGCTTGGCGGACGAAGGCGAGCAGGTCACCGCGGGTCGGCAGGAAGCTGATCGAGCCGGAGATCAGGGCAGGGCGGGTCTTGCGGAAGGCGATCATCGCCCGGTAGTGCTCGAATACGGAGCCCGGGACACCTTGCTGCTGATCGACAGCCCTGGTCTTGTGCTCATCGGGCACGGGCAGCCAGGGCTTGGCGCTCGAGAAGCCGCCGAAGGGCGCGTCGGCGCTCCAGACCATCGGCGTGCGGCAACCGTCGCGTCCCTTGAACTCGGGCCAGAAGCGAATGCCATAGGGATCGACCAGATCTTCAAACGCGAGATCGGCTTCGGTCAGCCCAAGCTCTTCGCCCTCGTAGAGGCAGACCGAGCCGCGCAGGCTCATCAGCAGCGTGGCCAGCAGCTTGGCCTGCCGGACGGGATCCTGGGTCTTGTCGAGGAAGCGGGAGGCGTGCCGCTTCACGTCGTGGTTCGAATAGGCCCAGCAGGGCCAGCCGTCGCCGGCCCTGGCCTCGAAGGTCTTCATTGTCCGCTCGAAGAAGTCGCGGCTGTATTCGCCGCCGAGCAGGTCGAAGGTGTAGCACATGTGCAGCTTGTCGCCGCCGGCGGTATAGGCGGCCATGGTCTCCAGCGACCGCTCGCCGTCGCCCACTTCACCGATGGTGGTGGTGCCGGGATACTGGTTCAGCAGTGCCCGCATGCGCGCGAGGAAGGCGACGTTCTCCGGCTGCGTCTTGTCGTAGAGGTGCTTCTGGCGGCCATAGGGGTTCACCAGCGGCGCGTCGTTGGCCGAGGGCTTGCGCCGCATGGCCGGGTTGTTGCGCAGCTTTGCGTCGTGGAAATAGTAGTTCACGGTGTCCAGGCGGAAACCGTCGACGCCGCGGTCCAGCCAGAATTTCAGCACGCCAAGCAGGGCATCCTGAACGTCCGGATTGTGGAAGTTGAGGTCCGGCTGGCTGGCCAGGAAGTTGTGCATGAAGAACTGGCAGCGGCGGCTGTCCCACTCCCAGGCCGGGCCACCGAAGACGGAGAGCCAGTTGTTGGGTGCGGTGCCGTCGGGCGCGGCTTCCGCCCACACGTACCAGTCGGCCTTGGGGTTGTCCTTGGACGAGCGGCTTTCCTTGAACCATGGGTGCTGGTCGGAGGTGTGCGAGATCACCTGATCGATGATGATCTTGATGCCGCGCGCGTGGGCGGCGGCGATGAGGTCGTCGAAGTCCTTGAGATTGCCGAAGATCGGATCGACGTCGCAATAGTCCGAGACGTCGTAGCCGAAGTCCTTCATGGGGGAGGTGAAGAAGGGCGACAGCCAGATGGCGTCGATGCCCAGTTCCTGCAGGTAGTCGATACGGGCGGTCACGCCGGCCAGATCGCCGATTCCATCGCCATTGGTGTCCTGAAACGAGCGCGGATAAACCTGGTAGATCACGGCACCACGCCACCAGTCTGGATTTGAAGCGCGATCGGTCTTGATGGGGGCCGTGACATGCTGATTCATGGTTGTCTGCGTCTTTCCGTGGGGGCGGGAACCGAGGAACACCTTCACTTTTCCCACGAGTTTTGCATCAGCGAAAGGCATAAGGCCAGCTCTTTTGCGGCCGGTTCAACCAAAGGGGGCGTTGTGTGGCGAAAGCTGTTTGCCGAATGTGGGGGATTGATCGGTAAGCCTTTGTGTTCACGGCGGAAATCGTGCTAAAGAAGGGGCTGGCTAATGAAACTGGCGGGGGTCGGTTTGCTGGCCGAAGTTCCGGCGAAACCGTCGCGGTTTCCATTGGGTGTTTTGATAGAGCTATGAATCTCAAACAATTGGCTGCGGAACTGGGGCTGTCGCAGACCACCGTCAGCAGGGCGCTCAACGGTTATCCCGAAGTCAATGCCAAGACGAAGGAGCTCGTCCTGGCTGCGGCGCAGCGTCATGGCTATCGGGCCAGCCCCGCCGCCCGGCGGCTTGCGACCGGCAAGGCACACGCGCTTGGCGTTGTTTTTCCAATGGAAAGCAACGTGTTGCTCGATCCGCTCTATGTCGAGTTTCTTGCCGGCGTTGCCGAGACCTGCGGCCAGGCCGGGTTTGACATTCTGGTCAGTCCGACGACGCAGGCGGGCGAGCTCTCCACATATCGCCGTCTGGCGCAGGACGGCACCGTTGACGCCGTGCTGATTTCGTCGCCGCGCAACGTTGACCCGCGCATGGAACTGCTCAAGGACATCGGCTTTCCCTTCGTGGTGCACGGCCGCCCACCGGAGTCCGATGGCGTCGCCTTCCTGGACATCGACAACCGGGACGCCTTCCTGCATGCGACGCGGTTCCTGATCCATCTCGGTCATCAGCGGATCGCCATGTTGAACGGCGAGGACCGCTTCACCTTTGCGGCGGATCGGTTGGCGGGGGCTGCCGGTGCCTATGCCGAGGCGGGGATCGATCCTTCTCTGCTTTCTGTCGATCATGCGCCGATGACCGTCGAGAATGGCTACCGCCTCGCCCGTCAGGTGCTGGCGCGTCCGGACCGGCCGACGGCGCTGCTGTGTGCATCGGTTCTGGTGGCGCTTGGCGCCCTGCGGGCGGCGGCCGAACTCGGCCTCGACGTGCCGCGCGACCTGTCCATTGTCGCCCATGACGACGACATGCCGGCCTTCCAGCCCGATCACATGCACCCGCCGCTGACGACGACGCGATCCTCCATCCGTACGGCTGGGGCGCGCGTGGCCGAGATCGCGCTCGGGCGGCTCGCCGGTGAGGCGCCTCTTGTCCAGGAAGTCTGGAAGGTGGATCTGATCGTGCGCAGCTCCACGGCTCCGGCCATTTGAGGAGCCCCTCCGGGCTGGTTGGCAACGCTCATTTCTCTGCGGACGATCCGGACTTAAGTCCGTCGAAGGCGGGACTATTTTGCTCGATTTAGAGGGCGGAACCGCGGTTTTGAGCTGACGTTTCGGCTGACCGCTGCTTTCGAGGTAAAATATTCTAATCGGCACCGGAAATACGATGCGCCTATCCTTGTTCGCCAGATGTTGCCTTGGTACCCGTGGCTTCATAGGAAGCCGGGCTGCGCATATGGCAAGGCTTGGCAGGTCACTCGCGTGGCGCGGTGGCCTTGAAGGGGTGTCGTGCCAGTGTCCAAGGATCGTCTGACCCATCTGAAGCGGCTCGAAGCCGAATCCATCCACATCATTCGTGAAGTGGCCGCGGAATTCAAAAATCCGGTGATGCTCTATTCCATCGGCAAGGACTCGTCGGTGATGCTGCACCTGACGATGAAGGCCTTCTATCCGTCCAAGCCGCCGTTCCCGCTGATGCATGTGGACACCACCTGGAAGTTCCGCGAGATGATCTCGTTTCGCGACGAGACGGCCAAGCGGCTCGGTCTGGATCTGATCGTGCACACCAACCCCGACGGCAAGCGCGACAACATCAATCCCTTCACCCACGGCTCATCCGTCTACACCAACGTCATGAAGACCGAGGCGCTGAAGCAGGCGCTGACGGCGCACGGCTTTGACGCGGCCTTTGGCGGCGCCCGGCGCGATGAGGAAAAGAGTCGCGCCAAGGAGCGCATCTTCTCCTTCCGCACGGCAACCCACGCCTGGGATCCCAAGAACCAGCGTCCGGAGCTGTGGAAGCTCTACAATTCGCGCGTCCGCCCGGGTGAGAGCATTCGCGTGTTCCCGCTCAGCAATTGGACCGAGCTGGACATCTGGCAGTATATCCTCCTCGAGAACATCCCCATCGTGCCGCTCTATTTCGCCAAGGAGCGCCCGGTGGTGGAGCGCAACGGCCAGCTTCTGATGGTCGACGACGAACGCATGCCGATCGCATCAGGTGAAACCATCGAGAACCGCCTGATCCGCTTCCGCACGCTCGGCTGCTATCCGCTGACGGCGGCCATCGAGAGCCCGGCCGCGACCTTGCCGGAAATCGTGCGCGAAATGCTGCTGGCGCGGACCTCGGAACGCTCGGGCCGTCTGATCGACCATGACGACAGCGCCTCCATGGAAAAGAAGAAGAAGGAAGGCTATTTCTGATGAGCGCCCTGGAATCCCTCGACGTTTCGGCCTTCACGGAATATCTCGCTCGCCACGAGAAGAAGAGCCTTCTTCGCTTCCTGACCTGCGGCTCGGTGGACGACGGCAAGTCGACGCTGATCGGCCGTCTGCTCTATGACACCAAGCTGCTGTTCGAAGATCAGCTGGCAAGCCTGGAGAAGGACTCCAAGAAGCACGGCACGGTGGGTGAGGACATCGACTTTGCGCTGCTGGTCGACGGCCTCGAGGCCGAGCGCGAGCAGGGCATCACCATCGACGTCGCCTACCGCTTCTTTGCCACCGACAAGCGCAAGTTCATCGTCGCCGATACACCGGGCCACGAGCAATATACGCGCAACATGGCGACCGGCGCGTCCAACTCCGATCTGGCCGTCATCCTGGTGGACAGCCGTTACGGCATCCTGACGCAGACGCGGCGTCACTCGTTCATCGCCTCGCTGCTGGGCATCCGGCACGTGGTGCTGGCGGTGAACAAGATCGATCTCGCCGGCTATTCGGAAGACGTGTTCAACAGGATCGTCGCCGAGTACAAGGCGTTTGCCGCCGACTTCGGCTTCCATACCTTCCAGCCGATCCCGCTGTCGGCGCGCTTCGGCGACAACGTGCTCGAACGCGGTCCGAACATGCCCTGGTACACCGGGCCGACACTGGTCGAGCACCTGGAGACGGTGGACATCGAGCAGGATCTGGTGGCCAAGCCCTTCCGCATGCCGGTGCAGTGGGTGAACCGGCCCAATCTGGATTTCCGCGGTTTCTCGGGCACCATCGCCTCCGGGCTTGTGCGTCCGGGCGATGCCGTCGTGGTTGCCAAGTCCGGCCGGTCCTCCACCGTCAAGGCGATTGTCACGCATAATGGCGATCTGCCGGAAGCCGGCGCCGGCGAGGCGGTGACCATCACGCTCAACGACGAGATCGACATCTCGCGCGGCGATGTGCTGACGGCGCCGGACAATCGCCCGGAAGTGTCCGATCAGTTTGCCGCGCATCTGATCTGGATGGCGGACGAGCCGCTCTATCCGGGGCGCCCCTATCTGATCAAGCTCGGCACCAAGCTGGTGCCCGGTCAGGTCACCGAGATCAAGCACAAGATCGACGTCAACACCTTCAGCGAGTTGGCGGCGAAGACGCTGGCGCTCAATGAGGTTGCGGTGGTCAACTTTGCGCTCAGCGAAGCGATCGCCTTCGATCCCTATTGCGAGCATCACGACACCGGCGCCTTCATCGTCATCGACCGCATCTCCAATCTCACGGTTGGTGCGGGCATGGTGGATTTCGGCCTGCGGCGCGCCAGCAACATTCACTGGCAGGCGCTGGATGTCACCAAGGAGTCGCGTGCGGCTGCCAAGCAACAGAAGCCGGTTGTTCTCTGGTTCACCGGCCTGTCGGGCTCGGGCAAGTCGACCATTGCCAATCTCGTGGAGCGTCGGCTACATTCGCTCGATCGGCACACCTTCACGCTCGACGGCGACAATGTCCGGCACGGTCTCAACAAGGACCTCGGCTTCTCCGACGCCGACCGCGTGGAGAACATCCGCCGCGTGGCCGAGACGGCCAAGCTGTTCGTCGATGCGGGCCTGATCGTTCTTGTGTCCTTCATCTCGCCCTTCCGCTCCGAGCGGCAGCTGGCTCGCGAGTTGCTGGAGGATGGCGAGTTTGTCGAGATCTTCGTCAACACGCCGCTGGACGTCGCCGAAGCGCGTGATCCCAAGGGGCTCTACAAGAAGGCGCGTGAAGGCAAGATCCAGAACTTCACCGGCATTTCCTCGCCCTACGAGGCGCCGGAAAATCCCGAGCTGACGCTGGACACGACAGCCTATACCTCCGAGGAACTGGCCGATCAGATCGTGGCCTGGCTCGACAAGCGCGAGTATTTCGGCGCCGGCTCGATCTTCGGCGATTACTCGATCTGACGTGTTTCATCGCAGACCGGTGGGACGCCCCGATGGGGGCGTCTCACAGCCGCCCGGCCGAGCGGCTCAGCGTTGCCATGCGCGTGACGGCAAAGGCGGGGATCAGCGCTGCCAGCGTTGCGAAGACGAAAGTGATGGTGAGCGCCATCCTCAGGTCGTCAGGCGAGTGGGCGCCGGCAAATCCCGCGACATTGGCCACGAGGCCGTTCAGCGCCGCCCCGGCGGCGTAGCCCATGGATTGCAGCGTCGGCAAGAGAGACGAAGCCTTGTCGCGCTCGCCGGCCGGACTTGCGTCCATGATGGTCTGGCACAGATTGGCCCAAGACATGCCCATGGTCATGCCGACGAAGACCGTCGCCGCGATATAGCCCGACGGTGAGGAGACGAACAGCGTCGCCGCGGCCAGTGCCAGGCCGAGGACAAGGCCGCGCGAGCCGCCGACCACAAGGGAAATGGCGCGCGAACGGCTCTTCAGGCTGGCGACACCAATGGCGGTCAGGCTCCAGGCGGTGGCGAGCGCCGACCCCAGGATGCCGGCCATGGTGGTGCTGTAGCCCCACAGATGCTGCGCGGCAAAGACCGTGAACAGGCTGGTCACCGATTGGGCGATCGGCATCAGCACGACGGCCGCAAGGCCCATGCCGGCCAGTGAACTGACCCGGAAGGCTCCGGTCGGGAGAAGGGCAAAGGGCGCGCGTCGATCCATGCGATAGGCAAGGGCGGCCATGGCAATGGCCGCGACAATGAGCAACGGCTGATAGACCGGGCTTTCGATGACAGCGGCCAGCGAGATGGCACCCATGGTGCCGGCCACCAGACCGAGCCTGATACCCGGGAATGGCGTTGCCGTGGCGACGGCTTCGTGAGCCGGGATGGTGCGCAGCACCAGCAAGATGAAGATCGCCACCACCGGCACGTTCACATTATAGGCCGCGCGCCACGACCAAGTCTCTGTGATCCAGCCGGCGAGTGCCGGCCCGCCGAAGGCGGCGACCGCCCAGACGGTGGCCTCGACGCCAAACACCTTGGCCACCAGATTGCCGGGGAAGAGCCGCGGCACCAGGGAATAGCAAATGGCGGACACAAGGCCTTCGCCGGCGCCCTGCAGCAGGCGGCCGAGGATGACCATGATGATGTCGTTGCCCCAGACCACCAGGCTGTTGCCGATGAGGAAGGTGAGGCTGCCGAGCACCAGCGACATGCGGTCACCCAGGCGCAGCTTGGCCAGGCTGGCGGCCGAGCCGGTGACGATGGAGGCGGTGGTATAGGCGGTGAAGGTCCAGGACAGATAGGCCGCCGCATTCAGCTCGCCCACCGCCGTCGGCATGGTGGTCGATACGATGAAGGCGTTGAAGGCAAAGATCGCAATTCCAAGCGAAATCATGATTGTAGCCGGCGCCAGTCGCGGCTGCAAAAGCTCCGCCCAGCGGCCATTTTGCGTGGCCGCGGTGGGGTGGATCTGGTCGGTCATGAAACAACAAGTCCTTTGGTTCAACGCCTTCGGCGGCCCAGGCACATCCGCCGGTCATGTTGGAACACCATGATCGAACAGCGGTAGCTCAAGCCTTTGAACCCCGAGCACTTCCAGATCGATCCGACAAATTCCGTCCGATCCGGGACACGCTCAAGGGCTCCCGCAAACGCAGCAATGAGCTGTGTTAGCCTGATTTGGTTCCGATACCTATCCGAAAAGCCTGCCGGTAATCGTCAGCAGACCTCGTTGCGACGGGATTTGCAGCAAGCTACAACCTCAACAATGGTTGAGGTAAAGCGAAAAATGGCGCATGCGGAACTTTCTGTCGGCGAGGTCGCGGCTCGCAGCGGTGTGGCCGTTTCAGCGGTGCACTTCTACGAGAGGCTCGGTCTGATCACGAGCCGTCGCACCGGCGGCAATCAGCGACGCTTTGATCGCGACGTTCTCAGACGCTTGGCTGTGATCCGGGCGGCGCAGGAGCTCGGCATTCCGCTCAAGCAGGTTCAGGACGCCTTTCGCAAGCTGCCGGACATGCGGGCGCCTGGACGCGACGACTGGGAAGCCATTTCGAGCGGATGGCGCGACATGCTGGAGGCGCGGATCTCCAAGCTGGAGCGCCTGAGGGATCGGCTTGGCGAGTGCATCGGCTGCGGCTGCCTGTCGATGGATCGCTGTTCCATTTTCAACGACGAGGACAAGGCCGCTTGCGATGGCGTGGGGGCTGTGTTCCTGGAAAGGTGATGCCTTTCAGGCGTCAGATCACCATGGAGTCCAGATTGGACGTGCCGGACGCTCCCAGGAACATCTTCAGGCGCATGGCCTTGGAGAAGACGACCGCTCGGTCGCGGCCCGTGCGTTTGGCATCATAGAGCGCGGTATCGGCCGCCGTCAGCAGGAGCTCGAAGTTCGGCCCAGTCTCCGAAATGGCGGCAATGCCGCAGCTGACACTCAGCTTGATCGGCTGATCATTGGTTGGAATGTTGATGTCGCGAACGCACTGGCGGAGGTGGCTGGCAAAGCTGGTGGCAATGCCGGCGCTGGCGTGGGGCATGTAGAGGGCGAACTCCTCGCCGCCGACGCGAGCGAAGATGTCCGGCTCCTGGATCCTGGCCGATAGCGCATCGGCGAAGGCAACCAGCGCCATATCTCCGACCGAGTGGCCATGCGTGTCGTTGATGCTCTTGAAATGGTCGAGATCGAACAGGATCAGCGCGCCACTGCCTGTGGAGGCTTCGACCATCTGCTTGGCGCTCTTCATGAAGATTCGCCGATTGCACAGGCCGGTGAGCGAGTCGGTTTCCGCTGCCGTGCGCAACTTGCGTTCCGTGCGCTGGCTGTGCATCGCAAGCAGGTTCGGGCCCATGAAGGCCATGCTGATCGCGGCTTCAAGGCCGATCCACACATACCATCCATAGCGGGGGAGGGCGTCGGAGCCTTCCGGCAAGGGGGCGGTCAGGACCAGTCCGATGCGAGCGATGTGGCTCACGCTGTGGATCGAGAACATCCCGATCAGGGACGTATAGGATGAAAGCGGCTCTTGCTGGCGCAGAAGCCGAACTTCGCGAATCACGGCGAACGAGAAGGCGACGTTCAGCGCCGAAATCAGAATGGTGCGGGCGTTGATCGACTCATATTGCTTGGTCAAGGTTGCAAACAGGAACCAGATCACAATGCCGGACAAGGAGAAAGCGATGTCGGAAGAGGTGATGCGGCCGGCAAACTTCTTGAGGCCCAGCCAGGCCAGTCCGTAGCCAAGCAGGCCGAGGCCGTTGGCAAAGCCTATGGACATGGCGTCGGGAAGCAGCGCGCGCCCCATGAGCAGGATCATGGTTACGAGAAAAGCCGCGTAACTGGCGCCCCAATAGACGAAGTGACTGGAGTTGCGACTCGCTGTCCAACCCAGTGCCATGATGCCGATATTGCATGCTGCCAGGCAGATGCTCACGGTCAATAGCGTTGGAAGCTCCAGTACATGCATACGCGCCTCAAGCCCTGATCCACTCTCTTATATGGTCAAAACGCTATGCCGCTGGCGTTAACAAAACCGCTAGAGCAGGGGGCTGTTCACTAACGAAAATTGTTAGCTTCCTGGTTTGGTTGTCGAAAGGTTAATAATGTCTAGCCTTGGCACTGCGTCCGGCGCGGCCAGACACGGCGTCTTTGCCTCCATTTCTGTCTTAAAACCGCGTGACAGGCGCCCGGAACCAAATTAGAACGCGGGTGTCTTTCGAGGATCCATGTCATGTCCGGTCTTTCGCGTACGTCCGATGATCTCAGCCCGCGTCGTCGGCGTATCCTCTATCACGCCTGGCACCGCGGCACGCGGGAGCTCGACCTGCTTCTTGGTCGCTTTGCCGACGCGCATGTGGGCGACCTGCTCGAGGCCGAGCTCGATGATTTCGAGGCGCTGATGGAGGTCGAGGACAAGGACCTGTTTGGCTGGATCCTCGGCAAGCAGGAGACGCCGGAGCAGTTTCGCACGGCCGTCCTGGCCAAGGTGCTCGCCTACGCCGCCGCCCATCCCCTGACCGACTGACCGTTTCGTCCGATGTCCATCAAGTGGTCTGAGATCTTCAAGGAATTCCGTTCCGTCACCGTTGGTTCGGTGCCCGATGGCGCCGAGGCGCTGGTGCTGGCCGAGATGGTCCGATCGGGCAAGCGCACCGGGCTTGATGCCGTCTATGTGGCCCGCGATGGCCAGCGGCTGCAGCAGTTGCAGCGGGCGCTCGCCTTCTTCGCGCCCGAGATCGGCGTGCTGGAGTTCCCCGGCTGGGACTGTCTGCCCTATGACCGCGTGTCGCCGACCCCGGCCATCGTCGCCAAGCGCATGACGACGCTGTCCGAGCTGACGGCGCGGATCAAGGAACCCAAGCCCTTCGTGCTGCTGACCACCGTCAACGCCATCGTGCAGAAGGTGGTGCCGCCGGCCTCCGTGGCCGGACAGGTGATGGCGCTCGGGCCTGGCAACATGGCCGACATGGCCAAGCTGACCGGCTGGCTGGAAGACGCGGGCTTCTCGCGTTCCTCGACGGTGCGCGACACCGGCGAATATGCCGTGCGTGGCGGCATTCTCGATCTGTTTGCCCCCGGTGCGGAAGCGCCCGTGCGGCTCGATTTCTTCGGCGATACGCTGGAATCCATCCGCACCTTCGATCCGGAAACCCAGCGCTCCACCGGACAGCTGAAGCGCCTCGATCTCGTGCCCATGAGCGAAGTGCAGATCACGCCGGCGTCGATCAAGCGCTTCCGGCAGGGCTATGTGGCCAACTTCGGCGCCGCGACCTCCGGCGATCCGATGTATGAGGCGATCTCCGAGGGGCGGCGCTACGCCGGCATCGAGCACTGGATTCCGCTGTTCCACGAAGGCCTTGGCTCGCTGTTCGACTATTGCGGCGATGCGCCCACCATCGTCGATCCCTTGACCGACGAGGCCATCACCGAGCGGCTGGTCACCGTCTCCGATCACTACGAAGCACGCATCGATGCGCTCAAGACCGGCGGCTCCGGCGCCCCCTACAAGCCGATGCCGCCGTCGGCGCTCTATTTCACCGACACCGAAGCCAAGGCGATCCTGGCCCGCCGCGACGTGGCGCATCTCACGCCCTTCGCCCGTCCGGAGCAGAGCGCGCTCAAGATCGTCGACTTCGGCGGCAAGACCGGCCGCAGCTTTGCCGCCGAGCGGGCGTCGGGCGACGTCAACATCTTCGACGCGCTGGTCAAATACCTCGACACGCTCAAGGCGGAGAAGCGCAAGGCCATCATCGCCTGCTGGTCGGAAGGCTCGCGCGATCGCCTGCAGCAGGTGCTGCACGATCATGGCGCCGGGACGACCGACAGCGTTCCGCATCTCGACGCAGCGCTGAAGTCCGCGCCGCAGAAGCTGCCGCTCGCCATCCTCGGCATTGAGACCGGCTTTGAACTGCCCGACTTCGTGGTGATCGCCGAGCAGGACGTGCTGGGCGATCGTCTGGTGCGCGGCGCCAAGAGCCGCAAGAAGGCCGAGAATTTCATCAAGGAAGCCACCAGCCTCGCCGAGGGCGATCTGGTGGTGCATGTGGAGCACGGCATCGGCCGCTTCATCGGCCTGCGCACGATCGAGGCGGCCGGCGCACCGCATGATTGCCTCGAGCTGCAATATGCCGGCGGCGACAAACTGTTCCTGCCGGTCGAGAATATCGAGCTGCTGAGCCGCTACGGCTCGGACGACGCCGAGGCGCAGCTCGACAAGCTGGGCGGCGGTGCCTGGCAGGCGCGCAAGGCGCGGATGAAGAAACGCATCCGCGAGATCGCCGACGAGCTGATCAAGACGGCCGCCGCGCGCCTGCTCAAGACCGCACCGGTGCTGATACCGCCGGAAGGCATCTACGACGATTTCGCCGCCCGCTTCCCCTATGACGAGACCGACGACCAGCTGAATGCCATCGAGGCGGTGGCCGGCGATCTCGGAGCCGGCCGGCCCATGGACCGCCTCGTCTGCGGCGACGTTGGTTTCGGCAAGACGGAAGTGGCGCTGCGCGCCGCCTTCCTCGCCGCCATGAGCGGCAAGCAGGTGGCGGTGGTGGTGCCGACGACGCTGTTGTCGCGCCAGCATTTCCGCACCTTCTTCGAACGCTTCAAGGGCCTGCCGATCGAAGTGCGGCAGGCCTCGCGTCTCGTGCCGACCAAGGACCTGGCCGCCACCCGCGCCGGCCTCGCCGACGGCACCGTCGATGTGGTGGTCGGCACCCATGCGCTGCTCGCCAAGGGCATCGAGTTCAAGGACCTCGGCCTTCTGATCATCGACGAGGAGCAGCATTTCGGCGTCAAGCACAAGGAACGGCTGAAGGAACTCAAGTCCGACGTGCACGTGCTGACGCTCAGCGCCACGCCGATCCCGCGGACGCTGCAGCTGGCGCTGACGGGTGTGCGCGAGCTGTCGCTGATCGCCACGCCGCCGGTCGACCGTCTCGCCGTCCGCACCTTCGTCACCCCCTTCGATGCGCTGGTGGTGCGCGAGGCGATCCTGCGCGAGAAATACCGCGGCGGGCAGTGCTTCTATGTCTGCCCGCGCGTCGCCGATCTCTCCGATCGGGCCGAGTTCCTCGCCAAGCATGTGCCCGAGGTGAAGGTAGCCATTGCCCACGGCCAGATGGCGGCGACCCAGCTCGAAGACATCATGAATGCCTTCTACGAGGGCCAGTATGATGTGCTGCTCTCCACGACCATCGTCGAAAGCGGTCTCGACATTCCCACCGCCAACACGCTGATCATCCACCGGGCCGACATGTTCGGTCTCGCCCAGCTCTACCAGCTCAAGGGCCGTGTCGGCCGGTCGAAGACGCGCGCCTATGCCATCTTCACCACGCCGGCCGAGCGGCAGATCAACACCGTGGCCGAACGGCGCCTCAAGGTGCTGCAGTCGCTCGACACGCTGGGCGCCGGTTTCCAGCTCGCCAGCCACGACCTCGACCTGCGCGGTGCCGGCAACCTCCTTGGCGAGGAACAGTCCGGTCACATCAAGGAAGTCGGCTACGAGCTTTATCAGCAGATGCTCGAAGAGGCCGTCGCGCAGCTGAAAGCCGGCAACTTCGACGATGTGGCCGAAGACACCTGGTCGCCGCAGATCACCATCGGCACGCCGGTGCTGATCCCGGACTATTATGTGCCGGATCTGCAGCTGCGGCTCGGGCTCTATCGCCGCCTGGCCGATCTCGAGGACGGCAGTTCCATCGACGCCTTTGGCGCCGAGCTGATCGACCGCTTCGGGCCGCTGCCGGAAGAGGTGGAGCATCTCCTCAAGATCGTCACCATCAAGGCGCTCTGCCGCAAGACCAATGTGGAGAAGATCGACGCCGGCCCCAAGGGCATCGTGCTCGGCTTCCGCGACGGCAAGTTCGAGAACCCGGCGGCGCTGGTCAAGTATATCGGCGAGCAGGGCGTGCTGGCCAAGATCCGGCCCGACCAGAAGATCGTGCTGGTGCGCGAATGGCCCGAGGCCGAGCAGCGCCTCAAGGGCACCGCCGCCGTTCTGGTGCGCCTCGCCAAGATGGTCGACGACGCCAAGGCCGGCGCCAACACCCAGCTGCAGGCGCCCGACCTCAAGAAACTGTCGCTGAAACCAACCCCGCCGCCACCGCCACCCGAACCGGTGAAAAAAGGCCGCTTCCCCTCGGTCAAGAGCCTGAAGGACCGCGGCTGGAAGCGGTGACGGGGTAGGGGGGCTCGATTGCCCCAACTCATGAAGATATCTGGCTCGATACGTCCCTTCCGAGCTTGGCTTGACGGGGCCGCGCCGCAGAATTCCGGTGACTGCTTGCCTAATTCACGCGTATCGCTTGCCGCGTTTTCTCCATCCTTTCAATGAATTGGGCTAGCTGTCACCAGGGAACTCGTCGTCGCCAGACCTCCCACCCGGAGTTCAACAAGGGTTGGAAGGCCGCGCTGGCGGGCGACACCACTTTGCCAACGGCCTCAACGTCCACGCCGGCAAGCGCACCTACAAAGCCGTCGCCGATGCTCTCGGACTCGCCTACATCTCAACGGCGAACGTGCTCGGCAGAGAGTAGGGGACGGGATTAGCGTGATGAGATTTGGCACCGGAGCGGGGAACTGCTCCGGTGTTTTTTGTTGGGGGCGGCGGTCGGTTCAAGTCGGGGTTCGCCAAGTAGCTGCTTTGCGGCCGGAAGCGGAATAGCGGCTTCCAGACGATGAGACAATCAAGCGGACATTCGATGGACGCGGGTGGAAAGGAATAGTCAGACCACAAGCGGCCGGAGTAGCCTGAATGGCCTCCCTCATCGAGAAACAGTTGATTTACGGAAGCAGGATGCAAGCCTAGTTGCGCCGCGAAGACCGCCAGTGGCAGATAGCAATGAGCAGGCAGATCGCGGACAAGGCCAAGTAGCAAGCAGACGGGGGCATCAGTCCGGCCTCATGTACGGTCATGCCGACAACTGCGTATATGATAGCCTGTACGATGTAGAGCAGCGGCAGCGCGTGTCGTAGGATAATGCTGAGGATAAACTTCATTTCCGATCTCCGTGGTTGATCGGATTGCTATGATCCTCATCTGACGAGGCCCGTCGCTGCAGTAATCGGAAGACACGTGGAAACGAGCTAAGATGGCGTCGGAGATCAGCAGTGGCCGCACCTTCCCTGAGGTGCTGAGCTGGCACTTAAACAACGGCACGCGCCCTGAGGGTTCGCCTGAAAGGGCCGGGAAGCTCTGGACGAATAAGGAACTCGCTGAAACGATCGGCGTTTCCGACAGAACGGTCAGATACTGGCGCACAGGCAAGAACTACCCGGACGACATAAGGTCGCTAGAATCGGCCCTGTTCGGCGACAATCTGGCCTACTCACAGCAACGGCAGGAATTACGGACGGCACCGCGTGCATTTCCTCCGCATTCGCCGTCGCCCCGGAGGCCGCGTGCAGCCTTTCCGATTGTGCCACCGGCACGATGCATTGGCCGGGATGTCGAAACGAAATCGATCCTCGCCGCACTATCCGGAAAGGCGCAGGCGGCTATTCTGGTGTTGGGGTCGGCAGGCATAGGTAAATCGACCCTTCTCCAGCGCATAGCCATCGACTCATGCAGCATCGCCCGCTTCCGGCACCGCCGATGGCTCATACCGCTTGAAACGATTACCGGGAGCGCGCCGTTACGCGCCGCAATAATCCGTGCTGTGGGCCTCGATCCGTCGCGGCACAGCTTCCGGCAAGCGCAAAGCCAGTTGGCAAGACAGAAAAGTCTCATCCTCCTCGATAACCTCGAAACACCTTGGGAGCGGGATTCTACCGCCGTCGAGGATTGCCTTGCAGAGCTTATGGCGGTCCCTACGGTGAGTATGATCGTCGCGCTTCGGGGCGCGGACGTACCGCTGCGTCCAGGCTGGACAGTCGCGCCAGTGCGAGTCGAGCCGCTCGATCGAGCGGCTTCAATGCAACTTTTCAGATCAATCGCAGACAATATTTCCGACTCCGATTCACATTTAGTTCCACTCCTTGACGAACTCGGCGGCGTGCCGCTCGCGATCGAGTTGGTCGCGTACCGCGCAACGCCCTACGACTCACTCGAAGACTTGTGGGATGAATGGAAGGATCGAGGCACGGCGCTCGCGCGCCTTCCAAACGCGCCTGAGGGGCGCCTCACTTCAATCGATCGATCCATCGATTTGTCGCTGAGGTCGCCACGTCTGCACGAAAGCGGACTTGCCCTGTTTCGTCTGCTCGGGCCGTTGCCTACCGGTATTGCGATCCTGGATCGAACAGCCTTGCTTGGGGCAGGCGGTAGAGAGGCAGCCCGCCAGCTTTTGTCGGTCGGGCTTGCGCATCAACGGCGCGGGCACCTCGATCTGCTGCCGCCGGTTCGGAACATGGTGCTGCGACTACACCCCCTCGATAAGGAAGAGACTGCTCGCTGGCGTCGTCACTTTCTGCGCTTGGTGAGAGAACTCGGTCCTAGGCTCGGCTGGCGCGAAGGTGCCGTTGCAGCTGCCCGCCTAATGCCCGAGACTGCTAACATCGAGGCGGCTTTCGACAACGCTCTCGCCGCGAGCGATCTGACAGATGTCGCGGATGCGGCGTTCGGATATGCAGAGCTTCTTCGATTTACGGGGATCGGTGGCATCGAGCCCCTCAAGCGACTTGTCGAAGCATACAAGGCCGCGGGCAAGCCAGAAGCTGAAGCGCAGTGCGCTCTTGCCGTCGGCAACGTCGAAGCCCACCGTTCGCAGTACGATAGCGCGAGACAATTCTACGAATGCGCGCTACGCATTTTCGAGACGACTGGTAACCTTGCTGGACAGGCCAAATGCGCTTGGCGGCTTGGCGATGTAGCCATATCGCAATGGGATCATCCTTCAGCGCATGACCTGTTTGAGAGAGGGAGGCAGCTCCATCAGGAAATCGGCGATGAACGCGGAAGCGCGACATGCATCTATGAGCTTGGCAACATCGCTCTGTACGGCGACCGGCTCAATGAGGCAAAGAAAGCCTACGAAGAGGCATTGCTGGTCTTTGAGCGCCATGAAGACACGCTGCATATCGCGAATTGTATATGGCGGCTTGGCGATGTGACTTTGGGTAGGGGCGACGCAGACAGCGCATATGAGTGCTATGCGCAGGCGCTCAGGCTTTTTACTCAGGTCGGCGATCCGCGTGGCGAAGCCAATTGCATGCAGCGCCAAGGGGATATCCATCTCAGGCGATGCGAGTTCGGTGAAGCACAGGCGCTATACATCAAGGCAATCGATATCTATCGCGTTGTCGCATCCGCTTTCGGACAAGCAAATTGCCTGAAAAGCCTAGGGGACATCGCGCACGAACAGGACAACCGCGACAAAGCTGAAAAATGCTACGAGCAAGCCCTCGTGCTGTACGCCAGCATTCCGAATCCTCTTGGGATTGGCCAAACCCACCACCGACTTGCAGGGCTGCGTACCGGCAAGGAAAGGGCAGCACACGAACGTTCTGCTCGAGAAGCATGGGCCTCCATCGGACGGAACGATCTGATCATACAGTTGCCGAATAGTGGTTAAGCCTACGATAATGGCTATTAACTTGAGTGCCCCCTCAGTAACGGTGGGTGAAATCCGCACTCTGCTGTCTAACCCGTCGCCGTAGGCAATGAGGAGATTTTGTGAAGGTCGAAGGCGCCGGCAACATAATGTCAGCTTTCGAGAAACGTTCACTTGCGACTCAACGACGGACTTGGGGCGCAAAGCAGTCATGCGCTCCCCTGTCTAGTTGATTGCCCCCTCCGCCATCTCCCCAAAAAAATCTTATCCCCCTCCCACCTGTCCTCCCCCATAATCCCCTCATCCGTGGCCGGCGGGGAGGTGTCAGGATCCAGCACCGAGCATCTGGCCGGGGACCGGTCCCGCGCCTGCCGACTGGCGGCAGTCCCGGGCGAGCCTGACCTCGGTACCACTGCCCCGCACTACGACGGGGTGCCCTGAAGCAGGAGGGCGATAGGGGTGTCGGGTGGGTCCAGAGCGACGGAGGCGGCACTGATGGCGATGAGTCACGCAGCCCGTCCTTACGTAACCGGGACCGCCTGGCTCCGGCCGATGGGCCACCGTCTTTCCCCGCGCGCTCTCGGGCGTGACGGCAGACGGAGGTTCGGGAGGTGTCTCGCATGAGGCGCTGACCAAAGCCGGGACAGCCCTGAAGACGTACCGTTTAAAATCGGGGGCGCGAGCTCCCGGACAGGCTTCGTACACACCGGACGGGAGCGCGGGCGACCGCTATCCTACTCCAAACCTTACCGCGGCCCCGCCGCGCTCCCGTCCCCGCACTTTGTGGGGAGATGATGCATTCAAAGCTCCGGAGGTCGAGGCCTCGCGGAGGTGCCTGTGTTTGTGGGCGCAGAATTCCGGTGACTGCTTGCTCAATTCACGCGCCGTGCGTGGCGGTATTTCTCAGGTCTTTCAATGAATTGGGCTAGCTGTCACCAGGCAATTCGTCCTCGCCTGGACTCCCACCCCGAATTGCCTGGTGACAGCTGTCCGAATTCACCCTGACCGCGCGTGCGAGCCACCCTAGCACCAGAGGTGAATTCGAAAAGCAGTCACCGCAATTCTTCGCGGCCTTCGAAGCCCATCTTGCCGGGGCAGAGTTGGAGAGGGTGGGCCATTCGATCGTTCAACCGTCGACATCAGGAATCTACCCGCCTCGACAAACACCAGATCATCTCCGCACCACCTGCCCCCCAACGCAAAAGCCTTGCCACCAGCATCCCTGTTGCACGGGGCATCCCACAAACCCGGCAAGTCAGGAAATATTTTGCGTCAGGAGCGGGATTGCTGGAATGCCGGCGCCTTGTCGGGGGCAGGGGTGTTCCGTATCGTCCGCTCACCTCATCTTCCAGGCAGTGTCTTCATGAAGCCCACGAACCCGATGTTTACCGGCCTTCCCACCACGATCTTCGAGGTGATGTCGTCTCTGGCGCGCGAGACCGGGGCGATCAATCTCGGGCAGGGCTTTCCGGACGTGGACGGGCCCGAGATCATCCGCCGGGCCGCCGCCGATGCGCTGATGGCCGGGCCGAACCAGTATCCGCCCATGATGGGCGTGCCCGAGCTCAGGCAGGCGGTGGCCGAGGCGAGCCTCAGGTTTCAGGGCATTCCGGTCGATTGGCAGAAGGAAGTGATGGTCACCTCCGGAGCCACCGAGGCGATCACCGATGCGATCCTCGGCCTTGTGGCGCCGGGCGACGAAGTGGTGCTGATCGAACCGCTCTATGACAGCTACCTGCCGATCGTGCGGCAGGCCGGCGGCATTCCGAAACTGGTGCGCATCGCGCCGCCGAAATGGGAACTCGATCCGGACGCACTGGCGGCGGCCTTCTCCGACAAGACCAAGGCGATCCTCATCAACTCGCCGATGAACCCGGCCGGCAAGGTGTTCAGCCGGGCCGAGCTGCAGATCATCGCCGATCTCTGTCTCAAGTTTGATGCCTATGTCATCGCCGACGAGGTCTACGAGCATCTCGTCTATGACGGCGAGCAGCATCTCAGCCTGATGGGCTTCGAGGGCATGCGCGACCGGGTGGTGCGCATCGGCTCGGCCGGCAAGACCTTCTCGCTGACGGCCTGGAAGATCGGCTATGTGACGGCCGCGCCGAATCTCCTGGCGCCGATTGCCAAGGCGCATCAGTTCGTCACCTTCACCACGCCGCCGGACCTGCAGAAGGCCGTCGCCGTCGGCTTGCGGCTGGGCGACGACTATTATGCCGACTTCAAGACCGGGCTGCAGGCCAAGCGCGATCGCTTGTCGGCGGGGCTGAAGTCGCTGGGCTTCGATGTGCTGCATTCGGGCGGTACCTATTTCATCAGCACCGATACCGGCCCGCTCGGCCTTCAGGATGATGCCGAGGCCTGCCTCAAGATGACGCGCGAGGCGGGCGTGGCGGCGGTGCCGGTGTCGGCCTTCTACGCCGCCGATCCGCCCAGCAACTTCATCCGCTTCTGCTTCTGCAAGCAGGATCATGTGCTGGACGAAGCGCTCAATCGTCTGGGTGATTGGCTGAAACGGCAGCGGTCGTGACTGTTTATCGCGCTTTAGTGAAATTGCGTATGATGCATTCGGCATTGAGACTTGCCGATGCCGCGCGGGCGGTTTAGCAGGCGCTCACACGCATTTCCGGAGTTCACGATGTCCAATCCAGTTCTTGTCGAAGTCACCCGCGGCGGAGTGGTGGAAAGTCGGCATCGTGGCGCCGTGGCCGTCGTCGACGGCGATGGTTCGGTGCTGTGGTCGCTGGGCGACATCGATCGGCCGAGTTTTCCTCGCTCGGCCGTCAAGCCCTTCCAGGCGCTGCCCTTCATCGAGAGCGGGGCGGCGGACAAGTTCGGCTTCGGCAACGCGGAGCTCGCCTACTCCTTCTCCTCGCACAATGGCGAGGCGCGGCACATCGCGACCACCCGATCCATGCTGGCCAAGGCCGGCCTCGACGAGAGCTGCCTTGTCTGCGGTGCGCATTGGCCCAATCGCGAGGACGATCACGCCGCGATCCATGCCGCCGGCGGCAAGCCGCTGAAGGTGCACAACAACTGCTCGGGCAAGCATGCGGGCTTTCTCTGCACTGCGGTGGCCATGGGTGTCTCGCCCGAGGGCTATCACAAGGCCGGGCATCCGGTGATGGACGAGGTGATTGCCGCCGGCGCGTTCATGACCGGTACGCCGCATGCTCAGGACATCTGCGGCATCGATGGTTGCTCCATCCCCACCTTCGCCATTTCCACCCGATCGATGGCCCATGGCTTTGCCCGCTTCGTCACCGGCGTCGGCCTCGGCCCCGAGCGCGCCAAGGCGGCCGACCGGCTGCGTCTGGCGGCGGCGGCCGATCCGTTCATGGTGGCGGGAACGGGACGATTCTGCACGCGGGCGATGGCTGCTCTCGGCGATCGCGCCATGGTCAAGACCGGCGCCGAGGGCGTGTTCACCGCGGCGATCAAGTCGCTGGGCCTCGGCGTTGCGCTGAAGATCGACGATGGCGCGGCGCGCGCTTCGGAGGCTGTGACGGCGGCGATCCTGATGAAGCTGCTCAAGATCAGCCCCGATGATGCCGCCCACGCGGAAATGACCAAGCTCGCCAACCCCACGATCAAGACCTGGGCAGGCGAGCTGGCTGGCGAGATCCGCGTGACGGATGCGCTGATTCAGGCGATGGGCTGACCGGTTACGGCATCACTTCGACGCGCATGGACGCCTTGCCGTATTCGCTGGCGAGGCTGTAGAGCAGCGTCGCATTGTCCGGATGCAGGCGAACGCAGCCATGCGACGCCGGCGTGCCCAGGCGCTTGATATAGGGCGTGGCGTGGATGGCGTAGCCCTCGTTGAAGAAGATGGAATGGGGCATCGGCGCGTTGTCATATTTGCGCGAGTGCCACATGACATGCATGCGATAGGGCGTCCAGAAGCCCGTGGGCGTCTTGTATCCGCGGCGTGCGGTCGAGACGGGCCAATCGTATTTGGTCTTGCCGTCGACGATCACCAGCATGCGCTGGAGCGAGATGTCGACGCGAACCAAGACCCTCGGGCCGAGGGCGTGGCGCGAGTTGGGGCCGGCGAAGGCAACAGTCGATGCCACTTCCGACAGCGGCGCCATGGTCATGGCCAGCTGCGGTGCCGGCGTGGTGGCGCTGATGGATGGGCGCATGCCCAACTCGTCTGCGCTTGGCGGCGGTGTGGCCTCAAGCGAAACGGCGAAGGCGGAATGACTGGAAAAAGCAACAATGGCAGCAAAGCCGCAAAGGGCGAGGAAGCGAGACATGACGACCCCCGAAACGACAGCGTCATGATCGGGCCGATTGGTTAAGTTATTATATGCGGTTTTAGGAAAATTTGGATGCATGGGCGTATACCCCGGTGCGCCATCAAGTGTTTGGTCAGTGAAATGAGGAATTGCAGACTATTTTACTATTAATGCCAATATGCTGGCCTGTTCTTCGGCCGCTCGGTCAAGTCGTCGGCGTTCAAAAAAAGATGTGCGCGCTGGATCGAGTTGTCATCATATTAGGGCATTGAGAGGCGGCGGTTCAACAAAGATTTGAGGCGACAGCGCGCACTCTCACCGCTATCAACGCATGCGTTGCGCATGTTGCAAAGGATTGGGCTGGCCGCTGAGCTGGCCGGATGACTGGGAGTTTCGCATGGTCTTTCTGGTGTTGGGACTGGTGCTTTTCATTGGCACGCATTCGATTTCGATCATTGCGCCGCAACTGCGTGAGCGGGCGATTGCGAGACTCGGCGCAAATCAGTGGCGCGGCCTCTACTCCCTTCTGTCCCTGTCCGGATTGGTTCTGCTGATCTGGGGCTATGGCGTTGCCCGCGAGACGCCCGTCATCGTCTGGGATCCGCCGCTGTTCACGCGCCACATCACCCTGACGCTGATGCTGTTTGTCTTCCCGCTGCTGTTTGCCGCCTATATGCCCGGTCGCATCAAGAAGGCGGCCAAGCATCCCATGCTGCTGGCGGTCAAGATCTGGGCCTTTTCCCATCTTCTGGCCAACGGAACCCTGGCCGACATGGTGCTGTTCGGCGCCTTGCTGGCATGGGCCGTGGTGGCTCGCATTGCCGCCAAGAAGCGGCCGCTGACGGTTGACGTCGATCTCAAGGCGCGCCCGCTCAACGATCTTCTGGCGGTCGGCCTCGGGCTCGCCGTCTATCTCGTAATGCTGTTCTACCTGCATGAGGTTTTGATCGGCGTTTCCCCGCTTGCTCTCTGACGCCAGGTGCGCCGTACAAAATCCGCCGCAATTATCGTCTTCCTGTTGGATTTGAGAGACAAAAGCCTGTAAACGGCAATGATATCGGGGCGCTGCGTCGGCTTGGCCGGCGCGGCTGCAGGGTGATGCGTCGGCTTGTTGCGATAGCAAGTGGCGCATGCCGGAATAGGTGTGACGGACTGGACCATGGCGGATATTTTTGACGAAGTCGGCGAAGACCTGCGCCGCGATCAGCTGACTTCCTTCTGGAAGCGCTACAACACCTTGATCATTGGCGCGGCTGTGCTGGTGGTGATCGGAACGGGTGTCTGGCGCGGCTATGCCTATTGGCGCGACACCAAGGCCGCCGCCGCTGGCGATGCGTTCCTGCAGGTGATGGCCGACACCAAGGCCAATGACCACAAGGCTCTGGCAGAAAGCCTTGCCGTCTACGCATCTTCGGCGCCCGCCGACTATGCCTTGCTGGCCCGCTTCCGGATGGCGTCCGAACATGCTGCCGCCGGCGAGGCCGACAATGCCCTCAACGCTTTCGAGGGCTTGTCGAAGGAAAGCGGAGCGACGCAGGACTTCCGCGATCTGGCGGCCATTCGTGCGGCGATGATCACCGTCGACAGCGAGAATCTCGACCAGATGAAGGCGCGTCTGGCCAACTACACCAATGACATCTCGCCCTGGCGTCATGCGGCGCGCGAACTCTTGGCACTTTCGGCCATCAAGGCGCAGAACTGGACCGAGGCTGCTGGCGTGATCCAGAAGCTTCTCGACGATCCGCAGACGCCGGCCGACACCCAGTCGAGGGCGCAGATCCTCAAGGGCCTCGTGACCTCGGCCTCCAGCGATGCGTTCAAGGATCAGGCTGCATCATGATGACGACCAGACGCCTTCGGATATCGGCCGCGCTGCTGGCGCTCCTGCCGCTGCTGGCGGCGTGTGGTACGGACGGCCCGATCGATGCTGTCTCCAATCTCAACCCCTTCAAGAAGGCACCGCTTGTCGATCCCGGCAACCGCAAGCCTCTGCTTGAAGTGTCGGACCCGACTCGGGGCATCACCAATGGTGTCGCCAAGATCGGTGCAGCGACAGCCAGCAGCGATTGGCCGCAGGTTGGCGGACCGGCGAGCAATGATCCTGGCAATGTGGCCGGCTCCATCCAGGGGGTGCGCTATTGGTCGCTGAAGGCTGGCGCGTCCGGCTTCGGCAGTGAGTACATGGGTATGTCGTCGAGCCGTGGGCGCCGCATCTCTGCGCGTCCGGTGGCTTCCGGCGGGCTCGTCTATGTCTATGACGCCTCGGGTGTCGTGTCCGGCTACAAGATCGCCAATGGCGGTGCCGCCTGGCATGTGAGTGCCTATCCCAGCGGGCAGTCCGATTCCGTCAGCGGCGGCGGTCTCGCCGTGTCCGGCAACCAGGTTCTGGTGGCAACGGGCTATGGCGAAGTTCTGGCCCTCGACAAGGCCACGAGCAACATCCTCTGGCGTGTCAAGATTGATGCCCCGGCGCGGTCGGCTCCGGCTGTTGGTGGCGGCAAGGTGATCGTGATGTCCCAGGCGGGCACCGTTAACGTGCTCGATCAGGCCACTGGTGCCTCTGTCTGGAAGGCATCCACCGACGTGTCCGGCGCGTCGCTCCTCGGTTCGATGAGTGCGGCGGTGACCGCTGATACCGTGATCGTGCCTGGAGCCAACGGGCAGGTTCTGGCCTTCGATCTGAAGACGGGGGCTCCGAAGTGGCAGGCGACCATCGCTGGCGGCTCGAACATCTCTGCCGTAACCGGTCTGCGTGACGCCTCTGCCAGCCCCGTGGTGCATGGCGATACGGTCTACGCGACCGGCGTCGGCGGGGCGCTGGTGGCGATCTCGCTGAAGACCGGCGAGACAGTGTGGCAGCAGCAGATTGGCAGCGCTGATACGCCGGTCGTATCAGGTGACAGCCTGTTCCTGCTCGATCTCGAAGGCCGCATGATCGCCGTCAATCGCCTCAAGGGCAACGTCATCTGGGCGACGGAGTTGCCGGATACGGCCGAGTCCCGCAAGAAGGGCGCTTGGGCTGGTCCGGTGATGGCCGGCGGCAAGCTCTATGCCGTGTCCAACGACGGGCGCCTGGCGATCGTCGATGCGGCGACGGGTGCTGTCAGCAACACCGCCAATCTGGGTTATGCCGGCGCCATCGCGCCGATCCTGGCGTCGGGCAAAATGCTGGTGCTGGGCGGGGATGGCCTGCTTGCGGCGGTAAACTAAACCATTTTCGCCGATAGGGCTTCGAGATTCGCCAATCTCGGGTTATATGGGCGTCCAAAGACGTTTTCGATTGCGGCGACGGACGAGAGCCCGGGCGCCGCAATTGCCATTGAGGGATAGCCATCATGTCCGCCCAACCGACCGTCGCCATTGTGGGGCGACCGAATGTCGGCAAGTCCACGCTGTTCAATCGGCTCGTCGGCAAGAAGCTGGCGTTGGTGGACGATACCCCAGGTGTCACGCGCGACCGGCGTACCGGCGACGCGCGCCTGGGTGACTTGTCGTTTCAGATCATCGATACCGCCGGTCTCGAAGAAGCCGATCCGGACAGCCTCGCCGGCCGCATGCGCGCCCAGACCGAGACCGCCATTCGCGATGCCGACGCCATCCTGTTCGTCATCGATGCACGCACCGGTCTGACGCCGCTCGACAAGCATTTCTCGGAAGTTATCCGCCGCATGGGGCGTGAGGTTATTCTGATCGCCAACAAGGCGGAAGGACGCTCGGGCTATCCGGGTGTGCTTGAGTCCTATGAGCTCGGCCTTGGGGAACCCATCGCGCTTTCGGCCGAGCACGGCGAGGGCATGGCCGACCTCTACGACGCTCTGCGGGATGCGCTGGAAGACAAGCTCGGCTTTGCCGCGCCGGTGAATGACGAAGCCATCACCAATGTCGACGTCGACGAGGACGGCAATCTTGTCGTTCCCGAGGTCGAGCGGCCGTTGCGTGTGACCATCGTCGGTCGCCCCAATGCCGGCAAGTCCACGCTGATCAACCGCATGGTTGGCGAGGATCGCCTGTTGACCGGCCCCGAGGCCGGCATCACGCGTGACAGTATTTCCGTCGACTGGGAATGGCGTGGTCGCGAGGTGAAGCTGTTCGATACGGCCGGCTTACGCAAGAAGGCCCGTGTTCAGGAAAAGCTCGAAAAGCTTTCGGTGGCCGATGCTCTCAGGGCCATCAAGTTCGCTGAGGTGGTGGTCGTGCTGCTGGATGCGACGATCCCTTTCGAAAAGCAGGACCTGCATATCGTCGATCTGATCGTGCGCGAAGGCCGCGCGCTGGTGATCGGTCTCAACAAGTGGGATCTGGTCGAGGATCGCGTCGCCAAGCTGAAGGAGCTGCGCGAGGAATGCGAACGCCTGCTGCCGCAGGTGCGCGGCGTGCAGCTGGTCACGCTGTCCGGCATCAACGGGCAGGGGATTGACCGCCTCATGCAGGCGGCCATGACGGCCTATGACCTGTGGAACACGCGTATCTCCACCGGTCGCCTCAATCGCTGGCTGACTGGGCTTCTCGAGCATCATCCGCCCCCAGCCGTTGCCGGGCGCCGCTTGAAGATCCGCTACATGACGCAGGCCAAGACGCGCCCGCCGATGTTCGTGTTGTTCGGATCGCGCCCCGAGGCCATGCCGGAGAGCTATCTGCGCTACATGGTCAACGGCCTGCGCGAGACCTTCGAGATGCCGGGCACACCGATCCGCATCCAGATGCGCGCGGGTGGCGAGAATCCCTTCGACAAGAAGAGCTGACCCAAGCCTCTTGTCAGTACCGTACTTGCGGCTTCCCGCGTAGCGGGGAGTCAGCAAGATGGTACCTGGTCACATTGTTCAAATCTGTGTGACTATGTGGCGAGACCATTGATTATCGTCACCTGTTTCGACGACATTTGACGCCAAGGAATCCGGCGTGGTCGCGGGTCCATGAGCTGCGACACCGCCTGTTCCCAAGTGTATGTCCCGATCAAATCAAGGAAATCACATGCTTCTCGAAAAGCTCAACTGGCGCTACGCCACCAAGAAGTTTGACTCCTCCAAGTCGGTTCCGGCCGACAAGGTGGCGCGCATTGTCGAGGCCGCCCGTCTTGCCCCCACCTCCAGCGGTCTGCAGCCGTTCGAAGTCATCGTGATCTCCAACCACGCGCTGCGTGAGAAGATCCAGCCGATCGCCTTCAATCAGGCGCAGGTGGTCGATGCCTCGCATCTGCTGGTCTTCGCGGCTTGGGATAACTACACCGCCGACCGCATCAACGCCGCCTTTGATCTCGTCAACGCCGAACGCGGCTTCGTCAGCGAGGGTGGGGAGAACTATCGTCAGATGCTTCTGAACGGTTACGTTCCGCGCGATGCCCAGGTCAACTTCGAGCACGCCGCCCGTCAGGCCTATATCGGCTTCGGCCTCGCCATTGCCGCTGCTGCCTTCGAAGGTGTCGATGCGACGCCGATGGAAGGCTTCGATGCTGCGGCGCTCGACGAGCTGCTGGGCCTCAAGGCCAAGGGCCTCAAGTCGGTGACCATCCTGCCGCTTGGCTACCGCGACGCCGCCAATGACTGGCTGGTGAACCTCAAGAAGGTTCGTCGTCCGCTGGACAAGTTCGTCACCGAGATCGCTTGATCCCTGTCGTGACGTTCTGATTGTGAGTGAGAGCGCCCGCCCTTGAGCGGGCGCTTTTCATTTCGGCTTGGGAACAGGCAGGACCGGCAGGTTCGGATCGCGGTGCGGTTCGCCGTCGAGCAGATCGAGAGGATCGCTTGCCTCGGGTTTGGCCGGTGTCGCAGTCGCGTCCGCCGCGTCGTCAACTTCAGCGTCGGGCGGCAGGTCGACGGCGTCCGGGTCCTTGGTGTCCGCCTCGGCTTTGCCTGCGGCGGCAACCTTCGCCCTCTCAAGCTTGCGCCACTTGGCGACGTTGCGGTTGTGATCGGCCAGCGTGGCGGCGAACACATGGCCGCCGGTGCCGTCGGCGACGAAGTAGAGGTCCTTGGTCGCCGAAGGATTGGCAACCGCCTCAAGCGCGGCGCGGCCGGGGTTGGCGATCGGTCCGGGGGGCAGGCCGTCGATGTGATAGGTGTTGTACGGTGTCACGCGGTCGATATCCGACCGGGTGATCGACCGGCCCAACGTTCCGGCGCCGGCCACGATGCCGTAGATGATGGTCGGATCAGATTGCAGGCGGATGCCCTTGGCAAGCCTGTTGAGGAAGACGGAGGCCACATGCGGACGCTCGTCAGCCTTGCCCGTCTCCTTCTCGACGATCGAGGCGAGGGTGACCAGTTGCTCGGGCGTTTCGATCAGCGGATTGGGCGTCCGGTTCTCCCAGATCTCGGCCAGGGTCTTGCCATGGGCCGCCCGCATCTGGGTCAGGATCTGCTCGCGCGTGGTGCCGCGCGTGAACGTATAGGTTTCCGGCAGCAGCGTTCCCTCGTCGGGAACCTTGGCGATCGGGCCGGTGAGGACATCGTTGGCCTTGAGGCGTTCGACGATCTGCTGCGAAGTCAGCCCTTCCGGCAGGGTGACCTGATGCATGATCGCCTTGCCGGCCACAAGCAGGTCCATCACGCTGCGCATGCTCGCGCCGGCAGGGAAGGCATACTCGCCGGCCTTGAGCTTGCCCTGCACCTGGTAGACGCGAACACCGGCCATGAAGATATAGTGGCCGAAATAATCATAGGGATTGGCGATCACGCCGTTGGTCTCAAGAATGTCGGCAATCTTGCCGACACCTGAGTCCGAGGGGATCAGCACAACGGTCTCGGTCTTGAGCGGTCCGGGTTGATCGAACTGTGCCTTGCCCCAGTAGAGAACCGCGCCGGCGGCAATGACTGCAAACACCACAAGCGTGATGATGGCGTTCATTACCACGACGATCGGGTTATGGGCTGACTTGGAACGTGGAGGCTGCGGCGCGGGCTCCGGAGACAGGGCCTCGCGCGGGCTCTTCGGCGCTATGCGCAGCTTGCTGCCACCCGCCGGGTCCGTCGAGGAGGTTTCCTTGAGTTCGCGCTTGTCGTCCATGAACTGCCGCTTTTCTCTCGTCGCGTTTTCGCTGTTTGCCGCGAAAAATGCGTGTTTTCTTTTCTAGTGCGTTCCGTCGATGGCTGCCGCCAACGTTGCCCTTCTTCGCCCTCAGCCCCAGCAAAGGCAACAGTTGAGCCGCCAAATATGGCAAAAGCTCGAACTGTTCGTGCCCGCCGAACGCTCAAGCGCGACCGGGCGCTGTCGGTGGCAGGACAGCGTCCTGATGGTTTTTCAGGCCGCACAAGGCAACACGGTTAACCTCCTGCTGGCAAGAGGCCGACAGATACTGACCACAGGATATTGCCTGAAATTTGGTCTCTTCCGTCCAACTACCGATGGCGTAAAACGAAATCGGCCGGTGCCTTCCTTTCGGAAGAGGCACCGGCCGACGGATGGAAAAGCAGACGTTGACCTTAGCCGTCGAAGGACTTGAGAACCAGCGATGCGTTGGTGCCGCCGAAGCCGAAGGAGTTGGACAGGGCGTAACGCACCTTCTTTTCCTTGGCCTTGTGGGGCACCAGATCGATCGGGGTTTCGACGTCGGGCGTGTCGAGGTTGATGGTCGGTGGCAGCAGGCTGTCGCGAATCGCCAGCACCGAGAAGATCGCCTCGATGGCGCCGGCGGCACCGAGAAGGTGGCCGGTCATCGACTTTGTCGAGGACATGGCGGCCTTGCCGGCCGCGTCGCCGAGCAGACGCTCGACGGCGCCAAGCTCGATCGTGTCGGCCATGGTCGACGTGCCATGGGCGTTGATGTAGTCGATCTGGTCCGGCGTGACACCGGCGCGCTTGAGCGCCGACACCATGCAGCGATAGGCGCCGTCGCCGTCCGGAGTCGGGGCGGTGATGTGATAGGCGTCCCCCGAAAGGCCATAGCCGACCACTTCGGCATAGATCTTGGCGCCGCGCTTCTTGGCGTGCTCGAGCTCTTCGAGGACGACGATGCCAGCGCCTTCGCCCATGACGAAGCCGTCACGATCCTTGTCATAGGGGCGGGAGGCCGCGGTCGGGTTGTCGTTGAAGGCCGTCGAAAGCGCCTTGCAGGCAGCGAAGCCGGCAATCGCAAGACGGGAGATCGGCGACTCGGTGCCGCCGGCGACCATGACATCCGCATCATCCAGGGCGATCAGGCGCGCAGCGTCGCCGATGGCATGGGCACCCGTCGAGCAGGCCGTGACCACCGCATGATTCGGTCCCTTGAGGCCGTGCTTGATGGAGATCTGGCCGCCAGCCAGATTGATCAGGCGGCCGGGGATGAAGAAGGGGCTGATGCGGCGCGGGCCCTTCTCGGCCAGCGTATAGCTCGCGTCCTGAATGCCGATCAGACCGCCGATGCCGGAGCCGACCATCACGCCGGCGCGCACCGCTTCTTCATGAGATTCGACGGAAAAGCCGCTGTCGGCGATCGCCTGATCGGCGGCCGCAGCCGCATAGACGATGAACTCGTCGACCTTGCGCTGTTCCTTCGGCTCCATCCACTGATCGGGATTGTAGGTGCCGTTGGTACCATCACCGCGCGGAATGAGACATGCGATCTGAGCCGCAAGGTCGCCCACTTCAAACTCAGTGATGCGCCGGGCGCCGCTCTTGCCGGCGGTCAGAGCAGACCATGTGTGCTCGACACCGCAGCCAAGCGGGGTGACCATTCCGAGTCCGGTGATGACAACTCGTCTCATTTGGACGGAAGCCTCTCTAGCATTCGTCCCAGGTCATGACGCGCATCGCCGATCGGCAGCGTTCGGACCCGAACGACGCACAAACGTGCTATTGAAATTTTCCGGATTTCCCACACGGCGACCGCGCCGAAGACGCGTTAAATGCCTGAATTTGCGGGAAAGGGAGTCCTAAAAGGCAAGAAAGCAGCTGCCCCCTTGGGGGAAGCTGCACTCCAAACCGCGCTGGAAAATCAGGCGGTGGCCTTTTCCAGGAACTTCACAGCGTCGCCGACCGTGAGGATGGTCTCGGCTGCGTCGTCGGGGATCTCCACGCCGAAGGCTTCTTCGAAAGCCATAACCAGTTCGACGGTGTCCAGGGAGTCAGCACCCAGATCTTCGATGAAGGCGGCTTCGAGCGTAACCTTGTCGGCGTCAACGCCGAGATGCTCGATAACGATGTTCTTCACCTTTTCAGCGACTTCGCTCATGTTCATGAACCCTTGTTAGACCAATTCCATTACCGAATGGGACGTCGAAGTCACCATTTTACCCCCTATACATGACAAGCGGGCAAAACGCGAACTTCGGTTACCGAAGGTGCAGAGCATGGCGCCACCAGCTGGAAACGCCCCTCTCGAAACGGCCGGCCTTGCCTGGCAAACCGTCTTCAGCCCCTGCCGAAGTTCTTGGAATTTCGGCATATACTTCGCGCGACCTTCAAGCGGACCCCAGCGACGGTTCCCGATCAGATCGCGGGCTTGGTAACATACTTCGCCCCCATTGACCAGCACCGCTTGTCAGAGGTGCCGGGTTTCGCGGCCACATTTCCACGGTCCGCGAAAATTTCCCAAAGTTCTTGACGCTTCAGCGTCAGATCATGGCCATTCCGCCGTTGACGTGCAGGGTCTGGCCCGTGACGTAAGCGGCTTCGCGGCTCGCAAGGTAGACGCAGGCCGCGGCGATTTCCTCGGAGGTGCCGAGGCGGCCCATGGGCACGGCGGCCAGCGTCGATTCCTTCTGCTTGTCATTGAGCACGTCGGTCATCGCTGTCTCGATGAAGCCGGGCGCAACGCAGTTGGCAGTGATGCCGCGGCTGGCCACTTCGGCTGCGATCGCCTTGGTCATGCCGATCATGCCGGCCTTGGCGCCTGCGTAGTTGGCCTGGCCAGCGTTGCCGGTCACGCCAACGATGGAGGTGATGCCGATGATGCGGCCGAAGCGGCGCTTCATCATGCCCTTGACGGCGGCGCGCGACAGACGGAAGGCGGAGGTGAGGTTGACCTCGAGCACCTGATCCCAGTCTTCGTCCTTCATGCGCATGAAAAGGCCATCGCGCGTAATGCCTGCGTTATTGACCAGGATGTCGACCTGACCGAGGGCTGCCTCGGCCTTGCCGAAGAGGGCATCGACGTCGGCGCGATCGGAAAGGTTCGCGGTTGCGATGTGGACGCGCTCGCCGAGCTTGGCGGCGAGCTCCTCAAGGGCGGCCGCACGCGTGCCGGAAATGGCAACAGTGGCACCCTGAGCGTGCAGGGCAGTTGCAATGGCGCCGCCAATACCGCCGCTGGCTCCGGTCACGAGGGCCGTCAGTCCCGAGAGATCGAACATATCTTTCCGCCTTCACCTGAGGCATCTTCGTTGCGATGCCCTGTTTTGTGGGCCTGACACCACGGTGGGCCGAGTTTGTCAAGCTGATATGCGGATTTGCCGGCTCAATCCGGGTCTGACCGGCCAAAAGGCGGGGGACAAGGGCTCGTTCGCTGCTGACGTGAACCGGCTCCGACTTCTGCTTCCATCAGGCCCGTTGCAGTATACTCTTGAGGAGAGCTCCATGTCATCGCCATTCAAGCCGCGTCTCAGTCTGATCACTTTGGGCGTCGCGGACGTCGCCCGCGCCAAGGCTTTTTATGATGCGCTCGGGCTCAAGGCGGCCAAGGCGTCGCAGGGCGATGTCGTGTTTTATCAGCTTTCGGGTGTGGTCCTTGCCCTCTATCCGCGCGAGCTTCTCGCCGAAGACGCGCTGGTGGCCCATGATGGGGCCGGCTTCGACGGGGTCACGATCGCTCAGAATCTGGAAAGCGAGGCCGAGGTGGATGCGGCCATGGACCACGCCTTGACGTGCGGCGCCATCCTGAAGAAGAAGCCGCAGAAGGTGTTCTGGGGCGGCTACTCGGGCTATTTCGCCGATCCGGACGGACATTTGTGGGAGCTTGCCTACAATCCTTTCTTTCCCTTCGATGAGCGTGGCATATTATCGCTCGACTGAAGGAGACCTCAAATGCACGTTGATGGAAAGACAGACGCCGATATCAGCCGCATCCTGCGCAGCGTGAGGACCATTGCGCTGGTTGGTGCCAGCCAGAATCCGGATCGCCCGTCCTTCCACGTGCTCGAGTATCTGCTTGGCAGCGGATACACGGTCTATCCCGTCAATCCGGGGCTTGCGGGCAAGTCTCTGCTGGGCGTGCCCGTCTATGGCAAGCTTTCCGACGTGCCGCAGCCGATTGATATGGTGGACGTCTTCCGCAACTCCGAGGCTGCCGGGGAGACGATTGATGAAGCTCTGGCGCTTGCAGAAAAGCCGAAGGTCGTCTGGCTGCAGCTTGGCGTCGTCAACGAAGAGGGCTTCAAGCGCGGCGAGGCGGCGGGCGTGCAGGTCGTGATGAACCGCTGTCCGGCGATCGAGGGGCCGCGGCTCAGTATTTGACGATCAAGCGGTGGGGACGTCAGCGCCCCCGCCGTACCTTGTTCATGTGATCCTTGCGCTCGCGGTCCTTGCGCGCCTTGGCGGCGCGCATCATGGCACCCTTGCCGAGTGGCTTGCCCTTACCGCCTTCGGAGAGGATTTCGAAGCGCAGCGCGCCGGCGAACGGCGCGGCTTCCACCAGCCGAACTTCGACAGCGTCACCGAGCTGGAAGGTCTCCCCCGTCCGCGAGCCGATCAGCGAGTGACGCGTTTCGTCATAGGCGAAGTAGTCCGCACCCAGCGTGGAGATCGGCACGAAGCCGTCGGCTCCGGTCTCGTTCAGCCGGATGAAGAGGCCGGCCTTGGTGACACCGCCAATGCGCCCCTTGAAGGTGGCGCCGACGCGATCGGAGAGCCACTGGGCGATCAGCCTGTCGATGGTCTCGCGCTCGGCCGCCATGGCGCGGCGTTCGGCGGCGGAGATATCGGTGGCGATCTGTTCCAGCTTGTCTTCGATGCCATCGGGCAAACCGTCGCCGCCGAGGCCAAGGGCGGTGACCAGTGCGCGATGCACGATCAGGTCGGCATAACGGCGGATGGGCGAGGTGAAGTGGGCGTATTTGCGCAGGTTGAGGCCAAAGTGGCCGATGTTGCTTGGTGAATACTCGGCTTGGCTCTGCGAACGCAGCACCACCTCGTTGACGAGATGCGCCTGGGGCGTGTCGGCAACGCGTTCCAGGATCCGATTGAAGATGTCCGGCTGCAGGTTACCCTGCTTGGCCAGCTTCATGTCGAGCGAGGCAAGGAACTCGCGCAGGGATTCCAGCTTGGTCAGGGACGGCTGGTCGTGGACGCGATAGACCAGCGGGGTCTTGCGCTTTTCCAGCGTCTCGGCCGCCGCAACGTTGGCCTGGATCATGAACTCCTCGATCAGCCGGTGCGCGGTCAGGCGCTCCGGCGTGACGATGCGGTCGACTGTGCCGTCCGGCTTCAGCAGGACCTTGCGCTCGGGAATGTCGAGATCCAGCGGCCCGCGTTCGTCGCGAGCGCGGGCCAGGACGTCATAGGCATTCCATAGCGGCTTCAGGATGGAGACGACGATGGGGGCCGTCTTGTCGTTGGGGTGCCCGTCGATGGCCGCCTGGGCTTCCTGGTAGGACAGCTTGGCAGCGGACCGCATCATGATGCGATGGAAGCTGTGGCTCCGCTTGCGGCCTTCGGCGTCGAAGATCATGCGCACGGCGAGGGCGGGGCGGTCCTGCAACTCCTTGAGCGAACACAGATCGTTGGAAATCTTCTCCGGCAGCATCGGGATGACGCGGTCGGGGAAATAGACCGAGTTCCCGCGCTTCAGCGCTTCCTGATCAAGTGGGGTGCCCGGGCGCACATAGGCGGCAACGTCGGCGATGGCGACGGTGACGATGAAGCCGTCCGGATTGTCGGCGCTTGCATCCGGCTCGGCGCGCACCGCGTCGTCATGGTCCTTGGCATCCGGCGGATCGATGGTGACGAGGGGCAGGGCGCGCCAGTCTTCGCGACCCTCCAGCGTGGCCGCCTTGGCCTTCTCGGCTTCGGCGATGACATTGTCCGGGAAGATGTACGGAATGTCGTTGGCATGGATCGCGATCATCGAGACCGCCTTCTCCGAGCGCAGGTTGCCAACGGTTTCGCGGACGCGGGCGCGCGACAAGCCCATTCGGCTCGATCGGATCACGTCGACGGAAACGAGATCGCCGTCCTCGGCTCCATTGAGATCGTCGAGCTCGACGATCATTTCGTCCTGCTGCTTCTTGGAGATCGGCAGTACGCGGGCGCCATATTCGTTGCGCTTGAGAATGCCGAGAATTCCGGCCGGCTTGGCCTCCAGCAGCTTGATGATGCGAATGCCTGCCTTGGCCAGACGGTCGTATCCGTCCGGCAAGTCGACGATACGCGCCAATACGCGATCGCCGAGGCCCGCGGTCGGCACGTGTTCGCCGCGACGCCGACGAACGGCGACCACGACAAAGCGCGGTCGAGGCCCGCGATCGGCCTCCCACTCGCAGGGCTCGGCATAGATATCGCCATCCTTGTCGCGGGCGACAATGTCACAGGCCAGCACTGAGGGCAGCGCGCCGGGCTCGGAAAATCGCTTGAAGCGGCGATCGAGCAAACCGTCCCCTTCAAGCTCCTTCAGGAGGCGCTTGAGGACCACACGCCCTTCGCCCGTCACGTCAAACGCGCGTGCAATGTCGCGTTTGGTTCCCTTTGCGGGGTTTTCGGCAATGAAACGGAGAATGGCTTCACGGGTGGGAAAGGCAGGTGTGTCGTCGGCGGGGCGTGTCTTGCGAGCCAAATGGAAAAATCCGGTGTCAAATGGGCGGCCGCGGGACTGCGGTCATGCGCATGATCGGATAAGTGGGGGGCTTCGCCGGTCAGATCAAGGAAAATCTGCGGCAAGCCTCAAGAGGCCATGCGCTTGAGAGGGGCGACCATCTTGACCGGAGGGCGGCTCTCCCAAGCGATTTCGTCGGATTCCACGATGCCGGCAAAGGGCAGATGGTCGTCTGCCACATGGTGGCGATTGCGACCGGCCGTTCGCGCGTTCTGCAGGGCTCGCTCCGTGTCGGCGAAGGCCCGGCCAAAGGAAACATGGCTCTGCACGGCTGTGATGCCAACCGAGATCGTCAGGAAAATCGGTTGACCGGGTTGGCCAAAATCGGTTCTGGCCGTCCTTGCGATAAACGAGAGGGCCCGATTTGCCACGTCGTGAACCGACTTGGGTGTCGCCAATAGCACCAACTCATCGCTGTGCGTGCGATAGACCTTGCCCAGATCTCCCAGTTCGTCTGCCGCGATGCGGGCCAGACGGCTGATCGCGTCGTCGCCGCAGCCATGGCCAAAGGTTTCATTGATGTTGCTCATGTGATCGACATCGGCGATCAGCAGCACGCGACCCGATCCTTGCGCCGCCTCGAAGTCCTCTCGCAGGCACTTTCCGTTCGGAAGTCCAGTCATGGGGTCCATAACCTTGAGCAAGGACAGCTTTGTGGCAAGCCGGTTCGCGCGGAGCACGGACCTTCCGACGATATAGCCCGATGGAATTGTGACCGACAGGGAGACCAGCAATGTCAGGCACCAGCTTCGGATGGCAATCGGCCAGTCGAGAAAGAAGACCATCTGGTTTGTCACGTCGACGGCAAGGGCAACGGAGGTGCAGATCATCGTCAGGCGCGCAACGAATCTGTGCAGATCCGTTTCGTCTTGCAGCGGTACACCCAGCAAAGGCCGAGGCGGCATGAAATCCATGAAACGCGCAACTCCAATGGCCTGCGAACACGAAATGTCTTCATGCTCGCCGCACTTGGATGCTTCCTCCGGAACCGGATCTTCGATGTGTAGACGTCGATACTTCCGATAGCGGCGAGGAAACGTCCGTCATCGTTGACCTTAGAGCAACTTATTGAAAACTCCGGTTTGAAACCGTGACAAATTTTATGGATTTCTTCGAAATCGTCTTAAGAAGTTCGCGGCTCCGCCGTAAAGTCTGCGAAGCCGCGACGGGCCGATTTGTTTGCCTATTGGGGCACTTGCCGCACCGTGGCCAGGTCTTGGCTGAACTCACTCAGCGTCAGAAGTATCTTTCTTGACTGCTTTCGCGCGTGGCGCGGCCTTCTTGGTGGCGGCAGCTTTTTTCGGAGCCGCGGCCTTGGTCTTGGCGGGAGCCTTGTCGTCCGCAGACTTTGCTGCCTTTTCCTTGGCCGGTGCCTTGCTCTTGGCTGCGGCCTTGGGCTTTCCGCCGCTCTTGCCGCTCTTTTCGGCGAGCAGTGCAAGGGCCTGTTCCACTGTCAGGGCCTGCGGATCGGTGCCCTTGGGCAGGGTCGCGTTGATCTTGCCCCAGGCCACATACGGGCCGTAGCGGCCGTCACGAACGGTGATCTCGCCGCCATCGGGATGGTCACCCAGGCTCTTGAGAGCGGCTGGCGTTGCCCGAGCGCGGGCTCCCTTTTCCTTCTTCTCGGCCAGAACGGCGACGGCGCGGTTGAGGCCCACGACGAAGACTTCGTCGACACTGTCCAGATTGGCATAGACGCCGTCATGGGCAACATAGGGGCCGTAGCGCCCGATGTTGGCTTCGATGACCTTGCCTGTCTCCGGATGGGTTCCAACTTCGCGCGGCAGATCGAGCAGCATGCAGGCGCGGGGCAGGTCCATGCTTTCCACCGACCAGCCCTTGGGCAGGGATGCACGCTTGGGCTTGGCCTCTTCGCCGAGCTGCACGTAGGGCCCGAAACGGCCCGAACGCAAGGACACGTCCATGCCGGTCTTCGGGTCGGCTCCCAGCACCTTCACGCCGTCGGCGCCGAGGGCGGCGTCAGCCTGATCTTCGCCCTGTCCATTGCCGAGCTGGCGCGTGAAGCGGCATTCGGGGTAGTTGGAGCAACCGATGAAACTGCCGAAGCGACCAAGCTTCAGGGACAGCTTGCCCGTACCGCAGGTGGGGCAGGAGCGCGGATCCGATCCGTCACCGCGATCTGGGAAGATATGCGCTGCGAGATCGTCATTCAGGGCGTCAATTACCTCGGCGACCCGGAGTTCCTTCACCTCACCGATGCGGGTGTTGAAGTCGGTCCAGAAGCGACGCAGCACTTCCTGCCACTCGAGCTCACCAGCAGAGATGCGATCGAGATCTTCTTCCAGGCTCGCTGTGAAATCATATTCCACATAGCGCTCGAAGAAACTTTCGAGGAAGGCGGTAACGATGCGGCCCTTGTCCGAGGGGATCAGGCGCTTCTTGTCGATGTCGACATATTCGCGGTCGCGCAGGGTGGCCAGCGTTGCCGCATAGGTGGACGGACGGCCGATGCCGAGCTCTTCCATCTTCTTGACCAGCGTCGCTTCGGTGTAGCGCGGTGGCGGCTCGGTGAAATGCTGGTCGATGGCAACCGACTTGCGTGACAGCGCGTCGCCGACGCTCATCAGCGGCAGGCGCGAGCCGTCCTCGTCTTCCTCGTCGTCGCGGCTTTCCTGATAAAGGGTGAGGAAGCCGTCGAACTTCAGCACGGAGCCGGTGGCGCGCAGGCCCGCCGTCTTGCCGCCGGACTTGGCTGAGATGTCGATGGTGGTGCGCTCGAAATCGGCACTCTGCATCTGGCTGGCGATGGTGCGCTTCCAGATCAGTTCATAGAGGCGAGCCTCGTCGTTTTCGAGATACTTGATGACCGTGGCCGGCAGGCGCCCGAGATCGGTGGGACGAATGGCTTCGTGAGCCTCCTGGGCATTCTTGGCCTTGGTGGAATAGAAGCGCGGCTTTTCCGGCAGGTAACGGTCGCCAAACTCCTGCGAGATCACCTTGCGCGCGGCATTGATGGCTTCGGGCGCGATCTGCACGCCGTCCGTTCGCATGTAGGTGATGAGGCCGACCGTCTCGCCGCCGATGTCCGTGCCCTCATAGAGACGCTGGGCAACCTGCATGGTGCGCTGCGCCGAGAAGCCGAGCTTGCGCGAGGCTTCCTGCTGCAGCGTCGATGTGGTGAACGGCGCCCAGGGATTCCGCTTCTGCGGCTTGGACTCCGCATCGGTGACGGCGAAAGTGGCGCCATTGAGGAAGTCGCGGATTTCTGCCGCGCTCGTTCCGTCCTTGACGTCGAGGCGGGTCATCTTCTTGCCGGCCCATTCGCTGAGGCGTGCCTCGAACTCTTCCCCCTTGGGAGTGGCGAGCCTGGCCAGAACCGACCAATATTCCTGCGGACGGAAGGTCTCGATCTCGTTCTCGCGGTCGCAGACAAGGCGCAACGCCACAGACTGAACGCGACCGGCCGAGCGGGCGCCCGGCAGTTTGCGCCAGAGCACGGGCGAGAGCGTGAAACCGACGAGATAGTCCAAGGCGCGGCGCGCCAGATAGGCGGCGACCAGCGGCTGGTCCACGTCGCGCGGCTTGGCCATGGCATCAAGCACGGCCTGCTTGGTGATGGCGTTGAAAACGACGCGCTGAATTGTCTTGCCCTTGAGGGCACGCTTGGCGCCCAGCACTTCCAGCACGTGCCAGGAAATGGCTTCCCCTTCGCGATCAGGGTCGGTTGCCAGAATGAGGCGGTCGGCAGACTTGAGAGCTGTCGCGATATCGGCAAGGCGCTTGGCGGACTTTCCGTCGGTTTCCCACTTCATGGAGAAATCTTCGTCGGGAAGCACCGAACCGTCCTTGGCGGGAAGGTCTCGGACATGACCGTAGGACGCGAGGACCGTGTAGTCGCGGCCAAGGTACTTGTTGATGGTTTTCGCCTTGGCGGGCGATTCAACGACTACAACATTCATAGGGTCCGCCGATCTCTATGGCCTCTGTGCAACGGCCCTCTTTAAGAGCGTGGTTGGTTTTGTGCAAGAGCAAGTCCGGTGCGCCTGTTGCGAGAAACACGCTGGGAGCCCTGCGATTCGCAATTGCGCTCATGCCACGCTTGGGAAAAGTTGCAACAACTTGCAGCTATGAGTTGCTTTTCGCTCTCTGGTTCAGGCCCTCCGAGGCGATCAAGCTCGTTCATTCCAGCGATCCTTGATGCGATTTATCGCCTATTGATAGTTGCTGTTGCCGCTTAGCAATTAAATGGCGTATGTTGACTTTCGGTTGTGGTGACTTGGTGGTGGGGTGAATTTCCACGGTGTATCGTCATTCCGGTCGATCATTCATTGAGGGGTGGAATGAAAATGTTTAACAGTGGAGACGGTTCAGTGCAGACGCCGAACGAGAAGGCTGAGTTTATTGGGCGCATGAGTCAGGAACTTAGCCGATTGGCCAATGGAGCCGGATTTCCGTTTCTGGCCTTCATCTTGGACATGGCAGCCGAGGAAGCAGCGCTCTCACGCTCGTCCAACCGCTTGCAGGTGCGCAGCAAGCAGGGTGAGAATGTTGATATTCAGAGGCTCATTACACGCTGAGCACCAATCAAAAAATTGGTTCCGGAAAATCTGGTTGTATCGGATGCGGTAGAAGCGGCCTTGACCTTCAGTCTATGAGCGAAACGAGTTGATTTCCGTGACGCTCAAGTCGCCCGGCCAGATCGAGCTCCAGTAGAATGATTGATACAACCTTTGATTTAAGTCCGGTGTGCAAAATGATGTCGTCCACTGCAACCGGCGTCGGGCCCAGAGACGAAATGACCAGATTGCGTGCTTCCATGTCGATGGCGTCAGGCAATTCTTCGTCTCCCGCCGGTTCTTCGACATGTCCCCGGGACGATATGTCTCTGTGCATTTGCGGCCCAAGCACGGACAGCACATCGGCCGCCGATGTTACCAAAGTTGCGCCGTCGCGGATCAACCGGTTGGTGCCCTCGGCCCGCGGATCAAGCGGTGAGCCTGGAACGGCAAAGACCTCGCGGCCCTGATCGAGTGCAAAGCGCGCGGTGTGGAGCGTGCCTGAGCGGGCTGCAGCCTCAACGACGACGACACCCAGGCTCATGCCCGAGACGATGCGATTGCGCCGAGGAAAGTCCTTGGCTCTCGGGGCCCAGCCGAAGGGCATCTCCGTGAGAATGGCTCCGCCTGCGGCGACGATTTCGTCGATGAGCCCACGGTGCTCCTCGGGATAGACGTGATCGATGCCACCGGCCACTACCGCGATCGTTCCCCCCGTCAGCGAAGCCCGGTGGGCAGCGGCGTCAATACCGCGCGCCAATCCCGACACGACGACGACACCGGTATCGGCAAGGCCGCGACCGATCCGCTCGGCCATCTTCTGACCGGCGATGGAAGCATTGCGCGAGCCGACGATGGCGACGGTGGCTCGGCTCACAAGTTCCACCGAGCCGCCCTGCAGGGCGATCAATGGCGGTGGTGCGGCGATTTCCTTGAGATAAAGGGGGTACAGCGGTTCCCCAATTGCGACGATGCGTGCGCCGAAGCGAGCCGTCGTGTCCATCTCGCGCTCGGCATCCGCCCGAGAGGGTATGGAGATGCCGGAGTGCGCTCCGCCACGGCGGGCCATGGCGGGGAGGGCGTCAAGTGCGGCCTCTGCGGAGCCAAAATGGTTGATGAGGCTGCGGAAGGTTGCCGGACCGACATTCTCGGACCGGATGAGACGAAGCCAGGAGACCCGTTGGTCGTGAGACAGTTCAACCATGAGGCCTCCTGGATTGAATCATGATTTCTTGCCGATCTTGCCTTCGGTCCCGGCGAGAAGCCGCTCTATGTTGGCCTTGTGCTTGACCCAGACAATGATGGAGAGAATGCCGAACATGACGGCCATGCGAGGCTCGCCAAGTCCCCAGAGTGCAACCGGAATGACGACGGTGGCCGTCAACGCGGCCAGCGAGGAGTAGCGGAAGAAATAGGCCATGCCGAGCCAGACGCCGGCGAAGATCAGCACAGCAGGCCAGAACAGGCCGAGCAGGATGCCGATATAGGTGGCAACGCCCTTGCCGCCTTTGAATCCGAGCCAGATCGGAAAAAGGTGGCCGAGGAAGGCGCCGAAACCTGCGACAATGGCAAGGTCCATGCTGAACTGACGGGCGATGAGAACCGCGGCGGTGCCCTTGAAGGCGTCGAGCAGCAGCGTGGCAGCGGCGAGGCCCTTGCGCCCCGTGCGCAACACGTTGGTGGCACCGATGTTGCCCGAACCGATCGCGCGAACGTCGCCCAGCCCTGCCGCCTTGGTCAGCAGCAGCCCGAAGGGAATGGATCCCAGCAGATAGCCGCCTGCGAGGGCCAGGAGCAGAAAGGTCAGGGGTTCAGAGAACTCGAACATGGTTGCCTCAAGCAATCGAGAATAGAAATATCCGATGCACGGTTGTGTGTCACGGGAAATTGCAACGCACTTCCGGCTGCGAATGGTCAGCGCGCATAACGCTGGACCCCGCCAACGAATGTCCGCCGGACACGCCCGGTAAAGCGCGCGTTCTCATAGGGCGTATTCTTGGCGCGCGAGATGATGTCGCGGCTGGTCAGAACCCAGGGCTCTTCGGGATCGACGACGATCACGTCGGCCGGGCTGCCAACCTTCAGCGTGCCAGCATCGAGCCCCGCCAGCGCGGCAGGACGGGTGGCCATCGCTTCAATCAGGCGCGACAAGGTGAGGTCGCCCGCGTGAACCAGTCGGAGGCCGGCGGCCAGGAAGGTCTCCAGGCCAATGGCTCCGTCAGCGGCTTCGGCAAAGGGCAGGCGCTTGGTCTCGACGTCTTGCGGATCGTGGCCCGAGACGATGATGTCGATGGTGCCGGAGGCAACCGCTTCGACAAGCGCCTGACGGTCGTCCTCGCTGCGCAACGGTGGCGACAGTTTGAAGAAGGTGCGGTAGGCCCCGATGTCGATCTCGTTGAGCGTCAGGTGAGCGACGGAAACCGAACTGGTTGCCCTGATACCGGCATCCTTGGCCCAAGCCATCAGGGTAGGGGCCTCTGCCGTCGACAGCAGCGAAGCGTGGTAGCGCCCACCGGCAAGGCGCGCGATGCGCAGGTCACGCGCGAGTACCGTGGTTTCCGCTTCTGAGGGAATGCCGCCCAGTCCCAGGCGTACGGCAGCTTCCGACAGGTTCATCACGCCCGAGCCCTTGAGGTCCTGATCCTCCGGGCGATTGCAGATCAGGGCATTGAAGTCCTTGCCATAGGTCAGGGCGCGCCGCAGCACCTGGGCATTGGACACAGTGCCCCGCCCGGAGGTGAAGCCGACCGCCCCGGCCTCGCCAAGAAGGCCGAACTCGGTCAGTTCGCCGCCCTCCTGCCGCTTGGTGAGGGCTGCCATGACGCGGACGCGTGCGGCTGAGGTTTCCTGCGCACGGGCCTGAACGAAGTTGACGAGCGCAGGATCGTCGATGCACGGCTCCGTATCGGGCTGCACGACCATGGTGGTGATGCCGCCTGCGACCGCCGCACGACCTGCGGACGCTAGGGTTTCGCGATGCTCGTGGCCCGGCTCGCCCACATGGGCGCAGAGATCGACCAGACCGGGGGCGACCACCATGCCCTGGCAGTCGATCACTTCGGCTCCCTCGGGGGCGCCGTTGTTGAGGGCGCCTGCTCCGACGGCAACAATGCGACCGTCTTCCATGAGAAGGCCGCCGGGACCATCGAGATTCTGCGAGGGGTCGACGATGTGGGCGTTCGTCAGGAGAACGGGGCGGGTATCTGTTGTGCGCTGTCCAGCCATCACAGGGCCTCCCCGCCATTGCCGCTTGAGTGCACGACGGCACCGAGCACGGCCATGCGCACGGCAACCCCCATTTCCACCTGTTCGCGAATGAGGCTTTGCGGGCCATCGGCAACCGCAGGATCAATCTCGACGCCGCGGTTCATCGGGCCAGGGTGCATGACGAAGGCATCGGGCTTGGCATAGGAGAGCTTCTTCTCGTCGAGGCCCCAGTAGCGGAAGTACTCGCGCACCGACGGCACGAAGCTGCCTTGCATGCGCTCGCGCTGCAGGCGCAGCATCATGACGATATCAGCGTCCTGCAGCCCTTCCTTCATGGAGGTGGTGACTTCCAGCCCCATATCGCGGAAAGCGCCGGGCACCAGGGTCGACGGGCCGATCAGGCGAACGCGCGCGCCGAGGGCAGTCAGCAGAAGAATGTTTGAGCGGGCTACGCGGCTGTGGGCCACGTCGCCGCAGATGGCGACGGTCAAGCCTTCGATACGTCCCTTGTGTCGGCGAATGGTCAAGGCATCGAGCAGGGCCTGGGTCGGGTGCTCGTGGCTGCCATCACCGGCGTTGACGACCGAGCAGTCTACCTTCTGCGCCAGCAGTGCGACGGCGCCGGAGGCATTGTGCCGCACCACGATGACGTCGGGGTTCATGGCGTTCAGTGTCACGGCGGTGTCGATCAGGGTTTCGCCCTTCTTCACCGAAGAGGAGCCGACCTGCATGTTCATGACGTCGGCGCCGAGCCTCTTGCCCGCCAGTTCAAACGAGGACTGCGTCCGCGTCGAGGCTTCGAAGAACAGATTGATCTGCGTCCGCCCTCGAAGAAGATCGCCCTTTTTCTTGGGCTGGCGGCCGAGTTCGATGTTTGCTTCGGCTCGGTCCAGAAGGTCGAGCAGTTCAAGCTTCGACAGGCCTTCGATCCCGAGGAGATGCGGGCGGTTGAAGCCATAGGGGTTTGGCGCGGATTTCGTCATGAGTGAGCGTGATAGATGCCTTTGGCATCGGCGGCAAGCTGGCGCAAATCCCTTGAACAGAATTCTTGTCCGCGGGGACGAGTCCTGCGCCGGCGGAAGATCCGCTCGGCGCAATCGCCACTGGTTTGCAACAATGCTTGCGCTATACCGGATGCAGTCGGTGTTCGCCAGAGCGAGTGCCGGACGCCCTTCCTCGCTGGCGCAGTGCATTGCGCCGGCTCTGCCTTTGAGAATGCGGCCATGTCGATCGATCTGCCTAAGATTGGCAGTCCTTCCCCTCTGTTGCGCTGGTTGGTCTTGCTAGTGGGGTCGGCCCTGCTGGCGGGGGCACTGGAGTTTGTCCAGTTGCCTGCAGCCTTGTTGCTCGGCCCGATGCTGGTCTCCGTCTTTCTCAGTACGCGAGACATGGGCGTCGTGGTTCCGCGGCCTGTCTTCTTCATCGCGCAGGGCATCGTCGGAACCATGATCGGGCGGGCCATGCCTCCGGCCGTCTTTGGCGAGATCTTCAGCATCTGGCCCATCATTCTGACCGGCGTGTTGTTCGTGGTTGTCGCAAGCAACTTGCTTGGCTGGTTGATCGCAAGGTCGCAGGTGCTGCCGGGCACGACGGCGATCTGGGGGGCTTCGCCAGGAGCGGCGACCGCCATGGTCATCATGGCCGAAGCCTACGGCGGCGACATGCGGCTTGTGGCGATGATGCAATATCTCCGCGTGATCATGGTGGCGAGTGCGGCAAGTCTCGTGGCGCGCCTTTATCTTGGCGGTTCGCTGGCAGCACTGCCGTCGGTGAACTGGTTTGGTCCGGTCGACTGGCCAAACTTCGCCCTGACGATGGCGGTGATCGCCGCGGGGCTGATCCTGTCCAGGCTGCTCCGTATGGCCACCGGGCCAATGATCCTGCCGATGGCCCTTGCCATCGCCTTGCAGTACTTCGGTCTGGTCAAGATCGAGCTGCCGCCCTTGCTGCTCGCGCTCTGCAACACGGTGATCGGCTGGAGCATCGGCATGCGTTTCACGCGCGACATACTCGGCTATGCCGCGCGAGCGCTCCCAACGATGATCCTCTCCATCGCGGTGTTGATCGCAGTCTGCGCCTTGTTCGGCTGGGGGCTGGCGCATTGGGCCAACGTGGACCCTCTGACGGCCTATCTGGCTTCGAGCCCGGGGGGCGCCGATTCCGTCGCTATCATCGCGGCCTCCATCAAGGTCGACGTTCCCTTCGTCATGGCCATGCAGACGATGCGCTTCTTTGTCGTGCTGCTGACCGGTCCAGCGCTGGCCCGCTTCATTGCCGGGCGGGTTGCGCCGGCGGAATAGCCGGTCAGGTGCCGCAGAAGGTGGCCATGACGCGTTCGTGCGGCTTGGGCGGCATGGCCTGTCGTTCCGCATCCGGCTGATCCTCAAAGGGGCGGGACAGGATCTGGTGCAGCCGGTCGAAGGGCGCAAAGTCGTCGCGCTCTATGGCCGCCTCGATGATTTCTTCCAAGAGGTGGTTGCGTGGAATGAAGGCGGGGTTGATCCGCCGCATGGCCCTGCGGGTCTCTTCGGCGGAGCGCTGCTGGCCGGCAAGACGGTGACGCCATGTGTCAAGCCACGGAGCTATGGCGTCTCGACTCTCGAAAAGGTCGAACAGAGCACCGTCGGCGTCGGAGGCGACGGCGCAATCAGCCAAACGCCGGAAGGCGAGCGTGAAATCCGCATTGCCGGTGCGCATGGCTTCGAGCCAGACCTTGACGAGATCGAGGTCACCCTCCTGAGCCTCCGTCAGGCCGAGCTTTTCGCCAAGACCGTTCTGGTAGCACTGCTCGAAGGTAGAGGAGTAGTCGTTCAGAATCTCCATGACGGCGTCCATCGCGGGCTTCTCGCCAAGTGCCGGCACGATTAGCGGCAGCAAGCACTCTGCGAGACGGGCGAGGTTCCACTGGGCGATTCTGGGCTGATTGCCGTAGGCATAGCGGCCGCCCTGATCGATGGAGCTCAGCACCATCGAGGGATCGTAGGCATCCATGAAGGCGCAGGGGCCGTAGTCGATGGTTTCGCCGGATATGGCCATGTTGTCGGTATTCATGACGCCGTGGATGAATCCAACATTGATCCAGCGGGCAATCAGATCGGCCTGACGCGTTGCGATGGCCTTGAAGAGCGCAAGCGCCGGCACGGCTTCACTGGCAGCTTCTGGATAGAGGCGGGCGATCACGTGATCGGCCAGTAGCCCCAGCGCTTCGGTATCCTTGCGGGCCGCAAAATACTGGAAGGTGCCCACTCGAACATGGCTGAGGGCGACGCGGGTGATCACGGCGCCGGGCAGGACACGCTCGCGGTAGACTGAAGAGCCGGTCAACACCGCGGCGAGGGCGCGTGTCGTTGGCACGCCGAGTGCGGCCATGGCTTCGCTGACGATATATTCGCGCAGCACCGGGCCGAGTGCCGCCCTGCCATCGCCCCGGCGGGAGAAGGCTGTGCGGCCCGCGCCCTTGAGTTGGATGTCGCGCCGTTTGCCATTGCGGTCGATGATCTCGCCGAGCAGGATCGCCCGTCCGTCGCCGAGCTGCGGCACGAAGTTGCCGAACTGGTGGCCGGCATAGGCCATGGCAATCGGCTCCGAGCCCTCGAAGATCTGATTGCCGGAGAGCATCGCCAGACCCTGCTCAGACTGCAGCGCATCCGGATCAAGCATCAACTCCTGAGCCAGCGGCCGGTTGAGTGCGACGAGGCGCGGGGAGACCGCGGGTTCGGGGATTGCGGGCGCGAAGAAGCGATCAGGCAGTCGGACATAGGTGTTGTCGAAAGCGACCGAGAGCGTCATGCAACCCAACTCCGCAACATGGTTAAAATTCAGGCTTGCCAAAGCAGCCTCGGATTCCCTAGGTTCTTCAACGTATCACGGATGATTTGCGGGTATAGGCGAACCTTTTGGGCAGCCAGGAGGCTTTGAGGGATTCTGACTAAAATCTGATTGCTAAAACAACGTGTTGTCTGGCTATGAGCCGTTTGCGCCTTTTGCCTTCGATAACGCAGATTTGTTGGGCCAAGCTTGGCTTGGCTGAGGCAGTATTGTCGTCGATTTGCCGGGCTCTAGTGCTGGAAGTTGAGCTTCCACGTTAGCATGAGCGCATTGATGTTTTACATCAATACTTTAGCTGCTCGATACAACTCATTGATAAATAAATATAATTGCTTTTTGCTGTGATCTTGGTTGATATCAGCAGAATGCCGATTTTCTTTCCCCAAAATGCCATCGGCACACCGACGTTTTGGCCGATGTCTGGTCCGACTCCCTATACGTGATTTTCTGTAGCATATCCTTCGGCGAGGCCGCTGTTTCCTGAAGCCAGCTGGGGCATGGGCGGGGGCCTAGGCTGCGCGCCCGACCTCTTCCAGTGCTCGTCCAAGTACGTCGAAGATGCGGGGATCAGTGCATTGGGCGACATTGAAGCGCATGAAGCTGCTGCAGTCCTTGGCGAGGCTGAAGACGTTTCCGGGCGCAAAGACGACGCGCTGGGCGAGGCCAACCCGGGCCACTTCCGCAGCGTCGATGCCGCCTGGCAGGCGAGTCCACAGGAAGATGCCGCCACGCGGTTCGATCCATGGCACGACGCCGAGGGCGGCGAGCCGGCGGACGGTTTCCCCCGTCGCTTCGGCGAGGCGAGCCTTCATGGACTCTACATGGCGACGCCAAGCGTTGTCGGTCAGGATTGCATAGACGAGGGCTGCGCCGACGCGGGAGTTGCCGAAGCTGGTGGTCACCTTGAGGTCGATGAGCGGTTCAATCCAGCTTTCCTTGACGATGACATAGCCGGTACGGACTGCGGGCGTGATCGTCTTTGAAAAGCCGCCGACCTGGATCACACGATCGAAGCCGTCGAAGGTGGCGAGGCGCGGTGTCGGGGTGGTTTCGAAGGACGCGAAGATCTCGTCCTCGACGATCAGCAGCTCATGTTCCGCCGCCAGCTTCAACATGCGGTGCGCCACGTGAGGGGCGATGGAGGCGCCGGTAGGGTTATGGAACACCGAGTTTGTGAGATAGAGCCTCGGTCGGTTCTCGATCAGATTGCGCTCGAAGGCGACGAGGTCGGGGCCGGTAGGGGTGAAGGGTGTGCTGACGACGCGGACGCGATGGGCTTTCAGCGTGGCCAGGAAGTTGAAGTAGCAAGGGTCGTCGACGAGGACGGTGTCGCCGGGTTCCAAGAGGAAACGGCAAACCAGATCGATGGCCTGCGAGCCGGAGTCCGTCAGGATCACCTGGTCGGGTGATACGGTGACGCCACGTTCCACCATGCGCCTTGCGATCGACTGGCGCAGCGGTGGCAGGCCTAGCGGCTGATCGTAGTCGGACAGATTGAGGGAGGTGTCCCGGGACAGGGCGCGCATGGCCTTGCGGATTTCCGTTTCCGGGGTCCAGCTGGCGGGCAACCAGCCGCAGCCCGGTTTTAGCGATTCCTCGCGCGAATCCAGGGATTGGCGGGACACCCAGAGCGGGTCGACAGCGCGATCGAGTTTCGGACCGATGTCGGCCAGCGAGAGGGGTGGCATATGGCCGGCCACATAGAAGCCAGAGCCCGGACGGGCGGTGATGACGCCTTCGGCAACGAGCCGGTCATAGGCTTCCACCACGGTCGATTTGGAAATGCCAAGGCGGTCGGCGAGGGCCCGGATGGAGGGAAGGCGTGCGCCAGGAGTGAGGGATCTCGAGGAAATGCGGTCTCGAATTGAGTCTCCAACCCGCTCCACAAGGGTTTTTTCCTGTGGTGTCGACACTTTGTCCCGCATGTGTACTGCTCTTGTCTTGGTACAGTTTAATCGGACTGTATTGAAGTATACCTCGACGGTAAAGGTCGGACATGACACCTCTCGGCCAGGGTAGCCTCGGGAAAAATCCTGAGCGGGCAAAGTGAGGCAGCCATGGATGACGGTCGGAGCGGGTTTCTGAACGGATTGACGGGGGTGGCGATCTTTTCCGGGTCGCTGCCAGCGACACGAGTCGCGGTGCAGGCCTTCGACCCGTTATTTTTGACAGTTGCGCGGGGATCCATCGCCGCGCTTCTGGCGATCTCCTTTCTGGTCGTGACGCGCGCCAGGCGGCCCACGGGACCGCAGTTTGCGCTGCTGGCTGTGGTGTCCATGGGGGTGGTGATTGGCTTTCCGCTGCTGTCGGCGCTGGCGCTTCGCCATGTGACCTCGGCGCATGCCATGCTGTTCATCGGACTGTTGCCGCTGTCCACCGCGGCCTTTGCGGTTCTGTTCGGCAAGGAACGGCCGCAACCCGCGTTCTGGCTGTTTTCGCTCATGGGCAGTGCCCTCGTCGGAGCCTATGCGTTGCGCGATGGCTTCTCGGGATCGATGGTGGGGGACGGTGCCATGCTGGCCGCCGTCGTGGTCTGCGGTCTCGGCTATGCCGAAGGTGCCCGCCTGTCGCGTGAACTCGGCGGGACAGAGGTGATCTCCTGGGCACTCGTCCTGGCACTGCCGGCGATGGTGCCCTTGGCTTTGTACTTTGCGCCTGCCAGCCTCGATGTTCCCGCTTCCGCCTGGGTCGGCCTTGCCTATGTGTCTGTATTCTCGATGTTTGTCGGCTTTCTCTTCTGGTATCGCGGTCTGGCGCAAGGCGGGGTTGGACGCGTCGGGCAACTGCAGTTGCTGCAGCCCTTCATGGGACTGATCCTTGCTGCCCTGCTGCTGGGAGAGCAGGTGGGCTGGGCCATGGTGGCCGTGACAGCGGGCGTCGTGCTATGCGTGGCCGGCGCGCGTCGGTTCGCGGCCTGACGCCGGCCAGGGTCCGTTGAACTTCTTAGGGTGGCGCAAGTGACTTGATTGCGAAGCTTCGGCCCGTCTATCAAGCGAGAAAGTGGATTGCCTGCCGGAGGAATATGTTGGTCACGCTTGCCTTCGTTACAACCTCCCTGGTTCTGCTGCTGACCCCAGGGCCGACGAACACGATGCTGGCGACGTGTGGCGCGACCCTTCGCTTTCGCCATGCAGCCCTGATGCCTTTTGCCGAGGCCATCGGTTATGTGATTGCGATCTCGTTCTTTTTCGCGCTTGCGACCATCGTGCACGGCAACCCGATGGCCTATTCGGTGATGAAGCTGCTGGCGGCCTCATGGCTAGCCTACTCGGCCGTGAAGCTCTGGCGGACACCGTTTGAGGCGGTGGGGGCGTCGCCGGTCGGGGCGTTTGGCCGGGTGTTCCTGACCACGATCCTCAATCCGAAGGCCATGATCGTCGGCACGCTGTTCATCCCCGCGCAGCCTTTTGCTTCCGCTTCTGCCTGGATCGTCGTCTATGCCTTGCTGTCCATTTCTGCCGGCTTTGGCTGGGTGTTCCTGGGCGCGATGCTGCCTGCGGCGATCCGTCGCCACTCCTACAAGGGGGCGGCGGTGGTGTTGACGGGCTTCTCGATCGCCGCAGTGGCGAGTGTCGTGGGCTGATCGCAGCCGCGCTGAGGCGAGCGTAAGGTCAGTCGTATTTCACATAGGCAAAGCGCAGATCGGATTGTGGTGTCCCTTCAAGGCCTTTGCCCTCCTTGGCAGGTTGCCACTGCACGACATCCTCGATCTTGGCGGCCAGCGCGAAGTCCTTGTCAGTGATGCCTTTGGCCGAATGGGTCATCAGCCGCACCTCCACCCAGGCGTAGGAGGCGGTGATATCTGGATGTTGCCACGCCGCCTCGGCCAGATGGCCGACGGTGTTGATCACCATCATCGTGCCCTTCCAGGAGTTTGTCTTGTAAGTGCGGCGGATCCAGCCGTCGGAGTAAGCCCATTTCGGCAGCTCCTGCGCGAGGCGGAGGCTGATTTCCGTTTCGGAATAGGTGCGTTCGGGCATGATGGCTCCTTTCACGGTCGCCGACCGCGCGCTTGTGGATCGCGCGGAATGTTGATCATATAGCGCATCATTGTGGCGTGGGAGCAGCGTGGGCAGATGGACGGCAACGGTTTGGCTGAAACCCGGGCAATCGAGGCGATCCGAATCCATGCCCCGGCCAGGCTCCATCTCGGCCTGATCGACATGAACGGCAGCCTGGGGCGCCGCTTCGGCTCCATCGGGCTCGCCATTGATGCACCGGCGGTCGATGTGGAAGTACGCCGCGCCGCCAGCATGACAGCCAGCGGGCCGGAGGCCGATCGAGCGCTCCGTTATGCCCGCAACTGCGCGGAGATGTTCGGGTTCGGCGGCGATTACGCGATTGTCGTCAACGAGGTGATGCCGGCGCATGCGGGCTTCGGATCGGGGACGCAGATTGCCTTGGCACTGGCCGAGGCGCTTAGTCGGTTGAGTGGAAAAGCCATTGATTTGCGCAAGGTTGGCTCGCGTCTAGAGCGAGGTGCACGCTCGGGAATCGGAGTGGCGAGCTTTCTCGATGGCGGCTTCGTGGTCGATGGCGGCCGAGGGCCCAAGGGAGAAGTGCCGCCGGTGATTGCACGGCATCCCTTTCCCGAGGATTGGCGGTTGCTGTTGATCATCGATCCGAACATGGAGGGTGTGCATGGGCCGGAGGAGGCCGAGGCCTTCCGGCGTTTGCCGCAGATGCCCGATGCCGAAACCGCCCATCTCTGCCGTCTGGTGATGATGCAGCTGCTGCCTGGTTTGGTGGAGGCTGATATCAGCTCCGTCGGAGCGGCCTTGACCGAGATCCAGGCGCGTCTGGGCGATCATTTTGCGCCGGCACAGGGTGGCAGGCGATTTGCGAGCGCCAGGGTATCCGATTGTCTTGCCGAGGCTTTTTCGTCCGGGGCGGCGGGTGTCGGGCAGAGTTCGTGGGGGCCGACCGGCTTTGCGCTGGTTGGCTCGGAGGCTGAGGCCGAGGCGCTTCGAGAGCGCCTTGTGCGCAACTGTCACAGTGCCGAAGGGTTGAGATTCATCACGGCGCGCGGCAGAAACCGGGGAGCAACGGTGATCGTGAATCCCTGATCTTGCCGCGTTGGAGACGTAGAATGTCCAAGTCGATATTGCACATGATCACGCCGCTCAAGCATATGAGCCCGTTTGACGTGAACATGGCCGCCGATGCTGGCTATGATGTCATTGCAACTTATACAAATGTTACGCCGGATGAAGTGCGTGGACTTGTGCAGGACGCGATTTTCTCGCGTTCGCCGGCCGATGCTGTCCGGACCGGGTTTTTCATTGCCGGCAAGAATGCCGGGGCGTCGCTGGATATGCTGAAGACCATGGTGGACAGCTTCGTGCCGCCGTTCGAAATCAATGTGTTTGCCGATCCGGCCGGGTCTTTCACCACAGCGGCAGGCATGGTGGCTTCGGCAGAGAAGCTGCTGAGTGACAAATTCGCCAGCGATCTCAAGGGCAAGAAGGTTGTCATCTATGGGGGCACCGGCGTGGTTGCCTATTCGGCAGCGGTGATTTCGGCGCTGCAGGGTGCGTCCGTGACCATCACCGGCTATGACGGATTGAAGCGCGTTTCCGCCATTTCCGAGGATATGAAGCGCCGCTTCGGCGTGGATGTCGTACCGGCGGATGGTTCGTCGGCGGACATGAACTTCCAGGCGGCCGAGGGCGCGGAAGTGATCTTTTCGGCCGGGCCTGCGGGGGTGCAGATCCTCACGGAAGCGCAGATTCGCGCCATTCCGACGTTGCTGGTAGCCGCCGATGTGAATGCGGTGCCGCCGGCCGGGATTGCCGGGGTAGATGTTTTTGCCAATGGAGCGGGGATACCTGGGTCCAAGAATGCGGTGGCTCTCGGAGCCCTGGCGATTGGCAATGTCAAGTATCAGGCGCAGAACCGGTTGTTCCGGCGGATGCTGGAAACCGACCGTCCGCTGGCACTCGATTTCCGCCATGCCTTTGAAGAAGCTCGCAAATTCATCGCCGATGGCGCGTGATGGAGGGCTTGGGGGACAGGCCGGTTCTGGTGGTTGCCCAGTCGGCCCGCGCCCTGGCGGCTGCGGGGCGAAGGGCAGGGCAAGATATTGTTACCATTGACTTTTTTGCAGACGACGACACTCAGGCGCTGGCCCTTGAGGCGGTTCGTTATGAGGGGGACTGGGGCGAAGGGTTTAGGGCTGACCGGTTGCTGCCGCTGATCGAGGCGGTTGCCGCCCGGCGGGGGCCGCTTGCCGGCGTGGTTCTTGGGTCCGGCTTTGAAGATCGCCCGGAAGTGATTGATATAATAGCGAAAAGCTACCCGCTTTTCAGCATGACTGGCGCGGCGGTGCAGGCCGTCAAGGCGCCCGAGGTGCTGAGTGAGGCCTGCCGGGAGCTTGGTGTGCCCTTTCCCGAGGTCGCTCGCGAGGTGCCGGATGCGGGGTGCTGGGTGGTCAAGAAGGTCGGCGGAACGGGCGGCGTGCACGTCACAGTTAGGTCGCACGGGCCCATAGAACATGACGCATATGCCCAGAGATATGTCGCGGGATGTCAAATGGCCGCTCTCTGCCTCGGGAGCGGGGATAGCGCGGTCGTCATCGCCTTCAGCGAACAGTGGCCGGACCCGACACCCGAGATGCCGTTCCGCTTCGCCGGGGTGCTCGGACCGGTCGCGCTTGCAGAGCGAACTGCCGCAGAGGTTGCCGGTGCGGCTAAGGGTCTCGCCCGCCGCTTCGGCCTCAGGGGACTGTTCACGCTCGACCTGATGGTGGGCGACGGAGAATGGTGGCTGACGGAGATAAATCCGCGGATCGGCGCCTCGATCGACGTGCTCGACCATTTCGAGGTGCCCTTGTTCGCGGCCCATGTCGCGGCCTTCCAAGACAAGCCGGTGGTAATTGGTGCAGGTGATGCGACAATTCGCGCGAGCCAGGTGGTTTTTGCAAATGCATCCGTTCGCGTCATAACCGTGGACGACTGGCCGGAGTGGGTGAGGGATCGCCCGAAGTTTGGGTCGAGCATCGAGGCCGGGGCGCCGGTGGCGACGGTGGTTGCCGAAGCGCCGACGGCGGCCGAGTGTCGGCGGTTGCTCGACGAGCGAGCCCGGTGGCTGAAGACGATTGCAGGGGGAATGGAATGAGCGTCAGCACAGACAGGCCGAGCGTCGGCAGACAGGTGGAGCCGCTGGTGGAAGCACTGGTGGCGGACGCCACGGCGTTGCGGCTCAGGGTGTCGAGCGGCCCGCTTGGTTGCCGGCTGGTGGACGCTGGCGCGACGGTGCGCGGCGGCCTCGAGGTGGGGCGCCGGCTCACGGAGATCTGCCTCGGCGGTCTCGGCCAGGTGTCGATCGTGCCGTCGCTGCCTGAGCTCGGCGATTGGCCCTATTCGATCCAGGTGGGCTCGGCCGATCCGGTGACGGCCTGCCTCGGCTCGCAATATGCCGGCTGGGCGCTGGCCGGCGGCGAGGATGATCCCAACTGGTTTGCGCTCGGCTCCGGCCCTGGCAGGGCGACGGCCGCCGTGGAGGAGCTCTATGGCGAGCTCGGATACAAGGATGCGTCGGAGACCATCACGCTGGTGCTGGAAGCGGCCGCCCCGCCGCCCGAAAGCGTGGTGCGCAAGGTGCTGGACGCCACGGGCGTCGCGCCGAACAAGCTGACCTTCATCTACGCGCCGACACAAAGCCTTGCTGGCGCCACGCAGGTGGTGGGCCGCGTGCTGGAGGTGGCACTGCACAAGGTGCATACGCTGCATTTCCCGCTGGAACGGATCATCGACGGGATCGGCCTGGCACCGCTGTCGCCGCCGATCCCGGATTTCGTATCGGCCATGGGGCGCACCAATGACGCGATCATCTATGGCGGCAAGGTACATCTCTATGTGAGCGGCCCGGACGACGAGGCCGAGCAACTGGCCAAGGATCTGCCGAGCTCGAACTCGCGCGACTATGGCGCGCCCTTCGGCGAGGTGTTCAAGACGTTCAACGGCGATTTCTACGCCATCGACGGGGCGCTGTTCTCGCCGGCGGAAGTGGTGGTGACAGCGGTGGAAAGCGGGCGTAGCTTCCGCGCAGGTTCAATCGCCCCCGATCTCGTCAATGCCTCATTCAAATGACACCGCGCCGCTGCTGATCTTCACCGATCAGGCGGATTGGCACCTGAGAAAACTGAAGGCCGCGCTTACCCGGCGCGGCCTGAAGCCCGTTGTCGCATCGCTGCGCGACGTGGCCTTTGACAGCGCGCTGGCCTCGGGCCTCGCCATTCCCGGTCTGGACGGGCGGCTGCCTGCCACCGTGATGGTGCGCGGCATCGCCGCCGGGTCCTTCGAGGCGATCACGCTGCGGCTCGGCGTGCTGCACGAGCTGGAGGCGCGGGGGATACCGGTGTGGAACCCGCCGCGGGCGATCGAACGCTGCGTCGACAAGGCGGCGACGACGGCGGCGCTGGTGCGCCGGGGCATTCCGACGCCGCTGACGCTGGCGACCGAAAACACCGAGCGGGCGCGCGACTTCGTGGTGCGCGAGTGTGCGGCGGGCCATGAGGTGGTGGTGAAGCCGCTGTTCGGCAGCCAGGGCAAGGGCATCGTGCGCATCGCCCGGCTGGAGGATCTGCCGGAGCCGGAAGCCGTGCACGGCGCCTATTATCTCCAACGCTACATCGCGCCGCGCGACGGCCTGTTCCGTGACTTCCGGGTGTTCGTGTCGGCGGGGCGCGTGGTGGCGGGCATGATCCGCGCGTCGGGCACCTGGATCACCAACGTGCACCAGGGCGGGCGGCCGGAAGCGCTGGCGGTGACGGCCGAGGTGGAGCGTCTGGCGCTGGCGGCTGCGGCGGCGGTGGGGGCTGCCTTCGCCGGCGTCGACCTGATCGTCAACAGCGAGGGCGCATTCGAGGTGCTGGAGGTGAACTCCATGCCAGCCTGGACGGGCCTGCAGAAAGTGGCGCCCTGCGACGTGGCGGACGTGTTGGTGGGTGACTGGCTGCGCGAGACCGTGCCGGCGCTGGCGGTGGAGGGGACGGGCAGGGGGTGAGGTTTGCTCGTGGCTGCCGCGAGGCGAGGCGGTTGTCTGGGACTTTGCCGGTTTTGTTTTTTGTGTGATCGATGAGGGGCTGACCAAGTCGCGGGGTGACCTCTCGTCTTCCGGAGGGGCGCCTGGGGCGGATCTGCCAAAGCCCCTGGTTTTCGGTGGTTTACCCCTCTCTCCCCCTCTCCCCCGCAAGGGGGGAGAGGGCCTGTTGGAGGTTCCGTTCAGAGCCTTGAAGGTCAGTCGCCAGCGCAGTTTTCCAAACGGGAGTTGAGGATTTGGGGGAGGCGATCGGCGCTCTCTCTCCTTGCGGGAGACAGGGGGGCGACCCTGGTGATGAACTTCGATATCCGGTAGGCCGCCATCCGGCGAAGGCCGCTATCAGCTCTGGGTGCTCCGGCTTTTCACGCGCTGCTCGAGCCACCAGTCATTTTGCCAGTCTTCATAGCCTAGCAATGAGCCTTGAAGGCGCTCCAGATCATCATCCCAATCACGCGTGCGGTGGATGATCTGGTCTATGTACGCATCGACGCGCCATTCTTCTCCTGGAAGCGCGAAGAACACAGTTCTCATGCCTTCAAGGTCAGGGCGGTGCTGCTTGAGATGAGGCATAGGGACTTCGATGATCCGGCGGAGTATCTGGCCTGAAGCCACGAAGCGGTTGAATGGAGCGAGCAACTCTTCGAGCCAATCGGATGGGTAGCCATCCTCAAACACGGCCAAGGGCTTGCGGCCTTCCAGCATGAGTGGCAGTTCCAGGTTCGTATGGATCAAATACGGTACTTTATCGAAGGCTTCGGACGGCCGGCAGAGCCCGGTGAAAATTGGGTCAGGTACGATGGGAGGAAGGCAAAGCTTGCCGATCTGCAGCATATCATTTGCCGATAGATCAGAATATCGACGCGCAAGGTCAGGGTCGCCATCGCTTTCCGGTGCCAGTATCGACTTGAGCTGATCCATATCGCCGATGCGGACACGCCATTCGGCGCTGACGGTTTCTGTGTCGGCGTCGAAAGCCTGAAAGACAAAGAGGGTGTCGCAGGCGTCTTCAGTCATTGTGGCAATGCCTTGAGTGGAACGTCCCGGCCAAACTATTACGTCGGCAAGAAAATGCGAACGGGGTCGGACTGCAAGATTGTTGGAACTTTCGTCAGGTCATTGCACCTTGCTGATGCCATGGTAACAGGTCACCGAGGCAGATACCTATGGCAAGATGCTCGGCGTCAACTCGTCTGCCTGATTCACGAAAGTCTCTCCTGTGTCCTTTGATCCCCGTATCTCCAAAGCCTTCGAGGCGGCCTGTCGGGCTGAACTGGCGGCGCCCAAGCCGGGTAATGTGCATGTGTTTGCCGATGGGCACCGCATGCGCGTGGCGGATTTTGAGCGCAGTGCGGCGGCCGCGGCGCCGTTTGTGGCGGCGCGGGGGGCGAGCGTCGGGACGCGAGTGCTTGGGGGCATGCAGGCGACCTGGGAGGCGGTGGGGACCAATACCAATCTCGGCATCCTCCTGCTGGCCGCACCCCTGGCGTTGGCGGCCGAACGGGTGGGGGCGGCGAGCGTGGATCGCCTGAGAGATGAGCTCGGCAAAGTACTGGCCGCGACGACGGTGGACGATTCGCAGGATGTGTTCGCCGCGATCCGCCGGGCGTCGCCGGCGGGCCTCGGAGGGGCGGCCGAAGAGGACGTTTCGGGGGGAGCTTCGCTGCCCCTGATCGACGTGATGGGCCTTGCCAGGGAGCGCGACCGCATTGCGCGACAATACGTCACGACCTTCGAAGACGTGTTCGAAATCGGCTTTTCGACGCTTCTGACGGCGCGTGAAAGAGGTGCCGACCCGGCTTTTGCGACCGCTTCGGTCTATGTGAATTTCGCGTCAAGATTGCCGGATACGCATATCGAACGCAAATATGGTGCTGGGCTTGCGGAGGAAATTCGCCGGAAATTTGCGGAATTTGGGGCGATTGTCACGGCGGGCGATTTGCCTCGACTGCTGGCCTTCGATCAGGAGTTGAAAGGGCGTGGCGTCAATCCGGGGACGTCTGCGGACCTGACGGTGGCGACGGAATTCCTGGCCAGGCTGGTCGGGGACTTATGAAAATACGTAAGTGGAATGTCTTGCTCGCTTCATCTGCCCGCATTAGGCTCCCAATCCGTCTAGAGCCTTCGTCGACCGCGTTGCAGGACTTGGTTGGCGATCGAAGGTTCAAGATTTCAGACTTTGAGCAGCCGCGGCTGCTCGGGCAGTCCTCGTGTCCGGCAAACCGGTTTGGCGCTTCCAAACGCTGAAAACAAGGAAGAACGGGGGGAGTGGCGGATAAGACGGCCGTCACGCGTTCGGGTTTATTTTTTTGGGAGGTTGGACCTATGGCAAAGATTAACAAGGTTATGGTTGGCGAGGCTCTGGTCGGCGACGGCAACGAAGTTGCTCATATCGATCTGCTGATCGGACCGCGCGGCTCGGCTGTCGAGACCGCCTTCTGCAACAGCCTGACGAACAACAAGGATGGCTTCACGTCGCTGCTCGCGGTCATCGCGCCGAACCTGCCGTGCAAGCCCAACACCTGCATGTTCAACAAGGTCACCATCAAGGACGCCCGCCAGGCTGTCCAGATGTTCGGACCGGCCCAGTATGGCGTTGCCAAGGCCGTTCAGGATTGCGTTGCCGATGGCACCATTCCGGCCGCTGAAGCCGACGACGTCTTCGTGATGGTTGGCGTGTTCATTCACTGGGAAGCGGCTGACGACGCCAAGATCCAGCAGTACAACTACGAGGCCACCAAGCTGTCGATCAAGCGCGCCGTGGAAGGCAAGCCGACCGCTGCTGAAGTGACCGCGCAGAAGGACAGCGCCAAGCACCCGTTCGGTGCGTAGATCCGGGACAACCCTGGGCAGGCTTCTGCTCCGGCGATGCCGCGGTCACTGCTCCAGCGGTTGTTGGCCAAGTTCTTCGGCTGATGCCATGGCGCTGCCTTCGGGTGGCGCCGGCATTGCCTGAAAGAGGATCAGCGGGCGACGCAAGTCGCCCGCTTTTTCGTTTGTCGCGAGGGGCAGGAACCGCCCTTGCATCAATGGCTGGCATGAGCAGGTCAAATCTATTGATTGGACGTGGATGAGATAGGTCAGCATTATTGACCTTGTATCTCTCTCATCGGATGTGCCATGTCCATCGAAGTCCTCTCGGCTCTGATCGTTTTCGCTTTCGTCTCATCGGTGACGCCTGGTCCCAACAACATGATGCTGCTGGCGTCCGGAGTGAACTTCGGCTTTCGCCGGACCATTCCGCATATCTGCGGCATCGAACTCGGTTTTGCCGCCTTGGTGGCCGCGATGGCTTTCGGCCTCGGCGCTCTGTTCGAACTGGTGCCTGTGCTGCACACGCTGCTCAAGGTGATTGGCGGGGCCTATCTCGTGTGGATCGCCTGGAGCATAGCGTCCTCGCGCAGCCTTGGGCAGGGCGAAGGGGCGGGGCGGCCGATGAGCTTCTGGCAGGCCGCCGCGTTCCAATGGGTCAATCCGAAGGCCTGGGTGATGGTGATCTCGGCCATCACTGCCTATGCCGGGCCGAGCCCCAACCTGCTGGTGACGGGGCTGCTGGTCGCGGTGTTTGCCGGTGTCGGCTTTCCGGCCGTGTCGATCTGGGCGGCCTTCGGAGCGTTGCTGCGCGATTGGCTGGCAGACCCGCGTCGGCTCAAGCTGTTCAATCTGACCATGGCGGCGCTGCTGCTGGCGAGCCTCTGGCCGGTCCTCAGGTAAGGTCAAGGTGGCGGGCGATGTCGTCCGCGCTCAGGCGGCCGTCGTGCAGGGCGGAGGCGACGAGGATGCCGGCGATGCCCATGGCCGCGAGGGTGTCGAGATCGGCGGCATGGCGCAGGCCGCCGGCGGCGTAGACGCGGCGATCCGGTCCGGCGTGCGCCTGGATCGCCGTGAGGCGGTCGAAATCCGGGCCGGCGTCCATGCCGACGCGGGCGAGCGTCATGACGATGACCTCGCGCGGCCAGAGATCGGGGCGGGCGAGGAGGGCGGGCGGCCCGACGAAGCTGTCGCCACGGAAATCCAGCGAGAGCGGGGTGAGATCGGTGCAGGGCTGCAGGTCGTCGCCGGTTAGGGATTCGCTGCCGAGAACGGGGCGAGCCCGGTGGCTTTGCGCCCAGGCGGCGGCGTCGGTGGGGGCAGGCAGGCCGTTGTCGATCCAGAGGTCGATGTCCGGGAAGGCGGCGGCGAGAGCGTCGACGGTGGCGTCGTTGGCCGGGCGGCCTTCGATGGCGTCGAGATCGGCGATGTAGAGAACCGGAAAGGGTGCCAGCGACGCGAGGCCGCGGGCGACATTGAGCGGTGAGGAATCGGCACTGAGCGGTGTATGGATGGGGGCATAGCTCCGGCGGTCGCCGCGCCGGGCGCGCACGACCAGACCGTTCTTGATGTCGAGGACCGGGATGAGGCGCATGATGTCCCTCGGGGAGGTGTGAGTGAGTGCTTCTATAGACCAGGATGTGGTGGGTTGGGATATCGGCGGCGCACATCTCAAAGCGGCAAGAGCGCGCGGGGGCGTGATCGTCGAGGTGGTGCAAGTGCCCTGTCCGCTGTGGAAGGGGATGCATGAACTGGACGCAGCCTTCGCGGCGGCCGAGGCTGTGGTGGGGCGCGAAGGCCGGCATGCAGTGACCATGACGGGCGAGCTGGTCGATTATTTCGACAGCCGGGCAGCGGGCGTCGCCGGGCTGGCGGCGGCAGTGGCGGCGCGGCATCCGGACGCGGAGATCTATGCGAGCGGCGCGGGCTTCGTGTCCGCACCGGCGGCCGCGGGCCTGGTGGACGCGGTGGCCTCGGTGAACTGGCACGCGACGGCGGCCTGGGCAGCGCAGGCGCTCGGCGAGGGCGTGCTGATCGACATGGGCAGTACGACCACGGATATCGTGCCGTTCAAGGGCGGTCGCGTCGGCGCGCGCGGGCAGACGGACAGCGAGCGCATGGCGGCGGGCGAGCTTGTCTACACAGGCGCGACGCGGACGCCGCTGATGGCGCTGGCGAGCCGGGCTCCGGTGCGCGGCGCCTGGGCTGGGGTGATGGCCGAGTGGTTCGCCAATATCGGCGACGTCAACCGCATCCTGGGACTGATCGGTCCCGAGGACGACCAGCATCCGACGGCGGACGGCAAGGACAAGGGCGGCGTCAACGACGTGCGCCGGCTGCTGCGCATGGTGGGGCGCGACGTGGGCGATCTCAGCCAGGAAGAGGTGCGACTGCTGGCCGGCTGGTTCTCTGAGGCGCAGATACGGGCGGCGAGCGATGGGCTCGGGCTGGTTCTGTCGGTGGCGGGACTGGCCGCCGACGCTCCGGTGGTGGCCTGCGGCACCGGTTCGGCTGTGGTTGCCGAGGTCGCGCGGCGGGCCGGGCGGGCGCTCACGGACTGGAGTGCTCTGATTCCCCTGTCGTCCAGCGCTGATGAGGGATTATGGCGCCGCGCCTCGATTGCGGCACCGGCGGTGTCGGTGGCGCTGCTGCGGCAGCTGGGGAAAAACTCCCAACCTTAATCATTGGTGGACGATCTTGGTTAATATTCGGTAAGTTTTTGATATTGAAGGTTAATTTTAAGCAGAAATCCTTAACGTTCGGGGCTCTTGGCGGAGTTTCTGTGACGATTCCGCAACAGCAAGGCCAATCTCGCGAGGCAAGGATACGTTAGGCATAATTTGCCGCTATTCAGCCATAAACAAACCTGACCTTACTGCCATTGATACGGTGCTGGAGAAAAGGTCTCGTAAGTGGGCGTCGCGTTGCGATGCTTGCAAACGCCGAATTTACCAGTGCCCTATAGAAGAGCTGTCGAGGAGTGCGGCGTCTTGCGTGGTCAGCGGTTTCATACCCTGTGCGTCCAGGCGTCACCGAAAGTAAAAATGTCGATCGTCACGCGTGTCTATTTTGTCGGCAGGATTGCGCTAGGTCTCGCGGCTTCGACGCTGGGCGGGCAGTCCGTATTTGCTTTCGATCCTTCCGCGTCGTCGCAAGACGCGGGCGGATGTTGCGACGAAGCGACCTTGTCGACGCTTCGCGAGGCCACCCGAGCCTATTACGCCGGCGACAAGCAGGAAGCGGTGAGCGGCCTGATGTCTGCGGCCCAGAGCGGCCATCCGGCGGCGCAGTGGAAGCTCGGGCGCATGTTTGCTTCGGGCGACGGCGTGGCCGAGGACGACCTCAAGGCCTTCGAATTCTTCAATCAGCTGGTGGCGAGCCACGGCACCGATGCGCCGTCGTCGCCGGATGCGCCCTTCGTGGCCAACGCCTTCGTCGAGATCGGCTCCTATTATCTCAAGGGCATTTCCAACTCGGCGGTGACGCCGAATGTGGACCGGGCGCGCGAGATCTTCTCTTATGCCGCGTCCTATTTCGGCGATGCGGTGGCGCAGCTGCAGCTGGGCAAGATGTATCTGGAAGGCCTCGGCGGCGACCAGGACCCGCGCCAGGCGGCGCGCTGGTTCCAGCTGGCGGCCCGCAAGGGGCAGGTGGACGCCCAATATCACCTCGGCCAGATGCTGGTGAACGGCGACCAGATCGATCCCAACCCGGTGCTGGGCCTGATGTGGCTGACCGTGGCGCTGAAGCATGCCGACCTGTCGCGCGGCGACGAGGCGGCGATCCGTCAGGCCCATGAGGAAGCCTTCTCGCTGGCAAGCCTCGATGAGCGGCGCAAGGCGATTGCGCTGGCCGAGCAGTGGCTCGCGGACAATCGCGCGCTCTATGCCTCGCCGAATGCCAACATGCTGGCGGTGACCGAACAGGCGTCTGCCGTGGGGCAGTGACGGCGTAGAGGCTTATAACCTGTTGATGAATGACGCGGTGCCCAAGCGAGCGCCGCGTTTTTCGTTCGGGCTGTGCCTCGATACCGCAGCTGCCCAAGATGCTGACCCATCTGGTCATGGCGAGTCTTTCGAATTTCTCGTCCGCTTCAATGGCATGCGACAATCGAAAGCGGGGTGCCGAGGTCATTTTCAATGACGCTCGGTATCAGAGGTCGAAGGTGCCCACCACAGGGACATGGTCCGAGGGCTTGTCCCAGTCGCGCACATGATCCTCGATGGCGACGCCACGCAGCCGGTCGGCAGCCTGGGGCGAGGCGAGGATATGGTCGATGCGGATACCCCAGTTCTTCTGGCGCGCGCCGGCCTGGTAATCCCAGAAGGTATAGCGGCCAGGCCGGCCGTCGACGGCGCGCAGGCAATCCGTCCAGCCGTCGTTGAGCAGGGTGCGCCAGGCGGCGCGCGATTCCGGCTGGTAGAGGGCGTCGCCCATCCAGGCGCGCGGATCGAAGCAATCCTCAGGCTCGGGGATCACGTTATAGTCGCCGCAGAGCAGCGTGCGCTCCTCAAGCGCCAGCAGGCTGGCGGCATGGGCGCGCAGGCGGCGCATCCAGGCGAGCTTGTAGGGGAACTTATCGGTGTCGATGGGGTTGCCGTTGGGCAAGTAAATGGAGGCGACGCGCAGGGCGCCTTGCGGCGTAGAGACGACCGCCTCGATGTAGCGCGACTGAACGTCGGTGTCGTCGCCCGGCAGGCCGCGCGTCACCTCGTCGAAGGGCAGCTTCGACAACAGCGCCACGCCGTTGAACCCCTTCTGTCCGTGCGTCACCACATTGTAGCCGAGCCGCTCGAAGGGTTCGGCCGGGAAAGCCTCGTCCACCGACTTGATCTCCTGAAAGCAGACGATGTCGGGGCTGCTCTCGGCAAGCCAGGCCGGGGCGGTTTCCAGGCGGGCCTTCACGCCGTTGATGTTCCAGGTGGCGATACGCATCGAGATCTCCCTCACAGGCTTGCGAGCATACATGAGACCGCAGGGAAACCAACTCGCCGGATGGTCACCGGCCGGGGTTATCCGCAGGGAACATAAGGAAAACACCAAGAATTTGATTTAGGTTAAGTTGCCGCTTGACTCGTGAACAAGAACAGAACATGATGTGTTTATAAAGGGAACATGGAGGCGGATATGTCAATGGTGCGCGCCGTTCTGAAGGTTGGGGAGTTCGAGTTCGTCGTGGGTGGCCGCCGCGCGCGGGCATCGCAACCCTGGAACAAAGGGGGTACGGTGCAATTCGGGGCTTCCGTGGTCGCCTGGCGGGATCGCGACGAGTTGCCCACCGTGCGCGACTTCACGCAGCCGCCGGCCCAGCGCCTGGCTCAGGCCATCGCCTCGGCGGCCATCGTGCGCGATGTGGCTGCACTTGGGGCTCTGGTGCTGTTCGGCACCATGCTGGCTCTGGTGCTGACCTCGGGTAATTCCATGATCTGATGGTTTTGAGCCGGGTGGTTCGGGCTGCCCGGTGGCGTGAAGCGCCGAGCGTGTTTTCCACAAGGGGGGAGGCTCGCAGGCGGCTTCAGGGTTGCGTGGGCTCTGTGCTGCGGTAGGTTGCCGGAAAGATGCGTGCTGGGGGCTTTGGCCTTCTCGGCGGGCATGTCTCCTTCGGTAGAATCGGAACTGCGCGATGATCGGCGATCTGGGCTTCATCCATCTCCGGGTACACAGCGCCTATTCCCTGCTGGAGGGAGCGCTGCCGCTCGGCAAGATCCTGAAACTTGCCGACGCCGACGGTCAGCCGGCGGTGGCGATCACCGATACGGGCAATCTGTTCAGCGCGCTGGAATTTTCCGAGAAGGCGACGGAGAAGGGGCTGCAGCCCATCATCGGCTGCGAACTGGCGCTGGATTTCGGCGACGAACCGCCTGATCGGCGGCGCCCCGGTGGCGGCGGTCATGGGGGCAGCGGCTCCTTTCCCTCGGTGGTGCTGATCGCAGCGACGCAACAGGGCTTCGACAATCTGACGATCCTGGTGTCGCGATCCTTCATGGAGACGGAGACGGGCGTCCGTTCGCATGTACCGGTGGACCGTCTGGAGGGCATGACCGACGGCATCATCGCTCTGACCGGCGGGCCGAACGGTCCGCTCGACCGGGCGATTACCGGGGGGATGGGCCATCTAGTCGGCGAGCGGCTGTCGCGGCTCGAAGCGGCGTTCGGCGACCGGCTCTATGTTGAGCTGCAACGGCACGGCACGCCGGGGGAGGCGCAGACCGAGCCGCAGCTTCTGGATCTTGCCTATGCACGCGGCTTGCCGATCGTGGCGACCAACGAATGCTATTTCCCGGCGCGCGGCGATTATGAGGCGCATGACGCGCTGATTGCCATCGCCGAGGGGCGGGTGATCGCCGAGGACGACCGGCGGCGGCTGACCGAGGAGCATTATTTCAAGTCGCGGGCCGAGATGCAGGCGCTGTTCGCCGATCTGCCGGAAGCGCTGCAGACCACCCTCGAGATTGCGCAGCGTTGCTCCTACCGGCCACGCAAGCGCAAGCCGATCCTGCCGCGCTTTGCCGGCGCCGACGTGGATGACGTGGAGAAGGCGGAGGCGGCCGAGTCGGCGGAGCTGGAACGGCAGGCCTGGGAGGGGCTGGAGCGGCGTCTTGCGGTGCACGGGACGGCGCCGGGGCTGACCGAGAAGGATTATCACGACCGGCTCGCCTTCGAGCTCGGCATCATCCAGAAGATGAAGTTTCCCGGCTACTTCCTGATCGTGTCGGACTTCATCAAGTGGGCCAAGTCGCAGAATATTCCGGTCGGGCCGGGGCGCGGTTCGGGCGCGGGCTCGCTGGTGGCCTTTTCGCTGACCATCACCGACCTCGACCCCTTGCGCTTTGCCTTGCTGTTCGAGCGCTTCCTCAACCCCGAGCGCGTGTCGATGCCGGACTTCGACATCGACTTCTGCCAGGATCGCCGCGAAGAGGTGATCCGCTATGTGCAGGGCAAGTACGGCCGGGCGCAGGTGGCGCAGATCATCACCTTCGGTACGCTGCAGGCGCGCGCCGTGCTGCGCGACGTCGGTCGCGTGCTGCAGATGTCCTACGGCCAGGTGGACAAGCTGTGCAAGCTGGTGCCGCAGAACCCGGCCAATCCGGTGTCGCTCGAACAGGCGCTGATCGACGAGCCGCGCCTCAAGGAGGCGCGCGAGGATCCGGTGGTGGACCGGCTGATCGACATGGCGATCAAGCTCGAAGGCCTGTACCGCCACGCGTCCACTCATGCGGCGGGTATCGTGATCGGTGACCGGCCGCTCGAGAAGCTGGTGCCGCTCTATCGCGATCCGCGCTCGGACATGCCGGTCACCCAGTACAACATGAAATGGGTGGAGAGCGCCGGCCTCGTTAAGTTCGACTTCCTCGGCCTCAAGACGCTGACGGTGCTGCGCACGGCGGTCAACCTGATCGAACGCCGCGGGATCAAGATCGACCTGTCGGCCTTGCCGCTCGACGACCCCAAGAGCTACGAGCTCCTGGCCAAGGGCGAGACGGTGGGCGTGTTCCAGCTTGAATCCATGGGCATGCGCAAGGCCATCTCCGACATCAAGCCGGACCGTTTCGAGGACATCATCGCGCTGGTGGCGCTCTATCGTCCCGGTCCCATGGCCAACATTCCGGTCTATGGCGCGCGCAAATACGGGCTGGAGAAGCCCGACTACATGCATCCGTCCATCGAGCCGGTGCTCAAGGAAACCTATGGCATCATCGTCTACCAGGAACAGGTGATGCAGATCGCGCAGATCCTCTCGGGCTATTCGCTCGGCGAGGCCGACCTGTTGCGCCGCGCCATGGGCAAGAAGATCAAGTCGGAAATGGACGTGCAGCGCGTCCGCTTCGTCGATGGTGCCGTGGAGCGCGGGGTCGATCGCGCGCTGGCCGATACCATCTTCGATCTGCTCGCCAAGTTCGCCGACTATGGCTTCAACAAGAGCCACGCGGCCGCCTATGCGCTGGTTGCCTATCAGACGGCCTATCTCAAGGCCAACTTCCCCGTGGAGTTCATGGCGGCGTCGATGACGCTGGACATGACCAATACGGACAAGCTCAACGATTTCCGCCGCGAGGCGCTGCGGCTCAACATCGCGGTGGATCCGCCGTCGATCAACCGGTCGCACGTGGCTTTCGAGGTGGAGGGCAACCGCATCTTCTATGCCCTGGCGGCGGTGAAGGGCGTTGGCCAGCATGCGGTCGAGCATATCGTGGAGATGCGCGGCAACCGGCCGTTCCGCTCGGTCACCGATTTTGCCGGGCGGATCAATCCCAAGGCGATGAACAAGCGCATTCTCGAAGCGCTGGTGGCGGCTGGCGCCTTCGACGAGCTCGAACCCAACCGGGCGCGTCTGTCGCAGGGGCTTGACCAGGTGATGGCGGTGGCCACCCATCGGCTGGAGCAGGAGGCGAGCGGGCAGAACGAGCTGTTCGGCGGGGGCGGCGAGCCGGAGCCGGTGCGGCTGCCGAAGGTGGACAACTGGCTGCCGGAGGAGAAGCTGCAGCGCGAACATGCGGCAATCGGCTTCTACCTGTCGGCCCATCCGCTCGACGCCTATGCGCCCATGCTGGGGCGCTTGCGCGTGCAGACCTGGGCGGCCTTTTCGGCCGGCGTCAAGCGTGGGGCCACGGCCGGGCGGCTCGCGGGCACCATCGTTGCCAAGCAGGAGCGCAAGACGCGCACCGGCAACAAGATGGGCATCATCGGCATTTCCGATCCGACGGGCCAATATGAAGCAGTGATCTTCTCGGAAGGGCTGGCGCATTTCCGCAGCCAGCTGGAGCCGGGCCAATCGGTGATCCTGCTGGTCAACGCCGAAGACAAGCCGGAGGGCATTTCGGTGCGCATCGATTCCGTGTCGCCGCTCGATCAGGAGGCGAGCCGGCTGCAGCAGACGCTGCGCATCTTCCTGCGCACCGCCGATCCGGTGGACAGCATTTCCAAGCGCCTCGTCCGGGGTGGCGAAGGGGATGTGTCGCTGATCGTGCTGGGCGACGGGCGGCGCGGCGAGGTGGAGGTGAAGTTGCCCGGTTCCTACAAGGTGTCGCCGCAACTGGCAGGCGCCGTGCGGTCCATCCATGGCGTGGTGGACGTTGAACTGGCCTGACGGAGAGGACCATGCCGGCGACCCGGATCGATACGCGCAAGGGCTGGGTGGGAGACCGGCGCGGAGCTCTGCTCGAGGCGGTGCAGCGGGCGCTTGTCGTCGGGCTGAAGATCCCGGAGGACGATCGCTGCATCGTGCTGAGCGAGCATGACGCGGAGGCGATGCTGGTGCCGCCGACCAAGGGCGCGGAGTATCTGGTGATCGAAATCCGGCTGTTTTCCGGTCGTTCGCTGGAGGCCAAGCGGCGGCTCTATGCGGCGCTGGTCGAAGAGCTTGCCGCCTTCGGCGTGGCGCGGAGCGACGTCAAGGTCATCCTTGTCGAGGTGCCGCAGGAAAACTGGGGTCTCGGTGGCCGACCGGCCAACGAGATTGACCTCGGCTTCAAGGTGGACGTCTAGAGAGCCGCTGATCCTGTTGCGAGGGCAGGATCGAGAAGCGGCCGCTCAAGCCTCTGGAACCGGGGCGCTTGGGTGAGACGGAGCCTGGAAGAGAGGGGCGGACAGTTCGGGGCGGAGATGCGCGGGGGAGATGTGGAGGCGTCAGGCCTCCACTGGCTCGCAGCGAATGCCGGCCTCGCGGAACATGTCGCGGCCGGCCTCGAACTCGGCCTCGGGCATGGAGGTGGTGCCGTCGCCATGCAGCACGCGGGCGATGCCGGCCTGGATCAGCGTGCGGGCGCAAGCGGCGCAGGGGGCGTGGGTGACGAAGACCGTGCAGCCCTTGGTGCGGATGCCCTCGCGGGCGGCAAAGGCGATCAGGTTGGCTTCGGCGTGGCTGGCGAAGAGATACTTGGCCGGGCGAACGAAGCGCTCGGGGATATCTGCGACGCCGCGCGGCGGGCCATTATAGGCGGTGAGGCGCACTTCGCCCTCGGGGCCGACGAGCACGGCGCCGACCTTGGTGCTGTCCTTGGACTTGCTGGCGGCGTGGCGGGCGAAGCCCATGAGATAGGTGGTCCACGAGAGGCTGCGCTCGTCGGTGGCGTCGGTCATCTTCGGGTCTCTGTGCCGGGGGAGGCCCCCGCGTTGGTGAAGGGGCGCCATGGACGGCGCCGGGTGCGTGTCGGCCATCAGGTCCGGGGCTGGCGCCTGGATTGTCCGGCTTCTGGGGTCGAGCATGTGCCGTTGTTCTGTACGGTTGGGATGGGCGAGGTCAAGGCCTTTGATGACCGCGCCATGGACCACCTTTCGAAGGGGATGCGGCAAGTGCCCCCTTTGCGGGGCGGCACCGTTCAGGCCTAGGCCTTTGGGGGCACCGTCTTCAGGTGTTGAAGACGGTGCGCACCGGAGAGCGGAAGGCTGTGCCCCCGCGCTTTACGGGTGACTGTCTGCCGACTTGGCCCAGTCGGGCCTGAGCCGCGCCATGGCGAAGACGTCGGCATATGCGCCGTTGCGAAAGGCGAAGGCGCGGTGCAGGCCTTCGCGCTCGAAGCCGAAGCGCTCGTAGAGGCGAATGGCCGGCGTGTTGTCGGTGAAGACGGTGAGTTCCAGCCTGACGATGTCGAGCCAATGGTCGGCGGCGTCGACGAGGGCGGCGAGGAGCGCGCTGCCGACGCCCTGGCCGACGTGGTCGTCATGCACGCCCATGCCGATGCCGGCGGTGTGGCGGCGGCGGCCTTGGTGACGGTCGATGCCGGCATTGCCGATCACTTCGCCCCTCAGCTCTGCGACGATATGCAGGCCGTCGGCAGGCAGGGCGTCGAGCCATTTGCGTGTGACGTCAATGCGCTGGAAGGGCTGGCGCAGGGTGCCGGCTCGGTAGCCCGGCAGGTTGGCGAGACGGGTGATGGCCTCGGCATCGTCGGGGCGGACGGCGCGCAGGATCAGCTCAGCTGCGGCCGGAGGCTTATGGGGTGGGCAAGGGGAGGCGTCGTTCATCTTGGGCTCTCGGTTGGTTGGGGGGAGAGCCGTGGAGCATGCTGCCGTCCTGCTCTCGCCCCGGTCGGGGTGGGCAGGACAGTCAGGGATCAGAGCAATGCCCTTCGTCCGCCCCGTGACCGGTGCGTCGATACGAGCATGAGGGTTGCGCCTGCGTGTGCCATGGAGCGAGTGTGCCCCAGTCTGTCGGGCGGTGCAAGCCGTGGGATCAGGCGATGCGGGCGAGGATGGCTTCGCGCTCGCGTTTGCTGGCGGCGATGCGGTTCCGGGCGGCGGCGAGGACTGCGGCGGAGGCTTGGCCCGCCTGCTGACCGCACCGGCCTCCGGTGGTGAGGACGTTTTGCGCTGGCGGGCGGCGAGGGGTGCCGCCGAGCATTATGGGTGGCTGCTTGTCGATTTGACCCAGTCGGGCCTGAGCCGGGCCATGGAAAGCGCGTCGACATAGCGGCCGTTGCGATAGGTGTCTGCGCGATGCAGGCCTTCGTGCTCGAAGCCGAATCGCTTGTAGAGGCTGAGGGCAGGCTGGTTGTCGGGGTATACTGTAAGTTCGAGCCGGACGATGTCGAGCCAGTTGTCGGCCGCCTCGATCAACGCGGCGAGGAGTGCGGTGCCGATGCCGCGACCGACATATGCATCATCGACGCCCATGCCGATGGAGGCAACATGGCGGCGGCGACCGCCGTGACGATCGAGAACGGCATTGCCGACAATGGTGCCGTCGAGCTCGGCGACCACATGCAGATTGTCGGGCGGGAGGTTTTCGAGCCTGCTTCGTGTCCTCTCCACGGGTTGGAAAGGCTGGCGCAACGTGCCGGCCAGGTATCCTGGCAGATTGGAAATGCGGGTGATCGCTGCGGCATCATCGGGGCTGGCAGCGCGCAGGACCAAGTTGCCGACGACCGGCAGTCTCTCGACTATGGGCGGGGTAGGACTCATGTTCAGACTCTTCTTGAAAGGAAGAGCCGTGGGCTTAAGCTGCCGTCCTGCTCTCCCTGGGCTTCAGGTGGGCAGGACAGGCAGGGATTACCGCAATGCCGCTCGTCCGCCCGGAAACCGGTGCGTCGATCGGAGCATGAGGGTCACTTTAGCCTGTGCCATGGCGAGAGTGTGCCTCAAGGTAGCGGTGAGCGCAACCATCCAATCAGGCGATGCGGGCCAGGATGGCTTCGCGCTCGCCTTTGCTGGCGGCGATGCGGTTCCGGGCGGCGGCGAGGACTGCGGCGGAGGCCGTGTCCGGTGTGCCGGCGTTGAAGGGCGGGGCGGGCGCATATTCCAGCGCAAGCTGGATGGTTTCAGCGGCTTGCTGACCAATGAGGTCGGCGGCCAGCGTCAGGGCGAAATCGATGCCGGAGGTGATGCCGCCGGCAGTGATCAGATTGCCGTCGCGCACCACGCGGCCAGCGGTGGGGATGGCACCGAAGCGGGATAGGAATTCGACCGCATTCCAGTGGCTTGTGGCGCGCTTGCCCTTGAGGAGGCCGGCGGCGCCGAGCACCAGCGAGCCGGTGCAGACGGAGGTGACGTAGCGGGCGCCGGCAGCCTGATGGCGGATGAAATCGAGGGTCTCTTCGTCTTCGAGCAACGCGTTGACGCCGGCACCGCCGGGGATGCAGAGCACATCGAGCGGCGGGCAATCCGCGTAACCCATGGTGGCCTCGAGGGTGAGGCCGGTGGCGGTGGGGATACGTCCGGGCTGCTTCCAGATGAGATGCACGCGGCTGTCGGGCAGCATGGAGAAGACTTCATAGGGGCCGGTGAGGTCGAGCTGCTGCAGGTTGGGGAAGGCGAGGAGGCCGATTTCGAGGGGCATTGCGTTTGATCTCCAATGGACAGAATGCAGCCTAGCGGCTAGCGTTGTGGCGTAGTGGCCAATCTCCCCTCGTTTCCCGCCAACACCCTGATCATGCAGCGTCACATCGAAATCCTGGCTTTTCCCAACGTGCAGATCCTGGACGTGACGGGCCCCATGCAGGTGTTTTCCACAGCCAACGACATGGCGGCGGCCAAGGGGCAGGCGCCGCATTATCTCATCGAGGTGGTGGGGGAAGCTGCGGAGACGCGGGCATCGTCGGGGCTGTCCTTTGCCAGCCGGGTGCTGCCGGATCTGGCGAGCCCGCTCGACACGCTGATCGTGGCCGGCGGCCGTGGCGTCAACGCCGCCGCGGAGCGGCGCACGCTGGTGGATTGGGTTCGGGCCCGCGCAAAGCGCGCCCGTCGCGTCGCCTCGGTATGCAGCGGCGCCTTCCTGTTGGCGGAAGCCGGTCTCCTGGATGGGCGCCGCGCGGTGACGCACTGGAGCCGTATCCACGAGTTTTCCACAAGGTTCCCACAGGTTTTCCTCGAAGCGGACCCGATCTTCATCCGCGAGGGCAAGGTGTGGACCTCGGCCGGCGTGACGGCGGGCATCGACCTGGCGCTGGCCCTGGTGGAGGAAGACCTCGGCCACGCCGTGGCGCTGGCCGTGGCGCGGGTACTCGTGGTGTTCCTCAAGCGGCCGGGCGGCCAGTCGCAATATAGTGCGACGCTGGCGCTGCAGGCGGGCGACGGTCGCTTCGACGCGCTGCACGCCTGGATCAACGACAATCTCAAGGGCGATCTGACGCTCGCCAGGCTCGCCGCCGAGGCCGGCATGAGCGAACGCAGTTTCTCGCGCCACTATCGCGCCGCCACCGGCAAGACCCCCGTGCGGGCCGTGGAGGATCTGCGCACCGAGGCGGCGCGGCGTCTGCTCGAACAGGGCTATTCGGTGGGCGAAGTGGCGCGACGGGCGGGCTTCGGCTCGGACGAGACCATGCGTCGGGCGTTCGTCAAGCTGGTGGGCGTGGCGCCGCAGGCCTATCGGGAACGGTTTTGCCGGGTGTAGGGGCGTCGCAAAGGGGCAAGGCAGTGGTTTCCCCGCGCCTTGCCCGGGGCTTACGCCCCGAAGGCGCGACGCGGTTCATGTCTTGCCGCAGTCAAGCTCCTTGCAGGATGATCCGGCGTCAAATCTTGCCAAGCCACGCCCCAGACGAGCGAGGAAGCGACCGAGCCGGATCATGGCCTTGAAGGGTAATGCAATCGGTGACAGCAACGCGTAAAGTTCGTCACCGTTGTTCTCCTTGTAAAAGCGGTCCTCGGCACCCGGTCGATTGCGCTCCTGCTTTGTGAGTGCGTGGTCGGTGTGGTGATTGGCGGGATAGACAAACATGGCGATGCTCCGTCAGGACGTTGGCATCCCTTGTTTTATGCATCACATTTGCGTTTACATAGGGCGATAAATGAGCTTTATCGTTCAGTTATGAAAGACATTTCCTGGGACCTCTATCAGCATTTTCTGGCCGTCGCGCGTCATGGCGGGCTCGCGGGGGCTGCTGAAGCCATGTCGGTCAGCTCTGCCACGATGGGGCGGAAAATCCTGGAGTTGGAGACACTTGCCGGCGAAGTCTATTTCTTGCGCTCGCAAGCCGGCTATGAGCTGAATGCCAGGGGACAGGCCTTGCTGACTGCGCTGCTGGAGATGGAAGGCGCGGCGCGCAAGGTGGCGGCCACCCATGGCGCTTCGACAAGCTTCAGCCGGATCCGCATCACGGCAGGAACGTGGAACACGCTGTTCATGACCGATCATATCGGCCTGATCTGCACCGAGACCGACCCGTTTCTGATCGATTTCAACGTGACCGAAGAGAGAGCGCGTCTTGCCCATCGCGAGGCCGATCTTGGCATCCGGGCCGTGCAGCCGGACGAACCCAATCTCGCGGCACAGAAACTGCCCGATGTGTGCTATGGCATCTATCGCGCCCGCAATGCCCGCGTGCCGGAAAGCCGATGGGTGGCCATTTCGGAGGAGCAGGCTGTTTCAGCCTATCTGCGCTGGCCGCATCACAACCGGAAGGCCAGCATTGCCCTCACCGCCAGCCGGCCGACGACCATGCGCGACCTGATTGTTTCAGGCGCAGGCTATGGCGTGCTGCCCTGCATTTGCGGGGAGCGTGAAGCGGGGCTGGAATCGGTCGATCTCGTGCCGGAGCTTGGTCACGAACAATGGCTGGTGATGAACCAGGATGACCGCCACCGGCCAGACATCCGCACCGTCATTACGAGGATCGTCAAGCTGTTCAAGCGGCATGCGGACATCGTAAGCGGGGGGCGGGGGTGAGGAAAGCGATGGGCATCCGATGTTTTCCGGCTGCCTCTTGAGACGCTGACGGCAATGAGCTTAGATGGACTGGTCAGGTCGCCGGCAGAGGGATTCTGGCGCGCTCCACTGTCTGCTTGCAAGGCATGGGCAGCTTGGTGGCGGCACCCTTTCGATACCTCTCATCAAGAACACCGTTGATGTCGCTGGACAGCACAATCTTCATTTATCTCTCCGGGGACTCCTATCCCTCCGACAGGTACATCGAGGCAGCCTTGGGTGAGCGCTTCAGGTCGGCCGGTGCCAGGTTTCTCGAACAACACGACGTCTGCGGTCAGGAGACGAAGTTTGAACCGCGCAAGACCGCGCTGCTCTCCACCCTCGCGTCCCTGGAAGGTGGACGGGTCGTGGCCATCGGGCGCTCATCCGGAGGTCGCATCCTGTCGTTGGCGGCCGCGGAAGGGGCGCCGATCGAGGCGGTCATTGCCCTCGGCTATCCGTTTCGCCATCCCAAACGCGACGAGGAGCCGGAGCGCACGCTGCATCTGGCAACCACTGTGGTGCCGACCCTGATCCTTCAAGGCGCTAACGATCCCTATGGGACCAAGGAGGGCGCGGAAGGCCGCTATCGTCTTTCCAGCGCGGTCCGCATCGTGGAACTGCCGACCAATCACGAGTTTCGTTGCAAGCCGGAACTCTGGGATGAGATTGCGCGGATGATCACCGAGTTCGTGGAGGCTGTCGAGCGTGCGAAGTCAGCTGGCGGCGATGGTTCGGAGGGGGCCTCGGGATGGGGACGCGTCAAGCGGCTTGTCGGTTGGGTGAGAGGTCTGGGGTGGCGCCATGGGGCCTGAGGCGAGGCAGGGGCTGGAGGATTGACGAGGGGGAGGCGGTCAAGGACGTTGGCCTGCTCCGACCCGACAGTGGCCTGGGAGACGGCTCCGGGGGGCTGGCGCTTGGCCGCAAAACCTCATCTCGGATGCATATGGAACTGGTGTCCTGATCTGGAACCGGCGCAATTCGGCGCGGTGACTTTGACTTGCAAAGTTTGAAGAATCGATCATATGATCGATTTATGGAAAAGAGCACTTCACTCCAGCATTACGTGCGGGGGCCGCATCGCCGCGGCGAAATCGCCAAGGCGGCGCGGACGCTGATTGTCGAAAAGGGTTATGCCGCCCTGCGGACGCGCGACGTTGCAGAGCGCGTGGGAATCAGCCTCTCGACGATGCATTTTCATGTGGCGACCAAGAGCGACCTCGTCGCCCTGGTCGCGGAAACGACCATGGACGCTTTCCTCAGTCTGCTGCCGCCCGCGCCCAGCCCGGACATGCCGGCGCAGAAGCAGCTCAGAACGGAAGTGCAGGCCTATTACGACAGCTTGCTGGAACATGGCGAACTGGCTGCCTGCTATGTCCAACTGACCCAGGCCGCCAGCGATGAACCTCGCATTCGCCCAATGCTGGAGGCGTTTGAGCAGGGGTGGAGCCAGCGGTTTGCCGACATTCTCCACATTGGTCGGGAGCAAGGCGTGTTCCGCGCCAACGTTTCGCCGCTGCCTGCGGCGCTTGTGATCACCGGTGCGCTCACCGCCTTCGGCACGCGCGGCCCCGGCAAACTGGAGATGTTCTGGCCCGTTTTCGATGAGATCGAACGCGGTCTCTTGGCCATCGATCCAAAGGGGAAAGACACATGAAGTTCTCTGATCTTGCCGAGAGGCAAATCCTGAAGGCGCAAATGGAGGGGCAGTTCGACAATCTCAAAGGCGCGGGAAAGCCCCTTGATCTGGACGAGAGTGCGGGCAGCGCTGATGCCGTCGGCTTTCGCATCATGGCCGAGGCAGGGGTCGTGCCGCGCGAAGTGGCGTTGCTCAAGGCCGTCGAGCAACAAACGGCTGTCTGGAGGGACGCGGTTGGCGAAGACGAGCGCAAGCGGGAGGCCAGGAAGCTTGCCGAACTCCAGCTGCGGCTCGATATCGAACAGGAAGCGCGCCGACGCTTTGGTCGCGTCTAGCACTACAGTTGCAATATTTGTGATGCCGGTCTGCAAGAGGCAATTTTCTGCGCTTCGGTGCTCACGTACTCAAATGTACGCTCCGCTCCGATGCTCGAAAATCACCCCTTTCGCCACGGACTGACAAATCTGCAACTGTAGTGCTAGGCAGGAACGGCTGAATTTGCGCAAAGGTGGCCAGGCCGTCCTTGCTTGTGCTCCGCCCGGACATAGCCGGTTGCCTGTGCCGACAATCCACTATAGTATCCATTCAACGCAATATAATGGACCAAGTGGAGCCATCCGATGCAGATCCGCGCCGCCGTTTCCGGCGATATGGCCGCTATCGCCGATATCTATAATCATGCTGTCACCCATACCACCGCGATCTGGAACGAGCAGACGGTGGATGCGGCCAATCGGGCTGCCTGGCATGCGGAGCGGGTCCGGCTTGGCTATCCGGTGCTGGTTGCGGTGGATGCGTCGGGGGCGGTGCTGGGCTATGCGTCGTTCGGGGATTGGCGGGCGTTCGATGGCTATCGGCACACGGTGGAGCATTCTGTTTATGTGCGCCATGACGCGCGCGGGCGTGGGACTGGCGAGGCGTTGATGCGCGCGCTGATCGCCGAAGCGCGGTCGCTCGGCAAGCATGTGATGGTGGCGGGGATCGAGGCGGGGAACGTGGTCTCCATTCGCTTGCACGAGAAGCTTGGCTTCACACGCGTCGGCCTGCTGCCACAGGTCGGGACCAAGTTTGGCACGTGGCTCGATCTTGCCTTTCTGCAGTTGCTGCTGGATGAGCGGGCGTCGCCGGAGGCTGTTGGCGAGACTTGAGGGGTGCGTCAGCCCAGTCGCCCCAGGAGGCCGGAGGCGAGGTGGTCGGCGACGTGCCGGATGCGGCGGTTGTGGCGCAGGTCCTCGTGCATGACCAGCCAGAGGGGCATTTTGGGCAAGGCGACCTCGGGGAGAAGGCGGAGAACCTCCGGGTCGCGGTCGGCGATGGGGACCTGGGCGAAGCCGATGCCGGCACCGGCGCGCAGCAGTTCCCACAGGAGCGGGTGATCGTCGCTGCGCAGCGGGAACCAGTCACGGGTGACGGTGTGGCCCATGGCGGCGAAGCCGCGGATGAGATCTTCCTGCCGATCGAAGCCGATGACATCGTGGTGGAGGAGATCGTCGAGCTTGGCCGGGGCGCCGCGCCGGGCGATGTAGCTTCTGGCGGCGTAGATGCCCAGGGGGATATCGGTGATCTTGCGGCGCACCAGCTGGTTCTGGGTGGGGTCGACCATGCGGAGGGCGATGTCGGCGTCGCGGCGCAGGAGGTTCTGCGTGACGTCGGTGGCGTCGATCTCGATGGCAATGTCCGGCTGGTCATGGCGCAGGGCGGCGATGACGGGCGGCAGGAGATGAAGTGCGACCATGCGGCTGGCGGTGATGCGCACCGGGCCGGTGAGACGTTCGTCCTGGCCGGCGACCTTGCGGGCGAGAGCCTCGGCAGCGTCGCCCATGCGGCGGGCATCGTCGATGAGGGGCAGGGCAGCAGGCGTGGGCTCGAGCCCGCGCGGCTGGCGGCGGAAGAGCGGGAAGCCGAGCGCCTGTTCCAGCTCGCGAATGTGCCGACCGACGGTCGGCTGGGTGCTGCCGAGCCGTTCGGCCGCCACCGAAAGGGATCCGGCGTCGACGACGGCGAGGAAGGAGCGGAGAAGAGACCAGTCGAGCATGGGTGTCCTATACGAATATGCATAGATACTATCAGAACTTCAGGAATATTCATGCGAATTCGTATTTCGTAGAGTAGCGTCATCACAAGGAGGCGGCGCCGATCGGAAGCCGTCTGATTTCAAGGAGATGACAGATGGCGGGTCGGATTCTGGTGCTGGGCGCACTTGGCGGGGTTGGTGGCGCGGTTGCCCGCGCCTTTCATGAGGCGGGTTGGCAGGTGTCCGGTCTGGTCCGTCCGGGCCGGGGCGGCGAGCTGCCGTCCTTCTGTCGGGCGGTGGAGGCGGATGTGTTCGACGCGGCCGCGGTGGTGGCTGCGTCCAGCCCGCAGGACGTGGTGTTCAACGGGCTGAACGTGCCCTATCACCGCTGGCGGGAGATGGCGATGCCGATCCAGCGCGCGGCGCTGGAGGTCATGGCCCGGCTGGGTGCGCTGCATCTCTTCCCGGGCAATGTCTATAACTTCGGTGCGGGCATGCCGGAGCGACTGACGACGGACGTGGTGTTCCGGCCGACCAGCGAGAAGGGCCGCATCCGCGTGGAGATGGAGGCGATGTTCGCCGCGGCGGCGCGGGATGGTCGGCTCAGGACCGTGGTGTTGCGCGCGGGGGATTTCTTCGGACCCGGCGCCGAGCGCAGCTGGGTGGGGCAGCTCGTGGCGGCCAAGCTGAAGGCTGGCATTCTGCAGGCGCCGGGCGCGGCGGAGACGGTGCACGCCTATGCCTATCTGCCGGATCTGGCGCGCGCCTTTGTGGCGCTGGCGGATGCGCGGGAGCGGCTGACGCCGCCGTTCGAAGTGTTCCACTTCGAGGGGCACAACGTGTCCTTCCGCGACATGACGCAGGCGGCAGAACGGCAGCTCGGACGATCGGTGAAGGTGCGGCGGTTCCCGCGCCTGCTGATGACGCTGGCGGGCTTGTTCAACACCCAGATCCGGGCGGCCGGCGAGATGATGTATCTGTGGGACGTGCCGCACGCCCTGGTGGACCGGCGAATGGGCGAGCTGATCGGCACCCTGCCGAAGACGGAGCTCGGCGTCGCGCTGCTCGCCTGATCCCGATCAGCCGAGGTCGGCCTTGATGGCGGCGAAGACGGCGTGGAACATCTCGGGGGTGAGCACGCCGGTATTCGTGTTGTAGCGTGAGCAATGGTAGCTGTCATAGAGGCGGACGCCGGGCAGGGCGGCGATGTCGTGCACGGCGCCGTGCTCGAACTTGTGCCGGACCAGCGGTGTCGCCAGCGTGCGCAGGATCTGGTCATGGGCGATCTTGCCGAGGGCAACGATGGCGCGCAGGTTGCGGAAGCCCTTGAGCGTGGCCGCGAAATAGGGGCGGCAGGCGTGGATTTCCTCGGTCGTCGGCTTGTTTTCCGGCGGCACGCAACGGACGGCGTTGGTGATGGCGGCGTCGATGAGCTGAAGGCCATCCTTCGGATCGGCGCGGTAGGTGCCCTTGGCGAAGCCGTAGGTCAGCAGCGTCTCGTAGAGAAGATCGCCGGCATAGTCGCCCGTGAAGGGGCGACCAGTGCGGTTGGCGCCGCGCAGGCCCGGGGCGAGGCCGACGATCATCAGGCGCGCGTCCGGATGACCGAAAGTGGGGACGGGGGCGTTGTGCCAGTCGGGCTCAAGGGCGCGGTGGTGCTGGCGAAAGGCCATGAGACGGGGGCACAGCGGGCAATCGCGCGATGGTTCGGTGGGAGCGTTGGTCATGCGCCTTGTTGGCACGGACGCGCCCTTTGATCAACCGGTTCCGGCGGGCGACAACTTCAACAATCGCGGCAATACCGGAGGACTTTCCGATCAGGTGGAACCACCCGATCGACAAGAAAACGCTCCAGATTCAAAAGTTTGAACAGCCGCTTTTCGATCAGGCTGTTTCAACATGATCGGCGGGTGCTCCAGATCAAGCCCGGATTGCGGCGGTCAAGACGGGGCATGGATCGGCTACCCCTGAGGCAGGGGCAAACCCGGGGCCGGCGGATGAGGCCGCTGTGGTCCCGGGCCTGGCAGTCAATCTTCTTCGTTGTGCGGGCGCTCGGCGCGGACCGGACGCTCGTTCGGATCGCGACCGATCCGATTGGCCAGATTGGCCAGATCGATGAAGTGGTCAGCCTGACGGCGCAGTTCGTCGGCGACCATGGCCGGCTGCGTCTGAAGGGTGGACACCACCGAGACCTTGCGGCCCTTGCGCTGAATGGCTTCGACCAGGGAGCGGAAGTCGCCGTCGCCCGAGAACAGGACGAGATGATCCACGTGCTCGGCCAGTTCCATGGCGTCAACGGCCAGTTCGATATCCATGGAGCCCTTCACCTTGCGGCGACCGGTGGAATCAAAGAATTCCTTCGTCGGCTTGGTGACGACCTTGTATCCATTGTAATCGAGCCAATCGATCAGCGGACGGATGGACGAGTATTCCTGATCTTCTGCCAGAGCAGTGTAGTAAAGCGCTCTGAGCAGATATCCCTTCGCGCTGAACTCCTTCAGCAGACGACGGTAATCGATGTCAAAGCCAAGTGCCTTGGCTGTGGCGTAAAGGTTGGCTCCATCGATGAAAAGGGCGATTTTTTCGCGTTCGTCAAACATTACCTATTCATACCTCATAATATGCTCGGCTTTTTTGTTTTATTTTATTGGCCTAGCCGCCGACGCCAGGTCCGCTTTTCGTATTGTTAAATGAAATGCCGCATTTTCATGGCTTGGGGATATACCAACGGCGATTTCCAATCGGCCTATAGCAACTTTTTTGCCTCATACCAAGTTATTTTGGATGTCATCAAAATATTGCCCACGGCTTTATGTTGCTTACTGCCAAAGCGCTCGGATGGCTGAAATCAGCCTCCATATTGCCCGTAGAGGGGACGTTTGGCAAGACATTGATTCAAGAGGAATTATGCCGGGAATTTTGCAAGGAAAAATAGGGCTGGGCATCGATATTTTTCACTAGATTTTCAGCTATGGAAACAATCGGATACACTCGGCACTCTCAAGGTTGATCACGATTATTTCTCTAGCGGTGACGTACCTGATTACTTTTCGTGATCGCTTGTTGATCTCTCAATGCATGCAAATTGATATTGCGAGCCTATCTCAAAGACTTAAGTCGGCTCCAACGCGATTCATCCATTTGATAGGCGAACTATTTTCGCTTGGTGCGGGTTGATGATGGTAGCGTGAGGCGTGGGGAGTTGCTTGCGAGAGCAGGTGCCTGCTTCAATGAACATGCTGGATCGATGCTTCTCGCTGCCACTTGCATGTCGGTTGGGTTTGGCCGGGCGTGTAATTTGTTCGGTGAAGGCGAGGGTAGATCTTCGCATTCATGGTGCCGTTGGCTGCAGCGACCGGCGGCTTGACAGGTAAATCTCGACTTGCCTTCGCTTCGGTGTCGTTCTAAGGAAGAACCCAGAGATTGGTTCCCATGTGGTTTGCGAACTGGTGGGAATCGAGAATCGGTGCACTGCCTGCGCTTCACGGATTGGCTCATGCCTCTGCCGAAGAAGCGCTGTCTGTGTTGTCGATGAAGCAGGAGTTGGACAATGGCCCGCGTCACGGTCGAAGATTGCATTGACAAGGTCGACAATCGGTTTGAACTGGTTCTTCTGGCGAGCCATCGCGCCCGGATGATTTCCTCGGGCTCGCCGCTCACAGTCGACCGCGACAACGACAAGAACCCTGTCGTTGCTCTGCGCGAGATCGCCGATACCACCATTTCGACGCAGGACCTGAAGGAAGACCTCATTCACTCGCTGCAGAAGTATGTGGAAGTGGATGAGCCCGAGCAGGAGCCGGTTGCCGGCCTGATCGGCTCGTCGGCCGAAGCGCGCGATGATGACGAGATCGTCTTCGACCAGATGTCGGAAGAGGATCTGCTGCGCGGCCTCGAGAGCATGGTGCCGCCTGAGAAGGTTGAGGATATCTGATCCTTGCTGGGCCCTGCCCATTGATCGACGCGTCGCCTGACCAAGGCGGCGCGTTTTCTTTTGCGGGCAGGACGCAGACGCAAAAGCCCCGGGGCGCGGACTTGCCGAGCGCGGGGCGATGTCGGTTCGGATCGGGGGTGTTTGAGCCAAGGGCTCATGAAGGAGCGGTCGACCGGCGGCGGGTCATCGAGGAGGCCACTCTATCCGCCACCGGTCGACCAACCCAGCGATTCCAGGAGATGCGGCGGACCTGGGACCGTCGGGTTTCTTGTACGCTCAGGCTTCTTGCAGTGAGCCGGCGTAGATCAATTTCAAAATTTCGTGCCCAAGCACAGACAAAGGCAAACGCCGATCCGTGGGGCATGAATTCTTTAACGGCTGCCTCTCGTTTCCGTTAATTCTTGATTAAATATGTAGATCAGCTTTTCAGCTCCGGCAATATATAAACCTTCCTGTCATCTTTGTTGTTTCATTAACGATGAAAAATTAACATTAACTCTTGCGAGTTAACCTTAAGTGTCGTCGCTTTTGGGAGTAGCTGGGTGGCGCACAAGGGTGAAGCCTTGGCCAAGGCGGGAGGGCAGCGGCGGCCGATACGCCATCCACAGCCAAGCGCATGAATACGGGGAAAACAGGGGGCGGAGGGCTTGCGGGCCGAATCTCGTGTTGCCTCACCGCAAGGGTGATTCTACCAGAAAGCCATGGGCAAGGAACTGATTCCAGGCGGGGGCATCGAGCCGATCAATTTGCGGGAAGCGCTGGAAGAGCGCTATCTCGCCTATGCGCTTTCAACCATCATGCACCGGGCGCTGCCGGATGTGCGCGATGGTCTGAAGCCGGTGCATCGGCGCATTCTCTATGCCATGCGCCTGCTGCGCCTCGATCCCGGCCAGGCCTTCAAGAAATGCGCGCGCGTCGTTGGCGACGTCATCGGTAAATACCATCCGCATGGCGATCAGGCGGTCTATGAGGCGCTGGTTCGCCTCGCTCAGGATTTCTCGCAGCGCTATCCGCTGGTGGACGGCCAGGGCAACTTCGGCAACATCGACGGCGACAACGCGGCTGCCCAGCGCTACACCGAAGCGCGCCTGACCGAAGTGGCGCGCCTGATCCTCGACGGGCTGGACGAGGATGCGGTCGATTTCCGCGAGACCTATGACCAGGCGGACAAGGAACCGATCGTTCTGCCGGGCGCCTTCCCGAACCTGCTCGCCAATGGCTCGGCGGGCATCGCGGTGGGCATGGCGACCAACATCCCGCCTCACAATGCCTATGAGCTGTGCCAGGCGGCGATCAAGCTGATCGACAATCCGGAGGCGACGACCGAGGATCTGGTGAGCCGCGACAATGGACCGATCCGCGGCCCTGATTTCCCGACTGGCGGCATCCTGGTGGAGAGCCCGCAGTCGATCCTGGAATCCTACAAGACGGGCCGGGGCGGCTTCCGGGTGCGGGCGCGCTGGCATCGGGAGGATCTCGACCGGGGCGCCTGGCAGGTGGTGATCACCGAGATCCCCTATCAGGTGCAGAAGGCCAAGCTGATCGAGAAGATCGCCGAGCTGATCACCGACAAGAAGGTGCCGCTGATCGACGACGTGCGTGACGAGAGCGCCGAGGATGTGCGCGTGGTCATCGTGCCGAAGTCGCGCAATGTCGAAGACAAGCTGATGATGGAAGCGCTGTTCAAGCTCAGCGAGCTTGAAAGCCGCATTCCGCTCAACATGAACGTGCTGTCGCGCGGGCAGGTGCCGAATGTGCTCGGCGTGCGGCAGGTGCTGGTGGAATGGCTCGACCATCGGCGCGAAGTGCTGGTGCGCCGGTCGCAGCATCGGCTCGACCAGATCAACGCCCGCCTGGAGCTGCTCGACGGCTTCATCATCGCCTATCTGAATCTCGACGAGGTGATCCGGATCATCCGCGAGGAGGATGAGCCGAAGAAGGAGCTGATGGCTGCCTTCGGCCTCAACGAGGTTCAGGCGGACGCCATCCTCAACATGCGCCTGCGCAATCTGCGCAAGCTCGAGGAAATGGAAATCCGCAAGGAACACGCGGCTCTGTCGAAGGAAAAGGCGGAGATCGAGGCGCTGCTGGCTTCCGAGAAGAAGCAGTGGAAGACGGTGCGCTGGCAGATCTCGGAAGTGGCCAAGGACTTCGGGCCGGAGACCAAGCTGGGCAAGCGTCGCACCGACTTTGGCGAAGGCGCTACCCATGACGTGGGTGACGTGACGCAGGCGCTGATCGAACGCGAACCGGTCACGGTCATCGTGTCGGAAAAGGGCTGGATCCGCGCGCTGAAGGGGCACATTTCCGATGTGTCGGGCGTGCAGTTCAAGGCCGGCGATCAGCTGAAGCTGTTCTTCAAGGCGGAGACCACCGACAAGCTGATCATCCTCGCCGACAATGGCAAGGTGTTCACGCTCGGCGCCGACAAGCTGCCGGGCGGCCGTTCGACCGGCGAGCCGCTGCGGCTGATGGTGGACATGGACGACGGCGCCGACGTGGTGGACGTGTTCGTCCATCATGCCGAACGCAAGCTGCTGGTGGCCTCCACCGACGGCTATGGCTTCGTGACGGCAGAAGTCGACCTGATCGCCACGACGCGCAAGGGCAAGCAGGTGCTGAACCTCGGCCCGGGGCAGAAGGCCAAGCTGATGGTGCCGGTGGAGGGCGACATGGTTGCCATCATCGGCGAGAACCGCAAGTTCATGGTGTTCCCGCTTAATCAGGTGGCGGAAATGGCGCGCGGCAAGGGCGTTCGCCTGCAGCGCTACAAGGATGGCGGCCTGTCGGACATGCGCGTGTTCGTCGCCGAAAAGGGGCTCACCTGGACCGATACGTCGGGTCGTGTGTTCCTCAGGACCATGACGGATCTGGCCGATTGGGTGTCCGACCGTGCCATGGCCGGACGGCTACCGCCCCTCGGCTTCCCGAAATCGAACACTTTTGGCCCGCGCGGACTTTGAGTCGGGCGGCGGGCTATATCGATTAACCTCAACATGTAGTATTGCGGCGTCATCACAGGCACAATGGGCTGTGTCTTTACGGAAAAGGTCAACAAAGGTACAAATTGCTCACGGGCGACAGTGCGTTTGCATCTGTCGTGGAGTTACTTTGGCAGGGTATCAAACGGGGCATTCAATCCGCCTTTTAACAAGAGGTTAGGGTTGAGGTCGTATTATTCCCATCGGCTCAGGGGCAGAATGGGAATGGTCGACGACGGCGGGGACTTGTGTCTTATTGCCAGTCGGATGTGCCGATGATGCTTGGTTGACAAGGCGCAGATGATGAAATTTGAGCGGCCTGGTTCGCGCAAGCTTACGAGCAAGTCCCTGATGGCCGTATCCGTGGCGGCTGTCGCCATGGCTGTCGGTCTTGCGGGTTGTGGCTCGGTGGACAAGCCGCGCCTGCGCACTTCCCAAGTCGATCCCAAGCTTGGCGTATCGCCCAGCCCGCGCGTTGTCGCTGACGGGCAGCCGGTTCCCAAGGGGGGCGGTCGCAGCTTGCTTGGTTCGTCCTATGTGATCGGTGGCAAGCGCTATACCCCGCGTATCGATCCCAGCTACAAGGCCGTAGGCCTCGCCAGCTGGTATGGGTCGGACTTCCATGGTCGTCGCACGGCCAATGGCGAAGTGTTCGACCGTTACAGCATTTCCGCCGCGCATCCGACCATGCCGCTGCCGTCCTACGCTCGGGTGACCAGCCTGACGAGCGGGCGCAGCATCATCGTGCGCGTCAACGATCGCGGCCCCTATCATTCCAACCGCGTGCTCGACATGTCGCAGCGCGCGGCCGAGATGCTGGACATTCGCCGCGCTGGCGTTGCCAAGATCAAGGTCGAGTATGTTGGCCCGGCGCCGCTGCAAGGTGACGACACCCGCTATCTGATGGCGTCCTATCGTGGTCCGCGCGATTTGCCGGCGGACGATTCCAGCCCGAACATCATGGTGGCCGCTGCCGAGTCCATTCCTGGCGTTTCGACGCTGGTGCGTGCCATCGGCGGTGGTTCGGACGCTCCGGCGCGTGCAACACCGGTTCGCCCGGCCGCCGCTGCTGCGCCCATGGTCGTGGCCGACAACAGCCTGCTCGACGCACCGAGCGCGCCGCCGATCAACGTGGTGCCGCCAGCCCGACCGGTGGAAACCTTCGAATATGTGTCGATTGCCTCGGCTGATCCGGCCGACATCCTGCTGGGCACCCAGCCGGTGACCGTGGCGTCGGTGAACACCGTTGCGCCGCCGTTGAGCTATAGCGCGCCGCTGCCGGCCCCCGCGGCGGCGTCGCCGACGGTGATGTTCGGCAACACGGTTCTGCCGCCGCTGCCGCCGCAGGTTTCCGGTTATGCCGAAACGCGCGTGAGCCAGGCTTATGATGCGTTTGACAATGTGGACGCTGGTGTCGGCCTGACGGATCTGGCGCACAAGCTGGGTTCGATGAAGGTCGCCGCGCCGGCCAAGGTTTCGTCGGCGGCGATCACCGGGCCGATGATCCAGGTGGGCGTGTTCGGCAATCCGGACAATGCGGCCCGCGTTGCCGCGGGCCTGGCAGGATATGGCACGCCGGTCACCGATGAGGTGACCATCAACGGCAAGGCGATGAAGCGCGTGCGCCTCACCATGCTGTCGGTGTCGCCCGAGGCGGTGATCGATGCCGCCACCGGAATGGGTGTTGCCGGAGCGCGACTGCTGCGCTGATCGGTCCCACTGCTGGATCATCAAGATTTTGAGGGCGTGAATCCGATGGGTTCGCGCCCTTTTTCATTGTGATTCCGAATGTTGATGAATTGAATGGAATCTTATGCATAGATTGGTGAAAGATCGGGCTACAACCCATTGGGCGGAAGATGCTGCGTCTGTTTCTGGTTTTCTCGTGGGTTCTCGCGATGACCTTGGCGGCAGATGCGCTGGAGAGCGCGGCGCCGCGGGTGATCCTGTTCGAGGAGTCGTCGCAGACCAAGCTGCTGGCCGCGGGCGATCAGACGCGGATCGCGCCGGGTAACTTCGCCAAGCTGCTGACAGCCGGTGTGGTGTTCGAGGCACTGGACAAGGGCGAGATCACCGAGGCGACCACCTACAAGATCAGCGAGCACGCCTGGCGGTTGGGCGGGGCACCGGCGGGCGTCACCACCATGTTTGCGGCGGTGCGCTCCGAGGTGTCGGTCGGCGATCTGCTGCGTGGCTTGGTGATCGATTACGCCAATGACGCGGCGATCGTGCTCGCAGAGGGCATGGCGGGCTCCGACGCCGCCTTCGCCGCCCGGATGAACGCTCTGGCGGCGCGGATCGGCATGAAGGACAGCCACTTTGCCAATCCGACCGGTTTCGTGGACCCGTCGGCGCATACGACACTCGACGATCTCCTGAAGTTCACGCGCTGGCTGCAAGCGACCTATCCCGAGCGGTACCGGCTCTATGCGCAGCCGGATTTCCTCTGGAACAAGATCACCCAGACCAACAAGACGCGGCAGCTGAAAGAGATCGCCGGCGCAGACGGCTTGATGCTGGCCTATGACGAGAAGGACGGCTTTGCGGCGGTGATCTCGATCCTGCGCGAAGGGCGGCGCGTGACGCTCGCGGTGAGCGGGCTCAAGAGCGCAGCGGAGCGCGACAAGGAGTTGAAGGCGCTCGCGGACGGGGCCTTCACGGAATATGCGCGGGTGGAACTGTTTCCGGCGGCGGCTGAGGTGGGAAAGATCCGCGTGTTCGGCGGCGCGGTGGGCCGGGTCGGGGTCGGCGGTGTGGATGGCGGACCGGTGGCGATGACCTTGCCGACGGGTGACCGGTCGGCCTTTCACATGCAGATCGTGTTCGACGGGCCGGTGCCGGCGCCGGTGCACAAGGGGCAGGTGGTGGCGCGGCTCGAAATGCGCGTCGACAATCGCGTCTATCAGACGCTCCCCCTCGCTGCTGTGGCGGATGTGCCCGAGGGGGACATTCCGCGCCGTGCTCTCGACGGCTTCATGGAACTGCTGTTTGGCTGGTGGTGACGCGCATTTGTGGGTATAGCTTCCAAGCCTTTGCCGGATCGCCCCAGATGAAAAGGGGCCGTGGTGGAGGCTGTTCGAGTTTCGGAGCGATCAGGGCGTGGCGCGCGGCAAGTTCATCACATTCGAAGGCGGCGAAGGTGCCGGCAAGTCAACGCAGGTCCGGCGTCTGGCGGAGCATTTGCGCGCGCTGGGGCTCGATGTGGTGGTGACGCGCGAGCCGGGCGGGTCGCCGTCGGCCGAGGCCATTCGGGGCTTGCTTCTGTCGGGCCGTGTGCGGGCGCTGGGCACGCTGGGCGAAGCCTATCTGTTTGCCGCGGCGCGCATGGATCATATCGCCGAGACCATCGAGCCGGCGCTCGAGCGTGGCGCCTGGGTGATCTGCGACCGTTTTGCCGACTCGACCCGTGTCTATCAGGGCGCTGCGGACGGGCTGGATGTGGAGATCGTCGACGATCTCGAGCGGATCGCCGTCGGCAATTGCCGGCCGGATCTGACGATCGTGATCGATCTGCCTGTGGATGTCGGCCTCGCCCGTGTGGCCGGTCGATCGGGCAATGGCACCGGTGACCGCTTCGAAGCGGAGGCGGTGGCGGTGCACGAGGCGCGGCGGCAAGGCTTTCTAGGCGTGGCCGCAGCCAATCCGGACCGCTGCGTGGTGATCGATGGAGCGCGGGAGGCGGATGCGGTGACGAGCGACATCGCGGCGCTGGTGACCGGGCGTTTCGGTCTCGCGATCGGCGGGAGAGCCTGACGTGGCTTTCGAGGTGGATCATTCGGTCGAGGCCGACTGGATCGAGGGGCTGCCGCTGCCGCGCGAGCAGACGGCGCTGATCGGCCATGCGGCTGCGGCCGAGGAGCTGCATGAGGTCTACCGATCGGGGCGCATGCACCATGCGGTGCTGCTGACCGGCCCCAAGGGCATCGGCAAGGCGACGCTGGCCTTTCGCTTTGCGCGTTATGTGCTGAGCCATCCGGATCCGTTCAAGGCGCCGGAGGCGGGGGCAGGGCTGTTGCCGGCGAGCCCGCGCGTGCAGGCGCAGGTGGCGACCGGCGCCCATCCCAATCTGTTGCATCTCAAGCGGCCCTATGACGACAAGGCCAAGAAGGTGAAGACGCAGCTGACCGTCGACGAAGTGCGACGGACGGTGAGCTTCTTCGGCAATGCGGCCGGCATGGACGGCCATCGCATTGCCATTGTCGACGCCGCCGACGACATGAATGCGAGTGCGGCCAATGCTCTGCTGAAAATGCTGGAAGAGCCGCCGAAGCGCTCGCTGTTCCTGGTGCTGAGCCACGCACCGGGGCGCCTGCTGCCGACGATCCGGTCGCGTTGCCGGCGGGTCAATCTGGAGCCGCTGTCGCCTGACCAGCTGGACGAGGCGCTGGAGACGCTGGACATCGACGTGAACGAGGCCGACAAGCCGGCGCTGACGGCGCTGGCGGAAGGCTCTGTGCGGCGGGCGATCGAATGCATCGAGCGCGAGGGGCTGATCCTGCATGGACTGTTCCGCTCGCTCATGGACACGCTGCCGCGGCTCGATCGCGGCCAGCTCTACCGCTTTGCGACGGCGGTAGCCGGGCGCAAGGGGGCGGACAACTTCGACATTGCCGCCGATCTTGCGCGCGCCTGGCTGTCGGAGCAGATGCGGATCGGTCTGCGCGGCTCGATCACCGACCTCAACGCCTATGCGACGGCCTGGGACGAAGTGAACCGGATCGTGGCGGAGACCGACGGAATCAACCTCGATCGCCGGCAGGCGGTCGTTTCCTTGATGCAAAGCCTTGCGGGGACCGCCCGGAAATAGGTATTGCAGGGCGTCGCCAGATCATCGGCGGCGCGGACCGATGCCCCGAAGGGTATCCAACCATATCCAGAAGCGAAACGTTCATGAAACCGACCTTCTACATCACGACTGCCATCAGCTATCCCAATGGGGCTCCCCATATCGGCCACGCTTACGAGGCCATGGCGACGGACGTGATGGCGCGGTTCATGCGGCTCGACGGCTATGACGTGCGCTTTCTGACGGGCACCGACGAACACGGCATCAAGATGCTGCAGACGGCGCGCAAGGAGGGCATCACCGCCCGCGAACTTGCCGATCGCAACTCGGCCCGCTTCCAGGAGATGGCCAAGCTGCTGGGCCTTTCCAACGACGACTTCATCCGCACGACCGAAGAGCGCCATCGCGTCTCCTGCCAGGCGATCTGGAAGGCGATGGAGGCGAACGGCGACATCTATCTCAACAAGTATGCCGGCTGGTATTCCGTGCGCGACGAGGCTTATTACGCCGAGGAAGAGACGATCGTCTCCGACGACGGCATCCGCTTCGGACCGCAGGGCACGCCGGTGGAATGGGTGGAGGAGGAAAGCTATTTCTTCCGCCTGAGCGCCTATCAGGACAAGCTGCTGGCGCTTTATGAAGAGCACCCCGAGTTCATCGGTCCGGACGAGCGCCGCAACGAGGTGATGAGCTTCGTGCGGGGCGGCCTCAAGGACCTGTCGGTGTCGCGCACCACGTTCGACTGGGGCATTCCGGTGCCCGGCAACGACAAGCATGTGATGTATGTGTGGGTCGACGCGCTGACCAATTACATCACGGCGCTCGGCTATCCCGACATGAAGAGCGAGCTGTTCGAGAAGTTCTGGCCGGCGCTGCACATCATCGGCAAGGACATCGTGCGCTTCCACTCGGTCTACTGGCCGGCCTTCCTGATGAGCGCCGGCGTGCCGGTGCCCAAGCGCGTCTACGCCCATGGCTTCCTGTTCAATCGCGGGGAGAAGATGTCGAAGTCGCTCGGCAACGTCGTCGGGCCGCAGGAGATGGTGGACGCTTATGGGCTCGACCCGGTGCGCTATTTCTTCCTGCGTGAGGTTTCCTTCGGCCAGGACGGCAACTATAGCCACGATGCGATCGTCGGCCGGATGAACTCCGACCTCGCCAACAATCTGGGCAATCTCGCCCAGCGGTCCCTGTCGATGATCGCCAAGAATCTCGGCGGTGTGCTGCCGGTGCCGGCCGAGCTGACCGAGGCCGACAAGACACTGCTCGCCTCGGTCTATGGTCTACTGCCGGTCTGCCGCGAGGCGATCGAGACGCAGCAGATCCACCAGATGCTCAACGCCATCTGGGCGGTGCTGGGCGATGCCAATCGCTATTTCGACGGTGAGGCGCCGTGGACCGTGCGCAAGACCGACGAAGTGCGCTTCGGCACGATCATGTGGGTGACGGCGGAGCTGCTGCGCAATGTGGCGATCCTGATCCAGCCGGTGATGCCGGGTTCGATGGAGAAGCTGCTCGACCTCCTGGCCGTGGCGCCCGAGGACCGCGACTTCTCCAGGCTGGGCGAGGGCAGTGCGCTGAAGGGCGGCACCGCCTTGCCGGCGCCGGTCGGCATCTTCCCGCGCTATGTGGAGAAGGTGGAAGGCTGATCCATCCGGATGCACGAAATTGCCGGTGCTGGCGTTGATGACGCTTGCGCCGGCTTTTGTTTTTCTGCGTCTGCCTGAGGGAAGGGGCGGAGAGTTGAGACCTTCGTCCAGGGGCGGGCGACGCCGGCCCCAACTCTCCAAAAAATTACGGGGAGCCGAAACAGTGGGAATTTCCCGGCTCCCCGCCGAACGCAATTGTTCGGGAGTGATTGGTATGACTGCTTTCAAAAGAGATCCGATCGACCAATCCGTCGGGATCGAATTCGTTTTACGGTCTGCTTTTTTTGAATGTTTCCTGCCGGATTGCGACCGATCGTGTGATTTTCAGAAAACGATCGAATGAGGCGCCTTATTCCCGCAGTCTGCAAAAAAAAGACCGGATGCGCGCACACGCATCCGGTCGAAAATGGTCCGGCAAATGGCCGGTGAGGTCAGGAAATATCCCTACATCAAAGTGCGATCGTCGGCCTAAGGAGTGCCGGGATCGGGGGAAGATATACCCGGCGCTTGTAAGGGTTTTGTGACGAAAGCTTGTGGCATTGCCAGCCAATCAGCAGATGACAGCTGTGTGGTATCGGGGTATGTAACGCCTCCACACCACAACGATTGGAACTGAAGACATGGACGTCAAGGACGCAAACGGAAACATCTTGCAGAACGGAGATTCCGTTTCGCTCATCAAGGATCTGAGCGTGAAGGGGACGTCCGTGACGCTGAAGCGGGGCACGGTGATCAAGAGCATCCGCCTGACCGACGACCCCGAGGAAATCGAGGGCAAGAACGACAAGGTCAAGGGCCTGGTGCTGAAGACGGCCTTCGTGAAGAAGGCGTGAGTTGAGATAACAACAAGGCGGCCCGGGTCATTGATCCGGGCCGCCGTGCCAAGTAATCGGTCTTTTCTTGCGGAGGATGGCCGGCGGGGCGATCAGCGGTAAGAACGCCCGCGAACGATCAGCCATGGGTGATTAGTGCTATCGTCACAGCCAACGCTAGAGTCATAATTGTTGTTGGTGTAAGTATAAGCAGTAATCTTGCCGCCAGCCTTGCAAATCAGCGGAGCCGATTGGCTGTAAAGGTCCGACTTTCCTGCCTGCGCCACATAATAGTTCAAGTTGGCGGACACTGCGTTCGAACAATACAGTGCGATCATGCAGGTGCGACCGGGAGAAATAGCTCCGCCCCAAACAGTCACGTCATCCAGGTAGACCGTGGTTTTTGCCGGAACCGTATAAAGTGTAGTTGGGTTTGCCAGCGTGCCGACGTAATTCTGACCCGAAAAGTACCCGACCATTGTCGCTGCTGTTGTCCCGGCACGACTGGCGCCAGAAGACTGTTGAGTTTCTGCCGGGCTCAACAGGGTGACGCCGGACGATGGGGTTTGTGGCGGAGGAACCTTGGTGTCAGCGGCGAAAGCAAGCCCGCCGGTCGCCAATGTTACGAGGATGAAACAACTTGCCAATTTCATTTTTGAAACCTCATTTTGTGGCTAAATGCCAAATATAGCCACAAAATGATACGCGCAAACGCGTAGACTAACAAGGTTGAACTTGTCTCACCCCACCACGCCATAGAGATCGTAGGCATCCGCGCGTTCGATCTTGGCGGTGACGATGTCGCCGGCGCGCATGGGGCGGCGGCTCTGGAGGTGGACGACGCCGTCGATCTCGGGAGCGTCCCACTTGGAGCGGCCCTTGGCGACGGTGCCGTTGGCTTCGTCGATGATCACCTGGATGCGCTTGCCGACGCGGCGCTGCAAGAGTTTGGCCGAAATGCCCTGCTGGTGGGCCATGAAGCGGTGCCAGCGGCGCTCCTGCTCTTCGGGTGGCACGGCGGGCAGGCCGAGGTCGTTGGCGGTGGCGCCCTTGACTGGTTCGTATTTGAAGGCGCCGACGCGCTCTAGCTTCACGTCCGAGAGCCAGTTGAGGAGGATGTCCATGTCCTCGTCGGTCTCGCCGGGGAAGCCGACGATGAAGGTGGAGCGGATGGCGAGGTCCGGGCAGATTTCGCGCCACTTCAGGATGCGCTCGGCGGTCTTTTCCTGATGCGCCGGGCGGCGCATCGACTTCAGGACCGACGGGGAGGCGTGCTGGAAGGGAATGTCGAGATAGGGCAGGATCTTGCCGTCGGCCATCAGCTGGATGACCTCGTCCACATGCGGATAGGGGTAGACATAGTGCATGCGCACCCAGATGCCGAACTCTGACAGGGCGTCGGCCAGATCATAGAAGCGGGCCTTGACCTCGCGATCCCTCCACATGCCGGACTGGTACTTGATGTCGACGCCATAGGCGGAGGTGTCCTGGGAGATGACCAGCAGCTCCTTGACGCCGGCGTTGGCGAGGCGCTCGGCTTCACGCAACACGTCGACCACCGGGCGGGATACCAGATCGCCGCGCAGCTTGGGGATGATGCAGAAGGTGCAGCGATTGTGGCAGCCTTCGGAGATCTTGAGATAGGCGTAGTGGCGCGGGGTGAGCTTGACGCCCTGCGGCGGCACCAGATCGACGAAGGGATCGTGGGCCGGCGGGATCGCCGCGTGCACGGCGGTCATCACGCTTTCATAGGCCTGCGGGCCGGTGATGGCGAGCACGTCGGGGAAGGCGTCGCGGATCTGCTCGGGCTCGGCGCCCATGCAGCCGGTGACGATGACCTTGCCGTTTTCCTTCATGGCCTTGCCGATGGCGTCGAGGCTTTCGGCCTTGGCGCTATCGAGGAAGCCGCAGGTGTTGACGATCACCACGTCGGCGCCGTCATGCTTGCGGGCGATCTCGTAGCCTTCCGAGCGCAGGTGCGTGACGATGCGCTCGCTGTCGACGAGGGCCTTGGGGCAGCCGAGGCTGACGAAGGAGATCTTGGGAGCGGCGGCGGTATCGGTCATTGAGGCTCAAGTCCGGCGGAAAATCGAGGCCAGATGCATGAAGAGGAAATGCGCCGCCGTCAAGTCGCGTGGTGCAAAGCAGTCGCAACTTGATCGGCGGCGCTCTGGCACTACAGTTGCATAGTTTGTGATGCCGGTCTGCAAGAGGCAATTTTCTGCGCTCCGATGCTCGAAAATCACCCCTTTCGCCTCGGCCTGACAAATCTGCAACTGTAGTGCTAGGCGCGCACCTTGACGAAGCTGCCGGGGGCTTCCTCAATGGCGTTGAACTTGCCGCCGCCGACCTTGCGGGCCTTGACCAGCGTGGCGTCCTGCTCGACCAGCCATTGATGCCAGTGCGGCCACCAGGAGCCGGGCATCTCGCGTGCGTCCTTCAGCCAGTCCTCATACTCGCCGACGGGCGGACCGCCGATCCAGAACTGATACTTGTTGCGGGACGGATGGTTGATCACGCCGGCGATGTGGCCGGAGCCGGACAGGACGTAGTCTACCTTGCCGCCGAACAGGCCGGAGCCGACAAAGACGGACTTCGGCGGGGCGATGTGGTCTTCGCGGGTGGCCAGATTGTAGATGGGGATCTTGACCTTCTTGAGGTTCAGCTTGACGCCGTCGATCACCATCTTGCCACGGGCGAGGTTGTTTCTGAGGTAGCAGTTGCGCAGGTAGAAGGAGTGATTGGCCGCGGGCATGCGGGTGGAATCGGCGTTCCAGAACAGGAGGTCGAAGGGCAGGGGATCCTGGCCGCGCATGTAGTTGTTGATGAAATAGGGCCAGATCAGATCGTTGGCGCGCAGGGAGTTGAAGGCGGCGGCCATGCGCTTGCCTTCAAGATAGCCGTGCTCGCCCATGCGTTCTTCGAGGATGCGGATCTGCGGTTCGTCGACGAAGACCTTGAGATCGCCCGCGTTCTGGAAGTCAACCTGCGTGGTGAACAGCGTGGCGCTGGCGATGCGCTTGTCGCCGACGGCGGCCATCCAGGCGAGGGTGACGGCCAGCAGCGTGCCGCCGACGCAATAGCCGACGGCGTTGACCCGATCGCTGCCGGTGACTTTCTCGATGACGCCGAGCGCCTCGACGATGCCTTCCTTCATGTAGTGGGAGAAATCCTTGTCGGCATGGCGCTCGTCAGGATTGGCCCAGGAGATGACGAAGACGGTGTGGCCCTGATCGACGGCCCACTTGATGAAGGACTTTTCGGGCGTGAGATCGAGGACGTAGAACTTGTTGATCCAGGGCGGCACGATCAGCAGCGGGCGCTTGAGGACCTCCTTGGTGGAGGCCTCATATTGCAGGAGCTGGCAGACGTCGTTCTGGTAGATCACCTTGCCCGGGCTGAGGGCGAGATTGACGCCGACCTCGAATTTCGAGGTATCCGATTGGCGGATGCGCAGGTCGCCATCGCCGGCGCGGATGTCCTCGGCCAGCATCTTCATGCCACGCACCAGATTCTCGCCGTTGCGCGTCATGGTTTCGCGCAGGAGCTCCGGGTTGGTGAACACGAAGTTGGACGGCGCGAGGGCGGCGGCGATCTGGTTGACGTAGAAGGACGCCTTGTGGCGGGTGTGGTCGTCGATATCGCCTGCGTCGTTGACCAGACCCTGGCCCCAGCGCGTGACGATCAGATAGATCTGCTTGATGAAGTCGAAGAACTGGTTCTGCTGCCAGTCGGGATCCTTGAAGCGGCGGTCGCCGGGATCAGGCGTGGCAGCAGGTTCGGCGGCGCCGCCCATCATGCGGGTGAGCGATTGACCCCACAGGCCGATCATGCCGGTCATCAGGCGGGTCTGTGCCTCGACGGTGCGCGCGGGGTCACGCAACCAGAAATCTGCGACGAGGGCGAGGGTCTTGACGATCTCGGAGAGCTCATCACTGGGCAAGGCCCGCGTCTTGCCAGTCTCGCGCGGTTCGACATAGGCCGCGGCGGCTTTTCCAAGGTTCTCGACAATGGCTGCGAGATTCTGGGCGAACTGATCCGGATTATTGACGATATATTGAAGCAGCGACGGATCCTTCGCCTTGTCTACTGCGTCATTCATGCGCAAAACCTCTCCGTTCTTCCTGGGGCGGGTTGGTTTATATTGCGCTGCAGCATAGCCTTTGGCAGCTAAACGCATTTCCCGGGTGTCGCATCCAAGGCCAATGATAGCGATATTTTGAAAATTCGAAACAGGACTCGCAATATTCTTTTTATTCACGGAGTGATTGCGCCGAAAAGAGGTTCCATCAAATTTTCGAAATTTGCAATGAAACGAATTCTCAAGGCGTGTGTGGTTGAGATAGTGTCGTCAGGCCTGTAGTTGGCTTCATCGTGTTCATGAAGCCGATGCTCTACCTGCTCTGTTCGAGCGTGTCTGAGCGGCGGGATTTTGTATTGCGTAGCCGTGCCTTGTGCAGGTCTGGAGCTGGTGGATTATGATCAAAGTCGTTGTCGGCATGGCCTTGGTCCTGGCTGTGAGCCTTGGAGGGTGCGCAAGCGGCCCGTCTGATTTCGTCAAGATGTCCAAGGACACCAATACCGCTCCCAGTGTGAAGATCCGAAACGCGTCGCAGCAGACCGCATTGGCGGCAGCTCTCAGCGCCCAGCGCAGGGGCGGCGGCAGTGTGAATGATGCAACGGGAAGTGAGGCTTCGTTGATGGCGCTGACGGTGATCCGCCAGCAGCAGAACGAAGAGGCACAGGCGCTGCTCGCAGAGGGCGGGGCGTCGGTTCCGATCAACAAGCCCGCTTGCGATGCCACTGTGGTTGCTCCGGCACCGGGGGCATGCCCCACCGTCGCGACGACCACGCAAGCGAGCGCGCAGGCGGTGAAGTAATTTCGTCCGAGGGCGATGGTTGCCGCGTTTCGCGTTCGGGCGCGCCTTGAGGACGCAGGGCTGTCCGACGGATCAGTTCCAGCTCAACGAATTTCCAGCGGTTGGCCGAGGTAGAAGGCCGGCAGGCATTGCAGGCCGGCCGCTTCCGCCTTGCCGCAATGCTCAGCGGCGTCCGCAGCATTCTTGAACGGTCCGGCCACCAGCAGGAGCTCGGTCCGGCCGTTGCGGTCGCGAACCGTGGCGAGCGCGTCGAGACCCTCGAACAGATTGGCATGATCGCGCAGCATGCTGCGCCAGGCCTGCTTGACGGCTCCGAGATCGGCGAAGGTGCCGAGTTCGACCCCGAACTGGGTGCGTGCCACGGTGTTGGTCGGAATTTGGGCGGCGGTTTGCGCTTCCGGGGCGTTGGGCGACAGCTCGTCGGCGAGCTGGTTATAAGCCTCGCCGCTGGTGGTGTTCTCGTCCGGTGTGACGGAGCCGGTGACGTCGCCGATCCGGGTTTCGATCTTCTCGACACGCTCGGACATCAAGTCCATCTGGCTGCGCATCTGATCGAGTGCCTGGCGCAAGGCCACATTCTCGACTTTCAGGCGAGCAATCTCGGAGTCGGCATCGCTGGGCATGCCGCCCGTGGTCATGGTGCCGGCGATGTCGCTGCGTCCGCCGCCCGGCGTGATGGTCGTGGGGCGGGGCGGTATATTGCCGTTGAGGCTGCCCGTGGTGAGGCTGTCGATGCCGGAACTCGGGATGCCCATGGCAACGGGTTGGCGGTTGCGATCGGGCACGCCATAGAACAGGGCGACCATTGCAAAGAGCACCGCGAAGCCGGCAACGCCGAACCAGACAAGCAAAATGAATACGTTCGGTTCCGAGCGGTCGGAACCGTTGTAGTCGTATTCATTTCTCCGTCCGCTCTTCACGAAATACGCCCCGCGAACCCTTCGACGGCAATTGCAATCGAATCCGAAGCATTGGAAGTGAAAACGTCGATTCTCTCAAGGGCAGGCAAAGCAAACGCTGGCTGGTTGGTGGTCTTTCCCACGGTAGAATGTGGGTTGATCCTTCCGGAGGGGCTTGCCCCCACAAAAGCGCGACGATTTTTGAATCCGTGCGGACGGCAACGATCAAGCGGCGTACAAAGGGACGTCGGCGCAATCGCTGCACCGCCATAGACGCTATGGTGCCTTTCACCATGATGCCATAGTGGTTGCCTATGAGTCGCCGTCGATCGCGGCGTTCCGGACCGCCTGCGGCAGATCGGAAGAACGGGAGCCAAACTTGGCGAGACTGCGCAACTACTTCCTGACGGGTCTTCTGGTCACGGGACCGGCGGGCATCACGGTGTACCTGACCTGGTCGCTGATGTCCTGGGTGGACAGCTGGGTGAAGCCCTATCTGCCGACCATCTACAATCCGGACACCTATCTGCCGTTCCCCGTTCCCGGCTATGGGCTGGTGGTGGCGCTGATCGTCATCACGGTGATCGGGTTCCTGACGGCGAACATCGTTGGCGCCACCATATTCTCCTTCTCGGAGACGCTGTTCCAGCGCATGCCGCTGGTGCGCAATCTCTATAACGGCCTGAAGCAGATCTTCTCGTCGGTCCTGGCCGATCGGGGCAACTCGTTCAAGCAATCGGTGCTGGTGCGCTTTCCGCATGCGGACGTGTGGACGATCGGCTTTGTGGCCGGCGATACGCGCGGCGAGGTCGCGCAGCGGCTGGAGGGCGGCGAGGACATGCTCACCGTCTACATTCCTACCACGCCCAATCCGACCGGCGGCTATCTTCTGTTCGTCAAGCGGACGGACGTGGTGCTGCTGGAGATGAGCGTCGAGGACGCGGCCAAGTATGTGATCTCCTTCGGCCTGGTCACGGCCGAGAGTGCGGAGGCTGCGGCCGGCATGGTCAAGTCGCTGATCCGCAAGGATAATGGTACCGAGGCGGAGTGACTGAGGCCCGGAGTTGGCGCGTAACGTCAGCCCAATCCGGCCCAGGACGCTTTTGTATCAATGCGTTGTACCGGCGTTAGAATTATCCAGTTGCTTCAAGAGCATGAGACCATCGAAAGCGTAGGGGCGATGCGTACGGGAGCGAATATTCTCTGGTTTCTGCTGGGCGGCTGGTTTCTGGCGCTGACCTGGCTGTTTGGCGCGGTGGTCATGGCCATATCGGTCATTGGCCTGCCCTGGGCGCGGGCCTGTTTCGAGATTGCCAAGCTCAGTCTGGCGCCCTTTGGCCGCGAGGTGATCTCGCATGCGGAGCTGTCCGGCGGCGATCCGCTGCCGGTCGGGATCTTCCGGCTCCTGGCCAACCTGCTGTGGCTTCCCTTCGGTCTGGTGCTGACGCTGTCGCACCTGATGCACGGATGCATGATGTTCGTGACCATCATCGGCATTCCGCTGGCGCTGCAGGACTTCAAGCTGGCGGGGATATCGCTGTTCCCGGTGGGCAAGCGCGTGGTGCTGAAGGAAGTCGCCGAAGCCGCGCGCGCAGCCAACGCCGCGGCGGCGATCGCGGCGCGGCGACAGTAAAGGCTCAGCCGGAAACGACGAGCGCGTCCGGGTGTCCGCCCCATTCCGACCAGGAGCCGTCGTAGAGCGCGACCTGAACGGCGCCGGCGTAGGTCAGCGCCAGCGTGAGAATGGCCGCGGAGACGCCGGAGCCGCAGGTGGTGACGATGGGCTTTTCCAGCGACACGCCCTTGGCCTTGAAATGCGCGCGGATGGCGTCGGCCTGCTTGAGGCGGCCGTCGACAATCAACTCGCCGAAGGGAAGGCTGACGGCGCCGGGCATATGGCCGGATTTGAGGCCGGGGCGCGGTTCGGGTTCGGCGCCGACGAAGCGACCGGTTGAGCGGGCGTCGACGATCTGGAGCAAGCTCGAGCCGATGGCGGCGCTGAGGCTCTCGAAGTCCTTGACTGCCGAATTGTCGAGGCGGGCCGTGAAGTGCTTTTCACTGCGCCGTACGGGGCCGTCGGTCAGTGGCAGGCCAAGGGCCTTCCAGGCGGGCAGGCCGCCGTCGAGGATGACGACGTCGGCCGCGCCGAAGGTCTTGAAGGTCCACCAGACGCGCGGGGCCGAGAAAAGGCCGACGCTGTCGTAGACGACGATCTTCTGACCGTCGCCGATGCCGAGCTTGCGCATGGCGGAGGCGAAGGCTTCCGGGCGCGGCAGCATGTGCGGCAGATCGGTGGATTTGTCGGCATGGGCGTCGATGTCGAAGAAGACGGCGCCGGGGATATGCTCGGCCAGATACTCTTTCTCGCCGCTCCGCCCGGAGGCCGGCATGTGCCAGGAGGCGTCGACCGTAACCACATCGGGAGCATTGAGGTGCTCGGCAAGCCATTCAGGGGTGACGAAGAAGCGGTCGCGGGGCTGGAGCAAGATCTCAGTTTCCTTGGGTGACGATGGGACCGGTCCGGTTTGCTGGGTGAGCCTCAAGCCGTAAGCATGGGGCCGAAACGAAGGCGGACGCGACGGTTGATCTTGCCCTTGTTCTCCAGCTTGGAAATGTGCACCTCGCCGATTTCCGCCGTGGTGGAGACATGCGTACCACCACAAGGCTGCAAGTCGACATCCGTGCCGATGCGGACCAGACGCACCCGACCGCTGCCAACGGGCGGCTTCACCTTCATGGTCTTGACGAGGCCGGGGTTGGCAGCAAGCTCATCGTCGGTGATCCACTCAGTGATGACGGAGTGGTCGCCGTTGACGAGGGCCATGAGCGCTTCGGTGGCCTTGATCCGATCGACGCTTTCGCCCTCGGGCAGATCGAAATCGAGGCGGCTTTCTTCCGCGCCAACCTGGCCACCCGTGACGGGGTAGGGCAGGACGACAGAGAGGAGATGCATGGCGGTGTGCATGCGCATGTGCTTGTAGCGCGTCTCCCAGTCGAGATGCTGGACGACGATGTCGCCCGGTGCGGGCAGGGCGGCGCCCGTGGCGGGCGTTAGCGCGATGGCCGAGCGGTCGGCGGTGTAGCGAGTGCCGACGATGGCTATGCGCTCGCCGGCGGCGGTTTCCAGAGAGCCGATGTCGCCGGGCTGACCGCCGCCGTTGGGATAGAAAATCGACCGGTCGAGCACGATGCCGCCCTCTTCAGTGAGGCTGGTGACCGTGGCTTCAGCGGTGCGCAGATAGGCGTCGTCGCGATAGAGCAACTCTGTCATGGCCCTTCCTTTCAGCTGACGGTCTCGTAGGGCGGGATGATACGGCTGGGCCGTTCGAGCCAGGCGGGCGTCGGGAGACCTTTTTCCCGCAGGAAGGCCGGATTGAAGAGCTTGGATGCATAGCGCACGCCGCTGTCGCAGAGCACGGTGACGATGTTGTGGCCCGGACCGAGTTCGCGGGCGAGTGCCATGGCACCGGCGATATTGACGCCGGAGGAGCCGCCGAGGCAGAGGCCTTCATTCTCGGTGAGGTCGAAGACGATGGAGACGGCCTCCTCATCCGAGATGCGGCAGGCAAAGTCCACCGGAGCGCCTTCGAGATTGGCGGTGATGCGGCCCTGGCCGATTCCTTCGGTGATGGACGAGCCCTCGGCCTTGAGTTCACCGCTGGTGTAGTAGCTGTAGAGTGCAGCGCCGTGCGGGTCGGCAATGCCGATCTTGATGCTGGGCTTCAGCGCCTTGAGGCCAAGACCGACACCGGCCAGCGTGCCACCGGAGCCGACGGCGCAGATGAAGCCGTCAACCTTGCCGCCGGTCTGGTCGAAGATCTCCTGGGCGGTGGTTTCGATGTGAGCCTGACGGTTGGCGACGTTGTCGAACTGGTTGGCCCAGACGGCACCGCCGGGTTCGGTGCGCGCCAGCTGCTCGGCGAGACGGCCGGAGAGCTTCACGTAGTTGTTGGGGTTCTTGTAGGGAACCGCGGGCACCTCGACCAGCTCGGCGCCCATCAGGCGGAGCATGGACTTTTTTTCTTCCGACTGGGTCTCGGGGATGACGATCACCGTCTTCATGCCGAGAGCGCTCGCAACCAGCGCCAGACCGATGCCGGTGTTGCCGGCGGTGCCTTCGACGATGGTGCCGCCCGGCGCCAGCAGTCCCTTGGCCATGGCATCGCGCACGATGTAGAGCGCGGCGCGATCCTTCACCGATTGGCCTGGATTGAGGAACTCGGCCTTGCCGTAGATGTTGCAGCCGGTCAGCTCCGACGCGCGCTTCAAGCGAATGAGCGGGGTGTTGCCGATGAGGTCGAGCACGGTACGGTTCATTGGGGCTCCGGCGGAAATGCAAGGTCGGGCCAGTCGGACTGGCGGGGAACCGAAGTTAGGCGTTGCTTGGCCGCACTGCAACCATGCGCAAGGACGTCGTCGGAAAAATGGCGCGGGGCGACGGTCAGGCCGAGCCTGTCAGTCGGCTTCCGGCGGCTCGTCGAGTTGTTCCCAGCCATGCGGCAGAAGATACTCAAGCGGCTGGAAGCGGCGCTTGTAGTCCATCTTGCGCGAGCCGTTCACCCAATAGCCGAGATAGAGATAGGGAAAGCCGCGGCGACGGGCGCGCTCGATATGGTCGAGGATCATGAAGGTGCCGAGCCCGAGGGACGACTGGGTCGGGTCATAGAAGGAGTAGACCATGCTGAGACCGTCGTTCAGTACATCCGTCAGGACCATGCCGATCAACGGCCCTTCGCCCATGCCGGAGAGGAAGCTGTCCGGACCGCGGCGCCTGTATTCGATGACCATGGTTTCCACATGGGTGTCCTCGACCATCATGGTGTAGTCAAGCACGGACATGTCGATCATGCCGCCGTCGGCATGGCGGCTCTCGAGATAATCCCGGAACAGGGAATATTGCTCGCCGGTGGCCATGGGTGGCAGCTCGGCGCCCATGAGGGTGCTATTGGCGGCAAGGTTCCGTCGCATGCTCTTGTCAGGCCGGAACTCGTCGACGCGGACGCGGACGGACATGCAGGCGCGGCAGGTTTCGCAGGCCGGACGGTAGGCGATGTTCTGGCTGCGGCGAAACCCGCCCTGGCTCAGGATGTGATTCATCGCCGATGCGCGCTCACCTATGAGATGGGTGAACACTTTCCGCTCCTGGCGCCCGGGCAAATAGGGGCAATTGGTGGGAGCGGTCAGAAAGAACTGCGGCGCATCCGTCGGGTGATGGGTCATGCTCCGATCGCAAATCGCGTGAAAACCGTCCCGATCCTCGCATGATATTCTGGAGAAGGCGAGACGGTTTTTCACTCAGTCGGGTCAGGACCTGTTGACGACGATGGTGCCCAGGACGAGGTCGTGCAGCAGGCGCTTGCGATCGGAAACGAGGGCGACCAGCACGATGAAGGGCGTCAGCAGCGACACCGAGGCATAGAACAGCACGGCGTGAATGGCGGCGATGCCGGGGTTCATGCGCGATCCATCCAGAAAGCGCACCTCAAGGCCCTGGGTGCGCATGCCCACGGTGGCCGAGTTGGGGCCGCCCATGGTGAAGGCGCAATAGACGAGGGCGACCACCGGCCAGAGGATCGGGTAGAGCAGCCAGCCGAGACCGAGCGTGACGATGCCGAGGAAGAACACCAGGACACCGACGCCGAAGGTGAGGAGTGCGATCAGCACCGCGTCGATCAGAAAGGCGATGATGCGCCGGGTCCGGACACCGGCGAGCAGGCGGTCGCCCGACATGGGTTCGACGATATAGTCCGCGCCGTTGTAGGTCCGATTGGTCATTGGGGTCTCCAGATAACAACAGACATCGATATAGGTGTGCCGGACCAGACTTCAATGCAGGCAGGACCAAGAACCGTCAGCCGGCAATGCGTCGCTCCACGTCATAGCCGCGGGACCGCAGGAGTTCGACGATCTGCTCGGCGTGCTGGCCGTCGCGGGCTTCGAGCATGATGTCGAGGGCGGCGCCCTTGGCGGGGATGTCCAGCAGCGTGCGGCGGTGCGAGACTTCAAGGATGTTGCCGCCGGCCGTGCCGATCAGGCTGGTGATGTCGCCGAGGACGCCGGGGCGATCGGGGATGTCCAGGCGGATGGAGATGATGCGCTCCTCGCGCACCAGCTCGCGCATCATGATGGACGAGAGGATGCGCGGATCGATGTTGCCGCCGGACAGGACGAGGCCGACCTTGCGGTCGCGGAAGAGATCCGGCTCGGCGATCATGGCGGCCAGCCCGGCGGCACCTGCGCCCTCAGCCATGGTTTTCTGCAAGGTCAGATAGGCGTTGACGGCGCGCTCCAGGTGGCTTTCGTCCACGAGTATGATGTGGTCGACGAGGTCGCGAACGAGGGGCAGGGTGAGGGCACCGACATTCTTGACGGCAATGCCTTCGGCGAGGGTGGGGCCGCCGGCAGCCACGGTGACAGCGCGAAGGGCAGCCCACATGGCGGGATAGAGACGGGTCTCGACACCGATCACCTGTATGGCCGGATTGATGGATTTGGCGGCGATCGCCATGCCGGAGATCAGCCCGCCGCCGCCGATGGGGACGACGAGGCTGTCGAGATCAGGTTGATCGGCCAGCATTTCAAGGGCGATGGTGCCTTGCCCCGCCAACACGTGCAGGTCGTCATAAGGGTGGATGAACACGCGTCTTTCGTCGGCGCCGATGCGTTCGGCGGCAAGTTGTGCCTCCGCAACCGTTTCGCCCTCGAGGACGACAGCGGCCCCATAGCCGCGGGTGGCGGCCACCTTCACATGCGGGGTGGTGACCGGCATCACGATTTTTGCGGAGATGCCGAGGCGGGCGGCGTGATAGGCGACAGCCTGGGCATGATTGCCGGCGGACATGGCAATGACGCCGCTTTTGCGCTCGTCCGGATCCAGCGTCAGCAGACGATTGAGAGCGCCCCGCTCCTTGAAAGCCGCGGTGACCTGCATGTTTTCGTATTTGACGAAAACATGTGCGCCGGTGAGTGCGGAAAGGCGCGGTGCAGGCAGGAACGGGGTTCGCATCACCTGACCGGCAAGAGCGGCTTCTGCGGCGCGAATGCGCGGAAAATCAGCGTGCATGTGCATGGAAATCCTGTTTTGTCGTCGTACCTTAGTCGAAAATTGCTCCGGCTGGGAAGGGCAGAGAAAAGTGACGTTTTAAAATATGAATATATAACTCATCTTATATTGTTGTTCATGTGGCTATCACGAAGCGTAATAAACCCTAGTAAGTTGCCTTGAACGCACTTGCGAAAGGCAGGCCTATCGGCTAACCGTGCCTCTCGAACAATTCGAGACTTGACGGCGTGAATCAGCCTGCTCTGCATTTTTGCATAGGTAGAGCGCCGGAGTTGGAAAGAGGTCAGAATGGACGAACTCCTTCGGGACTATCTGCCGGTGATCATTTTCCTCGGCGTATCCCTGGTGATCGGGCTGGCGCTGCTGGTGTCCCCCTTTATCCTCGCCTTCAAGAACCCCGATCCCGAGAAGTTGTCGGCCTACGAATGCGGCTTCAATGCGTTTGACGACGCCCGCATGAAGTTCGATGTCCGATTCTACCTCGTGTCCATTCTCTTCATCATCTTCGACCTGGAAGTGGCCTTCCTGTTTCCGTGGGCGGTGGCGTTCAAGAGTGTGGGTCTCTTCGGTTTCTGGTCGATGATGGTGTTTCTCGCCGTTCTGACCATCGGTTTCGTATATGAGTGGAAGAAGGGAGCGCTGGAATGGGATTGACCGCGAAGGAAACGCTCGTCGCGCCCGCTCCCAAGGGCATCATCGATCCGAACACCGGCAAGCCGATCGGATCGAATGACCCGTATTTCGCCGAAATCAACAATGAGTTGGCGGACAAGGGCTTCCTGGTGACCTCGACCGAGGAGCTGATCCACTGGGCCCGCACCGGCTCGCTCATGTGGATGACCTTCGGTCTGGCCTGCTGCGCCGTCGAGATGATGCAGCTGTCCATGCCGCGCTATGACGTGGAGCGCTTCGGTTTTGCGCCGCGCGCTTCGCCGCGCCAGTCGGACGTGATGATCGTTGCCGGCACGCTGACCAACAAGATGGCTCCGGCGCTGCGCAAGGTCTACGACCAGATGCCCGAACCGCGCTATGTGATCTCCATGGGATCCTGCGCCAACGGCGGCGGTTACTACCATTATTCCTATGCGGTTGTTCGCGGCTGTGATCGCGTGGTTCCCGTGGACATCTACGTCCCCGGCTGCCCGCCGACCGCCGAGGCGCTGCTTTACGGCGTTCTGCTGCTGCAGAAGAAGATCCGCCGTACCGGCACCATCGAACGCTGAGCGAGCAAGAGGCTGAGTGAGCATGAGCGAAGCCCTTAACCAGATTGCGGAAGCCGTGAAGGCAGCGCTGCCCGGCGAGGCGGAACCGACCATCGCCTATGGCGATGTGGCGCTGACCGTCGCTGCCGAGCGCATCGTCGACGTCGTGACCAAGCTGCGCGACGATCCGGCCCTGCAGTTCATCAGCTTCATCGACGTGTGTGGCGTGGACTATCCCGAGCGCGAGAATCGCTTCGACGTGGTCTATCACCTGCTGTCGCCGAAGAAGAACGCGCGAATCCGTCTCAAGGTCGAGACCGACGACACGACGCCGGTTCCGTCGATCACCGGCGTGTTTCCGGGCGCCGACTGGTTCGAGCGCGAGGCCTATGACCTCTACGGCATCCTGTTCTCGGGGCACCCGGAACTGCGTCGCCTGCTGACGGATTATGGCTTCGACGGTCATCCGCTGCGCAAGGACTTCCCGATGACGGGCTTTGTCGAGGTTCGCTATGATGACGCGGAGAAGCGCGTGATCTACGAGCCGGTGAAGCTCAATCAGGAGTTCCGCAGCTTCGACTTCCTGTCGCCGTGGGAAGGCACGACTTACGTGCTGCCGGGCGACGAGAAGGCCAAGGCAAACTGAGTTTTCTCTTCCGCCTCAGGGTGGGAGGGATGTTTGAATTCGAGCAGGGCCACACAGCGCAACATGTTCGCCAGACGGCGAGCGGGAGCCGAGGTGGCCGCGAGAGACGCGAAAACGCAGGATAGCAGTGATGGCTGAGGCGCAGGTTCGCAATTTCAATATCAACTTCGGGCCGCAGCATCCGGCGGCCCACGGCGTGCTGCGTCTCGTGCTTGAGCTCGATGGCGAAGTGGTAGAACGCGTCGACCCGCATATCGGCCTTCTGCACCGCGGCACCGAGAAGCTGATCGAGGCGCGCACCTATCTGCAGGCGATGCCCTATTTCGATCGCCTCGACTATTGCGCGCCGATGAACCAGGAGCATGCCTATTGCCTGGCGATCGAGCGGCTTGCCGGCATCACGGTGCCGCGCCGCGCCCAGCTGATCCGCGTGCTCTACTCGGAAATCGGTCGCATCCTCTCGCACATGCTCAACGTGACGACCCAGGCCATGGACGTCGGCGCGCTGACGCCGCCGCTGTGGGGCTTCGAGGAGCGCGAGCGCCTGATGGTGTTCTACGAACGCGCTTCCGGCAGCCGCATGCATGCGGCCTATTTCCGTCCGGGTGGCGTGCACCAGGATCTGCCGGACCAGCTGGTCAACGACATCGGCGACTGGCTCGATCCGTTCCTGAAGACCATCGACGATCTCGATGCGCTTCTGTCGGAGAACCGCATCTTCAAGCAGCGCAACGTCGACATCGGCGTCGTGAGCCTTGAAGACGCCTGGAAGTGGGGCTTCTCGGGTGTGATGGTGCGCGGTTCGGGCGCTGCCTGGGATCTGCGCAAGAGCCAGCCCTACGAGTGCTATGACGAGCTGGAATTCGACATTCCCATCGGCAAGAACGGCGACTGCTACGACCGCTATCACATCCGCATGGAAGAGATGCGCCAGTCGGCCCGCATCATGCGTCAGTGCGTCGAGAAGCTGAAGGTCGAGCACGGTCCGGTTCTGTCGACGCAGGGCAAGTTCGCGCCGCCGCGCCGCGGTGACATGAAGCAGTCGATGGAAGCGCTGATCCATCACTTCAAGCTCTACACCGAAGGCTTCAAGGTGCCGGCCGGCGACATCTACGCCGCCGTGGAAGCTCCGAAGGGCGAGTTCGGCGTCTATCTCGTGTCGGATGGCTCCAATAAGCCGTATCGCGTGAAGATCCGCGCCCCCGGCTTTGCCCATCTTCAGGCCATGGATTATCTCTGTCGCGGACACCAGCTCGCCGACGTTTCGGCGGTGCTCGGTTCGCTCGACATCGTGTTTGGTGAGGTGGACCGGTAATGTCCGTTCGTCGTCTTCATCCCGAGCAGCCGGAAAGCTTCGCGTTCAACGCGGAGAATGCCGAGTGGGCTCAGAAGGTTATCAAGCGCTACCCCGAGGGCAAGCAGATGTCGGCGGTCATTCCGCTGCTGATGCGAGCCCAGGAGCAGGACGGCTGGATCACCAAGCCCTGCATCGAGACCATCGCCGACATGCTGGGCATGGCCTATATCCGCGTGCTGGAAGTGGCGACCTTCTACACCCAGTTCCAGTTGGCTCCGGTTGGCAAGAAGGCGCATGTGCAGGTTTGCGGTACCACGCCCTGCATGCTGCGCGGCGCCGAAGAGATCCTCAAGATCTGCAAGAATCGCATCGCCCATCACGCCCATGAGCTGTCGTCCGACGGTGACTTTTCCTGGGAAGAGGTGGAATGCGCCGGCGGCTGCGTGAATGCGCCGATGGTGACGATCGGCAAGGACACCTATGAGGACCTGACGGTCGAGACCTTCAACGCGGTGCTCGACGGCTTTGCTGCCGGCAATCCGCCGAAGCCGGGCCCGCAGAATGGCCGCCAGTTCGCGGCGGCCGAGGGCGGCGAGACGACGCTGCTCGATCCCTCGCTCTATGACGGGTCGGTGATCGGCAAGTATCGTGCGTTCGACCGTGAGGAACCCAAGCCGGAGGACGCCAAGCCGGCGTGACGCGATGACCGGGCCGGATGGCCCGCCGCGCTGCCGGGTGGCTCAACTGGAACCGATTTGAAGTCCGGGGAAGCAGGATATGCTGCAGGATAAGGACCGCATCTTTACCAATATCTACGGTCGCCATGACTGGGGGCTTCAGGGTGCTCTGAAGCGCGGCCAGTGGGACGGCACCAAGGATATCCTCGCCAAGGGGCGCGACTGGATCGTCAAGGAAATGCAGGCCTCGGGTCTGCGTGGCCGTGGCGGCGCCGGTTTCCCCACCGGCCTGAAGTGGTCCTTCATGCCCAAGCAGAACGACGGCCGGCCCCACTATCTGGTGGTCAATGCCGACGAGTCCGAGCCGGGCACCTGCAAGGACCGTGAAATTCTTCGCCATGACCCGCACCATCTGGTGGAAGGCTGCCTGTTGGCCGGCTTCGCCATGGGCGCTCATACGGCTTACATCTATGTGCGCGGCGAATTCATGCGGGAGCGTGAGCGTCTGCAGGCCGCCATCGATCAGGCCTATGACGCGGGTTTGCTCGGCAAGAACGCCTGCGGTTCGGGCTGGGACATGGACGTCTTCGTCCACCACGGCGCCGGCGCCTATATCTGTGGCGAGGAAACCGCGCTGCTCGAAAGCCTGGAAGGCAAGAAGGGCCAGCCGCGCCTCAAGCCGCCGTTCCCGGCCAACGTGGGCCTCTATGGCTGCCCGACCACGGTGAACAACGTCGAGTCAATCGCCGTGGCTCCGACCATCCTGCGCCGCGGCGCTTCGTGGTTTGCCGGTTTCGGTCGTCAGAACAACGCGGGCACCAAGCTCTTCTGCGTCTCTGGCCATGTGAACAAGCCGGCCACCTTCGAAGAAGAGATGGGCGTTTCGTTCCAGGAACTGATCGATAAGCATTGCGGCGGTATCCGCGGCGGCTGGGACAACCTGCTGGCCGTGATCCCCGGCGGTTCGTCGGTGCCGATGGTGCCGGGTGCGCAGATCAAGGACGCGCTGATGGACTTCGACGGCCTGCGTGCCGTTGGCTCCTCGCTTGGCACCGCCGCCGTGATCGTGATGGACAAGTCCACCGATCCGATCAAGGCGATTGCCCGCCTCAGCGCCTTCTACAAGCATGAGAGCTGCGGCCAGTGCACGCCGTGCCGCGAGGGCACCGGCTGGATGTGGCGCGTGATGGAACGCCTCGTGAAGGGGCAGGCCGACAAGTCCGAAATCGACATGCTGCTGCAGGTCACCAAGCAGGTGGAAGGTCATACGATCTGCGCCCTTGGCGACGCGGCGGCCTGGCCGATCCAGGGCCTGATGAAGAATTTCCGCCATGTGGTCGAGGAGCGCATCGACGCCTACCAGGCCGCCCACAAGGTGGCTGCGGAGTGAGAAGCTAGGGGTGGATCTCGGCGCCCTCAGGGCGAACCGATGTCCATTTTCAGGAAGGTTTGGGGCCGGACATGGCTAAACTGATCGTCGATGGTGTCGAGATTGACGTCGCTCCGGAAGCGACCTTGCTGCAGGCCTGCGAACAGGCCGGCGCCGAGGTGCCGCGCTTCTGTTTCCATGAGCGGCTGTCGGTGGCCGGCAACTGCCGCATGTGCCTTGTGGAAGTGAAGGGTGGTCCGCCGAAGCCGACGGCTTCCTGCGCCATGAACGTGCGCGATCTGCGTCCGGGACCGAACGGCGAGCCGCCGGTGGTGCTGACCAAGTCGCCCATGGTCAAGAAGGCGCGCGAAGGCGTGATGGAGTTCCTGCTGATCAACCATCCGCTCGACTGCCCGATCTGCGATCAGGGCGGTGAGTGCGACCTGCAGGATCAGGCGATCGCCTATGGCGTGTCCGGTTCGCGGTTCCAGGAAAACAAGCGCGCCGTCGAGGACAAGTATCTCGGGCCGCTCGTGAAGACGTCGATGACGCGCTGCATCCACTGCACGCGCTGCGTCCGCTTCACCACGGAAGTGGCCGGCGTCACCGACATGGGCCTGATTTCGCGCGGCGAAGACGCGGAGATCACCACCTATCTCGAGAAGGCGCTGAGCTCCGAGCTGCAGGGCAACGTGATCGACCTCTGCCCGGTCGGTGCCCTCACGTCCAAGCCTTATGCTTACCACGCCCGTCCGTGGGAACTGACCAAGACCGAATCCATCGACGTGATGGACGCGCTCGGCTCGGCCATTCGCGTCGACAGCCGCGGCCGCGAAGTGATGCGCGTGCTGCCGCGTCTCAATGAAGAGGTCAACGAGGAGTGGATCTCCGACAAGACCCGCTTCATCTGGGACGGTCTGCGCACCCAGCGCCTCGATCGCCCCTATGTGCGGGAGAACGGTCGTCTGCGCGCCGCGACCTGGGCGGAAGCCTTCGGGGCCATCAAGGCCAAGCTCGGTTCGACGACGGCCGCCAAGATCGGCGCCATCGGTGGCGATCTCGCTTCGGTTGAAGAACTCTATGCGCTGAAGGGCCTGATGGCCGCGCTCGGCAGCAGCAATCTCGACGCCCGTCAGGACGGCACCAAGCTGCATCCGAAGTTCGGTCGCGCCAGCTATACCTTCAACCCGGGTATTGCCGGCATCGAACAGGCCGACGCGATCCTGATCGTCGGTTCCGATCCGCGTCATGAGGCGGCGGTGCTGAACGCCCGCATCCGCAAGAGCTGGCGCCAGTCCGGCGGCAAGCTGCCGATCTTCGTGATCGGTCAGCCGCTCGACCTGACCTATCCCTATACCTATCTCGGCGCCGGCGCCGAGACGCTGGCCAATCTCGAAGCGTCGGTTGCCGACAAGCTCAACGCCGCGCAGAAGCCGCTGGTGATCGTGGGGCAGGGCCCGCTGCTGCGCCATGACGGCGAGGCGGTGCTGTCGCTGGCGGCCAAGGTTGCCGTTGAGATCGGTGCGGTGAAGGATGGCTGGAACGGCTTTGCCGTGCTGCACACCGCCGCGTCGCGCGTCGGTGGCCTGGACGTCGGCTTCGTGCCGGGGCAGGGCGGCCTTGACGTGGCCGGCATGATTGACGCGTCGGCCAAGGGCAACCTCGACCTGCTGTTCCTGCTGGGGGCCGACGAGTTCGGCGCGCAGCATCTCGGCGAGAAGACCTTCGTTGTCTATATCGGCAGCCATGGCGACACCGGTGCGCATCGCGCCGACGTGATCCTGCCGGGCGCGGCCTATACCGAGAAGTCAGGCACCTATGTGAACACCGAGGGCCGCGTGCAGATGACCAACCGCGCCGTTTTCGCCCCGGGCGAAGCGCGTGAGGATTGGGCCGTGCTGCGCGCGCTGTCGGATGTGCTCGGCAAGAAGCTGCCCTTCGACAGCCTGACCCAGCTGCGTGCCAAGCTCTATGCCGAGCTGCCGCATCTGGCCGCGCTCGATACCGCGCCGGTGAACGACGCCGAGGCGGTTGCCAAGCTGGCCAGCGTCGGCGGTGCCGCCCGTTCCGAGCCCTTCGATCTCGCCGTGGGCGATTTCTACCTGACCAACCCGATTGCGCGGGCGTCCAAGATCATGGCCGAGTGTTCGGCCCTGGCAGCGTCCATGCATGAAGCCGCAGCCGAGTGAGAGACGACACGATGAACTTCTGGTCCGATATCGTCTGGCCCGTCGTGGTGACCGCCGCCGAAAGCGTCCTGCTTCTGGTGGTGCTCCTCGTGATCGTCGCCTATGTGCTGCTTGCTGACCGCAAGATCTGGGCCGCCGTGCAGATCCGCCGCGGCCCCAACGTGGTGGGCCCGTGGGGTCTGTTCCAGTCCTTCGCCGACTTGCTCAAGTTCGTGCTGAAGGAGCCGGTCATTCCGTCGGGTGCCTCCAAGGGCCTGTTCCTGCTGGCGCCGCTCATCACCTGTACGCTGGCGCTGCTGGCCTGGGTGGTGGTGCCGGTGAATGACGGATGGGTGGTGGCCGATATCAACGTCGGCATCCTGTTCGTGCTCGCCATCTCCTCGCTGTCGGTCTACGGCATCATCATCGGTGGGTGGGCTTCGAACTCGAAGTATCCCTTCCTGTCGGCGCTGCGTTCGGCGGCGCAGATGGTGTCCTACGAAGTCTCGATCGGCCTTGTGATCATCACGGTGCTGCTGTGCGCCGGTTCGCTCAATCTGTCGGAGATCGTCCGCAGTCAGCAGACCGGTCTTGCGGACATGCTGCACTTGCCGTGGCTGACCATCCTGAACTGGTACTGGCTGCCGCTGTTCCCGATGTTCGTGGTGTTCTTCATCTCGGCACTGGCCGAAACCAACCGCCCCCCGTTCGACCTGGTCGAAGCGGAGTCGGAACTGGTGGCCGGCTTCATGGTGGAATATGGCTCAACGCCGTACATGATGTTCATGCTCGGCGAATATGTGGCCATCTGCACCATGTGCGCCATGATGACCATCCTGTTCATGGGTGGCTGGCTGCCGCCGATCAACGTGGCGCCGTTCACCTGGGTGCCGGGCATTGTCTGGTTCCTGGCGAAGTCGCTGCTGATGTTCTTCTTCATCGCGATGGCCAAGGCGATGGTGCCGCGCTACCGCTATGACCAGCTGATGCGTCTCGGCTGGAAGGTATTCCTGCCGCTGTCGCTCGCTTTCGTGGTGATCGTGGCCGGTGTGCTGCAGGTGACCGGCTGGGCCGCCTGACAGCGCTGAAGCGGGGGAGGGCCACATGGAACTGCCTCTGGCGGGTGTCATCGGTGCCTTGTTCGGCGTCGGAATTGGGGTTCTGGATTTCGGGGTGATCGCCTCGCTGATCCGGAAGGGGATCGAGAAGACACCGGGGCGGCTGACGCCCCGGCAGTCGGATCTGCTGATGCGGGGCCTGTTCGTGGTGAACGCGCTGGTGTTCGGCGGTCTCGGCTGGTGGCTGGGTGTTTCGGTGGCCGGAACGGGTTTGCCGGGACACGGTTGAAATGAAGATTGCGCGAGGCGCCTCAGTGGCGACTCGTGGACGGGCAAGCAAAAGGACGCGTGCTGCGATGAAACTGGATCAGGTGGCCAAGTCGCTTCTGTTGAAGGAGTTCGTGTCGGGGTTCTTCCTCGCCATGCGCTATTTCTTCAAGCCGAAGCCTACGATCAACTATCCCTTCGAGAAGGGCCCCGTTTCGCCGCGCTTCCGTGGCGAGCATGCCTTGCGCCGCTATCCCAATGGCGAAGAGCGCTGCATCGCCTGCAAGCTCTGCGAAGCCATCTGCCCGGCGCAGGCCATCACCATCGAGGCCGGTCCGCGCGGCAATGACGGCACGCGCCGCACCACCCGTTATGACATCGACATGGTGAAGTGCATCTACTGCGGCTTCTGTCAGGAAGCCTGCCCGGTGGAAGCGATCGTCGAAGGCCCGAACTTCGAGTTCGCCACCGAGACGCGCGAAGAACTCTATTTCAGCAAGGAACGCCTCCTTGCCAACGGCGATCGCTGGGAGCGCGAGATCGCGCGCAACATCGCCATGGATGCGCCCTACCGCTGATGCGAAGGACGCCGGACGTTACGGGGATTTGGGTGAGACGACCCAAGGGGATTGAAGAGAGATGATACAGGCCTTGTTCTTCTATCTGTTTGCGGCGATTGCCATCGCATCCGCAGTGATGGTGATTTCCTCGCGCAATCCCGTTCACTCCGTCCTGTTCCTGATCCTCACCTTCGTGAGCGCATCGGGCCTGTTCATGCTGGTGGGGGCCGAGTTCCTGGCGCTGCTGCTGATCGTGGTCTATGTGGGCGCGGTGGCTGTGCTGTTCCTGTTCGTCGTGATGATGCTCGACGTGAACTTCGCCGCGCTGCGTCAGGGCTTCATGCAGTATCTGCCGATCGGCGTGCTGGTGGGGATCATCTTCCTCGCCGAACTGCTGGCCGTCGCCGGCGCCTGGGTGATGGCACCGACCGCCATCAGCAGCGTTTCCGCTCCGTCGCCGGATCTGGCGACCACGTCCAACACCATGGCGCTCGGCCAGCTGATCTACACCCGCTACGTCTTCTTCTTTGAAGCGGCTGGCATGGTGCTGCTGGTGGCCATGATCGGCGCCATCGTGTTGACGCTGCGTCACCGCACCTATGTGAAGCGCCAGAATATCTCCGTTCAGGTGGCGCGTACGCGCTCCACCGCCATCGAAGTCAAGCATGTGGAATCGGGGAAGGGTCTGTGATGATCCGCCGTCTGTTCCCTCACGTCGTAATGGAAGGCTGACCCCATGGTCATCGGACTTGCGCACTACCTGTCGGTTGCTGCGATCCTGTTCACGCTCGGGATCCTCGGCATCTTCCTGAACCGGAAGAATGTCATCATCATCCTGATGAGCGTGGAACTGATCCTGCTCGCGGTGAACCTCAACCTCGTCGCCTTCTCCCACTTCCTCGGTGACCTCGTCGGACAGGTGTTTGCCCTGTTCATCCTGACGGTCGCCGCCGCCGAGGCCGCCATCGGCCTTGCGATCCTGGTCGTGTTCTTCCGCAACCGCGGCACCATCGCGGTCGAAGACGTCAACATGATGAAGGGCTGATCCCGAAGATGTATTCCCTCATCGTCTTCCTGCCGCTGATCGGCTTCCTGATTGCCGGCGCCATCTCGCTGTTCGGCGCGGCGGCCACCGTACCGGCCCCGGTCGGCGGGCATGATGCCCACGGCCACGGCGATCACGCTCCTGCCGACCATGGTCACGACAGCCATGACGACCATGGCGACGACCATCACCACCACGCGGTGGAGCCGGCGGCGCCCGGTTCGCGCCTTGCCGAGCTGGTGACGACCGGCCTGTTGTTCGTCTCGGCCATCCTGTCCTGGGTTGCCTTCCTGCAGGTGGGCTTCGGTGAGGGCCACGAAGCGGCTCAGAGCATCAAGGTGCTGGATTTCATCACCTCGGGTACGCTGTCGGTCGACTGGTCCTTCCGCGTCGACACGCTGACCGTGATGATGCTGGTGGTGGTCAACACCGTGTCCTCGCTGGTGCACCTCTATTCGATCGGCTACATGAACGAGGACCCGTCGCGTCCGCGCTTCTTCGCCTATCTCAGCCTCTTCACCTTCGCCATGCTGATGCTGGTGACGTCGAACAATCTGGTGCAGATGTTCTTCGGCTGGGAAGGCGTGGGTCTTGCGTCCTATCTGCTGATCGGTTTCTGGTACAAGAAGCCGTCGGCCTCGGCCGCCGCCATCAAGGCCTTCGTGGTCAACCGCGTCGGTGACTTCGGCTTTGCGCTGGGCATCTTCGGCATCTTCGTGATGTTCGGCACGATCAGTTTCGACCAGATCTTCGCCAACACCGCTGCCGCCGAAGGCAAGACGCTGCACTTCCTGTGGGGCCAGTGGGACGCGATCACCGTGATCTGCCTGCTGCTGTTCATGGGCGCCTGCGGCAAGTCGGCCCAGTTCCTGCTGCACACCTGGCTGCCGGACGCCATGGAAGGCCCGACGCCGGTGTCGGCCCTCATCCATGCGGCCACCATGGTGACCGCCGGTGTGTTCATGGTTGCCCGCATGTCGCCGCTGTTCGACCTCAGCCACACGGCGCTGACGGTGGTGACGCTGGTCGGCGCCATGACGGCCTTCTTCGCGGCGACCGTCGGTCTCGTGCAGAACGACATCAAGCGCGTGATCGCCTATTCGACCTGCTCGCAGCTCGGCTACATGTTCGTGGCGCTCGGCGTGGGTGCCTATGGTGCCGGCGTGTTCCACCTGTTCACGCATGCCTTCTTCAAGGCGCTGCTGTTCCTGGGTGCCGGCTCGGTGATCCATGCCAGCCACCATGAGCAGGACATGCGCAACATGGGCGGTCTGCGTTCCAAGATCCCGCTGACCTTCTGGGCGATGACGCTCGGCACGCTGGCGATCACCGGTGTCGGCATCCCCGGCACGGAGATCGGCTTTGCCGGCTTCCTTTCCAAAGACGCGATCATCGAGAGCGCTTACGCTGGCGAGAATGCCTTCTCCGGTCTCGCCTTCGCGCTGCTGGTGTTCGCTGCGTCGCTGACCTCCTTCTACTCCTGGCGTCTGGTGTTCCTGACCTTCTTCGGTCAGAGCCGCGCCGAGAAGTCGGTCTACGACCATGCGCATGAGAGCCCGGCCGTGATGCTGATCCCGCTGGCGGTGCTGTCGCTCGGCGCGGTGCTGGCCGGCATGGTGTTCTACGGCCACTTCGTGGGCGAGGAGCAGGCGGAGTTCTGGAAGACGGCCCTGTTCTATGGTGCCGACAACCACATCCTGCATGAAGCGCATCTGGTGCCCTTCCTGGTCAAGGCCTCGCCCTTCGTGGCCATGGTGGTGGGCTTCCTGGTCGCCTACTGGTTCTACATCGTCGATCCGAGCCGCCCGAAGGCGCTCGCCACCCAGTATCAGGGGCTCTACAAGTTCCTGCTCAACAAGTGGTATTTCGACGAGTTCTATGACCTGATCTTCGTGCGGCCGGCGCTCGCCATCGGTCGCCTGTTCTGGAAGCAGGGTGACGGCACCATCATCGACGGCTTCGGCCCGAACGGGGTTGCCGCGCGCGTGCAGGACGTGACGGCTCGCGTCGTGCGCCTGCAGACCGGCTATCTCTACCACTATGCCTTTGCCATGGTGATCGGCGTCGCCGCCCTCATCACCTATGCCATGTTCGCCGGGGGACACTGAGTATGAGCGGACTGCCGCTTCTTTCGCTGACCACGTTCCTGCCGCTGGCAGGCGTCCTGTTCATCCTGATGATCCGGGCGCAGGACGAGGCCGCGATCCTGAACATCCGGCGCGTGGCGCTCATCACCACGGTCGTCACCTTCCTGGTGTCCATCGGCGTCTGGACCGGCTTCGATCCGAAGAACCCCGGCTTCCAGCTGCAGGAAAGCCATGACTGGATGGGCGCGTTCTTCGCCTATCGCATGGGCGTGGATGGCATCTCGGTGCTGTTCGTGCTGCTCACCACCTTCCTGATGCCCTTCTGCATCCTGGCGAGCTGGGAATCGGTGCAGAGCCGCGTCAAGGAATACATGATCGCCTTCCTGGTGCTGGAAACGCTGATGATCGGCGTGTTCTCGGCCACGGACCTGGTGCTGTTCTACGTGTTCTTCGAAGCCGGTCTGATCCCGATGTTCCTGATCATCGGTGTGTGGGGCGGCAAGCGGCGCGTCTACGCGTCCTACAAGTTCTTCCTCTACACGCTGACCGGTTCGGTGCTGATGATGATCGCCATCATGGCGATGTACTGGTCGGCCGGTACGACCGACATCACGGTGCTGGTCAACAAGCCGTTCCCGGTGTCCATGCAGACCTGGCTGTGGGTGGCCTTCTTCGCGTCCTTCGCGGTGAAGATGCCCATGTGGCCGGTGCACACCTGGCTGCCGGATGCGCACGTGGAAGCGCCGACCGCCGGTTCGGTGCTGCTGGCCGCGATCCTCCTGAAGATGGGCGGCTACGGCTTCCTGCGCTTCTCGCTGCCGATGTTCCCGTCTGCGTCCGCCGATCTGGCACCCTTCATCTTCACCCTGTCGGTGGTGGCGATCATCTACACCTCGCTGGTGGCGCTGGTGCAGGAAGACATCAAGAAGCTGATCGCCTATTCGTCTGTCGCCCACATGGGCTACGTGACCATGGGCATCTTCACGATGAACGTGCAGGGCATCCAGGGCGCCATCTTCCAGATGTTCAGCCATGGTCTGGTCTCCGGCGCGCTGTTCCTTTGCGTCGGCGTGGTCTACGACCGTATGCACACCCGCGACATCGACGCCTATGGCGGCCTCGTCAATCGCATGCCGGTTTATGCGACGATCTTCCTGATCCTGACCATGGCCAATGTGGGCCTGCCCGGCACCTCCGGCTTCGTCGGTGAATTCCTGACGCTGGCTGGCGCCTTCCAGGCCAACACTTGGGTTGCCGCGTTTGCGACCACGGGCGTGATCCTGTCGGCTGCCTATGCGCTGTGGCTGTTCCGCCGCGTCGTGTGGGGTGCGCTGACCAAGGCCAGCCTGAAGTCGATCGTCGACCTGTCGACTCGCGAGATGGTGATCCTGGTGCCGCTCGTGGTGCTGGTGATCGTCTTCGGCGTCTATCCGCAGCCGGTGCTCAACGCCTGCGCCGCGTCGGTCGATGCGCTCATCCACAATTATCAGGCGGCGATCTCCGCCGCCGGCCAGACGGCGTCTTCCGCCGCTCCGGCGCTGCTCATCCGCTGAGGCCTTGTCGACATGAACGCACTTCCTGATTTCGCACTCGCCTGTCCGGAACTGACGCTCGGCATTGGCGCTGTGGTCCTGCTGATGCTCGGCGCCTTTGGCGGCGAGAAGTCCACCAGCAAGGTGAGCTGGGGCGCGGTGATTGTGCTCCTGATCGCCATGCTGGCGGTGGTGGTCGGTCGAGAGGGTTCGACCTTCGACGGCGCCTTCGTGGTGGACGGCTTTGCCCGCTTCCTGAAGGTTCTGGTGCTGGCCGGTTCGGCGCTGGCGGTGGTGATGGCCAGCAATTTCGCCAAGGCGGAAAAGTTCGCCCGCTTCGAGCTGCCGGTTCTGATCGTGCTGGCCACGCTCGGCATGCTGATGATGGTGTCGGCGTCCGACCTGATCTCGGTCTATCTGGGCATCGAGCTGCAGTCGCTGGCGCTCTATGTTGTCGCCGCCATCCATCGTGATGATGCGCGTTCGACGGAAGCCGGCCTCAAGTATTTCGTGCTGGGCGCGCTGTCTTCGGGCATGCTGCTCTATGGCGCGTCGCTGATCTATGGCTTCACGGGGCACACCGATTTCGTCGGCATTGCTTCGGCGCTGGCCGGCGAAGGCCGCGCCTCGCTTGGTCTTGTGTTCGGCATCGTGTTCCTGAGCGCCGGCATTGCCTTCAAGGTTTCGGCCGTGCCGTTCCACATGTGGACGCCGGACGTCTATGAAGGTGCGCCGACGCCGATCACTGCCTTCTTCGCCGCTGCGCCGAAGATTGCGGCCATGGCCGTGTTCATCCGCGTTGTGATCGAGCCGCTGCATGCGGTGCAGCAGGACTGGCAGCAGATCGTGGCCTTCATCGCGCTGGCCTCGATGATTCTCGGTGCCTTTGCGGCCATTGGTCAGAAGAACATCAAGCGCCTGATGGCCTACTCGTCGATCGGTCACATGGGCTATGCCTTGGCTGGTCTGGCGGCGGGCAATGAGGCGGGTGTGCAGGGTGTGCTGATCTATCTGGCCACCTATCTTGCCATGACGGTGGGTGCCTTTGCCTGCATCATCTCCATGCGCCGCGCCGGTGGCATGGTGGAGGACATCAACGAGCTGGCCGGTCTGTCGCGGACCAACCTGCCGATGGCCTTCCTGCTGGGCATGATCATGTTCTCGCTCGCTGGTATTCCGCCCTTCGCTGGCTTCTTCGCGAAGTATTTCGTGTTCCAGGCGGCGGTGCAGGCCGGTCTTTACTGGCTGGCGGTGATCGGTGTGCTGGCTTCGGTTGTTGGCGCCTACTACTATCTGCGCATCGTCAAGGTGATGTTCTTTGACGAACCGGCGGAAGGCTTCGTGCCGATGGCCCTCGAGCTCAAGGCGATCCTTGGCGTCTCCGGCCTGTTCGTCATCTTCTTTGCCTTCATCTCCGGCCCGATCGGTGCTGCTGCGGCGGCCGCTGCCAAGACGCTGTTCTGATGATGCGGTGAAGATCATGCCGCAAGGCATTGAAAATATGCATTGATCCTGTTTCCGGGGCGTGCCGCATGGCCGCCCCGGTCGCATTTTGGAGACGGGGATGACTGAGCTTCCCGAGGGCTACCGGGTGGTGATTTTCGACGAGGTCGGCTCCACCAACACGCTGGCGCTGGAGATGGCGCGCGAGGGCGAAGCCTCCGGCCTGTGGGTCATGGGGCGTCGTCAGCTGGCCGGCAAGGGGCGCCAGGGGCGGGCGTGGATGTCCGAGAAAGGCAACCTTTACGTCTCCCTGCTCCTCAGAAACCCGGCGCCAATGTCGCGGTTAGGTAACCTGCCGCTTGTGGTGGCGCTGGCGGTGCATGACGCCATTGCCGACGTGCTGCCGCCCTTCGCCCGCGCGCCGCTGGAGATCAAGTGGCCCAACGATATCCTCTATGACGGGGCAAAGATCTGCGGCATCCTGATTGAAGGGGCGCACCAGGCCGAGGGGCAGGTGGTGGTGATCGGCATCGGCATCAACTGCCGCCATCATCCGGAGGGCACGCCATACCCCGCCGCCGACCTCGCCGGCCTCGGCTACCCGGTGGAACCGGACGACCTGCTGCCGGTGCTTGCGGCACGGATGAAGCAGCGGCTTGACGCCTGGCGCGACGGCTCCTTCGCCCCCTTGCGCGAGGCCTGGCTCGCCCGGGCGCGCGGCGTGGGCGAAACCATCACCGTACGCATGCCCAACGGGACGCGCGAAGGCGTGTTCGACGGATTGGATGCGGACGGAAGGCTGTTGCTGCGGGCCGGGGGGCAGGTTGAGGCGATCTCGGCGGGGGATGTGTTCTTTGGCGGGATGGGGGGAAAGGCGGGTAGGTGACTGCGCGCTTCGGTTGGTTGCCGTTCCCGAGGGGGCGACATCCTTCCAGCAAATCCCTGCGGTGAACGACTGGCTTTCGCTTAGCCTCATCTGCGGCTCCCACAACGGGCACTGCAGCCATTTGTACCAAGCTTTCCCAATCGATCCTTTCGGCTAGGCTGGCGTGGCGGGCAGGTCTCTGCGGCACAATCATCATTGACATTCATGTTACGTCTTTGTACCGATCGGTAAATCATGTAGCGATCGGTATCAAGATGAAGTCCTTCTTTACGCGTCACCAGGCCCATCAGCCGCTTCGACATTCGCTGCTCGCCGGGTTGGGCGGACTGATTGCCGTGGGGATCATCGGGGCTTCGTCGGTTTATGCCCATGCGCTCCTGATCATGGCGCCCTTTGGGGCAAGCTGCGTCTTGCTGTTTTCGCTGCCCAGCAGCCCGCTGTCACAGCCGATCAACGTGGTGGGTGGGCATGTGCTGGCGGCGTTGATCGGTCTTCTCCTGCGGCTGGCGCTGCCGGACGCCTGGTGGGCGGCGGCGCTGGCGGTTGGGCTGGCTATCGCGCTGATGACGGCCTTGCGCATCACCCATCCGCCGGCGGGGGCGACGCCGCTGGTGGTGTTTGCAGCCAATCCGGGGTTCGGCTTCCTGGTTTTGCCAGTCCTGTCGGGCGCCTGCGTGCTGGTGGGTGTGGCGACGGTGTTCCACCGGCTGAGCGGTACGGTCTATCCGATGAGGAAAGGCTGATGGCGCGCGTTGTTGCCGAGCGGGAGGATGTGCTGCCGGCGCTGGCCGAGGTGTTCCGGCGCCATGGCTTCGAAGGCGCCAGCATCGCCCGCATCTCCCAGGCGACCAAGCTGGGCAAGGGAAGCCTTTATCACTTCTTCCCCGGCGGCAAGGACGAGATGGCCGAGGCCGTGCTCGCGCATGTGCGCGACTGGTTCGAGGTGAACATCTTCCGGCCACTGGAGGACGAGGCGCCGCAGGAAGGGATCGCGCGGATGTTCTCCGGGGTGGAGAGCTATTTTCGTTCGGGCCAGCGCATCTGCCTGGTCGGGGCCTTTGCGCTCGATGAGACACGGGACCGGTTCGCCGAGGCCATCAGGGCGTATTTCGGGCGCTGGGTCGAGGTACTGGGGGCTGCCTTGCGCCGCTCAGGCGTTGCGGTGGCGGACGCCGATCGGCTCGCTGGAGAGACGGTGGCCGGCATTCAGGGCGCGATCGTCCTGGCACGGGCGCTCCAGGACGAAGAGCGGTTCCGCGCCGTGCTGGAGACACTGCGGGGCAGGGTGTCGGGGAGTTGAGGCGGACATTCGAGGGGGCGGCTTGGGTGGCCAGCTCCCGTTGGGCCAGAATGCGCACCGGTACATGTTGACGCGCGCAAGATCGCGTTTGCATCGCCATAGTCCAGACAGCCGCAAGGGCGTGCTGGGGCGGCATGGAGATGTGCGATGCTACGAAATGCTTCTGGTGTCTTCTTCAGCGGCTGGGCCCTGATGGCCTGGCTCTCCCTTTGCGTGGTGGCCATATGTGTCGCCGGTCTGGCGATCTCCTCCGAGCCGGTCGAAGGCGCGCGCATGGTGATCCGCTTGACGGCGCGGACCTCGCTTGTGCTGTTCCTGCTGGCGTTTACAGCCTCGAGCCTCGCGGCGTTGTTCCGCGCGCCCTTGACTGAATGGCTGCTCACCAACCGCCGGTATCTCGGTTTGGCCTTTGCCTTCTCGCACGGGGTTCACGCGGCGGGGATCATTGTCTTGTCGAAGATTGACCCGCAGCTCTTCGATCAACTGACTTCGCCGGTCACCTTCATCGCCGGCGGCTTTGGCTATGCCGTGATCCTGGCCCTGGCGATAACGTCCTTCGACCAAGCGGTGGCCTTGATCGGAGCCCGCCGCTGGCGCGCCTTGCACACGGGTGGCGTCTGGTTGATCGCGGTGTTCTTCGCCATCAACTTTGGCCGGCGCGCCGTGATGATGCCGGCGATGTACTGGCCCTATATGGTGCTGATCTTCGTGGCGATGGCATTGAGGTTTGCGACGGACCGACGGCGCGCCAAGGTCCCGGCGGTGACAGGCCGCAGGTGACGCGGGATCGGGTGGGGCCCTCAGGCCTCATTCGGCAGCTTTGCCGACAACCAGGCTTGCACGCGCCGCGCCTTTTGCTCCTACCCTTAATCCGGCGCGGAGCCGGGGCTTTTCTCCGTAACCACAGAGGGCACAATCCAGGCCAGCGAGGCGCATATCCCCCTTTCTTCCTTGACCTTGGCGCCAATCCCCGTCACGAAGAAACCAACAGTGAAAATGAGATGAAGGCGGCCGGGTGGCCGGGGTGACAAGGCGTGGCAGTCAAGAAGATCAAGGGTGCGAGCGAGCTGGTTTTCCTGCCGCTTGGTGGTGTTGGCGAGATCGGCATGAACCTCGCGCTCTATGGGCTCGGGCCCGAGCATGAGCGCAAGTGGCTGATGGTGGATTGCGGCGTTTCCTTCGCCGGCCCCGAGTTGCCGGGCGTCGATCTGATCCTGCCGGACATCCGCTTCATCGAGGCGCACAAGGAAGATCTCGTTGGCATCCTGATCACCCATGCCCATGAGGACCACTACGGCGCGCTGTATGATCTTTGGCCGGCGCTGGAAGTGCCCGTGTACATGACGCCCTTTGCTGCGGCGCTGCACACGGCCAAGCGCGAGATGGAGCCGCATGCGCCGCGCATTCCCACGTCGGTGGTGACGCAGGGCCAGCGCTTCTCGATCGGGCCGTTCGACCTCGAACTGATCGCGATGAGCCATTCGCTGCCCGAGCCGACGGCGGTGCTGATCCGCACGCCCATGGGCAATGTGTTGCACACCGGCGACTGGAAGATCGATCACGATCCGCGCGTGGGCGAACCGATCAATCTGGTCCGTCTGGCCGAGATCGGCGCCGAGGGCGTGCATGCGATGGTCTGCGACTCCACCAACGCGCCGCGTCCGGGCCGTTCGCCCTCCGAGGGCGAGGTGGCCCATGGCATGGCCGAGGTGATCGCGCGCGCCAAGAAGCGCGTGGCGGTGACGATCTTCGCCTCCAACGTCGGGCGCATCCGCTCGGTGGCGGAAGCGGCGGCGGCCAATGACCGCGAGGTGATCGTGGTGGGCCGGGCGATCAAGCGCGTGCTGGACGTGGCGGGCGAGCTGGGCATGCTCAAGGGCCTGCCGGCGTTCCGCGACGAGGAAGCCTATGGCTATCTGCCGCCGGACAAGGTGGTGGCGCTGGTGACCGGCAGCCAGGGCGAGGCGCGGGCGGCGCTGGCCAAGATCGCGGCCGACGAGCATCGCAATGTGACGCTGTCGCGCGGCGATATGGTGATTTTCTCCTCGCGCACCATTCCCGGCAACGAGAAGGCCGTGGGCGCTATCAAGAACAAGCTGGTGGAGCAGGGCGTCGAGATCGTGGGCGACGGTGACGCACTGGTGCACACCTCCGGCCATCCGCGCCGCGACGAAATGATGGAGCTCTATCACCTCGTTAAGCCCAAAGTCGCGGTTCCCGTGCACGGCGAGGCATTGCATCTTGCCGCCCATGCGGCGCTGGCGCGTGAGGCGGGCGTCGAGCATGTGGTTCGCACCAAGAATGGCGAAATGGTCCGCCTGCTGCCGGGCGACCGGCCCGACGTGGTGGATCATGTGCCCTTCGGCATCCTGGTGAAGGACGGCTATCTCGTCCGCGATCCGGAGGCCTCGGGCGTCAACGAGCGGCGCAAGATGAGTTTTGCCGGCGTCGTCGTCGCCACTCTGGTGATGAACGGCAAGGGCGAGGTGATGGCCGAATACGGGCTCACCAGCTTCGGCCTGCCGGAGACGGACGACAAGGGCGAGGACATGGAAGACGTGCTCGCCAAGGCGATCGACGGGTGCATCGATTCGATCCCCAAGGGGCGCCGCAAGGACGAGGACATGGTGGCCGAGGCGGTGCGCCGCTCGATCCGGGCGGCCGCCAACGAGCGCTGGGGCAAGAAGCCGCTGTGCGAAGTGACGGTGTTGCGGGTGGACTGAGCCGGGGGCATCCCGGTCTGTTTAGGAGACTGGGGATATGATCGGACGGCTCAATCATGTGGCGATCGCGGTGCCGGATCTGGCGGCTGCGGCCGCCACCTATCGCGATGTGCTGGGCGCCACTGTGAGGCCGCCACAGGCCGAGCCGGACCACGGCGTGACCGTGGTGTTCATCGAGCTGCCCAATACCAAGATCGAACTGCTCGAGCCGCTGGGCGAGAACTCGCCGATCGCGGCCTTCCTCGCCAAGAACCCGTCGGGCGGCATCCATCACGTCTGCTACGAGGTGGAGGACATCCTTGCCGCGCGCGACAAGCTGAAGGCGGGTGGTGCGCGGGTGCTTGGTACGGGGGAGCCGAAGATCGGCGCCCACGGCAAGCCGGTGCTATTCCTGCATCCCAAGGATTTCATGGGAACGCTGGTGGAGCTGGAGCAAGTTTGAGGGGGGGGCGCTTGATCAGGGGCTGGCAGCGTGTTCTTCGCGCGCGGCCTGCCAGACTTCGCGTGCGGCGTCGAGGTTGAGGAGCGCGATGCCGAGGCCCACGATCAGATCAGGCCAGATCGACGGCCAGAGATAGGCGGTCACCAGGCCGGCGGCGATGATCGCGACATTGGCGACGGCATCGTTGCGGGCCGAATAGAAGGCCGCCTTTGTCAGGCTGCCGCTGGCATGCCGATGCGTGGCCAGCAACAGGGCGCAGCCGAGATTGACAGTGAGGGCGCCGAGGCCAGTGAGCGTCAGGGGCAGTGCGTCGGGCGGCACCGGGGCGGCAAGTTTCCGCCAAGCCGTCCACAGGAAGGCCATCGCAGGGGCCAGCAGGATGACCGAGAGCGCCATGCCAAGGCGTGCGCGACTGCGCGCCGACCAGGCGAGTCCCAGGAAAATCAACAGATTGACGGCGAAATCCTCAAGGAAATCAGCACTGTCGGCGAGGAGGGAGACCGAGCCGATGGAAAGCGCCACGACAAACTCGACCCCGAAATAGGCAAGGTTGGCGGCGGCAACGATGAGGACGGCGGGGCGCAGGGCGGGGGAGGCGGGCGAAGGCATGGTGGAACCTGACGCTGTGTTTGTTCTTCTGTCTATCCGATCCGGAGCGGCAGGTGGAGCAGGAAGAGCTTCTTCCGGACATTGACGGCACGACAGGACCCGGTCCAACATTGGGCTTGCATTTTGTTTTTCATATTAGTACATACTAATAAAATGATTTACCTGGAGGTGCTCCCATGTCGCTTGATCGTGCTGTCTTCGCTTTTGCCGGGGTGATGGTGCTCTTGTCCGTAGTCCTGACTATGTATGTTTCGACCTATTTCGTCTGGTTCACGGTGTTCATCGGGCTTAACCTGTTGCAGTCGGCTTTCACCGGATTTTGCCCGGCGGCGATGATCTTCAGGAAGCTCGGGATCAAGTCCGGCTGCGCCTTCTGACATGGCCCCCTGGTCACCATCTATCTGACGGGAAAAGCTCATGAAATTGCGTTCGCTCCTTCTGGTGGCAGCGATGCTGGCTGCCGCCAATTCGGGGTCGGCTCGGGCTGAGGTCCTGATGCTGGCGCCGACCGACATCACTGAGTGGAAGACCGTCTATGGACAGGTCGAGACAAGGGACACCATTGCCGCCCGTGCAAGGATCGGCGGGTCGCTGGTCGAGCTTGCGGTGAGCGAGGGCGACACGGTGAAGGCCGGCCAGGTGATCGGCAAGGTGCGCGACGAGAAGATCGACTTCCAGATCCAGGCTTTGGATGCGCAGTTGTCGGCGCTGGAGGCGCAGCTCGGCAATGCCGATTCGGAGCTGCAGCGCGGCCAGACGCTGGTGGACAAGGGCGTTTCCACCGCGCAGCGGCTCGACCAGTTGCGCACGCAGGTGGACGTGTTCCGCAATCAGATCGTGGCGACCAAGGCCCAGCGCGCCGTGGTGGTGCAGCAGGGCAACGAGGGCGACGTGCTGGCTCCCGCTGACGGGCGCGTGCTGAAGGTGCCGGTGACGCGCGGGGCGGTGATCATGGCCGGCGAGAGCGTGGCCACGATCGGTTCCGGCGGCTATTTCCTGCGCCTGTCGATCCCCGAGCGGCATGCGGCGTCGCTCAAGGAAGGGGCGGCGATCGAGATGTCCGGGCCGAATGGCGCGGTGGCCGGCAAGCTCGCCAAGATCTATCCGGATATCGAGAGCGGCCGGGTGCAGGCCGACGTGGAAGTGGACAAGCTGGACACGGCCTTCATCGGCGCGCGCCTGCTGGTGAAGGTGCCGGTGGGGCAGTCGCGGGTGCTGCTGGTGCCCAAGGCGGCGGTCGTGACGCGGCATGGGCTCGACTTCGTGACGGTGAAGGACGGCGAGACGGATGTGGAACGGGCCGTGGTGGTGGGCGAACCCATCGCCAAGGACGGCAAGGACTATCTCGAAGTGCTGACCGGCCTCGCAGCCGGCGATGACGTGGTGGTGCCATGAACGCGCTGAAACACGGCCTGGGCATCGCGGGCAATCTGACGCGCATGTTCATCCAGTCGCCGCTGACGCCGCTGTTCCTGCTGGCTGCGCTGGCCATGGGCATCGTGGCGCTGATCACGCTGCCGCGTGAGGAAGAGCCGCAGATTTCTGTGCCGATGGTGGATATCCACGTGCAGGCGCCGGGGCTGAAGGCGGAAGACGCCGAGAAGCTGATCACCGAGCCGCTTGAGACCATCGTCAAGGGCATCGATGGCGTGGAGCACGTCTATTCGCAGACGCGCGACGACGCCGTGATGGTGACAGCGCGCTTCCTGGTGGGCACTTCGTCCGATGCGGCGGTGCTGCGCGTGCATGACAAGCTGCAGGCCAACTCGGACCGGATTCCCGTGGGCATTCCGGAGCCGCTGATCGTCGGTCGCGGCATTGACGACGTGGCGATCGTGTCGCTGACGCTGACGCCCAAGCCGGGCGCGGGCGATGCGGTGACGGCCAATGACCTGACGCGTGTGGCACGCGAGCTCAGGGCCGAGGTGTCGAAGATCGACAATGTGGGGCTCACCTATGTGGTGGGCGAGACCTCGGAGATCATTCGCATTGCACCCGATCCGGAGAAGCTGGCGCTCTATGGCATCACGCTGCAGCAGTTGTCGGGCAAGGTGACGGGGGCGAACACGTCGTTCCCGACGGGCATGGTGCGCGACGGCGGGCAGCAGATATCCGTGGTGGCCGGCGAGACGCTGCGCAGCCCGGCGGAGATCGGCAACCTGTTGCTGACGAGCCGCGATGGCCGACCTGTGTATGTGCGGGATGTGGCCGACGTTTCCTTCGATACCGATACGTCCGACGCTCTGGTCGCCTCGGTGACGCGGGACGACAAGGGGACGCATCGGGTGCCGGCGGTGACGCTGGCGATCGCCAAGCGCGCCGGTGCGAATGCGGTGCTGGTGGCCGAGCAGATCCTGACCAAGGTGGAGAGCCTCGAAGGCAATCTGGTGCCGGACACGATGAGCGTCACGGTGACGCGCGATTATGGCGAGACGGCCAACGAGAAGGCCAACGAGCTGCTGTTCCATCTGGGCCTCGCCACGCTGTCGATCATCGCGCTGGTGTGGGTGGCGATCGGCCGGCGGGAGGCCATGGTGGTGGCGATCGTGATCCCGATCACCATCCTGCTGACGCTGTTTGCCTCGCGCCTGATGGGCTACACCCTCAACCGCGTGTCGTTGTTCGCGCTGATCTTTTCCATCGGCATCCTGGTCGATGACGCGATCGTGGTGATCGAGAACATCGCCCGTCACTGGGGCATGGGCGACGGGCGCGACCGCAGGCAGGCCGCGATCGAGGCTGTGGCCGAGGTGGGCAATCCCACCATCGTGGCGACGCTGACAGTGGTGGCGGCGCTGCTGCCGATGCTGTTCGTGTCGGGCATGATGGGCCCCTACATGAGCCCGATCCCGGCCAATGCCTCGGCGGCCATGATATTCTCCTTCTTCGTGGCGGTGATGGTGACGCCCTGGCTGATGCTGAAGATCGCCGGCAAGGCGCCTCTGCACGCGGGCGGGCACGAGCATGGACAGGCTGGTGGCGTGCTGGGGCGGATCTATTCCGCGGTGGCGCGGCCGATCCTGGCGACCAAGGCGGGGGCCTGGGTGTTCCTGCTGACGATCGGCGTGCTGACGCTGGGGTCGCTCGGGCTGTTCTACACCAAGGACGTGACGGTGAAGCTTCTGCCCTTCGACAACAAGTCGGAGCTGCAGGTGGTGATTGATCTGCCGGAGGGCGCGTCGGTGGAGGCGACCGATGCGGCGGCACAAGCCGTGGCCGACATCGTGCTGAAGCTGCCGGAAGTGACCTCGGTTCAGACTTATGCCGGGGCGGCGTCACCATTCAACTTCAATGGTCTGGTGCGGCATTCCTATCTGCGCGCCGAGCCGCAGCTGGGCGACGTGTCGATCAATCTCAAGGCCAAGGGGGAGCGGACACGCACCAGCCATCAGATTGCGCTCGATATCCGCCAGCGCATTGCGACGATCGGTGTGCCCGCGGGCACATCGATGAAGGTGGTGGAGCCGCCGCCGGGACCGCCGGTGATGGCGACACTGCTGGCGGAGGTCTATGGGCCGGATGCAAACACGCGCCGCGAGACGGCAGCCAAGGTTGAGGCCGCCTTCCGCGCGGTGCCCTTCGTGGTGGACGTGGACAATTCCTATGGCCAGCCGGTGCGGCGGATGCGGGCGACGGTGTCGACCGACGACCTCGAGTTCTTCCATGTGGAAGAGGGCGACGTGTTCGACACGCTGTCGATGCTGAACGGCGGCACCACGATCGGTTACTCCAACCGGGGCGAGGGGCGCTCGCCGATCCCCATTCGCATCGAGCGCAAGAAGGGCGACAAGGTGCTGGACGAGCGCTTCCTGTCGACGCCCATGCCGACCAATGTGCTGCCGGGGGACCGGGGCGTGGTGGAGCTGGGCGACGTGGTGAAGCTGTCGGCGGAGGCGTCATCCTATCCGATCTTCCGCCACAACGGACGCTTTGCCGAAATGGTGACGGGCGAACTGGCAGGCGCTTTCGAGGCGCCGCTCTATGGCATGCTTGCCGTGCAGGACGCGCTGGACAAGCAGGATTGGACCGGTCTCGACAAGCCGGTGATCGCGCTGCATGGCCAGCCCGAGGACGAGACGCATTCGACCGTGCTGTGGGACGGCGAATGGGAGGTGACCTGGGTGACCTTCCGCGACATGGGTGCCGCCTTCGGCGTGGCCATGTTGGGCATCTACATTCTGGTGGTGGCGCAGTTCGGCTCGTTCAAGGTGCCGCTGGTGATCCTGACGCCGATCCCTCTGACCTTCATCGGTATCCTTGGTGGGCACTGGCTGTTCGGCGCGCCCTTCTCGGCAACGTCGATGATCGGTTTCATCGCGCTGGCCGGCATCATCGTGCGCAACTCGATCCTGCTGGTGGACTTCATCGGCCATGCCAAGACGCCCGACCGGTCGCTGACCGAGGTGCTGGTGATCGCAGGCGCGATCCGCTTCAAGCCGATCCTGCTGACGGCGCTGGCGGCGATGATCGGCGCGGCGGTGATCCTGACCGATCCGATCTTCCAGGGGCTGGCCATTTCGCTGCTGTTCGGCCTGGCGTCGTCGACGCTGCTGACCGTGCTGGTGATCCCCGCGATCTACAGGGTGTTGCGGACTTGAGGTTGCATATCCTCTGAATAGACAGCATGTACTCGCCGGGATTTGAATAAAATCCCGGCGATTTTATTTTACGGGACTTTGATGAACTCGGTCGAAATACGGATCTGTGCGAAAGTCCGTTTACTTAAAGCTCTAATAGTTGCCGTAAGCGGCGTTTAATTCGCAAGGAATAGCATTTTTGAATTGATTGGAGGTCTTGCCCGGCCGGTGGCGGACTTGCGATTTCGGGGTGCTACCATGTCCATGATGTCGTTCCTGCGCGATCGGCGCGGCAATGTCGCGATGATGTTCTCTCTCTCGGTGGTGCCGATCTTTGTCGGCGTGGGGGCGGCTGTCGACTATTCGCATCTCGCGGACGTCAAGGAACGGATGCAGAACTCGCTGGATGCAACCGTACTCTCCATGTCCCACGATGCGGCAACGCTCACAAGCGCCCAATTGCAGACAGCCGCCGCGGCCAAGTTTGCCGCCAACTTTTCCGACGGTTCGGTGAGCGATCTGGCTGTTACCGCAAGCTATGCGGTTTCACATGGCGCGACGATCACGGCGACCGCGCGAGCCACCGTGCACCTCAATGTCATGGGCATCATGGGGGTTGATAGCGGGGAGGTGGCCGTGCGGTCGCAGACCTCCTGGGCGTCGCAGCGGCTGAGAGTGTCGCTGGTGCTGGACAATACCGGATCGATGGGCAGCAATGGCAAGATGACGGCGCTGAAGACGGCGACGCATAATCTCCTGGCCTCGCTCGAGGCGGCGGTCAGCGATCCGGGCGATGTCTATGTCTCGATCATTCCCTTCGCCAAGGACGTGAACTATGGAGCGGAGCATTATCAGGAAAGCTGGTTGAACTGGTCGGTGTGGGACAGCAAGAACGGTACGAAGCCTTGCCAATGGAAGAACGGCAGCTGGGTCTGCACCTGGGTGCCGGCGGCCCATTCCACCTGGAACGGCTGCGTTATGGACCGCGACCAGAGTTATGACGTCGGCAACGAGGCGCCGACGTCGTCGTCCAAGTATTTCTATCCGGAGCAATATGGCAACTGCCCGGCCAAGATCACGCCGATGACCTATGACTGGACGGCGCTGAACAATGCAGTGGACGCCATGACGCCGACCGGCAGCACCAACCAGACCATCGGGCTCAGCTGGGGCTGGCTGTCACTGACCGAGGCCGATCCGCTGAACACGCCGCCCAAGGATGCCGATCACGACTACAAGGATGTGGTGATCCTGATGACGGACGGCGTCAACACGCAGAACCGCTGGAACGGCAACGGCTCCTACCAGGACACCAATGTGGACGCGCGCACCGCGCTCGCCTGCCAGGCGCTCAAGGAAGCCAGGGTCGAGATCTATACGGTGCTGGTGATGGACGGCAACACCAGCCTGCTGCAAGGCTGCGCCACCGACAACGACCACTACTTCTTCCTGTCCGATCCCAACCAGCTGGTGACGACATTCGATGCGATCGGCACGAAGCTGTCGATGCTCCGGATCTCGCACTGAGGACGTCAGAAGCCCAAGGGTATCAGGTGATGCGTCACCAGATAGATCGCGGCCGTCACGGTGATCATTGAGGCGGTGGTGCCGAACAGGATCGACGTGGCGGCGCGGGCAACATAGGTGTCGTATTGCAGGGCGGCCACGTAGGTGGTGGCGGCGGTGGGCAGGCTCGCCATGAGAACGGCGGTGTAGATCCAGACCGGCTCGAAGCCGCCGACCAGGGTGACCATGGTCCAGGCGATCAGCGGGTGCACCAGCAGCTTGATGAAGATGAGGACGGGCATTTCCCGCACGCCGTGACCGGCCGGCTGCAAGGCAACGGTGACGCCGAGGGCAAAGAGGGCCGTGGGAGCTGCCGAGCCGCGCAGGAAGGTCAGCGTCGACTGGATCGGTGTGGGGATGTCGAGCGACAGCAAGGCTGCGACACCGCCGAGCAGAGTGGCGAAGATGAATGGGTGCAGGAAGACACGGCGGAGCACCAGGAGCAGCGTCGCACCAAAGGAGCGCCGCTCCTCGCCGAAGATGGCCATCATGACCGGCAGCAGCGTGAAGATCAGCGTGACGTCGAAGCAGAAGATCAGGGCTGTGGGGGCGGCAGCCTGCGCCCCGAGCGTGCCGAGGGTGAGGCCCGGCCCCATGTAGCCAACGTTGGCATAGGAGCCGATGACGCCCTGAATCGTGGCTTCCCGCATGGTGCCGCGGCTCAGCATACGACCGACGAACAACGAGATGACGAAGGTGATGAAGGTGGCCGTGGTGGTTGCGGCGACATAGGAGACGCGCGTCAACTCCTGAACGGGGGTCTTGTGTACCAGATCAAAGAAGAGGGCGGGCAAGGCGACGTAGACAAGGAAGAAGTCCAGCCAGGCGAGGCCGGCTTGCGGCAGACGGGCGATTTTGCCCGAGGCAAAGCCGATCAGGATCACCCCGAAGAAGGGCGCGGCGAGGGACAGGACGTGAAGCATGGTGCCTTTGACCGGTAGGAATGGCGAAGGCTCGGGCTGGAGCTTTCGGGAGCGAAGGTGATATAGCACCCCTCAAGTGTGAAACGAGCCGGACAAATCGTTACAGAGTTCGGCATATAACGATTAAGGCGTCCTTTGTCCCATTCCTCCACCCAGCCGCAGGATCATCCCGTCAGTCTCAAGCACCGTCTCGAATATGCGGTGCTGCGGAGCGTGGTTGGGCTGTTGCGGTTGATGGGGCCGGATCGGGCGTCGGCCTTCATGGGCTTTGCCTGGCGGCATCTGGCGCCGTTCAACGCGCGACATGTGCGCGCCGAGAACCATCTCGCCTTGGCCATGCCGGAGCTCGACGCCAAAGCGCGGCGCCGGCTGCTGGGCGACATGTGGGAGAATCTCGGGCGTACGGCGGCCGAGGCGCTGCTGATCGAGGAGATCATTGCCGACCGCAGCCGGTTCGAGATCGGCGACGATGTGGCCGCGCTGCTGCGCGGGCTTGGCGAGCAATCGGCCATCCTGTGCTCGCTGCACCAGGGCAACTGGGAAGTGGTGACCTGGGGCGCGCGGCTCCTCGACCGCAAGGTGGCCGCTGTCTATCGGCGGCTCAGAAATCCGCTATCGGATGCCTATGTGCGGCAAACGCGGCTGCCGCTTTACGACGGCGGGCTGATCGAGGCGGGCGGCGTGTCGCCGCTGAAGTTGCGTTCGATGGCCAAGGCAGGCGCCTGTGTCGCCATGATTTCCGACCTGCCGGACCGGACCGGACTGATCCTCCCGTTCATGGGACGACCGGCGCGGCTTTCCCCTTTGCCGGTGTTTCTCGGCCGCAAGTTGGGGCTGCCCGTGATTGCCGCGCGCGCCGTGCGGACAAAGGGTGTGCGGTACCGGATCGAGGCGAGCCGGATCGACATTCCCAAGACGGCGGACGCTGCCAAGGACATCGAGGCAGGGACCGCGGCGCTGCATGGCGTGTTTGAGCGCTGGATCCTGCAGGATCCTGCGCAATGGATGTGGGCGATCAAGAAGTGGCCGCGAGGCGGTGCGGTGCCGGTGCCGGACGAAAGCGACTGAGACTTTTTGTCCATGGTGTTGAGGCCGGTTTGCGACCCTTGGCGAATTGAGGCGGCCGGCGCGGACCGGTAACCGTGGTGCAATGCAGCATGCCCCGGGGAGGGATCACCCATGACCGTCAAGACACCGCGCGCCTATTGGAAGCCTCTGGCCATCGGCGCTCCCGAACCCTTGCGCGAGGTGCCGGTGAAAGTGGAGCGCATGATCCACTTCATACCGCCGCATAACGAGAAGGTGCGGGCCAAGGTGCCCGAGCTGATCCGCCAAGTGGACGTGATCCTCGGCAATCTGGAAGACGCCATTCCAGCCGACGCCAAGCTGGCGGCCCGCGAGGGCTTCGTCGAGATGGTGGCGGCCAATGACTTCGGCGACACCGGGGTGTGGACCCGCATCAACTGCCTGAACAGTCCGTGGATGCTCGACGACGTGATGACCATCATGGAGAAGGTGGGGCACAAGCTCGACGTGATCATGTTGCCCAAGGTGGAAGGGCCCTGGGACATCCACTATCTCGACCAGCTCTTGGCGCAGCTCGAGGCCCGGCACGGCATCACCAAGCCGGTGATGATTCACGCCATCCTGGAGACGGCGGAGGGCGTGAAGAATGTGGAGGCGATCGCCACCGCCAGCCCGCGCATGCACGGCATGAGCCTCGGGCCGGCGGATCTGGCGGCGTCGCGCGGCATGAAGACGACGCGCGTCGGTGGCGGCCATCCCGACTATGCGGTGCTGGCGGATGCCGGCGAGGGCGGGCCGCGCACCGCCTATCAGCAGGATCTGTGGCATTACACGGTCGGCAAGATGGTCGACGCCTGCCTTGCGGCCGGCATCAAGCCGTTCTACGGGCCGTTCGGCGATTTCTCCGATGGCGCGGCCTGTGAGGCGCAGTTCCGCAACGCCTTCCTGATGGGCTGCGTCGGCGCCTGGTCGCTGCATCCGAGCCAGGTGGAGACTGCCAAGAGGGTATTCTCGCCTGATGCCAGGGAGGTGGCCTTCGCCAAGCGCATCCTCGACGCCATGCCCGATGGCACCGGTGCGGTGATGATCGACGGCAAGATGCAGGACGACGCCACCTGGAAACAGGCCAAGGTGATCTGGGACCTGGCCTGCCAGGTGGCCAAGCGCGACCCGTCCAAGGCGGCGGAATACGGGATCGGCTGAGACGCCGGCTTGTCAGTGTGCATTTCATCGGCCGTCGCAGTCATGGGACCGCGGCGGTCTTTTTGTTGGCCGATGGGGGCTGCCGCCGTTCATGTGCCATTCAGGTCAAATCCTTGAATGGGCTCATTTGTGCCGCATTGGCGAGGGGAAATGGCCGCAATTTCCGGTGATTGTCAGGGAACAGCATCCCGAAAGGGACATTGATAATTCATCTCAGGAGGATCGTTGCCATGAGCCATTTGAAACGCATCTTGATGGCCTGCGCCGTGGTGCCGGCAATCTGCCTTTCGCCGCTGACCTTGCCCGTGACCTCCGTGAAGGCGGGCGAACTGATGCAGCTTGCCCAGGCTGTTGCGCCTTGCGAGTCGCCTGATGACCCAGCCTGCGCCAAGCCGCCGAAGGGTGGCAAACCCAACAAGCCAAAACCGCAGGCCGAGGACGGAGTATCCGCCGGTAGTGACACCGGTGGCGAGCAGCCCAAGCCCGTGAAGCCGCAGAAGCCAAAGCCTCAGCCGCAGGTCGAGGACGGCGTTTCGTCGGGTGGCGACACCGGTGGCGAGCAGCCGAAACCCGTGAAGCCGCAGAAGCCGAAGCCTCAGCCGCAAGCCGAGGATGGCGTTTCGTCCGGTGGCGACACCGGTGGCGAGCAGCCCAAGCCCGTGAAGCCGCAGAAGCCTAAGCCCCAGCCTCAGGCCGAGGACGGTGTTTCGTCAGGTGGCGACACCGGTGGCGAGCAGCCCAAGCCGGTGAAGCCGCAGAAGCCTAAGCCTCAGCCTCAGGTCGAGGATGGCGTTTCGTCCGGTGGCGACACCGGTGGCGAGCAGCCCAAGCCTGTGAAGCCTCAGAAGCCGAAGCCCCAGCCTCAGGTCGAGGATGGCGTTTCGTCGGGTGGCGACACCGGTGGCGAGCAGCCCAAGCCGGTGAAGCCGCAGAAGCCTAAGCCCCAGCCTCAGGTCGAGGATGGCGTTTCGTCCGGTGGCGACACCGGTGGCGAGCAGCCGAATCCGGTCAAGCCGCCCAAGCCTCAGTCGCAGGTCGAGGACAATGGCGTTTCAGCCGGCAGCGATGGCGGAGCGCCTGAGACGCCCAAGCCGGACAAGCCGCGCAAGCCGACGCCTGAGCAGCAGGCTGAGGATGCGCAGGTGGAGAGCGGACTGGCGGAGAGACTGGGTGACACCGGCGCCGACGCAGGTGCGGCCCTGGAGCAGAGCGTCAACCAGGGAGCTCAGTCCATCGAAGACGTGAAGCGGGGCCGCAGGGTTTTCCGCAACAGCGACGGCATGGAAGTGACCGTGGAGCCGGGCGGCCGACTGATCGTGCAGGACGGCGACCACGCGGTCATTCGTCACGACGATACCAATCGTCTTGATGAGGGCGCGGCCACCGTGAATGACTCCATTCTCGATAATGGTAACCGCCTCGTGGTGATCGTTCGTCCGAATGGCGACCGTATCCGGACGCTCTACGCGCCAAACGGCATGGTGCTGCAGCGTATTCGCGAGGATGTCAGCGGCCAGACCTTCGTGCTGTTCGACAATCGCATGGACAACCATGGCAACCGCTTCGACAACGGCGCCAACGGTCCGATGGTGCTGCTGCCGCCGCCCATGGTTGGCATTCCGCAGAACCAGTACCGCGTGGAAATGGGACAGGTGCCGCAGCAGTATGTGGAAGATGCGATGACCGCGCCGCCAGTGGTGCCGATCGAGCAGCGCTACTCGCTGAACCAGGTGATCTACAGCCCGCAGCTGCGTGCCCGCGTGCGCTCGGTTGACCTCAATACGATCACCTTCGACAGCGGGTCGTGGATGGTCGACCAGTCGCAGGCGCAGAGTCTGGAGGTCGTGGCGGATGGCATCCACAAGGCGCTCGAAGGCAATGCCAACGAGGTGTTCCTAGTGGAAGGCTATACGGACGCCGTCGGTTCGGTGGTGGACAATCTGTCGCTCTCCGACAGGCGCGCGGAGTCGGTGGCTTCGGTGCTGACCCAGTATTTCAACATTCCGCCGGAAAATCTGGTGACGCAGGGCTATGGTGAAAGCCAGCTCAAGGTGTTGACGGACGGGCCGGAGCGCGCCAACCGACGCGTGACGGTGCGGCGCATCACACCGCTGCTGTCGACGCAGGATGCCAACTGACGTCACCCTTCGCCCCGGAGCGCTTGTCGATCATGATGTTTCAACATGATCGGCGGGTGCCCTAGCCAGTTGGCGCGGGCTGGATGAACGGCTATAGCTCAAGGGCTCTTCCCGGTCTGCCGGGGAGAGCTTTTGTCGTTTGAGAGCGAAGGTCCATGGCTGCCAACTCGTCTTCCCTCGCCGATTTTCTGGGACGCCATGCGCGCAAGCTGACCGTGATGGCCGTGGCGCTGCTGGCGCTGGTGGGCTGGGGCTGGCTGGTGCTGTCCGTTGCATCCGGCCGGATGGCAGGCGGCATGGGCATCGGCATGGGGGCTCTGGCGCCGTTGTTCGAGAGACTGGCCGGTCTGATGCCTGGCGGCGGTGGCGGACATGGCGCGTTCATGCCGTCGCTGGAGCCGTGGGGCGCCAGGGATATTGCGCTGGTGCTGGCGATGTGGGCCGCCATGGTGTTCGCCATGATGCTGCCGACGGCGGCGCCGACTTTCCGCGCCTATGCGCTGAAGGGGCCGCATGTGGCGGCGGCGGTGATGGCTGGTTACACCAGCATTTGGCTTGGCATCGCGGTGATCGGAACGCTGGGGCAGACCGGCCTGACCTATCTCGGCGTGTTGACGCCGCACATGGCGCCGGCGGGGACGGCGCTATCGGCGAGCATATTGATCGCGGCCGGAATCTACCAGTTCACGCCGCTGAAGCTCTCCTGCCTCATTCGTTGCCGGAACCCCTATGTGACCGACTTCGACCAGATCTCGGTGGGCATGGCGTTGCAGATCGGCATCGAAGAAGGAATCGCCTGCCTAGGATGTTGCTGGGCGATGATGGCCGTAATGTTTGCCGCGGGCATGATGAATCTTGTTGCCATGGCCTTTCTCGGTGCGCTAATGGGCGCCGAGAAACTTGTGACTGGTATGAAATTCACATATTTCTTAGGAGGAACCCTTATCGTGCTCGGCATGTTCTTGGCGAGCGGGCTTTTTCTAAGGTAATGTTTTTGTCATGCAGGTACTCCGCCAGCGGAGCGGGGAGGGAGTTGATGGCCGGTTCGGGCACAAGTCCGTCTTGGCAGTGATTTTGTTTGGTTGCGTGATCCGCTCGCACCACATTCTGGAAACCGGAGCGCGGTACGATGACGGAGTTGACCCTCGTGCACAGACATCAGAATGCGTTGATCGCACTCGCCGTGCACGCTTTCACCGCCAGCGGCATCGTGCTGGCGATGCTGGCCGCCTATGCCGCCTATAGCTGGAACTGGCCGCAGTTCTTCGGCTGGCTGGGTGTGGCGCTGTTCGTGGATGGGGTGGACGGGCCAATCGCGCGCAAGGTGGGCGTCGAACGCCGCCTGCCGAGCTTCTCCGGCGCGTCCGTCGACTTCGTGGTCGACTATGTGACCTATGTGTTCCTTCCGGCTTTCGCGGTTGCCACGGGTGGCTTCACCTCGACGCCGGTGGCCCTGGCCCTGGCCGGGCTCATCGTCTTCACCAGCGCCATGTATTATGGCGACACCCGCATGAAGATGAAGAACAACGCCTTCCGCGGCTTCCCCGTGGTGTGGAATGGCGTGGTGTTCATTCTGTTCGTGTTCCGCCCGTCGGCGGAAGTGGTGATCGGCACCACCATTGCGCTGTCGATCCTGACCTTTGCGCCGATCGCCTTCGTGCATCCGGTCCGCGTCGAGAAGTGGCGTCCGGTGACGCTGGCCTTCACGCTGGCCTGGTTCATCTTTGCCGGTGCTGCCCTCTATTTCGAACTGTCGCCGCCGCTTGGCGTGCTCATCGGTCTCGGGCTGACGAGCGCCTATCTGTCGCTGGTCGGGCTGGTGCAGCAGGTGCTGGCCCGCTTTTCCGAAGAGAACTGACCCCTGACGTCTTGACGCAAGAGACCTTGGCGCCCAATTGAGCGTATCCTTGGGGCTTTCAAATATTGGAAATTCAGATGATCGAACTGTTGTCCGATCCGAATGCGTGGGCAAGCCTGCTGACGCTGACCGTGATGGAGATTGTCCTTGGTATCGACAATCTCGTGTTCATTTCCGTGCTGACCAGCCGCCTGGCGGCAAACGATGCCAAGCGGGCGCGGGCGCTGGGCCTCAGCATGGCGCTGGGCTTCCGGATCGTGCTGCTGTTGACGCTGTCCTGGCTGATCGGTTTGACGGCGCCGGTGTTCTCGGCCTTCGGCCATGACTTCTCCTGGCGCGACCTGATCCTGCTCGCCGGCGGTCTGTTCCTGCTCTACAAGGCGACGCACGAGATCCACAAGGGCATCGAGGGCGAAGACGAGGCCGGCGGTGGCGCGGTGAAGGCTGCCTTCAGCGCCATCGTGGCGCAGATCATCGTCATCGACATCGTGTTCTCCGTGGACAGCATCATCACCGCGCTCGGCATGGCTGAAGAGGTGATCGTGATGATCTGTGCGGTGATCCTGGCCATGATGGTGATGTTCGTGGCGTCCGGCCCGATCTCGGCCTTCATCAACAAGCACCCGACGACGAAGATGCTGGCGCTGTCCTTCCTGCTGCTGGTGGGCGCGTCGCTGGTCGCCGATGGCGTCGGTTTCCACGTGCCGCGCGGCTATCTCTACTTCGCCATGGCCTTCTCGGGCGGCGTGGAAGTGATCAACGTGCTGGCCAAGCGGAAGAGCAAGCCGGCGGGTCATAGCTGACGGTTTGGAGCGCCAGACGGCGTGTCCGAAAGACAAGGGCCGCTCGCCTCGTCATGGGGCGGGCGGCTTTTTTGCTTGGGTTTTTTGTCAATTCGCGATACCGGGTTATCTTCTTCCGCGACGTGGGATGTCTGGCGGATGGGGCTGGGAGAGCCATGAGCACAACGGATATCGCCAAGCGGGTGCACGACCATAACTGGAAGCTCGACCCGATTATCCGCAGCCTTCTGGATACGGACTTCTACAAGCTCCTGATGTTGCAGCTGATCTGGCGACGATACCGCGACGTGCAGGTGACCTTCTCGCTGATCAACCGCAACAAGCAGGTGTTGCTTGCCGAGGAGATCGACGAGGGGGAACTCAGGGCGCAGCTCGACTATGCCCGGTCGCTGAAGCTCAACAAGAAGGAGTGGATCTGGCTGGCGGGTAACACCTTCCACGGTGTGCGCCAGATCTTCGAACCGGCCTTTCTGGATTGGCTCAAGGACTTCCGGCTGCCCGAATACGAGCTGTCCAAGAAGGACGGCCAGTATGAGCTGGAGTTCCACGGCCCCTGGACCCACACGACCATGTGGGAGATCCCGGCGCTGGCCATCGTCAACGAGTTGCGCTCCCGCGCTGTGATGAAGACCATGCGCCGCTTCGAGCTCGACGTGCTCTATGCACGCGCCAAGGCCAAGCTCTGGAGCAAGGTGGAGCATCTGCGCCGCTATCCCGATATCAGGATTGCCGACTTCGGCACGCGCCGGCGCCATTCGCATCTGTGGCAGGACTGGTGCGTCAACGCACTGAAGGAAGGGCTGGGGGCGTCCTTCATCGGCACCTCCAATGTGCTCCTGGCCATGAAGAGCGATCTCGACGCCATCGGCACCAACGCACACGAACTGCCCATGGCCATGGCCGCACTGGCCAATACCGATGAGGAGCTTCGGGAAGCGCCGTTCAAGGTGCTGCGCGACTGGCGCGACATGTATGACGGCAACCTGCGCGTCGTGCTGCCTGACGCCTTCGGAACGCGTGCCTTCCTCAAGGCGGCGCCGGACTGGGTGGCGAACTGGAAGGGCTTCCGCCCAGACAGCGCGCCGCCGATCGAAGGTGGCGAGGAGATCATCACCTGGTGGAAGGAACACGGTCAGGATCCGCGCGAGAAGCTGATCGTCTTCTCCGACGGCCTCGACGCCGAGGAAATCGAGCGGGTGTTCCAGCATTTCGACGGTCGGGTGAACATGAGCTTCGGCTGGGGCACCAATCTGACCAATGACTTCCGCGACTGCGCGCCGTCGCCGACCATGGATTTCGACGCCATTTCACTGGTTTGCAAGGTGACGCAGGTGAATGGCCGGCCGGCGGTGAAGCTGTCCGACAACCCGGCCAAGGCCACCGGCGATCCGCAGGAAATCGAGCGCTATCTGCGTGTGTTCGGCGACATGGGACGCGAGGAGCGGCCTGTACTCGTCTAGTGCCCTGCTTCACCTAAACTGACGTTCGGCAGGGCACTCGTTTTTTGTGGTGCGGCGCCTTTTTCATCTAATTTGGAGGCCTGAATGCCTCCAAATTAGATGAAGCGCAGCACTAGGCGCGGCGCGTCATCTCGTAGAGCGCGATGCCCGAGGTGGTGGCGACGTTGAGGCTGTCGAATCCGCCGGACATGTCGATGCGCACCGAGGTGACGGCGTCGAGGACGGCATCCGTGAGCCCGGGCCCCTCGGCGCCGAGCAACAGGGCGGCGGGACGGTCGCGATCGATCTGGTCGAGGCGGATGGAACCGCGCGGGGAGAGGCCGTAGACCACATATCCAGCGTCGGACAACAGCGTGACCAGGGATTGGTCGGCCGCGGCGCGTGCATAGGGCACGGCGAGGCACCCGCCCACCGATACGCGCAGGGCCTTTCGATAGAGCGGATCGCAGCAGGTTGCGTCCAGCAGCACGGCGCCGACGCCGAAAGCCGCGGCATTGCGGAAGATCCCGCCCATGTTGTCGTGGTTGGCAATGCCGGCCAGGCCGAGGACCAGGGGCGGGCGGCCCTTCAGGAGTTCCGCCGATGTCGGCGGTGTGCCGCGCCGCCCGAGGCCGAGCAGACCGCGATGGATCGGGAAGCCGACGATGGCGTCCATCACGGCCTGAGGCGCTGCATAGACGGGCAGGGGATTGTCGCCCACCATGGCCTCAACCGTCTTGAGGCGCGACTGGGCGACCAGCAGCGACACGGTCTCGAACCGGTCTTGGCGCAGGAAGACGTTGAGCACGCTTTCCCCTTCGGCGATGAAGCCGCCACCGTGGGCGTCGTTGAGATCGCGGTCGCGGATGTTCATGTAAGGCGCGATGCGCGGGTCGTCGGGCGCGTCGATCAGGAAAACGTTCATGAAAAACAACCGAATTGATTTTGACGAATCTGCTGTGTCGTTCGTTATAGCTCTATGTGTTTCTTTTGGAGGCGGAAATGGGATCTGACGGCGACAAGGTGATCGGCGTAATCGCGGGTTTGGCCGGCGCGCTGGGCGTGGCCCTGCTGGCGGCAGCCTCGCACGCTTACCCCGGCAGCCATCTCGACACGGCCGGATTGATCCTGCTGCTGCATGCTGCCGCCTTGTTGGCGCTGACCAATGGCAGCCTCGGCCCGGCACGGCTGAGGTTGCTGGGGGGCGGCGTGATGGCGCTCGGCATGACGCTGTTTGCCGGCGACCTGGCGCTGCGTGCCTTTGCCGACACGCGTCTGTTTCCGATGGCCGCGCCGACGGGCGGATTGTTGCTGATCGCCAGTTGGCTCATCGTCTCGCTGGCCTTCGCAGTCCGGCGTTGAAGCCTTGCCCTGTTTCCTGATGTGCAGAATGCAGTGCTAACCAATCGTTAACCATATAACGACAGGTTACAACCTGTATGCGGGCGATATCGCGATCTTTGACCGGGGCGGCAAGATCGTCGCGATGGGCTCGTTCACCAGCGAAGATATGGAAAGGCTCATCATGAGCATAGCCGGCGTAGGCGGGACCCGGTCCGCCGAAGCATGGTCGGGCGCAAGTGCGCGCGCGACACCGACCGACAAGTTCGCAAGCTTGTTCGACAAGCTCGACACCACAGACAGCGGCACTGTGACCAAGGATCAGTTCACCGCTGCCTTTTCCTCCCTGAAGATGCCGCCGAGCTTTCGCAAGGCAGGAGCCGATGCGGTGTTCAGCCAACTCGATCCCAACAACAGCGGGCAGGTGAGCAAGCAGGCCTTCGTTGATGGCATGATGAGCCTGATGAAGTCCATGCGGTCGGAAGGGCGCAAGGAGACTGAGAACGACGGTGACAAGGACGACTTCAGAGCCTCGCTCGCTGCAGCGGCAAAGGGCCTGTCGCCGGCACCGGCTCCCGCCCGCAGCACTGGTGCTATCGGCGCGATCGGCGGCGCGGTGAACATGCTGGTGTGACGTCTGTTCCGGAAATGAAGAAGCGCGACGCTGCCTTGGGCAACGCCGCGCTCTTGCTTCCTGAGTATCGACTCATCTCACAAAATTGTCGACCGTCAGCGTCTTGAGGCCAATGAGCTTGATCTGGAGATCGGCCGTGCCGTCACCGTTGACGTCGGCCTGGACGAGGGTCTTGTCGTTGGCGGTTCCGGCGGCGTCGGTCTTGGCATAGCGCAACTGGCCGGCAGCGTGAGTGAAGGCGTTGGTGCCGATGAAGCTGAAGGCCTGGTTGCCGGGCACCTTGCTGTTGGCGTCGATGGCGGAGAGGTTGAAGATGTCGTCCGCGACGGAGAAGTCGGTGACGGTGTCAAAGGCCGCAGGTGTGCTGTCGGATACAAGCTTGTAGATCAGGGTGTCGGCACCCGAACCAGTTGTGAGAGTGTCCGCGCTGCCGTCGCCCTCCAGAGTGTCGTCGCCGGAACCGGAATTGATAGTGTCCTTGCCGCCGGCGCCGATCAGACTGTCGGCGAAGGCGCTGCCCGGCAGGAGATCGCCGGCTGAAGTACCGACGCGCGTGATCGGGCCGGAAGCGCGACCGTAGACGGCAAATCCACGACCGTTCTGATTTGCGCCTGTCAAGCTGAGGGGAGCGCCGATGACAAGATCCTTGAAGCCGTCCTTGTTGACATCGCCTGCAAGCGATACCGAATAGCCGGTGTATCGTTCATTCGTTCCACCGTTGATGTAAATGCCTTTGTCACTGGTGAGGTCCGCAAGCGACAGATCGGATTGCTGTCCCCGTTTGCCGAATATGACATAAGCACCGCCACGCCCGGGGACACCGCTGATGGTCAGAAGCGGAGACCCGACAACGAGATCACCAATGCCGTCGCCGTTGAAGTCGCCGCCGGCGAAGCTGAGGCCTGCGTAGGATCCTGCGGCTTCCCCCGTGATGGTGAAGCCACGCGAATCGTCCGCCACGGACAGATCATAAGTACCCTTCAGAAAGTGCCTCCGGCCGAGGATGACATAGGCGGCGCCGACATTGGTTGCTGCGCCGACTGCATGATAACTTGCTGGAACAACGATATCGTCGAAACCGTCGCCATTCAGATCCCCCACAAGATCGCCGTACCCTCCTCCGGCTAAGTCGTTGGCTTGTCCCGTGAATTTGATGACCGATCCCGGATCGGGTGAGGACAGGTTGACCAATGTCATGTTCTTGTAACCGAGAACAAGATATTCCGCGCCGTTGGTTGCCGAACCTTCGCCAGCAGCACTGACGATAAAATCGGCGACGCCGTCGCCGTTGACGTCGCCCGCCGGTACAATCATCCCCCCAAGGGCGGCTCCGTCCATTGCGCCGTTGATCTGAATTCCGGCCGATCCGAGGCTCGCAAGCGAAAGGTCGGTTGGCGACGCCGAACCGAACACGACATAGGCAGAGCCGGCGTTGGAATGGCCGCCTGGATCTGCGCCCTGCGCTCCTATACCGAGGTCGGCAAAACCGTCGCTGTTCACGTCGCCCAGTCCGGCGATCCGATTGGCAGTGTCGCCGGCTACTGAGCCGGTAATCTTTATCCCCACGCTACCGCTGATCGACGAAGTCGACAAACTGGCTACGAATGCGGACGATTTGCCGAAGAGCACATAGGAGACGCCACTTCCGTTGGCGGCGCCAAAGACCAAGTCGTCTATGCCGTCGCCGTTGAAATCGCCGCCTCTGGCAACAGATGCCCCCACATTCTCGTTGACAGCCGAGCCGTTGATGACAAAGCCTGTAGTGCCATCGAGGCTGTCCAACGTTATGTGCGCCGGCAGGCCGGTTTTCTTGCCGAATACTACGAAAACCTTGCCGGCATTTGACATTGCGCCGACGGTAGCGGATGACGCGGTATAGGCAAAGTCAGCAATGCCATCGTGATTGACATCGCCGATACTGCGGGCATAACTTCCGAGTTTAGGCGTTGCGCCAGAGCCAGTATAATCTGCAACGATACCGTTGGTTGCCGGCAAACTGCCGAGATCGATCTCCTTGATAAGGGTGCCGGCTTTGGCCATGGCGGCGCGGTCGGCCCGGCGAGTGACGGTATCACTAGATGATTTTGGCAATAGCGGCAGCTTGATGGATGCCGGTTTGAGTGACACATGTTCCACTATGGCAGGGCGTGCGAGAGGGGCGGCAATCTTAGAGGTGTCCAGCAGAGACAACGCCATATCGAAAATGGGCATTGGAAATACCTATCTTGAGTTGAATAATATCGGCTTAATTCTGCAATGGGTGCATATTCCCACAAATTACCGCATATTGCCTACGAATTAAAGCGTATTCTGAAAAGGTTGCAAGAATGTGCGCCAGCCCAGGGACAGGGGTGCGCTGCAACTCCCTGTATTCGGCACGGCTGCGAAAGCATCGTCCACAAGCTATAAGACCTTGTGGAGCCAATTTCACGGGCTTGTGTGTTCCAAAATCAGGATCGGACGAGCAGGCATCCAACGGTCATGTTGAAGGAAATTGGCTGCAAGCGTGTCTGACCTACCTTAAGGGCTGGAAGTAAGATCAATTTCTCAAATGGCGGCCAGATTGCCCCATTTGTTGCCGTCGTGGTCTATGGCCAGGAACTCGCAGTTGCGCATGCGCAGCCATTCGACGCCCTGAGGGCCCTTCAGCATGGCGATGGTGGAGAGGGCGCCGGCGAGAAGGGTGGAGTCGGTTCTGACGCTGACCGAGCGCAGGCCTTCGACCGGCCAGCCGGTGCGCGGATCGAAGATGTGGCTGTAGCGTTTGCCGTCGACGACGAGGGCGCGTTCGGTGTCGCCGCTGGTGGCGATGCCGCCGATGCGCAGGCCCAAGGTGCCGGCCGGTTCGTCGCCACCGAAAGGATTGCGGATGGCGACGGGCCAGGGCATCTCGTCATGCCGATTGCCGAAGACGGCGATGTCGCCACCAAGGTTCACGAGACCGGCTTGTGCGCCGGCCTGCCTGCAGATCTTTGCCGCTCTATCCGCCGCATATTCCTTGGCGAGGCCGCCGAAGTCGATCTCCATGCCTGCGATCGGAAAGGACAGTACCGGCGGCCGCCATTTCAGCTTGTTGAGGCCGATCAGCCGGATGATGTCGTCGAGCGCTTCGGGTTGGGGGAGACCTTGGTCCATGTGGCCCCAGGCGCGCCGGAGTGCGCCCGATGTGATGTCGAACAGACCGTCCGAGGCGCTGTGAGCCATGAAGGCGAAATCGAGCAGGAAGGTGGTTTCGGGATCAAGGGCGATGTCGCCGCCTTTTGCCGCTACGTTGTTGATCTCGGAGATGAGGCTGCGCGGATCGTAGCGGGTGAACTTGGCCTCGATGCGCTCGATTTCGGCGGTGGCCGCGCCGGCCGCTTCGATGGCGATGCCCGGATCACTGTCCGCGAGAGTGATCGAGCATTCCGTGCCCATGGCAACGAAGGCAAATTCTTCCATATGCAGTTCCGCATCGTCATCAGCAGAGCGGCAGCCGGCCGTTGGCTTGGCCAGACCTGCACAAGGCCCGTCGAGATGATCAGATGACGATGTCGGCCTCCGGTAGGGCCGGTCAAGGACGCTGGCAGAGCGCCAGCACCGACCGGTCCGTCGCTGCAGGATCGGCGGGTTGCAGCCCAATGTAAAGAGGGGGTGGCCTCCCGATGGCAATCCTTTCAAGGGGCAGGGAAAGAAAGGGTGAACGGCATCGGAAGGCCGTTAGGAAAAACGGCGGTGGATGCGGTTTATTCCTTAGCGTTCACACAAAATCAGTCGATGGCGACGATCACGTGAGAGGCCTCGAACAGGGCACTGGCCGGTGCGCCGACTTCGAGACCGAGCGAGGCGACGCTGCGGGCGGTGATCGAGGCGGCGAGCGACTTGCCGCTGCCGATGTCCAGGACGACCTCGGCGTTGACGTCACCGCAGTCGACGCGGGCAATGGTGCCGGCGATGCAGTTGCTGACCGACACCTTGGGGCGCTCATGGCCGGGCGCGATCATCACGAAGGGGGCCTTGATCAGCACGATCGCCTCGCGGCCGACGCAGAGGCCGAGATCGCGGGCGCTTTCGGCGGTGACCAGGGCGTGGATGGTGGAGCCCTCGGCGACCGTGACGGCGACGTCGGCGCTCAGGTGGTCGGTGTTGATAGAGGCGATGGTGCCGCGGAGGGCGTTGCGGGCCGAGGTGCGCATGAAGAAGCCGGAGAAGAGGTTGAGGGGGGAGATGCCGCTGCCGTCGAGATCGGGCTCCAGCAGGCGGACGATGCGAGCCATTTCCGCTTCCATGCGCCCATAGGCTTCGATGACCTTGAGGCCCTGGGGCGTCAGCCGGGCGCCGCCACCAGCCTTGCCGCCGGTACGGGTTTCCAGAAGCGGCTGACCGAACAGGTTGCTCATGGAATCGATGGCGTCCCAGGCGGCCTTGTAAGTGATGCCGACGGCTTTTGCGCCTGAGCTGATGGAACCCTCGCGCGCCACGGCTTCCAGGAGGCGGATGCGTTCCCGGCCGACCGGAGAGGCGGCTTCGCTGCGCAGGGTCACGGACGCGTCGATCGTCATAGTGCTTACTTGTCCGGCGTTATGTAGTCTGGCTCTATATCACCAACGGCGCAGCGGCACGACCGACTGCACCCGATCTATAACGAATTTGCTGGGGCCGGGAAACGCATCATTGGGGGATTGTGGCTTCTGTGGCTGTGTGAGGAAACCCATGACGGCAGTAGAGATGGACAATGTTCGCGACGGCGAGCGGCTGGTGCCCTGGGTGGAGCGGCAGGACGCGAGCCTCATCTACATAGGCCGTATCCACACGCCGTGGACGGACCTGTCGGATTGTCCGCGTCAGGGGCGGCTCGACGGGCCGCTTTGCCGGATCGAGGTGTTCGAGCCCTGGACGCTGGCGCTGTCGGGCATCACGGTCGGTCAGCAGGCCGAGGTGCTGTACTGGCTGCATCTGTCGCGGCGCGATCTGGTGCAGCAATGCCCCCGCAACGACGGCAACGCGCGCGGCACCTTCTCCATCCGTTCGCCGATCCGGCCCAATCCGATCGGCACCACCGTCGTCAAGGTCGAGAGCATCGAGGGGAATGTGCTGACCGTGCGCGGCATGGACTGCCTCGACGGCACGCCGCTGATCGATCTGAAGCCGGATCTGGCGCAGTTCGTGCCGCTGGCCAAGGAGAAACCCGGCGATCGGCAGGTGGGGTGATCACCGCTCGTTGGCGTCGATGAGGGCGATGAGGCCCTTCAGCAGAGCGGTCGGTTCCGGCGGGCAGCCGGGGATGCTGACGTCCACCGGAATGACGTCGGCCACCGAGCCGGCGACGGCGTAACTGCCCTTGAACACACCGCAATTCACGCCGCAATCGCCAACCGCCACCACCCATTTGGGCGCGGGCGTGGCGGCATAGGTGCGCTCCAGCGCCTCCTTCATGTTCCTGGTGACGGGGCCGGTCACGAGAAGCACGTCGGCATGGCGGGGCGAGGCGACGAAGCGCAGCCCGAAGCGCTCCAGGTCATAATAGGCGTTGTTGAGGGCGTGGATCTCGAGTTCGCAGCCGTTGCAGGAACCGGCGTCTACTTCGCGGATGGACAGCGAGCGGCCGAGCTTGCGGCGGGCGGTGTCGCCCAGCAGCGTGGCGAGCTCCTCAAGCTCGGAAGCATCGACCTTGGGGGCGGCTTCAGTGAGCGGACGGCCGAACAGGCCCTTGAGCAGGAAAGTGCGCATGGCGCGTCCTTATACCAACTCGCCGGGATGCTTACGCATCGGCGCATTGAGAAGATCTCGAATTTCTCATCTGCATCAAAGGTATGAGAAACTCGAAAGCGGAATGCCGCGTATCATTTTCACTGACACTCGGCATCAGAGATCGTGGCCTGAATAGGAGCAGTTGAACGACTTGTTGCAGAGCGGGAAGTCGGCAACGATGTTGTTCTCGATGACTGCTTCAAGGAGCGGCCACTGGAACACTGAGGCGTCGCGCAGATGAGCGGCGGCGAGACGACCGTCGGCCCCGAGCTTCACCCAGGCCATCACGTCGCCGCGGAAGGCTTCGGCAAGTGCGACGCCTTCACTGGGTTCGGACGCGGTTGGCAGGGCGACGGCTATCGGGCCGGAGGGAAGGCGCGTCAGGATCTGATCGATGAGCCCAAGGCTCTCGTTGACCTCGTCGATGCGGATCCAGACGCGCCCGTCCACGTCGCCGCTCTCCCGGACAGGAATGTTGAAGACGAGGTCCGGATAGGGCGCATATCCGGGCGCCTTGCGGGCGTCGAAGGTGAGGCCGCTCGCCCGGCCGACCGGGCCGCCGACGGCATATTGCCGGGCGAGGCCCGCGTCGAGCGTCCCGGTGCTGACGGTGCGGTTCTGCAGCGAGGCGGAGTTGTCGTAAAGCGAGATCAGTGCCGGGAAGGCGCTGCGGATGGCGGCGACGAGCTTGCGGATCGGAGCTGCGTCGGTGAGATCGACGGCGACGCCGCCGGGGATGACGCGATCCATCATCAGGCGGTGGCCGAAGGTTGCCTTGGCGGCGCGCAGGACCTGTTCGCGCAGCACGCCGCAATGGGCGAGCATCATGGCAAAGGCCGCGTCGTTGCAGATGGCGCCGATGTCCCCGAGGTGATTGGCGATGCGCTCAAGTTCGGCCATCAGGGCGCGCAGCCAGACGGCGCGCTCGGGGATAGCGAGGCCGAGGGCCGCTTCAACGGCGCGGGCGTAGGCGATCGAATAGGCGACGGTGCTGTCGCCGGAAACGCGGGCCGCGAGGCGGGCACCGTCGACAATGGACGCGCCGCGCAGGAGGGAGTCGACGCCCTTGTGGACATAGCCGAGGCGTTCTTCCAGGCGGACGACATGCTCGCCGTTGGCAGTGAAGCGGAAATGGCCGGGCTCGATGATGCCGGCGTGCACGGGGCCGACGGCGATCTGGTGCATGGGCACGCCTTCGGCGGCGCGGAAGGCATAGGCGTCCCCATCGGCGGCGACGGCCGTGGCGGCGCCCAAGGGATGGCGGACACCCCAGCGGCCCTGATCGAGCCAATCGCGATCGTCGGGGCACCCCTCAGGGACGAGGCCGTGGAGCTCGCGGATGACGCGTTCGGGGCGCAGGGCCGGCGGATGGGTGAGGCCGACCGAGGGAAAAGTGCCGTCGGTCGTTGCAAGCGATAGCACGACGGACTGGCCGTCGGCGGGATCGCGCAGCGCCATATGCACGGTGCCGGCGTCGCCGGCCCAGAGGGCGACGAGCGACACCTCGCCGGCGCCAAGGCCGAGCGTGGCGGCGCGCCAGGTATCGGCATCGACCGCGAGGCCGGGCCAGGGGCGGAGTGCCGTGCGGTGGATAGCCTGTTCGATGAGGGAGGAGACCAGGGACATGGCGGCTTATCCCAGCATGCGGGCCACGTTCTCGAACCAGGCGACCAGCGGGGCTGGCAGGAAGATGCCGGCGGTCAGGACGAGAAGCAGGTGGATGAAGAGGGGGACCATGGACGGCTGACGGCCGGCGTCGCCGACAGAGGCGCTGGGCGGGCCGAAGGCAATGCCGATCAGCCGCCAGGTCAGGGCGCCGAAGGCGATCAGAAGGCCGAAGACCAGGGGGATGGCCAGCAGCGGCTCCCGGGCGAAGGTGGAGCTGACGATGAGGTATTCGCTCATGAACACGCCCATGGGCGGCAGGCCGACGATGGCGGCGACGCCGATCACCAGCCCCCAGCCGAGCCTGGGATGGCTCTCGGTGAGGCCGCGGATGTCGGAGAGTTTCTGCGTGCCCTTCACCTGGGCGATCTGGCCGACGGCGAAGAAGATCGCGGATTTGGTGAGGCTGTGCATGGTCATGTGCAACAGGCCGGCGAAGTTGGCGAGCGGTCCGCCCATGCCGAAGGCGAAGCTGATGATGCCCATGTGCTCGATGGAGGAATAGGCGAACAGACGTTTGATGTCGCGGCGCAGGTAGAGCATGAAACCGGCGAAGATCAGCGACACCAGGCCGAGCGTCACCATCAGAGGTCCCGGCGCGACGGCGAGCGGGTTGGCAGCCAGAAGCATCTTGAAGCGCAGGAGCGCGTAGAGAGCCACGTTGAGCAGCAGGCCCGACAGCACGGCGGAGATGGGCGTGGGGCCTTCGGCGTGGGCATCGGGCAGCCAGGCGTGCAAGGGGGCAAGGCCGACCTTGGTGCCATAGCCGAGCATCAGGAAGACGAAGGCGACGTTGAGCAGCTCGGGGCTGAACTTGTCGGCATTGGCGACCAGCGCTGTCCACACCATGGCGTCATGGCCTTCGCCGATTACCGGGCGGGCGGCCATGTAGATGAGGATGGTGCCGAAGAGGGCGAGCGCGATGCCGACCGAACCGAGGATGAAGTATTTCCAGGCGGCTTCCAGGGCAGCCTGCGTGCGGTAGAGGCCGACCATCATGACGGTGGTGAGTGTTGCCAGCTCCACCGCCACCCACATCAGGCCGATGTTGTTGGCGGTCAGCCCGAGGTTCATGGCGAGGCTGAGGATCTGGTACATGCCGTGGTAGAAGCGCAGGTAATGCGGCTTCAGGCGGCCGATCTCCAGCTCGTGCCCGATGTAGCTGGCGCTGAACACCGAGGTGGTGAGGCCGACGAAGGTGCCGAGCACGACGAAGACGATGTTGAGATCGTCGACGAAGAGATAGCCGGCGCCGGGGGCCGGGCGTTCGATCAACAGCGTCAGGGCGAAGAGGAAGGTTGTGCCCGACGCCAGCATGTTGATCCAGGCGCCGAGGCGGTAGCTCGACACCAGGAGCAGGATCAGCGCGGCGGTGGCGGGGACCGCCAAGAGGGCGTTGATGGGGGCAAAGGGCAGCATGTGCAGAAAGGCGGTCATTCCCGGCCCTCCCGGAAATCGTCGAGAGCCTGGGTGTCGACGGTGTCGAAGCGCTCGCGGATGCGGAACAGGAAGACGCCGATGACGATGAAGGCGACCAGCACGGAGAAGGCGACGGAGATCTCCACCACCAGCGGCATGCCCTTGGCGCCGGTGGCGGCGAGGATCAGGCCGTTTTCAAGGCTCATGAAGCCGATGATCTGGCTGACGGCATTCTGGCGGGTGACCATCATCAGCAGGCCGAGCAGGATCACCGACAGGGCGAGTGCCAGATCCTCGCGGGCGATCGGATCGGCCTCGGCGGCGGCGGGCAGCATCACCACCATGGACAGGGCGACCAGCACGATGCCCATGAGCATGGTGGGGCCGATGCCGCCGACGGTTTCGATCTCGCGGTGAATGCCGAGGCGGACCACCATGCGATGCAGCGCCCAGGGTATGCCGATGGCCTTGAGGCCGAAGGCGATGGCGGCGGTGATGTAGAGATGCGGCGCGTCCTGGATATAGGCCTGCCAGCTGACCGATAGCGTGAGCACGACGGCGTGGGCGGCGAAGACGTTGATCAGGCCGAGGATGCGGTCCTGATAGAGCATCATGAAGCTGACGAGCACCATGCCGCCGGCGAACATGTGGGCCGCGTCGAGGGAGAAATGCTGCATCAGAAGCTCCTCGAGACGAACAGCAGCAATGTGCCGAGGAAGCCGAGCATCAAGGCGCCGCCGAGGAATTCCGGCGCGCGGAAGACACGCATCTTGGCGATGGAGGTTTCGAAGACCACCATCAGGAAGCCCCCGATGGCGATCTTGGCGAGATAGGTGACGGCGCCGAGCAGCAGGTAGAGGATGCCGTCATCAGGCTGGGCGATGCCCCAGGGCACGAAGATGCAGGCGATCATCGAGATGTACAGCAGCAGCTTCAGCGCGGCGGCCAGCTCGATGACGGCCAGGTGCCGGCCGGAGTATTCGAGGATCATCGCCTCGTGCACCATGGTGAGTTCGAGGTGCGTGGCGGGGTTGTCGACGGGGATGCGCGCATTTTCGGCCAGCGCCACGATGATCAGGCCGATCAGCGCCAGACCGAGCGACACGCGCAGCGAGGTGTGCGTCACCATGAAGGTGGCGACCTCGGACAACTGGGTGGAGCCGGCCACCAGCGCCACGGTGAAGATGATCATGATCATCGCCGGTTCGGCCAGCGTGGCGAACAGCATCTCGCGGCTCGACCCGATACCGCCGAAGCTGGTGCCGATGTCCATGCCGACGAGGGCGAGGAAGAAGCGCGAGGAGCCGAGCAGGGCGGTGATGGCGATGAGATCGGCCGCCCAGCTGAAATGCAGATTGGCCGCAAAGGTGGGCACCAGGGCTGCTGCGACCCAGGTGGTGGCAAAGATCATGTAGGGCGCATTGCGGAACAGCCAGGAGGCATTGTGCGCCAGCACCGCCTCCTTGCGGACCAGGCGCAGCAGGTCATAGTAGGGCTGCAGCACCGGTGGCCCCTGGCGGCGCAGCAAATGCGCCTTGATCTTGCGGGTGAAACCGATCAGGCCCGGCGCCAGCACCAGGACGAGGACCATCTGCGTGCCCTGCACGAGGAGATCGAGGATCAGGCCCATGTTGCCACCAGGAAAAGCAGGGCGACGAGCGCGGCGAAGACCAGGCTGAGATAGCTGCGGATCGTCAGGAATTGCAGGACGTTGAGCCTTTCGGCGGCGAACATCACCCAACCGGAAATGGGGGCGTAGAGGAAGTCCCAGACGAGATCGCGCAGGGTGACGGCGAGCGTTGCCGGCTTCGGATCGCCCGGGCGCGGCATGTGCGCATCCACCTTCAGGCGGAAGAACATCGGCCCGAAGACGCGGCGGATCGGCTGGGCGAAGCTGTCGGCGGTATACTGGGTGGCGGGATCGGCATTGGGGAAGCCGCAATCCCAAGGCGGCGCCCGGCGGACGGCGCGCGAGGCGAAATTGTGGATCACGCGGATGGCGATCCAGCTGGATGCCATGATGAAGCCGAAGACGAGGATGCCGCTATAGGAGCTGCGGCTCTCGTTGATGGGGATGATCGAGAGGAGCGGCATCAGCGGCTGCGTCGGCATGTGGCCGGCCACCAGGAAGGAGGTGACCGGTGACAGGCTGTCGATCAGCGGGCCGGGCAGGGTGCCGGCGAGGAGGCAGAGGCCGATCAGCAGCGACATGGCCTTGAGCGAGACCGGCTCGGCCTCGTGCGCTTCGCTGGCGGCGGTGCTGCGGGCGCGGCCGAGGAAGGTGACGCCGAAGGCGCGGACAAAGCAGCTGCCGGCCAGCGCGGCGGCGAGTGCCAGCATGGCGCCGGCCGCGGGCACCAGGAAGCGCAGCGCCCATTGCGGCAGGTCCGGGCTGAGCAGGATCGCCTGCAGCAGCAGCCATTCGGAGACGAAACCGTTGAGCGGCGGCAGGGCGGAGATGGCAACGCAGCCGCCCAGGAACAGATAGGCGGTCCGGGGCATGCGGTGGATGAGCCCACCGAGCTTTTCGATGTCGCGCTCGCCGGTGCCGACCAGCACGTTGCCCGCGCCAAGGAAAAGAAGGTTCTTGAACAGCGAGTGATTGAAGCAGTGCAGCAGCGCCGAGACGATGGCGAGCGAGGCGGCCGCGCCCATGCCATTGGTCTTGAAGGCAAGCGCCAGACCGATGCCGATGAAGATGATGCCGATGTTCTCGACCGTGGAATAGGCAAGCAGGCGCTTGAGGTCGCGCTGCATGACGGCCTGCAGAACGCCGAGCACGGCAGTGAGCGAGCCGAGCACCAGCAGCAGCACGGCCCACCACCATTGCGGCTGGCCGAGCAGCACGAAGACCACACGGATGAAGCCGTAGACGGCGACCTTTGTCATCACGCCGCTCATCAGGCCGGAGACATGGCTTGGCGCCGCCGGATGGGCGAGCGGAAGCCAGACGTGCAGCGGCACGAGACCGGCCTTCGAGCCGGCACCCAGCAGCATCAGCACCAGCACGGCGCCGGAAATCCAGTCGGGATGGGCGGCGGTCATGATGGCGGCGAAGGTGGCATCGCCGCTGGTGCCGGCGAGCAGGCCAAAGGCCAGCATCAACATCAGCGTGCCGAAACTGGCCATCAACAGATAGACATAGCCGGCCTTGCGGTTCTCGCCCTCGTGGTGATGGCTCATCACCAGCGCCCAGGAAGACAGCGACATGAACTCCCAGGACACCAGGAAACTGAAGGCATCGGCGGAGAGCAGGACAAGGTTCATGCCGGCGAGAAAGGCCGGATAGAAGGGCAGGACGCGGCCTGGCGCCTCTTCATGCAAGCCGTAGCCTAGGGCATAGAGGCTGGCGGCGACGCCGCCCAGATTGACGATGATCAGGAAGACCGCCGACAGCGAATCCAGCGAGAAATGCGCGCCGATCCACGGCAAGCCGATGGGCAGGACCTTCTGGCCCTGAAAATCGGCACCACCCAGAAGGGCAGCGATGCCGATGAGCAGCAGCAGGCCTGTCAGGATCAGGCTAGCTCCGTAGACCAATCGCGTTCCGAGCGGCTGCGGGCGCGCCGCCAAGGCGGGCGCAGCAGCGGAAACCGCAATCAAGCCGATCACGCACCAGAGCGCCACGGCAATCGCCATCTTGTCCTCGCGTCTGGATGGCCTATCTGAACCACATTGTCAAAAAGCTCTGACAAGTTGTTGCTCTGCCATCGATTTTCGGCTCGTTGGATCGAGCCTGTTGGAATGAAGCCGTCGGTCATTCAAGGGCCAACGGGCAAATGTGCAGGCCGACGGTTCGCGATCAGCAGCGTGCCTGTGGGCACGGTTTGACCGCATGAGCCAGCTGCGCCGGAGGACGGAGCCCGCAGGAGCCGGCCGGTATCCCCGGCAAAGGGGGTATGCACCCGATCAGGGTGCCTTCCAGGGTCTCGGCAGAAGCCGGCAAAGGCCGGTGGAAGTGCGCGGGAGACTCAGAATGTGAGTATAAGGATACCGCTTCGATGGAGCCTGCGGAAGCGGTAAAGCCAAAAAATACGACTTGTGCAAAAGGGGCGCCGCGAAGGATCTGCGGCGCCGGGATCGTTGTCAGCAGATGCGCGGCAGCTGTTCGCCGGAGAGCCAGTCGACGATGCGACCGCCGCCGAAGCCGGTGGTCATCTGGACGAAATGCTGATCGTCTTCAACCACTTCGCCGATGATGGCGGCATTCTCGCCGAGCGGGTGGGCGCGCATGGCTGCGAGCAGGGCATCGGCGGCTTCCGGCGCGACGACGGCGATCAGCTTGCCCTCGTTGGCGACGAAGAGCGGGTCGAGGCCGAGGAGTTCGCAGGCCGCCGCCACTTCCGGACGGACCGGGATGTCGTTCTCCGAGATGCGGAAGCCGACGTCGGACTGATGCGCCAGTTCGTTGAGCGTGGCCGCGAGGCCGCCGCGGGTGGGATCGCGCATCAGGCGGATGGCAGGCCCTGCGGTGGCCACCATGTCGGCGACCAGCGTGTGCAGGGCGGCGCTGTCGGAGACGATTTCCGTCTCGAAGGACAGGTTCTCGCGGCTCGACATGATGGCAACGCCATGGTCGCCGAGCGTGCCGGAGACCAGCACCTTGTCGCCGGGACGCGCCTTTTCGCCAGACAAAGCAATGCCTTCGGGCACGACGCCGACTCCTGCGGTGGAGATGAAGACGCCGTCGGCCTTGCCGCGCTCGACCACCTTGGTGTCGCCGGTGATCACGGGCACGCCGGCCTGGCGGCTGGCCTCGCCCATGCTGTCGGCGATGCGCTTCAGGTCGGCAAAGGGGAAGCCTTCCTCGATGATGAAGCTGGCCGAGAGGTAGAGCGGCTTGGCGCCGGCCATGGCCAGATCATTGACCGTGCCGTGCACGGCGAGCGAGCCGATGTCGCCGCCGGGAAAGAAGATCGGCGAGACCACATAGCCGTCGGTGGTCATGACCATGCGACTGCCGGCAGGGGTGGGAAAGCAGGCCTGATCGTTGCCCTGATCGAGCAGATCATTGGCAAGCGCCTCGCGGAAGATGCCGGAGATCAGATCGGCCATGGCGCGGCCGCCGGAGCCGTGGCTCATGTCGACCCGGCCGTTGCGAAGGTCGAGCTTGCGGCGGATGGTCTTTGATTTTACGGGCGAATTCATGACGCCCTCCGGGCGGTCTTCTGATGGTCGCGGAAGCGGCCGTAGGTCCAGTGGGCGGCGCAGGCGCCTTCCGACGACACCATACAGGCGCCCATGGGCGTCTCGGGTGTGCAGGCGGTGCCGAACAGGCGGCAATCGGAGGGGCGTTTCTGGCCGCGCAGGATGGCACCGCACTCGCAGGCCGGGTTGTCGGCAGCGACGATGGTGGTGGTGGCAAAGCGCTTTTCGGCGTCGTAGCTGGCGTAGGCGTCCTTGAGCTTCAGGGCGCTGACGGGCACCGCGCCGAGGCCGCGCCATTCGAAGCTCTCGCGCAGTTCGAACACCTCGTCGCAGAGATCCTGCGCGGCGACATTGCCCTCGCGGGTCACGGCGCGGATATACTGGTTCTCCACCTCGGAACGCTGCTCGTTGACCTGACGGACCAGCATCAGGATGGCGTGCATGACGTCGAGCGGTTCGAAGCCGGCGATGACCACGGGCTTGCGGTATTTCTCGGCAAACTCGTTGTAGGGCTCCATGCCGATGATGGTGGAGACGTGGGCCGGACCGACGAAGCCCTCGATGGCAATCGGCGCCTCGCCGGGGGCGGCGGGCATGTCGAGGATGGCGCGCATGGCCACCGGCGTCAGCACGTGATTGCAGTAAATCGAGAAGTTTTTCAGGCCCTTGGCCTCGGCGGCCTTGAGCGCGACGGCGGTCGGCGGCGTCGTGGTCTCGAAGCCGATGGCGAAGAACACTACCTCCCGCTCGGGATTGGCCTCGGCGATCTTCACCGCATCGAGCGAGGAATAGATCATGCGGATGTCGGCACCGGCGGCCTTGGCTTTCAGCAGGCTCTCGCCCTTGGCGCCTGGCACGCGCATCAGGTCGGCATAGGTGCAGAGTGTGATGCCCGGCCGCTTGGCGAGCGCGATGGCTTCCTCGATCTTGCCGACCGGCAGCACGCAGACCGGGCAGCCGGGGCCGTGGATCATGCGGACATTTTCCGGCAGCAGGTCTTCAAGGCCATAGCGGGAAATGGCGTGGGTGTGGCCGCCGCAGAACTCCATAAAGGCATAGGTGCGGTCGGGGCGGACCTCGGCGGCGATTGCCTTGGCAAGGTCGGCAGCGACGGCGCCATCGCGGTACTCGTCGACGTATTTCATCGCCGTCCCCCGGCGCTCAGGGCGAAATCGCGAGCTTCTGCAAGGAGTTCGAGGGTGCGCTTGGCCTCCTCGGGGTCGACACGGGACAGCGCGTGGCCCACGTGGACGATGACGTAATCGCCTACCTGAACGTTTTTGACGAGCAGGGTGGAGATGGTCATCTTCACGCCGTCGAGCGTGATCTTGGCCATGTTGTCGTCGAGGATTTCTGTCACCAGCGCGGGAACCGCAAGGCACATGTCAGGTCTCCAGCAATTGTTCCGATCGGGCCAGAACGGCCTGACCGAGGGATAGACCGCCATCGTTGGGCGGCAGTTTTCGCGCCAGAACGGGCTTCAGATTATCGTTGGTGAGACGGCGCGCCAAGCCCTCGGCGAGCGTCCGGTTCATGAGGCATCCGCCGCCGAGGGCGACGGTGTCGAGGCCGGAAAGCCTCGATATTTCAAGTGACAAGGCGGTGAGGCCATCGATCAGCGTGCCATGGAAGAGGTTGGCACCGGTGCGCGGATCGATGCGGTTCGCGACGAGATGGTGGAGCAGGGGGGCGAAGGAGAGGACGCCGCCCTCGAGGCTCCAGCCGCCGGCAAGGATCTCCGGGGCGTCGGCGAGGGCTTCGAGTTCCATGGCCGCCTGGCCCTCGTAATCCTGCACCTGCTTCAAGCCGAGGAGGCCGGAGACGGCGTCGAACAGGCGGCCGAGGGAGGTGGTGCGGGTGGGGTCCTGACCGGCGACAAGGCGTTTGGCCAGCGGTTCGGCGAGGGGGATAGCGGGAAAAAGGCGAGGGATTTCAGAGGTTAAGCCAAGGTCGGCGAGGAGGCCGACGGCCATGCGCCAGGGCTCGCGGGCGGCGCGGTCGCCGCCGGGGAGCGGCATGGGGGCGAGGTGACCGAGACGCTGCCAGCTAGTGCCTTGAAGTAAAAGCGCTTCTCCGCCCCAGGCGGTGCCGTCTGTGCCGAGGCCGTGGCCGTCGAGCGCGAGGCCGAGGAGGGGGGGAGAAACGTGATTTTCCGCAGAAATGGCGGCGATATGGGCGATGTGGTGCTGGATCCGGCAGAGGGGGAGGCCGAAGCTCTCGGCGAGCTGGGTGGAGCGGTAGTCGGGGTGGAGATCGCAGGCGATGCGTTCGGGCCGGACGCCGACGATGGCGGTCAGATGGTCTATGACCTCGCGGAAATAGCGGACGGTCTCGGCGCTGTCGAGGTCGCCAATATGTTGAGAAACAAAGGCTTCTCGTCCGCGCGTCAGCGTGACGGTGTTTTTGAGATGCGCGCCGACGGCGAGCGTGACGGGGCCGTCCTCGGCCAGCTCGATGGGCTCGGGCACATAGCCGCGCGCCCGGCGCAAGAGGGATGGGGCGCCTGAGATGACCTGCGCGACACTGTCGTCGGAGCGGGCGACAATGTCACGGTTATGACTCACGAGGAGGTCCGCAATGTCGCCCAAACGTCGCGCGGCGTCATCATCGTCGATCACCAGCGGTTCGCCGCCCGGATTGGCCGAGGTGGCGACGAGGATGACCGGGTTGGACGCCTCGGGATCGTGGCCGGCGATGCCCGTACGGCCAAGTTCGGCGAAGAGCAGGTGGTGCAGCGGCGCATAGGCGAGCATGACGCCGACGCGGGTGAGGTTGGGCGACAGCGAGGGGGCAAGCACGCCGGGGCGGGCCTGCATCAGGACGATCGGCCGGGCGACGGTTGCGGCCAGCGCGATCTCCTCCGGCGCGGCATCGGCCACATGGGGAATCGAGGCGCGGTTCTCGACCATGACGGCAAAGGGCTTGTACTCGCGCGCCTTGCGGTGACGCAGCGTGGCGACGGCGCTCTCGTTGCGGGCGTCGCAGACGAGATGGAAGCCGCCGATGCCCTTCAGCGCAACGATCTGGCCGGCGTGGATGGCCGCGGCGATTTCGCTGATCGGGTGGGAGAGGCGCGGCCCGCAGGCGGGGCAGGCGACCGGTTCGGCGTGGAAGCGGCGGTCGGTGACGTCGGTGTAGTCGGCTGCGCAGGCTTCGCACATGGGGAAGGCGGCCATGGAGGTCTGCCGCCGGTCGTAGGGCAGGGCGCGGGTGATGGTGTAGCGCGGGCCGCAGTGGGTGCAGTTGACGAAGGGATAGGAGAAGAAGCGGCTCTCGGGATCGAAGAGCTCGGCCAGACAGGCCGGGCAGGTTGCGGCGTCGGCGACGATGCGGGTGGTGGTGGGGCCGGCGAGGCTCTCGGTGATCCGGAAGGCGCTGTCGCCGGTGGCGGCCAGCGGCTCGACGCTGATGGCATCGATGCGGGCGAGCGGCGGCGCCTCGGCGGTCAGGGCAGCAAGGAAGCCATCGAGGTCGCGTCCCTCGACCTCGATGGTCACCCCGTCGGCGCCGTTGCGCACGAAGCCGGACAGTTGAAAGCGTGTGGCGAGGCGGTGCACATGCGGCCGCATGCCGACACCCTGCACGGCGCCGCTCACGCGGATGCGCCGGCGCTCGGGCATGAGGCTGGGCGTGGCCCGCAAGCTCATCGGCCGGCCCTCGACGCAGCCGGCGCGGACGGCGGAAGCCGCCGGACGTCGGACTGGGGAAGGGGCCAAAGGGCGAAGGGCATATGGGCTCCGGAGGCGCGGGATCGATGAACTGCTTCTCCTTCTAAAGGAAAGGCGGCGATCAATCTTTGTCTTAAGGCAAAACCGGATTGTCGGATGGCGGATTTTTGATCGGTAAAGACACGTAGTGCACTGATTCAGTCAGAGGATTCACCTCGAACGGTATTGCGTGCACTCGATTTTCTTGTTTGTGCAGCGACTTATCCAATCGGACTGGCCCTTGCGGGCCGTACCATCCGATTGGGTCGATGCACTGTGTCCTGAGGGGCAGGTCTGGATCTTGTGCGGGCATTGTCTATGCTGCCGGCACAGAAAAGGGAGCTGGCCGATGCGCGTGACCATCTACGGAATCAAGAACTGCAACACGATGAAGAAGGCCTTTGCCTGGCTGGACAGCGCCGGTGTGGCCTATGAGTTCCACGACTACAAGAAGCGCGGGGTTGAGGCCGAGAAGCTGCGCGAATGGGCGGGCAAGGTGGGCTGGGAGAAGCTGATCAACCGGGCCGGCACGACGTTCAAGGGCTTGGCCGAAGAGACCAAGGCCGGGCTCGACGAGGGCAAGGCGATCGGCTTGATGGCCGCGGGGCAGTCGATGATCAAGCGGCCGGTGGTGGAGGTGGACGGCGAGGTGATCGTGGGCTTCGACGAGGGGGCGTGGGGGATGCGGTGGGGGTGAGCTCACCGAAGATCGACGGGGCGACCGTGATCTGGCCCGGTACATGCCGACTGCTCATCAGTCTATTGGTGTGTTCACCTTTGCATTGATCCTCTGCCATCTTGATGGACGAGGTGGCTTGGACGCAAGAATGCGACGATGTACCGGGTCCGCGTTGGCGGATGACAAATTCAATCCACTCAGGATCTTTGCCAGCCTGGTGGAAGAAGGACCGTCACGATGGAAGATGGAAGGCCAACCCGAACATTCCTCTTTGGGGAAGCGTTCAAGCTGGGATTGACGTATCTGGTCCTGACGGCGCTGCTATTCGGCATATCAGCCATTTTCTCGGGATCACAGCCGAGCGAAACTGCTTCCGAAGGTTTCGTTGGGCACTCCGCAGTTGTCGTTCTCGTGTCCGGAGTGCTGTCATTCTCGATCATGTCGATTGCGGTCTGGCGATTCCGCGGAACCAGGATGATCTACAACATCATCGCCTGCTTCTTGATATCAGGGCTCGTCTCTGCCGCGGATTTCTTCCTGACCCGGGAGCTGTATGAAGTCCTCTATGCCGGGGACAATCTGGATTTCTCCATTTCCAGCAATATCAATGACTTGTTCATTTGCTGGGCCGGGTTCTTCGGCTGGTCCAGCGTGTTTCTGACGCTTCTCTACAGCTTCGACGTCAGGGACCGGGAACGCCGGTTGGCCGCGGTTCGCGAAGAGGCGCTGTCCGCGCAAATGCGGGCGCTGCGCTATCAGGTGAACCCGCACTTCCTCTTCAACACCCTCAACTCGATCGCCGGATTGATTGAAGGCGGCTCGGCAACGCGCGCCGAACGGATGGTGATCTCGCTGTCGCGGTTCCTCAGAACAACGCTGACGCTGGATCCGTTCCACGATGTCCGGCTGTCCGAGGAACTGGCGTTGCAGGAGGAATATCTCGAGATCGAGCATGAGCGGTTCTCGGATCGAATGACCTTTCATATCGACGTGCCGGACGACGTGCGTCAGGCGCTCGTGCCCAGCCTGATCCTCCAGCCGCTGATCGAAAATGCGATCAAGCATGGTGTGGGAGCGCTGGTCGGCACGGTCAACATCTCGCTCAACGCCCGGCGGGAGGCCGATCGGTTGCTGGTGACCGTCGAGAACGACATGCCGAGAGAAGCGGTCTGGCCGAAGCCGGTGGGTATGGGAGTGGGGCTGCGAAATGTCTCCGAACGCCTGCGCGCGCGGTTTCAGGATGACGGGAGATTGTCGGCAGGCCCTGCCGAGCCGGGGCTCTACCGGGCTACGCTGGATATGCCGTGGCGGGTGGGGTGAGGGGGCTGCTCGTCGTTAGGTCGCGCGCTTTGTCAAGGCCCAGTACAATGAACGAAGGTTAGAAGTGCAAGTTATCGTCACCGGCAGTCCCTTTGATTGGTATGAAGCAATCTGAGAACTCGAATCCATATGATCTTATGGTCTCGATGTTCTGTGGGGCGAACGGTCTGGCAACAAGTTCGTATTTTCCTGCTTGTTTCGATATCGCTTTATAAATGTCGGTCCAATCATAGATGAAAAGGCCTCTTTCGGCCAACTCCAGGAATGAACTATTGTCACCCTTGTCGGAAATCGTTTCTGCTTGAGTATGCTTGGGAAGTGAACAGATTTCTTCCTCAGCACGCTGAGGATCGAACTTCACATCATCCAAGGCGGCCGTCGGAATTGGGCCGGCGCCTGCAGTGATAAAAGCGGCGACGTGCCCATTTTTGTCGACGCCCAGCCATAGACAATCGATTCCAGAATAGTCTCGACGCTTGGTCATTTTACCGCCTAGTCGCCCCATTTGTTCCGACGGAACTCGGTTGCCTGACCTCACGCCCTTTTGCCGTGCCTTCAGAAGCAGTCAGTCAGCAAGTTTCTCCCGTTAGAATATAACCTATGGATGTGGTACTGCCAGATGAAAATGACGGTGTGTTCGAGGCCACCGGGTTTGCAAGAGAGGCCATGATGTCCGATGGTGCTGTGAAACTGAGCAAGTTCGTCAGTTACATTCTGAGACACAAGCCCGAGTCCATAGGCTTGGTGCTGGATGCCGAGGGCTGGGCGCGGATTGATGAACTGCTCGAAAAGGGTAACGCCAGTGGTGTGTCCTTCGGTCGGGATGAGCTTCTCGAACTGGTCGCCAACAGTGACAAGAAGCGGTTCTCGCTCTCGGAAGACGGGCTGCGGATTCGGGCGGCGCAAGGCCATTCCGTGGAGGTCACACTCGGGCTTGAGGCGCGGGAGCCGCCGTCGGTGTTGTATCATGGGACGGCGACACGCTTTCTCGATGCCATCCTTGTTAAAGGGCTGACACCGCAATCACGGCAGCAAGTGCATCTGTCTGTCGATGTGGCGACGGCAACCAAAGTGGGGCAGCGTCATGGCAAGCCGGTGGTGCTTGTGGTTGGGGCGCAGCAGATGTTTGCGAAGGGCTTCAGGTTTTTTCAGGCGGACAACGGCGTGTGGTTGACCGACCACGTGCCGCCGCAATTCCTGAGGTTTGGCGAGACCGGCGAGGCTTAGGAACCGGCAGGCGGCAGAGGACTTTGAGCGGATAGCCAAGGCCCAATCCAGATCTTGGGCGCCTTACGAGGAGATCACTTGAGACATTGAGGATCGGCGGCAAGGCCGCACATGTTCTTTTTGCCAATAAGACTGATCAAATTCTTTCGGGCAGACTCGAAATTCTCATACTCTGCATCAAGGATAAAACCGAAAAGTCTTGCGCCAACTGTAGAAACACATTTCTCAAGGTTCTCCTGGCTTATTCCAGAGTTCATTAGGATTTCGGCGTGTGTTGGGGCGAACGATTCGAGAAAGGCCTTACCACCAATCGCATAGGCGCAGTCAGGAATCTTGCCCGCAGATTCCTGAAGCAATGGCATATCGCTTTGAAAGCTGCCGGTGAGCTGGACGTTGTGGAGGTCGACAGCGTGCTGCAATACAACATTCTTGTCGCGGTAGATCACGACGGGAATCGCGAATCCTTGCGAGAAATCAGGTGATTTCCAGCGCTCTTCAAGAAGACTGTCAAAATACGACTTTATAAAGTCACCCTCATAATTGATCTTGAGCAGCTTTATGCCTGAAGGGGGGACCGTCAGTCGAAACTTGCCATTGTATTTGTCAACGACCACTCGGCTGTCGAAAGGTGAGTTGGTGATTTGATGTTCGCTATTGACCGAGCCAAAATGGGAGCCCCGAAAATGCGATACTACGATGACTGAGGCAATAGATATTGCAAACGTCAGGAGGGGCGGCAAGTTGCGCTTCAAGGTAGATATCCAAGTGTCACCATCAATAATTGTACTGCCGCCTGGTGAAAATGTCGAGGGCATCGAGCCGTTGGTGAGCGGTGTTTCGTCGAGTGTTCGTATCGCGAAAATGGTGGTGGTGACCTCTTTCGAACTGAAAAACATGAATTAAGTCATTTAGTTCCCGCGAGAATGGTGACAGGAACGCCGGCTAGCGCCGTCGATCCCGTCACCGGCCTTCGTTGAGCCTTGTGGGCGGCTCGTCTCACTCTGCAGCCAGGGCGCGCTTCAGTCGCCTCAGGATCACGCCTCGGGCCTTGGCGTCGGCGGCTTTGGCGAGTTCGGCGTGGATGTCGATGAGGAGGGACTGGACGTCGTTGTGCCAATCCATGCGGCCGGCGTGGACGGGGTCGATGCGCGGCGGCGGGGCGGTTTCGGAGATGTCGACGGCCTCAGAGCGGGTGAGGCGGAAGGCGCTGTCGAGGCGGGGTTGCAGGATCTTTTCGCGCGGCAGGAACTCGGCGAGGCGCTGGCGCAGGCCTTCGAGGGCGGGGTCTTCGCCGTGGATCATGAAGACGCCGGCGGCGACCGGCTGGCGCTTTTTCACCCAGGTTGCGAGCTCGGGGCCGTCGGCGTGGCCCGAGTAGAGGTCGAGCTTGCGGATGCGGGCGCGTACCTGGATGTCGTCGCCCTGGATGCGGACCTGCTGGGCGCCCTCGTCGAGCAGGCGGCCGAGGGTGCCGGCGGCCTGGTAGCCGACGAGGAGGACGGTGGCCTCCTCGCGCCAGAGCCAGTTGCGCAGGCGGTGCCGGATGCGGCCGGCCTCGCACATGCCGCTGGCGGCGATGACGATGTGGAAGCCGCGCTGGTTGTCGAGCGCCTTGGATTGCTCCAGCGTCTGGGTGAAGTGGACGTTGTGCGAGCGCATGGCGCGGCCGAGCATCTCGCCATGCTCGAGATCCCAGGCGTGCTTCTGGAACACATGGCTGGCGCGGTCGGCCAGCGGGGAATCGATGAAGATGGGCGTGGCGGGCAGCTCGTCGCGGTCCATCAGCGAGACGAGGTCGGTGAGCAGCTCCTGGGTGCGTTCGACGGCGAAGGAGGGGATGAGCAGGACACCGCCGGGGTTGATGGCGGCCTTCACCTCGGCGCGGAGCGAGCCGCGGCGGCGCTTGTCGTCGACCTCCTGCCGGTCTGTGTCGCCATAGGTGCTTTCGGTGATGATGTAATCGAGGGCGGCGGGGCCTTCGGGGTCGCGTTCCAGCAGCTTGTTGTCCGGGCCGATGTCGCCGGAGAACAGGAGCTTCAGCGGTTCGCCCTGCAGCCCGACCTGGAGTTCGATGGAAGCGGAGCCGAGCAGATGCCCGGCGTTCCACAGGCGGAAGCGGATGCCCGGTGCGGCCTCGAGCCAGGTTCCGAGCGGGACCGAGCGGAACAGGCGCAGGGCGGCGACCACATGGGTCTGATCGTAGATCGGCGTGACCTCGGCGCGGCCGCGGCGGCGGTTGCGATGGTTGAGGTTCTCGACCTCGAACTCCTGGATATGGGCGGAATCGGGCAGCATCACCGCGCAGAGGTCGGTGCTGGCGGAGGTGGTGAAGATGGGGCCGGTGAAGCCATCCTTGACCAGCTTGGGGATCAGGCCGGAATGGTCGATATGGGCGTGGGTGAGGATCAGGGCGTCGATGGCGCGGGGATCGAAGGGGAAGGGGCGGTAGTTGAGCTCCTTCTCGGTCTTGGAGCCCTGGAACATGCCGCAATCGATCAGCACCCGGTGGCCGGCGAGCTCGACCATGTGGCAGGAGCCGGTGACGCATTCGGCGGCACCGTGAAAGCGGAGGATCGGCTGGTCGGTCATCATTGTGCTCCTGACGTGGCCCTCGCGCTTATCAAGCATGCGAGACCTTGCATTTCAATTGACGGCAGGCGGGATGCGGGGGCTTGCTGATGCGAGGCTCCGGGAGAGGTGGAGGCCGTACGAAGATATACGTGGAATGAACCTTTAATGTATCAGGATGTAACAATAGATTACAAAGGCGTACATGGCATAAATTGAACGCTTTCTCGGCCGGCCTATATGCAAGTCATGGGCTGGGATGCGAAGTGCCGAAAATGAAATGATCGGCTTCCTTGATCCCGGTGGTGCCAAGACTGGCACCGATACTTGAGAAGGAGGCTATCATGTCACTCAGCAAAACTTCCGTCGCCGTCATCGCCGTTGTCGCAACACTTGCGACGGTGGGTATCGGGCATGCGATCGCGCAACAGGGACCGGGCACCGGCTATGGCCTCGGCATCGGCCAGCTGATCGGCTGGGGACCGGGGAATGGTCAGGGCATGAAGGGCGGCCAGGGCATGATGGGCGGCCAAGGCATGATGGGCGGTCAGGGAATGGGCAAGGGCATGGGGCAGGGCGCGGCGATGAATGAACGCGGTCGCTTCAAGGACATCGACGCCAATCAGGACGGCATGCTGCAGCTCAGCGAGATGACCGACAATGCCGAAGGCGTGTTCGCCGCCATGGATGGCGACAGCAGCGGCGACATCACCAGGGAAGAATACATGGCGCTCAGGCTCGGCCCGCAGGACGGCATCAATCCGTTGATGCAGAGCTACATGCAGAGCCAGAAGGAGGCGCGCTTTGCGCCGCTGGACAAGGACGGCAATGGCAAGGTGAGTCATGACGAGTTTGTCGGCGGCATGACGGCGCGCTTCACCGCGGCCGACGCCGACAACAGCGGCGCGCTGACGCGGCCGGAAATGCGCGCCATGCGTTGACCTCCCGGTCGGACGAAAATCGGCGGGACGGCCTTGAAAGAGGCGCGTTCCGCCGATTTGCTATGGCGGTGATTCCGACTGCAAGGAGACCGAGATGACCGGCTGGATCGACGCGGCGTTGCCTTATGCGAGGCTCTGGCTGGACTATCAGGTAGCGGCGACGCAACTGCCCGGCTGCGCGGTGGCCGTGGTGCGCGAGGGCGAGGTGATCGGCAACTGGGCCTTCGGGCTGGCCGACCGCGAGAGTGGCGAGGCGATGACGACCGACCACCGCTTCCGTGTGGCGTCGCATTCCAAATGCTTCACGGCGACGGCCATTCTGAAGCTGCGCGAAGAGGGGCGGTTGCATCTCGACGACGCCGTGGGCGTGCATGTGCCAGGTCTTGCGCCGGACGTGGCGACGATGACGCTGGAGCAACTGCTGAGCCATGGCTCCGGCCTGCATCGGGACGGGCGGGACGCGTCCTTCTGGATCAGCGAGACGGCTTATCTCGACAAGGCGGGGCTCAGGGCTGAGTTGCAGGACGCGGCGACGCTGCCGACGGACAGCCGGTTCAAATATTCCAACATCGGCTTTTCGTTGCTGGGCGAAGTGATCGAAGCGATCACCGGCGAGAGCTATGGGCGCTGGGTGCAGCGGGAAATCGTGGAGCCGCTGGGGCTGACGGCGATCGTGCCGGATCTGCCGCTGGCGGACGGTACGCCGATGGCGGTGGGCTATAGTTCGGCGATGCCGGCGGGACGCAAGCCGCTCGACGCGCGCATGTCGACACGGGCGATGGCGTCCGCGACGGGCTTTATCAGCACGGCGGCAGATCTGGCGCGCTTCTTCGGGGCGCTGGCGCCGGAGGCCGAGCGGAGCGTGCTGTTGCCGGCGAGTCGCCGGGACATGATCCGTGCCCGCTGGATGATGCCCGAGCTTGGCGCCGGGCGCGGCTATGGCCTCGGCGTGGTGCTGTCGCAGGTGGCCGGCCAGGCGGCCTTCGGCCATTCGGGCGGTTTTCAGGGCTTCATCACCCGGACGATCTCAGTACCGGCGTGGAAGCTGACGGTGTCGGTGCTGACCAATGCCATCGACGGACCGGCCGCCCCGCTGGCGGAAGGCTTGCTCGGGATCTTCGCCAAGTTTCAGGAATGGGGACCGCCGGAGCCGGAGGTCGCGGACTGGTATGGACGCTGGTGGTCGCTGTGGGGCGCGCAGGATCTGGTGCCCATGGGCAACCGGGTGCTGGTGGCCGATCCTGCCGGCTTCGAACCTTTTGCGCTGGCGGCAGAGCTGGAGATCCATGACGCGACGTCGGGACGGGTCGCCAAGGCTGCGCCTTACGACAATCACGGGGAACCCGTGGCACGCCAGTTGGGTGCGGACGGCAAGGCGAGCCTGTTGCGGCTGGGAGGCATGACGCTGAAGCCGCAATCGCCGCTTCTGTGACGGGCGACCACTGGCGGCAGTCAACCAGTGTCGCCACCTTCGCGGCAGAGGTCGCCCAGGCGGTCGATGGCGCGGAGGAGGCGGGGCGTGATCTCGTTGGCGGCGTTGAGGCGGATGTGGTGGCGGTAGCCGTTGCCGGGCGAGAAGATGACGCCGGGGCTGACGGTGATGCCCTCGGCCAGCGCCCGGGTGTGCAGGGCCAGCGTGTCGACGGTGGGCGGCAGTTCGATCCAGAGCAGATAGCCGACGGGCGGCAGCGAAAAGCGCGTGCCCTCAGGAAAGCGCTCGGCGACGCGGTTGGCGATGGCGCGCAGGCTGAGGCGGATCCGCTCCTTCAGCCGCCGCAGGTGGCGATCATAATCGCCGGAGGCGAGATAGGCGGCCAGCGCGGCTTCGACGACGGGCATGCCGGCGAGGCTTTCCTCAAGGCGCAGCTGCAGGATGGTCTGGTGATAGCGGCCGCCGGCAATCCAGCCGATGCGCCAGCCGGGCGCCAGCGTTTTCGACGGCGAGCCGCAGTAGATGACGGAGCCGTCGGGATCGAGGGCCTTGGCGGCGGGCAAGCGCTGGCCATCGCCGGAGAGGTCGCCATAGGCGTCGTCCTCGATCAGTGGAATGCGATGGCGGACGCAGAGCGTGACGAGGGCCTGCCGCGCCTCGGCGGGCATGCAAGCACCGAGGGGATTCTGCACGGACGGAGACGCGACCACGGCGGCGGGCCGGTGGCGCTCAATGGCGTCGGCGAGGGCGTCTGGCAACAGGCCGGTTTCGGGATCGGTGGGGATTTCGAGCGCACGCAGGCCGAGGCTTTCCAGGAGCATCAGCAGGCCGAAATAGGCCGGCGATTCCACGGCGACGATGTCGCCGGCGCGGCAGGTTGCCCGCAAGGCGAGGCGCAGGGCCTGGGTGGTGCCGTCGGTGACGGCAATCTCGTCGGCGTTGAAATGGGCGCCCCAGCCGGCGGCTCGCCGGGCCAGCTGCTGGCGCAGATCGAGCCGGCCGGGCGGCGGTGAATAGGTCTGCGATTGCGGGCCGAGCCGGCGTGCGGTGGCGGCCAGGGTGCGGTCAAGGTCCACCGTGGGCAACCATGCGGGGTCAGGCAAGGCCGCGCCAAGTGGAATGGAAGCGCCGCCGAAGCCGCCATAGATGGAGCGGGCGAGGGCCGCCATGGTGACCGGCTGCGGGGCACTGGGCGGGCGCGAGGCGGCGGGCGGAACGGGATCGAGGCTGCGAACGAAGAAGCCGGAGCGTTCGCGCGCGACAATCAGGCCATCCGCTTCGAGTTGACGAAGAGCCTCCATGGCGGTGGGCAGGCTGACGGCTTCGCGCGTGGCGAGCTTGCGCACGGAGATGACGCGGTCGCCGGGCCGCAGGGCGCCGGAGACAATGGACTGCTGCAAGGTGGCGGCGATGGCGCGGTAGCGAGCGAGGTCGGTCATCTGTACAGGGGGATTTTGCGTCTGTCTGGTTCTACAGATGGGGCACAAGTCGGGCTATTGCGTCAAGCGCCAACTGTGGATGGGAGACAAGATCATGCAGGCACAGGCGTTTACGCTGGAGCGATATCTGAAGCGGGTCGGGCTCGACGCAGCTCCGCCGGTGACGGTCGACGGGCTGACGCAGCTGATGCGGGCCCAGCTCAAGACGGTGACCTTCGAAAATCTGGACGTGCAAGCGGGCAAGGGCGTGTCGCTCGACCCCGAGGCGATCGCCACCAAGATCCTCAATCATCGGCGCGGTGGCTATTGCTATGAAGTGAATGGGCTTTTCTCCATGGCGCTGACAGCGCTGGGCATCGGCTATCGCTTCGTGGCGGCGCGGCCGATGTTCTATCCGATGCGGCGGCCGCGCACGCATATGGCGCTGGTGGCGACGGTGGAGGGGCGGGATTTTCTCAGCGATCTCGGCTTCGGCAACTACGGCCTGCGCGCGCCGATCGCGCTGGACAGCCTGGGCGGCGAGGTGGTGCAGGATGGCGATCGCTTCCGGCTGACGCGCGGCGATGACGGTTTCCTGACGCTGGCGGCCTGGGCGAACGGCACCTGGGTGAACCAATATGCCTTCGATCTGTCGCCGCAGGAGTGGATCGATTTTGCGCCGGCCAACTACCTCAACTCGACGCATCCGGACACGATCTTCGTGCAGAAGCTGGTGGCGATCCGCCAGCATGCGGGTGGGCGCTACACGCTGTTCGGCAGCGAGTTGACGGTGCTGGACCGCGGCGAGACCACCAGGCGCGAGATTGCGCCTGGCGAACGAGCCGGAGTGCTGCGCGATCTGTTCGATCTGGACGTGCCGGCGGCGCTTTGCTGATCAGAGAACCAGGGCCATGGCAAAGCCGTCCCATCCCTTGGCGCCGACGGTCTGCAAGGCCGTGGCACTGAGGCGGGGATTGGCGGCGATGTCATCGAAGAAGCGCCGGATGCCCTGGACGCGGGCGTCCGGATAGTCGGGGTCGACGACGGCGCCGTCGCGCACCACATTGTCGCCGATGATCAGGCTGCCGGGGCGGGTGAGGCGCAAGGCCCATTCCAGATAGGCGGGATTGTTGGGCTTGTCGGCGTCGATGAAGACGAGGTCGAAGGGGCCGAGCGCTTCGGCTTCGATGGCGGGCAAGTGATCGAGTGCCGGGCCGACGCGCAGGTCGATCAGATGGGTAAGGCCGGCGCGGGCGATGTTGCCGCGAGCGACCTCAGCATGGCGTGGCTCGGCTTCGAGGGTCACGAGGCGACCGCCATCTGGCAAGGCGCGGGCGAGCCAAATGGTGCTGTAGCCACCCAAGGTGCCGATCTCGAGGATGCGGCGCGCGCCGATGGCGAGGGCGAGCAACTGCAGGAACTTGCCCTGTGGCGGCGAGACATCGTGGGCGGGCAGGCCGGCCTTTTGATTGGCGCTCAGCGCGGCGTCCAGAGCGGCATCAGCGGGGATGAGCTGATCGGTGATGTAGGTGTCGACTGCCGTCCAGTGTTTGCCGTTCATCGTGCGCCTCCTCTTGCGGACGGTTCCATGATGGCTGGCAAATGTGACGTTCGTTCGTTGTTGCCGATGACGGCCCGATAGACGAAAGGCCCGGCATCGCCTCTGCGACACCGGGCCTTTCAGGAAGAGTGGCGTGATCCAAGTATCAGCGCAGCTTGTTCTTCACGTTGGTGAAGGTATTGGCGATACCCGAGCCAAGGCTGGTGGCGGCGGTGATGATGGCGACGGCGATCAGCGACGCGATGAGGCCGTATTCGATTGCGGTGGCGCCGGCTTCATCATTGGCAAAACGGATGGCAAGAGCTTTCATGTCAATCTTCCTATGGGGTTGGTGCTATACATTTGCTTCGGTCCTGTAACTTGCAATGTAGGCGACAACTCTCAGTATGATCTTAATGTGTAGCGGACAAATGTGTTAAATTGCATAAACTCTGAAGCAAATGCGCCTCATGTTTGATCGAACATTAATATGCATGAGACCAGGCAGTTGATTTTTCCTTGTTATATATTGGAAGCGGCAAGTATCATTCGTTGTTATGGTGCAACTACAGGCAATATTGTGTAACTTATTTGCAATAAGGGCGCTCCAGCGCAATGGCGATGGAGCGCCCAACTTGTCCTTGAAGGTCAGGCCAGCCAGGTGGCGAGATCGTCGAGCGCGCGCTGGCAGATGGCCTGACGCTTGGCGATGGTTTTCTCGTTGCCGCGCAGGCGCTTGCCGGGCTCCTTGGGGACTTCCACGGCGGGGAAAAGGCCGAAGTTGACGTTCATCGGCTGGAAGGAACGGGGGCCGGAGCCCTCTTCGGCGGAGAGGTGGCCGCCGGTGATGTGGCCGAGCAGCGCGCCGAAGGCGGTTGTGGGTGGCGGCAGGCTGACGTCCTGTCCGAGACGCTCGGCAGCGGCGAAGCGTCCGGCGAGCAGGCCGATGGAGGCCGATTCCACATAGCCCTCGCAGCCAGTCACCTGGCCGGCAAAGCGCAGGCGCGGGGCGGCCTTGAGGCGCAAGGTGGCATCCAGCAGACGCGGGCTGTCGAGATAGGTGTTGCGGTGCAGGCCGCCGAGGCGGGCGAACTCCGCCTTCTCGAGGCCGGGAATCATGCGGAAGATGCCGGTCTGCACGCCGTATTTCAGCTTGGTCTGGAAACCGACCATGTTGTAGAGCGTGCCGAGCGCGTTGTCCTGGCGCAGCTGGACGATGGCGTGCGCCTTCACCGTCGGGTTATGCGGATTGGTGAGGCCGACGGGCTTCATCGGGCCATGGCGCAGGGTCTCGCGGCCGCGTTCGGCCATCACCTCGATCGGCAGGCAGCCGTCGAAATAAGGAGTCTTCTCGAACTCCTTGAACTCGGTCTTCTCGCCGGCGATCAGGGCGTCGACGAAGGCTTCATACTGGTCGCGGTCGAGCGGGCAGTTGATGTAGTCGGCGCCGGTACCGCCGGGGCCGGTCTTGTCGTAGCGCGACTGGAACCAGGCCTTGTCCATGTCGATCGTGTCGAAGTGGACGATGGGGGCGATGGCGTCGAAGAAGGCGAGCGACTGGGCGCCGGTCAGCTCGCGGATGGCCTGGGCGAGCGGCTCTGAGGTGAGCGGACCGGTGGCGACGATGACGTTGCCCCACTCCTCCGGCGGCAAGCCGGCGATTTCACCGGTCTCGACGGTGATCAGCGGATGCGACCGGATGGCCTCGGTGACGGCGGCGGCAAAGCCTTCGCGGTCGACGGCAAGTGCGCCGCCGGCGGGAACCTGGTGCTTGCCGGCGCAAGACATGATCAGCGAGCCGGCGCGACGCATTTCCTCATGCATCAGGCCGACGGCGTTGTTCATGTGATCGTCGGAGCGGAAGGAGTTGGAGCAGACGAGCTCGGCGAGCTGGTCGGACTGGTGCGCCTCGGTGCGTCGCACGGGGCGCATCTCGTGCAGGACGACGGGGATGCCGCGGGAAGCGATCTGCCAGGCGGCTTCAGAGCCGGCAAGGCCACCGCCGATGACGTGAATGGGGGAAGAGGAATTTTCAGACATGCCGATGCTGTAATCGGCGCGCGGACTTTGGGCAAGGGAGAAGCGGGTTTGCCTTTGGTTTCGCCCGCGACGGGTCAGGTGAAACTCGGGGCGATCAGCACGCAGAGGCAGAGCTGGGCAATGGCGATCAGGGGCAAGAGCACGAGCACGCGTTTGACGGGCGATTCAGTCGCGTAGATAGCGATGGCGCCGATGAAGAACGCAGCCGGTATGCTCATTGCGGAGGCGACGAAATAGGCCGGCCCGAAACCGTGGGCATAGGGCGAGTCATAAGCCATCATCGAGAAGATCGACAGATAGCCGGTGATGACCGCGAGCAAGAGGTAAAGGATGGCCAGGACGTGACGCATGCGCAGCCCCAAGGTGAAGGCCTGGGCGATGGTAGCTGTCGATTGTAAAGAAATGGCATGCGACTGGCGGCAGGCCAAAAATGCAAACGCTCACCGGGGGAGGAGATCCGGTGAGCGTTGCGATTTTCTGCAGTCGGCGCGGGAGGAGGATGCGCCGCTGCAGCTATGCCACGATGCGGGAGGAGGATGCATCGTGGAGGCTCGCAGCGAGGGAGGAGGAACGCTGCGGCCCGACCGAACCGGCCCCAGGGAGGAGGAGGGGGCTGGGCTCGGTATTCTGTACTCTGGCGAAGATGGCCCCTGGGAGGAGGAGTGGGGCACCTTCGCCTTACTTGAAAAGGTGGGGGAGGAGATCCACCTTTTCATATGCACCAGCCGGGTGGGAGGAGGATACCCGGGGGCGCAGTATCAGGTTCGGGCCGGGGCAGGGAGGAGATTGCCCAAGGGCCGGAACCTAATTTCGAGGGTCAGACCGAAGCCTTGCGGGCAACGGACGAGATTTCCGAGCGGGAGATACCCAGGTCGGCCAGCTCACGGCTGGTGAGGCGGGAAAGCTCACGGTAGGTCTCCTGGTACTTGCGGTAGGAGCGGAGCTTATTGACAACGGTGCCAAGCATTTTCTTTTTCCATTTCATCTGTGAGGCGCCGCGCTCTGCATTTCGTTTAGCGGCGTGTCGCTCTCGACGACTTGAGAGATAGGTCATGCAGCCATGCGGGGGTAGAGGGTATCACGCATGTCAGGAATGCACATTTCGCGCAGCAGCATTAATTAGTCGCAAGACGTGGTTCTAACCGATGGCCAAATGTGGCGCTGATGTGGCGTGGAATCGCGATTTGGCTTGAAATCGGGCTTTTTCTGACGAAATTCCTGATGAAATGATGCGATTTCATCAGAAAATGATAATGCTGCATTGCAGCATGTCAGGCTTTCTGAAAGCCCCCCAAAGATTTTCTTTGCTTGCGGACGCCAGTTTTGGCGAGGCCGAAAAGGCGATCGGAGGGGCTTATTGGAAGTTATAACGATTAAAAAATGAATCGGTTTTGAAGTGGCGCGCATGGCATGCGCAGCAGGGGATATGAAAGTATCCCGACAAGAGAAGAAAATGACATCGTTGTCATCAAAGAATCGCGGTGGCCTCGCCCTTACGACTGTGATTGGCTCTGTGGTGCCGGCGCAGAAGCGCCACACAAGGCCGGCCCGAGACGCGACGCGGTGACGACGTTCACCTGCACCAAGTGTTTGCGTCCGGGCATGAAATCGGAGGTGCCTTCCTTGCGAACTCGTCCCGGGTTCGTCGGTGGAGCGCCTCAGGGGGAAGGAAAGGGATTGCTCTCATGAAGCTGGCTTCGCTCAAGGACCGGACCCGCGACGGGTCGTTGGTGGTCGTAAGTCGGGATCTGACACGCTTCGTGTCGGCCCGCCCGATTGCCGCGACGCTCCGGGCCGCGCTCGACGATTGGGAGCATGTGGCTCCGCGCCTCGCTGCGCTGGCCGAACAGCTCGAACTGGGCTCGGTGCCGTCGGAGCGGTTCCACGAAAATGATGTACTGTCACCGCTGCCGCGCGCCTGCCATTGGCGTTTCGGTGCCGCGGGCGCGAGCCGGGCGGAAGCGGGCGACGCCTTTGCGGCGCCGCGCGAGGCGATCGCCGTTGGCGGGTCAGTTTCGCTGTCGGTTCGTGCGGCAGCGCTGACGGACGATGTGGCCGCCGGCGCGAGCGGCGAGGCTGCGGCCGGCGCGGTGCTGCTGGTGACGCTCGCCTGCGATACTTATAAGGACAGCGACGGTGGCTACGCGGGAACGGCCTTCGCGCCCGTGGCTGTAACGCCCGATGAGCTGGGGGCTGACTGGTCGGCCGGTGGCTTCACGCCGCGATTGTCCGTGGGCGTCGACGGCAAGCCGGTGGAAGTGGCTGCTGCTAGCCGTCAGGATCTGGCTGCTGCCATCACGGCAGCTGCCTCGCACCACGCCCTCGGCGCTGGAAGCGTGATTGGCGGTACGGCGATCACCGAGCTCAAGGGGATCGGCGAAGGTGCGACGGTGCGCATTGCCGGCAAGGATGCCAAGGTGCACTCCATCTTCGGCGCCATCGAGCGGACGGTCTGATCCGCACGACGCAATCGACTGGCGCGTGCGTTCGGCTTGCGCCAGCGGTTCCCAGATCAGACGCTGTGTCGCCTGATACATGGCGGCGAGCCGTTGGCGGTCCGGGTGGACGCGCCGGCGCATCGCCAGCGGCAACGGCGCCTCTTGTGTGCCGGATGCATCTCGGCTGATATAGCCGCATGATTATCCGATCGCTCGCAACAACGAGTCCGGTGGCAGCCGTGGAACGGCTCTCCGGGCTCGGACGCGTCACCTTTCTCGATAGTGCCATGGCCCATCCGACGCTGGGGCGCTTCTCCTTTGTCGGCGTGGATCCGTTTGCCACCTTCCGCGTGGAGGACGGGCGCTGCCTGTGGAACGGCGAAGAGGTGCCGCAGGAGCCGGACGACAACCGGTTGCCGGGCCATCATGCGCTCGGGGTGCTGAAGCAGCATTTGCAACGCTATCGTCAGGCGCGCGTTCCCGGCCTGCCGCCGTTCCAGGGCGGGGCTGCCGGCTATATCGCCTATGACTTCGGCCGCTTGCTGGAGCGCTTGCCGGAGCCGGCGCAGATGCAGGCCGGCGTTGCCGAGGCTGAACTGCATTTCTATGACGTGGTGCTGTCCTGGGATCACCGGGAAAACAAGGCCTGGCTGATCTCGACGGGATGGCCGGAGACCGATCCGGTCAAGCGCGAGCTGAGGGCCATGGAGCGCGCCGATCGCTTCGAGGAACTGCTTGTGACTGCTGCGCCGACCGACACGGATGGACCTGGCACGGCGGATCTGGACTGGGTGAGCAACCTGGGGCGCGAGGGCTTCGAGGCGGCGGTCGGGCGGACCATCGACTATATTCTCGCCGGCGACATCTTCCAGGCCAACATCACCCAGCGCCATGGCGCAAGGCTTCCGGACGGCTTCGACGCCTGGGCCTTCTACAAGCGGCTGAGGCGGATGAATGCGGCGACCTTCGCCGCCTGGCTCGACTATGGCACGCTGAAGGTGGCGTCCTCGTCGCCCGAACGCTTCGTGCAGGTCTATGACGGGCGCGTGGAGACACGGCCGATCAAGGGCACGGCGCGGCGCTCGACGCTGCCGATGGAAGACATGCACCTGGCGGCGGCGCTCAAGGCGTCGGAGAAGGATCGCGCCGAGAATGTGATGATCGTCGACCTGCTGCGCAACGACCTGTCGCGGGTGTGCCGGCCGCACACGGTGCATGTGCCGCAGCTCAACGGGCTCGAGAGCTATGCCAGCGTGCATCACCTCGTCTCGGTGGTGACCGGTGTGCTGGAAGAAGGGCTCGACGCCGTGGACCTGATGGGGGCGGCCTTTCCGGGTGGTTCGATCACCGGGGCACCGAAGATCCGGGCCATGGAGATCATCACCGAGCTCGAGGGGATCGAGCGTGGCATCTATTGCGGCTCGATCGGCTATTTCGGCTTCGACGGGGCGGCCGATACCAATATCGCCATCCGCACGGTGACCTTCGTGGACGGCGAAGCGATCGTCTGGGCCGGCGGCGGCATGACGGCGCTGTCCAATCCTGCCGATGAGTATGAGGAGGCGGAGACCAAGGCGCGGCGCGTTCTGCAAGCCTTCGAGCCGGAGACGTCCGGCGGGGAGGGGCAGCCATGATCCTCGTCATCGACAATTACGACAGCTTCGTCGGCAACGTGGCCCGTTACTTCCGCGAACTTGGCAAGGAGACGCTTCTGGTGCGCAATGACGCGGTGAGCGTCGCCGATATCATTGCGCTGAGACCTCGGGCGGTGGTGATCTCTCCCGGGCCTTGCAGCCCGAAGGAAGCGGGCATTTCCAATGCGGTCGTGGACGTCCTGTCCGGTCGCATTCCGATCCTGGGGATCTGCCTTGGCCATCAATGCATCGGCGACGTGCAGGGCGGTGTGGTGCGGCGGGCGCAGGAGCCGATGCACGGGCGGGCTTCGATGGTGACGCATGACGGGTCCGGAGTTTTCCAAGGGTTGCCGAATCCCGTGCGTGTGGGACGTTATCATTCGCTGATCGTCGAGGTGGATGAGACCACATCGCCGCTCAGGGTGACGGCACGGTCGGAGAAGGGCGAGGTCATGGGCCTTGCGCATCGGGAGCATCCCACCTTCGGCGTGCAGTTCCATCCGGAAAGCATTCTCACCGAGGGCGGGCATGCCATGCTCGCCAATTTCCTGCATATTGCCGCCGAATGGGCGGGGGAGCACGGCGGCGCATGATACTCGTCAACGGCACGTTCCACGAGGCAAGCAAGGCGGAATTCGACTATTCCGACAGAGGCTTCACGCTGGCTGACGGGCTGTTCGAGACGATTCCGGTGCTGGCGGGCGACATCTTCATGCGCGACGCCCATATCGACCGGCTGGAGCAAGGGCTGTCGGTGCTGGGCTTCTCGGTGGTGCGTTCCCGGATCGAGGCGGATCTGGCGGCCATGGCGGCGCGGGCGCTGGATGGCTATGGCGTGTTGCGTCTGACCGTGACGCGCGGCAGCGGTGCGCGCGGATTGATGCCGCCGGTGGGGCCGAAGCCGACGATCGTCGTGTCGCTGGCGCCGTTCAATCCGGCGCTGGTGATGGAGCCGACGACGCTGGCGGTGTCGACGATCCGGCGCAACGAGTTCTCGCCGCTGTCGCGGCTCAAGTCGCTGAACTATCTGGACAACATTCTGGCGCTGCGCGAGGCGGGCGAGCATGGCGCGCGCGACTGCCTGATCCTGAACACGCGTGGGCATGTGGCGTGCAGTTCGGTGGGCAACGTGTTCATGGTGTCCGGCGACCGGCTGGTGACGCCGCCGATCGAGGATGGCGTGCTCGCCGGGATCACGCGCCTGCTGGTGCTGCGCTACGCGGGGGAAATGAACCTCAAGGCCGAGGAAGCAAGCCTGACGGTGGATGACCTCAAGCGCGCCGACGCGGTGTTCCTGACCAACTCCGTGCGGTTGGTGCAGCCGGTGCACCGGCTGGAATCGACGCTTTACCAGCGAGATTTGCCAGCATTGATCACACGTAGCCACAACCTGAAGAAGATTATCAGCAGGTATAACAACCATAGGCTTGACTAAGATCCGCGGAAACTTATCCTCCTCGTCTGCAGGTGGCTGCATCATTGGCAGTACACGCCTTTCGAGGGGGATTTCATGCCGATCAACAGAGCTTTCTTCTTTCAGCAGATCCGCACCAGCCTGTTCACCAACAAGCTGTCGCAAGGGCAGGTGGACGGGATCAATTTCATTCTGGACGAGTGGGAAAGCCGGCATGCCGGCAAGGACGACCGCTGGCTCGCCTATGCGCTGGGAACGGCGTTTCACGAGACGGCCTTCAAGATGCAGCCGATCGACGAGTTCGGGTCCTCGGCCTATTTCGAGCGGCGATATGGCCCGTTCGGCGACAAGCCGCAGCGGGCGAGGGCGAATGGCAATACGGAAGCCGGCTTCGGGGCGAAGTATCACGGCCGTGGCTATGTGCAGCTGACCTGGAAGAACAATTACGCCGCCATGTCGGCGGTTCTGAGCCTGGCTTTCGGCAAGTCCATCGATCTCGTTGCCAATCCCGACGAAGCCAAGTTGCCCGCTTATGCGGCGGTCATCATGTTCCATGGCATGGAGCACGGGACTTTCACGGGCCGGAAGTTCGCCGACTATTTCACGGCCAAGCCGAACGGCCAGCCGGACAAGGATGATTGGGTAGGCGCGCGCAAGATCATCGTTGGCACCGACCACGACATCGACATCGCGGCCTACGGGCGGAAGTTCTACGCGGCGCTCTCCTATTTGCACTGACGCAATGTTGATGACAGGCCGGCCTCGACGCTGATGGTGGGATTCGGATAAGACAAACTCCACCCCAAGCGCCGAGGCGGGCTTTGATGCAGACCGATGTGACCATTTTCGCAGCCTTCATGGCGGGCTTGCTCTCCTTCGTGAGCCCTTGCGTGCTGCCGCTGGTGCCGCCCTATCTCGGCTTCATGGCCGGCGTTTCCATCGAGGAACTGACCGGCGAAGCGGCGGAGCGGCCATGGCGGATCAAGGGCAGGGTGGTGGGGGTTGCCCTGGCCTTCGTGCTGGGATTCTCGACGGTGTTCGTCAGCCTGGGTGCGACGGCGTCGGCCTTCGGGCATCTGCTGATCGCCTGGAGCCAGGTGCTCGGCGTGGTGGCCGGGCTTGCCATCATCGTCATGGGCCTGCATTTCCTCGGGCTGTTCCGCATCGCTGTGCTCTATCGCGAAGCGCGGTTTGGTGCGGCAGGCGTCAAGGCCGGGCCGGGCGGTGCCTATGTGATGGGGCTGGCCTTTGCCTTCGGCTGGACGCCCTGCATCGGGCCGATCCTGGCGGCCATCCTCTCGGTGGCCGGCAGTTCGCAGACGGTGACCGAGGGGGCGCTGCTGCTGGCGATCTATTCGGCGGGCCTCGGCGTGCCATTCCTGATCGCGGCCATGTTCGCGGCCAAGTTCATCTACCTGTTGCGCGGATTCCGGGCACATATGGACAAGGTGGAGAAGCTCATGGGCGTGCTGCTGGTGCTGACCGGGGTGCTGTTCCTGACGGGCGGCATGCAGCGGGTGTCCTTCTGGCTGCTCGAGACCTTTCCGGCGCTGCAGAGCATTGGCTGAAAGCGCCGCTTGGCGACCGGCCGTGTGCAGCGCACGCATTTTTGTCGTCCAATGGGCGTTTCGGACAAAAAGGCGCTTTTCCCTCGGGGGCGAATTGATCTAGAAGCATGGACCCCGTGCGGTGGTTTCGCGGATGCGTGACGCCGTAACGTGGTTCCTATCGAGGTTGAACCGATGAGCAATACAGAGTTCTACAAGATCAAGCGCCTTCCGCCGTATGTCTTCGAGCAGGTCAACCGTCTCAAGGCAGCCGCGCGAGCTAATGGCGCAGATATTGTCGACCTCGGCATGGGCAACCCCGACCTGCCGACCAACAAGTTCATCGTCGACAAGCTGGTGGAGACCGTGCAGCGGCCGGACACGCACGGCTATTCGTCGTCGCGCGGCATTCCCGGTCTGCGCCGGGCGCAGGCGGCCTATTATGCGCGCCGCTTCAACGTGAAGCTCAATCCGGACACGCAGGTGGTGGCCACGCTCGGGTCGAAGGAAGGCTTCGCCAACATGGCGCAGGCGATCACCTCGCCGGGCGACGTGGTGCTGTGCCCGAACCCGAGCTATCCCATCCATGCCTTCGGCTTCCTGATGGTGGGTGGCGTGATCCGCTCGATTCCGGTGACGCCGGGACCGGAGTTCTTCCACGCGCTGGAGCGCGCCGTGGTGCATTCCATCCCCAAGCCGATCGCCATGATCCTGTGCTATCCGTCCAATCCGACGGCGGAAGTGGTGGAGCTCGACTTCTACAAGGACGTCGTGGCCTTCGCGCGCAAGCATGAGATCTATGTGCTCAGCGATCTTGCCTATTCGGAGATCTATTTCGACGGCGTGCCGCCGCCGTCGATCCTCGAGGTGCCGGGCGCCATGGACGTCTGCGTGGAGTTCACCTCCATGTCCAAGACCTTCTCCATGGCCGGCTGGCGCATGGGCTTTGCCGTGGGCAACGAACGGCTGATCGCCGCACTCGCCCGCGTCAAGAGCTACCTCGACTATGGCGCCTTCACGCCGATCCAGGTGGCGGCCGCCGCCGCGCTCAACGATCCGGATGCCGACAAGCACATCGACGAGGTGCGCCAGACCTATCAGCGCCGCCGCGACGTGATGGTGGAGAGCTTCGGCCGGGCCGGCTGGGAGATTCCGGCGCCGCGCGCGTCCATGTTCGCCTGGGCGCCGCTGCCGGAGAAGTTCCGTTCGCTCGGCAGCCTGGAGTTCTCCAAGCTGCTGATCGAGAAGGCCGACGTGGCCGTGGCGCCGGGCATCGGCTTCGGCGAGCATGGCGACGGCTTTGTCCGTCTCGCGCTCGTGGAAAACGAGCAGCGCATCCGCCAGGCCGCCCGCAACCTGCGCCGCTTCTTTGACAGCGCCGACGAGACCATGCACAACGTCATTCCGATCACCGCACGCGGCTGATCGGAAGTCTCGCTCGTTTGATACAGTTCGCCAGTTTCAGTTCGGAAAAGTCCATGTCCAAACCGCTTCGCCTCGGGATCGCCGGCCTCGGAACCGTTGGTGCGTCCGTCGTACGCATCATCCAGTCGAATGCCTCGCCTCTGGGGCTGCGCGCCGGGCGTCCCGTCGTGGTGACGGCCGTGTCGGCCCGCAACCGTTCCCGCGACCGCGGGATCGATCTCAACGGCGTGTCCTGGCATGACAATCCGGAAGATCTGGCGCGCGATCCCAACGTGGACGTGGTGCTGGAACTGATCGGCGGCGCCAGTGGTGCCGCCGAGGCCGTGGTGCGCGCGGCGATCGAAAACGGCAAGTCGGTGATCACGGCCAACAAGGCGCTTCTGGCGCGCATCGGTGTGGAGATCGCCCGGCTGGCCGAGGCCAAGGGGCTCTATGTGGGCTTCGAGGCGGCGGTGGCCGGCGGCATTCCGGTGATCAAGACGCTGAAGGAAAGCCTTGCGGGCAACAACATCACTCGCGTCTACGGCATTCTCAACGGCACCTGCAACTACATCCTGACGCGCATGGAAAAGGAGAGCCTCTCCTTCGACGTCTGCCTCAAGGAAGCGCAGCGGCTCGGCTATGCCGAGGCAGACCCGACCTTCGACGTGGGCGGGTTCGACACCGCGCACAAGCTCGCCATCCTGACCAGCCTCGCCTTTGGCGTGGAGGTGGATGCCGAGGCCATCTACGTGGAAGGCATCACGTCGATCTCGCTGGCCGACATCAAGGCGGCGGACGAGCTGGGCTATCGCATCAAGCTGCTCGGCGTGTCGCGGCGCACCGATACGGGCATCGAGGCCCGGGTGCATCCGACCATGGTGCCGAAGGGGTCGTCGGTTGCCCAGACCGAAGGTGTGCTCAATGCGGTGGCCTTCGATGGCGACGCGCTGGGCGAAGTGGTGCTGGTCGGCCCCGGTGCCGGTGGCAATGCCACGGCCTCCTCGGTGATTGCCGATATCGTCGATGCGGCGCGCGGCCACACGATGCCGATGTTCGGCCTGCCGGCGAGCGAGCTCAAGCCCTATCAGCGTGCAGAGATCCAGGCGCACAAGGGCGGCTACTATGTGCGCCTTGCGGTCTATGACCGGCCCGGTGCCTTCGCCAGCATCGCGGCGCGCATGGCCGAGCACGCCATCTCGCTGGAATCCATCGTGCAGCATCGCCGGGACGCGATGCCTGAAGGGGCGCTTGCCGACGCCTCGGTACCGATGCCGCAGCCGGTGGTTCTGATCACCTACGCGACCACCGAGACGGAAATTCGTGCAGCGCTTGCCGAAATCGAAAGCGATGGGCATATCGCGGCGGCGCCGACGCTGATCCGCATCGAGAGCCTCTGAACAAACGAAAGTCGACATGATGCCCGCGCGGGGGCGGGCATCGATTTTTGCATGGCTCAGAGAAAATATCGTTTGAAATGGCGCGTTTCAGCTAAGTCGTTATAGGCAAAGCAATTTACCAATCCTTTTTTTCGACGTCCGAAAGATCCCGACTGCTCCATTTGTTGCATTGACGTCGCATTGATTTGCGAACTACTGCCTTGAGCCGGGGCTTGGCCGAATCCGGGTTGCGCGCTTTTTGCATGGGTAAGCCCGAACGCGCGCAGCGTTTGTTACCGTTGCTCTGAGTGCGGGAAGATTTCATGTCGCAGAAATTCGCCAATTCGCTTGATCGTATCCTCACCCTCGAACTTGCGCGCGTGACCGAGAGGGCTGCTGTGGCGGCCGCTCGTCTGCGCGGGCACGGCGATGAGAAGGAGGCCGATCAGGCGGCCGTGGACGCCATGCGGCGCGAACTCAACCAGCTGCCGGTGCATGGCACCGTGGTGATCGGCGAGGGCGAGCGCGACGAGGCGCCGATGCTCTTCATCGGCGAAGAAGTGGGCACCGGCAAGGGGCCGCGCGTCGATATCGCGCTGGACCCGCTGGAAGGCACCACGATCTGCGCCAAGAACCTGCCCAACTCGCTGGCGGTGGTGGCGATTGCCGAGCAGGGCGGCCTGCTCAATGCCCCGGACGTCTACATGAACAAGATCGCCATCGGCCCGGGCTATCCGGCCGGCCTGATCGATCTCGATGCGACGCCCACCGAAAACCTCAAGGCGCTGGCCGATGCCAAGGGCTTGGCGATCAACGAGATCAACGCCTGCATTCTCGACCGTCCGCGCCATGCGCGCCTGATCGAGGAAGTGCGCGCGACCGGCGCCTCGATCCGTCTGATCGGCGATGGCGACGTGGCGGGCATCATCCACACGACGGAGCCGGAAGAGACCGGCATCGACATCTATCTCGGCATCGGTGGCGCGCCTGAAGGCGTGCTGGCCGCAGCTGCGCTGCGCTGCATCGGCGGCCAGATGCAGGGCCGTCTGGTGATCAACCGCCCCGACCAGATCGAGCGCGCCAAGCGCATGGGCATCACCGACGTGAACAAGAAATACACCATGGAAGAGATGGCGCAGGGTGACGTGCTGTTTGCTGCCACCGGTGTGACCGACGGCAACATGCTGCCGGGCGTGAAGTTCATCCGCGACAAGATCATCACCAGCACCGTGGTGATGCGCTCCTCCACCGGCACCGTCCGCTGGATCAAGGCGTCGCACGTGGACCGCGTGAAGGTGCCGCTGGTTTGATCACCTGAAGGGTCCGGAAGGTGCCAGATGACCGCGACGCCCGAAGCCTTTGCCCACACGCCCTATGACGGTTCACGCAAGCCGTTCAGTATCGGACTGTCGCCGCTCGATCTTGGTGACTGGATCGAACCTGATGCGGCCTTTGCGGACGATCTGGCCCTGAAGGCGAAGCTGTTCGCAGAGAAGCCGGGCGACGTGTTTGGCGCGGAAGCCGGCACGGAGGCGACGCAGGCCGAGGTTCTGGAACTGCTCTCGGCTCATTTGCCGGCGCGGTTTCCGGAGCTCTACCAGGCGACCGCCGACGGTGTGCGCGTGGTTGGCGCACCGGCCGCAGGGGCATCGGCCGGCGAGCCCCACCTTATGCGGGCGGCGCGGCTGGTGCAGGAAGATCTGGCGCTGATGCGCCGGACCGACGAAGGCTGGCGGCTGGTGGCAGCGGCGCTGTGCTTTCCCTCGTCCTGGTCGATCCACGAGAAATTCGGACGTACGCTCGACGGCATCCACGAGAATGTGCCGGGCTATGCGGGCAGCATGGCCCAGCGCATGGCCCGCATTTTCGACTCCCTGAAGGTGGAGATGCCGGTGTGGCGGCTCAACTGGTCGATCTATCCCGACCGCGAGCGGCACCATCCCGAAACCAAGCAGCTGCCGCGCAACTGGTTCCGCGCCGACGGTTCCATCGATCCCGCCCGCATCTTCGTGCGCGTGGAACGGCAGACGCTGCGCCGTCTGCCGGTCAGCGGCGACATCCTGTTCACCATCAAGATCCTCGCCGATCCGCTGGCGGCCTTCCGCGAACACCCTGAGGGCAAGCGGTTGGCGGCGGGGCTCCGGGATCAGATCCTGGCGCTTGATGCCGATCAGCTGGCCTACAAGGCGCTGACCGCCCACCGCGACGCCATAGTGCGCCTGCTGGACGAACTGGCGGGCTGAGGCCCTCGTTCCCTAAATCACTGATCTGTCGGCCTATTCTGGCCATGTGGCTGGTTCTTCAGCATGGAGAGCCGGCGGCCGCTTTTTGCACGCATATACAACCAATAATAGATTTTATGGAATTGTACCTATTTTTGTTGAAAATGATCTTAATGCGTGTAATACTGAAATAGGTAATCAAAAATTGCACTCAGAAATTGTACCCGGTTGTGATGGCGACCGGGGAGGGACGGTCGTGTCAATTCCAGGGGGGCAGGCATGGAGATTTTCAGTTGGATTGAAGCGCTTGGCGCTGGATGGTCATGGCAAGTGGTTGTTCCCGCCCTCATCGCCGTACTGACGCCGGGGATCGTCATCTTTGCGCGCAACGAAGTGCGCTGTCAGCGACTGGCGCAAATCCTCTATTTCTCCAAGGTCTTTCCACAGGCGGCGCAACCGAACACCGGCAGCTCCTTGGCCAATCCGTCCTTTGAGTTCGTCAAACTGAAATATACCTATGATCTTCCGGGGGTTATGGCAGAAAACGTCGAAGACGAAAAGTTGATGTCGATGGTAAAGCGGAAGAGTTTCGGTCATTCAGATCGTGTGTTGTTCTACTCGTCGGTCGGATACATGCTTGTCTGCTTTTTCGGATTTTCGGTTGTATTGGCAGGGGTTCCCAGCTCCTTTTCTAGTGATCACGCCCCGTTGCAGAGTTGGTTTGCGTGGCTGAGCAGTTCCGTCCTGATCTCCGGCGGCTCGGGGGGCGAGGGTAAAGCGCTGACTTCGGAAGGCATTCGCAGTTTGACCATCGCAGGTATGGCCTTTCTTGGTGCCTATATCGCCTCTGTCCGGCAATTCGTGCGCAGCCTGCTTGTGTTTGATCTGTCGACAGCGACCTTTGTGCGCCAGACGATGGAGATCGTCAGTTCGATGGTGCTCGTTACGGTGCTCTACAGAACTTTCCCGGACCCGGGGCAGGTGCCGGCGCAGCTTTATGAGGCCTTGGTCCAGCCCGGGGGGCCGTCTGCGTCCCCGGCAGAGCATGATGTGTCGAAGATCTGGATTGGCCTCGCCCTTGCCTTTGGAGTGATGCAGGAGAGTTCGCTGCTGTTCATTCTCGAGAAGTTCAAGGACTTCATGCCTTGGCTCAAGCGGTCAGATGACCGCTTCATGGCGGTGACAAGCTCGACCCCACTCGAGGTGATTGACGGGATCACCTTCCCGATCCGCTATCGGTTGCAGGAATGCGGCATCGATGAGGTCCAGAATCTCGCGACCTACAATCCGATCATGCTGCACATCGAGTCGCCTTTCGGCATCTATGAGACCATTGACTGGGTGGGGCAGGCGCAACTGTGCTGCGTTGTCGGGATCGAACGCTTCCTGTTGATGCGACAACTCAACCTTCGCACGATATTCGATCTCGAACGCGCTGTGCGCAGCCGGCATGCTCCGCCGGAGTTCGACCGCATTCTCGCCTGCGTTCTTTTCTCGACGAATGAACGACTTGAACAACTGACCAAGTTGAGTGGCCTGAAGATTTCGGCGCGAGACGGGACGGGTTCAAAGCCGTTGGAGTTGAGCGCGTTTCTCTCCTGGGCCTACGACCAGATCGGAAAGAACGACATCCAGGACAGGTCGGATGAGAAGAGGTTGAGCGAGTTCGTGGAGCATTTCATGCGACTGATCGGGGATGATCTGCATGTGCGCCGGCTTCGCCGCATATGGTGTGATATCTCGGAGAGCCTTGGCTCTGCCGGCGTTTGCCTGCCGGACGATATCGACGCTCCCCCTGCTTCCTGACGGACAGGAACTCTCCGGCAGAAGCCTTATTGCAATCTCGCAGGGGCAATTTGGTTCGACAAAATGATACCGGCGGGGTTGATCCCGCCGGTCGCATTTCACGATCGATGACAGCTGGTTCGCTGCTCAGTTGCCGCCACCGTGATTGTCCAGCTCACCGTCGTCGTGGTCATGGTGATTGTGGCCGGGCCCGAGATCGACGTCCTCGTTGACGTGCTGGCGCTTGCCGGCGCGGGCGGTGCGGATGGCGGTCAGCGGCTTGAACCAGCCGTCGGTGATGTAGACCATGCCGTTGAGAACGTCGCCGGTCTGGGTGACTTCGCCGAAGATGTTCAGCGTTTCGGTGGCGGCGGCGTCGGAGAGAGTGCCGACCACATGGCAGTTGGCGTCCACCGTGAAGGCGCCGGTCACATCGAAGGAGGCGGCGTCGACTTCGGTGGCGATGCAGGTGGCGTCGGAGATGGCGCCGGTGCCATCAACGACCAGCGAACAGGAGAGATCGCCGATGGAGTTGTCGGCCTTCAAATAGGAAAAAGTGGTCGCCCACTTGCCGGCGAGCTGCTTGGTCTTGCAGCCCTTGCCACCGTCGTCACCATGGCCATCGGCAAATGCCAGCGAGGAAGACGCAACGAGAATGGCCGCAGCAATGTTCAGAATCCGCATCTGTATCCCCCAGGGTTTCGCGATTGACCGTCGGAAGCGCTGAATGCGCAACGACATTTACCTGCCCTTGAGGACGATGGATCTCATGGAGAATTTCTCCCGTCCATTCGTTTCCATTGTTATACTTTTCGGATTGTGAAGACGCAGCGTGCAATTGTTTGCGTCGGGGGTATTCCTTAAAAATCAGCTTTTTGCCTGGCAAATGCTGACACATGATGCATTCGTCATGTGTCTTGCCATGGCAGCGGAAATGGGAGAGCCAGTCCTTCAGCCCTCCCAACAATGGGGCGTTTCAGCGGGCAGCAGCCTGCAGTTCGGCAGCAATCTTGCCGAAAGCCTGGACGAGGATGTCGCTCGACTGGGCGCCGGAGATGGCGAACTTGCGGTCGACGATGATGCAGGGCACGCCGCTGATGCCGAGGGCGGAAGCATGGGCGATGTCGGCCTTGACGATCTCCACGTCGGCGCCGTCGTCGAGCTTCATGGTGACTTCGTCCTCGTCGAGGCCGACGGTTTCGGCGGCGGCGATGAGCACATCCTGCTGGGTGAGGTCGGCGGCGTCCTCGAAGTAGAGCTTGAACAGATGCTCGACCATCTCGTCGCCGAGCTGGGCTTCCTGCGCCCAGCGGATGAGGCGGTGGGCGTCGAGGGTGTTGGGCACGGTGGGGATGGCGTCGAAGGCATAGGCGATGCCGACATCGCGGCCCATGTCGGTCAGGCGGGCATGCGCTTCGTCGAGGGCGTTGCGGTCGGGGAACTTGCCGCGCATGTAGGCCTGACGCTCGGCGCCGGCCTTGGGAAGGTTGGGATCGAGCTGATAGGGGCGATAGGCGATGGAGAAGTCGATGTCGGGCAGCTCCTCCATGGCAGCGTCGAGGCGGCGCTTGCCGAGGAAGCACCAGGGGCAAACGACATCGACGATGACGTCGAGGTGGAGGCGGGGCTTGTTCATGGGATGGATCCTTGGATGGCGGACGGGTCAGTCCGAGATCGGGATGCGCCGGACCATGGTCGGCACGATGAGGCGATGGAAGGGCAGCACCAGGGCCAGATAGGTGCGGCCAAGGAGATTGTGGGTCTTGACGACGGTGGAGACCGAAACGTCGGTGTGATCGGCGGCCGGGTTGGCGTCGATGACGATGCGGAAGTCGAGGTGCTTGTCGTTGAAGCCGAGGATGACGCGGTTGGCGGTTTCGGCAACGACGGGGAAGTTGCCATAGTCGCGCCGGGCGCCGGGGGCGTTCGTACTGCCGGCGACCTTCAGGCCGACAAAGGCGCCGAGGCGGTTGCGGAGCGCGAGCAGCTTGCGGAACCAGGCCGGCGATCGGGCGAAGGAACGCCGCGCAGCTTCCGGCGCGGTCAGGACCGCTTCGTCGACCGTTGTCCGGTAGCTGTCGGCAAAGGTGAAGCCGGGCAGGACGGCGACGACGGAGGCGTCGGGCTCGATCGGGGTCACGGAAGTCATGGCGGCGCTCGCGATGGTGTGGTGAGGGAAACTAGACCGCCCGACGGGGCTGGGCGATTCACTTGCGCGTTATCAACCGAGAAGATGGCCGGCGATGAGGGCGGCGTGTTCAGCGGGGCGCTCGATGCAGGGCAGGTGGGCGGTCTCCAGCATTTCGAGGCGGGCGCCAGGGACCGCCGCTGCGAGCGCGGCGACGACGGCGGGCGGTGTGGAGCCGTCATGCTGGCCGCCGATCACCAGGGTCGGCCGGGTGATGCGGGTGGCGTTGTCCCTGAGGTCGGCGTCGCGCAGGGCCGCGCAGGTGCCGGCATAGCCGATCCGATCGGTGCGGGCGAGCATGGTGGCCGCGCCGGCAACGTCGGCCGGGTTCGTGGCGTGGAAGGCGGGGGAGAACCAGCGTTCCATGGTCGCGTCCACCAGCGGGGCGGTGCCGCTGGCGCGCACCGTGGCGGCGCGGTCGGTCCAGGTTTGCGGCGTGCCGAAGACGGCGGCAGTGTTGGACAGCACCAGCTTCGTGACGCGCTGCGGCGCGTGCGTGGCTGCGACCTGGGCAATCAGACCGCCCACCGACTGGCCGACAAGGGAGGCGCGCTCAATTGAGAGCGCGTCGAGGAGGCCGATGAGATCGTCCGCGAGGAGGGTGCCGGAATAGTCGCCAGGGCTGGCGGTGGTCAGGCCATGGCCGCGCTTGTCATAGGTGAGGATGCGCGCCCGGTTGCCGATCGCTGCGACGACATCGTCCCAGATACGGAAGTCGGTGCCGAGGGCATTGATGAAGACGATGACCGGCGCATCGGCAGGACCGGTGAGACGATAGTGGACGTTAAGGTCGCCGACGGGAATGAAGGGCATTGGAGGCCTCTGAGCATGTGTGGTGACATTAGGCAGGACGAGGTCAGAAGAGAAGAGCGCATCAAGGTAGCTTAAGCGCTGATTGACCACGCCCATACACCCGGCCGCAAGATTGATGCGGCATGATCGCGGCCTGTCTCAACCGTCAGGATCTGATGATGGCCGCTGTCTCCGCCCTTGAAATCCACGCCTTGGCAAAGAGTTATGATGGCAAGCCGGCCGTATCCGGGCTGGATCTGACGGTTCGACCCGGTGAGTTCTACGCGTTGCTCGGGCCCAATGGCGCGGGCAAGACGACGACCTTGCGCATGGTGACGGGGCTCCTGAAGCCCGACAGCGGGGCCATTTCCGTCTGGGGCGTTGACGCGCTCAACGATCCCATTGCGGCCAAGCGGCTTATCGCCTGGGTGCCGGACGAGCCGATGATCTACGACAAGCTGACGCCGCTCGAGTATGTGGCCTTTGTCGCCGGGCTCTGGGGCGTCGAAGGAGCGGAGGCCGAGCGGGAGGCGGAGGCGCTGATCGATCTCGTGGGGCTGACGGCGCAGAAGCACCAGCGCTGCGAAGGGCTCTCCAAGGGCATGCGGCAGAAGGTGGCGCTGTGCGGTGCGCTGGTGCACGCGCCCAAGCTGATCATTCTCGACGAGCCGTTGACCGGGCTCGACGCGTCGTCTTCGCGGCTGGTCAAGGATGTGCTGAAGGCGCGCGTGGCGGCGGGAGCGACGGTGATCATGACGACGCATATCCTGGAAGTGGCCGAGCGCATGGCCGACCGGATCGGCGTGATCGCCGGCGGGCGGCTGATGGCGGAGGGCACGTTCGACGAGTTGCGCGAACGGGCCGGGCATGCCGGCTCGACGCTGGAAGAGGTGTTCCTGGAGATCGTTGCCGGCAGCGAGGTGGCGGCATGACAGAGCTGTCGGCCTCGCCCATGGAGCGCAAGGAAGTGCGCCGGCACCGGTTCAAGCCGCTCAGCTTCGGCTGGTTTGCCGCCCATGAGGCGCGGCTCGCCTGGCGCGAGTTCCTGTTCATCATGTCGGGCGGGCGCAAGGACGCTTCCTGGGGGCGGACGATCTGGGCACTGGTGTTCCTCGGTCTCCTGCATTGGGGGGCCTGGTATGTCCTCGGCGTCTACGCGCCTTTTCCGAGCGAGCCGACGCCGCATTTCCTGATGGTGCTGTCGGTGTCCGGCTTCTTTGCCTGGACGCTCATGCTGGCGCAGGCGCTGGAACAGGTGACGCGGGTGATCTACGCCCGCGCCGACCTCGACCTGATCATGAGCTCGCCGGCGCCGATGGCGCGCGTGCTGGGCTTGCGCATCTTCATATCCGCCATCTCGACGACGCTGATGGCCGGCATGCTGCTGATCCCGGTGATCGACGCCATGGCGATTGTCGACGGGCCGCGTTGGCTGATGGCCTATGGCGTGCTGTTTGCCGGCGGTGCCACGGCGGCGACGGTGTCGATCGGCGTGTCGCTCATGCTGCTCAAGCTGACGGGCGTCAAGCGCACGCGCACCATCGCGCAGGTGCTGGCGGCGATCATCGGGGCCGGCTTCACCATCGGTGCGCAGGTGGTGGGCATTCTCTCCATGGGCAGCAGCCAGCGGATGGCGGTGTTCGATCTTCTGGAGGACGAGGGGCGGTTGCCGGCTCTCGGCAGCCTGATCTGGTGGCCGGCGCGGGCGGCGTCGGGCGAGCTCTTGCCGCTGATCGCCGTGATGTCGCTGTCGCTGGCGCTGCTGGTGGCGGCGATCGGGGTCTCGGCGCGGCGGTTCGGAGCCTATGCCGGCGCCTTCACCGACGCGCCGCAGGGGCAGGTGGTGAACCGGCGGCGGACGATCGCGATCTTCAAGCCGCGGTCGGTGGCGGGGCATCTCCGGGTCAAGGAGCTGACGCTCCTCAAGCGCGACCCCTGGCTGCTGTCGCAGACGCTGATGCAGATCCTCTACCTGATCCCGCCGGCGCTGCTGCTGTGGACCAATACGGGCACGAGCACGGGCGTGGCGCTGGTGCTGGCACCGGTGCTGACCATGGCGGCGGGCCAGCTTGCCGGCGGGCTCGCCTGGCTGACGCTGTCAGGCGAAGACGCACCCGAGCTGATCGCGACCGCACCGGTTGCCTCCGGCACGGCGCTGAGGGCCAAGGTGGAAGCAGTGTTCATCGCCGTGGCGCTGCCGGTGACGCCGCTGCTGCTTGGCTTTGCGCTGGTGGCGCCGCTCAGCGCGCTGACGACGCTGGTGTTCATCGCCCTGGCCACCGGCGGGGCAACGGTGATCCAGTTCCTGTTCCGCAAGAGCGCCAAGCGCAGCCATTTCCGCCGCCGCCAGACCGCGAGCCGCATCGCCACCTTCACCGAGGCTTTCGGTTCGATCGGCTGGGCCGGGGCAGCAGCACTAACGGTGACGGGAAGCCTGTTGTGGACGGCAATCCCGATGGCACTGGCAGTGGGGTGTGTCGGGCTGGCGTTTCTGCTGCGGCCGCGGGGGTAGGGTGTTTGAGCGGTAGTTCTGAGTTTTCAGTCGTTTACCCCTCTCTCCAACTCTCCCCCGCAAGGGGGGAGAGGGCGCCAATTGGTTCAGTCCAGAGTCGAGTGGCCGCGAAGGCTCTGAATGAAATCTCCTAGTGCCCTGCTTCACCCAAACTGACGTTCGGCAGGGCACTCGTTTTTTGTGGTGCTGCGCTTCATCCAGCTTTTCGCTGCTTCGCTTCCACGTGGGAACGCAAGGCGGCGTTGATGTCGCTCTGGTATCCGCGTCCGTCCGGTGTGTTGTCCTTGAACCAGGCGAGCAGGTCGGCGTCGATGCGCAGAGTGATCTGCTGCTTGATCGGACGGAAGTGGGGATTGCGCCGGGCTGTTGCCCAAGCGTCATCGCTGAGCGGCGCAAGGTCGCCGTAGTCGATTGCCGCGTCGTCGAGCGCGGCCAAAGCGGCAATGTCGGCCTTTTCCGTGTCCGTCAAGGACGGAGGATTGGCCGGATCGAAGTCATGTTTGACGATCTTGCTCATAGTGCCTTCGCTCCCGCTTGTCGGCACGACGAGCCGAAATGATGCGGATGATCTCTTCGCCTTGGTCGTCCCGATCGGTATGTGCCACCAACAATATCACGGCTCCGCCGACTGAGCCGATCGTCTGATAGCGGTATTCGTAGCTTTCGATCCTATCCTGCAGTGTCAGAGCAAACGGATCAGCGAAGACGCGCATCGCCAGCTCGAAGCTGACGCCATGCTTGCGCTGGTTGGACGCAGCCTTATCGTCATCCAGTCGAACTTCACGATACCTCGCTGCACCATTCGGATGAGAAATGTAACTACATTTTTGTAGTTACACAAGGCTCGCGACTGTTTTCAGATGACTCAGCCCGCGCGGATCAGGCGAATCGCCTCGTCCCTCCCGAACAGGTAGAGCAGGATGCGCAGGGCCTGGCCGCGGTCGGAGGCCAGGTTGGGGTCGCGGGTGAGGATGAGGCTGGCATCGTCGCGGGCGGTTTCCATGAGGGCGCCGTGGTGTTCGGGGCGGACGAAGCGGAAGCCGGGCATGCCGGACTGGCGGATGCCGAGGAGCTCGCCGCCGCCGCGCAGTTTGAGGTCTTCCTCGGCGATGCGGAAGCCGTCCTCGGTTTCGCGCATGACGTTGAGGCGGGCCTTGGCGGTTTCGCCGAGCGGGCCCTTGAACAGCAGCACGCAGGATGAGGCCTTGGCGCCACGGCCGACGCGGCCGCGCAGCTGGTGCAGCTGGGCGAGGCCGAAGCGTTCGGCGTGCTCGATCACCATGATGGTGGCGTCCGGTACGTCGACACCCACTTCGATGACGGTGGTGGCCACCAGCACATGGGCCTCGCCGGACTTGAAGCGCGCCATGGCTGCGTCTTTCTCGGCGGGTTTCATGCGGCCGTGCACGAGGGCAACGTCGTCGCCGAAGAACTGGCGCAGATCCTGGAAACGCTCCTCGGCGGCGGCGAGGTCGCTGACCTCGCTTTCCTCGACCAGCGGGCAGACCCAATAGGCCTTGGCACCCTCCTGGGCGACCGCGAGGCGGATGCGGTCGACGATGGAGCCGAGGCGGTCGGCGGAGACGGTGACGGTGACGATGGGTTTGCGCCCCGCAGGCTTTTCGGTGAGCCGGGAGACGTCCATGTCGCCGAAATAGGCGAGCATCAGCGTGCGCGGGATCGGCGTGGCGGTCATGACCAGGAGGTCGGTCTTCTGGCCCTTGCCGGTGAGGGCCAGTCGCTGGTGCACGCCGAAGCGGTGCTGCTCGTCGACGACGGCCAGCGTCAGGTTGGCGAAATCGACCGACTGCTGGAACAGGGCGTGGGTGCCGACGACGATGTCGACTTCGCCGGACGCGATGCACTCCAGCGTTTCGCGGCGGCCCTTGCCCTTGTCCGAGCCGGTGAGCAGGGCGACGCGGAGGCCGGCCTTGTCGGCGATGGCGCCGATGGACTGGGCGTGCTGGCGGGCGAGCAACTCGGTGGGGGCCATGATGGCGGCTTGCCCGCCGGCCTCGACGCAGGCAGCGGCGGCGAACAGAGCCACCATGGTCTTGCCTGAGCCGACATCGCCCTGGATGAGCCGGATCATGCGATTGGGGGCAGCGAGATCGGCGAGCACGTCGGCGATGGCGGCTTCCTGCGAGCCGGTGAGGGCGAAGGGCAGGGCGGCGCGCAGCTTCGCGGCGATGGTGCCAGTGGGCCGGTTTTGGCGCTGCAGGACGGTTTTCAGCGACTTGCGGACGAGGGCGAGGGCCAACTGCGAGGCCAGGAGCTCGTCATAGGCGAGGCGGGCGAGCGAGGGGCTGTCGTCGGCAAACTCGGCGTTGCTCTCGGGCTTGTGCAGGTGGTGGAGGACGGTGGCAAAATCGCTCCAGCCTTCGCGCGCCTTGTGGGCCGGGTCGAGCCATTCGGGCAGGGCGGGCAGGCGGGCGAGTGCCGCGTCGGCGAGCTTCATGAGGAGGCGCGAAGTGACGCCCTCTGTCATGGGATAGACCGGCTCCATGCGCGGCAGCTTGTGTGCTTCGGCCTCGGGCACCACGTGGTCGGGGTGGTTCATCTGCGGCGCGCCGTTGAACCATTCGATCTTGCCGGAGATCAGCACGGTTTCGCCGACCGGATAGAGCTTTTCCATCCAGCCCTTCTCGGCGCGGAAATAGGTGAGCGCCATCTCGCCGCTCTCGTCATGAACGAAGACGCGATAGGGCGCGCGCGTGCCGGGCGGCGTCGCCTTGTGGCGGTCGACGCGGACACGCAGCGTGACGATGGCCCCTTCCGGGGCGGTGGCGATCATCGCCTCGCGGCTGCGGTCGATCAGATAGCTCGGGATATGGAACAGGACGTCGAGCACCGCGGCCTCGCGGGCGGTTTCTCCGGCGGGCCCAATGAGGCGCGCGACCTTGGGCGCAAGCTTGGGACCGAGGCCCGGCAGGGCGGTCAAGGACTGGAACAGCGGGTTGAGGATGTCGGGGCGCATGGCGCCAAGGGTAAGGCGATTCTGGCTGCGGCGGCAAAAGGACGGTCAGCGGTTCAGGCTGCGGCGTTCAGCCAGGCGCGCAGATTGTCGGAAAGGCGGTCGCGCAGGGGGCGCTGCGCGGGCCTCGCAAAATCGAGAGCGAGCGCCTGCAGGATAAGTCCGATGATGCCTTCGACCTGGATGTCGATGGCGACGTCCTTGCGGAAGACGCGCATGTAGAGCCAGGCGCCGACGATGCGCTCGAGGCGGCTGAAGGCCTTGGCAATCGGGCTGGCGTCGCCGTCCGTCACGGCACCGAAGCGGCGGAACACCAGATCGACGACATGGCGCTCGCTGCCCAGGACCGCGATCAGCGGCATCAGGGCTTCGACCAGTCCAGCGACATCGCGGGGCGGGGGGAGGGCTTCGAGGGCGTCAAGGCAGGTGTCGAGGCGGGCGCCGACGAGTGTTTCGAGCAGCGTGTCCTTGTCGCGGAAGTGGGCAAAGAAGGTGCCCTTGGCGACGCCGGCGCGCGCCACGACATCCTCGACGCGCAGGGCAGCGTAGCCTGCTTCGCCGATGACCTCCGTGGCAACCACCAGCAGGCGGGCGCGGGTTTGCAGGGTTCGCTGTTGGACGGACTTGGCCATGTCGGGACTATGACAATAAATTTGACCGCGGTCAAAATAAAATCCGGGAAATATGACTGCGGTCATTTTTACTGGCGAACCTGCCGGATCGCCGGCTTGTGTGGCCGGCTGTGTTTGGCGCGTATGGTCGCGGCGGGGGAGTGGCTGGCGTCGCGTTGTCCGGGGAAGGGCGGTGCTGACGCCCCCACGGTGAAGGCCGTCTCGTTCGCTCGGCGGCGCGTCGATAGCGTCGAGATCCTGATGTTCAGAAACTTGATAAGCGGTTCTCCGGAAGGGATTTACCATGACCGGCTGCCGGCAGATGGTTCCCGTCTGGACTGAAGGGGTGGAAGTGTCACCCTGGGCTCGTTTGTCCCTTGGCTTTGTGCACCAGGATATGCCGGAATTCCGGTCATTCCGTGGCATTTTGCGGTTTGCGCCACATGGCTGGCGCCCTTGGCACTGCGCGCAATGGTTTGGTCGATTTGCTGGAGCTGGTGTTAAGGTTGATCTCTCCGGCGGTCGCTTACAGCACCGAACGTCTAGTCAGAAACGCATATTTATGCGTAATGCATATATTGCATTAACAACGGAAATCGCACTGGGTGTATACATTTCTGGTCATACAATTCCTGAATGCAGGATTCCGAGTTTTTCCCCTCAAAAAAATGTAACGACTATGCTTTACGCGACATTAAACTTTTTCCCCTGATTTGATGGATTTGGAAGGGCAATAATTAAAAAGCTTCCTCGACTCCACCGGAATATATAAACAAAAGGCATGTATCTAGAATTGTAATCAACATTTAATTTGCATTGTTTACATTAACCATGCTTATACTGCGAGTCAGCTATGCATTTTTGCTTTGGTAGCGCGGTTAATGGCTTAAAATCGCGTTGACACGGTCGGTGAATGTGACTGAAAATCATATTCAGAGACGACGATGTGTGCCGATCCAAGGAACGCAATCGTCTTTTCTTTTTGTTTTCGCAGTCCACTTGAATGGATTGTCTTCGCTTCCGGCGAATGTTGTTCCGTAAGAGGGGCGTGAAGAAATGTCATATTTGATCGTGATCTTGCTATTTGTCCTATGTGCGATTGTTGTCTTTATATATGTGGCCGTGGCTGCAGGGTTTATACTTCTGTCCCTGCACGAGCTCGTCTCGACCTCTCGGCTGACGTGGCGCAAGGGCATGGTGGCGGCTGGACTTGGGATTGTGTGGCCTGTGACGCTGAGTGTTGCCGTCTATCAGATCCGACGAAGCGAGAGGCGTGTGAACAAGCCTCAACGCGTCTGATCTTGCGCCGAGTTCCGTGCGTGTCGTGACTGGGAGCGCCTCAGGCGCCTCCGCCTTCTCCTTGAGCTGAGCTGCTGGTTCTTTGCCGATGATGACCCAAGGCGAAATATGCGCCGAAAATGTTAGTCGGCGTACCAAAGCTCCGCGGCCGGAGCCAAAACAGCAACACTGATTCCGAGCTTCGCGGCCTTCCGGCGAAAGGCATATCGGGAGCGGCGCTCGACGACTTCCCGTAAAGGAGGCGCCGAGTGGCGCATGGTGAGATATCGAATGAAAAATCTATCCAAGCAAAATCGGGGCGAGTAGCCCGCGAGACCACTGAAACGTCAACTGTCCTATCCGTGAGAGGGAGCCATGACAGACTTAATTCGCGAAAACTACGTGTATATCGGAAGTGCATCCGACGTGATGTATTTTGCCTTCTGTCTGATCGCGCCGTTAGCCTGCGTGTTTCTGTCGTTTTATTTCGGCAGAGTTACGTCTCGCTATCCGAAATAGGGGGACGCGCCGGAACTCGGCGTGTCCGTCAATCAGTCCGGGATTTGAACAGCATTTCGGGCTGTCTCATGCCTGCCGGGTTCGGCAGGTTGCGTTTCAAGGTGCCATCTGGGCGACTTGAGGCGTCTTTGCTGAAAGGTCAGGGAAATGACGCGGTTCTGGCTGCCCGCTTGACTTCCGCCGCGCCTTCCCGTTCTTTCCGCCGGATTACTCTTCAGAGGACCTGAGATCATGACCACCGCTTTCATCTTTCCTGGTCAGGGCAGCCAGGCTGTTGGCATGGGCAAGGCGCTTGCCGATCAGTATCCCGCCGCCAAGGCGGTGTTCGACGAGGTTGACGCAGCGCTTGGTGAGAAGCTGTCGGACATCATCTTCAATGGTCCCGAGGATCAGCTGACGCTGACTGCAAACACCCAGCCCGCGTTGACGGCAGTCAGCCTGGCCGCGCTTCGGGCGCTGGAAGCGGAAGGTATCGCGCTCAAGGATCACGCGGCTTTTGTCGCCGGTCACTCGCTTGGTGAATATTCGGCGCTGGCCGCCGCCGGCGCATTGACCGCTGGCGATGCAGCCAAGCTGCTGCGCGCACGCGGCGCGGCGATGCAGAAGGCGGTGCCGGTGGGCGAAGGCGCCATGGCGGCTCTGCTCGGACTTGATTTTGATGCAGCCGTGGAAGTGGCTGCCGAGGCGGCGCAGGGCGAAGTCTGCCAGGCGGCCAATGACAATGCTCCGGGGCAGGTGGTTGTTTCCGGAGCCAAGGCGGCGGTGACGCGCGCTGTCGAGATCGCCAAGGGACGCGGCGCCAAGCGGGCCATGTTGCTCAACGTATCAGCCCCCTTCCATTGCGCGCTGATGGCGCCGGCGGCCGATGTGATGGCGGAAGCCCTGGCGGCAGCCACGATTCTGGCGCCGGTGGTGCCGGTGTTCGCCAATGTGACGGCAGCACCGACTTCGAATCCGGTCGAGATCCGCAACCAGTTGGTGGCGCAGGTCACGGGGACCGTGCGTTGGCGCGAGAGCGTCGCAGCGCTGGTGGTCGGCGGCACGGGCAAGTTCGTGGAAGTCGGCGCCGGCAAGGTGCTGTGCGGCCTCGTCAAGCGCATTGCGCCGGAAGCGCAGTCGGCCAACTTCGGCGCCCCGACTGATCTCGACGCCGTCAAGGCGCTGCTCGGGATCATATGATTTCGGACGGGCGCCGGGCCAGCCGTTGCGGTTGACCCGGCGCTTGTTCGCATTGCGTCAGGCAGCTGAAGCTGTTGCGTTCAGGTGGGGCAAGGGTTCGGCGCATTCTTCCGCCACCGCTTCAAACACGCGCACCAGATCCTGGTCCAGGCGCGTGTCCATAGTTTTCAGAATGGCATAGGCCTCGTCGACCGGCTTGGGGCGCTTGTACGCCCGCTTTTCGATCAAGGCCGAGAAGATGTCGCAGATGGTGATGATGCGGGTGGCGTCATTGATCTGCCGCCCTGCGATGCCGCGCGGGTAACCACTGCCATCGAGATACTCGTGGTGGCTGTGAGCGACTTCGGCGATTTCCTGGGTGATGTTCTCGCGGTCGAGCAGCATGGCATAGCCGTCGACCGGATGACGATTGATGATGGTTCGCTCGGCCGGCGACAATGCGCCTGGCTTGTCGAGAATGGCCAGAGGGACGCGCGCCTTGCCGACGTCGTGAAAGAAGGCAGCGTCGAAGATGCGATTGCGGTCGGCTGCGCTGAAGCCGAGCCTGGTCGCGAATTTCAAGGAAATGCCGGACACCAGGCTGCAGTGCTGAGCGGTGTCGTCATGATAGTTCTGGATGGTTTCCACCCAGAAGGGCAAAGGCGTGACGGCGAAAAGGTTCTCGATGGCCTCATGCGCTTCATTCGACAGCGTCCGGTTGATGACGGTGAGATCATGTCGGATGCGCTGGAACAGCTCGACGGTGGACTCGAACAAGGCGTTGAAGCTGTTGGACCGGAAGGCCCTGAGGCGAGCGGCGTCATGTGTACTCTCCGGCTCGATCTGGGCGATCAGATAGAACAGGCTCTCGATGCGCTGGCTGGCGCTGGCCGTATACCGGTAGCCCATGCGGTCGATCTTGGAATAGCCGGAGGGGCTGATCCGCGAGAAGTAGATCACCGTTCTGGCTGCGTGCTGGCGCAGGTGCGGCTCGTTGATCTGGCGCAGAAACGCCTCGTCGACGTCTTCCGTGACGATGACGTTGATGTCGCGGGCTGACTGCGCTGACCAGGAATGGCAGGTATCCAGAGGATGGTTCGAGATCTGGAAGCCGTAACTGAACAGTATCTTTTCGATCGCAAGTGCAGCGACCGATCGATGAGAGATGACGTGAATATGGTAAGACTTCGGCATTGCAAGATCCGCTTGAGACAGCCTCTTGCTACCGATCGGGTCTTCAGAAACTCGTTACGGGCACACGAAAAAAGTGTGACTTCCATTTAACTTTAAGAGCCAGTTAGGCCGCATTGAGAAACATCGGGGTGTCTGCAGGAGCCTGCGTTTCCCCAGGTCGAATCGCAAGAAAAGGCGTGTTAGCCGGGGGCAAGGCACAAGGCGCTCGAGCGAACGCGTCTCCTTCAGATTGAGAGACCTGAGCCGGGTGCCTCAACCGGTCACCGCTACCAGACCCGGGTGTGGCTGGATTTCAAAATCACCACCGGCGAACTCGGTGGCGACAGCTTCGAACACCTTGACGAGGTCCTGGTCGATCTTGGTCTCCATGGACTTCAGGATGTCGTAGGCGGCGGACACGGACATGGGGGGCTTGTAGGAGCGCTTCTCTACGAGGGCGGCGAAGATGTCGCAAATGGTCAGAATGCGCGTCAGGTCGTCGATGGACGCCGCCGAGATGCCGTTGGGATAGCCCGAACCATCCAGATATTCGTGGTGATTGAGGGCGGCTCGCGCAATTTCGCCCGACAGGTCGGGCTTCTGCATCAGGATATCGAATCCCAAGGTCGTGTGCATGCACATGATCTTGCGTTCTTCACTGTTCAACGCGCCTGGCTTGTCGAGAATGGAGAGCGGGATCTTGGCCTTGCCGATGTCGTGGAAATAGGCGCTGTCGAAGATGCGGCTGCGGTCGCGGGTGTTGAGGCCAAGGCGCGTCGCGAATCTGAGGGCGACGCCGGAGACAAGGCTGCAGTGCTGGGCGGTGCCGTCGTGATAGTTCTGGACCATGTCCAGCCAATGCGGCATCGGGGTGACGTGCATCAGGCCGGAGAAGTTGTCCTCAGCCTGGTGAGCCATGGACAGTTCGATGGTTTCGACGTCATTGCGCAACCGATCAAACAGCGCCGTGGTTTCGGCGTAAATCTTGTTCGAGTGCTCGTCGCGCGTCTGGCAGCGTTCCTTTGCCTTGCGCATGAGCGCCGGATCGATCTGATTGATCAGATAGATCAGGTTGTCGATGCTCTGGGTCGACGTACTGATATAGATGTAGCCGTTGCGATCGAGCGTGGCGAAGGCTTCCGATCGAATGCGGCTGAGGAAAACGATCGTACGTTTGGCGTGATCTGCCAGCGGGCTATGCAGGATCTTGCTGAGAAACGGGCCGGAAATGTCCTGACCGACGATGATCAGCACGTCGGTTGCCCGCAGGTCTTGCCAAAGCGTGGCTGTGACCGCCAAGTGCACCGCTGTGCTCAATCCGAGAGAGGACAGCGTGCGCTCTATGGTTTGTGCGCCGGAACGACTTTCCGAGAGTATATGAACCTTCTGGTTCTGCATGAATCGCTTCCTGCCGTGGTCCAAATCGAGGGTGGACCCAATTCGCTGGGGGCTACGCTAGCCGCAGAAGGTAAAGCTATACTGAATTGAATACAATTTTTTGCATGAAAGATGCATCTGCTGGCTTTTGTCGGTTTTTTGGTAAATACGTCTGAGAGTTGATGCTGGATATACGATTACAGATTGTTTTATGCATGTTGCGTCGTTGCTGTGGGGCACAGTTCGCCGAACCCCTTTCATGATTGTGTCAACTTCGGATCGAGCAAACCGGTGCTGGCGCTGGCGTTTCGGATGTCGCGCCACCTCATGCGTGCCGGTGTCGTGAGGAAGGGGCGTTCCGGCCGCACGGGGAATGAGAAAAATGATGTGGTATTATATTACGCAACTCATAACCCTTTGATTTATAACGTGTCACCTGGCTTCCTGTCGCTTGACTTCTTTGTCGAGGCCCCCTATAGAGAGCCCCGACGGCGGGACCCAGGCTTGGGCCCCGCTTCTTCGTTGCCGAAAGGCGCGAAGGAACCCGATGAACTGGCCGGTTTCCGGCCCAACATGAACGGTAACGCCAATGAAGACCTTTACGGCGACACCGGCGACGATCGAGAAGAAGTGGATCCTGATCGACGCCGAGGGCCTCGTGGTCGGCCGTCTCGCGACGGTGATCGCGAACCGCCTGCGCGGCAAGCACAAGGCCTCCTACACCCCGCACATGGACGATGGTGACAATGTCATCGTCATCAATGCGGCCAAGGTGGTCCTCACCGGTCGGAAGTACACCGACAAGACCTATTACTGGCACACCGGCTATATCGGCGGCATCAAGGAGCGCAAGGCGCGCCAGATCCTCGAAGGCCGCTTCCCCGAGCGCGTGCTCGAGAAGGCCGTGGAGCGCATGATTCCGGAAGGTCCGCTGGGCCGCCGTCAGCTCTCCAATCTGCGCGTTTATGGTGGTGCCGAGCACCCGCATGCTGCGCAGTCTCCCGAAGTGCTCGACGTCAAGTCGATGAACAAGATGAACACGAGGGGCTAATCGATGGCTGATCTTTCCTCCCTCGCCGATCTCGGTGCCACGGCGGCTGTTGTCGTCGAAGCGCCGGTGCATGTCCAGAAGCTGGACAAGTTCGGCCGCGCCTATGCTACCGGCAAGCGCAAGAACGCCGTCGCCCGCGTGTGGATCAAGCCGGGCTCCGGCAAGATCATCGTGAACGACAAGGACTTCACCGCCTATTTCGGTCGCCCGGTGCTGCAGATGATCGTGCAGCAGCCGATCTACGCCGCTGCCCGTGATGGTCAGTTCGACGTGATCGCCACGGTTGCCGGCGGTGGTCTCTCCGGTCAGGCCGGTGCCATCCGTCATGGCATCTCCAAGGCTCTGACCTATTACGAGCCGGGCCTGCGCGGCGTGCTCAAGAAGCTTGGCTTCCTGACCCGCGACAGCCGCGTCGTCGAGCGCAAGAAGTACGGCCGCGCCAAGGCTCGCCGCAGCTTCCAGTTCTCGAAGCGCTGATCGGTCTGTCCGATATTGGAATGCCGGTCGGTTGGCCGGCATTCTCTTTTCAAAGCCCCGGCCATGCGCCGGGGCTTTTTGCATTTGGGCCGGGTAAATGGAGTTTGCCGATGACAGGGCTGACGTTTCGGCGGGCAACCGCGGAGGATCGGGACACGCTTGCGGAACTGCATTCGCGCGTATGGCAGACAGTCATGGCCGAGCTGGCGCCGCCCGAAGCGCTCGCCCGTCTCGATGAGGCGCATCGGCGCAAGCAATGGGCCCGCGTTCTGGCCGAACCTCGCCAGGATGAGTGTGTTCTGCTGGCTGAAAGAGATGGCAGAGCCGTCGCAATGGGGGCTGCCGGATCACCCCTGCACCCAGCCTTCGAGGGGCGAGGTGAACTCCGCGCCATCGATGTGGATGGTGCCTGTCAGAGACAGGGCATCGGACGCCAGCTGATCGGGAGATTGGCGCAGCATCTCATCCAATGCGGATACGATCGGATCGGGCTCTCTGTGGTCGAAGGGAACCTGCCGGCCATTGCCTTCTATGAAGCGCTCGGCGGGCGGATTGTCGGGCACTATACCGACCTGGGGCCGATCTGGAAGTCGCAGGATCTGGTGATGGCTTGGGATGAGCGCGACGACGTCCTGCGTCTCGCTGCGTGTTGAGGTCGGTCAGGCAGGTTCCCCAGTCGTCGTCCGGGTCCCGGCCAGAAACCGTTGCGGCGGCAGGCCGAAGTGTTGGCGGAAGGAGGCGACGAAGGCGCTGGGGCTGGCGTAGCCGAGCGAATAGGCGATGGCGGTGCTGCTCTCGCCGCGATTGAGGCGCTCGATCGAGCGGAGGAGCCGCAGGCGCGTGCGCCAGGCGCGGAAGGACAGGCCGGTTTCGCTGCTGAACAGGCGCTCGACCGTGCGCGTTGAAGCGCCGGCGCGTTCGGCCAGTTCGGCGAGGGCGCTTGTATCGTCCGGGTTGGCGTTGAGGTGGCGGGTGATGCGGATGAGGCGCGGATCGCGGCCGCCGGGCAGGCTCAGTGGCGCTTCAGCGAGGGCATCGATCTCGTCGACGATGACGGCGCCGAGGTTGCGGATGCGCGTGTCATGCGGCTGGCTCAGATCGAGCGACGTCATGCGCAGCACCAGTTGGTGCAGGAGCGGCGTCATCATCACCACGGAACAGCGGCCGGCAGCGTAGTCGTCCGGACGGATGGCAACGTCGGGGTGGAAATAGAGATTGCGCAGTTCCGCGTCGGTTTCGATGATGACCTGATGCGGCACGCCGCTCGGGACCCAGACGGCGTGGCTTGGCGGGACGATCCAGATGTTGTCGTTGCTGAGGAGGCGCAGCACCCCCTCGACGCCCCAGGCGAGCTGGGCGCGCGGGTGCGAGTGGGGCAGGACACCGTGCCCGGCCTGCATGCGGATGGAACGTGCGAGTACGGGCCTGGCCGGATCGAGATCCCCGGTTGCTTCAGAAGGCTCCGAGAATGGCGGGTCGGCGACATGCTTTGTCATGATGATGGTCTAACGCAAAAGGCGCCGGATCGCTAGAGTGGGACAGCTATCGGGGGCAGGGTGCCTCCGTCCCTCCAGGATGTCGGTGCGTGATGTCGAAGCCTGCCTTGCCCAAACTGCCCTTTGTCGTGTTTATCGCCTGCCTGGTGGCCGGTGTCGCCGTTGCGATCGTGCGGCCCGGAGGGCTGACCGGGGCGGAATCCTTTACCGTTGGGGCGGTGCTGGTGACGCTGTCCCTGTGGGGGACGGCCCTGGTGCCAGGCTATGTCGCCAGCATGATCTTCTTCGCGCTGGTGCTGGTGGGCGGCGTGGCCAAGCCGGACCTGGTGTTCTCTGGATTCGCTTCGTCGGCGGTGTGGCTGATCATCTCCGGTGCGGTGATTGGGGCTGCAATCGCGGTGTCAGGGTTGGGCGACCGGCTGGCCCGGGCGATGGCGCCGGCACTGACAACCAGCTATCCGCGGCTGATCGGTGGGCTGATGGCAGTGTCGGCCCTTCTGGGCTTCCTGATGCCGTCGTCGGTGGGGCGGGCGGTGGTGATGGTGCCGATCGGCATGGCGCTGGCTGATCGTTGCGGTCTCGCCAAGGGCTCGAAGGGGCGCAGCGGTGTGGCGGCGATCCTGGCGCTCGGATGCAACATGCCGAGCTTTGCGATCCTCACGTCGAACATCCCCAACATGGTGCTGTCAGGCTCGGCCGAGACGATTCTGGGGCTGCACCTCGGCTACATGAACTATCTGGTGCTGCACTATCCGATCCTGGGGCTGGTCAAGGCGGTGCTGGCGGTGTGGCTGGTGCTGCGGCTGTTTCCGGACGCGGTGCGCACTGGTGCGGCGGTGGTCGAAAGTGGTGCGGAGACGGCAAAGACTGTGGATTTCCGGCAATATCGGGTGGCGGCGCTGCTGTTGGTGACCCTGGCCTTCTGGATGACCGACACGTTGCACGGGGTGAACTCGGCCTGGGTTGGCATTGTCGCGGCGGTGCTGCTGATGCTGCCGGGCATCGGCGTGGTGGATCAGCAGCGCTTCAAGACATCGGTGGATTTTGGCCTGGTGTTGTTCGTGGCCGGTGCGCTGGCGCTGGGCTCGGTGGTGAATGCCTCCGGTCTCGGGCGGATGATGGGTGAGGGGCTGCAGGCGCTGATGCCGCTGGCGCCGGGGCGGGACTTTGTGAACTTCGTGTCGCTGGCGGTGATCTCCTGCATCACGGGTCTGTTCACAACGGTACCGAGCCTGCCGGCCGTATTGACGCCACTGGCCGAACAGTTTGCGGCCGCGACCGGCTTCAGCCGCGAGGCCGTGGTGATGAGCGAAGTGATCGGCTTCTCGACGGTGCTGTTTCCCTATCAGGTGGTGCCGCTGATCGTGGCGATGCAGCTCGCAGGCGAGCGGACCAACCACCTGGTGCGCGTGACGCTGCCGTTGGCCGCCATCACTTTCCTCGTCCTGGTGCCGCTCGATTTCCTGTGGTGGAAGCTGCTCGGCTGGATCTGAGCGCCGGCCGAGACCCTTGCGGGTTTCGACACGGCACTTGGGCGAGGCGGGTCAGTCCTTCAACACCACGCCCGGAGGATCGGGCGGCAGGGGGATGAACTCGGTCTCGCCGACGATCTCGGGGAAGCGGCGGGCGCGCCAATCGGCCTTGGCCGCTTCGATCCGGTCGCGTGAAGAAGAGACGAAGTTCCAGAAGACGTGGCGCTTTTCCGGGAAGGGCTCGCCACCGATGACGGCGAGGTGCGCGCCGTGCGGAGCCGATATCACGATTTCGGCGCCGGGCTTGAAGACAACCAGACGACCCGGCTCGAAGGCGCCGGTCTGGCCCTCCACCTCTACGGTTCCGGAGATGACATAGAGGCCGCGCTCGGCGTGTTCGGCGGGAATCTTGAATCGCGCCCCGGGCACGACGACGAGATCGGCCTGCATCAGGTCGGAATAGACCGGAACCGGCGACGTCAGGCCGAAGCCGGCGCCAGCAACCAGGGTGAGTTTGGCGCCATCGCCTTCGGTGACCGGCAGCGAGGGGGCGTCGTGGTGGGTGAAGCCGGGCGCGCGGTCTTCCTCGGAGCGCGGCAGGGCGACCCAGATCTGCAGGCCGGACAGCCGTCCGCCGCGGGCATGCATGGGCTCCGGAAAGCGTTCCGAATGGACGATGCCGCTACCGGCCGTCATCCAGTTGACCTCGCCGGAGCGGATGGTTTCGAAATGGCCGGCGCTGTCGCGGTGAACGATCTCTCCCTCGAAGAGATAGGTGAGCGTCGAAAGGCCGATATGCGGATGAGGGCGAATGTCCTCCACCTGTCCCGGGCCGAACAGGGTGGGACCGAACTGGTCGAGAAAGATGAAGGGTCCGACCATGCGGCGCAGGCGCGAGGGCAAGGCGCGGCGGACTTCGAAGCCGCCACCGAGATCATGCACTGTGGGCAGGATCACCTGATCGACGGGAGAATCGGCGGGGGCGGAAGACAGGCTCATGGGGACCTCGTCGATGGGAGAAGTGGCACGGCGCCAAATATGCAGGCAGCATCCGAAAGACAGGTGAAAGGCTTGTCCAGTCACGCTTTCGCGAGGAGCGGAATTAACTGCGGGGCGGTGACGGGGACATGAGCGCCGGAAACGCGGGGCCTGTGGAAAATACGGCTCGGAAAAATACTTATATCGATTTAAAAACAAAAACAGGGCCGAAGCCCTGTTTTCAAGTTCCGCGTGTCATCCCATAAAGCAAACCGGCTAAATGACCTCCCAATCAACCAGTAAGCGGCAGCGATTTACGCGCCTATACGGGACTATCCTCCCAAGACTCAGACCGCGATGCTTGGAACGCACATTTTTTACCTATAAAGCGACCCCATTGACTGGAGCATTACGCTGTGTGGCAGTGCGTTCCTTGTTTATGGTGGGTACCATACACATAGTTTTTTCGTTTGTCATCATTTTGTGCACAAGCAGCTGCATTTTTTTGCGCCCAAAATCGAGATGCGGAATCGGTCCCAAGGCGGTCCGCTTTCACGATATTTCTGCAGTTGGCGATTGCCGGTTCTGGTTGTGATTTTCCCTGCAGTTCTGCCAATTTGTGAGGATTTTGTGGTGTTCCGTTTGGCGTCTTGACCAAATTGCGGAGCGCCAAACTTTCATGACCCTGCCCGCAGCGTCCCGCTCTTGTGTTTTGAGCGGTAATGCGCTTTTTGTGTGCCGCGTTTTGTCGAGTGAACACGAGGATTCCATGCGTCTCAGCCGCTATTTCCTGCCCATTCTCAAAGAGGCTCCCAAAGAGGCCGAGATCGTATCGCACCGTCTGATGCTGCGCGCCGGCATGATGCGCCAGCAGGCAGCCGGCATCTACTCGTGGCTGCCGCTCGGCTACAAGGTTCTGATGAAGATCGAGCAGATCGTGCGCGAGGAGCAGAATCGCTCCGGCGCCATCGAGCTGATGATGCCGACCATCCAGTCGGCCGACCTGTGGCGCGAAAGCGGGCGCTATGACGCCTATGGCAAGGAGATGCTGCGCATCACCGACCGTCATGAGCGCGAGATGCTCTTCGGGCCGACCAACGAAGAGATGATCACCGACATCTTCCGCACCTATGTGCGTTCCTATCGCGATCTGCCGCTCAATCTCTATCATATCCAGTGGAAGTTCCGCGACGAGGTGCGTCCCCGCTTCGGCGTGATGCGCGGGCGCGAGTTCCTGATGAAGGACGCCTATTCCTTCGACGTCGACCAGGCGGCGGCCGAGAAGGCCTATGCCAAGATGTTCGTCGCCTACCTTCGCACCTACAAGCGTCTCGGCCTGACGGCGATCCCGATGCGGGCCGACACAGGCCCGATCGGCGGCAACCTCAGCCACGAGTTCATCATCCTGGCGTCGACCGGTGAGAGCGCGGTGTTCTGCGACAAGGAACTGCTGGATACGCCGGTGCCCGGCGAAGACGTGGATTTCGACGCGGACATGAAGCCGATCGTCGAGAGCTTCACCAACAAGTATGCCGCCACCGAAGAGATGCACGACGAGGCCGCCTTCAACGCGCTGCCGGAAGACCGGCGCGTTTCGGCGCGCGGCATCGAAGTGGGCCACATCTTCTATTTCGGCACCAAGTATTCCGAGCCGATGGGCGCCAAGGTTGCGATGCCGGATGGCACCGAGAAGCCGGTGCACATGGGCTCCTATGGTGTGGGCGTGTCGCGTCTGATCGGCGCGCTGATCGAGGCCAACCATGACGATGCCGGCATCATCTGGCCGGAGTCGGTGGCACCGTTCGGGGCCGGCATCATCAACCTGCGTCCGGGCGATGCGGCCGTGGATGCGGCCTGCGACAAGGCCTATGCCGAACTCAGCAAGGCCGGGCTCGATCCGCTCTATGACGACACCGACGCGCGCCCCGGCGCCAAGTTCGCCTCGATGGACCTGATCGGTCTGCCCTGGCAGATCATCGTCGGGCCGAAGGGGCTGGCCGATGGTGTGGTCGAGCTCAAGTATCGCCGTACCGGCGAAAAGCAGCTGGTTTCTCTGGATGCGGCGATTGCACGCGTCACAGAAAAGGCCTGATTGTCGGAAAGAAGACGACTCCAGTCACCCAATCCGTGGATAGGGCTCGCGCGACCCCTCTGGGTCGCGCCTGTTTTTGATAGTCTGGTCGGGTTCGGAGTTTGTCCCCGGTGAGTCGGCGGTCGCGCGTGCGGCAACGGCGGCACCTCACGGGTTGGAGGTATTGGATGAGCGAGGCGAAAGCGGGGCGGCCCTTTGCCCCCTTCGAATGGAAGCTGGCCGGGCGCTATCTCAAGTCGCGCCGCAAGGAAGCCTTCATTTCCGTGATCGCCGGATTTTCATTCGTCGGCATCATGCTGGGGGTGATGACGCTGATCGTCGTGATGGCCGTGATGAACGGCTTCCGCGGCCAGCTCATGGAGAAGATCCTCGGTATCAACGGTCATGCGGTGGTGCAGCCGATCGATACGCCGCTGACCGATTATGATTCCGTCACGGACCGTCTGTCCAAGGTGGATGGAGTGAAGCTGGCCATGCCTTTCGTGGAGGGGCAGGTGCTGGCGTCGGGGCCGGCTGGCGCCTTTGGTGTTCTGGTGCGTGGCGTGCATGCCGCGGACCTGCAGAAGATGCCGCTGCTGACCGGGCCTGAGCATGTGACTCTCGGCAGCTTCGACAATTTCGACAATGGCGCTGGGATTGCCATCGGCGAGCGCCTGGCCGAAAGCCTGGGCGTGACCGTGGGCGACAAGGTGACGTTGATCAGCCCCAAGGGGCAGGCGACGGCGCTGGGCACGACACCGCGCGTCAAGACCTATCCGATCAACGCCGTGTTCAAGATCGGCATGAGCGAATATGACTCGACCTTCGTTTTCCTGCCGATGGCGGAGGCGCAGAAGTATTTCATGATGGATGGCAAGGTCAGTGCCATCGACGTGTTCGTGAACGATCCCGACAATATCGGTCCGATCAAGGACAAGCTGACCATCGCGACGGAGCGTCCGGTGCTGATCACCGACTGGCGCCAGCGCAACGTGACCTTCTTCTCTGCGCTCGAAGTGGAGCGCAACGTGATGTTCATGATCCTGACCCTGATCGTGCTGGTGGCGGCGCTGAACATCGTCTCCGGCATGACCATGCTGGTGAAGGACAAGGGCCATGACATCGCCATTCTGCGCACCATGGGCGCGACGCGCGGAGCAATCCTCCGGGTGTTCCTGATGACCGGATCGGCCATCGGCGTGGCTGGCACGATTGCGGGCTTCCTGCTGGGGCTTGTCATCTGCCTCAACATCGAGAGCATCCGCCAGTTCATTTCCTGGCTGACGACAACCGAGCTGTTCTCGCCGGAGCTCTATTATCTCAGCAAGCTGCCGGCGGAGATGCAGATGGGTGAAACGGTGTCGGTGCTGCTGATGGCCTTGGCGCTGTCCTTCCTGGCAACCGTATATCCGGCCTGGAAGGCCGCTCGCCTCGACCCCGTCGACGCCCTGAGATACGAGTGATGGTGACCATGGAAACGCTGATCACCGGCGTCGAGCCGCCGATCCTCAAGCTTGACGGCATCGAGAAGTCCTACAAGGAAGGCGAGGGCACCTTGCCGATCCTGAAGGGCTGTGACTTCAACCTGTTCGCCGGCGAGATCACGGCGCTGGTGGCGCCGTCGGGCGCGGGCAAGTCGACGCTGCTGCATATCACGGGGCTGCTCGAGAAGCCGGACAAGGGCGAGATCACGCTTGGCGGCAGGGCCTGCGGCAAGCTGGACGACAAGGCGCGCACGGCGATCCGGCGCAATGACATCGGCTTCGTCTATCAGTTTCACCATCTACTGCCGGAGTTCACGGCGGTGGAGAATCTGATGATCCCGATGATGATCGCGGGCGTGGACAAGAAGGAAGCGCGCAAGCGCGGCCTGGAACTGCTCGCCTACATGCGGCTTGAGAAGCGCGCCAGCCATACGCCGGCGGAGCTTTCCGGCGGCGAGCGGCAGCGGGTGGCGATCGCTCGTGCGGTGGCCAATGCCCCCAAGGTGCTGCTGGCCGACGAGCCGACCGGCAACCTCGACCCCAAGACGTCGCATTACGTGTTTGAAGCGCTGGAAGCCCTGGTGCGGGCGACTGGGCTTGCCGCCATCATCGCCACGCACAATCACGAACTGGCTCGGCGCATGGATCGCCGGATCACGCTCGAAGACGGCAAGATCATCGAGCTGGAGTGACGGGGCAACCGGTCAGAGGCGGCTGGCAGGTCTTGTCTCCAGCAGGCCAGGGCCTTGGCCCGATCGCTTCGTTTTTGAGCCTAGCTAAAATAAGGGCGGCGAAAGGTCATCACACCTCTCGCCGCCCGATTTCATTCGTCTTGAGGCGCCTGAAGCGCCGATCAGTTCCGGTAAGCCACCATGGCGCTGTTCCAGGAAACGCCATTGTTCTGGATGCGGAAGATCATCGTGCCCGGCTTGGCAGCCTGTTCGACGCGACCGGCGAACTTGAAGGTCGAGCCGAGGAAGGTCGCCGAGCCCGTGAGCTTGCAGTCGGCGCTGACCGACGAACTGAACTTGGCGGTGTAGGATCGATTGGCGCTCAGGTTCTTGCAGTTCGCCGAGATGCCGCCGGATGTGTTGACGTTGGCCGTGCACATGTCCTCGCCGTCCGTCCCGAGGAAGGTCCAGCTTCCGGCCAGGCTCGCGGTGGTGCAGGCGGCGTTGGCATTGCCAATCCCAAGAGCGAACAGGGCAGCGACGATTGGGGTGATCTTCATGTGACTCTCCATATACTTGGGTTCAATGTTGCAAATCTGTGAGCGGGCTCGCTTACAGAGCCCAAAATGACGTTTGGCTGGGCATCAGGCCCGTCCCCTCAAGGAGACTGCAAGGCGAAGTGTTCGAGCCCCTCCATGAGCTCAAGGGGCAAGCCTCACCGTACAAATCCATTGGAGGGGCAGGCCGCGAGGGTGGGGCATCAGTGGCCGCAGATCAAGCGCCTCAGATCCAGATTGTCCGATCCAGACAAATTTAGACGCTCGCCGCCGACTGGCCGCAATTGCAGGGAAAAGCTCTCCAACGAAACCGCCTTGTCGCATCCCCCGATGAGGATCTCATGACGGCAGCGCTTGGAGTCGCGTTTCCGCTCGTGAGAGGGTTTTGTTTCTTCCCCGCTTCCGTCCCCTGCCAATCGCGCGAGGAGAGGACTAGAATGGGGTGAGTCCAACTTGAAGTCGCCCACATGGTGACTGTCGCGCGTTTCGCTGGAGCCAAAATGTCCCGCATTGCCTATGTCAACGGTCGCTACATTCTTCACTCAGATGCCTCAGTGCATATCGAAGATCGGGGATATCAGTTTGCGGATGGCGTCTACGAGGCCTGCCAGATTCAGGATGGTGCCATCATCGATGTTCGGCGGCATCTCGATCGCCTGGACCGGTCGCTTTATGAGCTCGACATGGACTCGCCGATGGAACGAGGCCCGCTGGTGGCGGTGCTGCGCGAAGTGGCGCGGCGCAATCGCGTGCGTGACGGACTGCTCTATCTGCAGGTGACGCGTGGTGTGGCGCCGCGCGATCATGCTTTCCCGAAGGATGCAGTGCCGTCGCTGGTGGTGACGGCCAAGTCGATCAATCCGGCCGGAGCGCAGGGCAGGTTCGAGAAGGGTGTCTCGGTGGTGACGGTGGCCGACAACCGTTGGGACCGGGTCGACATCAAGACCGTGGGGCTGCTGCCAAACGTGTTGGCCAAGCAGAAGGCGCGTGCGGCCGGCGCCTATGAGGCCTTCTTCGTGGACAAGGACGGCTTCGTGACGGAAGGCTCGTCGACCAACGCCTGGATCGTTACCAAGGATGGCAAGCTGGTGACGCGGCCGGCTGAGCACGGCATCCTGCGCGGCATCACCCGCACGGTGGTGCTGGATCTTGCCGCGGCAGAAGGTCTTGCGGTGGAAGAGCGGCCCTTCACGGTGGAAGAAGCGCAGACGGCGAAGGAAGTGTTCATCACGGCTGCATCGACGATTCTCGTTCCCGTGGTGCGGATCGATGATCGCACCGTGGCAAATGGCGAGCCCGGCCTGACGGTTGCCCGGCTGCGCAGTCGCTTCCAGGAGTTCGCCGAGAGGACCCCGATTTGAGGGCGCATCAGGCTACCGCATCGGGCAAATTTGTCACAGACTGATACAAAGGCGAGGGACAGCGGCGGCGAATGGTGGTGAAATGCATTCGCGACTGGAAATTTCCCTGACCGCCGGACTACAAAATCAGGGTTCGGGATGTCGTCCGACACGAATCCTGAAGACTGATGTCAACGATACGAAGTCGAAAAGGCCGAGCAAAAAAATGGCTGAGCGAGCCCAAAATCTGCAGGACACGTTTCTGAACCATGTCCGCAAGAACAAGATTTCGCTGACGATTTTCCTCATCAACGGTGTGAAGCTGCAGGGTGTCGTGACGTGGTTTGATAACTTCTGCGTCCTGCTTCGCCGCGATGGGCATTCGCAACTCGTCTACAAGCACGCGATTTCGACCATCATGCCGGCGCAGCCGTTGGCCCTGTTCGAGGGGAACGAGGAAGCCAGCTGATCCTTGAAGTCGAGACATTGACGACGGTGTGCGATGTGCCGGTCGCATGCCGTCGCTTGCATTTGTATTGAATGTCCTGCCTTTCGTGCCCATGTGAGACGGGCTGCGATGTAGCGGTCCGCAGGCTTTGTCGGGACGCGTTGAGCAGTTGCAGGACGCCGCCGATTGGCGGCGCGTGAGATATTTATAGCCCGTGCGGGAGACGATCTGCCTGAGTGCGGAGCACGGGCCATTGGGCTGACAGGCCCATCGGGAGGTCGCTTGACCCAAGAAACAGATTCTGAAGCCGACGAACACGAGGTGCGCGGGCCGCGTCGGAGCATCGACCGGCAGGCGGTGCGATCGCGGGCGCTTGTGTTGGTGCCCGATTTGCGCGTGCGCCCAAGCAAGGAGGCAGCGGAAGCCGCTCAGGCCGTCCGCGATCTGGATGCGCGCGTTGATGAGGCCTATGGCCTGGCGTTGGCCATCGATCTCGACGTTGTCGATCGCTTTGCCGTGTCCATCAGCCAGGCCAAGCCAGCGACGCTGTTTGGTTCGGGCAAGGTGGAGGATATCGCGGCCAAGGTGAAGGAGGGGGACGTCGATCTTGTGATCGTCGACCATGCTCTCACGCCAATCCAGCAGCGCAATCTCGAAAAGGCCTGGAACGCCAAGGTGATCGACCGTACAGGTCTGATCCTGGAGATCTTCGGCGAACGGGCGCGGACGCGAGAAGGCCGGTTGCAGGTCGAACTGGCGCATCTGCAATATCAGAAGTCGCGACTGGTGCGGTCCTGGACCCACCTTGAGCGGCAGCGCGGTGGTTTCGGCTTCCTCGGTGGTCCCGGTGAAACGCAGATCGAAGCGGACCGTCGGCAGCTGCAGGAAAAGATCTCGCGGCTTGAGGAAGAGCTGGACCAGGTGCGCCGGACGCGCGACCTGCACCGTCGGCAGCGCAAGAAGGCGCCGCATCCGGTGGTGGCGCTGGTCGGCTATACCAACGCCGGCAAGTCGACGCTGTTCAACAGGCTGACCAATTCCGACGTGTTTGCCAAGGACCTGCTGTTCGCCACGCTGGATCCCACGCTCAGGCGGATCAAGCTGCCGCACGGCACCGACGCGATCCTGTCGGACACGGTGGGATTCATCTCCAACCTGCCGACGCATCTGGTGGCCGCTTTCCGGGCGACGCTGGAAGAAGTGATCGAGGCGTCGATCATCCTGCATGTACGCGACATTTCCCACAAGGACACCGAAGCGCAGGCGCAGGACGTGGCCGATGTGCTGAAGCAGCTTGGTCTCGATCCCGACGACCGGGTGCGCGTGATCGAAGTGTGGAACAAGATCGATGCCGTTGAAGACGGGCGTCGGGAAACGCTGCTGGCGCAGGCCGCAACGACCGGGCCGGATGGCCAGGAACGGCATGTGGTGTCGGCCTTGACTGGCGAGGGGCTGCCGGCCCTGCTCGAGGCCATCGAGGGGCGGCTCTTGGGCGACAGGCCGGTGCATCGTCTGACACTGGATCCGAGCGACGGCGCGGCGCTTGCCTGGCTCTATGGCCATGGCGAGGTGCTGGAGCGGGACGATCGTGGCGAGGACGGCCTGAAGCTGGCTGTCCGCGTGGCTGAGAAGTTCCAGGATGCCTTCATGGCGCGCTACGGGACCATGCTGCAGGACAAGCCTGAACTTCAGGATCATGAAATCACGCAAGAGTGAGACAGTCTTGAAGACCTGACTCGGGCATATGGCGTTAATCAGCATTCAGTTGGTTCGTTCAAATGGATGCTGAGATCATGGGTAACCTGACGCGACGGTCTTTTCTTGCTGCAATGCCTCTGGCGCTGACTGCCTGTGCGACCACGGGCGCTCCAGTCGTGCCGATTGCCAAGCCGATTGCCTCGGGCGAGCCCGGAATCCGGCGCTATCCGTTGCCGTCCGCGCAGTTTGTTTCGATGTATGGCGAAGTCGAGGACGGCGGATTTGTTGTGCCGGCGGCTGACCTGACACTGATCAATCCGGCGTTCCTGCGGCAGGAGGTGGACTATCCGACAGATGAAGCGGTCGGTACGCTGATCGTCGATACCCCGAACCGCTATCTCTATCTCGTCATGGAAGGCGGTCGTGCGCTGCGCTACGGCGTCGGCGTGGGACGCGAGGGCTTCACCTGGAATGGTCGGGCGGTGATCCGCCGCAAGGCGCAATGGCCGAGCTGGCACCCGCCGGTGGAAATGCAGGCGCGCGATCCCAAGGCGGCGCTCTGGGCCAACGGCATGCCCGGTGGTCCGGACAATCCACTCGGCGCGCGGGCGCACTATCTCTATCAGGGCAAGGTGGACACGCTCTATCGCATCCACGGGACCAGTCAGCCCTGGACCATCGGCACCAATGTGTCCTCGGGCTGCATTCGCCTGATCAATCAGGACGTGATGCACCTTTATGAACGGGTACCCGTGGGGACCGAAGTGCTGGTGTTGCCGGCCGATGGCGGCGCGACGGCCGGTGCCTGATTTTCGAGGAAAAACAAAGGGGGCGCAGCTGATGGCTGCGCCCCCAATTTTTGTCCGCGCGGTCGCTCAGCCCATGCGTTCGGAGGCGTAGGAGCCAGGCGAGGCGGGGAAGACGACAGTACGGTTGCCGTTGATGAAGGTGCGGTGATGGATATGCGCGTGAATGGCGCGCGCCAGCACCTGGCTTTCCACGTCGCGCCCGATGGAGACGTAGTCCTCGGCCGACTGGGCGTGGGTGACGCGGGCGACGTCCTGCTCGATGATCGGGCCTTCGTCGAGGTCGGCCGTGACGTAATGGGCCGTGGCGCCGATCAGCTTCACGCCGCGCTCGAAAGCCTGCTTGTAGGGGTTGGCGCCCTTGAAGGACGGCAGGAAGGAGTGGTGGATGTTGATGATCCGGCCCGACATCTTCTTGCACAGATCGTCCGAGAGCACCTGCATGTAGCGGGCGAGGACAATGAGTTCGGTGCCGGTCTGCTCGACCACGTCCATCAGGTGAGCTTCAGCCAGAGGCTTGTTCTCTTTGGTAACCTTGATGTGGTGGAAGGGAATGTCGTGGTTGACGACCACCTTCTGGTAATCGAAGTGGTTGGACACCACGCCGACGATATCGATGGGCAGGGCGCCGATCTTCCAGCGATAGAGCAGGTCGTTGAGGCAATGGCCGAAGCGCGAGACCATCAGCATCACCTTCATGCGCTCGGTGGAGTCGTGCAGGTTCAGTGACATGCTGAAGCGCTCGGCGATGGGCGCAAAGCCGGCCTGCAAGTGATCCAGCGTCTTGCCTTCTTCGGACATGAAGGAGACGCGCATGAAGAACTTGCCGGTGCTGAGATCGTCAAACTGCGAGCTGTCGACGATGTTGCATCCCTCGGCGGCGAGATAGCCGGAGATGGCGGCAACGATGCCGCGTGTCGTCGGGCATGAAACCGTCAGAACATACTGACTCATCAACGTGCGATCCTGTTCTCGTGACCCGACCGGAACGACCGGGATTATCGGAAAATCTCTCTATCGCGGGACGATGGGCCGGGACAAGCCGCAAGGTGGCCGCGTCAATGACTGTGTCGATTTAGTGCAAGGCGTGAGCCTGCTTGTCGGTGTGTTCTCCCAAGTTGGGCGGACGGGAGCATGGCAATTCGCGACTTCGGGAAAATACGCAAAATTTGCGCACGACCCCTGGAGGTGAGGCCGCTAGGATTCGTCCTGTCCGGTCGCAAGGCAGATCGGAACCCAATTGCTCTGACGTCAGATGGAGGCGCTCGCCATGTCCACCTTGATCCTGCCCGGCCTCTATGGCTCCGGACCTGACCACTGGCAGCGGCTCTGGGCGCGAGAGATTGCGGGCGCAAAGGTTGTTGAACAGGCCAACTGGGACCTGCCCAACTTTGATGACTGGCTGAGGACCGCGGCTGCTGCAGTGGAGGCGCATCCGGGAGCGGTTCTGGTTGGCCATAGCCTTGGTGCCATCCTGGCGGCGCATCTCCTGGTGCGGCGGCCGGACCTTGATATCGCCGGCGCCTTGCTGGTGGCTCCGGCAGACGTGGATCGTCACTGTCGAACCCCTGGGCTTGGCGGATTTGCACCGCTTCCGCTCGCTCCCTTGAATGTACGCGCGGTTGTGGTTGCCAGCAGAAATGATTCCTGGATGGCTTATCCCCGTGCGAAGGCGCTGGCGCGCATGTGGGAAGCGGAACTTCACGATGCCGGTCGGCTCGGGCATATCAACGCGTCCTCCGGCCTTGGTGGTTGGGAGGCGGGCAAGGCGCTTCTGGCGCGTGTGAATGGCAAGGGCGTGCAAGGTGGCGTTGCCCACCGCGTGTCCAGTAGTGATCAGGCGTTTGCGGCGGCCTTCTGATCGAAGGACAGCAATACGTTCGTGCGGGCGTCGTCTCGGCTTGGACCGAGGCGGCGCCCGTGGTGTTTGTGCGGACGCCGATTTACGTGGTGACCATGATATCCAAAGCGCTTGGCATTTGATGAAATGCTTGGCGAAGCTATCGAATTTTTGGGAGACAAAAGATCGATCGCGCGCCATAGTAGCCATGATCGGCGATTGCCTGCGGTGGCTACCTGGTCGAGGGGATGGAGTGGTGATTGATGGAGAACTTCCCGTCAGTCCGGCGGCAGTAATGAGGATTTAACGAAAGATTCAACCAAATTGCCGGCAGGATGCGTGCAGGCAGCGGCAGCTGCTGCAGTCTGTCGGAAATCACGCGGGGTGCGATTCGCCCCTGGTCGAAGTGGCCCTTCGGCTTCGGATCGTGCCTGGACAACATTGAGAGCGGCAGTCCTGCAGATCGGCAGAAAATCCGGTTGCAGGTCCGTTTCGGCAAATTGATCGACAAGGCCGCGCAAAAAGCTGTGGCCGCAAAGCGATCTCTCGGGAGGAGCGTCATGAGGGAAGAATCAATGAGCAACCGGCGTCTTGCACGCAACGCCATGGCTTTCGTTTTGGCCGGTGGCCGCGGCAGCCGCCTCAAGGAACTCACCGATCGGCGCGCCAAGCCGGCCGTCTATTTCGGTGGCAAGAGCCGCATCATCGACTTCGCGCTGTCGAACGCCCTGAACTCGGGCATCCGGCGCATTTCGGTGGCGACGCAGTACAAGGCGCACAGTCTGATCCGTCACCTGCAGAACGGCTGGAACTTCTTCCGTCCCGAACGCAACGAAAGCTTCGACATCCTGCCGGCGTCGCAGCGTGTGTCCGAGGACAAGTGGTATCTCGGCACGGCCGATGCGGTGACCCAGAACATCGACATCATCGAAGCGCACAACATCGAATACATCATCATCCTCGCGGGCGATCACGTCTACAAGCAGGACTACGAGATCATGCTCATGCAGCATGTGGACTCGGGTGCCGACGTGACGGTGGGCTGCATCGAGGTGCCGCGCATGGAAGCCACGGGCTTCGGCGTGATGAAGATCGACGAAAGCCAGCGCATCATCGACTTCATCGAGAAGCCGGAAGATCCGCCGGCGATGCCGGGCAAGCCGGATGTGGCGCTCGCCTCCATGGGCATCTATGTGTTCAAGACGTCCTTCCTGATCGACATCCTGCGCAAGGATCAGGACGACCCCAACTCCAGCCATGACTTCGGCAAGGATCTCATCCCGGATCTGGTGAAGAATGGCAAGGCGATCGCCCACAAGTTCTCCGACAGCTGCGTGCGGTCCTCCACCGAGTTCGAGCCCTACTGGCGTGACGTGGGGACGATCGACGCCTTCTGGGAAGCCAACATCGACCTGACCGATTTCACCCCGGCGCTTGACCTTTATGATCGCACCTGGCCGATCTGGACCTATGCGGAGATCGTGCCGCCGGCCAAGTTCGTGCACGACGAGGACGGTCGACGCGGCGCGGCAACCAGCTCGATGGTGGCCGGTGCGTGCATCATCTCCGGTGCGCGCATCGACAAGTCGCTGCTGTTCACCGGTGTGCACGCCCATTCCTATGCCGATGTCGAGCATTGCGTGGTGATGCCCTATGTGCAGGTGCATCGCGGCGCACGGCTGAAGCGCTGCGTCATCGATAAGGACGTTATCATTCCGGCCAATCTGGTCGTGGGTGAGGATCCGGTGCTGGATGCCAAGCGATTCCGTCGGTCCGAGAATGGCATTTGCCTGATTACGCAGGACATGATCGACCGACTCGATCTCTGATCGGGAATCAGTCCTTTCCGAGCCATGTTGCCACCGCGCCTTTGTTTTCACCGAGGCGCGGTGGCATGCAAGCTGAGCATGGCCCGCGCGGCGTGGAACGAAATTTGTTGCCAGTGGTGCACAGATTGGCCAGTTTTTTCCTGCCGGGTTCCAAAGTCTTGAATTCACGTGTATTCCAGAGAGCCAGCGGCTGCCGTTGTGCGGGCGCTGGTGCGTGTTGAGGCACAAGCTGCAGGTCGGCTGTGCCGATGCGACGACAGCCAAGGTGTTGCCAAGGTCGGAGACGAGAAATTGCGCATATTGTTCGTAGCCTCCGAATGCTTCCCCCTGATCAAGACGGGTGGCCTTGCCGATGTGGTCGGCGCCCTGCCGTTGGCGCTGGCGCAGCTCGACTGTGACGTCCGCGTGCTGGTGCCGGCCTATCCGGGGCTGCTGGGCAAGCTGCACGGCTTCTCGGAAGTCGCCCACTATGGCGAGCTGTTCGGCGGTCCGGCGCGGTTGATTTCGGGCGACACGGCGGACGGCTTGCATGTGCTGGCGCTGGATGCGCCGCATCTCTACGACCGGCCCGGCAATCCCTATCTCGGTCCTGACGGACGCGATTGGCCCGACAATATCCGTCGTTTCGCGGCTCTGTCTGCGATCGGTGCGTCGATCGGTCGATTCAGCGTCGGCGGCTGGAAGCCCGACATCGTGCACTGTCACGACTGGCAGACCGGTCTCGTGCCCGCCTATCTGATGGCCGGCGAGGCGGATGGTCGGCCGAAGACCGTGTTCACCATTCACAACATCGCCTTTCAGGGCAATTGTGGCCGCACCGACTTCGACACCTTCGGACTGCCCAGCAGCTTCTATACGCCGGCCGGTCTTGAGTTCTACGGCCAGTGCTCCTTCCTGAAGTCGGGTCTGGTGTTCTCGGATCGCCTGACGACGGTGAGCCCGACCTATGCCCGCGAGTTGCGCACGCCGGAGTATGGCATGGGCCTCGAAGGCGTGCTGAACGACCGCTCGCGCTTCCTCTCGGGCATCATCAACGGCATCGACACGACGCAGTGGGACCCTGCCAGCGATCCGCATATTGCGGCGAGCTTCAGCGCCAAGAAGCCGCTCGGCAAGGCGCGCTGCAAGCTGGATCTGCAGGAGAAGATGGGACTGGCCACCGATCCGGACGCGCTGGTGATCACGGTGATCAGCCGTCTGACCGGGCAGAAGGGGCTGGATCTCCTGATCGCCCACATCCCCGACATCATCCGCCGGGGCGGGCAGATCGCGGTGCTGGGCTCGGGCGAGCCGGGACTCGAACGCGCCTTCAACGAGGCGGCTGCGGCCCATCCGGGTTCGGTGGCGGTGAAGATCGGCTATGATGAAGCGCTAAGCCATGTGCTGCAGGCCGGTGCGGACGCCATCCTTGTGCCGTCGCGCTTCGAGCCTTGCGGTCTGACCCAACTCTATGCGCTGCGTTACGGCACGCTGCCGGTGGTGGCGCGGACGGGTGGTCTCGCCGATACGGTGATCGACGCCAATGACGCCTCGATCCGTTCCGGCACGGCGACTGGTCTGCAGTTCGCGCCGGTGACGGTGAGCGGCCTCGGCTTTGCTATCGAGCGTCTGTTCGAACTGTTTGCCGACAAGAAGAACTGGAAGAAGATCCAGGCGCGGGCCATGACGCATCCGGTGGGCTGGGAAGACTCGGCTGCCGACTATGTGGCGCTCTACACGGACTTGCTCGTGTAATTTTTGAGGCGCGGACATGAACCTAGCCATCCGGTCCGGTCGACCCTTTCCGTTGGGAGCGCACTATGATGGCGATGGCGTCAACTTTGCCATTTTCTCGGCCAATGCGACACGGATCGAGCTTTGCCTTTTCGCGCCCCTGACGGGGCACGAATATGCCCGTCTCACGCTGCCGGAATGCACTGACGAGATTTTCCACGGCTATGTGTCGGGCCTCGGGCCGGGCACCACATACGGCTTCCGGGTGCATGGGCCCTATGACCCCGAGCGGGGGCATCGGTTCAACCCGCACAAGCTGGTGATCGATCCTTATGCCAAGCTGCTGACGGGGCGTCTCAGGACGTCCGACATGATGGCGGGCTTCCAAACCTTCACCCAGGACGACACCACTTTCGATTTGCGCGACAGCGCGCCGGTAGTGCCGAAGGCGATTGTGGTTGATCCGGCCCTCGATCCCTTTGGGCATCCGCGGCCGGACCACAAGTGGTCGGATACGATCATCTATGAAGGGCATCTGCGCGGCATGACCATGCAGATGGATGGCGTGCCGAAGGAGATTGCCGGCACCTATGACGGCTTCGCGTCGCCCGTGATGATCGAGCGTCTGGTCAAGCTCGGGATCACCGCCGTCGAGTTCCTGCCGGTGCAGGCCTATATCGACGAGGGGTTCCTGATCCGCAAGAGCCTCAGCAACTACTGGGGTTACTCGCCGCTTTGCTATTTTGCGCCGGAGCCGCGCTTTGATCATGGTCCGCGCGGGGCGGGGATGATCCACCGCTTCCGCAACATGGTCGACCGGCTGCACGAGGCGGGCATCGAGGTGATCCTCGACGTGGTCTACAACCACACCGGCGAGGTGGATCAGTTCGGCCCGACGGTATCCTTCCGCGGTATCGACAACGCGTCCTATTACCGGCTCAACCCGGATCGGCCGCGCTGGTACATCAACGATACCGGCACCGGCAACACGGTGAATGCCGGCCATCCGCGCGTCGCGCAGATGATCCTCGACAGCCTGCGCTATTGGGTCACCGTGATGGGCGTCGATGGCTTCCGCTTCGACCTTGCCACCACCATCGCCCGTGAGCCCTCCGGTTTCGATCCAGAGGGGCGGCTGCTGACGGCGATGCGGCAAGACCCCGTACTGTCACGTGTCAAGCTGATCGCCGAGCCTTGGGATATTGGTCCCGGAGGTTATCAGGTGGGGCATTTCCCGCCCGGCTTTGCCGAGTGGAACGATCGCTATCGCGACACGGTGCGCCGCTACTGGCGTGGCGACGAGGGCATGGCGCCGGAACTGGCGTCGCGCCTGCTCGGCTCTGCGGACATGTTCGACCGGCGCAACCGGCGGCCGTTTGCCTCGATCAACTTCGTGACGGCTCATGACGGCTTCACGCTGCATGATCTCGTGTCCTATGCCAGCAAGCATAACGAGGCCAATCTCGAGGATAATCGGGACGGCCATTCCGACAACAAGTCGGCCAATTATGGCATCGAGGGACCGACCGAGGCGCCGGCGATCGTGGCGGTGCGCAAGCGGCAGATGCGCAATCTGATGGCGACGCTGCTGCTGTCGCAGGGCACGCCCATGGTGCTGGCGGGCGACGATGCGGGCAACACGCAGTTCGGCAACAACAACGCCTATTGCCAGGACAATCCCAACGGCTGGGTGCGCTGGGTCAACCCCAAGGATCCCGAGTTCTTCGCCTTCGTCGCCCGGGTGATCAAGATCCGCAAGGACTACCCGATCTTCCGCCAGTCGCGCTTTCTGCATTCCAAGGCGCGCCCGGACGACGGGCTGCTGGATGTGGAATGGGTGAGCAAGAGCGGCCGGCCGATGCAATCGGCGGAATGGAACAATCTGCAGTTCAAGTGCTTTGGCGTGGTGTTGCGCGGTTCGTGGCTGCCGCATCTGGAAGACGATGGGCAGGCGGTGCTTCTGGTGATGAACCCGCACCGGACCCTGCGCCGCTTCGTGCTGCCGAAGGGCAAGGACGGGCACGGCTGGAAGCCGATTCTGACGACGCAGACGCCCACTGGCGAACCACTGCAGGCGCCGGTGCGCGCCGTCGGGTTCATTCAGGATGTGGCCGAACGCACGTTACTGGCTTTCGCCGAGGTGCCTTTGGCTTGATGCCAAGCCGGGCGCCTGAGGTGCGGCCCTGATGATTTCGGATGTCACGGTTGCGTGCTATCCGTTTGCAAGAAGAATGGTTCTGAAGGGGATTGTCCCCGGGGAGAAGCAGATGAGCGTCAAGACGGTTGCCACCAAGCCGATCGAAGGGCAGAAGCCCGGCACGTCCGGCCTGCGCAAGAAGACCAAGGTTTTCATGCAGCCGGGCTATCTTGAAAACTACGTGCAGGCCATCATCGAGGGCGTCGGCGGTTTTGCCGGCAAGACGGTGGTGATTGGTGGCGACGGGCGCTTCTTCAACGACACCGCCATTCAGGTGATCATCAAGATGGCTGCCGCCAATGGTGCGGCACATCTGGTGATCGGCCAGAATGGCCTGTTCTCGACGCCGGCGGCGTCCAATGTGATCCGCAAGCGCGGCGCCTTCGGCGGCATCATCCTGTCGGCCAGCCACAATCCCGGCGGTGAGGATGGCGACTTCGGCATCAAGTTCAACGGCTCCAACGGCGGGCCGGCGCCGGAGAATGTCACCGACCTGATCTTCGCGGCGACCAAGTCGATCAGCGCCTACAAGATCGTCGAGGCGCCGGACGTGGATCTGGGCAAGCTTGGCACGTCCAAGGTGGGCGAGACGGTGATCGAGATCGTCGACCCGGTGGTCGACTATGTCGCACTCATGGAAACGCTGTTCGATTTCGACAAGATCGCCGCCATGTTCAAGGCGGGCTTCACGCTGCGTTTCGACGCCATGCATGCGGCCACCGGCCCCTATGCCAAGGCGATTCTCGAGGGACGGCTCGGCGCCAAGCCGGGCTCGGTGGTCAACGCGGTACCGCTGCCGGACTTTGGCGGCGGCCATCCGGACCCGAACCCGATCTATGCCAAGGAACTCTATGACTATATGGCGAGCCCGAATGGTCCTGACTTCGGGGCTGCCTCGGACGGTGACGGCGACCGCAACATCGTCATCGGTCGGGGCGCGGTGGTGACGCCGTCGGACAGTCTGGCGCTGCTGGCGGCCAACGCGCATCTCGCCAAGGGCTATTCCAAGGGGCTGGCGGGCGTGGCTCGGTCCATGCCGACCTCGGGCGCCGTCGATCGTGTGGCCGCCAAGAAGGGCCTTGCCTGCTACGAGACGCCCACCGGCTGGAAGTTCTTCGGCAATCTGCTCGATGACGGCAAGGTGACGCTGTGCGGCGAGGAAAGTGCCGGCACTGGCTCGGACCATGTTCGCGAGAAGGACGGCCTCTGGGCGGTGCTGCTGTGGCTGAACATCCTGGCGGTGCGCGGCGAGAGCCTGAAGGCGATCCAGGACTCGCACTGGGCAGAGTATGGCCGCATGTTCTACACCCGCCACGACTACGAGGCGGTGGAGACGGCGGCGGCCGAAGGGCTGGTCAATCGCCTGCGCGACATGCTGCCGACGCTGCCGGGCACCAAGGTTGGCGACCTCGTGGTCGAGAGCGCCGACGACTTTGCCTACAACGATCCGGTGGACGGTTCGGTGACCAAGAAGCAGGGCCTCCGCATCCTGTTCAAGGGCGGCGAGCGCGTGGTGTTCCGCCTGTCGGGCACCGGCACCGAGGGGGCGACGCTGCGCGTCTATCTGGAAAGCTTCGAGGCCGATCCGGCCAAGCATGGTCTCGACGCGCAGGTGGCGCTGGCGAAGGTGATCACCGCTGCCGATACGCTGGCCGAGATCAAGGCCCGCACGGGCCGCACCGCGCCGGACGTGATTACCTGAGCCGGTCGGAGGCGTCTGGCGAAGAACGTCCTGATGCTGCAAGCGTGACGGGGTGGCCAAATTGTCGCCCCGTCATTGGATTCTTTTTTGGCAACACGCCTAAATCTTGAATGGTCAAGCCTGTTGCAGCGCAGTAAAAGACCTGCGAACCGCACCAGCGCGGAGGAAGGCGTGCCGCTGCTTATCGTTGATACCATCGCAGACCTGCGCGAAACGCTGGCACCCCATCGGCGTGCCGGTCGTCGGATCGGCTTTGTGCCGACCATGGGCTATCTGCACAAGGGGCACACCACACTGGTGGATCGGGCGCGCGAGCATGCCGATGTCGTGGTCGCCTCGATCTTCGTCAATCCGCTGCAATTTGCGCCGACCGAGGATTTCGCCCGTTACCCGCGCGATCTGCCGGCCGACAGCCGATTGCTGGAAGAGCATGGCTGCGACATTCTGTTTGCGCCCTCGGTCGAAGAAATGTATCCGCGCCCGATCGCCACGCATGTGGAGGTTGGGGGGCTTTCCACGATCCTTGAAGGCGAGCGCCGGCCGGGGCATTTCCGTGGCGTGGCAACGGTGGTCGCCAAGCTCTTCGGCATCGTGCAGCCGGACGTGGCCTGTTTCGGCGAGAAGGACTACCAGCAACTGGCGGTGATCCGGCGCATGGTCGCAGATCTGTCGCTGCCGGTGGAAATCCTTGGGGTTCCGACGGTCCGCGAGGCGGATGGCGTCGCCTGTTCTTCGCGCAATGTCTACCTCTCGGCTGACGAGAGGGCGCTGGCGCCCGTGCTGAACCGGTCGTTGGCGGAGGCCGAGGCTGCCATTCGCGACGGCATCCTAGATCCCGAGGCCATCGAGGCACTGATCCGGCGGGTGCTGGCAACGGTGCCGGTTGCCGAGCCGGACCTGGTGGCCGTCTGCCGCGCCGACGACCTCGGTCCGATTGATCCCAAGGCCCCGCCGGGTGCCATTGCCATGATGCTGGCCGTCCGCATCGGCCGCACGCGCCTGCTCGACCAGCGCGTGGTTTCCCTTTCCGCATGACCCAACAAGGACATAAGCCATGAGCGCACCGATCCGGTCCAAGCGTCGCACCATCGCCGACATCAAGGCGCTGAAGGGCGTCCGTCCGATCGTCAGCCTGACGGCCTATACGGCGCCGATGGCGCAGTTCCTGGACCCGCATGTGGACTTCCTGCTGGTGGGCGATTCGCTGGGCATGGTGCTATATGGCTTCGAGACGACGCTGCCGGTGACGCTGGACCTGATGATCGCCCATGGCGCGGCGGTAGTGCGCGGCTCCAAGGCAGCGCTGGTTGTCGTCGACATGCCCTTCGGCTCCTACCAGGAGAGCCGCGAGCAGGCCTTCCGCTCGGCGGCCCGGATCATTGCCGAGACGGGCGCTCAGGCGGTGAAGCTTGAGGGTGGGGAAGAGATGGCCGACACCATCCGCTTCATGACCGAGCGCGGCGTGCCGGTGCTGGGGCATGTGGGGCTCACACCTCAGCTGGTCAATGTGTTCGGCGGCTACAAGACGCAGGGGCGCAATCAGGCGCAGGTGGCCAAGATCATGGCTGATGCGGCTGCGGTTGCCGATGCCGGCGCCTTTGGCTTCGTGCTTGAAGGCACGCTGGAGCCGGTGGCGCGCGACATCGCCGCCCGGGCGCCAGTGCCGGTGATCGGCATCGGCGCTTCGCCGCAATGCGACGGGCAGGTGCTGGTGACCGAGGACATGCTGGGCATGTTCAACGAGTTCCAGCCGCGGCATGTGAAGCGCTATGCGGAGCTGGGCGTGGAAATCGGCAAGGCGGCTGCTGCCTATGCCGACGAAGTGAAGGCCCGGACCTTCCCGGCGATCGAGCATACCTTCCAGCCGAAGGCCTGATCGCGAGTTTGATTGCGAGATGAGGACCAAGCCCTTCGCCGGCTGCATCAGGCAGCTGTCGCCTTAGGCAAAAACGCGTATAATGTCCCCCTGTCTCTGTGGAAGGGACCGGGGAGGACGAGCATGTACATCGGCGGCATCGGGATCGGAAGCGCGGTCGCGATCTATTTCATCATGTGGTGGCTGAGCCTGTTCATGGTGCTGCCCTGGGGCGTGCGCTCGCAGCATGAGGCCGGCGAGATCACGGCCGGCTCCGAGCCGGGTGCCCCGGCCGTTTCGCATATCGGCAAGAAGCTGGCCGCCACCACAGTGCTTTCGGCGCTGTTTTTCGGCGTGTTCGTCTGGGTGATGAACTCGGGCCTGACGCTCGACATGCTGCCGGGGCCGCAGGTGCATCACGTTCAATGATCAGTCGGTTGCGGCGACACCCACTGGTGCCGCCGCCGTTTGCCTGTCAGCCGGCAACCGCATTCAGGCGGTCAAACCCGGCCGCGAGATCGGCGATCAGATCGTCCACGTCCTCAAGGCCGATGTGCAGGCGGATGAGCTGGCCCGGTTCGTCCCACTTGGTGGCCGTGCGCGACTTGCGCGGATCGGCGACGATGGCAAGGCTCTCGAAGCCACCCCAGCTGTAGCCGAGGCCGAACCAGGACAGGCCATCGAGCATGGCCTTGACCGCGTCGAGCGACGGGGTGCGGGTGACGAAGGACAAGAGGCCCGAGGCGCCCTTGAAGTCACGCTTCCAGAGCGCATGATCTGGATGCGAGGGCAGGGCCGGGTAGAGCACCTTGGCGACTTCCGGTCGCCCCTCGAGCCATGTGGCGACCTTCAACGCGCTTTCGAAATGGCGGGCAAGGCGGACGCCCATGGTGCGCAGGCCGCGTGTGGCCAGATAGACGTCATCAGGGCCGACGCAGAGGCCCATGGACCCATGATAGGTATGCAGCTTTCTCCAGGCGCGCGCATTGGCGGCGACGGTGCCAATCATCACGTCGGAATGGCCGACGACATATTTGGTCGAGGCCATGAAGGCGATGTCGACCCCATGGTCGAGCGGGCGGAAATAGACGGGCGTTGCCCAGGTGTTGTCCATGATCACATAGGCGTCGTGCCGGTGGGCAACTTCGGAGATGGCGCCGATGTCCTGGATTTCGAAGGTGAGCGAGCCGGGCGACTCCGTCAGCACAGCCTTTGTGTTTGGCTTGAAATGGGCTTCGATGCCGGCGCCGATGTGCGGATCGTAGAAGCTCGTCTCAATGCCGAAGCGGTTGAGCACCGTGGTGGCGGCATAGCGGCCCGGATCGTAGGCGCTATCGGACATCAGAAGATGATCGCCGGCGTCGAGGACCGACAGCAGGGCGGTGGTGACCGCACTGAGACCCGAGGGGCACAGAACCGTGCCAGCCGCCCCGTCGAGCGCGCTGAGGGCATCGGCGAGCGTGTCGGTGGTGGGGCTGCCGCGGCGGCCATACTGATATTTCTGGCGCCCGGACATCATTGTCTCGACATCGGGGAAGGTCACGGTGGAGCCGTGGTAGACCGGCGTATTGACGAAGCCGTGGAACTCGCGTGGCGCGCGTCCGGCGTGGGACAGTTTGGTGAAAGTACCCGCGGAAGAAAGATTGTGCTTGTCGTCTGACATTGAAACTCGGCTCTTGAATCTGCCGCCGGGCCGAAGGAAGGCATCGGTGGTCACAGGCTCGGATCGGCGCGGGAGGCGCTTGGTGCCAATTGATGGCCAAACCATAGCGGTTTCAAGTCCGCCAGACAGTTTTTCGCACAAGGAGGTGTGATGCTGGGGGCTCGCGAGGTAAAGCGCTGAAATTGTTGCATGATGCACATGCAGTAATGTGCATACAAATGGCGCCCAATAAAATCCTGGAGTTGATTGTATAGTATTGTCTCGCCAGGGCTGGCGCTCGGCAATAGTAGGTTACATGAAAATACTCATCTGCCGAATATCTTGAGTTTTCAGGATAATGTCTGCAAATTTGGCTGCGTGATGAAAAAATCATCGGAAATTTGCCGATATAATGGGCGGTCTATTTTATGGTCATTTTTTGCGCTGCGGCGATTGACCCTCGGTGCAATTTGTAATCTATTGTTATCGATCGTCGCCTTTCGGGGCGGCGGCTGCTTGGGGATGGTCTGTGGTTGGGGAGTCAACGGATTTTCTGATCATTTCAATCTAATTTTGGAATGGACCGTCTCAAATCAGCATTGGTCGTCACTGAACGGCCATAATATCAGTCGCGGCGCGAGTTGACGTTCAAGCAAGAAAGCAAACAGCTCGCGGGAACGATTTTGTAGCGGATCGAATGCAGGGGAGCACTCCGAATATGTACGGCAAGTCTTTGAAAACCATCCTCCTTGGTGCGGCTTTTGTGGGCGCTGGCTCGCTCGCAGCTTCGGCTGGTACGCTTGACGACGTCAAGGCGAAGGGTTTCGTTCAGTGCGGCGTCAACAACGCGCTGGCTGGCTTCTCCGCACCCGACGACCAGGGCAACTGGAAGGGTCTCGACGTTGACTATTGCCGCGCCGTTGCCGCTGCCGTCTTCGGCGACCCGACCAAGGTGAAGTTCACCCCGCTCTCCGCCAAGGAGCGTTTCACGGCCCTGCAGTCGAAGGAAATCGACATGCTGGCCCGCAACTCCACCGCCACCATGAGCCGGGACACCTCGCTCGGCATCACCTTCACCGGCGTGAACTATTACGACGGTCAGGGCTTCATGGTGAAGAAGTCGCTCGGCGTGTCTTCGGCCAAGGAACTCAATGGCGCCTCGGTCTGCGTGCAGTCCGGTACCACCACCGAGCTCAATCTGGCTGACTACTTCAAGGCCAACAACATGACCTTCAACGCGGTCGTGTTCGAGAAGCAGGAAGAAGTCGATGCCGCCTATGACGGTGGCCGTTGCGACGTCTACACCACGGACGCCTCGGGCCTCTATTCGATCCGTCTGAAGATGACCAGCCCGGACGACAACGTCGTTCTGCCGGAAATCATCTCCAAGGAGCCGCTCGGGCCGGCCGTTCGTCAGGGCGACGACCAGTGGGAGTCGATCGTTCGCTGGACGCATTATGCGCTGCTGACCGCCGAAGAGTTCGGCGTGACCCAGGCCAATGTCGAGGAAATGAAGACCTCGACCAATCCGGACGTGCAGCGCCTGCTCGGCGTTGGCGAAGGCGTCGACTTCGGTACGCCCATCGGGCTGACCAAGGACTGGGCCGTGAACGTCATCAAGGGCGTCGGCAACTACGGCGAAGTGTTCGAGCGCAACGTGGGCCAGGGCTCGCCGCTCAAGATCGCCCGCGGTCTGAACGCGCTGTGGTCGAAGGGTGGCCTGCAGTACGCCCCGCCGATCCGCTGATTTGATTGTCGGGGTGTCCGAGTGATCGGACACCCCGGTTTCTTATCAGGGGTCCTCAGCCCAGCGAGGGGTTTCTGTTCCTAGGCCATTGCTTGGCTCCGGGGCAAGACCCAAGGCGCGGTCGGGTTTTGTGCGTTCTCCTGCCGGCGTTGTCGATGGACGGCTTGTCTGGTTGGACATGTGCCAGTTCAAAGAGTTAGTGCCGTTTGTTCAGGCGTTGTCCGAACAGCGGCAGCGTTTTGGTGCCTGGGGAGCGTGCACGTCGATCGTCGTCTGTTTTGGCCCATCCGCCGCACTGTCGGCGGTGCCTTGCGAGGCCTTGGATGACGTCCCAATCTTCAAAGTCTTCCGACTCCCGCCCGACGTTGCTCCGGGCCGTCCTCTATGATCCCGATGTGCGAGGTATTGCCTTCCAGGCCCTCGTTCTTCTGGCTCTGGTGGTGTTCTTTGTCTGGCTTTCGTTCAACACGGCCAACAATCTCCGCGCCGCGAACATTCCCTTCGGGTTTGATTTTCTCTGGGCGCGTGCCGGTTTCGACATCTCGCAGAAGCCGATCGACTATACGCTGGACTCCACGCATTCGATGGTGTTCTGGGTCGGCCTGATCAACACGCTGATCGTTGCCGCGCTCGGCATCTTCTTCGCCACCATCATCGGCTTCGTGGTCGGCATTGCGCGCCTGTCCAAGAACTGGTTGCTGGCCAAGGTCGCCACCATCTATGTGGAAACGCTGCGCAACATCCCGCTGCTGCTGCAGTTGCTGTTCTGGTACAAGGCCGTGCTGTCGGTCTTGCCGGGACCGCGCCAGGGCTATGTGCTGCCGTTCGCGAGCAATCTCTCCAATCGTGGCCTGACCATGCCGCGTCCCGTCACGGGCGACGGCTTTCAGTGGGTGTTCTGGGCGTTTTTGCTGGCGCTCCTGGTGGTCATCTACGTTTCGCGCTGGGCCAAGGCGCGCCAGATGGCAACCGGCCAGCCGTTCCCGACTTTCTGGGCCGGGCTTGGCATTCTCGTCCTGCTGCCGGGCATCGTCTACGTGGTGCTTGGTGAGCCGTTGACCTTCGAGATGCCCGAACTCAAGGGCTTCAACTTCCAGGGCGGCATGGTCGTCAAGCCGGAACTGATCGCGCTGACGGTGGGCATCTCGCTCTATACCGCGTCCTTCATCGCTGAGACCGTGCGAGCCGGCATTCTCGCCATCAGCCATGGCCAGACCGAGGCGGCCAACGCCCTTGGCCTGCGGAGCGGCCTGACGATGCGGCTCGTGGTCGTGCCGCAGGCGATGCGCGTGATCATTCCGCCGCTGACCTCGCAATATCTCAATCTGACCAAGAACTCGTCGCTGGCGGTCGCCATCGGCTATCCGGATCTGGTGGCGGTGTTTGCGGGCTCGACGCTGAACATCACCGGTCATGCCATCGAGGTGATTGCCATCACCATGGCGGTTTACCTGACAATCAGCCTGCTGACGGCTGCGGCAATGAACTGGTTCAATGCCCGCGTGGCATTGGTTGAACGGTGAGGGAAGCGAAGATGACGGACATTTCCTCGCAAACGTCGTTTGTTGCCAAGGAGTTCAAGACTCCGTTGCCGCCGCCGGCGTCCACGACTGGGCTGTTGGGCTGGGCGAGGGCGAACCTGTTCTCGTCGGTGTTCAATGCCGTCGTGACGATGCTGCTGCTGCTCTTGATTGTCTGGGTGCTGCCGCCGTTCATTCGCTGGGCCTTCATCGACGCCGTCTGGACAGGTGACAATCGTGACGCCTGTCTGCCGAAGGACGGGCAGGTGGTCGGGGCCTGCTGGGCCTTCGTGCGTGCCAAGTTCGGGCAGTTCATGCTGGGGTCCTATCCCTATGATCTGCGTTGGCGGCCGGAACTGGTCGTCGGCATCTTCGCGCTTGGCCTTGCCGGTCTGGCCTATGAGAAGACGCCCGGGCGTGGACGCTTGGCGCTTTTCATGACCACGGCCTTTCCGCTGCTTGCCTTCTGGCTGCTCTACGGCGGGCTTGGCCTCGAGGTGGTGGAAACGGCCAACTGGGGCGGTCTTCTTGTGACGCTGGTGGTCGCGGTGACGGGTATCGTCGCCTCGCTGCCGCTCGGCATCCTGCTGGCGCTCGGTCGCCGGTCCAAGCTGCCGTTCATCAAGATCGTGTCGGTGGTCTTCATCGAGCTCTGGCGCGGCGTGCCGCTGATCACCGTGCTGTTCATGGCCTCGGTGATGTTGCCGCTGTTCCTGCCCGAAGGCGTGAACTTCGACAAGCTGCTGCGTGCGCTCATCGGCGTGGCCCTGTTCACTGCTGCCTACATGGCGGAAACGGTGCGCGGCGGTCTGCAGGCGATCCCCAAGGGGCAGTATGAGGGCGCGGCGTCGCTCGGTCTCGGCTATTGGCAGTCCATGCGGCTGATCATCCTGCCGCAGGCGCTGAAGATCGTCATCCCCGGCATCGTCAACAGCTTCATCTCGCTGTTCAAGGACACCTCGCTGGTGATGATCATCGGCCTGTTCGACCTGTTGGGCTCGGTGCAGAGAAACTTCGCCGACGCCAACTGGTCGACACCGTCGATTGCGCCGACCGGTTTTGTCTTCGCAGCGGCGATCTTCTGGGTATTTTGTTTCTCGATGTCCCGCTATTCTCAATATATGGAACGCAAGCTCAACAAGAGTCACCGGCGTTGATCGCCCGGCATCAGACCAGATAAAAAGCAGGCTTTCGCCGCAGGGGTAGTGTTTATGTCCAACATCGCATCCAATGTTGCCGAGGCACCGGAAATCGCCGTGCAGATGATCGGCGTCAACAAGTGGTACGGCGAATTTCACGTGCTGCGCGACGTCAATCTGACGGTGAAGCGCGGCGAGCGCATCGTCATCTGCGGTCCTTCGGGTTCCGGCAAGTCGACGACCATTCGCTGCATCAATCGCCTGGAAGAGCACCAGAAAGGCCAGATCATCGTTGACGGCATCGAACTGACCAACGACCTCAAGCGCATCGATGAAGTGCGCCGCGAGGTCGGCATGGTGTTCCAGCACTTCAACCTGTTCCCGCATCTGACCATCCTGGAGAACTGCACGCTGGCTCCGATCTGGGTGCGCAAGATGCCCAAGAAGGACGCTGAAGAGGTGGCCATGCACTTCCTCAAGCGCGTGAAGATCCCCGAGCAGGCGCACAAGTATCCGGGCCAGCTCTCGGGTGGCCAGCAGCAACGCGTGGCGATCGCCCGCTCGCTGTGCATGAAGCCGAAGATCATGCTGTTCGACGAGCCGACCTCGGCGCTCGATCCGGAAATGGTCAAGGAAGTTCTCGACACCATGGTTGGTCTTGCCGAAGAAGGCATGACCATGCTCTGCGTGACCCATGAGATGGGCTTTGCCCGTCAGGTCGCCAACCGGGTGATCTTCATGGATCAGGGGCAGATCGTCGAGCAGAACGAACCGAACGAGTTCTTCTCGAACCCGCAGCACGAGCGTACCAAGTTGTTCCTCGGTCAGATCCTGCATTGATCGCAGGCCCGAGTTTGCGCAGATTGGCACCCGGTCCTCGGCAAGAGGGCCGGGTGTTTTGTTTTGGAATGGATGCGATGACCACCAGCCTGTTTGATCGCCTTGTGGCGGCCAATGCTTCCGACTGGGAGCGCTACACCACCCATGCCTTCGTGCAGAGCATGGCCGACGGGACGCTGCCGGTTGCGGCCTTCCGGCACTATCTGGTGCAAGACTATCTGTTCCTGATCCAGTTTGCGCGTGCCTATGCGCTGGCCGTGTTCAAGGGACGGACCCTTGCCGAGATGCGGGCGGCGCAGAAAGGCTTGTCCGCGATTCTCGACATGGAGATGGACCTGCACCTCGTCTACTGCGGCGAGTGGGGGCTGGAGGCTGCCGATGTGGAAGCGGCAGAGGAAGACATGCCGACGACGGCCTATACGCGCTTTGTCATCGATGCGGGGTTGGCGGGGGATATCCTGGACCTGCATGTGGCCCTGGCGCCCTGCGTGATCGGCTATGCCGTAATCGGCAAACGGCTGGCGACCATCCCCGGCGCGCTGGCGCCCGGCAATCCCTACGCGCGCTGGATCTCGGAATATTCGAGCGCGGCCTATCAGGAGTTGGCAGTGTCGGCGATCCGGCATCTGGATGAACTGGCCGGTTCGGAGGTTGGGGCAGGGCGGTTCGACAGGCTGGCCCGGCTGTTCGGGCAGGCGACACGTCTTGAGGCGGCCTTCTGGCAGATGGGGCTGGACAAGTTGTGAGTGTTCGCTGTATGTTCCTGTTTAAAAAGCGTGGGACAGCTGGGGAGTGGCCGATATGGCGGATGCCGAGTTCGTTGAATTTCTGCGGGATCTGACCCGTCCGCTCGGTGGCATCACGTTCCGCAAGATGTTCGGTGGGGTTGCCATCTATCAGGATGGGATGATCTTCGCCGCCCAGTTCGATGAAGGCCTGCATTTGAAGGCAGACGAGCAGACCAAAGGTCGATTCGAGGCGGAGGGGCTCGGCCCCTTCACCTATGCTGGCAGCGGCGGTCGCACGGTGCAGATGCCCTATTGGAAGATGCCGGACCGTCTGTTCGATGAACCCGATGAGTTCGTCGACTGGTGCCGCGATGCCATCGGTGCCGCGCGTCGGGCGGAGGCGGCAAAGTCAGCCAAGCCCAAGCGGGTTCGCAAGGCCAAGGTGACCGAGGCGGAGTGATGGAGGCGGGTTGAGGGCGGTTTCCGCTCGGTTACAATTGAGTACACTTTGACACGGTTGCGCGGGGACTTGTGTGGCCGAAGAGCTTAGAAGTGAGGCGAACGCAAAGAGCTGCGACGCCGGGACGGGCTGGCAGGCGGCGTTTTCATAGGGCCTCAGACCATGTCTGCCAAAGACTTCATGCTTCGCTATGCGACCCCGCTTACAACGGGTCTGTTCATCGTTTCGCTGGTTTCCGGCGTTGCGCTGTTCCTGCATGTGGGCACGCAATATTTCCGCGAAATGCACGAACTCCTTTCGATGGTACTGATCGTGCCCTTCGTTCTGCACATGTGGCGGAACTGGGGGCCGCTCAAGAACTATTTCAAGCGGGTGCCCATGTATGCCGGCCTTGCGGTCTGCCTGATCATGGCTGCGCCTTTTGCCATCGAGGGGGCCAGCAGTACCGGCACCGATCCGCGCATGGCGGCCTTCGGCGCGCTGCAGGATGCAGAGGTGTCCACCCTCGCTCTGGTCGCAAAAACCGACGAGGCGACGATCATCAAGCGGCTCGAAGCGGCCGGTGTGTCCGGCGCCACGGGTGCCGATACGCTCACCGGTCTTGCGGCCAAGGCCGGGGCGAATGCCTTCGAGCTCGTGGGCGCCGTCTTCACTGCGGGCTCACCCAGCGAATAATTTCGCGGAAAACAACAAGCAGGGGGAGGGATCGACACGATTCTTCCCCTTTTTGCTTTGTGCCCGCCCGGAAGTTTGATATGGAAGCGCCGCTTCGAGCATCGGAGATGCATTCCGGTCGGGTTCGGGTCGCGGGCGTGGTGGAATTGGTAGACACGCTGGATTTAGGTTCCAGTGGCGCAAGTCGTGGGGGTTCAAGTCCCTCCGCCCGCACCAAGACCCTGTTACCGGAACCGTCGGGATGCCGCTTTCCTGGCTGCGCGGATTACCTGCGCGCGGGAGGGTGAAGAAGACGAAATCAGATTGCTCCATGGGATGCCTGCGGATGAAAACGCACCGGGCATATCGTGGGGCTTTCGCGAATTAGAGATGAAAGAACACATCCATGCAGGTGACTGAAACCTCGACCGAAGGCCTGAAGCGCGAACTGAAGATCGTCGTCACGGCGTCCGAACTCGCCGAGCGGCTCGACAGCTATCTCGATGACCTCAAGGGCCGCGCCCAGATCAAGGGCTTCCGTCCCGGCAAGGTTCCCAAGGCCCACCTCAAGAAGCTCTATGGCAAGTCTGCCATGGCCGAGATCGTCAACACCGTGATCGGCGAGACGTCTGCCAAGGCCATCGAAGAGCGCGCCGAGAAGGCCGCGATGCAGCCGCAGATCGATCTGTCGGACGACGATGCCGAGAAGATCCTGACCGGTGCCGCCGACCTTGGCTATTCGCTCAAGTATGAGGTGATCCCGAGCTTTGATCTGGCCGACGTGGCTGGCATTGAAATCGAGCGTCCGGTCGTCGACGTGTCCGACGAAGACATCGAAGAGCGCCTGAAGATCATCGCCGAGGGCGCCCGCAGCTATGCGACGCGCGAAGACGGTGCGGTTTCGGTCGACGGCGATCGCCTGACCATTTCGTACCTCGGCAAGCTCGACGGCGAGCCCTTCGAGGGCGGCGCTGACGACAAGGCCTTCATCTTCCTTGGCCAGAAGCGCTTCATCCCCGGCTTCGAAGAGCAGCTGGTCGGTGTGAAGGCCGGCGACAAGAAGGTCATCGAAGTGACCTTCCCGGCCGAGTATCAGGCTGCCCACCTCGCCGGCAAGCCGGCCACCTTCGACATCGAAGTGTTCGAAGTTGCCGCCCCCGCCGAGCTGAAGCTCGACGACGACTGGGCCAAGACGCTCGGCATGGACGATCTTGAAGGCCTCAAGGGCGTGGTCAAGAGCCAGATCGAGTCGCAGAACGGTGGCCAGACCCGTCAGAAGGTCAAGCGCCAGCTGCTCGACGCCCTCGACAAGCAGTATACCTTCGAGCTGCCGCCGACCCTGGTCGGCCAGGAGTTTGACGGCATCTGGAAGCAGGTGACCGACGAGCTGCAGCGCAACGGCAAGACCTTCGAGGACGAAGAGACCACCGAAGAGAAGGCCCGCGCCGAGTACACCAAGATCGCCGAGCGCCGCGTGCGTCTGGGCCTGGTGCTCTCCAAGTTCGGCGAAGTGAACGAGATCAAGGTGAACGAGCAGGAACTGCAGCGCGCCCTGATCGAACGTGCTCGCCAGTTCCCCGGCCAGGAACGTGCCGTGTTCGACTATTACCGCAAGGACGCCAACGCGCTCGCTTCGCTGCAGGCGCCGGTGTTCGAGGAGAAGGTCGTCGACTTCCTGCTCGAAAAGGTCAAGGTCACCGACAAGGTGGTCTCCAAGGACGAGCTGTTCAAGGACGACGAAGAGACCGTCTGATTCGGCTCTTCTTCTCATTGCAGATTGCGTGAAGCGGTCGGGGTTCACCCCCGGCCGCTTTGCCGTTTGTGTCGGTCTTGCGACACAAACGGCAGGCATGGCTCTTGCAATGTCCTCATCGGCTCCCTAGTTGCCAAAGGAATTTCGGACACCGGCCGCCCCGATGACGTGCATTTTGCCGTATACCATGCACGGAAAATTCAGAGCCTATGGTGTAGCCAAGCTGTAGCTTGGGATGTAACGATCAGGGCATGAACTGATTTGCGGGCGTGCCAACGCCATGTCGGTCCATCCGGCAGAGAGAATGAAGGCCGAGGAAGCGTATGAAGGATCCAGTCGATTTCACCATGAGCACGTTGGTCCCGATGGTCGTCGAGCAGACGAACCGCGGCGAGCGCGCCTATGATATTTTCTCGCGCCTGCTCAAGGAGCGGATCATCTTCATCACCGGCGGCATCGACGACGGCGTCGCCGCGCTGGTGTGCGCGCAGCTGCTCTTCCTCGAATCGGAGAATCCCAACAAGGAGATCTCCCTCTACATCAACTCGCCTGGCGGTTATGTGACAGCGGGTCTGGCCATCTACGACACGATGCAGTTCATTCGCCCGAAGGTGGCGACGCTGTGCATCGGTCAGGCGGCGTCCATGGGCTCGCTGCTGCTGGCAGCCGGTGAGAAGGGCATGCGCTTCACGCTGCCGAACTCCCGTATCATGGTGCACCAGCCGTCGGGCGGTTTCCGCGGACAGGCGGCCGACATCATGCTGCACGCTCAGGAAATCCTGAAGCTGAAGCGCCGCCTCAACGAGATCTACGTGAAGCACACGGGTCGTGATCTGGCTTCCGTCGAAGAGGCTCTGGAGCGCGACAACTTCATGGACGCCGAGCAGGCCAAGGCCTTCGGTCTCGTCGACGACGTGATTGCCCAGCGCGTGGCGCCGGACGCTGCGTGACGGGAAGAATTGAGCCGGCGAGCCGATTATGCCTCGCCGGTCAATGGAAGACTGGCGTTAAGCATATCTTGATTCCTCTGAGTGCAGCATGGCTGCACAGTCTTTCACCAGCGGGTGAAACAGATAAAAGAGGTTGAGAGGCGGTGTGCTGCCGCGAACCGGGCGAGAGGCCGGGGAGGGGTGGCAGGCCCGGATGGCGAGAAGCTGTCCGACAACCGAGCGGGATTGATTGGATGACCAAGGTCAGCGGTGAGTCGAAGAACACCCTCTACTGTTCGTTCTGCGGCAAGAGCCAGCATGAGGTTCGCAAACTTATCGCGGGCCCAACGGTGTTCATCTGCGACGAATGCGTCGAGCTTTGCATGGACATCATCCGCGAGGAGTCGAAGTCCAGTCTGGTGAAGTCGCGAGACGGCGTTCCCACGCCGGGCGAAATCCGCAAGGTGCTCGACGACTATGTCATTGGCCAGGAGAAGGCCAAGAAGGTGCTGTCTGTGGCGGTGCATAACCACTACAAGCGCCTCAACCACGCCACCAAGAACAACGACGTCGAGTTGGCAAAGTCCAACATCATGCTGATCGGGCCGACCGGCTCGGGCAAGACGCTGCTGGCCCAGACGCTGGCGCGCATCATCGACGTGCCCTTCACCATGTCGGACGCCACCACGCTGACCGAAGCCGGTTACGTGGGCGAGGACGTGGAGAACATTATCCTGAAGCTGCTTCAGGCTGCCGACTACAATGTGGAACGCGCCCAGCGCGGCATCGTCTACATCGACGAAGTCGACAAGATCTCGCGCAAGTCCGACAATCCGTCGATCACGCGCGACGTGTCGGGTGAAGGCGTGCAGCAGGCGCTTCTGAAGATCATGGAAGGCACCGTTGCCTCCGTGCCGCCGCAGGGCGGGCGCAAGCATCCGCAGCAGGAGTTCCTTCAGGTCGACACGACCAACATCCTGTTCATCTGCGGCGGTGCCTTCGCAGGCCTCGAGAAGATCATCTCTGCCCGTGGCAAGTCGACCTCGATCGGCTTCCAGGCGCAGGTGTCGGCCCCCGAGGATCGCCGTACCGGCGAGCTCTTCTCGCATGTCGAGCCGGAAGACCTCCTGAAGTTCGGTCTCATCCCCGAGTTCGTCGGTCGTCTGCCGGTTCTGGCGACGCTTGAGGACCTGGACGAAGCCGCGCTGGTGGTCATCCTCACCGAGCCCAAGAACGCGCTGGTCAAGCAGTATCAGCGTCTGTTCGAGATGGAAGACGTCAAGCTGACCTTCACCGAAGACGCACTCAGCGCCATCGCTCGCCGCGCCATCGAGCGCAAGACGGGTGCCCGTGGCCTGCGTTCGATCATGGAAGCGATCCTGCTCGAGACCATGTACGAGCTGCCGAGCCTCGAAGGCGTCAGCGAAGTGGCGATCTCCGGCGACGTGGTGGGCGGCAAGGCCAAGCCGATTTACGTCTACGGCGAACGCCTGAGCGAAACCGGCACCGACGCCTGATTGTTGCAATGGAAACGCACTGCGACCTCCCGCGTCTGCAGTCTGCCTTGATCTGGTAGAAGAACCGGATCAAAGTGAAAGAACTGTCGGGTCCGATCCCCGTTCCGGATTTCGTGTTCGGACCCGACCTTGAAACCGAGCCTGCTGCGGTCCATGTATCCGCTTACGCGGCAGTGACGGAAACGGGAAAGGCACCCGAACTCGCGCTCATCATGAGGCGGGTCTGGTGGCCAGATCAAAGCGGACCGGAGCCATCCGGATAAAGCTTGCCCCGTCGACCGTCGATGACCGCCGTCCCGAACCGGGGCGGTTGGCTACACCGTTGCCGCGCAACGGACGTCGACATCCTGTCCTCCGGGACGTCGATGGGCCGCAAGAAAGGAAATGATGATGGCTTCCACTTCCGCTGCCGGACCGGCCAAGGATGTATTCCCCGTCTTGCCCTTGCGAGACATCGTTGTCTTCCCGCACATGATCGTCCCGCTCTTCGTTGGCCGCGAGAAATCCATCCGCGCCCTCGAGGAAGTGATGAATGCCGACAAGCAGATCCTCCTGGCGACGCAGAAGAACGCCAGCGACGATGATCCGGCCGCAGACGGCATCTACATGGTCGGGACGCTGGCCACCGTGCTGCAGCTCCTGAAGCTGCCAGACGGCACCGTGAAGGTGCTTGTCGAGGGCAGCCGGCGCGCCGAGGTCCAGGCCTACATCGATCGTACCGACTATTTCGAAGCCGAAGTCGAGCCGATGGAAGAGGCCGAGAGCGACCAGGTCGAGGTCGAGGCTCTGGCCCGCTCGGTGGTGTCCGAGTTCGACAATTACGTCAAGCTGAACAAGAAGGTCTCGCCTGAGGTGCTCGGCACCATCAAGGAGATCGAGGACTATTCGAAGCTCGCCGATACCATCGCCTCGCATCTGGCGGTCAAGATTTCCGAAAAGCAGGAAATCCTGGCGCTGAAGTCGGTGCTGGAGCGGCTCGAGCGCGTCCTCGGACTGATGGAGAGTGAAATCTCCGTCCTGCAGGTGGAAAAGCGCATCCGCAGTCGCGTCAAGCGGCAGATGGAGAAGACGCAGCGCGAGTATTACCTCAACGAGCAGATGAAGGCGATCCAGAAGGAACTCGGCGACGGCGAAGACGGCCGCGACGAGCTCGCCGAAATCGAAGAGCGCATCAAGAAGACCAAGCTGTCCAAGGAAGCGCGCGAGAAGGCCAATGCCGAGCTGAAGAAGCTGCGGCAGATGTCGCCCATGTCGGCGGAAGCTACCGTGGTGCGCAACTATCTCGACTGGATCCTGGGTATCCCCTGGAAGCAGCGTTCCAAGGTGAAGAATGATCTGGCCTTTGCCGAACAGGTGCTGGGCGATGATCACTTTGGCCTCGAGAAGGTCAAGGAACGCATCATCGAGTATCTGGCGGTACAGAGCCGCGCCAACAAGCTGAAGGGACCGATCATCTGCCTCGTCGGCCCTCCGGGCGTGGGCAAGACCTCGCTGGCCAAGTCGATCGCCAAGGCGACCGGGCGTGAGTATGTGCGCATGTCCCTGGGTGGCGTGCGGGACGAGGCCGAAATCCGCGGTCACCGCCGCACCTATATCGGCTCGATGCCCGGCAAGGTCATCCAGTCGATGAAGAAGGCCAAGAAGTCGAACCCGCTGTTCCTGCTCGACGAGATCGACAAGATGGGCATGGACTTCCGTGGCGATCCGTCTTCGGCGCTGCTGGAGGTGCTGGACCCGGAGCAGAACTCGACGTTCATGGATCACTATCTGGAGGTCGAGTATGACCTGTCGGACGTGATGTTCGTGACGACGGCCAATACGCTGAACATTCCCGGTCCGCTGATGGACCGCATGGAGATCATTCGCATCGCCGGCTACACCGAGGATGAGAAGGTCGAGATCGCCAAGCGTCATCTGCTGCCCAAGGCCATCGCGGATCACGGTCTGCGTGCCGGCGAGTATGAGATCGATGATGAAGCGATCCGCTTCGTCATCCGCACCTATACCCGCGAGGCCGGTGTGCGTAACCTCGACCGCGAGATGATGTCGCTCGCCCGCAAGGCGGTTACCGAGCTGCAGAAGTCCAAGGGCGAGATCAAGTCGATCAGCGTCACGCCGGAGAAGGTTGAGCAGTATCTCGGCGTGCCGCGCTACCGCCACGGTGAGGCGGATGGCGAGGATCAGGTCGGTGTCGTCACCGGTCTGGCCTGGACCGAGGTTGGTGGCGAGCTGTTGACCATCGAAGCGGTGAAGCTGCCCGGCAAGGGCCGCATGACCGTGACGGGCAACCTCAAGGAAGTGATGAAGGAGTCCATCTCCGCGGCGGCATCCTATGTCCGGTCGCGCGCCGTGGACTTCGGCATCGAGCCGCCGCTGTTCGATCGTCGCGACATTCACGTGCACGTGCCGGAAGGCGCGACGCCGAAGGACGGTCCGTCGGCTGGTATCGCCATGGTGACGTCGATCGTGTCGGTGATGACCGGTATTCAGGTGCGTCACGACGTGGCGATGACGGGCGAGATCACGCTGCGTGGCCGGGTGCTGCCGATCGGTGGTCTCAAGGAGAAGCTGCTGGCTGCCCTGCGTGGCGGCATCAAGGTGGTGATGATTCCTGAAGAGAATGCGAAGGACCTGGCGGACATTCCGGAGAATGTGAAAACCGGTCTCGACATCATCCCGGTCGGTCGCATGGACGAGGTGCTGAAGGTCGCATTGACCAAGCCTCTGACGCCGATCGAATGGGACGAATCGAAAGTGGACGTGGCGCCGGCCACCAATGATGCCGATGCATCGGCAATCACGGCGCACTGAAACTTCGCATTGAGGTGCATGCTATCGGCCCCGGGTGTCACACCCGGGGCTTCTTTTTTGCCGTGACTGCAAAAATCACAACAAAGTCGCAAAGTGGCACTTGATTTTCCGCGGAAAACTGCGAAACGTGCGCCCCGGGGCGCGTGGCCTAGGCCCGCTCCGTCAGAGTTAATTAAAAGGGACACGACATGAACAAGAACGATCTGGTCACGCAGGTCGCCGAGAAGGCGTCGCTCAACAAGGCGCAGGCTGGTGCTGCCGTTGACGCGGTCTTCGCGACCATCACCGAAGCGCTGAAGGCTGGCGATGAAGTCCGCATCGTTGGTTTCGGCAATTTCGTCGTGACCGAGCGTGCTGCTTCCGAAGGCCGCAACCCGCAGACCGGCGAGCCGCTGCAGATTGCTGCTTCCAAGCAGCCGAAGTTCCGCGTCGGCAAGGGCCTCAAGGACGCTGTGAACGCCTAAGGAGTTTGCGTGCCGTACACTGTGCGGCACGCTTCATTGATGGCGCGGTCCTTAACAAGATCGCGCCTTTTTTGTTGCTCGGCGAAGAGATTGGATCGGCCGCAAGGTCGCTTGCAATCGGTGGGGCGACGGATTACAGCAATGTCGTTGCGCCGAGGCCAGCCCCGACGCGACCCCTTTGAGGGCGGTTAGCTCAGTTGGTAGAGCGCCAGTTTTACACACTGGATGTCGGCGGTTCGAGACCGTCACCGCCCACCAAATTTCCCAAATCAAAACAATGGTTTCTGCAAGTTCAGCTTGCCATGGCGTCGTCTTGTCCTGATGGGGCGCGAGCGGTGTCAGCCTGACTTGCGTTGCGCGAACTCAACCGCGCGGTCCAGGCTCAGCCAGCCGCCACCCCAGACAACCAGTGTCAGCGCCATCGCGGCCCAAGGCAGATGGAAGTTCGCCCAACCGTCGGGAACGGTGAGTTGAATCACCGCGGTCATCCCCAGGAGGCCGAGCGCGGCGAAGCGGGTGCCAAGCCCCAGGACGAGGAGAATCGGCAGCAGGATCTCGCAGCAGCCGGCAGCATAAGCCATGGGGATGGGGGCCGGGTAGGGGAACTCGGCGCCGAGAATGTGCAGCTTGAACTCTTCTTCAAAGAGGTAGCGCGCGCCGAGCGAGAGATTGAACCAACCGTCCCATTTGGTCAGTCCGGAGGTGAAGAAGGGGACAGCCAGCGCGAAGCGCAAGGCCAGAAGCGGCACTGATTGCGGGATTGCCGCGAGCCAGGTGTTTGCTCTGGCGATGGTCGACGGTGCCGGGTGCGAAGTTGCGAGCGTGCTCATGCGTGATCCTCAATGGAGGGGGTAAGGGCGACCAGTGCTCCGATGGAGACAAGACCCACCAGGCATGTTCCGAAGTCGAACTTGGGGTAAGCGGCAGCGGCTTCGGCCGCTTCGCCGAGCGTATGTCCTCTGATCAGGTGATCGACAAAGGCCGCTTCTGCGGGTTCGAGGCTATGGAGCAGCACATCGGAGTCAGGGCGGATGACGAGGACGGATTCGCCGCTCCCAAGTTCGAAGCGGGGAACGTCGGGCTCCTGGTGTAGCGCCCAGATGGTTGCGACGGGATAGTCCGAGTGTAGCCAGCCCGCAGATGGATGGAAGAACGCGCGGCAGTCGGCGAGTTGATCGGGTGGAATGCGGGCAAGGTCTGCGACCGTCATCGGCTGGACGTCGGCGGCGCCGTAGGCATGAGACCAGCGGACTTCCAGCATCGCAACGTCGGCGAGATAGGGCACTGCCGCGATCTCGACCAAGCTGGCGACGAAAGCGGGAAAATCGTCGCCATAGGCGAACATCAGCGGCGAAGCCGGCTTGTGTTCTGCCACGTAGGCGCGGGCCATGCCGCGGAAGAACGGATCGCCGACAATGCGGCGCGTCACGGCAAAGCGAGCTTCAAGCGCGCCGACCAGTCCCACGTGGACGTTGTTGCGATAGACGGCAAAGCGTAGCGGATCGATCGGCCCCTCAGGGGTGACGATGTCCTGTGGTGGGGGAAGGGCGGGATCGGTGACGGCTGCGGCAAAGCGGGCGAGGGCAGCGGCGTGGTTCATGATGCCCGCCTCAAGTTCAGGAAACCTCGCGCCAGGACGTCGTCGACCCTCGCGGCTTCGGCATAAAGCACCGGGAAGTCCGGCACGTCATTGTCCCACTCGATCAGGGTTGGGCGGGGTCCGGCGAGGGCGATGACGTGTTCATAGAGGGCAAAGACGTCCGGGCGGGTTTCCGAGCCATGGGCATCGATCAGGAAGCGCTCGCCTCGGCCGTCGACAGCCTCGTCATAGCCGCCAAGGTGAATCTCGCCGATGAGTGGCAAGGGGAAGCGGTCGATATAGGCATAGGGGTCGACGCGATGGTTGGTGCAGGAGACCATCACGTTGTTGACGTCGAGAAGCAGTCCGCAGCCTGAGCGGCGCGCGACTTGGGTGAGGAAGTCGATTTCGTCGACGTCGGAAGCCTCGAACAGCACATAGGTTGAGGGATTCTCGAGCAATATTGGCCGGCCGAGCACAGTTTGGACGGTGTCCACATGTTCGACGACGCGCGCCAGCGTTTCCGCGGTATAGGGCAGCGGCAGAAGATCGTTGAGAAAACCGATGTCGTGGCTCGACCAGGCGAGATGTTCCGAGACGGCCAGCGGTGCGTAGCGTTGCTCCAGGACCCGCAGGCGTTCGAGATGGTCGCGGTCGAGCGGACGGGCTGCCCCGATCGACAGGCCGACGCCGTGCAGGGACAGTGGATATTGCTCGGCAATGGCGGTGAGGTGCCGGTGTGCCGGGCCGCCGGCCATCATGTAGTTCTCGGCGTGAACTTCGAAAAAGCCGACGTCGGGCCTTTCTGAATGGATGGTGGCGTAGTGCTGGGGCTTGAGCCCCAGACCGGCGCGGTTCGGCAGGGAGGACGGGCGGTTCGGCATGGCTTGCTCCGCTGTGAAGGGGGCGGCCCGTCGCAGGGCCGCCCGTGATCAGGGTCAGGCCTTGGGAACGTCGCGCATCAGCGGGGTGAGCGAGCCCATGCGCCCCTCGGGCAGCATCATGGTGGCGCAGGTGCCGGCGGGGACGGCCTTCCACTCGTTGCCCTGGTAGTCGATCTTGGAGGTTCCGGCGCAGGTGGTGCCGGCGCCAGCAGCGCAGTCGTTCTGGCCCTTGAGGGCGACACCGAAGCACTTCTCGGTCTTCATGTCGGCGGCGGAGGCGGAGGAAACGGCAAGGCCGGCGATGGCCGTGGCAAGCGAACCGGCGAGGGCGAGCGAGAGATTGAGCTTGGACATGTTGAATTCCTCTTCTGGAAGGTTGGCAGGGCCGGCGTCTACCGGCCACATCTTCCAATTCGAGAGGGCGCGTGGTTTGTTACGCTGCGTCAGGATCACGAAAGCGTGATAGACATTTCGAGTTCCGGCCGGATTTTCTTGCCTGACGCTGTAACAAAACGCGTGGTCTGGCGAAGTCGTACATGGAGACAAGTGTGGCGGCTGACATGGAGCAAGAGCTGGCTGAGTTGATGCGGGCTGCGCTTGGCGGAGAGGATGTCGCTTATGCTGCGTTCCTCAGGCAGGTCTCTGGCCTGATCCGCAGCTTCGTGCGCCGCAAGCTGGGTGCCGGCGGCCCCGCTGAGCCCGAGGATGTGCTGCAGGAGGTGCTGCTCGCGCTGCATCTCAAGCGCCACACCTGGCGCGCCAGCGAACCGATCCTGCCCTGGGTTTATGCGATTGCCCGCTACAAGGTCGTCGATGCCTATCGTCGACGGGGGCAGCGGGTGGTCGTCGACATCGACGATCTCTCTGATGTGCTGGCTGCGCCAGAGCAAGAGACCGCCAGTGAGCGTGACATCGAGCGGGCTCTATCGTCGCTACCGGCCGGGCAGCGGGCGGTGGTCACCTCGATCTCGCTGGAAGGACGGTCGATCGGCGAGACGGCCAATCGGCTGACCATGAAGGAAACGGCGGTGCGTGTGGCGCTGCACCGCGGACTGGCGGCGATTGCCGCGAAATTCGGACGGACGTGACACCATGAAGACGGAAGACCTGATCCGCGCCCTGGCCAGTGATGGCACTGTGAAGGCGCCTTCGCCGGAGCGGACTTGCGCCCGGGCGATCCTGTTGGCCGTGCCGCTGGCTGCTGCGGTTTTCCTTGTGATCCTGCGACCGCGCCCGGATTTCATGGAGTCGCTGGACAGTTTGCGCTTCCTGAGCAAGTTCCTGGTGACGCTGACGCTGTTTGCCACCATGGCTTACGCGACCATGCATCTGGCGCGACCGACAGGGCGCGCGAGCGCCTGGTCCTTCGTGCTGACGCCGGTGCTGGTCGTTCTGGTTGCGGCGATGGAATGGCTGGTGCTGCCCCCCGGGACGAGGCTGCCTGCCATGTTGGGGCATAACGCATTGATCTGCATGACAGCCATTCCAGTCATCGGTCTGCTGCCGCTGGGTGTGTTCATCATGGCTTTGCGCCAATGTGCACCGACGGCGCCGGCTCTGGCGGGTACCATCGCCGGGCTTATGGCGGGTGGACTGGCCGCGACCTTCTATGCCTCCCATTGTACGGACGACTCTCCGCTGTTCGTCGCGCTCTGGTACTCGCTTGCGGTGGGTGTGCTGGCGATCGTTGGGGGCCTCGCGGGACGCTGGTTTGTCCGCTGGTGAGTCTGAGTCGACTCGTCGATCGCTTGGGTTTGTTTGTCGGGCTGTTGGCGAGCCGATCTACGGGGTTGGACTGTCTTGCACTACCAAGACTCTCGCTTATTGACGGCCTTTTTTTGCGAAATTGTCTGCGGCATCAATCCATCGCTTTGCACGCCAACCTCAAACGAGTCACCGGTTTTGTCTAGTGTCGCGCAATATGTCTTTATTTCGTTAAGTTCCAAAAAATGATGTAGCGGGTCCCTTATGAGGTTGGTCAGTGGGACTTCGACAACCAACTTCCAGGTGGATACTAGGATTTCTGTTACTGCTCAGTCCATTGGCGCCTAACTCAAGCACCAACTGTCGCAAGTTTTCGTTCAGGGCAGTAGTGTAATCACTTATGTTTTTTGAGGGTGATATCCAGACGATCGGTCACTTGTCTGTTGACCCCAGCGTAGCGGGGGGAGCAAGCGGCTTGCGAAACATTGCGTTTCCGACCAAAATCCCTCTCTGACTCAGCAGGCATTAAAGTCGGACACACAAGTTCGCGATTTGCCGTTCCGCAGCCGGGAGGCAGCATGTCGTTGCAGATGAACTCAAAAATCGCCGCTCCCCGCAGTCTGGTCACAAGTCCTGACGGGCGTTTGGCACTCAGTTACGGCTGCGATGTCACCCCTGATCCCAAAGCTGCACTTCATGTTCATTTCGACGCCTTGATCTCCATAGGCGGGACGGGATGGCTGGTTGCCGGCTGGGTGGTCGATCCGGGCCGATGTTTGACAGGTGCCGTGTTTGTCGGTTGCGGGGATGTTGTGCTCGCGGATCTGGCTCTGAAAAGGGCCGCACCGGGTCCCGCTGGCGATGGTTCCAGCTTTCCGTTTCTAGGCTTGTTGCCGCAGCAGCGTGGTTCTGTCGGACTGACCGTCACACTCGAAGCTGACGATGGCGCGGCGTTGACCGGATTGATCTGGCCGACAGGTAACGTTCAAGACGTAGAGGAATTCATCGGACGCTGTTCCTTTGAGGCCGCTCTGGCAGCAATGCAGCGCCTTGTCGACCAGCACCGGGTCTTGTTTGGCGATAACACGGTCATCGCTTCGCAAATCGACGAGGTGCTCGAGACGTTTTATGGACGAATCCAGAAGAATCCCCTCGAAGAAGCTTCGCTTGGGATGCCCATCGCCGCTTATCTCGACGTGGCGCAACGTGTCGGCGCCATCGGTATTCTGCTGAAGGGATGGGTCGTTCACGTCACCCAGGACAAAATGGTGTCGGTGACGCTCAAGAGCTTTTTCGGTCGGCAGGTGCAGCTCGATCTTCCCTTGCCGGCATCGACCCGTCTCGACGTGGTGGAAGCGCTTGCCAGCACTGTTCCCGGCGGCAATCTCGATTGCGGAATCGTGGCCTTCGCGCCTTGCGCCGATGTTCACGCTGAGGACAAGCGCTGGTTTGCCGAGTTTGCGACCATGAGCGGGTCTCTGTTCAGAATCCCGTTTCGACTCGCCGTTCCGACTTCACCACGCAAACTGGCCGAAGAGGTTTCGATGTGGGCCGAGGAGACGGTGATAGATGCCGTGGATCTTTATGCGCGGGCGCTCGGACCGGCGTTGTCCGAGCTCTGGCGGCTGGCTCTCGAACAGAAGCCTCACCCCAAGGATAACGTCTATGGTCGCTTGCCTGAGGATCCAGAGGTTTCCATCATCATTCCGCTCTACGGGCGGGTGGACTTTCTGAAGCACCAGATCGCCAACTTCGCCAATGACGCGGACTTCCGCCATGGAACGGCACGAGCCGAGTTGATCTATGTTCTCGACGATCCGCGGCGGGCCAAGGAGGTGGCCTTGCTCGCCGATACGGTTGCCAAGCTCTATGACGTGCCGTTCCGGCTTGTCGACCTGCGCGCCAACTTCGGCTATTCCACCGCAAATAACGTTGGGGCGTCCGTCGCGCGGGGGAAATACCTAATCCTTTTGAATTCCGACATCATCCCAAAGGCCAAGGGCTGGGTGTCGCAGCTCTTGGCGACAGCGGAAACGGTGCCGTCACTTGGTGCTCTCGGATGCCGTCTGCTGTTCGACGACGGATCGATCCAGCATGCCGGGATGGAGTTTCGCCCGGCTCCGGTCCTGCCGGGAACGTGGCTGAACCATCATTCCAACAAGGGCTTGGCCGTATCCTTCGATCCGGTTCGGGGGCAAGCCGAGGTGCCGGCCGTGACGGGGGCTTGTCTGCTGACGCCACGTGCCGTGTTTGCCGAGCTGGGCGGTCTGTCGACCAACTATATCATTGGCGATTTTGAGGACTCCGACTATTGCCTCAAAGCGCGCCAGTCCGGACGTGCGATCGTCTATACCTCCGAGGTCGAGCTCTATCACCTTGAGCGACAATCCATGCGAATGATCGGCGATGGTCGTTACAAGTTGACGCTCTTCAACATGTGGCAGCACACGAACCGCTGGGGAGATTTGATCGAGCAGGTCATGGACGCTCCCGGCGTCTGACGGCACGGCTGCGATTGCGATGGTTGTCATACCTACCCGTTAGTCCGGAGCGTGGTGATCGCTCGCGAGCTATGCTCCGCAGGCCAGCTTGCATCTGGTGCTCGACCTGCGGCAGCGGTGATCGACGGCATTCCCTGGGGATTTCGATGCCGCCCAAATGCCGGATCTGGTCTTCCCTTGGAGGGGGTGGCTAATTTAATCGTTTTCTGTCAATACCTTATTGCACTCTAGGTCCTCAATCGGTCGATGGAGAAAGACGACCTGTAGGCGTGATCGTTTTTTGACGGGTTGGGGGTGGTCGTATAGTCTTGCCGCGTTGCTGGGTGAATAGAATCAAGTTGGATTTTAGGGGGCGGCGGGACATGAGCGGGGTTACGACGATCATCATTGCGCGCGACGACCTGTCTGTACCCGGTGTCACGCGCAAGCCGACTGGCGGCGGTCTGCAGGCTGCGGAGGACCGTAATCTGTTTGATGTGTTGGACGAACGCGTTCCGGATGTTCTGGTGCTCGATTGCCGCGGTCCCACACGCAATGGCTTGCCCGCGATCGAAAAGATACGGGAACGGACGTCGGTTCCGCTTCTGGTCATCTGTGAGGCTGACGACCCTCTGCAGGGCAAGTATCTGATGAATGGCGCGACCGACTGCCTGCAGTCACCGTTTGACATCCTGATTTTCAACAGCATGCTGCAGGATATTGTCCAGCGTTCCCGGCAAGGGCATGACGACGCTCTTAACCGCCTGCTGCCGATGTCCTTTTCGGGCATCAACTTCGATCCGCGCGACAACTCATTGCAATATGGCGCCAATGTGCTGAAGTTGACCACGTCCGAGAGCCGACTGATCGTGCATTTTGCCCGCAAGCCTGGTCTGATCTGCTCGCGGCAGGAGCTATCCGAAGTGCTCTATGGTGACCGCCGCCCGGTCAGCGACAGGGCGATCGACGCGATCATCGTCCGACTGCGCAAGAAGCTCGGCGATGTCAGCAACGGCACTGCCGACGGTCTGATCAAGACGGAATTCCGGCTTGGCTACATGTTCACCAGCCGCGTTGACGACGTCATGCCTGTCTGAGAGTGCTGCGTGCAAAGGCCAGGTCCGCGACCGTAAGTTTGATCGGTCGGGTGGGCGGCCAGCCAATGAGGGAAATGTGGGGGATGGAGATCGAGCGGACCGCGATCGCCGATGTGCTGCTGATGCGGCCCAAGAAATTCGGTGACGCTCGGGGCTATTTCATGGAAACCTTTCGCGCCGACCAACTGGCCGAATGGATTGGTCCACAGGCTTTCGTGCAGGACAACCAGTCGATGTCGGCTGAGCAGGGTACCGTGCGTGGTCTGCATTTTCAACTTGAGCCGCGGGCGCAGGGCAAGTTGGTTCGCTGCGTCGCTGGCGCGCTGTTTGACGTGGCGGTCGACCTTCGCCGGGGATCACCGACCTTCGGCCGCCATGTCGGCGTCGAACTCACGGAAGAAAATGCGCTACAGTTGTGGGTCCCTGCCGGATTCGCACATGGTTTCTGCACTTTGGTCGACAGGACAGTGATCGCCTACAAGGTGTCGGACTATTATAGTCCGGAGCATGATCGCGGCCTTAGGTGGGACGATCCCGCGCTTGGGATCGACTGGCCGGTCGAGCCCGACAAAGCCGTTCTGTCCGTCAAGGACAAGATGCAGCCGGCCCTGGCGGATCTGGCGTCCAATTTTGTCTATCGGCCGTGAGCATGGACGGCGACGGTTTCGTTCATCGGCTGTCATAGGAAGCGAGTGATGCGTGTTCTGGTCACCGGCGGTGCCGGATTCATAGGGTCTGCGGTCGTTCGTCATCTTGTGCTCGTCAAGGGCTACGAGGTGCTGACTGTCGACAAGCTAACCTACGCAGGTACGCTGACATCTCTGTACAAGGTCGATGGACATCCGCTGCACCGGTTCTTGAGGGCCGACATCTGCGATCGCTCGGCCATGGTAGAAGCCTTTGCGAGCTTCCGGCCCGACCGTGTGATGCATTTGGCAGCCGAGAGCCATGTCGACAGGTCGATCACCGGTGCGCGCGATTTCGTCGAGACCAATGTCATCGGCACTTTCACCCTGCTCGATGTGGCGCGCAACCATTGGGAAGGCTTGCCTGCCGTCGATCGGGCTGCCTTCCGTTTCCTGCACGTGTCGACCGACGAAGTCTACGGATCGCTTGGCGCGGATGGCCTGTTCACAGAAGCGACGGCCTATGATCCGTCGTCGCCCTATTCGGCATCCAAGGCGGCGTCAGACCACTTGGCCAAGGCCTGGCAGCGGACCTACGGGCTACCGGTCGTCGTATCAAATTGCTCCAACAATTACGGCCCCTATCATTTTCCCGAAAAGCTCATCCCGCTGATGATCCTCAACGCGTTGGAGGCCAAGCCGCTGACCATCTATGGCGACGGAGCCAATATTCGCGATTGGCTCTATGTGGAGGACCATGCGCGCGCTCTTGATCTGATTGCCGAACGGGGGCGACCGGGGCAGACCTACAACGTCGGCGGTCGCAACGAACGCCGCAATCTGGACGTGGTGCAGCACATCTGCACGCTGATGGATGCCCTTCATCCGCAAAGTGGGCCGCATGAGCGGCACATTGCGTTCGTCGAGGATCGTCCAGGCCATGATGCCCGCTACGCCATCGACGCGACACGACTGGAAACAGAACTCGGCTGGCGAGCCGAGGAGACTTTCGAAACCGGCATAGAGAAGACGGTCCGCTGGTATCTTGAGAACGAATGGTGGTGGGCGCCGCTGCGCCAAGGCTATGACGGGCGCCGCCTGGGGCTTGTTGGCACGGGGCGCGAGCCATGACGCGGCGCCGTTATGTCGTGACGGGATGTCAAGGGCAGGTGGTGACCTCGCTCAAGGAGCGTGTCGCCGACAGGCCTGACATCGAACTGGTTGCACTCGGGCGTCCCGAGCTTGACTTGTCCGATCCCTTGACGATCGACGTGGCAATCGCCTCGGCGCGTCCGGACCTACTCATTTCCGCAGCCGCCTATACCGCCGTTGACCAGGCAGAAGACGACCAGGCTGGTGCGATGGCCGTCAACGGGGTGGCGCCAGGCAAAATCGGCGAGGTTGCAGCCCGGTTGGGTGTGCCGGTGATCCATCTCTCGACGGATTATGTTTTCGACGGGAGCAAGGCGAGGTCCTACATAGAAGACGATATCGCAGAGCCCGTCAGTGTCTATGGAACCTCCAAGCTGTTCGGCGAGCGGGCTTTGGCGGCGGCGACCTCCGACCATGTGATCTTGCGAACAGCCTGGGTCTTCAGCCCATTCGGTCGGAATTTCGTAAGGACCATGTTGCGCCTTGCAACGACCCGGTCTTGCCTCAGCGTGGTCGACGACCAGATCGGCAATCCCACCTCGGCTCTGGATCTCGCGGACGGCATCCTTGCGGTGGCGGACAATCTTCTGACTTCGCGCCGTCCAGAGTGCAGGGGGCTATTCCACATGGTGGCTGCCGGTGAAGCCACTTGGGCTGACGTCGCGGTCGAGATCTTTCGATTGTCAGCCGAACGAGGCGGGCCGAGCCCACAGGTGGAACGCATCCCCACGTCAGCCTTTCCGACGGCGGCGCGGCGGCCGGCAAATTCCCGGCTGGATTGCAGCAAGCTGGCCGCCTGCCATGATGTTCAGTTGCCCGACTGGCGAACTGGATTGGCGTCGGTGGTTGCCCGACTGTTGGAGACGAAAAAACTTGGTGCGAAGAGTTGCTGACCTTTCGGATCCATTGAAGCGCGAAGACTATGCAGGCAGCGCCGGATCAAGGGAGTTGATTCGATTCTTGCATATGTGGGTTCGCTGCAGGCTCGGGGCTGTCAGCAGTAGATCGGTGCAAAGCCGGTCGGGGGCCGTTCAAACGGACTTCAGAGCGGTGAGTGTGGTGAGGAGTTGGGGGCATGAAGGGCATAATCCTTGCCGGCGGCAGCGGGACGCGTTTGCATCCGATGACGCTGGTGACCTCGAAGCAATTGATGCCGGTCTACGACAAGCCGATGATCTACTATCCGCTGTCGACCCTGATGCTCGCCGGGATTCGCGAGATTCTCATTATCTCGACGCCGCATGATCTGCCTCAGTTTGAACGCCTGCTGGGCGACGGGCGCGATTGGGGGCTGTCCTTGAGCTATGCCGAGCAGCCGTCTCCGGATGGACTGGCGCAAGCCTATGTCATCGGCGCGGATTTTGTTCGCGGCGAGTCGTCCTGCCTCATCCTTGGCGACAATATTTTCTACGGCCACGGCATGACCGAGCTTCTCACCCACGCCGCTCGGCGGACCGAAGGTGCCACCGTCTTCGCCTATCACGTCAGCGACCCCGAACGGTATGGTGTCGTCGAGTTCGACGATGCGATGACGGCAGTCTCGATCGAGGAAAAGCCAGCCACTCCCAAATCCAATTGGGCCGTGACCGGTCTCTATTTCTACGACGCGCAAGTGGTTGATATCGCTGCCAACCTGAGGCCATCCGCACGCGGGGAGTTGGAGATCACCGACGTCAACCGCGTCTACCTCGAGCGCGGCGCGCTGAACGTTGAGTTGATGGGGCGCGGCTATGCCTGGCTCGACACAGGAACCCCGGACAGCCTGATGGACGCGGGCGATTTCGTCGGTACTTTGCAAAAACGTCAGGGCATCAAGATCTGCTGCCCCGAAGAAATCGCCTATCGACAAGGTTTCATCGATACGGTCCAGGTCACTGAACTGGGGCGTCGGCTCGGCAAGAGCGAATATGGACGGTATTTGCTCGGTCTCGGATCTCGTCGGTGAGGAAACCGCTACTGAAGGGGCTGCTCGTGGATTGGCATGACGAAAAATTGCGAGGCGTGTCGGTCTTGGTGACCGGCGGGCTTGGCTTCATCGGTTCGAATGTTGCCTGCCGGCTTGCCGATCTTGGCGCCGATGTTCTTGCCGTGGATGCCATGATGGCCAATTGCGGCGGTAACCTTGCCAATATCGCTGGCTACGAGGACCGCATCAAGGTCGACCGGACGGATCTCAGCCAGGATGCCAATCTCGACAGGTTGGTCGAGGGGCGACAGATCATTCTGAATTGCGCCGGGCGGGTTGCCCATTATGACTCCATGGTCAATCCGATCGCGGATCTCGACTCCAACGTGGTGGCGCAGGTCAACCTGCTGGAGGCTTGCCGACGGTCGGCGCCGCAGGCGGCCATCGTCTTCACCTCAACGCGGCAGATCTACGGCAAGCCGCAGAACTTGCCGGTGGACGAGCAGCACCCGTTGCGCCCGGTTGATGTGAATGGCATCAACAAGCTGGCGTCCGAACACTATCATCAGCTCTATCACGACATTCACGGCTTGCATGTGGTGTCACTCAGGCTGACCAACACGTTCGGCCCACGCATGCGAATCAAGGATGCGCGACAAACCTTCCTGGGCGTCTGGCTGCGGGCCGTGGTCGAAGAAAGGAGCTTCGAGGTCTGGGGTGGCGATCAACTTCGCGACTTCAGCTACATCGACGATGTTGTGGAAGCGATGCTGCTAGCCGCCACGGTGTCGGCTTGTTGGGGACAGATCTACAACATCGGGGGAACACCGCCGGTTTCCTTGTTGGCTTTGGCCGAACAGCTTGTTCAAATCGCCGGTACGGGTCGATTCGAACGCAAGGTCTTTCCGGCCGAACGCAAGGCGATCGATATCGGCGACTATTTTGCCGACGACACGAAATTCCGGCGGGCGACGGACTGGTCCCCGAAATGGAGCCTGGAGGCCGGTCTGGCTGCAGCCCTCGACTATTACAGAAGGTATCTCGATTGCTATGTCTGACCCTTTGGCCCGCCAAGCATTCGTCCCTCAGATGGACCTCAAGGCATTCTACGATCAACACGGAGCCGAGGTTGATGCTGCCGTCGCCAGGGTTCTGAGCAGCGGCTGGTATATTCTGGGCAAGGAAGTGGAAGCCTTCGAAGCTGCCTTTGCCTCCGAATTGGACCTCGGTACGGCCGCCGGCGTCGGCAACGGTACCGATGCGCTCATGCTGGCCCTGCGCGGTCTTGGAGTTGGACCCGGCGATCGGGTTGCCACCGTATCGCACACGGCGGTTGCGACGGTGGCGGCCGTCGAACTGATCGGGGCGGTGCCGATATTCGTGGACATTGATCCGATCTTCTTCACCCTGTCGCCCCAGTCTCTGGCTCGCTGCGTCGAGTCCGTCGACGGAATCAAGGCCGTCGTGGCGGTTCACCTCTATGGACAGCCCGCTGACATGGCTGGTATTCTCGATGTCTGTCGGCCCCGTGGTATTTGGGTGGTCGAAGACTGTGCGCAGGCGCATGGCGCCAGGATTGGCGCGACGACCGTGGGGGGTATTGGCGACTCGGCGAGCTTCAGCTTCTACCCGACAAAGAATTTGGGAGCCTTCGGCGATGGGGGGGCCGTCTCGGCCCGCAATCCGTCCGTCATCGAGACTGTTCGCTGCTTGCGCCAATACGGTTGGCGGGAGCGCTATATCAGCGATGTTCCTGGCTACAATAGCAGGCTTGACGAACTGCAGGCGTCCATTCTGAACGTCAAGCTCGGCTATCTCGCCGAGGGTAACAAACGGCGTCGTGCCATAGCCGCACGTTATCAAACCGGATTGTCGGGGCTGAACCTTGTGCTACCGCAGGAAGCGCCGGGAACCACACATGTCTACCATCAGTATGTGGTTCGACACCCCGAGCGGGATCGAATAGCCGCGGAACTGCGAAGCGTCGGAATCGGCACGAACATCCACTATCCGGTCCCGGTTCACTTGCAACCGGCCTATCGCGGGCGGCTTGCGGCTGACCCGGACGGACTGTTGGCCACGGAAGCCGCTGCCCGCGAGGTGTTGAGCCTGCCCATGTATCCAGAGCTTGAAGATAAGGCGGTCGATCGGGTGATCGAGGCGGTGAGGAGCGTGGTGTAGGTTGGTCGCTTCGCAATCCGATTGGCCCGGCCTTCCCCTGTGAGTTTTTGTAGACGATCACTCCCGCGTGCAATGCATACTAGAGAGAAGTTGCTCCGATGACTGAATTGAGAGGCCAGCCGACGGCCCAGGCCGAAAGGTTCCGGAACTACGAGACGTTGCAGGATGAGGATCGCTTTGTTGCTGCGGGCGGACATGCTTTCCTGGATCGCCTGAAGGCGATTTGCGACGACCCTTCGCTGGTAGCGGTCAGCTTTGACTTCTTCGACACCATCGTGTGGCGGCCCTATCAGCAGCCTGTGGATTTGTTCTGGGAACTGGGGGAGAGGCTGGTTGCCACAGGCATTCTTCCTGTCGATTTTACTCCGGCCAAGTTCATGCAAGCGCGGATCATCGCCGAAGGCAAGGCTCGGCAGCGCAAGACCCGCGAAGGTCGTTTCCACGAGGTTTCACTTGCCGAAATCTACGCCGAGTTCACCGGCCTCGGTGCTGAAGCTCGTGGTCGTGCGGCCGACACCGAGGTCGCAGTCGAAGCCGCCCGGACCTGCCTTGATCCCGTGATCGCCGAGGCGATCGACTATGCCGTGGCCGCCGGCAAACAGGTTCTGATCATCTCCAATACCTATCTGTCCAGGGAGCAGCTTGCGCAGTTGTTGGTGGGGAAGGGGGCTGCGGAGTTCGCACTTGAGAATATCCACTGCTCGTCGGACTATGGAATAGACAAGGAGGCCGGCCTGGTCTCCCTTGTCTTGTCCGAGCGGCGGCTTCAGCCGTCCGCTGTACTGCACGTCGGGGACAGTTGGCACGCAGACGTTGATGTACCCGGTCTGGCCGGTGTCAGGACCCTGCATTACCCGAAATTTGTCGACATCTATCCGGCGCTTGTCGATCGGGAAGCGCAGATGCGTTCCTTTGGTCAGGCTTCGGAAGTCCCCGTCATGTCGGTGCTGCAGCAGGTGAGGAGGTCGCATCTCAACGCGACGGGGATCGAAGTGCCGATGTCCGTCAGCGAGCGGATCGGCGCCTTCATCGTCGGCCCCACGCTGGCGGCCTATGCGCATTGGCTGCTTGAAGAGGTGGAGCGGCAGGGAAACGCGCCGGTCCTTTGCCTGACTCGCGAAGGCCTGCTGCTCAGCGAGACCTTCCAGTCGGTGGCAGCGCAGATCGGCCGGACCGATTTTCTCTCGATTCCGTTCCTGTCGTCACGCGCCATCCTCTTCAGTGCGTCATTTTTCGATTTCTCCGAAGACGAACTCGAGACCTTCCTGCTGTCGCGTCGCACCCCCTTTACCATGCGCTCCTTCTGCACCCTCGTCGGATTGGACGCAGAGAAGCTATCCGGAGAGCCACTGCCTGCCGCCTATCTCGATTTTCCCCTCATTGCCGACACCCCGCTGACGTCTGTCTTGATCGCCGAGCTCGCCAGGAACGCGGACTTGCGGCAACAGACGCTCGCCTACTCGGCGGCGCGGCGGGACATGTTCAAACGCTATGTGGATGCCGTCTTTGCGCGTCACGGCGTCGGCATCGAGCAGGGACACCTCTATGTCGCTGACGTCGGATGGTCGGGGCGGTCGCAGCGGTTGCTGGAGCGGATTCTGGGTGCCATTGGTTATCCGGTCTCACTGCATGGCCTCTATATGGCGACGGACACGTCTTCGCACGTGGAGCATATGCTGGGCCTGAGGGCCAAGGGCTGGCTCTATGACGGTGGCAGCCCGGTGCAAAGCAGCCGTCTCGGTCTCCAGTCCAAGGAAATCATCGAACAGGTTTGCTCCTCGCATCTGGGCGCAGTGAACAGATATGACGATCAGGGAGACCCGGTTTTCGGCAGCGAGAGCAAAAGCTTCCGGCAGCGGAATGAACTGCGCAAGCTGCGTAATGCGGCGCGCGGTGCGATCCGCGAACATGGCGCCAATCACGCGATGACCAAGGGATCGGGCCTCGTGTCGACCCTGCTTGATGCGGCTGCCTACCGAAATGCCTATGCCGCCCTCATTGCCTTTCCGTCCGACGACGAATTCGAACTGTTCGGTACCTGGGCGCACGAGGAAAACAACCTGTCGGACAATGTGGAAAGTCTGAGTTCGCCTTACTGGCGTACCTTTGCGGCCTATGCGACGCCACAACAGTTTTTGGAAGCAAATGTCTACTGGAAATTGCCCGAGTACCAACGGACACGTCCAGCCTTAGCTGATGGCCTGTTGCTCAAGATGGCCGGGTTTCATGCGAGCGCCGGTGAGACGCCTCAGGCTTATTCAGTACGCTTCACCACGCAAGGCGAGAACCATGACGCGCAGAAGCTGGCGTATTTCTCTGCGGATGGTCGAGCGATCCTGTCGGCAGCCCGGGTCTGCGACGCGGAATGCAGCGTCACCTTCCGGAACTTGGGCGCGCGTGCATTTGTCGTCGATGCCGTGTTGACCTGCGTGCACGACACGCGCGACCGGTCGCGACATGAAAAGGCGATGACCGGCGATCTGACCAAGTATCCGGAGACATCGGCTAGTGCCGCCTTCGTGCCTGAGGGTGGCGAATTTACGGTGAGGATTTCAAGACCGGCGATGATGATGGTGCCGCTTTCCGTCATTCTTTGCGTGCGCGTCGCGTGATTTGGGGGATTTGAGAGATGGCCAGGATTGCAATGGTGTCGCCGGCGCCGATCAAGGGATCTGGTGGAGTGCGCACGATACTCACCTACGCGGATGCCTTGAGGTCGAGGGGACACGACGTTACGGTATCGTTCTTGCCCGACGGCAAGGCGCTTGGCGGAGATCTGTCCGCCTTGGTGGAACGCTACTACGGGATATCAGGCCTGCGAGCTGGGGTCTTTCCGTTCGGTCTAGATACGGCCGATCTGGCCATTGCGACCCGATGGGATACCCCAGCAGCGATCCGCCGCCAGTTCACCGGCCGATTGGTGCATCTCATTCAGGACATCGAAGCCTGGTTCAATCCGGTCGGCGACGCCTACCTGACTGCGGAAAACAACTTCCTGTTCGACTCAACCTTTGTCACGCTGGGGCACTGGCTCGCAAAGAAGCAACAGCTCGACTATCAGGCGCCGTCCTTCACCATGGACTTTGGCTTTGACAACCAGACCTATGGCTTGAAGACCGCCTATGAGGATCGACCAAAGCGCATCTGCTTCATCTATCAGCCCGAAAAGCCGCGCCGCTGTGCCCGGATCGGCATCGAAGCCCTAGGGATCGTCAAGCATTTTCATCCCGATTGCGAGATCGCCTTCTATGGCAATGATACGCCGGCGCGGCTTTGGTATCCGGTCGTCAACCTTGGCATTCTCCCGCCGCACGGTTTGAATGATCTCTACAACTCCTGCGTGGTGGGGCTTTGCATCAGTTCGTCCAATCCGTCGCGCATCCCCTTCGAGATGATGGGATGTGGTTTGCCGGTGGTGGACGTCTATCGCAGCAACAATCTTCATGACTACTCGGACAAGGATGGCGTTCTCCTTGCTCATCAGACCCCTGAATCGCTGGCCAAGGCCATGATGGCGATTCTGGAGGATCCGGCTCTGGCCAATCGTCTGTCGAAGGGCGGGCTCCAGTTCTCCATCGATCGATCCCTTGAGATCGAGACCTCGCAGTTCGTCGCCTATGTCGAGCGTGTCCACAGCGGCGCAGCCCCGGATATTCGTACCGATGCGATGCCCCGCTATCGTCGCGCCCCGATCATTGCCGATGCCTATGATCTTTCAAGGGCGCGAGCCTTCTGCGATCGCCAAGGGAGGGAGTTCCTGTCGCTGTCGGTGGAGGAGGGCGTCGGGTCGACACATAAGGTGGCTGGCGGAGCGACTGAAGACCCATGCAACATCATCCCCGTTTCGAAAATGATCCGCGCGTTGCAGACGAGTACGTCGCCGGGAATTGATTGGGATCAGGTGAGCTTTCCGGAAGAGCGCTCGATACAGACCCATCCGGTTACCGGAACGCCGATAACGGCTGTGTTGCACAAGGCCGTGCCGGTCGGTGTGCGGGAACTTCGGGCTGTCGTGAAAATCGCACATGCTTCGGCAAGCCCGATGGAATTTGCTTTCGCCCTCGTGCCGGCCCTCGACGGCGAGGATACGCTAGCTGCTCCTGACGATGATGTCTGGGTGTCGCCCAATGCCTCGTCATGGAATGTCGTGCATCCGGTGGACGATGTGGAGATCTCTGCGGTGCTGCCGGAACCGACCAAGGAAGTTATGGATCTTCATCTGGCTGTGCGGGTTCCGGACGGGTCGGTTGATGCCTTTTCCTGGTGCCGCTGGCTGTTGTTCCGCTATCTGACGACCACGGTCGCAAAGGAGACGGACGATGCCGCGCCTCATCGTTGATCGTGCCGGGCGCCGAGTTTTCGGCTGGGCTTTTTCGCAGGATGATCGGCAAGTTGTTCCGACGGTGGAGCTGCGGCTCGACGGCGTCGCCATCGCTAGCCAGCCGGCAAACCTTTCGCTATCCGATGCCAATTTCCTGCTGACTATTGACGAGACTCATCGGCACGGTTTCGAATTTCTCGTGCCGCCCGAGGTGTTGCGGATGCATGCCGCGGATCTGACTGTGGGTGTGTCGGGCAGTCGGTCGGCTACGCCGGTCCCGCTTCCGGAAGACCGTGTCACCGGAACGATGTCGGCCCTCTTCGTTGACCATGTCGATTTCCGCGGTTTCCGAGGGTGGGCATGGGACGCGCACACGCCTGACGGCCCTGCGAATGTGGAATTGACTGCAAAGGTGACCGCCTCGGATGGCTTTACGATGAGTTTCCGCGCCGATCAATTTCGTCAGGATCTGACGGTCAAGGGGATCGCGCGCGGCAACTGCGGCTTTGCCATGGCTTGGCCAGTAGGCTTGCCGCTGGCGGCCCGCCCGCATGCGATCTTGAAATGCGGGACGGTCCGCGTGCTGATCGGCCGCAAATATGCGAGGCTTGAGACACCGGTCGGCCTCGATCTGCCTGGATATGTTCTGAGCTTGTAGATCTGGGCTAGTGCCAATTCTGCATGAATTGTTCGTCGGTCTCACGTTTCATATCGAGAGCCGATTATCCCGTTGAAGACTTTTCGTTGGAGAGAATGGACATGTCAGGCCAGAAATTCCCTATCGAAGAGGGGCCTTCCTACGTCAATCCGACCCATCCTCGCGCTGCGGGCTATTGGAAACAATATGAGGGCTTGTCTACCAGACTAAGCGGCCGGATCTATCTGTCGGACATTCTAGACGCCAATACCGGCTGGGAGAATTTCAAGGGGGAACCGGTCGAGCCGGTCGATCTTGCCAAGCAGACCCCTGAAAATTATCACGACACGCACAATCATTATCAGCTGTTGATGTCCGAGGTCAGCAACTTCCTGCCGGGCGCCAATGCGGTGCCGATCTGGGGCGACGGTGCGGCCATCCAGAATGGTTCTGCTGCCTGGGGGGCGTTCTTTTCCGCCAGGTCGGATTATCTGATCGGCAGCGGATCGGTAGTCGAGGCGCTGGTGCCCGAGGGGACCAACCGGGACTGTGCCCGGGAGGACTACGACTGTTCGCTGACCGGTATCGAGGTCGATGTCATCAACGCCGGCAAGCCGGGGGTTTTCCCCAACAAGGCCAAGCACGGCATCACAGTCGTCGGCTTCGGTAATCCCAATTCGCACGCCCTGTCGATCATTTGCGAGAACTTCGATTGCGCTCCGGACTTGCGGCGCGGTCAATTCGAGGCAGGGATCTATCTTCAGAATTCGCTGCACCCAGTTTATGGGCGCCTGATCGTTTCGGATATGGAAAAGGCCCATATCGGGCTCGATTTTCGTACGACGGTGTTCGACTGGGGCGCCATACAGATCAAGGGCGCTGGGCAGGGAACCGGAATCGTGTTCAACTCCGGTGCAGGGGGTGAAATATACACAGGTCAGCGCTGGGGAGGGCAGGGAGAGCCCTGCGCCGAGTGGCTCACTATACGCCTGCCAGAAGTGGGACTGCGGATCGTTTCCGCTGACTCCACCCACGAGATTCTGACGATCGAGGCGCCACCCGCTTCGGAAGAGCAGGGCGAAGACGCGCCGCGCCACAGAATCTTGGTGGATGGGCAGGACATCATTGCCGAACTCGACCGAACCCGCCGGGAATTGGCCGAGTTGCACGAGCGGGTGTCGGCTCTTGAGAGTCTGCGCCAGAGGTTGGCCGATCTCTTGGGGCAATAGTGGCGGCGACCGCGGGCAAGATGGTGTGCTGGCTTTGTCCACGGACGGGAATTTCCGGCTTAGGCTCTGCGTTAACGCTCGTGTACCCGAAGATGCGATCGTGCGACGAGCAGGATTCGTCGAAGGGCTCGGCGAATTGAGGAGGGGGCGTCGGTCGCATGTGAACTGGCTTCACTTTCGACTATTTCAGCAGATCTGCGAAATATGGCGGCGCGGAATTCGGTGTGAGGTAAGGCTTTGTCTGTCTTTGATGCGGTGCGTCACATTCTGGCGCAATGTGGCCCCGGTGGCATTCTGTTCGACGGGCGTCTGGACGAGCGGATTCCGCAGCTCGTCCGCCGGCATGGTGTGTATTGTGGCGTCTTTCAACTGCCTGGGACTGGAGCTATCGCCGCCGGCTCGACCGACTCCGCCAGTCTGCTGGCTGCAACGGGGAGCGGTCGTTATGCGACGTTGATATGTCAGGCGGATACCGAATGCGAAGCCGCCGCCAGAACTGTCGACGGCCTCCTCGCACATGTCTCCGACTATGTCGCTTTCGTTGGGAAGGCGGGGGCAACTTGCTTGGTCGTCTGTCCGACCGGCTTTTCTGCACTCAGCCGCGAGGTCTTCGTGTGGAACGGAGAAAGCCACGTCATCTCGATTTTTCTGCGTGTGAAAGAGCACGCGAGTTTGTGGGATGCGGACGCGGCGAGTGAGTTGTCCGAGGTGCTGTCATCGACCGGGGACAAAGAGTCGTCCGAACTGCCGGGACGTGCAGCGACTGGAAACAACTGGTCTACGGTCAATCGGACGGAAAGGAATCGCCTGCGTCTTGGTGCCGGGCTGCTGCAGGCGACGGCTCGGATGCTCGACGGGGTGCTGCACAATCTCAGATCGATCGACGTCATCGTCGACGCGGGATTTCCGAAGCTGGCGGAAGGCGCGCATGCGCTGTGGCAGGCGCTCGGCTGTGACGTCCGCGTCATGGAAGACGCACACTATCCTGACAGCGGCGCGCAGCACACCATTCTCCTATCCGGCGGAGGGGCTGAGATCGAGACGGCGCTTGCGAGAATTGCCCTGGCTTCCCCAGGCAATGTCGACTCCTGCGTCATTGCTATACTCCCCAAGGATGTGCTTTCAACGGAGGCCGATGTTCGCCGCCTTGCGCGCCCAAATACAAGTGGATTGTTCCCGGACCAGATTTGTTACTTGCGTGAAGCAAGGGATGGTGCGCGGTTCGATATAGTGACCAGCGACGTGGAAGGAAGTCTGCTGGGCAATGACTGGCAGGATGAAGCCGGTGATACGGGGTGGTGGCTGGTGCGATATGGCACCGTCAAGGGACTGGAACGCGCGCTCTCCTGCGGTCCCCTCAAGTTCGAACGATATTTCACAGCAATCCAGAGACGGGCCTATGATTCCATCCATGCCTATCGGGCCATGGTGCGGCACCTGATACGGTCGCTGCCGGTGCCATGCAACGTCGAGGTTCTCCTGGTCGCGATGGAAGCGGCTTGCATCTACGCTTACAAGCTTCTGTCGTCCAAACAGGCCGAGCGTGCGGAGGTCGATGAGGCCATTTCGAGCATAGATGGGATCTTGCATTCGCAGATTGCCATTCCCTATCTCGGAGCCGTCAATTCCGATGCCGGCAACTCGCTGTACATGCTGAGCGTCCGGTGGCGTCTTTCGCTTCAATATGTGAAGGCGTCCTTGTTGCTGCGGATAGATCAACTGGAACAGGCCGAGCGCGCCTTTGCATCGTGCCGTGTGCCCGATCGGGAATTGCTCCCGGCCCACTCGCGTATTCGGCAGCTGAACGGCTCGTTCATGGCCAGCGTCATCGCTTATTCGCTCAACGAATATGAAAGGGCCGAACGCCATGCGGCGAATGCGTGGACCGACTTCGAACGCTTCGTGAAACGCATCCCCGGGGCCGGTTTTTTGGACCGGGCCGAGTTTTCCGAGATTGCGCAGACAATTCTGTTCGGCGAGCAGATTCAGTTGCTGCAGCGGACGATTGCGGTGGGTAAAGCAGGACAGCGCCTCGATTCAGCCGAATATCCGGATCTCTTCAAGGTCGCCTCGGTTCAATGTGTTGCCGCAGACCGCTTCCGCGAGCAGATGTTGTTTGCGGACGCAGGGCAGTTGTTCGGCTCAGTTCCGCATGAAGTGGCCTCGCAATTCCGGCCCGCGATGCCCTTCACGCATGAGGCAATTCAGCAAACGATCGAGCAATTCGTCAAGTGGATCGATCGAGATCGCATCGAGCGCACCCTGTTCAAGGCAAGGAGCGAGGTCGACTTCGTCAACATGGCGAAGAGCGGACGGATAGAGTTGCTCAACGCCAACGACTTCTGCGATTTTCTGGGCAACGAGGGCTCGTTCATACTGCATCCCAACGATGGCTGGGCACCGAGCATTGGGCTCGTGTTCCAGGATTGGCTCAATCTGGGCGGAGCGGAAATCACTACGGAAGTCGAGTTGGCGCACGCCGAGGCGCAACCGGTATGTGTCACGCTGCTGCTTGTCCCGGAGAACGGCGCGCCGTCTGCTCCCGTGTCCACAGTTCTTGAAGCACTCGAGCGCAAGACCTTGACCCTATCTTGCCCCGCGACGGGGCAGCTTCAACGTGTCCAGATCACGGTGGCTATGGCGGAACAGGGCGCCCGCAGCCATTTCGCCTGGCTGACTGTCAACTCTCTCAAGGCAAAATTGCCACCGGATTCTTCGTCGGCATCATGATCCTCAGCGTCACCAGCTGGTACAAGCGCGGCGATCGTCAACTCGTCGGCAGCGTATGTGTTGTCGTGCTGGCGAGGAGGCGGTCGTAGATGGCACGCAATCCGCCCTCGGAGTCGTAGCGCTGCGTCAGCGTCTCGAAACGCTGCTCGACGGCGGCCTCGGCTTCGCGAATGCCGTCCAGCGCCCTGAGAGCCTCACAGCGCTGCCTCACCGCCCGCAGCAAGGGCTCATCGGCCGCAACGAAACTTTCCGGCGTGTCCGCCGCATTCCATTCGAAGAATTGTACGAAGCTTCGGCTATATTCGTTGTCGACATCCTGCAGCGTGTCGCCGCGTGCCTTCTTCAAGGAATATTCCTGGAACGACTTGGGCCAGTAGTGGTTCAACCGACCACCGCCATAAGCAGGCGCGTGGGGCATCCACACGGTGGCCAAATCGACCGGCTGCAACTCGCTGTTGACCATCGTGGTCCGATGGAAAAGTTCCGGAATGTGCTGCAAGCGCATCGTCAACAAGTCCTGCAAACGGACCAGCGGCTTCGTCAGCCAATGCGGTGCAGCATGCTGGAAGCGTTCCTGCAGAAGGCCGCCTCGACGCTCGAAAATCATGTCGCTGTTGAACCACAGCCACTCGAACAGCACGGCGGCCGGGCCGCTTCCCTGAACAGAGCGCGGCAGCGAACCGACGAAGCGCTTGATGTCATTCTCATATTTTGGAGCGAGCATCAGGAATTCGTCGGAATCGACGAAGAGCGCCCACTCGCACTCGCGCACTTCGGGAATGAAATAAAGCGCGTGATCGAAAGCCTTGACCTCCGGACGAATGCCTGTGTCCATCTGGCTTTCGACGAAGATGATGACGCCATGTTCGGCGAGGCGCCGCAGCAAATGCTCGGAGCCATCGGCATTGTCGTTGCTGTAGATGACGATGCGGTCAAACCCAAGCGCCTGATAGTGTGCGATCCACTCCAATGCATATAATCCATCGTCCCTCATGGTGCCGACGACGGCGGCAGTCTGGGTTGGCTTGACCTTGCGCAGAAACAGATAGGCGAGTGCTTGGGCGATCGTCCAGTCGCCAACCTCGTGCCGGGCGCCGAGAAAGTCGAAGTCCGTCCCGATCTCGCGCCGGCCATCTTGGCGGTTCGGGTGAACATTCGCTGTCCCATGGGGCCAGCGCTGGCGAAGATTGCGGATGTTGGCGACGAATTTTGCGCTTGTGGGCGGCAATGGTGCGGTGAATTCCCGTCCCTTGAGGGTCAGGTCAACCAGTTGCGGTGCAAAGTCTCGATCGCTTGCGTCAGGAAAGGCGGATATCAATATGCGTCGCAGGCCTCTGGCGTCACCGATCGAAAAATAGGTACTGGCGACTTCGAGCTGCTCAACGATATTCATCGGTCTACTGCACTGTGAATATGAAAAGGTCGCCGGCTGGGTACCGACGACCTCAAAAGCATAGCCCCTGAGAAAAAAGGCATCAACCCTGGAAGAAGCTATCGTCGATGTGGTTGGTCCCGACGATGTTGATCGACGAGCCGTCCGCGAACTGCAACGACACGCTGCCTCCCGGCTGAACCGTCTGCGTGGCAAGCACGCTTTCGGTGGTAACGCCGCCAAGACCCGCGAAGGTCAGCGGACCGTGCGCGCCGCCGGTCAGATCGCTCGTGCCGAGGTTCGATGCCACGAATTCGGTATTCAGCCCAAAGGCCGAGCCGCTTTCGCCAAGACCGCTGCTGAGCAGCTGGTCATGAATCGAGCCAAAATTGGTCGCCGCAAACTGATCCTGCAACGCGTTCGGATTAACAAGGCTAGAGTGGTGTTTGCCACCAGTAACGGAAGCCATGAGTACAATCCTTCATTGCGTGGATTTTACAGCCAATTCATAACAAATCGGACGCCATACGGTCTAGCGCAAACGCATGACAACCTGTGTTGAGATGTGATAACTTGTTACAAACGGGGTAGGTGAGTCGTTGACTAGCAAACGCCCGGTGGATACGGAAAATCTGCCGAATGTTAACACTGGGCAAAGGGTAGTAAGCTGATTTTGTTGTGAATTTCTGGATTTTTATAGTTATGGGAGATTGTCATTTACCTCTGAATTGTGCTGTTTGTGGTGGGGGTGGTGGTTTAGCTCACCTGTATTTGCATAGCTCGGGGAAAGTGAAAATGCGTCTGATTTGTAACTGAGCCGTCTTGGCGGGGGGGTGATCGCGGGATTAAGGCAAGGATTGCGATCGTGATTCGCTCGTCTCGTTGATAGTAAAAAATGCTAATTGAGTTATTAACTTTCTATTAATGGTTGTTTCGTCTTTGTGACGAGCTTGGCATGCGAGCCCTACGGACCGGGCCATCAGCGGCGTTGAGTATGTTGTCGTTGGTTGGATGAAGGTGGCTTGACCTGATGATGCCAGTTCAAGGACTGGCGCGACGGAAGGAGTGAACATGGAGACCGGATATTTCCCGCCGTTTCATATTCTCAAGGATGGCCTTGAGATATCCGAGGATGGGCTGTCCGTTACGATGTCGCAGGATCTGTTTCGCCTCTTTGTGAAGGCGGCGGCTGTGTCTGTCGGTTTTGATCCGATCTGGTATCGAACCGAGAACCCGGATGTGGGGGCTGCCGTAGCTGCTGGCGATCTGGCAAGCGAACTCGATCACTTTGCGGTCGCCGGATATCAGGAAGGGCGGTTGCCTGCGTATTTCCCGGTTGATGAAGAATGGTACTATGAGCGGAATCCTGATGTTTCCGAGGCGGTTGCGTCCGGAGAAATCGCCGATGGCGATACGCATTTCAACGAGATTGGCTATCACGAAGGCCGGGCGCCGGATGAAGACAAGCTGCTTTGGGTCGAGCAATGGCAGGAGGCGATTGCTGCGTCGGCTGACCGACTCCATGAGAGGCGCCAACAGTCGGAGTAGCCTTTGAGCGAGGATTGTATTGTGCGTGGGTGTCGGGCAAAGCCTTGCGTGATCATGCGGGCGTGCAGGGGCTGGTGGATCGTGCAGGTCGCCTAGTTTTCTGATCAAGTGACAAAGGGGGGAATATTGACGACGACCGCGCCGAAGCAACTTGCGGCCCGCGAAACACCCGCGCCGGTCGGGCGGTCGTTGGTGGAAGCCTTGGTCATCGTCGGTCGTCATCACGATCAGGTATGGTCGACGGAGCGGATCGAGCGTGTTCTCGGCGCTCCGGCGTCGAGCGTCGGCTGGAGCGATCTGGAACGTGTCGCATCTCTGATCGGTCTGCGGTCGTCTGTAACAAAGCTCAAGGCAGGATATGGCCTGCTTCGCCTGAAAAAGCTGCCGCCTTCGATCGTCCTGCTCAAGAGTGGACTGGCGATGGTTCTGGTCAAGGTGGAGGAGGCGGAGGGAACCGTCGTCCTGACACTCCAGGATCCTCTTGCCGCCGGCGACGCTATGGTTCGGCTCGACGCCATACGTTTCGAGGCCGCCTGCACCGGCGACATCATGTTCCTCAAGCGGGACTATCCGTTCGAGAGCGATGCGCAGCCCTTTGGCCTGCGATCTGTGGCAGGTCGGATATTTCAGTCGAGGACCATCGTTCGGGATCTCCTGCTGGCGTCCTTCATGCTTGGTCTGCTGAGTGCATCGCCGATCGTATTCTGGCGTCTTCTGATTGATCGGGTCCTGTTCTACAACGCGTCCAATACGATGGTGGTGCTCTGCATTGCCATGGTCATCCTGGTGACATTTGAAACGGCCTTTGCCTGGTTGAAGCGACACATGTCGCAGAACATCGTCCGCCGCATCGACGTGGCGCTCTGGAACAAGCTGTTCGACGAACTCTTGAAATTGCCCATCAGCTTTTTCGAACGCAGTCAGACCGGCGTTATAACGCGCGACATGTTCGAATTGACCAAGATCCGTAACTTTCTGACGGATCAACTGTTTGGCGTCGCCCTGGATTCCCTGATCCTGATCGTGTTCATTCCGGTGCTGTTTCTGTTCAGCGTCAAGCTCACCCTCATCGTGCTCGCTCTGTGCGCTCTGATCTGCGTCTGGATTGTTGTGATGCTGCCGGTTCTTCATGTGAAGAACCAGCGGGTCTTCAGGGCGGAGGGCAACAAGGGTGCCTTCCTGGTCGAGACTCTGCATGGCATACGGACGGTGAAATCGCTGTCCCTCGACGATCGCCGTCGTCGCGAATGGGACGTTCTGGTCGCCCGTGCCGCCAACCTGCGCTACGACGAATCCAGCACGGTCAACCTGATCAGTACGGTGTTGCTGCCGCTGGAACGCCTGATGACCTCCGGCGTCATTGCCGTTGCGGTCTACCTGGCCATCACGTCCCACGAGCAGGTCTATGTGGGTGCTCTGTTTGCCTTCATGATGCTGACCATGCGCGTGGCTGCGCCGCTCATGCAGTTGTCTGGGCTCATCCAAGCCTATGACGAGGCCCGCACTGCGGTCGAGACGATCCGGGCGCTGGTCAATCAGCCCAAGGAATCCGGCCGCTCATCGCTAGCGTTGCATACGCCGCTGACCGGCCGCATCGAGTTCAGGGACGTCACGTTTTCCTATCCCGGGAGCCTGACGCCGGCGCTGGACAAGCTGACCTTCACCATTCCCCAGGGAACCATCTTCGGCATTGTCGGGCGCAGCGGATCCGGCAAGACCACCATCACGCGCCTGCTTCAGGTTCTGCATTCCGATTATCTCGGGATGATCCGCATCGACGGGATCAATCTCAGTCAGTTCGACGTCGACCATGTCCGCTCCAGTATCGGCGTGGTGCTGCAGGACAATTTCCTGTTCAGTGGGACGGTGGCGGATTCCATCCGCGCGGCCTGTCCCGGCGCATCGTTTGACCAGGTCGTTCGCGCGGCGCGGTTGGCGGGGGCTGAGGAGTTCATCGAACGCCTGCCGGATGGATATAATACTTTCATCTTCGAAGGGTCCGCCAACTTGTCCGGCGGGCAACGTCAGCGCCTCGCAATTGCGCGGGCCCTGATCAACGATCCCAAGGTTCTCATCCTCGACGAGGCCACCAGCGCTCTGGACGCCGAAAGCGAGGCGATCGTGAACGCCAACTTGTTGAACATTGCCAACGGGCGCACGGTCATCATCATTTCGCATCGGCTATCGTCGCTGGTACAGGCCGATTCCATTCTCGTGCTGGAGCGTGGCCTCGTCTACGACAACGGTCCGCATGAAGATCTTCTGGACCGGTGCGATATCTACCGCAATCTGTGGGATCAGCAGCATCGTCATCTGAATCTGAAGAAGTGACTCCTATGCGTGCGTCGAAGGCCGAAAAGCAAGCAACAAGCCAGGACCAGGAAGTCGAGCGCCTCATTTCGGTCTTTGAGTCCGAGCAGGGCGAAATTCGCGCGGCCCGCGGCCCCTTCGGCGCGAGCGTGGCCATAGTGCTGTTGTTTTCGCTGATGGTTGCGTTGTTCGTGCTGACGACGCTCGTTCAGATCGATCGCGTCGTCGGTCCGGTGAGCGGACAGATCGTTTCTCCCAAGCCGGCTGTCACGCTCGTCGCCGTCGAAACCGGACCGCTCGGTACCCTCAATGTGTCGGAGGGACAGCACGTGCAGCGAGGGCAGGTCCTGGCGACGCTCGATACCACGTTCATTGATGCGGACCGGACTGCGCTGGAAATTCGGATCGCGGGTCTGCGGGCGCAACTTGCGCGCATCGAAGCCGAATTGAACGACGGTCAGCTTTCGACCGCCTCTGCCAGCAGCGATCCGCAACAGGCCAAGGCTCTGGCCCTGCAGAGTGAACTGCTCGGCAGCCGCCGCGCTGAAAGCGCTATCGTCAAGAAGACCTTCGACACTCAGCGGGAACTGCTCCAAGGGGCGGTTGAGCAGTTAGCCGGGCAGCCGCGCGACGATGCCGAGCGAAAGCTGACCCTGTTTGTTGGCGAGCACGATCTCGCGCTGGAGCGACAGCGCGCGGCACTGCGCGAAGAACGGTTGGCGGCACAGCAGTCGCTCGATGATGCGGAGCAACAGGCGGCAAAGGTAATTCGGCATGCCGACTTGCTGCGTCTTGTCGCGCCCGATGACGGCATGATCACTTTCGTATCCAAGAAGCCGGTTGGCGCACTCATCGCGCAACAGGAAGCCTTAGTCACCCTGCAGCCGGACGTCGCCGAACCGGAAGTGGACGTTTCCATATTGCCGCGCGACATCGGCTATGTACAAGTTGGAGACAAGGTCCGCATCAAGCTTGATGCCTTCGAATATGCCGAGCACGGGGCCCTCGTCGGACGAGTCCGGTCGATCAGCGGAGTTCCGACGGAAGCACCCGGCGCACCAGCAGTCTACAAGGTGCGCATAGAGTTGGCGCAGACCGATCTTTACGACATGCCGGCCGGCTTCGAATTCAAACCGGGCATGACGTTGACGGCGGACATCAATGTCGGCACGCGCTCGCTGCTGCGTTACATGCTCAAGGGCTTTGTTCGGACCGGATCGGAAGCCTTCCGGGAGGCCGACTGATGGAGGGCGGTCCCGCCACGACGTGGTTGAGCGCAACGGCTCATGCGGTCCTGTCCGGGCTGGGCGCTGCTCTGCGGCCGCGCGCGGAGAGGTTGTTTGCACGGGGCGAGGCACTGGCCGCCAAGGGTGACTTTACCGGTGCGCGTCGACTTTTCGAGGCCGCTGCCGGCAGCAATCATGCCCGGGCAATGGCGAGGATCGGAGCCCTTTATGCCGCGGGCTCCGGCGTGCTCGTCTCTCTGGGCGATGCGGCTCGCTGGTACGCCCGTGCGGCGGAACTCGGCGATACCGAGGCGCAATTCGAACTCAGCCTTCTGACGCTTGATGAACGTGGCGGACGTTACCTGCGGGAGGTTCAGGCCTGGTATCAGGCCGCGGCGGCACAAGATGCGACGTCGGCTGACCTTAATCGCAGCGCCTTGTTTCCGCAGGGGATTGGACCCTTGCGCAATCCGGAGCAATCCTTCCGGTGGGCGCATGCCGCCGCAACCGCCGGCCATGTGAAGGCCGCTGCCAATCTCGGTCTCATGCTGCTCGTTGGTCTCGGATGCCAGAAGGATCTGGCGTCCGCCGAGCAGTGGCTGGTGCAAGCGGACCGCGAGGGCAGCGCGGAGGCGGCCTACGGTCTCGGCCGTCTTGCCGAAGAGACCGGTGATGATCCTGCCGCCGCTGCCCATTATACGCGTGCGATCGAGCGGCAACACGACACTGCCTGCCTTGCACTCGGACTCCTGTATGTCAACGGAAAGGGCGTTGATCGCGACCTCGTCGAGGCGGCCCGCCTTTTGGCCAAGGCGGCCGAGGGGGGCAACCCTTATGCCGACTACCATCTCGGTCTGCTGTATCTGACGGCTGTAGATGTTGATGAAGAAGCGCGCTTTCGCGCCGAGACCCATTTGCTGAAGGCTGCCCGCAGCGGAATGATCGCGGCCATGATGCGACTTTCGCAGGCCTATAGAACGGGTGGCCTTCTCATCTGCTCCCCGTCCGAAGCATTGACCTGGTTGCGCAATGCGGCCGACGTCGATGCCAATGCACAATTTCAGCTCGGTCTCGAATATGCCGGTGGCGATTTGGTGACGGCCAACCCGCGCGCCGCCGTTCGCTGGTTCAGGGCCGCGGCGGAAGCGGGGCACACCGCGGCTCAGGTCAATCTCGCTACATGTCTCATCCGCGGCATCGGCGTTGAGCGCGATGCCGACGAAGCCGTGAACTGGTTCGTCCGTGCAGCCGAGCAAGGCGACACGCGGGCGCAGGTTCGTCTGGCGCAATTGCTGCTTGCCGGGCGCGACACGCCGCGCCGGCCGAGCCTTGCTGCGCGATGGCTGGAAAAGGCGGCGGCCGACGGGGATATGGAAGCCAAGGTCATGCTCGGCGTTATCCTGGCAACCGGCGTGGGTATTCCCGCGGCGCCCAAACGCGCGCACGCCCTCTTGCACGCGGCCGCTCTTGCCGGCAGCCGGGATGCCAAGTTTCATCTCGGACAGCTCTATTGTCAGGGGATCGGCGTGGGACGAAATCCCGTGCGTGGCCTGAAGTGGTATCGAGCTGCCGCGGAGGCGGAGCATGCCGCTGCAGCCTGCAACGTCGGTGTCATGCTTGCAAGAGGAGAGGGCGTCGATGTCGATCTGGATCAGGCGCGCGCGTGGTTCGAGCGCGCTGTTGACCTCGGTTTCACCAAGGCGGCCGAAGGGCTTGAGATCCTGCGTCGGTGGACCGCGGGAGAGGGGGGCGACGACATGTTCGAAATGTTCGTAGAAGAGGGCGAGGCGATGATGGAAGCAGGCAGCGCGTCGACCCGACACTGATCGAAATTTTGATGAGCCGGGATTTTCAAAAGGGTGGGGGCGAGATCGTGGTGGAAAAAATACTTGTTGTCGCACATGGGCACCCGGACCTGTCGGCGGGCGGTGCCGAGCATTGCGCCTATTCCCTGTTCACCGAACTCAAGAAGAGTCCGTCCATCAAGGCTTCGTTTCTGGCCTGGACGGGCAAGCCGGCCTATGAGCGTGGCGGCACGCCGTTTTCCTCGTTTCAGGGGCGCGAGGATGAGACCATCCTGTTCACCCATGACTTCGATCACTTCCTGTTTTCTCAGAAGAGCGACATTTTCGATGAATTCGCCGACTATCTTCGGCACTTGGCACCTGATGTCATTCATCTCCATCACTACACAAAGATTGGCCTGGAGTTCATTGCCTTGGCGCGCCGGTTGTTGCCGTCCGTGCGGATCGTGCTGACGCTCCACGAGTACCTGGCCATCTGCCACAACTATGGTCAGATGGTGAAATCGGATGGCCGGACCTTGTGCTACGCCTCAAGCCCGCAAGACTGTACAGGCTGCTATCCCGACATTCCGCCGACTGAATTCCTGCTGCGCAACAAGTTCATCCAGTCGCATTTCGAGATGGTCGACCTGTTCATCTCGCCGAGCGAGTTTCTCCGCAGGCGCTATGTGGACTGGGGGCTTCCGGCCGACAAGATCCTTGCTCTCGACAATGCGACCCGCTCGTTCCGTCCCCTGCCGCCGCGTCCGCTTGGTCCCAGCGAAGGCCGGGCACAATTTGCGTTTTTCGGACAGATCAACCCTTACAAGGGATTGCTTGAGCTGTTGAAGGCGTTTGAGCTGATGTCGCAATCCGCTGAAGCTGGGCGACTGAACCTGCGTCTTGTCGTCCATGGCGCCAATCTGGAATACAACAAGAACGAATATGTCGAGGCGGTGACCAAGGCGCTGATCCGCAATGCCGGTCGGGTGCATTTTGCCGGACCCTACCGGTTCGAGGATCTTCCCCGCCTGATGTCCGCCGCCGACTGGGTCGTGGTGCCCTCGGTCTGGTGGGAAAACTCGCCTCTTGTCATCGAGGAGGCGCTCGCTCACAAGCGGCCGGTGCTCTGCAGCAACATTGGCGGCATGGCGGAGAAGGTGGTGCCCGGTCGCGATGGCTATCATTTTCAGGCGGGCAATCCGTTCGACATGGCCGGAACCATGCTTCAGCTTGCTTCAAATCCAGAAGTCTGGGACCGGCTGTATCGATCAATGCGCAAGCCGATGTCGGTTGCAGAGTGGACCGAACGCCATCTCGCAATTTATGCCAGCTTGCAAAGAACAGCTGCATGATGTGGAAGGTGGCGCTGGCACCGGACGATTTGCTCTTGGGCTGGGGTCGAGCGGGTGCAACTTTCGCTCGTGCCGCTGATAGTACTTCGCAAGTCCGGATGAAATGGAGGGGGCTGTGAAAGTTCTGTTCCTTCACAGAAGCTTTCCGGGACAATTCGTCCATTTTGCACGTGACCTTGCAGCACGCGGCCATCAGGTTGTCGCACTCGCTCATACCCATTTGGAGGCGGTCGAGGGGGTGCGCCAGCACCGCTATATGCCGCCGACCGTCCAGCACAGTTCACTGCCACATACTCGCTACTACGAGGAAGCCATTGCCTTCGGGCTTGCGGTGGTCGGCGCCTGTCGCGCGCTCGATCGCGAGGGGTTTCGTCCCGATATCGTCATCGGCCACACTGGTTGGGGTGAAACCACATTTTTGAAGGACGTCTGGCCAGATGCGCCGGTCCTTGGATATTTCGAATTCTTTCACCGGGCGCTGGGCGCGGATGTTGGCTTTGATCCGGAGTTTCCGGAGCCGTCCGATATCGCGTTCCGCTTGCGCGCTCGCGTGGCTTCGGAGCTTGTGAATCTCGACGCCGCTGATTGGGGCTTCATCGCCTCCCGTTGGCAGCGCAGCCTGTACCCACCGGTTTACCAGGGCAAACTTTCCGTATTGCATGAGGGGGTAGATACCGCCGTAGTCCGCCCCAACCGGCAGGCTCGGATCAATCTCGGTAACGGGCAACAGCTTGGTTTCGATGATGAGGTCGTAACCTATTGCGCGCGCGATCTTGAGCCCTACCGCGGGTTTCACATCTTCGTGCGAGCGCTGCCGCGCCTACTCGCTACGCGACACTCAGCCCAAGTCCTGATCGTTGGAGGCTTCGGTGCAAGTTACGGTCCGATGCCGCCGTCGGGGAACAGCTGGAAAGACGAGCTTCAGGCTGAACTCGGCGATCGCGTCGACTGGAGCCGGGTGCACTTCCTCGGCAAGCTTCCCTACGCCCAGCATCTCCGCGTTCTGCAGATTTCGTCTGTCCATTGCTACTTGAGCTATCCCTTCATAGCGTCATGGTCGTTGTTCGAAGCGTTGGCAACGGGTTGCGTCGTCGTCGGATCGAAAACGCCTCCGGTGGAGGAAGTGATCAACGCGGGCCACAACGGCTATCTTGTCGATTTCTTCGACATCCAGACTCTTGCCGATACTGTTGCCGATCTGCTGGCCAGGCCGCACGAAGAGCTTGATTACGTTCGAACTCATGCTCGCGAGACCATAGTCAATAAGTACGAACTGCATCGTCACAGTTTGCCGAAATTTCGGGATCTTATCGGTATGGTTGCGTGCAAAAATACCCATGGTACCGGCAAATTTCCCGATCAGACATGTCGTAGTTCGTGATGAGGGCTTCCCGATTTGGGTCCGCACCAGCACGAGAATTTTCTTGGGTAAGAGTAGCCTTTCAGGAGCAAAATTGGCGTTTTGGCGCCGATCTCGCTGAATTGCTTGGGATGATCAATCCATCTGAACATGGAAAGGCGGCGGACGTTGATCAACTGCGATTGCGCTCAAAGTTGCTCGCGCTACATCAAGTGCTTCGCGGATCGTCACGTCCATGTCGAGATAGCGATACGTGGCTAGGCGACCGACGAAGGTTACTCCTGCCAGGTTTTTCGCACGCGCGACATATTTGGCGAGGAGCGCCTTCTCGTTGATCTGGCGGATCGGATAGTAGGGAATGTCGCTCGGTTCGCAGGCGCGCGAATACTCCTTGTATAGGATCGACCCATCGTGGTGTTCCCATGGGGAAAAGTGTTTGTGCTCCGTGATGCGTGTCCATGGAACATCCGCATCACCGTAGTTCATTACTGCGCAGCCTTGCCAATCGCCATTATGGCGAAACATCTCAAAATCCAGAGTGCGATAGCCTAGGCGGCCAAGGTCAAAGCCAAACCAGGCGTCCAACGGCCCCGACCAGAATACGTGATCCCATGCAGATGCTTCAGCAGGCGTAAAGCGTGTCCCAAGACGAACAGAGATACAACGATGGTCCAGTATTGCTCCGATCATCGCGGTGTAGCCATTCTCCGGCATACCTTGGAAACGATGGAAGAAGTAGTTGTCGTCGTAGTTGAAACGTACGGGCAGGCGCTTCAAGATCGAAGCGGGCAAAGACTTAGGGTCAAGGCCCCATTGCTTGCGGGTGTAACCTTCGAAAAAGGCTTGGTACAGTTCCTTTCCGATAAAGCGTAGTGCTTGCTCTTCGAAGTTCGCAGGCTCGGTGATTGTCTGGTCAGACTTGCTTTCGATGAAAGTGCGTGCCTCATCCGGCCGCATGGTCTTTCCGAAGAACTGATTGATGGTATGTAAGTTGACTGGGAGCGAATAGACGGCACCGCGAGAAGTCGTCTTCACACGGTTTTGGTAAGGCATAAATCTTTGGTAGCCGTTGACATAGTGCCATACTTCTTCGTCGTCAGTGTGGAAGATGTGTGGTCCATAGACATGCACCATGACACCAGACTCAGCGTCGCGCTCCGTGTGGCAGTTGCCGGCAATCGTGGCGCGGCTCTCGAATATTGTGACAGAGTGTCCGGCTTCCGCCAGTTCTCGTCCGATGACCGCGCCAGAAAGCCCTGCTCCTACAATTGCAAACTTCATTGTCGTGGTGCTCTCCAAAACACTTACTGCCAGTGATATCATTTCAAGTATTTCAGGCAAAGGAAAAGACGATATGTGGCTCGTCGAGAGCGCCTGAATGGATATCATAAGTCCTTGGCATCAAACGAAACTCAGTAGCTTTACTCGCTTCATCTCGCGCGTTTTGACAGCGAAGGAAACACCTGTGACTGGGGTTGAGGGGCGGGTATGTTGGTAGATCGAAGACGGCTGGTGGGCAGTCCATTTAGGGATCGGCGTTTTTGCAACTGGTGTTGCCCGTAGTGCCCTTGCGGTACAGGATTGCTGGATTGATTCTTCAACCGATCGCAAAATGGCATCTGTTCGAGCGGAAATTGATGCTTTTCAGAGAGGGCGTTTTTTCCTAGGTCCGTGAGTGTATGCAAACGGACGAGGTGCAAGATGACGGACCGGTTCTATTGGAATGAGCTGACCAGCCCCGAGTTCGCCGCGCTTGATCCGGAAACGACCATTGCCATTTTGCCGCTCGCTTCGACCGAGCAGCACGGTCCGCATCTGCCTGTCGCTACCGATGTGGCGATCGCAAATGGCCTCCTCGGCGAGGTCCGCAAGATCCTTCCCGATCACTTCAAGGTGCTGGTGTTGCCGACGCAGGAAATCGGCAAGGCAAATGAGCACGTGTTCGGCCCGGGCACGCTGTCCCTGCCGGCCGAGCTTCTGATTCAGATGTGGACGACGATCGGGCAGAAGGTGTCGGAAGCTGGACTGCGCAAGATGATCATCGTCAATTCGCACGGCGGCAATCTCGACCTGATGAGCATCGTCGCCCGCGAAATGCGAGTGCGCTTTCAGATGGCTGTGGTGTCCACTCAGTGGAGCCGCTTCGGCAGTCCGGACGGTTTGTTCAGCGCGCACGAGATGGCCTATGGCATCCATGGCGGCGACGTCGAGACATCGATGATGCTGTACCTGCGGCCCGATCTCGTCCGCATGGACAAGGCGGAGAACTTCGTGTCCAAGGCAGAGTGGATGCGCGCCAATACCAAGTATCTGCAGCCGCTGCCGCCGCACTCGCTCGCCTGGATCGCGCACGATCTCAATCCGGCCGGCGTGGTGGGGGATGCCAGCAATGCCAACGCCGAGAAGGGCCGGCTCTATTGCGAGCATGTGGCACGCGGCTTCATCGACCTGATTGCAGACCTGACCGGCTATCCGCTGTCCAATCTCTACAAGGGCTGAGACCGTAGAGGCCGGAACGGCTTTCTCAGGCCAGCTTGGGCTCGGTCACTTCCCGTATCATTTCAATGAGTTCGCCTAGCAGGAACTCGATGAAGACGGATGTCGCCGGATCAAGCGAAGCGCGGGCGCGGGCGAAGAGCTTCATCGGTTGCGGTCGCACATGCGCATCCGTCAGCGGCCGATAGACGAGTTCGCCGCGCCGGCATTCCATCAGTACGTCCAGGGGATTGAGAAAGCTGACGCCGGCACCCTTGCGGATCAGCGCCTTGATCATTTCCGACGAGTTTGTCTCGAGAATGGGTTCGACCGAGATCGGCAGCGGCGCGACCGCGAGGTTGATGGTGTCGCGCAGCGACGTGCCGGGGAGGGCGAGCAGCAGCGGCTCCTGCATCATGTCCACGATGCTGATGCGTTCCCGTTCCGCCAGCGGGTGACCGACCGGAAGTACCGCTCCGAGCGGCACGTCAAAATTTGCGACGGAGCGGATGCCGGGCAGGGCGGGGATGTTGAAGCCAAGCCCCAGATCCACTTCGCCTGCGATGACTGGCATGGACGTCGTGACGCCGCCGTCGCTGCGGACCAGGACGCGGATACGCGGGTGTTCTTCGAGAAAGCGGGCCATCAGTGACGGTAGCGGACCGGCGGCAAGGCCGATTGTGGTGACCAGAGACACCTTGCCGGCCTGCGGCGTCTTCAGGTTCTTGATGCGGCCTTGCAGCTTCTCGTAGTTCTTCAGCACGTCCCGGATATGCTCGACGCAAAGCTCGCCGACCGATGTGAGCCGCAGCCCACGGGGCAGCCGCTCGAAGATCGGAGCGCCAAGCTCCTCCTCAAGGGCGAGGATCTGTCTGTTCACCGCCGATGACGCCACGTTCATCCGCTCGGCCGCCTTGCGGATCGAGCCGCATTTGGCGATTTCGTTGATGTAAAGGAGCTTGCGTGAGTGCAGCATCATCAACTCCAGTTCATTTTTTGAGCAGCCTGCCCAAGCGCTCAACAATCGTGATCGAGATGCCGAAAAGGCATCAAAGTGTGCACAATTAGGTGCTTTTCAACGCGCATTGCAAGTGGTCCACTGCCTTTATTCGCCTCGTGTCAGAGGCGCTTGGTCGACAGAGGGGAACGACGCGGAATGCGCAACACCATCAAGATCAGCACGATTTCCGTCTTTGGCGCTTTGAGCCTCTCGGTGACGGCGCAGGCTGCCGACAAGGTGACCTTCGGCACCAACTGGCTCGCCGAGCCGGAGCATGGCGGCTACTATCAGGCTATCGCCGACGGCACCTATGCCAAATACGGCCTGGATGTCACCATCCTGCAGGGCGGACCGAATGCGGCCAACAGCGCGTTGCTGGTGGCTGGCAAGATCGATTTCTACATGGGCGGCAGCATGGGCGAACTGTCCGCCGTGGAGCAAGGCATTCCCATCATGGATGTGGCGGCCATGTTCCAGAAGGATCCGCAGATCCTGATGGCGCATCCGGGTGTCGGCATGGATACGTTCGCCGACCTCGCCAAGTCTGACGCCATCTTCCTCGGCAAGGAAGGCTACACCACCTTCTTCGAGTGGATGAAGGCCAATTTCCAGGGCTTCAAGGATGAGCAGTACAAGCCCTATACCTTCAATCCGGCGCCCTTCATTGCCGATCCGAATTCGGTGCAGCAGGGCTATTTGACCTCGGAACCCTATGAGGTCGAGAAGCAGGCGGGCTTCAAGCCTGTGGTCTATCTGCTGGCCGATCAGGGCTATGCGCCCTACTCGACCACGATTGCGGTGCAGACCAGCCTGGTCGAGAGCAATCCGGATCTGGTGCAGCGTTTCGTCGATGCCTCGATCGAGGGGTGGTACAACTATCTCTACGGAGACAACAAGGGTGCCAACGATCTGATCAAGAAAGACAATCCGGAAATGACGGATGGTCAGATCGCTTTCTCGATCGCCAAGATGAAGGAGTATGGCATCCTGGAATCGGGCGAGGCGCTCGACAAGGGTATCGGCTGCATGACCGACGCCAAGTACAAGAAGTTTTTCGACACGATGGTGTCGATCAAGGTGTTCAAGCCTGAGACCGACTACACCAAGGCCTTCACGACCAAGTTCGTCTGCAAGGGCGTCGGAATGAACCTCAAGAAGTGAGGTTTCAAGCGAAATGGTCCGTCCCGGAGATTCCGGGACGGAACTTGCATGGGCACAAGAGAACGGGGCCGCGCGACGGTCCCCGTAGCCCTGAACACAGAGCTTGAAAAAGAGACGCCCGTGATTACCCCGGTCAAGTCGACGCGACCCTTGCTGACCATGCGCTCGGTGTCGAAGAATTTCTCGAATGGAACGCAGGCGCTGTCCGACGTGTCGCTGACCGTGCACGCGGGCGAGTTTGTCAGTCTGCTCGGGCCATCCGGCTGCGGTAAGTCGACGGCGCTCAGGATCATTGCCGGGCTCGGCGGTGTGTCGTCGGGCGAAGTCGACTGGCCGAGCTCGCAGATCGGCGCGCGCGGTACGCCTGAGGGCGACATTTCCTTCGTGTTTCAGGAGCCGACCTTGCTGCCCTGGCGCACCGTGGTCGACAATGTCTATCTGCCGCTTCAGCTGGCGCGCGTCTCCCGCAAGGACGCGATGCCGCGCATCGAGGAAGCGCTCGCCACGGTTGGCCTGACAGATTTCGGCAAGGCTTATCCGCGGGAACTCTCCGGCGGCATGAAGATGCGCGTTTCGATCGCGCGCGCCATGGTGACCAAGCCCAAGCTGCTGCTGATGGACGAGCCCTTCGCCGCGCTCGACGAGATCACCCGGCAAAAGCTCAATGAGGATGTGCTCGGCCTGTGGCGCAACACCGGCGTCTCCGTGATCTTCGTCACCCATTCGGTGTTTGAATCGGCCTATCTGTCGTCGCGCATCGTGGTGATGAAGGCGCGGCCCGGTCGCATCCACGAGGACTTCGCCGTCAACGAGGGCGTCGACCGTGACGGCGAGTTCCGCACGTCCGAGAATTATCGCCGCACCTGCGAGCGCGTGTCGCACTCGCTTGCCGGCGCCATGCATGACGCGGGAGGCCACTGATGCTGTCCGATAATGGCCTGTTCTCCAGGGATCGGGTGCTGCAGATCGCGATCCCCGTGGGTGTCGTCCTTGCGATGCATGTGGCCTGGTATATCGTGGTTCGGGCGACCAACACGCCAGCCTATATTCTCCCCGATCCGATCATGGTCCTGCAGGCACTGGTCAAAGACTGGTCCATCCTGTGGCCGGCCTTTCTGGTGACCACCAAGATCACCTTCCTGTCGCTAGGGCTGGCGCTGATCGGTGGTTCGGCCTTCGCCATCTTCCTGGTGCAGTCGCGCTGGATCGAGCTTGCCTTCTATCCGATCGCCGTGGTTCTGCAGGTGACGCCGATCATCGCCATCGCGCCGCTGATCCTGATCTATGCGCCCACGACCGAAGTGGCGCTGCTGGTCTGCGCCTTTCTGGTGGCCTTCTTTCCGATCCTCTCCAATCTGGTGCAGGGGCTGAAGAGCGTCGATCACAACCACCTCAATCTGTTCGAACTCTATGGCGCCAACCGCCTGCAGACGCTGTGGTATCTGCAGATCCCCGCGGCGCAGCCCTATTTCATGACCGGCCTCAAGATCGGCGGTGGGTTGTCGCTGATCGCCGCTGTGGTGGCGGAGTTCTCGGCCGGGTCGAGCGGCGTCGGGTCGGGGCTTGCCTTTCGCCTGCTGGAAGCGCAGTTCCGCCTCAACATTCCGCGCCTGTTTGCGGCGCTGTTCATGTTGTCAGCGCTGGGTGTCGCCATCTTCGCCCTTACCTCCTTCATCTCCTGGCTGGTGTTGCACCGCTGGCATGAAAGCAGCCTCAAGAGGGAAAACTGATGTCGGCGGATTTCATTGCCCTGCCTGAGGCGCAGCGGTTTGCGTTCACCAATGCGGCGCTGCCCGCCAATCTGCTGGCGCGACCCGTGGCTGGCAAGCTGCGGGAAGGGCTTGTCAGGGCGCATATCATCGTTGCTGGCGACCGGATCGAAGCCATTCGTCCCGCCCATGAGGATGTGGGCGACATCGCCAAGGTGGATCTCGCCGGCGGCATGATCTTCCCCTGCTTCACCGACATGCACACGCATCTCGACAAGGGGCACACGTCGCCGCGCAATCCCAATCCCGATGGATCCTTTGCCGGAGCCATCGAGGCGGTAACGCGCGATCGGATCACCCACTGGTCCGCCGAGGACGTGGCTGCGCGCATGGACTTCTCGCTGCGCACGGCCTTTGCCCATGGCACCCAGCTGATCCGCACCCATCTCGACGCCCTGGCGCCGCAGCACCGCATTTCCTTCGAAGTGTTCGAGAGCGCGCGCGAGCGCTGGCGCGGCCGGATCGATCTGCAGGCCGTCGCGCTGTTTCCGCTCGACCTCATCGCCGATGAAGCGTTCTTCCACGACCTCGTCGAAGTAGTGACGACCTCGGGCGGTCTGCTCGGCGGGGTGACCTATCTGCATCCGCATATCGAGCAACAGCTCGACGCCCTGTTCGCCGCCGCCGCTCGGGCCGAACTCGACATCGACCTGCACGTCGACGAGACTGAGGATCGCGAGGTGCTGACGCTTGAGGCCATTGCACGCGCCAAGCTGCGCCATGGCTTCAAGGGGGCGGTGACCGTTGGTCATTGCTGCTCGCTTGCCAGACAGGACGAGGCAACGGCGAAGCGGGTCATCGATCTGGTGGCGCAGGCGGAGATTTCCGTGGTGTCGCTGCCCATGTGCAACATGTATCTGCAGGATCGGCATGCCGGGCGGACGCCTCGGTGGCGCGGGGTGACGCTGTTCCATGAACTGGCTGCTGCCGGCGTGCGGACGGCCGTCTCCTCGGACAACACGCGCGACCCCTTCTATGCCTATGGCGATCTCGACCCGGTCGAGGTGCTGCGCGAGGCGGTTCGCATCCTGCATCTCGACCATCCGCTCGATACGGCGGGCAGGGTGGTCACCCACACGCCGGCCGACATTCTGGGGCACGCCGACAAAGGGCTGATCGCTGTCGGAGGCAAGGCCGAACTCGTAGTGTTTCGGGCACGGCGTTGGAGCGAGTTGCTGTCGCGGCCGCAGTCCGACCGCGTGGTTCTGCGTGGCGGCCGGGCCATCGATCGCGTGCTGCCCGATTATTCCGAACTCGACGATCTCCTGGGAGTGAGCCATGCCTGATTATGACGCCATCAAACGGGACCTCGAGGGTATCGCCATCGAGGACAATCCGCAGCTCGTGCTGCAGAAGAGCCGGGACTTCTATTGGTACTCGCCGGTGCTGAAAGAGCAGCTCGCCAATGTGAAGGGCGATCTGCTCGTCTCGCCGGCGAACGAGAAGGAAGTCATCCAGGTTCTGAAGGTTGCCTATGCCCATGGCGTGCCCGTCACGGCGCGCGGCACCGGCACCGGCAACTATGGACAGGCCATGCCGCTCTCCGGCGGTATCGTGCTCAGTCTGGCCAACATGAACAAGGTCAAGGCGATCCATACCGGTCGCGTGATCGCTGAGCCGGGCATCGTCATGTCCAAGCTGGACGAGATCACCCGCGCCGAATCCGGGCAGGAAGTGCGGTTCCATCCCTCCACCAACAAGACGGCGACCTTGGGCGGTTTCGTCGCCGGCGGTTCGGGCGGGGTCGGCTCGATCACCTGGGGTGGCCTGCGCGACCTCGGTAACATCCTGCGCCTGCGCGTCGTAACCATGGAGGCCGAGCCGCGCGTACTGGAACTCACGGGACTCGACCTGCACAAGGTCTCGCATGCCTATGGCACCAACGGCATCATCACAGAGGTGGAGATCCCGCTGGCTCCAGCCTACGACTGGGTCGATGTCATGGTCGGCTGTGCCAGTTTCGCGGAGGCTGCCCGCTTTGCCGATGCGCTGGCGCATCAGAACGGCATTCTGCTGAAGGAACTTGCGGTGATTGCCGCTCCGGTGCCGGAGCTCTACTTCACCCGCCACAAGAACTGGATCGGCGAGGGCCAGTCGGTGGTGCTGACCATGGTGGCGCCTTTCGCCATGGACGCCTTCGCCGCCTTTTGCGCGACGCGCAAAGCCGAGATCTCCTTCCGCTCCGACAAGCTCGAGAGCCGCAAGGGCATTCCGGAAGTCTATGAACTCGCGTGGAACCACACGACGCTGCGCGCGCTCAAGGTGGACCCCACCTTCACCTATCTTCAGGTTCAGTATGCCAGCCCTGACCATGTGCAGAAAGCCGTGCGCATGGCGGAGATCTTCGGTGACGAGGTGATCGGGCATCTGGAGTTCATGAAGTTCGACGGTGAGATCCAGGCTGCGGGTCTGCCGCTTGTGCGCTTCACCACGGTGGAGCGGCTTGAAGAGATCATGCGCATTCACGAGGAGAACGGCTGTCCGATCTTCAACCCGCATCGCTACACGCTGGAGGAGGGCGGCATGAAGCAGACCGATCAGGTTCAGCTTGCCTTCAAGCGCGAGACCGATCCCAAGGGATTGCTCAATCCCGGCAAGATGATTGCCTGGGACAATCCCGATTTCGACTTCAATGCCGGCAAGACCTATCTCTTCCCCGGCCTTGCTGCGCTGAGTGCCGCAGAATGAGAGTGCTGCTGCTCTTTTCCCATCCGGTCGAGTCGAGCTACGGCGCGGCCTTGCACAAGGAAACGCGCGAGGCCCTGATCCGCGCCGGCCATGAGGTCGATGACTGCGATCTCTATGCGGAGGGCTTCGATCCCGTGCTGTCGCGCCATGACAGGCTCGTCTATCACGACTATCCCGAGAACACGAAGCTGGTGGATCGCTATTGCGAGCGCCTGAAGGCGGCCGAGGGGCTGGTGATCGTGACGCCGGTTTGGAACTTCGGCTTTCCGGCCATGCTGAAGGGCTATTTCGACCGCGTCTGGCTGCCGGGCGTGTCCTTCGCGCTCGTCGATGGCAAGGTGGAGAGCCGTCTGCGTCACATCCGCAAGATGGCTGCGGTCTTGACCTATGGTGCGACACCCTTCCGTGCGTTCGTCGCCGGCAATCCGCCCAAGAAGATCGTCAAGCGCGTGTTGCGCGCGCAGATCAATCCCTGGAAGCCGGTGACCTTCCTCGCCCATTACGACATGAACAATGCCACGCCCGAGACGCTCAGTGCCTTTCTGGCCAAGGTGCGCCGCAAGATGGAGCGCTTCTGATCGCCATGAAGACCGCGCACAATCCGCCGCACGTTCGCCGTCCGTTCGGGGCCTACAGTCACGGGCTGTCCCTGCCGGCTGGCGGGCGGATGCTGGTGACTTCAGGGCAGCTCGGGATCAGTGCGGAGGACCGGGTGCCGCCTGACGTGGAAGCGCAGGCGGTTCTCTGCTTTGAGGCGATTGGCGCCATCCTGGCCGACGCCGGCATGGACTTCGGCGATGTGATCCGCATCGGGGGCTTCGTGACGCGGCGAGAGGATTTTCCCGTGTATATGGCGGTACGTGACCGGTATACCCGCGCGCCCTATCCGGTCTCGACGCTGGTGATCGTCTCGGGCTTCACCCGGCCGGAGTTTCTGGTCGAGGTGGAGGTGACGGCCCTCAGGGCCTGAGCCCCTCAATCGAGACTGATGGGCGCATTCTCGGTTTTCGCAGACATTTCAGCGAGCGACAGCTTGTCGAGTACGGCGGCCATGGCGTCGCGCACTTCGATCATGGTCAGGCGGACAGCGCAGCCATTGAGGTCGGTGCAATCATCACAGGGCTGGAACGCGGTGCGGCTGGCGCAGGCGATCGGGGCGAGCGGTCCGTCGAGGGCGCGGACGACCGGACCGATCATGATGTCGCCGGCGGGTTTGGCGAGGGCATATCCGCCGCCCGGACCTTTCCAGGACCTGACGAAGCCAGCGTTCTTGAGATCGCGCAGGATGGCGTCGAGGAACTTCTTGGAGATGTTCTCGGCTTTGGCAATGTCGGCGATCAACGTCGGCTTGTCCGCGTCGACGCGCGCCAGGTGCACCAGCGCCTTCAAGCCATATTTGCCCTTGTTCGTCAGCATGTTCAAACCCCAACCATGATCCGGCATAGCTGGCGGCGCTTCTGGGGTCAATGCGGGGGGCAATCCGTCGCACGCAAATGGCCGCGGATCGGGTCACTTGTTGTCGATAGGGAACATTATTTCAGTCTCTCCGTGGCAAAAGCACGAAAAATCTACAAATCAAATGGACTTTTGCGATGCCGTAACTCGGCTTTCGGCGCGATAGGCGGCATCCTTGCAACTGTAGGATAAAAGCTCAAGGCGACACAAAATGCAGCCGGTATGGCGACAGGCACGGAAACTCTGGGGCAGGCGATGTCGCACGACTGCTGCATGCTCCCTGTAGTTATGAACCCGAATCATGGACGAGCAGCCCAAAGGCTTCTGCCGGGATTTCGTCCGACCGTGCTCAGGTTTCGAAAGAATTGCCATGTCCGCAGGATATTTGATTGAGCTCGACGATGAAGCCGTCGGGATCTTGGTAGCCCAGGGGGCGGTATACGCCTTCCATGCAGTTGATGAAGAGTTCCGCCAACTCGAAGGCGCCGTGTTTCGCACTGCGCTTGAAGCCGAAGGCGCGGCTCGTCGCCTGCGCCGGCGCGGTGGTGGGCTTCCTCCGGTCCGCGGCCGCAAGGTCTATGACGCTGTTCGCTTCGGATGAGTGCCCGTCGGGGCTGTCCACATTGATCGGCGCGAAGGGAAACCCTGCAACCACCTTCGGCGTCACATAGGTTCAGATCTTCTCCCTCGGCTCTGCCGCCTTCCTCGCGGGCCGAAAAACTGGCCCGGACGCTTCGGCGTGCCGGGCCTTTCTTTTTGTCATTTTGGTCCTGTCTCGGCTTGATGTGATTTCGTCAGGAAATCTTTCGGCTGTAGCTCATCGACTTTGCCAGTCACCCACCGATCACGAATTTTCATTTAGATAAAACACGACTTGAACCATTTGGGCAGTCGGGGCAAAGATGCGCTGCGCGAGTTATGCTCTCAGGTTCTGATGGAATTTCATCGTCCGCTGTGGGCGACCGGAGTCGAGGGGTATGACGTTGCGTGCACCGGGCGCAGTTCTTCCGCCGGGGTTTCTCCGTGCTGCACCGGGCCAAGGATATGCCGCAAAGGCAGTCAACCGAACAGGACTATAGCACCATGCCCCTGATTTCTCTCGCAGACATGTTGAAGACCGCCCGCGCGGGCAAGTTCGGGGTGGGGGCGTTCAATGGCGTCGACAGCCACTATATCGACGCCATCTTCGATGCAGCCAAGCGCCTGTCGTCCCCGATCATCATCAACGTTGCCGAGGTGCACCTGAAGTTCTTCGAGCTTGAGGACATGGCTGCCTATGTGCGCTACAAGGCTTCGGCCAGCAATCTGCCGGTGACGCTCAATCTCGACCACGGCCTGACCATGCCGACGGTGATGCGGGCGCTCGAGGCCGGCTTCACCTCCGTCATGTTCGACGGTTCGCACCTGCCTTATGAAGAGAATGTCCGACAGACCGCCGAAGTGGTCAAGCTCGCCCATGCCCGCGGTATCTCGGTTGAGGGCGAACTCGGCGCTGTTGGTGGCGACGAAGGCGGCAATCTTGAAGGCGCGGCCGATGTTGCGCTCTATACCGATACCGAACAGGCGGTGGACTATGTGCGCTCCACCGGTATCGACGCTCTGGCTGTGGCCATCGGCAACTCGCACGGCAAGTACAAGGGCGTGCCCAAGCTCGACTTCGACCGCCTGGCAGTGCTGAACCAGCGCATGCCGGTGCCGCTGGTGCTGCATGGCGGTTCGGGCCTCTCCGTCGACGACTTCCAGCGTTCGATTTCGCTCGGCATCGCCAAGATCAATTTCTTCACCGGCATGTCCCAGGCGGCACTGGACGCCATGGCCTCGGGCCTTGCCGACGACGAGATTGCGCGCAAATACGATCATTATCTCTTCACGATGCAGCGCGTCCGCAAGGGTGTTTCCGAGGCGGTGGCCGAGCAGATGCGCATCTTCGGATCGGTGGACAAGGCGTCTCATTATGCTGCGTGAACCGGCCGGCGGGGTGGCGCGTCGCGGCATCCTCGCCATCGGCAATCTGCTGGTCGACAAGATGCACCGCATCGGTGCCTATCCGGCTGAATCGATGCTTGAGGTGATCACCGAGAGCTCGATGAGTCCGGGCGGCGGGGTGCTGAACGTGCTGTTCGATCTTGCCGTTGTCGACCCGACCCTGCCTCTGGCGGCGGCGGGCCTTGTGGGGCGGGACGAGGACGGCGCCTATCTGCAGAGCGAGTGCGAGCGGCGGCACATCGATGCGCGCCGCATCGCCGTTCTCGACGACGCGCCCACCTCCTTCACCCATGTGATGATCAGCCGCAGCAATGCGACGCGCACCTTCTTCCATGCGCATGGGGCGAACGCGCGGCTGGGGCTCGATCAATTCCGGGCAATCGAGAGTTCGGCGCGCATTGCGCATGTGGCCTATCTGCTGATCCTGCAAGGGCTCGACGTTGCCGGCGGACCTTGCGGCAGCCGGGGGGCCGAAGCGCTCAAGATCCTGCGCGACAAGGGCTTCGTCACATCGCTGGACCTGATCTCCGATCCGGATCCCACGCGCTATGGCGAGATCGTGCGCCCGGCGCTGGCCCATACCGACTATCTGATCGTCAATGATGTGGAGGCGGCCAATCTCACCGGTCTTGCCAAGGTGACGGCAGGGGCGGAGGTGGATTGGGATCTGGCCCGTCGGCAGGCGGCCACGCTGATCGACATGGGCGTCAGCTCTGTGGTGGCGATCCACTTTCCCGAGGGCGCCGTCGCCATGTCGCGCAGCGGCGACAGCGTGGCGCTGCCGAGCTACCGCGTGCCCAAAGCGGAGGTGGTCAGCGCGCTCGGTGCCGGCGATGCGTTCTGTGCCGGCTTGCTCTATGGCTTGCACGAGAGCTGTGCGCTCGAGACTTGCGTGAAGCTGGGCGCGGCGCTGGCGCATTTCAATCTGTTTGCGGCCTCCGCTACCGACGGCGCCGTGTCGCGCGATCGCCTGTTTTCCTACATAGCCGAACGCGATCGCTCCGGAACGTAAGTCTGGGCGAAACCGATAGAGAAGGCCGGGGCGTGTCGAGACGCCCCGGCCTTTTGTCATTTCTGCTGCGCGGCGTAGCTGGCGAAGGTCGCCGTGAAGCGGCCGTTCACATAGTCGCCGGAGCTGATGGGCGGATACTTGGCGGGATGGGTCTCGTCAACGCAGCTCGGCAGGGCCTCGACGACGGTGTCGTAGTTCGGGCCGAAGAAGAAGGGGATCGAATAGCGCTCCTTGCCGGACCGATTGATGGCGCGGTGAATGGTGGACGCGAACAGGTCGTTGGTCCAGCGGGCCATCTGGTCGCCGATGTTGACCACGAAACAGTCGGGAATGGGATCGGCGGCGATCCACTGATTGTCGGCGTTCAGCGCCTGCAACGCCGAGATGCCATCCTTCTGCGCCAGAATGGTGAAGCACTCATAGTCCGAATGGGCGCCGATGCCGATCAGGCGCTCGTCCACCTCACCATATTGCGGCGGATAGTGGAGGATGCGCATGGTGGCCAGCGGCTTGTCGACCAGGGCGTCGAAATAGGTTTCCTCAAGGCCGAGCGCCAGCGCAAAAGCGTGCAGCAGGTGATGGCTGAGCTTGATCATCTCGGCATGATAGGCGCTGAGCGCGGCGCGGAACTCCGGCTTGCCCTCGGGCCACTGGTTCGGCCCATAGAGCACCTTGCCGGCCAGAACGTCTGGATCGTCGGCCGGAACTTCAAGGGCAATGTCGAAGGACTCGTGCAGGTCGCCGCGCGCCGTCGGGTCGGTGTTCTCCTCAAGAAGCGCCGCGTAGCCGCGCAGGTTCTTCGACTTGGAGACATGGTTGGCCATCTTGTCGGCGTCGGGCAGGGCGAAATAGTCCTCTGCGATGGCGAAGACCTTCTGCAACACGTCCTTCGGGAAATGGTGGTTCTTGATGTAGAGGAAGCCCACCTCCGTACACACCTTGCGCAGCTCTGCCGCCAGGGCTGCCTTGGCGTCGGTATCGCCCGAGAACATCGGTTCCAGGTCGATAACGGGGATCTTGTCGAAGCTGACGCGAATGGGGTCGAGGCCCGCACCGATGGTGCGCGCGCCATTGCCGGTTTCAAGCTGTTTCATGAGGGGTCTCCGGGTAGATCGTTCGGGGCGTTGAGCACGGTCTCGACATAGTAGCGAGGGCCGTGAAAGACGTAAGTTGGCGAGAAATAGTCGCGACAGAAGTCGCGGAATGCGGCCATGCGGTGCGAGACGGCCTGCGGGCGGATCATGCGCAGCGTCACCCGCTGTTCCGCCGATTTCCAGGCGGGCAACACGGGCACGAGGTGGCCACGCCGGCATTCGATCTCGGTGAAGAAGGTGGGCAGATAAGCGATGCCTTCGCCGGCGACAGCGAAATATTTGACGGTCCAATATTCGTTGGCAATCAGATCACTGCGCGGCAGGATGGCGATCTGCTCGGTGTCGCGCTGCAACCGCCAGCCCTGCGGCCCGGCGGGCAATCGGAACAGGACGCCCTGGTGATTGTCGATGTCGGCAGGTGCCGAGGGAGCGCCCATGCGAGCCAGGTAGTCGCGGCTCGCAAAGAGGGCGAAGCGATCGGTCCAAAGCGTCTCGCTGTCCTCGGCGTTGCCGTCGTCCCAGGAGATGATGGCGTCCATCATCTCCAGCCGCTCGGGGAGATAGAGGGCCTGCGGCGAAAAGAAGGTGAGGTCCAGCTGCACTTTCGGGTGGCGCTTGCGAAAGGCGTGGATCATCTGGGAATAGAAGGCGGTGCCGAACTCGCCCGTCGCGCCGATGCGCAGGGTGCCGACTGCTTCATCCAGCGTTTCGCTCACCGCGATCCGCGCCGCCTCGCACCGCTCGACAATGTCGAGGGCGTGGGCGAGCAGGGTCTGGCCGGCCTCGGTCAGGACCATGCTGCGGCCATCGCGAATGAAGAGGTCGGTGCCGATTTCTCCCTCAAGTTGCTTCAGGCGCAAGCTGAGCGTCGACTTCGGCAAGCCATAGAGCTTTGCCGCCGCCGACAGCGACTTCATTTCCGCGATCTTCAGGAAGGAGCCAAGCGCTTCGATATTCATGCCATCGTCCAGGATTGTGAACGAAATGCCCTAGTTTTGAACATGTCTAATTCTATTGCATGGACGACCGTAATCGGCTTTAATGTGGGAAGCAAGAGTCAGAAAACGGCCAGACCGGACGCTTGCCGACTTTTTTCACCACGACGTCTCCCGATCCCAAGCGGTGAGATGGCGTGTGAGGAATGTCGACCAATGAATTGAAAAATAAGGGGAACCATATGAACGTCATTTCGCCCTTGGCGACCGGTCGGCGCCGGTTCCTGGCGCTTGCCTTGCTCGCTGGCAGCTGCCTTGCGATCGATCCTGCCTTTGCCTTCAAACTGGATGCGCCTCCGAAAGTGGCATTCATCTATGCTGCCTCGGTGAATGATGGCGGCTGGAACGAGGCGATCGACAAGGGGCGCAAGGCTGTCGAGGATCAGCTCGGTGTGCCCGTGGCGGTGACGGAGAACATTCCCGAAGATGCGACGAAGCTGCGTGCGGCCATCGATCTCTATGTGAAGCGTGGCTTCAACGTTATCGTCGGAACAACCTACGGTTATTCTGCGCCGATCGCCGAGGCCGCCAAGGCCTATCCCAATGTCGCCTTCCTGAATGCTTCGGGCACCACCAATGGCGCCAACCTCGAGAGCTTCTACGCCCGCACCTATCAGGGCTGGTATCTCGCCGGCATTGCGGCGGCTGACGCCACCAAGACCAAGACCATCGGCATGCTCGGTGGCTTCCCGGTGGGCGTGATCAACTGGGACATCAACGCCTTCGCACAGGGCGCCCGTTCGGTTGATCCCTCGATCAATACCATCGCCGTCTTCACCAACTCCTGGTGGGATCCGGTCAAGGAAGGCCAGGTTTCTGAAGCCATTCTCGACCAGAAGGCTGACGTGATCGCCACCGACCTCAGTGCCGCCTCGGCGCTCGATGCTGCGGAAAAGCGCGGCGCCAAGTCCTTCGGCTATCAGATCGACATGAGTGCGGCCGCGCCCAAGGGCATTCAGACCTCCGTGGTCTTCCGCTGGGACCGTTATCTCGTGCCGACCATCAAGCACATCATCGATGGCGACTGGACGCCGCAGGAATATGGTGCCTTCGCCGGCATCGAGACAGGCGTCGTCGATCTCGCGCCCTATGGGCCGAGCGTCAGCGATGCCACCAAGGCCAAGATCGAGGCGGCCAAGCAGGCGATGATCGCCGGCAAGCTTGATCCGTTCCAGGGGCCGCTCAAGAAGCAGGATGGTAGCGAGGCGGTGAAGGCTGGCGACAAGGTCAGCGACGAAGCGCTGTGGAACATGGATTATTTCGTCGAAGGCATCACCGGCACCATGCCGGCGGCTGCGGCGCAGTAACGAGGTCGCATTTTGCACGTTTTGCCAGCCGGAACCCCGCCGGCGCTTGACCTGCGGGGGATTTGCAAGGCCTTCGACGGCAAGCCCGCGCTTGATGATGCGCATTTCTCCCTGGCCTGGGGCGAAGTGCATGCGCTCGTTGGGGAAAATGGCGCCGGCAAGTCGACGCTGATGAATGTGGCCACCGGCGTCTATGCCGCCGACCATGGATCTCAGATCGTCGACGGCAGCGAGCTGTCGCCCCGCTCGCCGCAGGAAGCCACCGACGCGGGCATCGGCATGGTGCACCAGCATTTCCGTCTGGTGGACCGCTTTTCGGTGGCGGAAAACGTGCTTCTGACCCTTGGCGGCCGCGTGCGCTCCCTGCGTGCGGCCGCCGATCTGATCGCCGCCAAGGCCAGGGAAGTCGGCCTTGACGTCGATCCGTTCAGGCAGGTTTCGACCCTGTCGATCGCCGAACGGCAGCGGGTTGAGATCCTGAAGGTGCTGCTGCTGGGCGCCCGGATCATCATTCTGGACGAGCCGACGGCGGTGTTGACCGAAGAGGAATCGTCGGCGTTGCTGGTCTTCACTCGCCGCCTGGCCGACGCCGACCATGCGGTGGTGCTGATCACCCACAAGCTCAAGGAAGTCGCTGCCCATACAGACCGCATCACGGTGATGCGGCACGGCAAGACCGTGCTCGCCGGTGCGCCGATGGCGGAGGTGAGCGAGGCCGAGGTGGGGCGGCTGATCGTCGGCGAGGCGGTGGTAGCTGCCGCAAGGCCACAATCCAGGCCGGGCGAGGAACGCCTTGTGGTCCGCGGTCTCGGCTTTGACGGACAGAAGCGCGGCGGCGCTGTGGAACTGACCCTGCGCGCCGGCGAAGTGCTGGGGCTTGCCGGCGTCGGCGGCAATGGGCAGGAACAACTGGTGGCCTGTCTTGCCGGAACGCTGGCCGCCTCCGCCGGCAGCTTCACACTTTCCGGCGTCGACGTGACGCGGGCGACGCCATCCAGACGACGCGACCTCGGCTTGCGCGTCATCCCTGCGAGCCGCTTCGCCACAGGCCTTGTGCGGCAGATGAGCATTGCCGAGAACCTGGCTATGACCAATGTCAGAACGGGGCATTTTGGCGGTCGCTGGTTTCTTGACCGCCGGCGCATGAAGGCAGCGGCTCTCGCGGCCATCGAGCGCTTTGACATCCGTGGCGCCGGGCCGAACCGACGCACGGAGCTCTTGTCAGGGGGCAATGCGCAGAAAGTGCTGCTGGCGCGCGAACTTGATGACGGACTCAAGGTGTTGATCGCCCATTCTCCCTCGCGCGGCCTTGATGTAAAGGCGAGCGAGTTCGTTCGTGACGCGATCCGCGCGGCAGTGGAAGCGGGCGCCGCCTGCCTGCTGATCAGCGAGGACCTGCAGGAAGTCATGGGTCTGTCGCATCGTGTGGCGGTGATGAATGGCGGCGTCATCGCCGGCAATCGACCGATCGCCGACGTTACGCCCGAGTGGATTGGAGCGCTGTTGACCGGCCATGCCTAGCACCGCCTATCTCATGCGCCGGCAGGAACCCGGTCGGCTGCGCACCGCGCTTTCCTATTCGATCGGCCTCATCATCGGCCTGGCGCTGTCGGCGGCCATTCTGGTCGCCGTCGGTGTGCCCGCCGGCGACCTTGTCGACGAGTTCCTGGTGGAAACCTTCCTGACCAGCGACGGCCTCGCACAGACGGTGACGGCGGCCGGGCCGCTGATCCTCGTCGGTCTGTCGTCGGCGCTGGCCATGCGGATTCGCTTCTGGAACATTGGTGTCGAGGGCCAGATGTGGTTCGGCGCCATCGCCGGCACCTTCGTGGCGCTCAACCACATCGGCCCTGCCGCCTTGCGCCTGCCGCTCGGATTGGCGCTGGCCTTTGCCGCCGGCGCGTTGTTCATCTGGCCGTGTCTGGTGTTGAAGCGCCGCTTCGGCATCAGCGAGGTGATCTCCACGCTGCTTGCCTCCAACATGGCGTTCCTGCTGGTGCAGCATCTCCTGTTCGGCGTCTGGCGCGACCCGGCCAACAGCTTTCCCATCACAGTGGAGTTTCCGCCTGAAAGCCAGTTTGCGGCCCTCGGCTGGGGACAGACCCATACGGGTGTGATCCTGAGCTTGGTGGCCGCTGTGGTCGCCTGGTTCCTGCTGGAGCGGTCGCCAGTGGGCTATTATGCCGACGCGGTCGGTCACAACCCGGCCGCAGCGACGGAAACGGGCCTCCCGGTCAAGGCCATCGTGCTGGGAATGACGCTGGCCTCGGGCGGCTTGTCGGGACTGGCCGGGGCGCTGGTCCTGTCGGGCACCGAACACCGCCTCAGCCAGGCGCTCGGCAATGGCTATCTGTTCAGTGCCATTGTCATCGCCTATCTCGCCCGCTCCAAGCCCACATGGGTGGTGGTGGCGTCGATCGCGCTGGCGGCCATCTATACGGCCGGCAATGTGCTGAAGGTGTTCTATTCGGTGTCCGAGGCGGTGATCGTGCTGGCGCAGGGCACGGTGCTGATGTCCATCCTGATCGCGCAGTTCTTCAGCCACTATTCCATCCACTTCTCGGAAAACACCCGTTCCTGAGCGAAGGTTTCCTCCATGGACTTCCTGATCGGCTGGCTGGCCATCATCCCGAGCTATACGACACCGCTGCTGCTGGCGAGTGTCGGCCTGATCCTGTCGGAGCGAGCCGGCGTGCTCAATCTCGGGGCTGAAGGCATGATGGCGCTCGGCGCCATGACGGCGGCGATCACCGTCCTCGCAGGCCATGATCCCTGGATGGGCATAGCGGCGGGAGCTGCGGCGGCCGTTGCGGTGTCGCTGCTGTTCGGCCTCGCCGTGGTGGTGTTCCGCGCGGACCAGACGCTTGCCGGCCTCGCAGTGGTCGCCATCGGCCTCGGCGTTACCGGAACGGTCGGACGCCCCTATGTGCAACAGACCTTCGGCGGGCTGCCAAAGCTGGGTGATCTCCTGGCGCTCGATCCGGCCAATCCGCTGGGCCGAATCATCGCCGCGCAGGATGTGATCAGCCTTGCGGCCCCGATCCTTGCGCTGGCCGCCTGGTGGTGGCTAATGAAGACACAGGCGGGTCTGCGCCTGCGTGCTGCCGGCGAGAACCCGGCCGCCGCCGACGTGGCGGGCGTCGATATCCAGTTGACCCAACTCGCCGCCGTGCTGTTTGCCGGCCTTATGTGCGGCCTGGCCGGCGCCTATCTGTCGGTCGCCACCAGCCATGTCTGGGTGGAGAACATGGTCGCCGCCCGCGGCTGGATCGCGGTGGCGCTGGTCATCCTCGCCAAGTGGAGCCCGGCCCGCGCCGTGATCGGCGCCATGCTGTTCGGCAGCGCCGACGCGCTGGTGCCGCGCCTGCAGGCCATCGGCGCCGACGTGCCGGTCTACCTCATGATGATGCTGCCCTATGCGCTGACGCTCTTCGTGCTGTTCCTGACGTCGCTGTCGGGACGCGGCTCGGGCGAGCCGGCGTCACTGGGCGCGGTCTATCTCAGGCAGGACAAGCACTGATCAGCGCGACAGCCCTGTTCGTCAGGCGACCTTGCCACGCGCGGCCACGGGGACCGTCTCGATCGTTCCGTCCGGCGACTTCAGATTGACCACATCGAAGAGGTTACTGACGACGCAGCAGTGATTGGGGATGATCTCGATCCGCTCGCCGATGGCGGGCTTGCGGGCGCAGGCCGTGAGATCGATGACCCCGTGCTCCTCGGACAAGGACGTGATTTTTGCTTCCGGATAGGCGGGGATGAAGCCGAAGCCGTCCTGCCCCAACAGGTCCGAGGTCAGCGCCTTGGACCCGGCATCGATGACGGCGCGGGTTTCGGTCGGTCGACTGACGACGGTGGCGAGCACGGTCAGAGCACATTGGTCCATGGAGTTGACTCCACGCGACACCTGGAAGCGGTCGGAATAGATATAGGTGCCAGGGCGGTACTCGGTTACGAGATCCCCGCTTTCGGCCCGGTAGAGGTCCGGCGTACCGCCCGACGAGATGACCGGCGGGTGCAGGCCGGCGGCGTCCAGCGCTGCAACGGCTGCCGACAACCATGCGAAGGCTTCGTCCGGCTTGCCAGCGGCAGGGTAGGTCATCAAGCCGCCGAAGGTGAGTCCGGGTGCGGCGGCGATCCGCTTGGCAAGCTCTACCGCCTCCGCAGGTGTCGTCACACCGCAGCGGCCGAGGCCGGTGTCGCATTCCACCAGCACGATGAGCGGATGCGCCGCGTCAGTGAAGGCGGCGGCATAGCCGTCGATGGTGTAGGCACTGTCGGCGGTCACCGAGATGCGGATGCGTCCGTGCAAGGCCTTGAGGCGGGCGAGCTTGGCAGTCCCTATCAGATTATAGGGCAGGAAGATGTCGTCGAGGCCGGCGTCGGCCATGATCTCCGCTTCGCCGAGCTTCTGGCAGGTGATGCCGACGGCGCCGAGCGCCACTTGAGCCTTGGCAAAGCGCGGCAGCTTGTGCGTCTTGATATGCGGACGCAGTCGCAGGCCCTTGCTGTTGGCATAGGCCTGAGCCCGTTCGAGATTGGCTTCGGCCTTCGCGAGGTCGATCAGCACGCAGGGCGTTTCAAGTTGGTCTGAAGTCAGGGGCATGGATTGTCTCAGTCGCCAATCGGCAGGGAAGGGTCATTGACCTTGTAGGTGTTGAGGCTCTGCTTGATGCGCCGGAGCCGTTCCAGCACCGCCGGCCCGACCGCCTCGGCGGTCAGCATGGCCAGATAGTCGACAGCGACCAGGAGGCCATAGCGGGACGGGGAGGGCTTGTAGAGGTCGAGATCCTCGGCAATGCGGAAGGTGATCGCGTGCTCGGCGGCTGCAGCCAGGCGCGAGCCGGGTGCGGTGATGGCCACGGTATAGGCACCATAGCCGCGGGCAATCTCAACCGCGTCGATCACGGACTTGGCGTGACCTGAGAGCGAGAAAGCGACGACGACGGTCTTCTTGTCGGCGACCGATGCCGTCATGCACTGCAGCTGTCCGTCCGAATAGGCATTCACCTGCACGCCGAGGCGGAACAGGCGGTGCTGTGTCTCCAGCGCCGCAATGGTCGACGAGCCGCCGGAGCCGAACACCAGCACCTGCGAAGCCTTGGCGATTCGATGCGCGGCCAGGGCAAAGGGCTCGCGAACCAGACCGGCGCGCATGCGTTCGACGGCGCCCATGGCGCTGTCGCAGATGCGGTCGAGCTCGGTGCGATCGTCGGTGTCCCCCTTGCCGTCGGTCAGGTAGGCGCCGCCAATGGCGAGCGCCTGGGCCAGATGGAACTTGAAGTCGCGGATGCCATCGCAGCCCACCGTGCGGCAGAAGCGCGTTACAGTTGGTTCACTGACTTCGGCCCGCTCGGCAAGCTCGGCAATCGAGGCGCGGGACGCAAAGCCAATGTCCGAAAGGACCATTCCGGCGAGACGCTGGTCGGAGCGACTGCCGCTTTCGCTGATCTGCCGAAGGGCTTCGACGATGTCGTCCATGCGTTATGTCCTACTGTCCTTCCAGGATCTCCCGGATGAAAGGCAGTTGCCCCGCCGTCAGTCCTGCGTCAACCGCCAAGGCTGTTCCCGTGATGCCCGAGGCAAAGGGCGAGGCGAGGAAGGCGATGGTCTGGGCCACTTCCTTCGGCGTGACGAGGCGGCCGAGCGGATAGAGGCCGAGCAACTTTTCGCGGATGGCCGGGTCGCGTGCGAAGCGGTGATCCCATGCCGGGGTCATCACAGAGCCCGGGCAGACCGCGTTGGCGCGAATGCCATCGCGCCCCAACTCGACTGCGATCGACCGGATGAAGGCGATCAGTCCAGCTTTGGCTGCGGAATAGGCAGGATTGCCGAAATGAGCGAGGCCATTCACCGAGGCCACGGCCACGATGCTGCCTCGTCCTGCGGCACGCATGGCCGGCAGAACCGCATTGATCACCCGGTAGGAGCCGGTGAGATTGATGTCGATTTCACGCAGGAAGGCGGTCTCGTTCAGGTCGTCGAGAGTTTCCGCACGGGTGTATCCGGCGTTGGAGACGACGATATCAGGCGCTCCATTGCGGGCCACGTGGTCGGCCAAAACGGCGCTGATCTTCAGTCCGTCCTCAAGCTCAAAAACCAGCTTTTCCGCGCAGTTGAGCGGTTCCAGCAGCTTTCCGTCGCGGTCAATGGCGGTTACGTCGGCTCCTGCTGCGGTGAACAGATCGACGACCACGCGGCCAATGCCGCCGCCGGCGCCAGTAATCATCACCTTTGAGCCCGAGAAGTCCCACATGACGATGCGCAATCCCCTTTTGCATGCCTTGGCGTCATGCCTCAGTGATAGGCAGACTGCCTGCAAAAATGAAAATCAGCAACATCAATTTTCGCTATTGACAGAAAATTATGAAAGGAATTTACATAGGGACAACAACAAAAAACGAGGGGCTCAATGACGAAGATCGCCTACGGGACGTCTCACGTTCCGTTGTCGCCGGCCGTGCGCGCTGGTGACTACGTCTACATTTCCGGGCAGGTTCCTACGCTCTCCGATGGCTCGGTAGTCCCGGGTGGCATCGAGGCGCAGACCCGTCAGGTCTTGGAAAACATCAAGGCTGCACTGGCCCTTGCCGGTTGCGGGCTTGAGCACGTGGTCAAGACATTCGTCATTCTGGAGGATGCGCGCGACTTTGGTGCCTTCAACAAAGTCTACGCCACCTATTTCCAAAAAGACCCGCCGGCACGAACAACGCTCGAGGCCCGGCTGATGATCGATATCAAGATCGAGATCGAGGCGGTTGCTTACGCGCCACTCGGCTGACCAGGTCGGTTGGGCTCGGGCTGTAACCTGCTGGAAAAGGCAGGGCGGCCAGTTGCCCATCCGCGAGTGTCATGCGACTGGCGCAAGGTCTGAATGATAATCGGGCGCGGCTTGAGCCGCTTCCCGCAACGCTAGTGGTTTGTCCGCGCAAACCTCAATCAAGAACGGTGTAACATGAAAGTCGGAATAGTCGGTCTCGGATTCAGGCTTGGGTATCTCGCCCGCGTCTTCAGTGCGCTGGTTCCGGGCTTCAAGATCGTTGGCTACGTGGACGATGCGCCCGCCGGCATGGTGACGCTCGAGAAGCACAACATCGATCCCGGCAAGCAGTTTGCCTCGATCGAGGAGATGGCCAAGGCGGAAAAGCTTGATCTTTTGATGATCGGTTCGCCCAACCATCTGCATCTGACCCATCTCAAGGCCGGTCTGGCGCTGGGGCTCAAGATCTTCTGCGAAAAGCCGGTGGTCATTTCCGAAGACGAGACCATCGAGCTGCTGGAACTCCTGCGCGAAAGCGGCGGTGTCGACCGCGTGATGGTCGGTCTGGTGCTGCGGTATGCGCCGCTCTATATCGACCTGCGCAACGCGCTGTCCTCAGGTCAGCTGGGCGACATCGCGTCCATCGAGGCTTCCGAGCATATCGCGCCCTATCATGGCGCTTTCTTCATGCGCGACTGGCGCCGCTACACCGAGTATTCCGGCTGCTTCATGCTGGAGAAGTGCTGCCACGACCTCGACCTGTATCAGGGCGCGGTCGGTGCGCGGCCTTCGCGCGTCGCAAGCTTCGGCGGCCGCAAGTCCTTCGTGCCGGGCAATGCCGTGAACACCAACAGCGAAGTCTACCATGTCAAGCCGTCCGGCTGGATGGGCAGCGACAAGGTGTTCGACAGCGACGCTGACATCATCGACTACCAGACCGCGCTGATCGAATATCAGAACGGCGTGTCGATGACCTTCCACACCAATCTCAACGTGCCCGACCTGTTCCGTCGCTTCTGCGTCATCGGTTCCAAGGGCATGGCGGAAGGCGATTTCGTGCGCAACTTCCTGAAGGTGCACGACGCCTACACGTCCGACTGCCTGGTCGACAAGACCTATGAGAACACCGAACTGTCCGACCACTCGGGTGCCGACGAGCGCATGGTGGCCGACATCGCGGCGCATCTGACGACCGGGGCTCCGCTGCCCGTATCGGTGCTTGATGCGCTAGAGGCCGGGCTGACCGCGATCAAGATCGATGAGGCGCGGGTCACAAAGTCCGTGGTTGATATGGCCCCCGTCTGGGCGCGCTTCGACGCCGCGCTCAACGGCACGTCGTGATCTTGGGGAGGGCAGGGGCATGAACCACGAACGCGGCGCTCGAATGTTTGCCTACGCACTGCTTGCGCCGGCCGTGCTTTATGTGGCGGCCATTGTCGCGTGGCCCCTCGTGCAGGAAGTGCAACTGTCCTTCACCAACGCCGGTCTCGCCAAGACTTACTCCTACGTGGGTTTTGACAATTACACCAAGATCTTCCGTTCGGGTTTTGGCGAGATCATCTGGCGGACCTTCACCTGGACCTTCTTTTCGGTCTCCTTCAAGATGATCATCGGCACCTGCGGGGCGCTGATGCTCAATGTCGCGCTGCCGGGGCGTGCGATCTTCCGCACGCTCACGCTGCTGCCGTGGATCGTGCCCATGGCCATCGGCATCTTCATGTGGGGCTGGATGTACAACGGCCAGTTCGGGATGATTTCCGGTCTGCTGCAGAATTTCGGCATCACCTCGGGGCCGGTCGCCTTCCTCGCCCATGGCGATACCGGCTACTGGGCGACCGTCATGACCGACGTCTGGATCGGCACACCGATGGTGACCTTCTACTTTCTGGCCGCCATCCAGTCGATCCCGCGCGATCTCTATGAAGCTGCCTGGGTGGACGGTGCCGGTCGCGCCTACCGCTTCCGTCGCATCACGCTGCCGATGATGGTTCCGGCGATCCTGACCATGTCGATCATCTCGCTGATCTCGACCTTCAACTCCTTCGACATCATCTGGATCCTGACGCACGGCGGGCCGAACGGCGAGACCACCACCATGGTGATCGACACCTACAAGGTGGCAATCGGCTCCTACAAATACGGCGAAGGTGCCGCCCGTTCTGTGATGGTGGGGCTGTGCCTCGGCGTGTTCTGCCTCTTCTACTTCCGTCTCGTGAACCGGCTGTCCTCAGCCGAGCAACTCTGAGGAACCGCCGCCATGATGGACAAATTCCGCTGGTACGAAAAGCTGGGCATCTACTGCGGGCTCTTCGTCTTCCTGTTCTACATCGTCGGGCCGTTCATCGAGGGTTTCAACGTTTCCCTCAAGCCGCTGTCGCTGCTGTTTTCCTCGCCATACCGCTTCTGGCCGGAGAATCCGAGCCTCGAAGCCTACCAGACCATGTGGGTGAACGTGCCGCTGCTCGGGCGTTACATGCTCAACAGCGTGTTCATCGGCATCATCGCCACAATGATGGGCCTGCTTCTGATCGTGCCAGCCGCCTATGCGCTGGCCCGCCTGCCGGTGCCGGGCCGCTACATGTTCCTCAACGGCCTGATGATGGTGAACATGTTCTCGGGCGCCGTGCTTATCATCCCGCTCTACCGGATGATGCGCACCTTCGGCATCCTCAACACCTATGCCGCCATGATCATTCCGGGCGTCGCCTTCATCATCGCCACCGGTGTCTGGCTGTTGCGCGCCTATTTCCTGCGTATCCCCAAGGAGCTTGAGGAAGCGGCCTATGTGGATGGCGCTAGCCGTCTCTATACCCTGCGTCGCGTGATCCTGCCGCTGGCCGCTCCCGGCATCCTGGTTGTCGCGATGTACTGCTTCCTGACCGTTTACTCGCAGCAGTTCATCTATGCGCTCACGTTCAATTCCAAGTCTGAATACATGCCGCTCGCCGTGGGCCTGCACGCCTTCTTCGGCCGGCAGGAGGTTTCCTGGAACGAGTTGATGGCCGCCAGCTTCGTCGGCATTGCGCCGGTGGCGATCGTCTTCACGCTCCTGCAACGCTATCTCGTCGCCGGTCTGACGGCTGGCGCCGTGAAACAGTGAGACTGTCGTCTGGTCGGACATCTCATTGAACAAGAACGAAACTGTTTCCAGAGGAGAAGGACCAAGAACATGACGAAAGCTTCCAAGATTGCGTTCGGTCTGGCTGCCGCTTTGCTGTCGACCACCTCGCTGGCCCTCGCCGAAGACACCACGATCACCTTCATCCAGTGCGGCGACAGTGTCGACCCGACCTATCCGCCCTTCATTTCCGAATGGGAATCCAAGAACCCCGGCTTCAAGGTCAACATCGAGCCGGTCGGCTGGGATCAGTGCCAGGACAAGGTGACGACGCTTGCCGCCGCCGGCAACCCGCCCGATCTCGCCTATGTGGGTTCGCGCACCCTGAAGCAGTTTGCCTCGAACGACCTGATCGTTCCGGTGCCGATGTCGGATGCCGACAAGGCCGGCTATTATCCGAACATTCCCGATACCGTGACCTTCCAGGGCAATCAGTGGGGCATTCCGGTGGCCTTCTCCACCAAGGCTCTCTACTGGAACAAGGACCTGTTCAAGGCCGCCGGCCTCGATCCCGAGAAGCCGCCGCTGACCTGGGAAGAAGAGCTCGCCGACGCCAAGGCCATCAAGGAAAAGACCAACATTGCCGGCTTCGGCATTGTGGCCAAGACCTTCGACAACACCATGCATCAGTTCATGCACTGGGTGTACACCAACAACGGCAAGGTGATCGACGCCGACGGCAAGATCGTCCTCGACAGCCCCGAGAATCTCGAGGCGCTGACCGCCCTCAAGGCCATGGTTCCCTATGCCGAGGAAGGCCCGACCGCCTACGAGCAGAACGAAGTGCGCGCCATCTTCCTCGATGGCAAGATTGGCATGATCCACGCCTCCGTCGGCGCGGTGAACAAGCTCAAGGACGCCAAGTTCGCCTGGGGCGTGACCAACCTGCCGCTCGGCCCGCATGCCAAGGGTCCCGGCACGCTGCTGATCACCGACTCGCTGGCGATCTTCAAGGGCACGGGCCACGAGGAGAAGGCGACCGACCTCGCCAAGTTCCTGACCAACCCGGACAACCAGTTCAAGTATGAAGTCTCGAACGGTCTGACGCCGCTGCGTCCGGTGCCGGGCGTCAAGGACCTGGTTGCCAAGGATCCGAGCTGGAAGCCGTTCCTCGAAGGCATCTCCTTCGGTGGTCCGGAACCGCTGTTCCTCGACTACAAGGGCTTCCAGGACGTGATGATCAACATGGTCCAGTCCGTGGTGACCGGCGCTGCCGAACCGGCTGACGCCCTCAAGAAGGCCGCTGCCGACCTCGAGCAGTACAAGTAATCGAACCCCAGTCCCGCGGCGCATGTTCCCCGCGCCGCGGGACCTCTCGCCCCGTTGAGACAGACGGGACACCTTGCAGTTTTGATTGAAGACCGGAGGATGGCGCGTGGGCCAGCTCAACATCAGGAACCTGTGCAAGCGCTTCGGTGAGGCGGAAGTTCTGCGCGACATCTCTCTCGCGATCGAGAATGGCGAGTTCGTCGTCTTCGTCGGCCCGTCCGGCTGCGGCAAGTCCACGCTGCTGAGGTCCATCGCCGGCCTTGAAGAAGTGACGTCCGGCGATATCGTGATCGACGGCAAGGTCGTCAACATGCTGCCGCCGGTCAAGCGCGGCATCGCCATGGTGTTCCAGTCCTATGCGCTCTATCCGCATATGACCGTGTTCGAGAACATCGCATTTCCTCTGCGTGTCGAAGGACTTACTGAGAGCGACGTACGCACTCGCGTGGAAGCGGCCGCCGAGGTCCTGCACCTCAAGGAACGGCTGCAGCACAAGCCCGGACAGCTGTCCGGCGGCCAGCGCCAGCGCGTCGCCATCGGTCGCGCCATCGTGCGCCAACCCAAGATCTTCCTCTTCGACGAGCCGCTTTCCAACCTTGATGCGGCGCTGCGTTCAGACATGCGCGTCGAGCTGCTGCGCCTGCATAACCAGCTTGGCTCGACGATGATCTATGTGACGCATGACCAGATCGAAGCCATGACCATGGCCGACAAGATCGTCGTGCTCAATGCCGGCAAGATCGAGCAGGTCGGCGGGCCGATCGAACTCTACAAGCGTCCTGCCAATCGCTTCGTCGCCGAGTTCATCGGCTCTCCCAAGATGAACTTCTTTGACGGCACCTGCGTTGATGCCGGCGGCGCCACCACCACGGTGGAGGTGGAACTCGTCGGCCGTGTGACTGTGCCGCAGTCTACACCGGCGACACTGGCCGGGCAGAAGATTTCTCTCGGCATTCGTCCAGAGCATATCGTGCTGGGCGCCGGCCCGGTGACGTTGACCTACAAGGCGGCCGTGGTCGAACGGCTCGGCCTGCACACCATCGTGCATCACTACATGGACGACAACGGACGTAACGCGACCGGCCTGTTCAACGGCGACGTGGGCGTGTCCGTCGGCGACGATTTTGCGGTTAGTTTCAATCCCGAGGATTGCCTGCTGTTCGATGCGGCCGGCATCCGTCAGGGCAACGCGGACTGAGCCATGACCCACCAAGACGTACTCTCCGGCGGGCAGCCCGGTGCTGCCGCGCGCTGCACCCTCGTCACTCGCTGGACGCCCCCGACCGCCACCGAGCGTGGGCGCTATCTGTTCACCCTGACCAACGGAACAGGAGAACGCCTCAAGGGCTTTCGTCTTGCCTTCTGCGGTCCGGCGCGTATCGACCTCAAGGCGCCCGCTCCGGACAACGCGTTGCTGTTGCGTCGCTTTTCCAATTTCACCGAGGTCGCCATGCTGGGCGACGGTGTGGTGGAACCGGGCGAAAGCTGGACCTTTCTGATCCACGGGACCCAGGCGCCGCTGCGCCATTTCACCGATGCTGCGCGCACCTCCTATGTGACGCTCAGCAACGGCAAGATCCTTCCCGTCGACGTGGGTTATTCGGTCTCCGACGCCTTTGGGGCTGGCGAGCCGAAGTTCGGTTATGACGAGATCGGCCCGCTCGGTGACATCGTTGACGGGCTCGCCCTGGCACCCTGGCCGGCAAACGTCAAGGTTTCCGGCAGCCGCGCCGCAATGCCGATGTCGGTGGCAACGGATGGTGTCGAGCAGGCCGCTGCCGTCAATGCTTTCCGCGACATTGCCGCGACCGTGTTCCCCCAGCACATCTTCATCGGCAACGGCTTGCAAGCGATTGCGGTGCGGCTGCAAAAGGCTGATCTGGCTGCTGAAGCCTATCGGATTGTCTTCGGCGAGACCGTGATCCTCTCCGCCGCCGGCGAGGCTGGCTGGCTTTATGGACTGATCACGCTGGGGCAGATCCTGCGTGGCGCCTGGGAAGCGCCTGATGCGTGCCGCTTCCCTGAGACCGGTCAGATCGATGACGCGCCGCGTTTTGCCTGGCGCGGGTCGCATCTCGATGTGGCGCGCCAGTTCTATCCGATCGGGGAAATCCGCGACCTTCTGGCCATCATGGCCTGGAACAAGCTCAACCGCTTCCACCTCCATCTCACCGAGGACGAGGCCTGGCGCTTCGAGGTGGCGGCCTATCCGGAACTGACCGCAGTGGGGGCCTATCGTGGCGCCGACATGCCGATCCCGCCGCTGCTCGGCAGCGGTCCGGAGGCGAGCGGCGGCCATTATTCCAAGGCCGACCTCAAGGCTCTGGTGGCAACCGCGGGCGCCTGGGGCATGGACGTGGTGCCCGAGGTGGACGTGCCGGGCCATTCCTATGCCGCGATTGCCGCGCTGCCCAAGCTGCGCGACCCCGGTGAGAACGGCGAGTATCTGTCGATCCAGGGCTTTCCCAACAACTGCCTGAACTCCGGCGTGCCCTTTGTGCGCGAGTTTGCCGAGGCGGTGTTTGCCGAGCTGATGGACATCTTCCCCGGCAAGTGGATTCACGTCGGCGCCGACGAAGTACCTGACGACGCTTGGGAAACCTCGCCCGCCGCCAAGGCGCGGCTTGCCGAGATCGGTGGCGGCGGCTGGCATGAGTTGCAAGCCGACTTCCTGAAGCGGGTCTACGGCCAGATCCGCGACGCCGGCCGTGTGGTCGGTGCCTGGGAGGAGGGCGCCCATGGTGGCGGCATTGCGCCGGAAGGCAGCTATCTCGTGGCCTGGCGGAATGCGGCCATTGGTGCGGAGCTTGCGGCGCAGGGCTATGACGTGGTGATGAGCCCCGGGCAGGCCTATTATCTCGATATGGCCCGCTCCACCGACTGGTGGGAGCCGGGTGCCAGCTGGGCCGGGGTTTCCAGCCTGCAGCATACCTATGAGTTCGATCCGCTCGATGGTTTTGCCAAAGAGCATCAGGGCCGCATGATCGGCATCCAGGCCTGCATCTGGTCGGAGCCGATGAGCGACCGGCGGGTGTTCCGCCGTCTGGTGTTTCCCCGCCTGTCGGCCATTGCCGAGACGGCATGGTCGCAGGAAAAGAACCGCGATTTCAAGCGCTTCGTGGCGGTCGCCCGCTTCCTGCCCTATCGCCCGCTGGAGGACTGAGGGATGCGTGTTGCCGTTGCCGGCCTGCATATCGAATGCAGCACCTGGAATCCCGTTCTCACGCGGATGGAAGAGTTTCGCGTGCTGCGCGGCGCTGCGCTGACAGCGGCGCCGCAGTTCGACTATCTCGCTGAATCAACGCTGGAATTCGTTCCACTGCTGCATGCGCGCGCCATCCCGGGCGGGCCAGTGGCCCGCGAGGTCTATGAAAGCCTCAAGGCCGAGGTGCTGGAGCGTCTTGCCGCCGCCGAACCGCTCGACGGCGTCTATCTGCCCATGCACGGGGCCATGTTCGTCGAGGGCTACCAAGACGTCGAGGGTGACTTCATCACGGCCATTCGCGCTGCTGTCGGGCCGGACCTGCCGATCGCCACGTCCTATGATCTGCATGGCAACGTGACGGCCAGGATCGTCGATGCCATTGATATCTTTGCCGCTTACCGCACCGCGCCGCATATCGACACGCGGGAGACGGCGGTGCGGGCGGTGCGCATGCTGGAGCGCTGCCTGACCACGGGCGAGAAGCCCTTCGTTGCCTATGCGCCCATTCCGGTGCTGCTGCCCGGCGAACGGACGGCCACGACCGACGAGCCGATGAAGTCGCTCTATGTGCCGCTGCCGGCGTATGACACCCGGGCCGGGGTCTGGGATGCCAACCTGATGGTCGGTTATGTCTGGGCGGACGAGCCGCGCTCGACGGCGACGGCGGTGGTGACGGGCACGGATCGCCAAGCTGTGGCGCAAGTGGTTGAGACCATTGCCAAAAGCTACTTCGATGTGCGCGAAGCCTGCGTCTTTCCGGTGACGGTTGGGTCGATTGACGAATGTGTTGCCGCCGCCAAGATGGCCCCGACGGGGCCCGTTATCCTCGCCGACAGCGGGGATAACCCGACCGGTGGCGGCGCCGGCGATCGGCCGGATCTGCTCAAGGGGCTGATTTCAAACGGCATTTCAGATGCCGTTGTGGCCGGCATCGCCGACCCGCAAGCGACGGTCGCCTGCTTTGCGGCCGGCGAGGGCGCCGAGATTTCGACGACGGTCGGTGCCGCCCTCGATTCCATCAACGCGACGCCGCTGCCGGTGCGCGGCAAGGTGTTGCGTCTCGTCGAAGGCGCCGGCGGCACGGATCGCCAGGCTGTTCTCGACGTAGGCGGCATTCGCGTCGTGCTGACTGCCAAACGCCGCCCGTTCCACAACATAACAGACTTCGCGGCACTGGGGATTGATCCGGCAAGTGAAAAGCTGGTGGTGGTCAAGTCCGGCTACCTGTCGCCTGAGCTGGCGCCGCTTGCCAATCCCGTGTTGATGGCGCTTTCGCCCGGCGTGGTGGATCAGGACATCGAGCGGCTGCCGGTTCGGCAGATCGGTCGTCCCATGTATCCGTTCGACAAGGCCTTTTCCTTCGCACCGTCGGTGCATTTCAGTTCGCGTTCCGGGAGGACCCAATGACCAAGCCGCTTATCGAAGTCTGCGTCGAGGGGATCGATGGCCTGATGGCCGCCGAGGCTGCGGGAGCCGACCGCGTGGAGCTCTGCGCTTCGCTGATGGAAGGCGGGCTGACGCCCTCCATGGGCACGATCAAGACCGCGCTCGAACGGGCAAAAATCCCGTTTTATCCGATCATTAGGCCGCGTGGCGGCGACTTCCTCTATTCGGACCTCGAGTTCCGGACCATGCTGGCCGACGTGATCGCCTGCCGGGAGATCGGCATCAAGGGCGTGGTTTTCGGTTGCCTGACGCCGGATGCACGCTATGACGAGGCGCGCATGTCGGCTCTGGTTCAGGCGGCCGGACCGATGTCGACCACCTCGCACCGCGCCTTCGACATGACGCGCGATCTTGGCGAGGCTGTCGAAGCGCTGGTGCGCTGCAAGGTGGAGCGCGTGCTCACCTCGGGCCAGCGCGACAGCGCGCTTGAAGGGCTCGAAAACCTCAAGACGACCGTTCAGCTGGCGGCTGGCCGGGTCAAGGTGATGGCCTGCGGTGGGCTGACGCCGGACAATATCGTGAAGGTGCGCGACTATTCCGGCGCGCCGGAGCTGCATTTTGCCTCGCTCGCCAAGGTGCAGAGCGGCATGGTCTGGCACAATCCGCATGTGGGCATGGGCTCGACCGACAAGGCGCGCGAATATGAATTGACCATTACGGATCAAGCGCTTGTCGCTGCAACCATCGCGGCTGCGAGGTCCTGACGAATGGGAGAAGCCATGGCGTCCCCGCTGTTCATTCGCGACGCGCGCGTCATCGACGGGACCGGTGCTCCCTGGTTCCGGGCGAGCGTGCGTCTCGCGGGCGGGCGGATTGCCGAGATCGGCCCGAAGATTGCTCCGAAGGCCGGCGACAGGGTGATCGACGCCGGCGGTCGCTGGCTGGCGCCGGGCTTCATCGACGCCCATTGCCACGACGATCTGGTGTTCCTGCGGGACCCCGACCGGCCCGAGAAGATCGCCCAGGGCGTGACGACCATCGTCACAGGCAATTGTTCCTTCTCGCTTTTTCCGGCGACGGAACCGACCCGGGAGCTGATTGCCGGCCATTTCGGCTCGCTGCTCGGGTCCACGGATCCCGACGAGATCTTCCTGGATTTTCAAGGCTATCGCGACCGGCTGCACAGCCAGGGGATTGCGCCCAACATCGTACCGCTCTGCGGGCATGGGCCGATCCGGCTGGCGGTGATGGGTTATGACAACCGTCCTGCAACCGACGCCGAGCTGGAGCGCATGCAGGCGCTGCTGAAGGCGCAGCTGGATGCCGGTGCGGCGGGACTTTCCTACGGCCTCGTCTATCCGCCAAGTGCCTTCGCCGATCCGCGCGAACTGGTGGCGCTGGCCACCACGGCGGCTGACTGCGGGCGGCTGGTGGCGGCGCATGTGCGCTCCTACGAGGGCGGCCTGATGACCTCGATCGAGGAATTTCTCGAGATTATTCAACAGGCTGGCGCGGCAGGCCTCTTGTCGCATCTGCAGGCGGCGGGGCGCCCGAACTGGGGGGTGATACCCCGGGCGATCGACCGTCTGGAGACCGCGCGGCAGGACGGCATCGACGTTTCCTTCGACATGTATCCCTACATGGCCGGATCGAGCTACGTGCTGCAGCTGCTGCCACCCTATGCGCTCGATGGTGGTTTGCCGGCGCTTCTGGAACGGCTGGCCGATCCCAGGATTTCCGCCGAGCTCAAGCGCTGGGTGGAGGAGGGTGACGGCAACCCGGACATTCAGTCGAAGATCTCGCTGATCGGCTGGGGCAACATCCAGCTTTCGGCGATTGGTGCCGAGGAACTGAAGCCGCTCGAAGGCATGCGGATGGATGCGGCGGCGGCTCAGCTGGGTATCGATCCCTTTGATTTGCTTGTGCGTTTCGTCCGCGAAGACGAGGGGCAGACGTCGATCGTCATGTTCCAGCTGGATGCCGAAGACGCCCGTTGCGCCTGTTCGAACCGGCTGCACATGGTGGGATCGGACGGCCTGCCGCGACCGGGTGCCAAGGTGCATCCACGCGCCTACGGAACCTTCCCGCGCATGGCTGGGCCCTTGGTAAATCAGGAGAAATGGTTCGCGATCGAGGATGCGGTGCGGCGGATGACGTCGATCGCGGCGCAGCGTTTCGGCCTGTATGACCGCGGCATCCTGCGGCCCGGTGCCGTGGCGGATCTGGTGCTGTTCGGCGACGATATCGGCGATCGCGCCACCTTTGCCGACCCCTTGCAGTCGCCGACGGGCATCTCCGACGTGATCGTGGCGGGCGTGCCCGTCATCGAAAATGGCGTGGCGACAATGTCACGTCCAGGTCGCGTTCTCTGACGGTGCGCCAGGCGCCAATGTCACCCTTATGGAACCCATGTAACAACGACCCGGAGCAGGCCCGAAAATGCCCTTCATGACCAACCCATTCCCCAACGATCCCGACCGCAAGGCGATCTGGACCATGCTGGTGCAGCGCGACATCGACGCCTATATCGCCGGCGACTGGTCCATGGTGGCGGGCGACTTCGTCGAGGACGGCTTCCTCGGCATCAACGCCAAGGCCTCGGCCAACCCCGACACCTGGCGGATCGGCTTTCCGACGCTGGCCGCTTATCGCGACGAGTGGCTGCGGCAGGCAGCCGAGACCAAGGCGACGGCCTTCGCCGAGGATCCGCGCGCGGCGATCTACCGGGCGACCAACCTGCTGCACATCGACCTGACCGGGGACATCGCCGTCGCACACAAGAAGTTCGACGGCACCATCGCCAAGGCCGACGGAACCAAGGACGTGCTGAACTGGCAGACGCTCTACTTCTGCCGCAAGGTGGATGGGGTGTGGAAGCTGACCGGCTTCGTCGGCTACATGCCGTTCCCCATGGGCGGCAAGTGATCTCGTGAGACCTGGAACACTCGCCGATCAGGTTGAACCAAGCTGATCGGCCAGCGGCGGCTCAAACTTTTGAATGGGGAGCGGGGTGACGGTCGTCACTCCGCTCTCTTGATTCAGGCGGGCATGCGGCCGGCGGCCTTGAGAGCCGACAGGAAGGCCTCGGCCTTGGCGGCGACCACTTCGGGTGCGTCGCCGGCCTTGTAGAGCGACGAGCCGATGCCGAAACCGGCGACCGGGACGCCCGTCCAGCGGTCGATATTGTCGGCGGCAACACCTCCCACCATCAGCACCGGCACAGCACGCGGCAGGACGGCGGATAGGGCGCGGATGATGGCTGGGCTGGCGGCTTCGCCGGGGAAATATTTCAGCACATGGGCGCCGGCCTTCAGCGCGGCGAAGGCCTCGGTGGGCGTCATGAAGCCGGGCATGCTGAGGAGACCGGCGGCGCGGCTGGCGGCGATCACGTCCGGGTCGGTGTTGGGCGAGACGATCAGGCGGCCGCCGGCCCTGGCGACGTCGGCGACATCCTGCGGCGTCAGCACCGTGCCGGCTCCGATCAGGGCGCGGCCTTCGAAGGCCCTGGCCATGGCGGCGATGGAGGCGAGCGGGTCGGGCGAATTGAGCGGCACCTCGATGACGGTGACGCCGGCGGCGACGAGAGCCTCGCCGACCGCGACGGCTTCCTCAGGCTTGACGCCGCGCAGGATGGCGACCACGGGGCACTTGGCGAACCAGCCTTGAAACTCGGCGAATATGGTCATGACACTCAACTCTGCTGGCTTTGGAGGATGCGGGCGAGGCCGGACAGGAAGGCCTGTTCGCCGCTGATGAGGGAGGCGCGCCGGCCCTTGGCGGCGAGCGCGCGGCTGTAATTGTCGGCGATGACGCCGGCGGCGACCAGGACGATCGGCAGATCGGCGGGCATCAGGGCAATGGCCTCGTGAACCTCGCTGCCGATCAACAGGCCGGAGAGATAGGGCTTGACGCCGGTGGCGGCGAGGTCGCCGCCGAGCACGAGAGTGCGGGCGTGGAAGGCACGGTTGGTGAGGCCGCCGTCGGCAGATGCGGCGGCGAGGCCACGGTCGAAATCGGCGGTCGTGTCGATTCCGGCGGCGGCATCCTCGGCCAGCAGCCGCAGCACGGAATGCTGGGTGAGGAGCGCGAAGAACTCGCCGGTCATGAAGGAGCGGAAGGTGGTGATGCGGCCGCCCTGGCGCAGCGCCCATTTGGAATGGGTGCCGGGCAGGATGACGATGGCGTCGCCATCGCCCGCGCCGAGGATCTGGGTTTCCTCGCCGCGCATGACGTCGACCACGGCGGCGGACCGGTCGATCAGGCCGGGGATGATGGAGATGGGGCTGCCCTGGCTCGCCTTGAAGGTGAGGCCGGCGGCGGCAATCTCGGCAAGACCGGCGGGACAGGGGGCATAGGGCGCCTCGCGCCAGCCGTTGCGGCTGCCGATCATGCCGGCCATGACGACAGGCAGGGCGGGATCGGCGGTGAGCCAGTCGCCGCATTCGCGGAGCAGGACCGGCTCGAAGGCGCCATTCTTGACCTGGGCGACGCCGTCGTCGCAGGAGCGGACATCGAGAACCGTACCGTCGCTGGCGACCAGATAAGCGCGAAAGCGGCTGGTGCCCCAATCGACGGCCACAAACAGGGGACGCTTGGCGACAGCGGTTTCCAGGGCTTCCTCAGCCATGCGAGCCTCGCTTTTTCCGGAGGATTTGGGGGAATCGGTGACTGGCACGCGAGGCCCTCGGACGAGGAGAGCATAATGGCAGAAAAGCCGTTGGAAATCATGGGGCTTGCGCGAAAATCTTCACAGAAAATGTGCTGCCGGTTTGGGGGGAGTCCGCGGCGTAGGGGGCAGCAGACGGCGAGGTTGACAAGGCTGGCGAGCAAGCCGCAATTCCTGCTTCAGGAGGGGGCCATGACCAAGCTCAGGGTTTACGACGAGCACGACCATCTGCTCGCGCTTGATCTGCGCGACTTGTTGAAGCTGCTGGCGCCGCGGTCGTTGGCTGCGCGCTGGACGGTGGCGCCCGTGAGGGAGGCGGACGGCGAAGCCCGTTTCGAGGCAACGGGCGAGGAGGGCGAGCGGCTTGAGCGTCTGGCGCAAGTGGGGGCGACGGTGACCGGACAGGAGCTGGCGGCGATGGCCGCAAAGGTCGGGCAGGTCATCTGGGGCGAGTTTGTCGGGATGGAGACGACGGCACCGGGCTCGCCATGGGTGATCATCCGCGCCATCGATAGCACATGCTATGAAATCGAGACAGATGACATGGCGGTGCTGAACAAGGTCAAGGTGACCTATCGGCAGGTCCGCTAGGGCGTTGGTCGAAACACTGGTCGCGTATTGGGTGTCCGGTGATCTGTCGCCAAATTGCAATCCTGATACGAATTACTACAGACTGACATGGTTCAGACACACATGTTTCCCCCTGTTTTCTGGTGCCTGCATCGAACAATCAATTCCTCTTCATTTCAGATGTTTACGCTTGTCTTGGCCTGGGGCGAGGGCCATGTCTCAAGGGAACGCGCGCGCTGCCGTCGCTGATGCCGGGATCGGGGATGCGGCGCGCCCAAACGCAAAGATTGCAGATGCCGACCTTCCTTTCCGCCGAACACGCCCCATCTTCAGGTGACTTTTTCGAACGCGGCAGGGCCGTGACGAAGATGGGCGTGAGCCTGCCAACCCCGGAGCTTTCATCATGAGTTCGCCAGCAAAGCGCAGCCGGGGCGGCAAGACCGTGGTGTATCTGCTTCTGATCCTGCTGCTCGCAGGCGGCGGCTACTGGGTGAAGACAAGCTATTTCGGCAAGGCGGCGCCGACCTACATGACCTCGGTGGTCGGCAAGGGCAACGTGGAGGTGACGGTGCTCGCCTCCGGCACGCTGCGGCCGGTCAAGCTGGTGGCGGTGGGCGCGCAGGTATCCGGGCGGATCACCAAGGTGCCGGTGGGCCTGGGCGACAGCGTGAAGGCGGGCGATCCCATCGCGGAAATCGACTCTGTGACGCAGCAGAATGCGCTCAGGACGGCACAGGCCTCGCTGGCCAATATCGAGGCGCAGCGGGACGAGAAGCAGGCGACGCTGACGCTGGCCGAGCAGACGCTGGCGCGCCAGCAGGCCGTGCTGGCCCAGAATGCCATTTCGCATGCCGATTTCGAGACGGCGGAAGCGCAGGTGAAGACGACCAAGGCGCAGATCGCGGCGCTGGAGGCGCAGATCAAGTCGGCGCAGGTAGCTGTCGATACGGCCAAGGTCAACCTGGGCTATACGCGCATCACCGCGCCGATCGACGGGACGGTGCTCGCCATCGTCAGCCAGCAGGGGCAGACGGTCAACGCGGCGCAGTCGGCACCGACCATCGTGATCCTGGGACAGCTCGATCAGATGACCGTGCAGGCCGAGATTTCCGAGGCCGACGTGGTGCGGGTGGCGCCCGGCCAGAAGGTGTATTTCTCCATCGTCGGCGATCCCGACCGGCGCTATGACGCGACGCTGCAATCGATCGATCCGGCGCCGGAGAACATCAAGTCGGACTCGAGTTTCTCGACGTCGAGTTCGTCGAGCAGTTCGTCGTCATCGTCCACGGCGGTCTATTACAACGGCAATTTCAACGTGCCCAATCCGGACGGGCGGCTGCGCACCTACATGACGGCGGAGGTGCACATCGTGCTGGGATCGGCGCAGGATGTGCTGACCGTGCCCTATGCGGCACTGGGCGAGCGCGACAAGGACGGCCGCTACAAGGTGCGGCTGCTGGCCGCCGAGGGGCGGGTGACCGAGGCCTGGGTGAGCATTGGCCTCACCGACAAGATCACGGCGCAGGTGACGGACGGCTTGTCGGAAGGCGATCGGGTGATCACCGGCGAACGGGCGGCCGGGGCCGCGGCATCCTCCGTCCGTCTGGGCGGCCCGCCGGGAGGGCTGTGAGCCATGGCGGCCTTCATCGAGATCGAAAAGCTCCGGCGGGATTACCCCTCGGGAGAGGGCACCATCACCGTGCTCAAGGACATCGACCTGACCATCGAGGCCGGGGAGATGGTGGCGATCGTCGGTGCGTCCGGCTCGGGCAAGTCGACGCTGATGAACATTCTCGGCTGTCTCGACCGGCCGACGTCGGGCAGCTATCGCGTGGCGGGACGGGAAGTGGCGTCGCTGGAGGCCGATGAGCTGGCGGCGCTGAGGCGCGAGCATTTCGGCTTCATCTTCCAGAAATACCATCTGCTGTCGGAGTTGACGGCGCTCGGCAATGTGGAAGTGCCGGCGGTCTATGCCGGTCTGCCGCCGCAGGCGCGCGCCGAGCGGGCCAACCAGCTGCTGACGCGGCTCGGCATGTCCGACCGCACCGAACACAAGCCGGGGCAGCTTTCCGGTGGCCAGCAGCAGCGCGTTTCCATCGCGCGGGCGCTGATGAATGGCGGCGAGCTGATCCTGGCCGACGAGCCGACCGGCGCGCTCGACCGGCGGTCGGGCGAGGAGGTGCTGCGCATTCTCGAAGAGCTCAACGCCGAAGGCAAGACGGTGATCATCGTCACCCACGACATGCAGGTGGCGGGACGGGCGCGGCGGGTGATCGAGATTTCGGACGGAGAAATCCTCGCCGACCGCAGGAACGAGCGTCCGCCGGTGGAGACGACGACGCTGGAAGCGGACGGGACGGCGCCGGGGCGATCGCGCGGCGGCTGGCTGCGCAGCGTCGCGGACCGGTTCAAGGAAGCGCTGCGCATGGCCGTGCTGGCGATGCTGGCGCATCGGCTGCGCACCTTCCTGACCATGCTCGGTATCATCATCGGCATTGCCTCGGTGGTGACGGTGGTGGCGCTGGGGCAGGGCACGCAACAGATGGTGCTGGCCAACATCTCGAGCCTTGGCACCAGCACGCTGGAGGTTTTTGCCGGCAAATCCTTTGGCGACACGCGGTCGGGCCGCATCACCACGCTGGTGGTGGCCGACGCGGAGGAGCTGGCCAAGCAGCCCTATGTGACGGCGGTGACGCCGACCGTCTCGACCTCGGCGGTGGTGCGCTCGGGTTCGATCGTCGCCAATGCCATGGTCAACGGCGTGGGCGACCAGTATTTCGCCGCCAAGGGCACCAAGCTGGCGAGCGGCCGGTTTTTCGGGGCCGACGACGTGGCGGCGCGCGGCCAGGACGTGGTGATCGACGAGAATACGCGCAAGACGCTGTTCGAGGACAGCGGCGTCGACCCCTTGGGGCAAGTGATTCTGGTGGGCTCGGTGCCCTGTCGCGTGGTGGGCGTGACCGAGCCGCAGCAGGGCGGCTTCGGATCGAGCCAGAATCTGTCGATCTTCGCGCCCTTCACCACGGTGCAGACGCGATTCCAGGGATCGAGTTCGCTGCGCTCGATCACCGTGCGCGTGGCCGATGACGTGGACACCAAGCTGGCCGAGCAGGATGTGACGCGCTTTCTGGAGGCGCGGCACGGAACCAGGGACTTCTTCATTCTCAACACCGACGACATCCGCGCCACCATCACCAGCACCACGGAAATGCTGACGCTGCTGGTGGCCGCCATCGCGGTGATCTCGCTGGTGGTGGGCGGCATCGGCGTGATGAACATCATGCTGGTGTCGGTGTCCGAGCGCGTCAACGAGATCGGCGTGCGCATGGCGGTCGGGGCGCGGCAGAGCGACATCCTGCAGCAGTTCCTCATCGAGGCGGTGCTGGTGTGCCTGATCGGCGGCTTCATGGGCATCGCGCTGTCGGTCGGCGCCGGACAGGCGATTGCGCTCAGCACCACGAAGTTCCAGCTGATCTATTCGACCACCTCGATCGTTGCGGCCTGCCTGTGCTCGACACTGATCGGCGTCGTGTTCGGCTATCTGCCGGCCCGCAACGCGTCCAAGCTCGACCCGGTGGTGGCGCTGGCGCGGGACTGACGGTGTGCTGCGCCAAAGGTTGCCAAATAATAAATCGCAGATTCCCAAAACAAGACGCCAGCGTAAAGCATTTGCTTACCATGATTTGTCATGATTGCTTCACCGGTCGAAGCCTGCCTTCGGATTGCCACAGCTGTTCTCAAGTGTTGCGGTGAACCAGCGGGTTTCTGTGCTTACCGACCGGCGGTGTAACTGTTGAGTGCGAGTAGATGGCGGCGGCAGCGGCAGTTTTCAGTAGCGGATGCGAGCCGGTTTCTTTCCGGATCCCTGTCAGGATTGACGGGCTTTACCGTAGCGCCCTGGTCGCGTTGACCGGTGTTGCGACGCTTTCGTGGATGGCCATGACCTTGAACATGGTCGGCACCATGAACGAGACGCTTTCGACGGTGCACTTGTCTTCCTATGACGCAGGACTGGACCTGCGGCCCTTGCCGCTGACGGTGCTGCCGGGCGCGCATCAGTCGGCCTTCGATCGCCCCTCGCTGTTGCCGGCTGCCGGCATGGACGACGCGTCCGGGCTGACGGCGGATGCCATCCGCCTGTCGCGCGAGAAGGCGGCGACCGCGGCGCTGGCCGGGCGGATGTCCGATGCGCTCGGCGGTTATGCGGCGACGGCTCTGGCCTATGCGGCGCCGACGATCACCCGCCTTGAGCAGGCGCACATGCGCCTGGTGCTGAACGATCCGGCGGAAGCCGCCGTGAATCGCGAACGGCACGCTCTTGATTTCACACAGAAATTTGTCAGCGGCCAGTGGGATTCCTACAAGATTGCCGTGGCGCCGCCGCCGGTGCCGATTGTTCGGCCAAAGCCGCCGGTGGTGCTTGCCGCGCCGGCCAAGACGGAAGCGCCCAAGGTGGTTGCGGCCGCGACGGTTCCGGCTGTCGCCGCGCCTGAGCAGCGGGTGAAGCCCAAGCCGACCGTGGAAGCCGAGCCGAAGGTGGCGGCGATCAATCCGGGCTCGCTGCAGGGGCTGCCGGGCCGCGACAGCGGCGTCGCCGTCTATGATCTGTCCGCCGGCGTCGTCTATCTGCCGAGCGGCGAAAAGCTGGAAGCGCATTCGGGCATGGGCCAGATGCGCGACAACATCAAGTATGTGCATGTGAAGATGCGGGGCGCCACGCCGCCGGGTATCTATAACCTCACCTATCGCGAAGCGCTGTTCCACGGCGTGCAGGCGCTGCGCCTGACGCCCACCAATGGCGTCGCGCCGCTTGGCCGCAATGGCCTGTTGGCCCACACCTACATGCTGCGCGTGCCCGGCGACTCCAACGGCTGCGTGGTGTTCAAGAACTACAGCCGCTTCCTCGCGGCCTTCAAGCGCGGCGAAATCCGCCAGATGAAGGTGGTGCCGAGCGTGAAGCCGTCGGCTACACAGCGGGTGGCGTCGCTGTTCTTCGGCTGAGAGCTTGGCCTAAACTTTACCGGACCCTGCGTGTGATACCTGTATTTTGCTATTTTAACGGGCGGCCGGCAGGGCTGTACTGACGATTGGCAAGGCTGCCGGAGAGGTATCGATGCGAAGCGAGATTGTAGAGGTACTTTCCGATCAAACCAACGCAGTCATCATGCGGCATCCTGCCCGTGCCTATCCGGGGGTACTCGTGCAGGGCGACAGTCTATATACTTTGTGTCAACGCGCTGATGCTGCGTGCAATGAGGTAGGGCGAGGTCAACCAGGCTTCAGTGAGGTCAATTTTCTTCGCAATGCACTATGGGTTTACCTTACTCACTACAAAGTTTCACTATTTGAGCACGGTATAGCGGTGCCCTTTTCTGAAGATTCGGTACCATGACGTGGCTATTCCGACAGACAGAGGCTTCAGCAATTAAGCCGTGCCCTTGCCATTTTCATTCCAAGGCGCTTGAGGCAATCTGGTGGTGGGTGTCGAGCCGCAGGCTGGTTCGGGCTCTTTCTTTCGCGCTGCAACAAGACGTCTCGACATCTTGGGCGGGGATCGCTATTCGGTTTGGCGGTTGTTTTCCTGCTGGATCGCGTTGAGGCGTCATGATCGTCGACAGTCATTGTCACCTGGACTTCCCTGATTTTGCCGATGAACGCGACGCGCTGGTCGAACGGGCCGCGGCGGCCGGCGTCGGGCTGATGGTGTCCATCTGCACGCGGGTGCGGCGCTTCCCTGAGATCGCCGCCATCGCCGAGGCCTATCCGTCGGTCTATTGCTCGGTCGGAACCCATCCGCATCAGGCGGATGAGGAGAATGACGTCACCACCGAGGAACTGGTGCGGCTCGCCGCCCATCCCAAATGCGTGGCGATCGGCGAGGCGGGGCTCGACTATTTCTATGATCACGCGCCGCGTGTCGAGCAGGCCGAGGGGCTGCGCCGGCATATCGCGGCGGCGCGCATCACCCAGCTGCCGCTGGTGATCCATTCGCGCGACGCCGATGACGACATGATCGCCATTCTGGAAGACGAGATGGGCAAGGGCGCCTTTCCGGCGCTGCTGCATTGCTTCTCGTCGGGCCGCACGCTGATGGAGCGGGCGGTTGCCATCGGGCTCTATGTGTCCTTCTCGGGCATCCTGACCTTCAAGCGTTCGGAAGAGATCCGCGAGATCGCCCGCGACGTGCCGATGGATCGGCTGCTGGTGGAGACCGACGCGCCCTATCTGGCGCCGCTGCCCTGGCGTGGCAAGCGCAACGAGCCGGCCTATGTGGCGCATACCTGCAAGGTGCTGGCCGAGGTGAAGGGCGTGCCCGTGGAGGAGATGGCGCGGGTGACCACCGACAATTTCTTCCGCCTGTTCGCCAAGGTGCCGCGCGAGGCCTTGCAGCCATGAGCGGAGAGCGTCTGCGCGTCACCATACTCGGATGCGGCTCGTCGCCCGGCGTGCCGCGCATCGGCAACGACTGGGGGGCGTGCGACCCCAACGAGCCGAAGAACCGGCGCCTGCGCTCGTCGGTGATGTTTGAACGGATCAGCGGGCAGGGCGTCACGCGGGTGATCGTCGACACCGGCCCGGACTTCCGCGAGCAGATGCTGCGCGCCGAGGTGGGCGTGGCACATGCGGTGATCTACACCCATCCGCATGCCGACCATATCCACGGCATCGACGAGCTGAGGCAGTTCGTCATCAACGGCAAGCATCGCGTGCCGATCTATGCCGACGCAGCGACGCTCGATCGGCTGAAGCAGGCCTTCGGCTACTGTTTCGAGACCCCAACGGGCTCGGCCTATCCGCCGATCGTGCGGGAAAATCTGGTGACGCCCGGAAAGGCCTTCACCGTGGACGGTCCCGGCGGCCCGATGGAGATCCTGCCCTATGCGCAGGTGCATGGCGACATCATCAGCATCGGCTATCGCGTTGGCGACGTGGCCTATTCCTCCGATATCAACGCGTTGCCCGACGAGACGGTGCCGCTGATCGAAGGCGTCGGCATGTTCATCGTCGACGCGTTGCGCTACACGCCGCATCCCAGCCATTTCAGCGTCGACGAGGCCATTGCTGCGGCCCGGAGAATCGGCGCGAGGCAGACCATTCTGACCCACATGCATATCGATCTCGACTATGCGACGCTGAAGGGGCGGCTGCCGGCCGACGTGGAGCCAGCTTATGACGGGCTTTACGTGGAAAGGACTATCTGAAGGCGGGTGAAAGAAATTCTGAATCTCGCTTTTGCGAAATTGCACCTTCCATTTTCACAATCATAGATTGCTCAAATGCGGCGAATCCTTGATTATTAAGGATTTATAAATGTGCCAACCCCTTGATTTCGCTTGGCAGGGCGTATCCGTGCCCGCTGCATTGCAGCAATTGTTCGTTCGGCCAATTAAGTCGACATTCCATTTTCGCATGACAGAAATGATCTAAGCCATCTGGTATGCACGAAAATGATGAGTATCTTTCCTATGCACAGAGGGAAACCAAGGGTCTGAAAGAAGCCAAAGGGCACCGGACCCCAGCTTGGAAAGAGGTACGAAATGTTGGCTCGACTGAAGACCATCACCCGCAGTCTCAAGGCGCCGTCCGCTCAGGAACGTGAAGCAGCCTATCTCGACGAAGCCTGTGACCGTCTCGAGCTTGAATATCGCCAGCGGCAGATCGATCGCGGCCTGTTCCGGGCCCGCGGCAGCTATCCGCTCTGATGATCGCCGGGCGCATGGGGCGCCCCGATCGACCGATGACTTGAAAGGAATATAAAATGTTTGGACAGATCAAGAAGATGGCCAACGCCCTCAAGGCCCCCAGCCTGCGTGACCGCCAGATGGCCTACCTCAACGAAGCCGCCGACCGCTTCGACCTGGAATATCGCGAGCGTCAGCTCGATCGTGGCACCTTCGGTCGCCGCGGCCTGTGATTGACCGCGGCTTGAGCAATCAAGCCTCGGACTTGGCGGCCTGCCAAAGGGCCTCCATCTCTGCAAGCGACGCCTCCTTCGGCTGGCGTCCCGCGTCGGCAAGCCGGCGCTCGATGTAGGAAAAGCGTCGCCGGAACTTCTCATTGGTGACGCGCACGGCGCCCTCGGGATCGATGCCGAGGTGGCGCCCGAGGTTGGCAAGGGCGAACAGGACATCTCCCAGTTCGCCTTCGATGGCAGGCCGGTCGCCGGCGCCATCGATCTCCGCCTCGAGCTCGGTGAGCTCCTCCCGGATCTTGGCGATCACCGCCTTCGGGTCATTCCAGTCAAAACCGACGCTGCCGGCCTTGTCCTGCAGCTTCACCGCGCGCATCAGCGCGGGAATGGCGACGGGCACGTCGTCCAGGAGGCTGGCTGCCGCCGGGGCGGCCGTCTCGCCGCGACGGGCTGCCTTCTCGGCCTTTTCCTCCGCCTTGATGCGAGCCCACGCGCCCTTGGCCATCTGCGGCGAGCGCGCCTCTTCCGGCCCGAATACATGCGGATGGCGCCGGATCATCTTGGTGGTGATGGCCTCGACCACGTCGGGGAAGGCAAAGGCGCCTTCCTCCTCGGCCATGCGGGCGTGGAAGACCACCTGCAGCAGCAAATCCCCCAGTTCATCACAGATATCGTGCCGGTCGCCGCGCGCGATGGCCTCGGCCACCTCGTGGGCTTCCTCCAGCGTATAGGGGGCGATGGTCTCGAAGGTCTGCTCGACGTCCCAGGCGCAGCCGGTTTGCGGGTCGCGTAGGCGCCGCATGATCTCGATGAGAGTGCCGATATCGCGCCCTGGCTGCATGGGGTGGTCCTTTCCTTGGCTTGACGCTGCAATGCCCTGTTTGGGCGGGGCTTGTCAAATGGGGGAAGGGTGGGGCACCCCAGCCGTCATGATCCGCGGAGGCGGACCATGACGAGCTTGGGGACGAGCTTGGGGGCGGGGAGATTGACGTCGAGGGGCGCAGGACCGCTTCGATAACGAACAGGCAATCCACGGCCCCCTTGTGCGGCTCCGCCTCTGCGCGCATGATCTGCGCACCTCAGGATCGTCCCGTATTTCAGGCTTGAGGCCTTTTGTTACCGGAGAATTTCCATGTGGGATTTCAGTATTGCGCGCGCCATCGGGCTGATGGTGCGGACCATGCCCTTCATTCTGACGCGCATGGCAATCTATTTCGGCATCACCTTCGCTTATATCGTCGCCACCGGCATCGGGGCGGCGATCGGTTATGGCATCGGCCATGTGGGCAGTGATCCCGCGGCCTTCGGCTTCTGGGGCGGGGCGGCGGGCTTCGTCTTCGTATCGATCGGTGTCTACTGGATCCGCGAGTATATCCTCTACATCGTCAAGGCCGGGCATATCGCCGTGCTGGTGAAGCTCATGGATGGCGAGACGCTGCCGGACGGGCAGGGGCAGGTGGCCTATGCCAAGACGGTGGTGACCGAGCGCTTCGGCGAGGCGAGCGTGCTGTTCGCGCTCGACCAGCTGATCAAGGGCGTCATCGGCGCCATCACCGGGTTGATCGGCGGCATCGCGTCCTTCATTCCCATCCCCGGGCTGGACGGTCTGGTGCGCTTCGTCAACGCGGTGATCCGCATGTCCATGACCTATGTGGACGAGGTGGTGCTGGCCTATAACATTCGCATCGGCTCGACCAACCCGTGGGAGACGTCCTGCGACGGGCTGGTGCTCTATGCGCAGAATGCCAAGACGATCGTGAAGAACGCCATCTGGCTGACCATCTTTCTCTACATCTTCGCCGGACTGGTGTTCGTTCTCATTCTCGGGCCGATGGCGGCGCTGTTCTATCTGTTCCCCGGCGACGCCTCGGTGTGGGCGGTGCTGGCGGCGATCGTGTTCGCCTGGGCCTTCAAGGCGGCGGTGCTGGAGCCCTTTGCCATCGCCTGCCTGATGGAGGTCTATTTCAAGGCCATCGAGGGCCAGACGCCCGACCCGCTGTGGGATCGCCGGCTGAGCGACGCGTCGGCCAAGTTCCGCGACCTCAAGGACAAGGCGTTTGGCGCCGGCGGACAGCCGGCCACCGCCTGATGCCTCCAGTGCATTGATTCAGTCAGAGGAGTCACCTTGAGCGGTATTCAGCGCACTCGATTTTCTTGTTTGTGCCGCGACTTATCCACTCGGACTACCCCTTGCGGGCCGTACCATCCGAGTGGGTCGATGCACTAGGCGTTGTCAGCCCTGGAGCCGCAAGGCGACCAGGGCCGGACGGGAGAGGTGGCCGATATCGGGCAGGACGGCGTGGGCCAGGTGCTGCAGGACGTCGCGCGAACTGGTGCCGGACAATACGGCCACCCGGACGCCGGCGCCGGCAGACCGGCCCATTTCCATGTCGTGGGGATTGTCGCCGACCACGGCGATTTCCTCGGGCGGGATGGCGAGGGCCGCGGCGAAGGCCTGCACCATGCCAGGGCCGGGCTTGACGCCGTGGCCACTATCATAGCCGGCTACGAAATCGACGAGATCGGTCAAGCCGAAATGGGCGAGCATGGTGCGGATGGCGCCTTCGCTGTCGCTCGAGGCGATGCCGATCCGAAGTCCCTCGCTCTTGAGTCGGCTGAATAACGCGGCGAGATCGGTCAGCGGCACCGAGCTTGTGGCCGAGCGGGTGAAGAGGTCGTCGAGTTCGACAACAAGCGTGTCGGGGGCGACGGGGCTGCCGGCCTCGACCCAGGCTTCGGCGATTTCGCGGGTGTTGCCGGCGGCGAGCAGGCTGTTGGACCGGGTGATGCCGGTCGTCTCGTCCATGCCGCCAAGGTCGAGCAGGACCGAGGCGAGGGCCGTGTCACCAGCGGCAGCGAGCAGTGCGGCCTTGCGGTTCATCGGGCCCCAGGTGAGGTGATAGTCGATCAGGGTGCCGTCCTTGTCGAACAATACACCCTTGATGTCGTCAGTCATGATGAGCCCTCGTCCGTCGCGCCCCGCAAGGCGAGGTTTCAGCCAAGTACAATGATGCGATTGCCTCGGCAAGATGAGTCCCGACAAGCAACTGGTCGATCACGCAGTTTTTGATCGCGTTATCGCAAACATCGCCGTGGGAGCGGTTGCGGCGGGCGCGTCGGGCTTTGATCGCAGCTGCCGGGATGGGGCGATCGCATCGTGGCGCGCGCGCAACCGTCTGAAATTCGAAAATCGCAATATTCATAAGCGGTTATGCAGCGATCATCTTGCCTGGTTTCCGGGCAGCGTCATTCTTGCGGCAAGTCGCCGGTTGCGCGGTAACATGTTACACCGGCCGGGCGCGGGCGTTAACGACGATTTTTGCTGCAAGTATTGAACACCACTACATTTTTCCGCCAGATTTCGATATTCTATTAACGGCTTCGAACTAGGCTGGTGCCGGTCTCCTGAAATCGCAGGTTCATCGTGGAACAGATGCTGAGTGGCTCCGGTTTGGCTCTGGTGGGCTCGATGGTGGCTGCAACCCTTGCCTTTGCAATGGGTTTGGTCTGGCTGAGCGATCGAAGCCAGAAGGCAGTCGGTTGGATCGCCATGGCGTTGGCGCTGGGCGGGATCGCCGCGGCGCTGTCGGCGGCGCCGGATGTGGTGCCGTCCCTGCGCTCGGGCCTGATCGCCGACATCGCCATTGCGCTCTGTCTCGGCGTGATGTGGCACGGCTTTGCGGTGTTCGAACATCGCCAACCAAAGCTCTGGGCGACACTCGGCGGCGCGCTGCTCTGGTGTGTGCTGGCCTTCGTGCCGACGCTGGTGGGCCATCACACACCGCTGGTCGTGATGCAGGCGGCCATGGTGACGGCCTATGCCTGGGCGGTTGCGGCCGGGCTGATCCACGGCGGACGGGAAGAGCCGCTGCCGGCCCGCTGGGCGGCCGCCACGCTGATGATCTTCCACGGCGGGCTGGCGCTCATGCGCATCCCCATGACCTATTTCTACGACGTCTCACCTCAGGACTTTGCCGTCGAAGATTCGCTCTTCGCGCTGGAAGGTACGCTGTTCGCCGCCTGCGTCGCCATTGCCATGCTGGCGCTGGCTACCCAGCGGGCCTCGGCGCGCTATCGCAAGGCGGCGGAGACGGATTCGTTGACCGGCATCGCCAACCGCCACATGTTCATGCGCCACGTGGATCCGATGGTGCGCCGGGCGACGGACAAGGGCGTGCTGATCCTGCTCGACCTCGATCATTTCAAGGTGATCAATGACATGTATGGCCATGTGCAGGGCGACCTGGCGCTGATCGCCTTTGCCGACACCATCAAGGGTGAGGTGAGCGAACCCGATCAGCTGGGCCGCATCGAAGGCAAGCAGTTCGCGCTGTTCATGCCGGACGTGACGCTCGACATCGGCATCCACGTGGCCGAGTATCTGCGCCGCAAGACCGAGGCGGTGCGGCTCGACATCAACGACATGCGCATTCCCCTGACCATGAGCGCCGGTGTCGCCGCCGTGGCCGATACGGGGCCGGATCTCGACGCCCTGCGGGCTGCCGCCGAAATCGCCCTGCGCGATTCCAAATCCGGTGGCCGCAACCGGGTGACGCCCTTTTCCAAGGTATTGAAAGTGCGCGAGCTTGCCCGCAAGGGCGGCCTCAAGGCGGTGAGCTGACGTCCAAGGCTTGATAAGTGGCCCCTCGACGCGCAAAATATCGCCCGGACTTGGTTGCCAAGCGACAATCAGTCGAGTATGTGGGGGCCGCGCGCCTGTTGCGACCGGCCGCGATCTGGTGAGAGCTCGTAGCTCAGTCGGTAGAGCACGTGACTTTTAATCATGGGGTCATGGGTTCGAATCCCATCGAGCTCACCATTTTCCACTTAAAATCAGTAGTTTATACGAAGGGCCTTGTTCGCTTTAGCAGGGCGGTCGCGGTCTGCGTTGGGTCTGCGCTGACGCTGGCAAGGCGCAGCCATTTCAACAGGAAGGGCGCTCTCAGTGCTTATCGCTCACTGCGATTTTGCCGGGCGCGTCCAGTACTGACTTTGCCTTGTTCCCGGATTTGACCTGCGTACAAAAAATTAGTACGATTGACCATGATCAAGAGTTTTCGGGACCGTCGAACGGCTGATCTCCATGACGGGCTGGCGGCAAAGGGCTTGCCGGCGGATGTGTTGAAGCGTGCGGTTTCCAAGCTTTTCCTGATCGACACCGTCACACGGCTCGAGGATCTGCGCGTTCCACCTGGCAACAGACTGGAAGCCTTGTCCGGACAGCGTTCCGGCCAACATTCGATCAGGGTCAACGATCAATGGCGCATCTGTTTCATCTGGAAGGATGGCGACGCCCATGAGGTTGAGTTCTGTGACTATCACTGAAGGAGCCACGGCCATGACACGCGAAATACCGCTGCCGCACCCCGGTGCCATCCTTCGTGACGAGTTTCTGGAGCCCATGGGACTGTCGGTCTATGCCTTGGCCAAGGCGATCGAGGTGCCGCGAAGCCGCATCAACGAAATTTGTCATGGCCGACAGGGTATCACGGCGGCGATCGCGCTGCGGCTGGGACGCTTTTTTGGCGTTGATCCGCAGTGGTTCATGAACATGCAGGCCAGATATGATCTGGAAACGGTCGCAGCAGACATGGCCGACGCGCTGCAGCGCATCAAGCCGCGGGACGCGGCCTAAGGGTAGGGTTTGGGGGCGGCACGAGTTGCCGGAGATCGGACGACCCGAGTTGGCGGGAGAGATGAAACGGGCGCGAGACGGGATGAAGTCACGTCTTGGATGTCAGTGTCTCTGCATGTCGAATGGTGTTGTGATGCTTGCAACAAACGCCCTTCAAATAATGCGTGATCATCCGGATTCCGTTGGCCGATAGTCATAAAAACGTCTATGTTTTCGTGAATCGATTTTTCGATCCTTCCCAAGCTGCGTCCATTCCGTCGCGCTCGTCCCCTCACGGTGATCGAAGTGAATTTTGGTGTCCGTATCGGAGCGTTGTTCTACGTCTCCGCCTTCATGTATTCGACCTGGTTGACCCGCATGCCCGACGTGCTGGCGCATTTGCAGATCGACAAGGCGACCATGGGGCTGGCGTTGCTCGGCGGGCCGGTTGGGGCGCTGGCAATCGGGCCGTTTGCCGGGCGGCTGATCGGGCGCTTCTCGGCCGGCTGGGCCGGGGTGATCGGCGTCTGCGGCGCCTCGCTGATGCTGATCGGCATCGGCAACGTCAGCCATTGGTTAGCGCTGGCGCTGGTGCTGTTCGGCATGGGCCTGTTTGCGGGCCTGTTCGAGATCGGCGCCAACTCCGGTGCCGAGCGGCTGGAAGTGGCCACCGGCAAGAAGTTCCTGTCGCAGTGCCATGGCTTCTGGAGTCTCGGCAACATGTCCGGCGCGCTGGTGGCGGGCGTGTTTGCGCAGGCGGGTGTGAACATCGGCGTGCATTTCTCGCTGGTCGGCCTGGTGCTGGCGGCGGCGGCGCTGGCCATCCGCAACCTGCTCCCCGATCCGATGTTCGTGCGCCCCGACGCGGCGGCAGCGGCCGAAGAGAAGCCTGAAGGCAAGCGGCGCAATCTGCTGCCGAGCCTTGCCATCGTGGGCATCTGCTGCATGGCCTTCGGCGTGACCGTGGCTGAAGGCGCCGTCTACGACTGGTCGACGCTCTATATTCGCGCAGACATCGGCGGCAGCCCGTTTGGCGCCTCGGTGGCCTATGCCATCTTCGGCGTGTGCATGGCGGTGGGGCGGCTTGGCGGCGACGCGATCCGTGCCCGCTTCTCGGCGGTGTCGATCGTGGTGGTCTGTTCGGTGATGACGGGCCTTGGTCTGGTGGGCTTCGTCTTCGCGCCCAACGTGATCCTGGCCGCCAGTGCGCTGGCGCTGATGGGCGGCGGCGTGTCGCTGGTGATGCCGATCTCGATCATGGCCGCCGGTGCCAAGCCCGGCGATCCCGCGCAGAATGTGGCGCTGATGTCGATGCTGATGACCTTCGCCTTCATGTTCGCGCCGCCGGTGTTCGGCTTCGTGGCCCAGCATTTCGGGCTGGAAACGGCCTTCCTGATGCTGCTGCCCATGGTGGCTCTGACGCTGGTCTGCGCACCCTCTGCACGGACGCCGACGGCAGCGAAGGCGGGGCCTCTCACCGAGACGCCGCACGCCCATACACCGGCAAGTCTCTGATCCCAAGGGATGCACGGGGCCGGGCCTGCCTGGCTCCGTGTTTATGCTCGATTGTCCGCCTGTTCGATTTGACTAAGGTGCGCGCCGCATGAAGCCGAGGTCGGCTTCGCTCCGTCCGTACGAGTGGGGGTCTCGTGCCGGCGGTTTGCCTTATCGAACACGGGACACATACAATGAGCCACGCGACAAGCGGTGATTCCTCCGCCAATCCCGCGCCGATCGGCCTGATGGGCTTCGGCATGACCACCGTTCTGCTCAATCTGCACAACGCCGGTTTCTTCCCCCTCGATTCCATGATTCTCGCCATGGGCATCGTCTACGGCGGTTTGGCGCAGGTGATCGCCGGCGTGATGGAATGGAAGAAGGGCAACACTTTCGCCGCCACCGCCTTCACGAGCTATGGCATGTTCTGGCTGTCGCTGGTGACGCTGCTGCTGCTGCCGAAGACCTCGCTGGGCGTAGCCGGTCCGGATGCCAGCGCTATGCCGGCCTATCTGGGCATGTGGGGCCTGTTCACCGCCGTCCTTTTCATCGGCACGCTGAAGCTCAATCGGGCGCTGCAGGTGGTGTTCGGATCGCTGACCGTGCTGTTCGTCCTGCTGGCGGTGGGCGACGCGCTGGAGAATCCGGCGATCAAGCAACTGGCCGGCTGGGAAGGCCTGTTCTGCGGCGCTTCGGCCATCTATGCGGGCCTAGCGCAGGTGCTCAACGAGGTCTATGGCCGGACGCTCTGGCCGCTCGGACCGGTGGCGCGCGCCTGACGCGATGTTCCTTGCCTTGGCAGAGGCGGGAACCGTGACTATGTTCTGACTTCCGAGTGGATGGAACGCGACATTTGAAGCCCGAATGTCATGACAGTTTTATCCACCAGATTCAAAAGCTTGTGAGCCTCGATACCGCGAACCTCGGGTAGCCGATATCGCGCTCGGGACACAGGCTTTCAAGCGGAGGTCGCGCCATGGTCAAGGTCATCAAGCAATACAAGCCCGGTGGGCCCGAGGTGCTTCAGGTCGAGGATGTCGATCTGGCACCGCCGGCTCCGGGCGAGGTGCGCCTGCGTCATACCGCCATCGGCGTCAACTTCATCGATACCTATTTCCGCTCGGGGCTCTACAAGGCGCCGGGCGGTTTTCCGTTCACGCCCGGCAGCGAGGCGGCCGGTGTGATCGAGGCGGTCGGCGAGGAGGTCGAGGGGTTCAAGGTGGGCGACCGTGTCGTCTATACCGATGCGGGCGGCGGTTACGCACAGGCGCGCAACATCGGCACCGACGATCTGCTGCTGATCCCCGAGGGCGTCGACGACAGGACGGCGGCGGCGGTGCTGCTCAAGGGCATGACGGTGCAGTATCTCATTCGCCAGACCTTCAAGGTGGGGCCGGAGCATACGGTGCTCTGGCACGCCGGTGCCGGCGGCGTGGGGCTGATTGCCGGTCAGTGGCTGAAATCGATCGGCTGCACGTCCATTGCGACGGCTGGTTCGCCTGAGAAGGTGAAGCTGGCGCTGGAGGCGGGCTTCACCCATGCCATCGACTACCGGACCGACAATTTCGTCGAGCGCGTGGCCGAGATCACGGGCGGGACGAAGTGCGACGTGGTCTATGATTCCGTCGGCAAGGACACGTTCCCGGCGTCGCTGGACTGCCTGAAGCCGCGCGGGCTGTTCGTGTCCTTCGGCAACGCCTCCGGGCCGGTGTCCGCGTTCGAACTCAGCCTGCTGTCGCAGAAGGGATCGCTGTTCGCCACGCGGCCGACGCTGTTCAGCTATACCTCGACCCGTCCGGCGCTGGAGGCTTGTGCGGCGGATCTGTTCGCGCAGATCAAGAGCGGCGTGGTGAAGGTGACGATCGGCCAGGAGTTCCCGCTGGAAGACGTCGCGAACTGCCATCGGGCGCTTGAAAGCCGGGCGACGGTGGGGGCGACGATCCTGACGGTGTAATACCAATTCTGCCCTAGATGCTGATGCATCGGCTCATTGAAGACATTTCGAATGTCTCATCTGCATCAAGGGCATGAGAAGTTCGAAAGCGGCATGCCGAGGGTCATTTTCAATGATGCTCGGTATAAGCGGGCCGCTGCCACGATCTCCTGCTGTGCGAATGACGGCGGCATTCCGCCGTCATTTCGCCGGTGCCAGGGCATTGCCGGGCGCAATTGCATGCGCTTGCCCATGGAACCTTTGTTTCTCATCCGTATCTGTGCTTATCTTTCGCAGCGTGGACTTGTTCGGGTCTGCGCGAATCCCGGGTTGTTTCGTTGTGTGCCGTTCCCTTGGGAACAGCGAGCAAGCTGATGGCAAGACATATTGGCTGGAACGGCGGCGTGCCTATGGCGCTGCATCAGCAAAATGGAGTTTGAAATGCCCTTTACCGTGATCACCGGGACCGATGGACCCAACACTGTCACCATCGGCGCGTCCCAGTCTGGCAAGTTCGACATTCGAACCCTGGGTGGCAATGACACGATCAAGCTGTTGCGATCCGACGACCTCGGTGGCGGGCACAAGGTCGATGCCGGTTCGGGCAATGACACGGTACTCAATCTGTTCGAAGGCAACAATGTGATCGTTCTCGGCAGCGGCAACGACACCTATCTCTGCAACGGATTCACGGCCTTCAACGAAAGTGATGTGGTCAGTGGCAACGCCGGCAATGACACTTTCGGCTTCAGCACCTTCATGAGCACCTACAATGGTGGGGACAATGACGACCTGTTCATCAGTGACGGCTGGCAGAATGTGATCAACGGCGGCCCTGGGTCGGATACCGTTTCCTATCAGGACCGTGCGCTGAACTCGGCCTTCATCAACTCCGCCGTGACCGTCGACCTCGCGGCCCAAAAGGTTGCCACGGGCGCCAGCCGGATCGAGACACTGTCCAGCATCGAGAATGCCAAAGGATCGGCCAAGAATGATCTGCTGTTCGGCAATTCGGGCAACAACAAGCTGACCGGGCTGGCCGGTGACGATGGAATTGATGGTGCAGCCGGCAATGACACTCTGGAAGGTGGTCTGGGACATGACGAACTGCTCGGCGGTGCCGGCGCCGACAAGTTCGTCTATTACCACCTGCGCAATGACTCGGGCGATCAGATCGACGACTTCAACCCCGCTCAGGGCGACAAGATCGAACTCAAGAACGGCGCCCCCTTCGGCGGGCTGACTGTCGGCGCATTTTCAAACAGCGGCCAGTTGAAAGTTGGCGCCAATCCGGTGCCGAACGCAAGCAAGCCGACGCTGCTCTACGACACCGATACGGGCATCCTCAGCATGGATCCGGACGGCACGGGGGCGAAGGCCAAGGTGGAGTTCATCCAGTTCGTCGGTGTCCCGACGCTGCATGCCTCCGACTTCCACGTGTTCTGAGACGACTCACACCGCGAAAGAGGTGCCGCAGCCGCAGCTGGCTGTGGCATTCGGGTTGTTGATCTTGAAGCTCTGGCCCATGAGATCGTCGACGAAGTCGATTTCCGATCCGTCCATGAAGGGCAGGCTCATGGCGTCGATCAATACGGTGGCACCGTTGCGGGTGACGACGGTGTCATCGTCATTCTGATCGCTCACCAGGTTGAATTTATAGGAGAAACCAGAGCAGCCGCCGCCCTCGACGGAGATGCGCAGGGCGGTCTTGCCGGATTCCTTTTCCATGACCTTGGCAATGCGACGGGCAGCGCGTTCGGTGAGTTCGATGTGTCCGGTGGCAGTCATTTGGATCGGCGTCCCAATCATCGCTTGAATGTCATCAATTGCTTGCAATAGGTAGGTCTGCGAAGCGCAAAGTCAATTGGTGCGTTCATCAGGATTTCGGGAGGCGGGTTGTGAGCGGATTGGGTTTTGGCGTCGAGCCGCGTGCGCCTTATGCCGTGGACCCGTCACAGAGCCGGGGGCGTCTTGTGGACGAGCCCGACAGCCCGACCCGTACGCCCTACCAGCGCGACCGCGACCGCATCGTGCATTCGACGGCTTTCCGCCGGCTCAAGCACAAGACGCAGGTGTTCGTCTATCACGAGGGCGACCATTTCCGTACGCGGCTGACCCATACGATCGAGGTGGCGCAGATCGCCCGTGCCCTGGCGCGCGCGCTCCGGCTCGACGAGGATCTGGCCGAGGCGCTGGCGCTGGCCCATGACCTTGGCCATACGCCCTTCGGGCATACGGGCGAGGATCAGCTCGATCTCTGCCTCGCGCCCTATGGCGGCTTCGACCACAATGCACAGTCGCTCCGGATCGTGACCGAACTCGAGCGGCGCTATGCCGAGTTCGACGGGCTGAATCTTGCGTGGGAGACGCTGGAGGGGCTTGCCAAGCACAACGGGCCGCTGACGACGGCGGATCGGCAGCCGATCGGCAAATATGCGAGCAAGGGGTTGCCGGTGGCCTTCCTGAGCTATCCGGGCATCTGGGGCCTCGACCTTCACACCTATGCCAGCGCCGAAGCGCAGGCGGCGGCGATTGCCGATGACATCGCCTATGACGCCCATGACATCGACGATGGCCTCCGTGCCGGACTGTTCAAGATCGACGATCTCAGGGGACTGCCGCTGATCGGCGGGTTCCTGACGGCGATCGAGACGAAATATCCCGGTCTCGACGAGCATCGCACCATCAACGAGATCACGCGCAGGCTGATCACGGCCATGGTCGAAGACGTGATCCGGCATTCGCTTGCCAATTTCGACCGGTTGAAGCCGCGGTCGGCCGATGACGTGCGCAACGCCGGCGAGACTTGCGTGACCTTCTCCAGCGAAATGACGGCAATCGACAAGGCGATCAAGGGCTTCCTGTTTCCGCACATGTACCGGCATCCGGCGGTGATGCGCGTGCGCCGGGATGCCGACCGGGTGGTGAAGGACCTGTTCGATCGCTACTTCCTGCATCCGGACATGATGCCGGCGGAATGGCGCGAGGGGCTCGACAAGACCGACGACACCGTGCTGGCGCGCCGCGTGGCGGACTACATAGCCGGCATGACCGACCGCTTCGCCGTGCAGGAGCACCGGCGCTGGTTTGACGACACACCGGAATTGCGGTAGTCCCTCGGCCCGAATTTCCTGCGCAAAACGCGCTTCCGAGGTAGAAAATGAATATCTTCGATGTGTTCGGCGACCGGATCCGGGGCGCGATCAAGGGTCTTGGCCTCGCGATTGCCGATGCCGACCTCACGCGCATCTCCGTCGAACCGCCGCGCGACCCGAGCCACGGCGATCTCTCCACCAACGCGGCCATGGTGCTGTCCAAGCCGCTGGGGCTGAAGCCGCGCGAGCTGGCCGACAAGATCGTCGCAGCGCTCTCGGGCGATGCCGACGTGACCTCGATTGAGATCGCCGGTCCGGGCTTCATCAACCTGCGTCTTTCCACGAGCTTCTGGCTTGGTTTCCTGGGCGCTGCGCTGAAGCTTGGCGCCGACTATGGCCGCACGGGTTTCGGCAAGGGCAAGAAGGTCAACGTCGAATATGTGTCGGCCAACCCGACCGGGCCGATGCACGTGGGGCATTGCCGTGGCGCCGTGGTGGGCGACGCGCTGGCGCGCCTGCTGGCCAAGGCCGGCTTCGACGTGACCAAGGAATATTACATCAACGACGCCGGCGGGCAGATCGAAGTGCTGGCCCAGTCGGCCTTCCTGCGCTACCGCGAGGCGCTTGGCGAAGAGATCACCATTCCCGAGGGGCTCTATCCCGGCGACTATCTGAAGCCGGTGGGCGAAGCGCTGAAGGCGGCGTATGGCGACAAGCTGCTGTCCATGCCCGAGGCCGAGTGGGCGCCGATCGTGCGCAAGACCACCGTCGACCTGATGATGGACATGATCCGCTCCGATCTGGCGCTGCTGGATGTGCGGCACGACGTGTTTTTCTCGGAGAAGACGCTGCATGATCGGGTGGGCGACAAGGCCTCGATGATCGACGAGATGGTTGCCGAGTTCCGCGGTCGCGACCTTGTCTATGACGGCCGCCTGCCGCCGCCCAAGGGGCAGCTGCCGGAAGACTGGGAAGATCGCGAGCAGGTGCTGTTCCGCGCCTCGGCCTATGGCGACGACATCGACCGGCCGCTGATGAAGTCGGACGGCAGCTACACCTATTTTGCCGGCGACGTCGCCTACATGCGCGACAAGTATCTGCGCGGCTTCAAGGAAATGATCTTCATCCTCGGTGCCGACCATGGCGGCTATGTCAAGCGCCTGCAGGCGGTGGGCAACGCCATTTCCGGCGGGACCATCGATGTGGTGGTGCGCCTGTGCCAGCTCGTCAAGCTGTTCCGCGACGGCGAACCGGTGAAGATGAGCAAGCGCTCGGGCGACTTCGTCACGCTCGCTGACGTGGTGGAAGAAGTGGGCCGCGACGCCGTGCGCTTCATGATGCTGATGCGCAAGAACGACGCGCCGCTTGATTTCGACTTTGCCAAGGTGATGGAACAGTCCAAGGACAATCCCGTGTTCTATGTGCAATATGCACATGCACGTTGTCATTCGATCTTCCGTCAGGCGGGTGAGCAGGCTCCGGAAATCGACCTGAAAATTGTCGCGAACAGCCCACTTGAGCCTCTGACTGATTCGAGCGAGCTTGCGCTGGTCAGGAAACTGGCGGAGTTTCCGCGCATCATTGATGCCGCCGCCGACGCGCATGAGCCACACAGGGTTGCATTTTACCTGTACGAACTCGCCAGTGACTTCCATACCCATTGGAACCTCGGCAAGGAACAGGTACATTTGCGAATTGTTAACCCTGTTGACCCAGTGTTGACCAAAGCGCGCCTTGCTCTCGTGCAGGCGGTCAGCAACACGCTTGCGTCAGGTCTCGACGTTCTTGGGGTGAGTGCTCCGAACGAGATGCGGTGAGCGGAGGCTGACGCCGAACCGGGGAACGAGCGTTGCCAGAAGAGATTACGCGGCGGAAAGAACCAAGGTCGATGCTCAGAAGCAATGCTGCCGAACGGCGAGTGCCTGCGGGACAAGAGCCCGGCGTCTATGACGACGCCGAGGATCAGGAGATCCTTGCCGAACTCCTGAACATGCCCGGGCAGAAGCACCCGACACGTCTCGACGATTTCGCCGAAGCTCTGGCCGCCGAGCTGGACAGTGAAATCGCATCCATGAACCGCGTCGATCCCGTGACGGGCCGCGTCAGCCGCCCGTCGAATGCGCGCAAGCCGTCCTATGATCCGTGGGACGATGATGCGCTGGACGAGTTCCTCAACGAAGCCGAGCTGAGTGGCTATGACCTTTCAGCGCCGGACATGAACTTTGCGCCGCCCCAGCAAGGGCAGGGCGAAGAGCAGTCGCAGGGGCGCCGCCGTTTCGGCCTGATCGGCCTTGTGGCCGGCATTGCGCTCGCCGGCAGCCTTGGTGTTGCCGGTTGGATGGTGCTCAGTGGCGGGGCCGGTCTTGGCGAAGCGCCCTTCGTGAAGGCGCCGACCACACCGTTCAAGGTGGCTCCCGATCCGAGCGTGGCCGATGCTACGCCGACGCAGGAAGGCGAGGCGGTGTTCGACAGCGTGGGCGGTGTTCCGGCCAAGAGCGAAGAACGTCTGGTGACGCGCAACGAGCAGGTGCCCGAACTGCCGTCGGTGACGCCGCAGGTCTCTCGCGTGACCTTGCCGGATGGCCGCCAGGTGGATGCGGATCTGCCGGCGGGCATCGATCCGACCGACACCGGCGCACGCCGTGTCCGCACCGTGCTTGTGCGTCCTGACGGCACGCTGATCGAAAATCCTGACAGCGCTCCCGGTGCGTCCATGGCGCAGCCATCGCAGCCGCAGCAGCCTTCGGTGATGGATGCCATTGCCGCAGCCGATCCGTCTGTGCCGCAGTCTGAAGACGGCACGTCGGCGAGCGGCCTGCCGCCGCTTGCGTCCACCAACCAGACGACACCTCCCGACCCGGCACCGCAGCCGCCGGTCATTCAGTCCGTGACGCAGCCGGCGCCGGTGGCGGGACAGACCGGCGAGGCGCCGGCGATGCCTGACGCCACCGCTGCTGTTCCCACGATGACCAATGTGCCGCTGCCGACCGCGCGTCCGCCGGTGCCTCGTGCGACCGCCCAGGCGGCCGACGCAAATGGTCCGCTCGATCTTGCCGCCGCCGCGCAGACGACGCAGCCGGCTCCGGCCGCCGTTGCTGCGCCGCAGCCGGTGGCCCAGCAGCAGGTGGCGGAAGCGACCCCGGCGCCTGCCGTCCCGGCTTCGACGGGTGGTTCGGCGGCTTATGTGCAGCTGTCGTCGCAGCGGAGCGAAGATGCTGCCCTTGCGGCCTTCCGGTCGCTGCAGAAGAAGTTCCCCTCGGTGCTCTCCGGTGTGACGCCGGAAGTGCAGAAGGCCGATCTTGGTGCCAAGGGCATCTACTACCGCGTGAAGATCGGCAAGGCATCCAAGGCGGATGCGGTGAGCTTCTGCCAGTCGCTGAAGGACGCCGGGGGCGATTGCCTGATTACCCGCTGACCTGCGTTGTTGCTATGATCCAACATGAGCCGCGCTGGAACTTCATGCGAGTTCGGCGCGGCTTTTCGTTTGACAAGGGACTGCCATGACACTTGCCTTCGTCACCGGTATCGCCGGCTCCGACCTGTTGCCCGAAGAGCGCGCCTTCGTGCGTGACGCGGCGCCCTGGGGGCTGATCCTGTTCCGCCGCAATGTGGTGTCGACCGAACAGCTCAAGCGCCTGACGGCTGACTTCCGCGACGCCGTGGGTTGGAATGCCCCGGTGCTGGTGGACCAGGAAGGTGGCCGCGTGCAGCGTCTGACGGCGCCGAACTGGCCGAAATACCCCTCCGGCCTTCGCATTGCCGCGGCGGCGCGGCTTGCCGGCGACGAGACGCTGATCGCCGATGTGGCGCAGGTGATGGCCGAGGACATGCGCCTTGCCGGCATCACCATCGACTGCGCGCCTTGCCTTGATCTCTACATTCCCGGAGCAACCATCGCCATCGGTGACCGCTGCTATTCCGGCGATCCGCAGGTGGTGGCAGCGGCCGGGCGACAAATGGCCAACGGCTTGCTCGCCGGCGGCATCCTGCCGGTGATCAAGCACCTGCCGGGCCATGGCCGGGCCATGGTGGACAGCCATCACGAGCTGCCGGTTGTCAACGAGAGCCTCGACCTGTTGGCGGCATCCGATTTTGCCCCCTTCGTGGCGCTGGCCGACCTGCCGGCGGCGATGACGGCGCATCTCATCTACAAGGCCGTGGATCCTGATCGCCCGGCGACGCAATCGCCCATCGTGATCGGGGAGATCATCCGCGGGCTGATCGGGTTTGAGGGGCTGCTGTTCTCCGACGACCTCTCCATGAACGCGCTGAAGGGAACGCTGGGCGAGCGCGCCAGGGCGACCATTGCGGCCGGCTGCGATATGGCGCTGCATTGCAACGGGTTGATGGACGAGATGCGCCAGGTGGCGGCGGAAGCGCCGGAACTCAGCGGAAAAAGTCTCGAACGGGCCAACAAGGCATTGAACAGCGTTCCGGCTCCGTCGCATATGGATCGCGAGGCCGTGCTGGCGCGACTGGCGGCGGCTCTCGCCGTGCATGACGGCGCTGCTAGCATTTGAGCTTTGAAGGCGGAGCATGGGCAAGGCGGGCGATGAGGACTGGGGAGCCGAAGTGCCTGTCGTCGATGACGACGGGGAGGGCGCCTTTGTCGTCGATCTCGCCGGCTTCGAAGGACCGCTGGACCTGCTGCTGACGCTGGCGCGCAGCCAGAAGGTGGACCTTTCCCGCATCTCCATCCTGGCGCTGGCCAACCAGTATCTCGATTTCATCGAACGGCTGCGCGGGATGCGTCTGGAAGTGGCCGCCGACTATCTGGTGATGGCGGCCTGGCTCGCTTATCTCAAGTCGCGGCTGATGCTGCCGGTGGAGGAGAAGGCCGAAGACGAGCCGAGCGCGCAGGAGCTGGCCGAGCTGCTGGCGAAGCGCCTGAAGCGGCTGGAAGCCATCCGGCTAGCGACGGAGCTGCTGATCGCCCGCCCGAAGCTGGGCGTGGACGTTTTCGCCCGCGGCGCGCCGGAAGCGGTCGGCGTCGAGCGGCGCTTCGTGTGGGAAGCGAGCCTCTATGACCTGCTGGAAGCCTATGGCAGCCAGCGTCAGCGCGACATGGTGCGGGTGCATCACGTGCGCCGGCGGCAGGTGTGGGCGCTGGCGGACGCGCGCGAGATCCTCGAACGGCTGGTCGGCGCGATCCCCGACTGGTCGCCGATCGAGGCCTATCTGATCACCTACATGACCGGTCCGGAGTCGCGGGCCACGGTGCGCGCTTCGGCCTTTGCCGCCTCGCTGGAACTGGTGCGCGAGGGCAAGCTGGAGATCAGGCAGTCGGAGCCCTTCGCGCCCATCTATCTGCGCAAGGGCAGCGGCAAGCCCGATGACGGAAGCGAGCCGGACACGGCGAGCACGGAGGAAACGCCATGAGCCGACAGGACGACCACGAGGGCCATGCGGGGCTGCACGTGCTCAAGGGCAATCGCACGCCCGAGGAGCACGAGCGCTGGATCGACGCGCTGCGCTCGGTGGAGGCCATCCTGTTCGCCGCGCAGGACCCGCTGTCGGTGGAGGAAATCGCCGAACGGCTGGGACCGGGCGTCGACATCAAGCGGGTGCTCAGGGACCTCAAGACCATGTATGCCTCGCGCGGCGTCAACCTCGTGGAGGTGGCGGGCAGCTGGATGTTCCGCACCGCGCCGGACCTCGCCCATCTGATGCGCAAGCAGGCGGTGGAGACGCGCAAGCTGTCGCGCCCGGCGCTGGAGACGCTGGCCATCGTGGCCTATCACCAACCGGTGACGCGCGCCGAGATCGAGGAAATCCGCGGCATCACCACCGCCAAGGGCACGCTGGACGTGCTGCTGGAGACCGGCTGGATCCGCATGCGCGGCCGCCGCAAGGTTCCGGGGCGACCGCTGACCTACGGCACCACCGACACCTTCCTCAGTCATTTCGGCCTGGAAGCCATCACCGATCTGCCCGGTCTCGACGACCTCAAGGGCGCCGGCTTCATCGAAGGCGTGGTGCCGCAGGGCTTCTCCATCCCGGTGCCGCGCGACGGGGACAGCCTGCTGCCGGACGAAGAGCCGCTGACGGAAGTGGACCTGATCAACCTCGCGCCGTTGCCGGTGGAGGAGTGAGAGGTGAGCGAATTGAACATGTTAGCTTGTTCAAACAGACAACGTGCAGAGGTGCTGGTCGGGGAGCCGTGGAACTTCGAGTCCAGCGCAGGTAAAGGCCGCCTCACCCTGAAATTCTATGGCAAATTCGTATATAATAACAAATATTATTCTATTGCCAAATGCACACCGTTCCTGTGGAAGGGGGCTATAGTTTCTAAGGTCTTTGTATCATTTAGGCATATTCCAGATTTTAACTCTAATGACTATCAGGTGTATTTGGTTTTTCACGTATTTGGAAAACGCATTCGACCAAAGGATATAAGCTTTGACGATGAGAACCTTGGGTTCATCATTGGTGGACTGAAACTGATGTAGTCACAATCCAGCGGAAATGAGTGAGATTTCCGAAGTACAAGACGGCGGCTTTCAGGCGGTACGAAGGCCTCAACCCGCTTCTGGTTTCAGTGACGCAGCGTAAATGCGCTGCTTCTCAGCCTCAACTTTGGCTCCTTCCATGCAGAAGAAAGTTACATCCGCACCGTCAGAATATACAGGTTCCCCGTTCAAGCTCATTTCATGGAATGGAGGACTTGGCCCCTTGCGTCATCCTGAAAACATGTGCGAGAGGTTCAGGATTGATGTCGGCGCTTGTACTGCCGGCTAGGGAATCCTTGGTATGGCGTCTTCCTCTTCCAGCGATGTCGACTCGATTGTGCCGGTGCGGCCCCGGCGCGGGACGGCGGCGGCGACGATTGCGGCGAGTCTCTCGTTCGAGAACATCATTCATGCCTATGACGGCGTGCCGGCGATCAAGGACGTGAGCCTGACTGTCGAGCCGGGGCGGATCCTGTGCCTGCTCGGGCCGTCGGGCTGCGGCAAGTCCACCATGTTGCGCATTGCCGCGGGGCTGGAGCAGCCGCTGTCGGGGCGGGTGACCATCGGCGGGGTGGAGGTGACGGGGCCGGATCGCTTCGTGCCGCCGGAAAGGCGCGGCGTGGGGCTGATGTTCCAGGACTATGCGCTGTTCCCGCACATGAGCATCAAGGCCAATGTGATGTTCGGGCTCACCTCGCTCGACCGGCGCGAGGCGGAGCGGGCGGCGCTGGCGGCGCTGGCGCGGGTGGGGCTGGAGTCCCATGCCGAAGACTATCCGCATGCGCTGTCTGGCGGCGAGCAGCAGCGCGTGGCGCTGGCGCGGGCCATCGTGCCGCGTCCGTCGGTGCTGCTGATGGACGAGCCCTTCTCGGGGCTCGACAGCCGTCTGCGCGACAGCGTGCGCGACGAAACGCTGGCGGTGCTGCGGGAAAGCCGGGCGACGGCGGTGATCGTGACCCATGATCCCGAGGAAGCGCTGCGCATGGCCGACCATGTGGCGCTGATGCGCAAGGGGCGGCTGGTGCAGTTCGACACGCCGGAGCGGGTCTATTCGCATCCGGCGGACATCAAGGCGGCGCGATTCTTCTGCGAACTCAACGAGATTGAGGCCGTGGCGCGCGGCGGCCGCGTGGAGACGCCGCTCGGTACCTTCAGCGCGGGCGCGGTGCCGGACGGGGCCAAGGCGACGGTGTGCATCCGACTGCCGGGCGTGCTGATCGGCGAGCCGGGGCAGGGGGCGGCGGCGCGCGTGGTGCGCCAGCGGTTCCTCGGCGTGGTCTGGCTGGTGGAGCTGGCGGTGGAGGGGATCGACGGGCTGATCTCCGCCCGCGTGCGCAATCCGGATGCGCTGCAGCCGGGCAAGGATGTGGGCGTCAGCGCCGATCCGCGCGACGTGCTGGTGTTTGCCGCGTGACGAGACTGTCAATTTTGCCGTGGACATTGTCCTGGACAGTGTTCGGTACTAAATGTCCGGCTAAGGTGGGTGTTGCGCACGGGCTTTGTTGCGATGGTCTGACCATTGTGCAAGAGTGCGGCACGTTTGGTGTGGGTCGATGACCCGGGAGTAAGTGATATGGGTTCGCTGAGCATCTGGCACTGGCTGATTGTGCTGGTCGTCGTCCTTCTTCTGTTCGGCAAGGGCAAGATTCCCGAGCTGATGGGTGATTTCGCCAAGGGCATCAAGAGCTTCAAGAAGGGCCTGTCGGAAGACGAAGAAAAGGCTGCCGACGCCAAGGCGCTCGATTCCCAGCCGGGCACGCCAGTGTCGAAGTCGGAAGACCAGAGCAAGGTCTGACTTTCGCCGCTTTGCTGGAAAAAGCTCCCCCGGACACGCGGGGAGCCTTTCTTGCGCCTTTGATCCGCTGAGATGGACGTGGCCGAATGTTTGAAGTTGGCTGGAGCGAAATCCTGGTGATCGCCATTGTGGCGCTCATCGTGTTTCCCACGAAGGATCTGCCGAAACTCTTGCGCACCGTCGGTCAGGTGGTGGGAAAGGCGCGGCGGATGGCGGGGGACTTCCAGTCGCAGTTCAACGCGGCCCTGAAGGAAGCCGAGCGCGAGATTGACCTTGAGAATACCAAGGAAGGTCTGAAGTCGATCAATCCGATGACCGATCTGCGCAAGACGCTTGATCCGATTCGCTCGCTTGGCGACGACATCAAGAAGTCGGTGACGGCAGCTTCCACGGTCACCCCGGCTGCGACGGCCTCAACGGTGGATGGCCCGATGGATCTGGGCAAGCTGGTGAGCGAGCCGGCCCCGGCTGCCGCAACCGAGCCGGTGGCAGCGCCGACGGTTCAGCCGGTTGCTGAGCCCGTGGCCCAGCCGGTGGCTGCCTCTGTGACCGAGACCAAGGAAGGAGGCGCCGCATGAGCGCCGATGACGACGAGATCGAGGCCTCCAAGGCGCCTCTCATCGAGCATCTCAAGGAACTGCGGTCGCGCCTGTTGAAGTCCATCTTGGCGCTGCTGGTCTGCTTCCTGGTCTGCTTCTATTTTGCCAACGATATCTTCAACATCCTGGTGGTGCCCTTCGAGCGGGCCGCCGGTGCCGACCAGCATGTGCAGCTAATCTATACCGCGCCGCAGGAGTATTTCTTCACCCAGCTGCGTCTGGCGCTGTTCGGTGCCTTCTTCATCGCCTTTCCGGTGATCGCCACGCAGATCTACATGTTCGTGGCCCCGGGGCTCTACAAGCACGAGCGGCAGGCCTTCCTGCCTTATCTGGTGGCGACGCCGGTGCTGTTCCTCTGCGGTGCGCTGCTGGTCTATTTTGCGGTGATGCCCGGCATCCTGCATTTCTTCATGGCGATGCAGCAGGCCGGCGGCAACGGCAAGGCGGAAATCTCGCTGCTGCCGAAGGTGTCGGAATATCTGAGCCTGATTGAGACGCTGATCTTCGCCTTCGGGATCGTGTTCCAGCTTCCCGTGGTGCTGACGCTGGTGGCGCGCATCGGCCTGATTGACGAAAATGACCTCAAGAGGTGGCGGCGCTATGCGATCCTGCTGTCCTTCGTGGCGGCTGCCATCCTGACGCCGCCCGATCCGCTCAGCCAAATCATGCTTGCGGTTCCGACCATGCTTCTCTACGAAGTGTCCATCGTTGCCGTCAGATTCATGAAGAAGCGCAGCGAGAGCCGGGACGTAGCCACCACCGAAGACTGATGGCGGCATTCCCTCTCGTTGCGGGGAAGCCTCAAATGCTCGATATCAAGTGGATTCGCGAAGATCGTGATGCTCTCAAGCGCGCGCTGATGCGCCGCGGGCAGTCGGAAGAGGCCGCCGAGGCGGTGGTTGCCGACGTCATTGCCCGCGACGATGCGCGCCGCGCCCATATCAAGGCGCTGCAGGAAGCGCAGGAACGCCGCAACTCCGCCTCCAAGGAAATCGGCAAGGCCAAGGCTTCGGGTGACAACACCCGCGCCGCCGAGCTGATGGAAGAAGTGGCCAAGAGCAAGGCCTTCATCCAGGACGGCGAAGCGACCGAACGCGAACTCGATGCCGCGCTGGACTATGCGCTGGCGACCATCCCGAATTTCCCGCTCGACGACGTGCCACAAGGCGCCGACGAGAAGGACAATGTCGAGCATCACCGCCACGGCAGCCCGCGCGAGATCAACTGGGCCAAGGAGCATTTCGAACTCGGTGAGGGCCTCGGCCTGATGGACTTCGAACGCGCCGCCAAGCTGGCCGGCGCCCGCTTCACGGTGCTGAAGGGCAATCTGGCCCGGCTCGAGCGCGCGCTCGGCCAGTTCATGCTGAACCTGCACACCACCGAGCATGGCTATACGGAAGTGATCCCGCCGCTGATGGTGCGCGACGAGGTGATGTATGGCACGGGCCAGCTGCCCAAGTTCGCCGAGGATCTGTTCAAGACCACAGATGGCCGCTGGTTGATCCCCACCGCCGAAGTGCCGCTGACCAATCTGATCCGCGAGGAAATCCTCGACGAGAAGGATCTGCCGCTGCGCATGACGGCGCTGACGCCGTGCTTCCGCTCGGAAGCGGGCTCCGCCGGTCGCGACACCCGCGGCATGCTGCGCCAGCACCAGTTCAACAAGGTGGAGCTGGTGTCGATCACCTCCGCCGACACGTCGATTGCCGAGCATGAACGCATGCTGGGCTGCGCCGAAGAGGTGCTGAAGCGCCTCGGCCTCAGCTATCGCGTGGTGACGCTGTGCACCGGCGACATGGGCTTCGGTTCCCAGAAGACCTATGACATCGAGGTGTGGCTGCCGGGCCAGAAGACCTTCCGCGAGATCTCGTCCTGCTCGGTCTGCGGCGACTTCCAGGGCCGCCGGATGAACGCGCGCTATCGCCCGACCGGTGAGCCGAAGGGCACGCGCTTCGTCCACACGCTGAACGGTTCGGGCGTGGCGGTCGGCCGCGCGCTGATCGCGGTTATGGAAACCTACCAGAACGAAGACGGCTCGATCACCGTGCCGGACGTGCTGGTGCCGCTGATGGGTGGGATCACCCGTCTCGAAAAGGCCTGAAGGGAGACCCGCGTCACGCGGGGAGCGACATGCGCATCCTGATTTCCAATGACGACGGCTTCGGCGCTCCGGGGATCCTGGCGCTGGAGCGTGTGGCGCGTCAGTTGACGGATGACGTGTGGGTGGTGGCGCCGGAGACCGATCAGTCCGGGCTGGCGCACTCGCTGACGCTGCATGACCCCCTCAGGGCGCGCGAGATCGACAATCGGCATTTCGCCGTGCGCGGCACGCCGACCGATTGCGTGATCATGGCGATCCGGCAGTTGATGCCGGATGCGCCCGATCTGGTGCTGTCGGGCATCAATGCCGGCGCCAACATCGCCGATGACGTCACCTATTCCGGCACGGTGGCCTGCGCCATCGAAGCGACGCTGCTCGGCGTCCCGGCCATTGCCCTGAGCCAGGCCTATGACTGGGGCGGCAATGGCACGATCCCCTACGACACGGCTGAGGCGCATGCGGGGGGCATTCTCAAGCGGGTCTGGGAGCAGGGCATTCGCAAGGGGACGCTGGTCAATGTCAATTTCCCCGACTGCGCGCCGGACAGGGTTGCCGGCGTCGAGGTGACGCGGCAGGGAACCTTCGATCACGGCATCAAGGTCGACGCACGCGTCGATGCGCGCAAGAAGGCCTATTACTGGCTTGCCTACGCGCGCGGAGAGTGTGAGTCGGCCGTGGGTACGGACGCCTATGCCATTGACAACAAGAGAATTTCTGTCACGCCCATGCGGCTTGACCTGACGGACCACGACGGTCTCTCCCGGCTGAAGTCCGCCTTCTGAAGGGCCGGGATTTCAACAGGTTTTCCACAGACGCAATAATTCTGAAAGATGATGCTCGGATTTACGATGCATCAAAGAGATTGACCTAATTTTAGCCATGGATTTCGGGGATGCCGGCCCGGATTTTGTCTGGTTCTGCATGAGAGTATGGGTCGTTGATGAAACCCTTTGACCTGGACAGGGTAGCCATGGCGGAGCTGACGATGAAGCTCCGCGGCATTGGAATAACCGATACGCGTCTGTTGGCCGCCCTGGAAACGATCCCCCGACGATTGTTCATTTCCGCCGCCTATCAGGCCAGCGCCTATCTCGACCGCTCCGTTCCGATCGAGTGCGGGCAGACGCTCAATGCGCCGTCGATTGTTGCCACCATGGTGGCGGCGCTGGATGTGCGGCCGGAGAATCGCGTGCTGGAAGTGGGCTGCGGTACAGGCTTTCAGGCGTCCATCCTGTCCAAGCTGGCGAGCCATGTGGTGACCATGGACCGCTTCCGGACGCTGATCGACATCGCCGAGGACCGGTTCACGGCGCTGAAGATCAACAATATCACAGCCTTGCTGGGCGATGGCCTCGAGGGCTTCACCCGGCATGCGCCCTATGATCGCATCCTGGTGGATGGAGCGGTGGAGAAGGTACCGACGGCGCTGCTTGACCAGCTGGCCGATCGCGGATCGCTGGTGGCGCCGGTGGGTGCGGGTAACGTGCAGACCCTTGTCCGCATCACGCGCGACGGGCGCCTGTTCCACCGGGTTGAGCTGGGCACCGTCAGGACATTTCCATTGAAGGAAGGCGTGGCCCGCAAGCTGTGAGTCGCAGCCTGCAAGCGCCGTCGCAGGGCAGAAGCGTCGTCGGACGCTCGGATTTGCCTGCCTGATTTTTGTGATAATTCCGCCATTTCTGCGATGTGAAGGCGCGGCATTTTCGTCGCCTTAAGCCTTTATCAACGTTACTGCGGCTTAATCATTGCCAGTTGTGTTGCACTGTCGCGAGACCTGAAGACCATGAGTAGCTTTGCGAAGTCTGATAGAACCCGCTTACTGGCGCAGGCAGCCTTTGTGGGCCTTATGACCAGCGCTCTTGCCGGGTGCAGTTCCGATGTGAGTCGTTTCGGTGATGTCTTCGAACCGACGAGCAATGAGAGCCAGATCGTCGGCAGTACGGGCGGCATGCGTCCCGATCCGATGACGACGGGATCCATACAGTCCCAGCCGGTCTACACGCCGGCTCCGGTGGCCTCGACCGCGCCGCTGACCTCGACGGCCTTGCCGCCGCCTCCGGGTGCCACTGCCAGCAACGCGCCCTTCGTGCGCAACGATGGCAACTCGTCGCTGTCGGCGCTGCCGGCTCCGACCAACATGCAGACGGCTGCGATTGCCAACACCACCGGCTGGACGCCGACCAATGGCACGGCGGTGACGCTGCGTCAGGGCGATACGCTGCAGGTTCTGTCGCGCCGCTACGGCGTGCCGGAAGCGGCGATCGTTTCGGCCAACGGCATCGGCCCGAACACGCCGCTGCGCGTCGGTCAGCAGATCATCATTCCGGGCAACAACGGGACGCATGTTGCGTCGGCCCAGCCGACACTGCCGTCGTCGCCGACGCTGGGGACCATGACCGTGCCGCCGTCCCGTCCGGCGATCACCGCGCAGACCACCATTCCGTCCACGCATGTGGCAGGCGGCACCGTCTACGTGGTCAAGCCCGGCGACAGCCTCGGCAAGGTGGCCAACAGCTTCGGCCTGCGTTCGGCGGAAGTGGCCAAGGCCAACGGCTTTGCGCCCGATCAGCCGATCCGCATCGGCCAGAAGCTGGTGATCCCGGTGGCCGGTGCCCAAGTGGCCTCGGCGGCACCGACCGCCACGGCGACCGATGCTCTTCCGTCCGTGCCGCTGCCGGCGACCAATGGCAAGCCGCCCGTCGCGACGCTTCCCGCCGCTCCGCAGCAGCCGACGCAGGTTGCCGCCGTTGCGCCGCCGCAGGTGGTGACGCCTGCCAGCCTGACGACGACCAGCGCGTCCACGACGTCTTCCGCTGCTGACGGCAGCTTCCGTTGGCCGGTGCGCGGGCGCGTGATCTCCGCCTATGGCTCCAAGCCCGGTGGCGAGCGCAACGACGGCATCAACATCGAGGTGCCCGAGGGCACGCCGATCAAGGCGGCCGAGGGCGGCGAGGTGATCTATGCCGGCAATGAGCTCAAGGGCTTCGGCAACCTGATCCTGGTCAAGCATCCGAACGGCTTCGTGTCGGCCTATGCGCATGCCAGCGAAATCCTGGTTCGCCGTGGCGACCAGATCATGCGCGGCCAGACCATCGCCAAGGTGGGCCAGTCGGGCAACGTGACACGCCCGCAGCTGCATTTCGAACTGCGCCAGGGCAACCGTCCGGTGGATCCGCTGCCGCTGCTGTCCGGCTGATCGATATTGCTGGAAATAAAAAGGCTCCGAATCCAAGTGGTTCGGAGCCTTTTTTCATTTGAAGTGTCAGCAGTGGATCAATCGTGCAGCGTCAGCTTGTGGGCCTTGCAGAAATCCACCGGGCCGCGGTTCTTGTAGCCGTCGGCAAACAGCGCCTGAACGGTGAGAACGCAAGGGTTGCCGGGCTGGAAATCGATCTCGATGGAGCCGCCCGGAGCGACCGACACATAGGAGCTGGCGGCCAGACCGGGCACGCCGGCAGCCCCGGCTTCGAACGAGGTCATGGCGACCGAGCGGTTGTTGATGATGGTGGCGTGCTGCGGCACCGTGGTTTCCTGGGCCTGAGCCAGGGCCGGAACCAGCAGGACTGCGGCGATAGCAAGAGTGGACAGACGCATTTCAAAACTCCCCGTGATTTGCGCAAGGACGTCATTAGCGCAAGGGCATGTTCGCGTCATGATGGTAGTGTGGCGAAGTTGAGAAACTTTCTGTCGTGATCTTGATCACGAGGGGCGAGCCGGTCTTGCGGCCGGCGCGCCACGCCTTTTGTCACTTCCAGCCGTCAGGGAAGATGCGCTCGTCTTCGGCGACGCAGGCGATCTGCTGTTCGGAGGCCTGGCGGTCGCGCTGGGAGAAATAGGCGCCGGCGGCCTGACCATTGGCGCAGATTGGCTTGGCGATCACGCCATAGCCGTGGGAGGAGAGGCAGCTTGCCACATAGCGTTCGCGCAGGTCGGCGTTGACGTCGCGGGTGGAGACGGTTTCGGGAAAGTCGAAGCCACCTTCCTCGCGGCACATCTGCACGCCGTCATCGATCTCGCGGCAGCGGATGAAGCCGTCGCTGTGGTGGCCGGGGTGCACAGTGGTGACCATCACCTGCGGGATCTTGTAGATGGAATCGATGCGGCACTGGTCGGCGACACTCTGCCGCTCGGCAAAGGACGAGCCGGGCTTGTAGACCACCGCCACCGGGCCGGACATGCAGCCCCCGAGCAGCAGGCCGATCAACAGGATCGACTTCTTCATGATTTTCCTCCCTCAAGGGTGGCCATGGCCAGGCGCCCCGCCAGATCCTGGACGAACTGCCAGGCGACACGTCCCGATCGGGCGCCGCGCGTGGTCGCCCATTCGAGCGCCTCGGCACGGAGCTGATCGGCCTCCACCTTCAGCTCCATGGCTGCCACATAACCGGTGACCATGTCGAGATAGTCGTCCTGCGAGCATTTGTGGAAGCCGATCCACAGGCCGAAGCGGTCGGACAGCGACACTTTTTCCTCGACGGCTTCGCCGGGGTTGATGGCGGTGGACCGCTCGTTCTCCATCATGTCGCGCGGCAGGAGATGGCGGCGGTTGGAGGTGGCGTAGAAGAGCACATTCTCGGGGCGCCCCTCGATGCCGCCTTCAAGGACGGCCTTCAGCGACTTGTAGGACGTGTCGTCGTGATCGAAGGAGAGGTCGTCGCAGAAGACGATGAAGCGATAGGCGGCTTCGCGCAGCAGCGTCATCAGCTCGGGCAGGCTCTCGATGTCCTCGCGGTGGATCTCGATCAGCTTGAGAGGCTTGAAGCGGTCGTCGCCGGCGTGGCGCGCATTGACGGCGGCCTGCGCCGCCTTGACCAGCGACGACTTGCCCATGCCGCGCGCGCCCCAGAGCAGCGCGTTGTTGGCCGGCAAGCCGCGGGCGAAGCGCTCGGTGTTCTCGACGATCAGGTCGCGGCTGCGGTCGACGCCCTTGAGCAGGCCGATGTCGACGCGGTTGACCTTGGCGACCGGCTGGAGCGAGCGGCTGGTCTGGGCCCAGACGAAGGCGTCGGCCGCGTCGAAGTCGGGTGCGACCGTTCGCGCCGGTGCCAGTGCCGCCAGCAGCGAGACGATGGACTGAAGGTGACTGTTCAGCAGGTGGATCGGATCGTCGCTCATGGTGGCTCCGTCATGCAGTGAAGACGGGAGCATAAATCAAAGGGCAAGGAGCTTGGCAATTGCAGGGGCGGCGCCAGCGGTACGCCGGTGAAGAATGTCGCGGGTGAGTGAAGGATAAAAGACGGGTAGAGGCGCCCGGTGTGATACTTAGCCCGCACCGGGAGGCTGTCGTTGCGCCTGCCAATCAAATGTGGGGCTGCACTGGAAAAAGTGCGGGGAGACGCCACATGCAGGGCCGGGCGAGGTCCGGGGCAGGGAGCTCGACCGTCATGGTACTCAGTTGTTTGCCTGAGAGCCATCGTGGTTGGCGGGGTGGAAAGCGGAAAGTTCGGTGCGCCTCTTGAATTGATTTCAGCGCAAACCCAACCTTCCGTTTGCATTGGCGCGCAGCCTGAGTATATTCCGGCCACTTTTAGGGTGGCGCCTGCACTGCGTTCGCTTGCCCGAGTGTGCGCGTTCCCAAGCCCTTCCGACCGGAAGGGCCATCTGTTGGAGTAGCTTTCGATGTTCATCACCCCGGCCTTTGCCCAGACGGCTGACGCCGCCGGCGGCGCCAATGCCATGCTGATTCAGGTCTTCCCGTTCGTTCTGATCTTCGTGGTCATGTACTTCCTGCTGATCCGCCCGCAGCAGCGCAAGCAGAAGGAACACCAGGAGATGATCAAGAATCTCCGCCGTGGCGATGTTGTGGTGCTGGCCGGTGGCCTCATCGGCAAGATCACCAAGGTGGGCGACGACGGCGAGATCGTTCTCGACATCGGCGAAGCCGGGTCCAAGGTTCTGGTGCGTGCCGCCGGTTCGGCCGTGCAGCAGCTGCGCACCAAGGGCGAGCCGGTGAAGGACGCCGCGGCCAGCTGAGCCGAACACGCTTTGAACGCGGCCCCGGACATGCTGGATGACCGGGGCAGCGGCAGGACTGGCGGGGCAGGACCCGCCTTCGACTTACCAGGATGTTGGGGCCGTCGATGCTTTATTTTTCCCGCTGGAAAGTGACCGCGATCCTGCTGACGATTCTCGTCAGCCTTCTCGTCCTGGTTCCGAATTTCCTCTCGTCTGACCAGATCAAGAACAGCTGGCCGTCCTGGCTGCCCGGGCGTCAGATCGTGCTCGGCCTCGACCTGCAGGGCGGTGTGTATCTGCTCTATCAGGTGGACACCGAGGACTATAAGGCCAAGCGCCTGAAGGCCCTGGAAGGCGACATCCGCAACGTGATGCGTCAGGACCCGCGCGTGGGCTATACCGGCCTCGGCACGCAGGACGACACCGTACAGCTGCGCATCCGCGACACCCAGAGCTATGACGAGGCGGCCAAGCGCCTCAACACGCTGCTCAATCCGCTGAACCAGGGCGTGCTGGGCGGCTCCACCGTCACCGAGTTTCAGCTGGACCAGCAGGCTGACGGCCTGATGCGTCTGACCTTCAACCAGGCCGGTCTGCAGCAGCGCCTTGCCAAGGTGATCGAGCAGTCGATCGAGGTCATCCGTCGCCGCGTCGACCAGTTGGGCGCCACCGAGCCGTCGATCCAGCGCGAAGGCGCCGACCGCATCCTGGTGGAAGCGCCGGGCGAGAAGAACCCCGAGCGGCTCAAGAACATCATCGGCCAGACCGCGCAGATGACCTTCCATCTGGTCGACCTCAACGTGTCGCCGTCGGAAGCTGCCAAGGGCAATGTGCCGCCGGGCGAAGTCCTGCTGCCGTCGAAGGAGGCCGATGGCCAGCCCTTCGTCGTCGAGGAAAACCCGCTGATGACCGGCGAGGATCTGACCGACGCACAGGCCGGCTTCAACAGCCAGACCAACGAGCCGATCGTGTCCTTCCGCCTGTCGACCTCGGGTGCGCGCAAGTTCGCGCTGGTGACGTCGGAGAACGTGGGGCGTCTGTTCGCCATCGTGCTCGACAACCAGATCATCTCGGCGCCGCGCATCAACGAGCCGATCACGCAGGGTTCGGGACAGATCTCCGGTCACTTCACCATCGAGACCGCCAATGATCTCGCCGTGCTGCTGCGCGCCGGTGCGCTGCCGGCCAAGCTGTCGGTCGCCGAAGAGCGGACCGTCGGTCCGGGCCTTGGCGCCGACTCGATCGAAGCCGGCAAGATGGCGGCGATGATCGGCACGGTGTTTGTCGTGATCTTCATGATCTCGTCCTACGGCCTGTTCGGCATCTTCGCCAACGTGGCGCTGCTGGTGAACCTGGTGCTGATCTTTGCCATCATGACCATCCTGCAGGCGACGCTGACACTCCCGGGCATCGCCGGCGTGGTGCTGACCATGGGTATGGCGGTGGACTCCAACGTGCTGATCTACGAGCGCATCCGCGAGGAACAGAGGCAGGGACGGTCGCCTGTGACGGCCATCGACATCGGCTTCCAGCGCGCCTTCGGCACCATCGTCGACGCCAACATCACCACGCTGATTGCCGCGGCGATCCTGTTCGAGATGGGCTCAGGCCCGGTCAAGGGCTTCGCCGTCACGCACGTGATCGGTATCGTCACCACCATGTTCACCGCGATCACCTTCACGCGCCTGCTCGTCGCCGTCTGGGTGCGCCGCGCCCGCCCGGCGCACATTCCGCTCTGATCGGGACGAAGTGAGGATTTGAAAATGCGTCTGCTTCGACTGTTTCCCGACGACACCAAGATCCCGTTCATGAAGTGGAGGAAGTATTCCTTCATGTTCTCGGGTATCCTGTCGGTTCTGTGCTTCCTTGCCTATTTCACCCTCGGCTTCAACACGGGCATCGACTTCCAGGGCGGCACGCTGATCGAGATCCAGACCAAGAGCGGTCCGGCCGATTTGCAGCACATCCGCGAGCAGCTGAACGGGCTCGGCCTTGGCGAAGTGCAGGTGCAGGAGTTCGGTGCGCCCGACGACGTGCTGATCCGCATCGTCCGCCAGGAAGGCGGCGACGACGCGCAGATGGCCGTGGTGGACAAGGTGAAGGGCGTGTTCGGCGAGACCGTCGACTACCGCCGCACCGAAGTCGTGGGCCCGCGTGTTTCCGGCGAACTGGCGCAGAACGGCATTCTCGGCATCATCTCGGCGCTGGCCATGATCATGGTCTATGTCTGGTTCCGCTTCGAGTGGCAGTATTCGCTCGGCGCGGTGATCGCGACGCTGCACGACGTGGTGCTGACCATCGGCCTGTTCGCCGTGGCGCAGCTGGAATTCAACCTGTCGTCCATCGCCTCGATCCTGACCATCGTCGGCTATTCGCTGAACGATACCGTGGTGGTTTACGACCGAATTCGCGAAATGCGCCGCAAGTACAAGCGCATGAACCTTCTGGTCATGCTCGACCTGTCGATCAACCAGACGCTGACGCGCACCACCAACACCGCATTGACCACGCTGATCGCGCTTCTGGCGCTGTTCGTCTTCGGCGGTGAGGTGATCCGGTCCTTCACGGCGTCGATGCTGTTCGGTGTGATCGTCGGTACCTATTCGTCGATCTTCATCGCGGCGCCGATCCTGATCTTCCTCGATCCGCAGCTGGCTGGTGACAAGTCGGCCAAGCGCGCCGACGAGGCCGAGGACGCGGAAGACGCGGCGGCCGAGAAGGCGTGAAGGCCCGGGCGGGCGGGTTTCGGCGGAGCCGCTGAAGCCCATTCCGCATCGGCAGACTTTCCTGATGAGAATACTCGAAATCCGGTCCGATGGCCGGATTTCGTTCTTTCCTAGAGCGCTTTCCGAGCTGATGGAAACATCAGGTCGACTAGAAAACGCTCCAGATTCAATAGGTTGAGTAGCCGCTTTTCGATCATGTTGTTTCAACACGATCGGCGGGTGCTCCAAGGAGCGTGGCATGAAGCTGTTCGAACCGCGCGGCCGTCGCACTCTGGAACCTCGGGATCAGCATTTCCCGACGCCGGTGCCGATCGATGCCTATGGTGACGGCGGGTTCCGTTTTGCGGACATGTCGCATCGCGGCTCGATCATGGTGCTGCCGTCGGGCGTGCATGGCTGGTCGGCAGTGACGCCCAAGGATGTCACCCTCGAGACCCTGGCGCTGGCGATTGATCAGGCCGGCGAATATGACGTGCTGCTGGTGGGCACCGGCGTTGATCTCGTGCCCTTGCCGGGGGCGGTTGCCGCGGCGCTGCGCGAGCGGGGCGCGCGCTTCGAGGTGATGTCCACCGGCGCGGCCATCCGCATCTTCAACATCATGATCGGCGAGAACCGCAAGTTCGCGGCCGCCTTCCTCGCGGTCGAGTGACGGCGCCATGACCAGCCCGTCTCGCCTTGACGACGCCTATGCCCATTGCGGCAAACTGGTGGAGGCGCAGGATCGCGACCGCTGGCTCGCCAGCCTGTTCCTGCCCGAGGACAAGCGCCGGCATGTTCTGGCGGTGCTGGCCTTTTCCGCCGAGGTGGCGCGCGTGCGCGAAAGCGTGCACGAGCCGATGCCGGGCGAGATCCGCCTGCAGTGGTGGGTGGACGCGCTGGAGGGCGAGGCTCGCGGCGACGTGCATGCGCATCCGGTGGCGGCGGCGGTGATCGACACCATCCGGCGCTTCTCGCTCCGGCGCCAGACCTTTGTGGATCTGGTGGCCGCGCGCCGCTTCGATCTCTATGACGATGTGATGCCGACGCTCAACGATCTCGAAGGCTATGCCGGCGAGACGGCTTCGGCGTTGTTTCAGCTTGCGGCGCTGATCCTCTGCGAGGGCAACGATCCGCGGTCGGCTGATGCGGCGGGGCACGCGGGCGCGGCCTATGCCATGACCGGGCTGATGCGGGCGCTGCCGATCCACGCGCGACGCAATCAGGTGTTCATTCCCAATGACGTTCTGGCGCGGCACGGCCTGGTGCCGGAGGATATCCGCAACGGCGTGATCAATGTGCAGGTCGAGAAGGTGCTGGCCGAGATGCGCGCGCATGCGGCCCATCATCTCGACAAGGCGCGGGCGGCGATCGGCGCCATCGACCCGCGCGCCAAGCCGGCTTTCGTGGGGCTGTCGCTGGTGAAGCCGTGGCTCGGCCAACTCAGCCGGGCCCATCCCTATGGTCCGCCGGTGGACATTGCGTCCTGGCGCAAGCCGGTACTGATGTGGTGGTGGTCGCGGCGGCGTTGATGCCTTGCCTGAGTGCCAGGGCATTGGCGCGTTGATTTCAGCTCGAAAGACTCACTTGCCTTGAGGGCATGAGAAACCCGAACGGGGACTACCGAGTGTCATTTTCAATGACACTCGGCAAAGGGCGTTGCCGCGAGGGCGGCTTCGTCGTCGGTCAGGGCGCAGAGGAACCGTCGGTCAGCTTGCGCTTCAGCGCGGTGCCGGCGATGCCGAGCGCGGCAACCGTGCCGATGATGCCGCAGGCATAGCCGCAGCCCTGGCCGCAGGCGCCGTTGGCACAGGTGGCGCCGGCGCCGCTCATGGCCGTGGCGATGCTGGCACCGGCGGTGACGATGCCGCCGCGCGCCTTGGCGAGCGCGCTTGAGGCCGCTTGCAGGACGGGCGCGCTCATTCGGCCGGCTCCGCGATGACGTCGGGTTCCAGGCTCTCGATCAGGGGCTGACGCTTCCAGCCGTCGGCACCCTGCGCAAAGCTGAGGGCGCCGGTGGCGCAGGAGGCGACGCACTGGCGGCAGGTGATGCAGCCGCTGCGATTGTAGGTGACGGGAGCCGCCTGATCGGCCGAGAGCTTCAAGGCGTTCATCGGGCATTCCTTGACGCAGGTGGCGCAGCCCGTGCACTTCTCGGCGGCATAGCGGATCTTGTAGGTGAAGGGCAGCTTGGCGCCGAGGGCATGCAGGCCCGACTGCCAGGCGCCGACCGGGCACATGTAGGCGCAATAGCCGCGGCCGCCCTTGGTGAACAGGCCGAAGAGCACCAGCCAGAGCAGGGCGGTGATGATGGCGGACGAGGCGAGGAAGCCCGTGGCGCTCCACAGATTGCCCGTCATGATGCGCTCCAGCATGGAGTAGGAGCAGAGCGCGCAGGCGATGGAGCCGCCGGCGAAGGGCGCCGCAAGATAGCCCGCGAGGAAGCCATAGCGGATGCCGGTGGGGTTCACATAATTGGTCCAGTCGATCTTGAAGCGGTCGGGCACCAGGCGGGAGAGATATTCCGACGTGGCGCCGGCGGCGCAGAGGCGCCCACAGAACATGGGGCCGGCCAAGAGAGCGGTGGCCGAGAGGATCACGAAGGTCATGCCGTAGACGGTCAGGACGTTGAAGCCCTTGCCGCTGAAGAGATCTGTGAGCTGGATGCGCAGGCAGGTGGAGTGGATGTTGGCGTTGACCGGATCGCCGAGCAGCGTGCCGAGCGCCTTGGTCCAGAGAGCGAAGGGCGCATAGAACAGCGCGAAGCCGAGGACATAGCCGGGGAAGCGGCGATAGCGGAAGGCCGTTGACGGCGGCAGGCGATTGACGCGGCCCGTGTTGGCGTTGAGGCTGGACATGGTGAGTATTCCTGAGAAAAGATGTTCGATATCAATGGGCTGAATGGTCCATCATCATGTGGTCCGGCATGTCGGACATGGATGCGGACATCCCGCCGGCGCCGGAATCGAAGACGCGCAGCGGCACGCGGGCGAGCGTGGAGCCGTCATCGACATTCTTGACCAGCAAGGCGGTTTCGAGCGGCGTGGCGGAGCCGCGCGCTGCGGGCGGGACCGTGAAGATCAGGTAGACATTGGCCTTGCCGCCGGCGGCAATGTTGGTGATGCGGCTGAAATCGGCTTCGTTGCCGTTGATCTGCACGCCGGCCCCAGCCGGGTTGCCCTCAAGGCTCAGGCGCACGTCGAGCGGCTTGTCGGTGCCGTTGACGAGGCTCTTGGCGCGGAAGGTAACGGTGTTGGGCGCGAGCAAGGCCTTCGGCAGGCGTTGGGCCGCGAGATCGACCTCGACCGGCGGCACCTCGGCGGCGGGCAGAGTGACGGAGAACTTGATGACTTCGTTGGTGCCGATCCCGGCGTTGTAATAGCTCATGGCGACGGCAGAACCGGCCGCGCCGAGCAAGGCGACGGCAAAGGTCGCCAGCTTGGACAAACTGGGCATTTGAAGAATTCCGTGTGGGAGCTTCCGCCTCTGGCCGGCGGAAAAGGGTCGAACCATGCTGTGAGGCGCACGGTGAGGGCGTCTCAGTTGGGCAGATTCGGCGGCTTGTTCAGCTCACAGCACGGGCGGTCCGCGGGGCGACGGGCCGTCGACAAGGAGAGACGACGGCAGGGGTTGCGCGTCGCGCGGCAGGGCGACGGGCTCACGCGGGGCGGCAAGGACGATGGCAGGTCCCGTGTCGATCGCGGGCGCGTCGACGGCCCCTTGCAGGAGCGGCAGGCAAAAGACGCAAGTGGGACCGGGAAGGTGGTCGTCGCTCTCGGTCGGCGTCCCCTTGGCGTCGAGCATGATCATGCCGCTGGCGGCGCAGATCATCATCTGGCCGTCGTTACCGGCAAAATAGGGCGTGCGCGCTTCAGCCGATGGCTGGGCCAGCAGCAGGACGGCCAGCACATTGACCAGCACAGCGCAAAGACCGAGCACCGACGCAACCGAACGGCGGATCATGCCCCGTTTCGGATCGGTAGATCGATCGTAGAATTTGCGCTGACGTGGCGCCATGCGAACCCGCGCGCCCCCTCGCTGTCCGTAGGTGTCCTATAGGGGATTACCAATAATCTGACGGAATGCGCAGGTTCAATGCGGGGAAATACGCTGATGTGAGGCGAATTCACACAAAGGTGCCGTGACAATAGTCACGGCAACCACCGGCAATACGCTATGGAAAAGATCAGTCGCGGGCGGCGATGCGTTCGCGCAGCCAGGCGTGCAGTTCCTCTTCCACGAAGGCGATGCGGCTCTCGCCGAGGCGCACGGGACGGGGGAAGGTGCCGGCGGCCATCATGCGCTTGATCGAGGAGACCGACAGCGTGGTGATGGCAGACGCCTGCTTCATGGACAGAAGCGTCGGGGTGACGATCTTTGCCGGCTTGGCTTTGCGCTCGGCCCGGGGCGCCTCGGCAGGCGTGAAGGCGTCGCGCGTGGCGGCCTGCATCTGGTGAACAGCATTGTCAGGGTCGGGTTGCAGATCAGGTTCAGAATTGACCGGCTCGGCGGGACGCTTCACAAAGTCGAACGTAAGCTTCTCCAGCTTGTCGAGGGCACGCCTCAGACCAGCATTTTCCGACAACGCCAAATTCTCGCGACCAGACTGCCCCATACCCACACCCCTGTTATCCTTGTGCAAACGCCATCGCTTCCTGCGGGAGTCTGCAAGTGAGGAGCTTTTGTGCCTCTCAGTAAGACACTATCGCAGACATTGGTTCAAATTGAATTTACGCCGATGGCTAGCCTCTGGATTGATGAATGAACAGTGGATGGCGCTCAACCTGCGTGACAATACTGGGAAACGCTGGACTTGCGGACGCGGCAGTGGCAGACCGTAATCTTGCTGGTCTGTTCTGGAGCAGGTCCGGATCCAAGCACCCCTGTGGGTGCTTCATGGGGGGTAATGATGAGTAACGACCGAATCGTCGAAGTCACGCAGACATCGTGGCTTTCGCGAATCAAGAATGCCTTGGCCGGTATCGTGATCGGCCTGATCCTGATCCCGGTGTCGCTGGGCGTGATGTTCTGGAACGAGGGCAGGGCCGTGGTCACCGCCCGGTCCCTGGCAGAAGGACGCGGCCTGGTGGTCTCGGTGGACAGCGCCAAGGTCGATCCGGCCAATGAAGGTCACCTCATCCACATCACCGGGCCGGTGAAGGGCGTGGGCACGCCGGAGGACCAGTTCCTCGGGGTGAGTGCTGACGGCCTGCGCATCGAGCGCAAGGTGGAAATGTATCAGTGGAAGGAAGACTCCCACTCCGAGACGCAGAAGAAGCTCGGCGGCGGCGAGGAAACCACCACTGTCTACACCTATACCAAGGTCTGGACCGACGAAGCGCTGGATTCCTCCAGCTTCAAGGAGCCGGACGGTCACCAGAACCCGCCCAAGCCGGTGGGTAACGAGACCTTCAGCGTTGACGAGGGCAGCCTCGGCGCCTTCCAGCTGACGAGCGATCAGCTCGGCTATTTCGGCAAGAGCGAGCCGCTGGTGCTCCCTTCCGACAAGGCCGATGACATGCGCGAGCGCCTCGGCACCGACAAGGCGGCGCGTATTGCCGGCGGCAAGCTGCTGGTCGGCTTCTCGGCCGATGCACCGATGGTCGGCGACCTCCGGATTTCCTATGTGGTGGTGAAGCCCGACGTGGGTTCGCTGGTGGCGGCGCAGAAGGGCGAGGGCGTGGCGCCTTACCGCACCGAAGCCGGCAACGATCTGTTCCTGACCGACAATGGCAACGTTTCGGCCGACGACATGTTCGCCGAAGCCGTGACGGCCAACACCATCATCACCTGGCTGATCCGCGCAGGCGGCTTCCTGCTGCTGTTCATCGGTTTCCGCCTGATCCTCGGCGTGATCTCGGTGCTGGCCGATGTGGTGCCGTTCATCGGCTCCATCGTCAGCTTCGGGCTCGGCATCATCGCCTTCGTGCCGACGCTCCTGCTCGGCGCCACGACGATTGCCATTGCCTGGCTCTACTACCGTCCGCTGGTGGCGATTGCAGTGATTGCGGTTGCCGTGCTGGCGACGGTGGGTGCGCTCTACCTGCGGCGCAAGCCGGCGGTGAAGGTGGCCTGACGATCAAATGCGAGGGTGCGGCTGCATGATGCGGCCGCAATCCTTCAGCATGCTTGAACCAAAGCGAGGCAAGCCGTTGATCGCGGCTTGCCTATTTCATTTTGTAGCCCGATTATAGGCGCTTAGCTTGAAGACACGATTCATGCGGATGGGCCGGATGACGTCGAGCGAATGAACAAAGGCGTGGTCCTCCTCCAATGATGCGGCAGTATGAACTCGTCGAAAGGATCCAGCGTTACAATCCCAATTGCGACGAGAACCTGCTGAACCGCGCCTATGTCTACGCCATGCAGAAACATGGCTTGCAAAAGCGGGCGTCCGGCGACCCCTATTTCTCGCATCCGCTTGAAGTGGCTGCCATTCTCACCGACCTGAAGGTGGACGACGCCACGATCGTCATCGCGCTCCTGCACGACACGATCGAGGATACGGACGCCACGCGGCAGGATATCGACCAGAAGTTCGGCGTCGAGATCGGCCAGCTGGTGGAAGGTCTGACCAAGCTCAAGAAGCTCGATCTGGTGTCCAAGCGCACGGCGCAGGCGGAAAACCTGCGCAAGCTGCTGCTGGCGATCGCCGAAGATCTGCGCGTGCTGCTGGTGAAGCTGGCCGACCGGCTGCACAACATGCGCACGCTGCATTTCGCGCCCGAGCACAAGTGGGCGCGCATCGCCGAAGAGACGATGGAGATCTATGCGCCGCTGGCCGGGCGCATGGGCATGCAGGACATGCGCGACGAGCTTGAGCATCTGGCCTTCAAGACGCTGCATCCGGATGCCTTTGCCGCGATCCAGACCCGGCTCGACGAGCTGCAGGAAAAGAACCAGACGCTGATCGCCGACATCGAGACCGAGCTGTCGGAAACGCTGAGCAAGCGCGGCATCACGGCGGAAGTCAGCGGGCGGCGCAAGCAGCCCTATTCCATCTTCCGCAAGATGATCTCCAAGCAGGTGGGCTTCGAGCAGCTGTCGGACATCTATGGCTTCCGCGTCATCGTCGACGATGTGGACACCTGCTATCGCGCGCTGGGCGTGGTGCACCAGCTGTGGCGCACGGTGCCGGGGCGGTTCAAGGACTATATTTCGACGCCCAAGCAGAACGGCTATCAATCGCTGCACACCACGGTGGTCGGCCCGCATCGCCAGCGCGTCGAGCTGCAGTTCCGCACCATGGAAATGCATCAGGTGGCCGAATACGGTATCGCGGCGCACACGCTCTACAAGGACAAGGTGGGCGAGGGCGGCCAGCTGCCGAAGATCTCCGAGGAGACGGAGGTTTACGCCTGGCTGCGCCAGACCGTCGAGGCGCTGGCCGAAGGGTCGAGCCCGGAAGAGTTCCTCGAGAATACCAAGCTGGAGCTGTTCCAGGACCAGGTGTTCTGCTTCACGCCCAAGGGCTTGCTGATCGCGCTGCCGCGCGGTGCGACGCCGATCGACTTTGCCTATGCGGTGCATACCAACGTGGGCAACACCTGCGTCGGCTGCAAGATCAACGGTCGCATCATGCCGCTGGTCACCGAGCTCAAGAATGGCGACGAGGTGGAGATCATCCGTTCGAAGGCGCAGGTGCCGCCGCCGACCTGGGAGACGATCGCCGTCACCGGCAAGGCGCGCGCCGCCATCCGCCGCGCGACCCGCGAGGCCACGCGCAAGCAATATGCAGCGCTGGGCCGGCAGGTGCTGGAAACCGTCTTCGTCCGCGAAGGGCGCGAGCTGTCGGACGCGCTGCTCGAGCAGGCGCTGCCACGCCTGTCGCAACCGTCGGTGCCGGATTTGCTGGCGGCCGTCGGCCGTTCGGAAGTGCCGTCGGCGGACGTGCTGAAGGCGGCTTTCCCCGATTATCGCGAGGAACGCTCGACCCGTCAGGGCCGTGGGCATACGGAGGAAGGCTGGTATTCCTTCGCTGCGCGCGCCGGCGTGATGTTCCGCGGCGACACCGACCAGCTGACCGATCTCGGCCTGCCGATCCGCTCGATCGCCGCCGACCTGCCGGTGCGCTTTGCGCCCGACGGCGGTGCGGTGCCGGGCGATCGCATCGTCGGCATTCTGACGGAAGGTGAGGGGATCACCATCTATCCGATCCAGTCGCCGGCCCTGGTGGCCTTCGACGACAAGCCGGAGCTGTGGCTGGACGTGCGCTGGGACGTGGACGCGGACGATCCAATCCGCTTTCCGGTGCAGATATCGATCCAGTCGATCAACGCGCCGGGCTCGCTGGCCCGCATCGCGCAGGCGATCTCCGACACCGACGGCAACATCGACAACATCCGCATGGCCCGGCGGACGCCGGACTTCCACGAGATCGTCGTCGATCTGGAAGTGTGGGATCTCAAGCATCTGATCAGCATCATCAATCAGATCCGCATCCTGTCCAATGTCAGCAAGGTCGAGCGGGTGAACGGGTAGGGCAGCATGATCATCGGCATCGGCAGCGACCTCATCGACATCCGCCGCGTGGAGCAGACGCTGGAGCGCTTCGGCGAGCGGTTCGTCCGCCGGGTGTTCACCGACATCGAGCGCGAGCGGTCCGAAAAGCGCAAGGAGCGCGCGGCGTCCTATGCCAAGCGCTTTGCGGCGAAGGAAGCCTGTTCCAAAGCGCTCGGCACCGGCATCCGCATGGGCGTCAACTGGCGCGAGATGGGCGTCGTCAACCTGCCGAGCGGCCAGCCGACGCTGGCGCTGACCGGTTCGGCAGCCGAACGGCTCGCCGGCCTGACACCGCCCGGCATGATCGCCCGCATCGACCTGACGATCACCGACGATTATCCGCTGGCGCAGGCCTTTGTGGTGATCTCGGCGTGGCCTGAGGGGTGGCCGGGATCGTTCCAGCCGCCGGTTGCGAGGTAACCGCCCTAATTCGGCTTCTTTTTCAGGCTTTCCGTTGCGGAAGTGCGGGGGGTCCGGTAAAAGCCGGTAGCCGCGTAACTACGCGAAACAATCGAATCCGAGGCTGGTCGATGTCGGTGACAAACAATGATGCAACAGTGAAGGACGGTCTTTGGGAGACGATCAAGGTCGTCATCCAGGCGCTGCTGCTGGCGGTGGTCGTGCGCACCTTCCTGTTCCAGCCGTTCTCGATCCCGTCGGGCTCGATGATGCACACGCTGTTGATCGGCGACTATCTGTTCGTATCGAAATATTCCTACGGCTACAGCAAGTACTCGTTCCCCTATGGTCTGGCGCCCATCGACGGCCGCATCTGGGGCAGTGCGCCGCGCGCCGGCGACGTCGTCGTGTTCAAGCTGCCGGCGGATCATTCGACCGACTACATCAAGCGCGTGATCGGCCTGCCGGGCGACAAGATCCAGATGAAGCAGGGCGTGCTCTACATCAACGGCCAGCCGGTGAAGCGCGAGTATACGGGCGACTTCGTCGATCACGATTCCTTCGGCAATGAAGTGCGCGCGCAGATCTGGCGCGAGACGCTGCCGAACGGCGTTACCTACGATACGCTCGATCGCGGCGTGACCGATGGTGACAACACCCGCGAGTTCGACGTGCCGCCCGGCCATTACTTCATGATGGGCGACAATCGCGACAACTCCGCCGACAGCCGCATCGACGGTTCGGGCGTCGGCTATGTTCCCTTCGACCATCTCGTGGGCAAGGCTCAGGTGATCTTCTTCTCCATGGACCAGGACGCCAAGCCCTGGATGTTCTGGAAGTGGCCGACCTCTGTCCGCTGGGATCGCATGTTCACACTGCTCGACTGATGGCTCAACTGACACATTTCGAAAAGCTGATGGAGGCGCTCGAAAAGCGCCTCCAATATCATTTCAAGGACCGTACAGGGCTTGTGCGCGCGCTCACCCATCGCAGCGCCGTGCCCGGCGACAAGGTGGCCCATGAGAGCTACCAGCGTCACGAGTTCCTGGGCGATCGCGTGCTGGCGCTGGTGGTGGCCGAGATGCTGTTCAAGGCCAATGACAAGGCCGACGAAGGCGATCTGGCGCGGCGTCTCAACCAGCTGGTCCGCCGGGAAACCTGTGCCGAGATCGCGCTGGAGCTTGATCTCGGCGACGTCATCCGTCTGGGGACCGGCGAGCGTCAGTCCGGTGGGCGGCGCAAGGAAGCGATCCTTGGCGACGTGATGGAGGCGGTGATCGCAGCCATCTATCTGGACGGCGGCTTTGAGGTGGCCAAGGACTTCGTGGAGCGCAACTGGGCACCGCACATGCAGCGGCTGCCGGGCCAGTTGCGCGACGCCAAGACCTTGCTGCAGGAATGGGCGCAAGGGCGTGGGCACGCCGTGCCGACCTATGAAACGCTGGAGCGCACCGGACCCGACCATGCGCCGGTGTTCACCGTGGCCGTTCTGATCGATGGCGCACAGGTCGGGACAGGCACCGGCAAGTCCAAGCGCGAAGCGGAACAGGCCGCGGCCGCTGCAGCTCTCGCCGAGCGCGCAGACGGTTGAGACGGCGCCGGTTTCAGGCGGATAATCGCGTAGAATTCGACTATACTGGCAAAGCCGAAGGGCTGCCAAACCATCATCGATCGGTTTCCACGAACAAGGCCAGAGCCTTGTTCCTGCAAGCCGGTCATCAGGAGACGACCTTGACCGAAGTTGAAACCAATTCCACCCCCGAAGCGACCGTACCGACGCAGGCGGGCTTTGTGGCGCTGATCGGCGCTCCCAATGCCGGCAAGTCCACGCTGCTGAACCAGCTGGTCGGCGCCAAGGTGTCGATCGTCAGCCACAAGGTACAGACGACGCGCGCGATCATGCGCGGCATCGCCATCAAGGGGCCGTCGCAGGTGATCTTCGTGGACACGCCGGGCATCTTCCAGCCCAAGCGCACGCTGGACCGCGCCATGGTCAACACCGCCTGGGGCGGCGCCTCGGACGCGGACATCGTGGCCGTGCTGATCGACGCCAAGCGCGGCATCGGCGAGGAAGTGACGCGCATCTTCGACAAGCTGGCGGATATCCGCCATCCGAAGATCCTGATCATCAACAAGATCGACACGGTGAAGCGCGACTCGCTGCTGGCGCTCGCCGCCGATCTCAATGCCCGCGCCAAGTTCGAGGCGACGTTCATGGTGTCGGCGCTGAACGGTTCGGGCGTCGAGGACCTGATGGGCTGGCTGGCCGAGCAGGTGCCGGTCGGGCCGTGGCTCTATCCCGAGGACCAGATCTCCGATCTGCCGATGCGCATGCTGGCGGCCGAGATCACGCGCGAGAAGCTGTTCCTGCGCCTGCACGACGAGCTGCCCTATTCCTCCACCGTCGAAACCGAGCAGTGGAAGGAAATGAAGGACGGCAGCGCGCGGCTCGAGCAGACCATCTATGTGGAGCGCGACAGCCAGAAGAAGATCGTGCTGGGCAAGGACGGGCAGACCATCAAGGCCATTTCCATGGCGGCGCGCAAGGAGCTGACGGACATCGTCGAACGGCCGGTGCACCTGTTCCTGTTCGTCAAGGTGCGCGAGAACTGGGCCGAGGATCCCGAGCGCCTGCGCGAGATGGGTCTCGACCTGACGCTCAAGTCCTGAGACCCTGCCGTCGAATATGCATGACTTGTTGGCCGGAGGGCGGGCTGGGCATGTCCGCTCTCAGGCACGCAGGCGCCTGCGGTCGAGGCAGGAGACGACGCAGTTCCGGCCGGCGGACTTGGCCTGATAGAGCCGGGCGTCGGCGAGCGCTGCGATGGTTGCCCGGTCAATCCGCTCGATGGTCGAGGCGACGCCGATGGACACCGTGATCTTGAGGCCGGCAGCGATTTCAACCCAGTTGTGACGGGCGATCAGCTGGCGCAGGTTCTCGCAATGCTCGTGCGTGCCATCGGTTCCCGTGCGGGGCATCAGCAGGGCAAACTCCTCGCCCCCCAGTCGCGCCGCGAGGATGCTGGCGCGGCTGTTCTCCTTGAGCAACTGGCCGAGCCGGCGCAACACCTTGTCGCCGACGAGGTGGGAGAAGCGATCGTTGACCCGCTTGAAATGATCGACGTCGATCATGGCGAGGGAATAGAGGCGGTTGCGGCTGTCGAGCTCGGCTTGCGATATCTCGAACTGACGGCGATTGTTCAGCCCGGTCAGCGGGTCCAGCAGGGCCGCAGCGGCAAGAAGTTCGTTTTTCAGCTTGAGATCAAGGCAGTTGCGTTCGAGGTCGATGGCGCGCTGGGCTTCGTGTTCCGCGAGGCGACGCAGTCTCTGGATATCGTAGGAGACTTCCGACAGGCGCACATGCTTCTGCGTGGTTTCTTCCGTGAACTGGAGATGGCAGATGTGGAAGCGCTTGTATTCTTCCAGCGCCTTCTCGAAGTTGCCCTGCCTTGCATAGGCGTCGGACAGGAATTGCGACGCGTTCATCTGCGGGAAGTTGCGGTTGGACATGAGGCCAAGTTCGCGGACTTTTTCGAACAGGCCAATGGCCTCCTCGATCTGCCTGGCGTCCAGCAAGGCGCGCGCCTTGAGGGACAGGAAGTGATCGTGGCATCGGCGATAGTCGGCGCCCTCCAGTGTCTCGTAGGCGAGCAACTTCTCTTCTGCGAGCTTCAGTTTTCCAAGATAGAGATAGGCGTCCGCCGAGTTCATGAGACACAGGCGTTGGGCCCAGGTGTCTCCGGTCGCGCAGGCCAGATTGTAGGCCTCTTCCTGAAAGGCAATGGCTTGCCACTGCTTGGACTGCCAGGCGCCGTCCTCGCCGGCTTCGCGTGCGATGTCTGACGCTTCGCCCCAGATGCCGCCGAGGTTTATGAGCCACCAGGACATCATGACGTCGTCATGCAGGGCCTTCGCGATGTCGATGGCCTTGTTGACGAACTCGAAGGCACGGTCGACCACGCGCGCATTCCAGAAGATGACGGCGATGACGTTGAGGCACAGGCTGCTGACGGCAAGGTTCCGTTGCTGGTCGGCGTGGTTGAGCGCCGTGATGGCTTCGGAAAAGGCGTCCTCCGTGAGGCCGATCTCGAGGAGCAGCCAGGCCTTGAATGCGCCGGTGCGTGCCAGATACTCGTGATCCTGAACGCTTCGCCAGTGCTCGATGGCGGCGCGGGCCAGAGTGAGGCCTTCTTCCGGGTAGCCAATCTGGAAGCAGCACCAGGCGAGATCTGTCTGGCAGCAGGCGACCCGGTGCCAGTCGCCCTGCGCCTTGGCCTGTTCGAGATGTTCAAGGAGCAGGCTGCGGGCTTCATCCGAGCGACCAAGGCAGCCGAGTGACCAAGCTTGAGCGAGACGTTCTTCGCCACTTGCCACTGGCGGACAAAGAGCACTCATGTTTTCCCCCACCCAGTCTGCATCGTTTTACGCGAACGATTTGCATTCGTTAGGATTATGGGACAAAGGATAAAAATTTACTGACAACATGGGTGAGGAAGGGGCTTTGGTATGCTCTTGCTCACTCACCGTGGCTGCGCGTCGGAACGAATGCCGGTCGATTGCGTAAAATCAGCATATCTCAGGATATCTTTCGTTGAAAGAGCGGGAGGACTGTCAAAAGTCCGATGCAATGAATTTTCCTATGTTAAGCAAAATTTGCGCTGGCCTGCGTGGGCAGAGAGACGGTTTGCCGGCTTTTTGACTGAATATACACCATCTTTCGAGATGAAACTTTTCGTCAGGGTTGAGTGCCCTTGTCGCCACAGCCAAACGGCCGGCCCTGACTGATTCTCAGGGCCGGGTCGAAATGCCGGACTGTCCGGTTTTTGGAGGATGTGCGGCAGGATCAGCCGAGTTCGGACCAATAGGTTCCGTCCGGCAGCGACTTGGCCTTGCCGACGAGTTCTTCGCCGCTCAGTTGAGCCAGCACATCAAAGAGCACCTTGGCGTCGGCGATCTCGTCGGCGACGGGCCGGGACGGGATGCCGGCGCGGAAGCCCTCGCGCAGTTTGACGAAGACGGCATCATCCTTGGCGCCCATCATCGGGCGAATGCGCTCCCACTCGGCGTCGGTGGTGCGCAGGATCTCCTTGGCGTCGTGCGAGGCGGCGATGAAGCCCTTGGCGACGTCGAGATTGGCCTTGGCCCAGCCTTCGGAGAAGGTATAGCCGACGGCGGAGATGGCCCCCTTGGCCCCCATGGCCTTGGCGGCATCAAGGCCGGAGGCGATGGACTTGAAGCCCTGCGTCTCGAGGCGCACACAGAAGTTCCAGAAGGTGAGGGCAGCGTCGAGCTCGCCGGCGGTCAGCTTCTCCGACAGCAGCGGCGGGGCACCGAACACCGGCTCGCATTCCTTGGCGAGTTCGATGCCGAAGTCGCGCTTGGCCATGCCCTGCAGCAGCAGCCAGTTCTTGTCGATCGGGCCGCCGGCGACGCCGACCTTCTTGCCCTTGAGATCGGCCAGGGTGGCGATGGCGGAGTCGGCCTTGACCATCACCGAGCCGACGGACGAGGAGAAGGGGGCAAAGGTGAGATCCGATCCGGCGCCGCGTTCGTGCGCGACCAGCAGCCAGTCCGACGTGATCAGGTTGGCATCCCCGGCCTGAAGGGCGATGCGGGTGGCTTCGTTGTTGGCAACCTCGACCACGTCGAGCGCAAAGCCGTGCTTCTTGTCGAGGCCGTTGGTCCTGATGACGTCGAGTTCCCAGTTGACGGTGCCGGTCTTGAGGACCGCGATCTTGATCGTCGCGTCTGCGGCAAAGGTGGATCGCGTGCCCCCAAGCACCACGGCACTACCGGCCATCAGAGCAAGAAACTGGCGCTTGGTGAAAGATCTCGACGACATACTGGCCTCCGAAACAACGAGCCAGCACCGGATTTGCGCTGGCTGGGAAATTTTCTCCATGATACAGAGGCGGGGTCTTGCCAGACATTAAATTTCCGCAATTATTACAAGACTAAATGTCGCGCTCGATGGTGAAGTGCTTGTCTTTGCGCATAAAATGTTGACACTTCCGTCAATTGCAAGGGGCGAGGGCGAGTCTCACAGATGCGGACCGACGGCTTGGTCAGCCGCCGACTCGGTTGCAGGTTACCGTTGGACTTTGATGCGGAGCATCTGCCGTCCTGAACGAAGATTGCGACGTCGACAGGAGAAAGTGCTTGGTCACCTTGAAGGACGTGGCGCGTGAAGCCGGCGTTTCGCCCAAAACCGTTTCGCGGGTGATCAATGACGATCCAGCGGTCAACGGAGAAACACGGGACGGCGTGCTTGCTGTGATCCAGCGGCTCAACTACGTGCCGGACTATGCGGCGCGGATGATGCGGGCCAGTACGTCCTCGGTGGTGGGATTGATGACCGACGTCGTCGCCACGACGCCCTATGCGGTCGACATCATTCGGGGCGTTCATTCTTCGCTGAAGCAGGATGCCCATACGCTGCTGATTGCCAATACCGAGGGCGATACGACCCTGGAGCAGGAGTATTGGCGGGTGTTCCGGGCGCACAAGGTGTCCGGCGTGGTCTTCGCCACGATGTTTCACCGGGCGCTGCAGCTCAACAATCCGCATTTCGACAAGCCGATCGTGCTGGCCAACTGCTACAGCAATCGCCGCGATCTGCCAGCCGTGCTGCCGGACGACGAGGGCGGCGGTTATACGCAAGCCCAGCATCTGATCGAGCTCGGGCATCGGAAGATCGGCATCATCACGCTCAATCCCGTGTTGCGCGCGGCCTCCTTGCGGGCGGCTGGCTATCGAAGCGCCTTCTCCGAGGCGGGGCTGAGTTTCTCGTCGGCGATCGAACTGCCCGGCTATGCCGGACCTCTGGATGATGAGTCCCTGGTGGGATACGAGGCCGCGCTGGAGCTTCTGCAACGCAAGGATCGGCCGACGGCGATCATCTGCGGCAATGACAAGGTGGCGATCCAGGTGTTTGCCGCCGCGGCTTTCCTGGGACTGTCGGTGCCGGGTGACCTGTCGGTGATCGGCTTTGACGACATGCAGGTGATCACCGAGACACTTCGACCGCGCCTGACCTCGGTCGGGCTGCCGCATTATGAGATGGGTTTGACCGCCATGAACCTGCTCAAGGCGGCCGCTCAGCAGGAGGCGGGCGTGCTGACGAGGACGCCGACACTGCTGGCCTGCCCGCTGGTGATCCGCGACTCCTGCCGCCAACTGGTTTAGGGGCGGACAGGGCACGCCATCGTCAATCGGGCGGAAACAATCCATTCGATGTAACGCAACTTGTTCCCTCTGGGTGGGCAATCTACATATAAGCCCAGAACACCGGACGCGTGGCCTATGGTCTGACGCAGGCTCCGGTACAAGGAATGCGGCCATCATGACCAGTCTCAGCACTACATTCGCCGATCTCGCTCCGACGCCGCGCATGCCGACGGTGTTCGTCGGTCACGGCAGCCCTATGAATGCCATCGAGGACACGACCTATAGCCGCGGCTGGCGCAAGCTTGGGGACAGTTTGCCGGCGCCCAAGGCGATCCTGGTGGTCTCAGCCCATTGGATGACGCGCGGCACCACGCTGGTGCATGTGAAGGACCAGCCGCGGACCATCTATGACTTCGGCGGGTTCCCGCCGGAACTCTATGCCCAGAAGTATGCGGCCCCGGGAGCGCCGGACGTTGCTGCGGCGACCATGGATCTGATGCGCAACCATCATGTGGAAGCCGACGAGAAGTGGGGACTCGATCACGGCGCCTGGTCGGTGCTGATCCAGATGTTCCCCGAAGCGCAGTTTCCGGTCTTCCAGCTGTCGATCGACCTGACGCAGTCGCCGGCGCAGCATTTCGCTCTGGCCAAGGACCTGAAGGCGCTGCGCGAACGCGGCGTGCTGATCTTGGCGAGCGGCAATCTGGTGCACAATCTCTATGCCATGTCCTGGGACGGCAAGCCCTATGACTGGGCCGTGGAGTTCGACAGCCGACTGTCCGACTTCATCGCCAAGGGCGACTACCAGTCGGTGGTGGATGCGCCGCGCCTGGGCCGGCTGATGCAATATGCCCATCCGTCGATCGAGCATTTCCTGCCCATCCTCTATCCGCTGGCGGTCGCCGACAAGGCGGATACGCTGAGCTTCTTCAACGAGGGCATCGATCTTGGCTCGGTGTCGATGAAGTCCTTCATCCTGTCCTGAACGGACTGTCCGGATGAGCTGAAATGACGACGGCCCGGCTGGTTTCCCAGCCGGGCCGTTTGGCATTGCAACGCGCGTCCCCGCTCAGTCGGCGTGGATGTCGTTGTCCTTGGTCTCGCGGATGAACAGCATGCCGATCACGAACGTGGCGCTGGCCACAACGATCGGATACCAGAGGCCCGAGTAGATGTTGCCGGTGGCCGCCACCATGGCAAAGGCGGTGGTGGGCAGGAAGCCGCCGAACCAGCCGTTGCCGATGTGATAGGGCAGGGACATCGAGGTGTAGCGGATGCGGGTCGGGAACAGTTCGACCAGCATGGCCGCGATCGGGCCGTAGACCATGGTCACGTAGAGAACCAGCACGAACAGGATGGCGACGACGACCGTCGTGTTCATCTGGGCCGGGTCGGCAGCGGCCACCGCATAGGTGGTGGTCTTGACGCCGTCCTTCTCGGTCTCGGTGGCCTTGATCGGATAGTTGGCTGCCTGCAGGGCCTGCCACGCAGCGGTGGTGAAGGTGCCCATGCTGGCCTTCAGCTGATCAGCCGGCAGGCCGCGACCGTCGAAGCTCGGGATCACGGTGGAACCGATCTTGATGGAGGCGATGGTGCCGGCCGGAGCGGCTTCGTTCTGGTAGGTCAGATAGTTGTTGGCAAGGAAGCCCTTGGCAAGGTCGCAGGAGCTGTTGAAGGCGACCTGGCCCTTCAGCTCGCCCGGGACGAACTGGAAGGAGCATTCGGCCGGATCGGCAACGACGGTGATGATGGCCGCGTCGGAAGCGCGGGTCAGGACCGGGTTGGCGTTTTCGGCCAGAGCCTTGAACAGCGGGAAGTAGGTGAGGGCGGCGAGCAGGCAGCCCAGCATGATGATGGGCTTGCGGCCGATCTTGTCCGACAGCCAGCCGAAGAGAACGAAGAAGGGCGTGCCGATGGCAAGCGAGACGGCGATCAGGATGTTGGCGGTGACCGAGTCCACCTTCAGCGTCTGCGTCAGGAAGAACAGGGCGTAGAACTGGCCGGTGTACCAGACGACGGCCTGACCGGAGGTGAGACCCAGCAGCGACAGGATCACGACCTTGAGGTTGGACCAGCGGCCGAAGGCTTCGGTGAGCGGAGCCTTGGAGACCTTGCCCTCTTCCTTCATCTTCTTGAAGGCCGGGCTTTCATTGAGCTGCAGACGGATCCAGACGGACACGGCGAGCAGGGCAACGGACACCAGGAAGGGAATGCGCCAGCCCCATTCCTTGAAGGCAGCTTCGCCGAGATAGGTGCGGACGCCAAGGATCACGAGCAGCGACAGGAACAGACCCATGGTGGCCGTGGTCTGGATCCAGCTGGTGAAATAGCCGCGCTTGCCCTCGGGGGCATGTTCGGCAACGTAGGTGGCGGCGCCACCATATTCACCACCGAGCGCAAGGCCCTGCAGCAGGCGAAGCGAGATCAGGATGATCGGGGCCGCAACACCGATGGAGGCGTAGCTCGGCAGGATACCGACCAGGAAGGTCGACAGACCCATGATCAGGATGGTGATCAGAAAGGTGTGCTTGCGGCCGACGAGGTCGCCGAGGCGACCGAACACCAGCGCGCCGAACGGGCGCACAGCAAAGCCGGCGGCGAAGGCGAGCAGCGCGAAGATGAAGGCCGCAGTGGGAGCAACGCCCGAGAAGAACTGGGCGGCAATGATGGCCGACAGCGACCCGTAGAGGTAGAAGTCATACCACTCGAACACGGTTCCGAGCGATGACGCGAAAATGACACGCCGTTCGGCGGCGGTCATACCGGACGACGAAGCGCCGCCAGCGGTGACAGTACTCATCCCTTTTCCTCCCAAGCAAAAGGCCCTGAACGGAACGGCTCCGGCCTGGCGCAGACTTCAAGCCTGCGCCGGCTCCTCCCGGAGCGTGTTCGTCAGCTTCATATAAGCCACACCTAAACTAGCGCGATAGATGCCCTTACAGTAAACTTTGGTATAAGAAACCGTAGTTTCGTGAGCGTCAACCCGAGAAAGTCACGGGGTTTTCGCGTTTGACCGGCTTTTTGGCTGGTCATTTGCACGAGAATGCAAATTTGCATGGCATCATGATTTTAGATGCATCGCAAAATACATGAATGTTTGAAATATAAATCGCGAGATGTCACAAATTTAACTGGGTTTTCACAAGGAAAACCTGGCGTATTTGATCGACATAAAATAGGTGAAATACCGTAATTGGGAAGTTATCCCATCCGTGTCTGCACGCTATGCGCTGGCGATTGCATGAAGGGTAGGGGAGCTGACCTAAGGTAAAACGCTTAAGTTCGCGGCAATGCATTCACTGCATCAACCGGATGCATGCCAAGCAACTTGTGCAGTTTGCATAGGAAGCGCGAGGTGCAAAAATCATTCACCCGGCTGTGCTGCAACGCACATCGCGCATAAGTACAAACCCATATGTGGATGACGAAGGCGCAAAACGCCTTCGCGCATCGTCATAAATCCGCAGAAGTTCGGCGGATTTGTGACGGATCATCCTCAGGAAAAATAGGGGGCGAGATGGGTCCGCACGCGTTCCAGCGGAGTGGCGCCGCCGAGATCGGGCACGAAGGTGGTGCCGGTGATCGCTTCGAAGGCCTGGATGTAGACCTTGGACGTTTCGAGAATCACGGAGTCGGGAATTTCGGGAATCGGATCCTTGTAGGGATCGCAGCGTTCGCCGACCCAGGCACGCACGAAGTCCTTGTCGAAGCTCTGTGGCCGCGACCCGGAGGCGAGGGCGGCTTCGTAGGTCGCGGCGATCCAGTAGCGGCTCGAATCGGGCGTGTGGATTTCGTCGGCGAGCACGATATTGCCATCGGCGTCGGTGCCGAACTCATATTTGGTGTCGGCGAGGATCAGGCCACGCTTGGCGGCGAGCTCCTGGCCCCGGGCGAAGAGGCGCAGCGCATAGTCCGAGACGGTAGCCCATTGCTGGGGCGTCAGGAGCTTCTGGTCGAGGATCTCAGCCCCGGACAGCGGTTCGTCATGGCCACCGTCGAAGGCCTTGGTCGTGGGCGTGATGATGGGCGTCGGCAGCTTTTCATTGTCGCGCATGCCGTCGGGCAGGGTGATGCCATACATGCTGCGCTGGCCGGCCTTGTATTTGGTCAGGATCGAGGTGCCGGTGGTGCCGGCAAGATAGCCGCGCACCACGATTTCCACCGGCAGGATGGTCAGACGGCGGCCGACCACCACGTTGGGATCGGGATAGTCCAGCACGTGATTGGGGCAGATGTCGGCAGTCTGTTCGAACCAGTAGCGCGCCGTCTGCGTCAGGACCTGGCCCTTGAAGGGGATGCAGGCGAGGATGCGGTCAAAGGCGCTGACGCGGTCGGTGGTGATGATGATGCGGCGGCCGTCGGGCAGGTCGTAGTTGTCGCGCACCTTGCCCTTGTAATAGGCCGGAAGCTCCGGGATGAAGGCATCGGCGAGTACGCGATCAACGGTCATGGCATGTCCTGCGACGAAATGGGATCGGGCCGGGAAAGCCGGCTTTTCGTTCCCGTGTCCTAGCATTGCGGCGGCACGAAGAAAAGGCGCGCGCGCTGGGCTTTTGGCGGCCGTGAGATGAACAAATCGGCATAACCCATCGAATTTTATCGATTTTCTTTCGAGCATGTTGCGGGTGCAAAGCCTAGGATTTCTGCGGATCGGGCAAGCTGCCCGCAAGGAGAAAACCATGACAAGCGTGTCCAGCGTCTCGACGGTGACGCGTCCGACCGTTCAGGTCCGCAACACCGAGAAATCCGAGCCGCCAAAGACGGCCGACAGCGATCGGGACGATCGCGTCGCCAAGGCTGCCGAGCGGCGCGCCGAACAGGCACGCCAGGCGCAAGCCGATCGCGAGGACTCCCAGAAGGCGCTGGAAGATCGTCAACAGCAGCGCAACGTGGGCAACAAGGCGAACGGCGTCGGCCGGGTCGTTGATCAGTACGCCTGATACTGTGGCGTCATGGCACCGGCGTTGTCCTGCTGGGTGCCTGGCGCGTTCCATGGAAGCTGTCGGCCATTGGCTGGCCGGCAGCACGGACTTGAAAGCGCGTGTTCCTGGCCGGACCCCATAACGGCAGCTCACGAAGCCTCCGCCAAAGGGCAAAGCTTGGTCCCGGCACCGACCCACAAACAGCCGCTCACATGATTGCGCACCTGGGCTCATAGACGGTATTGAGGGCGCATCCGGGCCAATCCCCGTATGCATTTTGGTTCCATAATATCCATTATGCGAATTTGATATGCCGCTAAGCGCGGCCGTACGGCTCACTATCCCCTGGGATCGGCGGAATTGGCGGGTGATACCTGATAAGCCAAAGGCACTCTCTCATAACCTGGCCAATCCCAAGTCACGCAGGCCCCCAACATCGTTGGCGCTCAGGCGCAGCAAGCACGCGACTTCGATGGTGTTCCCGAAGGCCGATTGACGCTCGCGGATATAGAGCTCGGCTTGATGGGTCGCCCACCGTTCGGCGCGTGAAACTTCAGACTTCCTCAGGGGCGGTCGTTGCCTCGGCAGAACTGCGCGAAGCTATCGATGAAACCCGTGATCTTCGCTCGTCCCTCTGGGGCGTTCATGATGGTGGCCACCTCCTCCGGCGTCAGTTTCATCAGCGGCAGACGCAGGAAGATGTCGGTGGCGAAGCGCGTGGTGACGGTGGCGAGCACAGCGCGCAGGGTTTCCAGCATGTCGTCGCCGCGGTACGAGGCGTGCAGGATGGCAGCGGGTTTGGCGATCAGCTCGTCGCCCGAGACCAGCCAGTCGATGGCATTCTTGAGGCCGCCGGGCAAGGTGCGGACATATTCCGGGCTGGCGATGATCAGCCCATCGCAGGCGGCGACGGCGGCCTTGAAGGCGATGACGGCGGCGGGCGCTGAGTCGCCCTCACGATCGGGCGAGAAGATCGGCAGATCGCCTAGGCCGTCGAAGATCTCGATGGTGATGCCAGCCGGGGCGAGATCGCGCAGGACGCGCAGCATGGCGCTGTTGGTGGAGGCGGCGCGAAGGCTGCCGGAGATTGCCAGGAACCGCATCTATGCCCTCCCCCGAACGTATGTCCCCAAACGCAAAACGGGGCGCCCAAGGCACCCCGTCAAAGCTCAGAAATCGAACAAAATCAATTACTTGATCTTGGATTCCTTGAATTCCACATGCTTGCGAGCGACCGGATCATACTTGGTCTTGGTCATCTTCTCGGTCATGGTGCGGGAGTTCTTCTTGGTAACGTAGAAGTACCCGGTATCGGCGGTCGAAACGAGCCGGATCTTGATGGTCGTCGCCTTGGCCATGGCATCCGATTCCTTGTGTTTGTTAGTGTGATGACAGCCAAAGCGGCTGGACGCCCGTGCCGGAGCGTCGTTCGTTCGCCGCGCACCCTAGTCGAAAAGACTGAAAAGTCAATATGTCCCCTCGCCTTTCATTCAGCCGTCGAACGACGAACGGTGAGGATGCGCCAGGCGGCCAGCAGGGCATAAGCGCCGAGAAACAGGGAGCAGACGATCAGAAAGCCGTGCGGACCAATGGCGTCCATGCCATAGCCGGTGGTGGCCGGGCCGAGCAGCATGCCTATCGAGTACATGAAGATGAAGGCCGCGTTGGCGGAAGCGAGATCGGCGCCGCTCAGGCGGGCGCCGAGATGGGTGAGTCCCACGGTGTAAAGGCACGCAGCGACACCGCCGCAGGCGCCGATCATGATCAGCAGCCAGACAAAACTGCCCGCGAACAACGGCGTTACGGCCGCCAGGATGGCACCGACGGTGGCGATGAGGAGCAAGAGGATGCGCTTGTCCATCTTGTCGGCCAGATAGCCGGCGGGAAACTGCGAGAGGATGTTGCCGACGGCGACCGCCACCACCAACTGCGTCGCCATGTGCTCGGGGAAGCCCAGGCGCAGGCCGTAGATGGCGGCGAAGTTCATCACCGACGATTCGACCGATCCCATGGCGAAGGCGGCGAAGGTGGCGAGGGGCACCACGGTGAGGAAATGCAGGAAGTGCCCCTTGCGTCCGCCTTCCATGGGCGGCGCCGAGCCGAGGCCCAGCACCACGGGGATGATGGAGAGCGCAAGTATGCCGGTGCCGATGGCGAACGGCAGGAACCCGTCCGATCCGGCAAAGCTGAGGATCGCTGGTCCGACCGCGAAGCCGAAGGACAGGATGGTGCCGTAGACGCCCATGACGAAGCCGCGCCTGGCGGTGGGGGCCAGGGCGTTGATCCAGAACTCGGACAGAATGAAGGTGGCGTTGAGCGCCATGGAGAAGATGAAGCGCAGCACGAACCAGGCCGGCAGCGAATCGAAGACATAGAACAGCGGGAACAGCGCCGTGCCGATGACGACACTCCACAGCAGCAGCCAGGCCGGACCGACGCGGCGCGCCAGAGCCGGCACGAAGGGCGTGCACAGCAGCGAGGCGACGCCGGCGGCGGCCGTGTTGGCGCCGATCATGAAGTTGGAAACGCCGTGCTTTTCCATGACCACGGCCAAGAGCGGCATGGCGAGGCTGACGGATGTGCCGACCGCCGACACCGCGCCAATGGCGGCGGCTATGCCTGCGAAGCGGCGCTTGTCATCGAAATCATGGCTGGGATGGAGCGGGCTTGCGTCCGACATCACACGTCTGTCCTGTCCCGGCGTTCATGTCCGGGACCCACAGGCAGGGATGGCCTTGGTCTAGATACCGTGAGAACGCGGATCAGCTTTCTACAGGAGTCCAGCCATAAATCCAATCCAGCGCGTCCAGCAACCGCTCGGGACCGGCAAGACGCATGACCATGTTGCGCGCCTTGGCCGAAAGACCGTCGAGGTGGTAGATCGAGCCATTGCGCCGTGCCATGGCCATGACCTTGTCGGTGCGAGGCTTGCGCAGGCTGACGAAGGTGCTGAGGCGCTCCTCGATGCTGCGATCGTCTTCGGCGGCAAGCAGCGAGGCAAGCACGCGGGCGTCCTCGATGGCCATTGCTCCGCCCTGCGCTACGAAGGGCAGCATGCCGTGCACGGCGTCACCGATGAGAACGGCGCGTTCGCGCACCCAGGGCGTATTGGACGGAGCGCCGCACAGCGCCCATTTGCGCCAGATATCCGGCTTGTCGATCAGTTCTCGCACCTGGGCGGGCCAATCGGCGAAGGCGTCGCGGATCTGCAGCTTCGAGCCGGGAACGTCCCAGTCGTCCTCGATCCAGTCGTCGTCGACAGCGGCGATCAGGTTGATCTCGCGGCCGGCGTCGATGGCATAGTGGACGAGATGCGCGCGCGGACCCATCCACAGGCCGGTTTCCTTGCGCAGATCCAGCGCGCCGTGCCAATCGGAGGCCTGGAAGGTGGCGCGCCAGGCGGTGCGGCCGGTGTAGACGGCGGGGCCGCCGGCGAGAACCTTCTGACGCACCATGGAGCGTACGCCGTCGGCGCCGACAAGGACCGAACCGGTATAGGTGGACGATTTTCCACCGCGCGTGGCCTGAACCTCGACCGTGTCCTTGAACTGCCGGATGGACGTGATCTCGGCACCGAGATGCAGAGTGACCCGCGGCTCGTTCATCACGGCGTCGCGCAGGGTGGCCTGTAGATCGGCGCGATGGATGACGATGTAGGGCGCGCCATAGCGGTCCATCATCACGCCGCCGAGCGGCATGCGGGTCACCACTTCGCCAGAAGCGCTGTCACGAATCGCTACGGCTTCCGGACGCACACCCGTGGCGTCCAGAGCGGGGCCGAGGCCAAGATCGATGAGGATGGACGAGGCATTGGGGGAAAGCTGGAGCCCTGCCCCGACTTCCCTGAGGCGCTCGGCCTTCTCCAGCAGCGTGACCTGAATGCCGGCCCGCGCCAAGCACAGCGACAACGTGAGGCCGGCAATTCCGGCACCGACGACGACCACCGGCAACTGGTCCGGCATTGTTGGGTTCCTGTATGGTTGTCAGGCAGCCTTGGGCTGCCATGCGGCTTCCTTGGGATCCGACTCGGTCGGCTTCAAAGTCGCATCATAGCGATAAACCGTCGAGCAATAAGGACAAATGATCTCCGTATCTCCACCCATATCGAGGAAGGTGTGCGGATGATCGAAGGGCGGCTTGGCACCGATGCACATGAACTCCTTCGCCCCGATGCGAATCGCCGGCACACCGACGTCGTTGGCGAAATGAGGAACGAATGCGTCTGCCATGGATATTTCCCTTGGTTGAACCGTGTCGGGCTGGACCATATCGTCAAGCGCTTGCCAAGAACAGTCCCTTTTGCGCCAAGCCACGGCTTTCGCGGCGAGACGGCCGGGGTGGTTCACAAGCCGCCACCGAGGCCCTATGTTGGCGCCCGCGCTAACACGAGGTGAGCATGCCGACCTTCTTCTCTTCCTCCCATGAGTTCGCCTATCTCGACGAGGGCGAAGGCGAGCCGATCCTGCTGGTGCACGGATTTGCATCGAACCGGAAGATCAACTGGGTCAATCCGGGCTGGGTGGAAACGCTGGTACAGGCCGGGCGCCGGGTGATTGCGCTCGACAATCGGGGCCATGGCGAGAGCGCCAAGTTCTATGACGTCGACTCCTACAAGCTCGGGCTGATGGCGGCCGATTCCATCGCCCTGCTCGACCATCTCGGGCTCGAGCGCGTGGATGCCATGGGCTATTCCATGGGGGCGCGCATCGTGGCGACGCTGGCTGTCGGGTATCCGCACCGACTGAAGTCCATCATTCTCGGCGGCATGGGCTCGTCGCTGGTCAATGGCATGCAGAATGGCGAGGTGGTCGCCGAAGCGCTGGAAGCCGAGAGCGTCGATCAGGTGACCGATCCGCAGGGGCGCGCCTTCCGCCTGTTCGCCGACCAGACGCAGAGCGACCGCAAGGCGCTCGCTGCCTGCATCCGGGGCATCCGCCAGCCGATCGCGCCGGACGCACTCGGCACCATCGTGGCGCCGACGCTGATCGCGGTGGGCACGAAGGACTACGTGGCGGGCTCGCCGCAGGAACTGGCGGCGCTGATCCCCGGTTCGGAAGTGCTGGATATCCCCAATCGCGACCACATGGTTGCGGTCGGCGATCAGGTCTACAAGCGCGGCGTCGTGGCGTTTCTGGCCCGGAAGTGAGGGTGTCGGGGACCACTCAGGCCCCCTCCTCCGCGCCGCCAGCGCCCTTAAGACGGACGACCGTGACCGAGCATGGCGCCTCGGCCACCACGGCCGATGACACGCTGCCCAGATGGCGGCGGAGGGCGCCGACGCCTCGGGCGCCCATCACCACGTGATCGACCTGGTTGAGGCGGATGTAATCGAGCAGCGCTGACGCCGGATCGAGGGCTTCGAGCACGTGGTAGCTGACCCGGTCGTCGGGCAGTTCCAGCGGCTGTGCCCAATCCTTCAAGGCAACGAGGCGCGACAGGTACATGGTGCGACCGTGGCTGTCGTGGGTCGGGGCGTTGCCGTGCAGCTTGGTCTTGAGCACGGTGAGGCAGGCGAGACGGGCGCCCTCCTCCATGGAGAGAACGCGGCGCAGATGCAGGCGCACTTCCTGGGCCAGAGGATCGGCGCCACGCGCCAGATCCACCGCCACCACCACCAGCGGCGCTGCGGAGACGCGGCGGGTTGGGACCATGCGCGTCAGGGGGCGCTGCTTCACCGACCGACCGAGCATCCAGGCGCCGAGGCGACGGAACAGGCCCCCCTTGCCTTCCCGCTCGGCACGGTCCGTGAGAATCACCTGGTCGGGGTGATTGAGGTCGAACAGCAGTTGCCCGGCAGAGCGATAGCGCTGGTCGGGGTCGATCTCCAGGCAGCGCAGGATGATTTCCTGCAGCCATTTGGGAATCTTGGCGTTGATGGCGCGCGGCGGCTGCGGCAGGCTGTAAAGGCGGCGCTTCTGCCCGGCCACCGACGTGGGCTCGCCATGGGGATAGTCGCCGGTGGCCATGCGGTAGAGGATGCAGCCGAGCGCGTAGATGTCGCTTTCCGGCCGGCTGCGTTCGCCGACGCATTGCTCCGGCGCGATGGTGGCGGCCGACCCCATGGGGATGTCGCTTTCCTCGCCGAGCAAGTCCGGCAGGCGCTCGTGGCGGGCGAGGCCGAAATCGATCAGCACCGCACCGCGCTTGGCGAGGATGATGTTACCGGGCTTGAGGTCGAGATGAATGACGCCCTGGCGATGCAGGTTCTCAAGCGCGGCCGCCACCTGAATGCCGACCTTGACCACCTCGGCATAGGGCTTGGCCGTGTCCTCCAGCATTGACTGCAGGACTGTGCCCTCGACGAATTCCATCACCAGATAGGGGCGGATGCGCAGGTCGCCGGCGGCGACGAAGCGCGGCACGTGCTTGCCCTCGACGCGCTTGAGGATCATCTCCTCGGTCTCGTAGCCGACGATGGTGGAAACGTCGGCGCCGGCGCCGAGGAAGGGTGACTTCAGCACCAGCGGAAAGGGCCAGTCGGGATGGTTGGCGCGCCAGATCGAGCCCATGCCGCCGACGGCGATCTTCTCCTCCAGCACGAAGCCGTCGAGTACGGTACCGGGCAGCAGGGACATGGGCCCCATGAAATGTCCTTTCAGCAAATGCCTGGAGTTATGAGCAACTTAATCGATTTTGACGCAGACCGGCATGACGTCTTTGGTGGTAGAGGCCGGCTATTTCCCGGCCTTGAGGCGCATCCAGAGGCGGTCCGGCAAGCCTGCGGCCTTGATCTTGTCGGCGGCGGCGTCGATGTCATAGGGCACACGCATCCAGGCGAGCGTCGACTTGTCGGAGTCATAGAGCCCCCAGCAGGCGGACGGGTTGCCATCGCGTGGCTGGCCGACGGAGCCGATCACCGCGAGATAGCGGCGGATGGGGGCGAGAGGCACCTCCACATCCGGCTGCGGCCGGAAGGTGAGCGTCTTGCCGGTATAGAGTGCGCCCGAGAGCGTGTGGAAGAGCGCCGGCACGTGGGTGTGGCCGCAAAAGGTGAGGCGCGCGTCGGTCGCCGCCCAGCTGGCGAAGGCGTCCGACGGATCGAGCATGTAGTTCCACGACTGGGGATCGTTGGCGCTGGCGTGGACGAAAAGCACGTCGCCATCCATCTCGGCGATCGGCAGGCGGGCGAGAAAGGTTCGGGCGGTGCTGTCGAGCTGGCCTTGCGTCCAGCTCATCGCCTTGGCCGCGCTCTCGGACATGCCGGAGACGCCGGCGGCGACGGCGTCGTCATGGTTGCCACGGATGCAGATGGCGCCCTTGTCGACCAGACCGGAGATCACCTCGACGCAGGCTTGCGGGTCGGCGCCGTAGCCGACGATGTCGCCGAGGCAGACGATACGATCGACACCGGCCTCCTCGATGTCGTCCAGAACCGCATTCAGGGCTTCAAGATTGCCGTGAATGTCGGTGATGATGGCACTCCGCACTATCGTCCTCCCTCCCCTGCCCGACCGCCGTCCTGCGGTTCGAACCGGTTGCTTCGGACTATCTTCGCAAGAGCGGGGCTTGGGAAGCAAGACCAATTACGGAGGGCCGAAAAAGCCTGCGCCCCCGGCAACTTTCGTCACCGGGGGCGCTGTGGTTTTCAGCCAATCGCGAGATCAATCGGCCTTGATCGGCTGCTTGCGCGGGCCGCCGCGGCGCGGCTTGGGATTGGGCGTGCCGACATCGGCCTTGGCGTCCGCCTCCTCGACCTTGCGCTTGAGCGCGGGGTCGGGCAGGCAATCGAGCTTGAGGCCGGGCTTGCCGTTCTCCTTGGTCTCGACCGAGACCTTGACCGTGCCGCCCTTCTTGAGCACGCCGAACAGGACAGCGTCGGCCAGGGGGCGCTTGATGTGCTCCTGGATGACGCGGCCGAGCGGACGGGCGCCCATGCGCTCGTCGTAGCCTTCCTTGGCCAGCCAGTCGATGGCGGCTTCGTCGAGCTCGAAGGTGACGTTGCGGTCGGAGAGCTGCGCTTCCAGCTGCATGACGAATTTCTGCACCACAGAACGCACCACTTCCGGCGGCAGGGCGCCGAAGGGAATGATGGCGTCCAGACGGTTGCGGAACTCCGGCGTGAACAGGCGGTTGATCGCCTCGGTGTCGTCGCCTTCCCGCTTGGAGCGGTTGAAGCCGATCGGCTCCTTGGACAGATCCGCCGCGCCGGCGTTGGTCGTCATGATCAGGATGACGTTGCGGAAGTCGACCTGCTTGCCGTTGTGGTCGGTCAGCTTGCCGTGGTCCATCACCTGCAGAAGGATGTTGTAAAGGTCCGGATGGGCCTTTTCGATCTCGTCCAGCAGCAGCACGCAATGGGGATGCTGGTCGACGCCGTCGGTCAGCAGGCCGCCCTGGTCGAAGCCGACATAGCCCGGAGGCGCGCCGATCAGGCGGCTGATGGTGTGGCGCTCCATATACTCCGACATGTCGAAGCGCAGGATGTTGACGCCGAGGATCGCCGCCAGCTGGCGGGCTACTTCCGTCTTGCCGACGCCGGTCGGGCCGGAGAACAGATAGTTGCCGATGGGCTTTTCCGGCTCACGCAGACCGGCACGCGCCAGCTTGATGGCCGAGGACAGCGCCTTGATGGCAGCGTCCTGACCGTAGACCACGCGATTGAGATTGGTCTCGAGGTTCTCCAGCACTTCCGCGTCGTCCTTGGAGACGGACTTGGGCGGGATGCGGGCCATGGTGGCGATGGTGGCCTCGATTTCCTTGACGCCGATGGTCTTCTTGCGCTTGGGCTCGGGCAGCAACATCTGGCTGGCGCCGGTCTCGTCGATCACGTCGATCGCCTTGTCGGGCAGCTTGCGGTCGTTGATGTAGCGGGCCGACAGCTCCACCGCCGCCTTGATGGCGTCGTTGGTGTAGCGGACCTTGTGGAACTCCTCGAAATAGGGCTTGAGGCCCTTGAGGATCTCCACGGCGTCGTGGATGGTCGGCTCGTTGACGTCGATCTTCTGGAAACGGCGGACCAGCGCCCGGTCCTTCTCGAAGAACTGGCGATATTCCTTGTAGGTGGTCGAGCCGATGCAGCGGATGGTGCCGCCGGCAAGGGCGGGCTTCAGGAGGTTCGAGGCGTCCATGGCTCCGCCCGAAGTGGCCCCGGCACCGATGACGGTGTGGATCTCGTCGATGAACATCACCGCGCCGGGATAGTTCTCGATTTCCTTGACGACCTGCTTCAGGCGCTCCTCGAAGTCGCCACGATAGCGGGTGCCGGCCAGCAGCGCGCCCATGTCGAGCGCGAAGATGGTCGAGCCGATGAGCACTTCCGGCACGTCGCCCTCGACGATGCGCTTGGCAAGGCCTTCGGCGATGGCGGTCTTGCCCACGCCGGGGTCACCGACATAGAGCGGGTTGTTCTTGGAGCGGCGGCAGAGCACCTGGATGGTGCGGTTGATTTCCTCGGCGCGGCCAATCAGCGGGTCGATCTTGCCCTTCTTGGCCTTCTCGTTGAGGTTGACGCAATAGGCATCGAGCGCATCGGCCTTCTTCTTTTCGGCACTGGCATTGCCGGCGGGCGTCTCCTGCGACGGGGTCTCCTCGTCGACGCCACGGGCCGGGCGGCTCTCGTTCATGCCGACGCGCTTGGCGATGCCATGGCTGATATAGTTGACCGCGTCGTAGCGGGTCATGTCCTGCTCTTGCAGGAAATAGGCAGCGTGGCTCTCGCGCTCGGCGAAGATGGCGACGAGCACGTTGGCGCCGGTCACCTCGTCGCGGCCGGAAGACTGCACGTGGATGACGGCGCGCTGGATCACGCGCTGGAAGCCGGCGGTGGGCTTGGCCTCCTCGCCGAGTTCTGTGACCAGATTGTCGAGCTCGGTGTCGATATATTCGATCAGGTTGCGCTTGAGCACATCGAGATCGACGTTGCAGGCGCGCATGACGGCGGCCGCGTCCTGATCCTCGATCAGAGACAGAAGCAGGTGTTCGAGCGTTGCATATTCCTGGCGACGCTCATTGGCGAAGGCCAGTGCCTGATGGAGGGCTTTTTCGAGGCTGCGCGAAAAGGATGGCACGATGGTCCCTCACTTCTTTTCCATGACGCATTGAAGCGGATGCTGGTGGCGGCGCGCGAAATCCATCACCTGAGTCACCTTCGTCTCGGCGACCTCATAAGTAAAGATACCACATTCACCGACACCGTGATGATGGACGTGCAGCATGATCTGGGTGGCTTCATCGCGCCCCTTGTTGAAGAAGCGCTCCAGCACATGCACCACGAATTCCATCGGTGTGTAATCGTCGTTCAGAATGAGAACGCGATACATGCTCGGCCGTTTGGCCTTGGTACGGGTCTTCGTCACCACTCCGGTGCCGAAGTCCCCGCCGTCATCCCCACTTCCCCCGTCTTCGTCGCCTGACATCACAATCCGGCGCTCCGAGGTCTCAGCCCCGAACCCATATTGCAGCAGCGGCAGGTAAAACCGCTCTCCCGATTCCGCCCGTTCTTGAGCGGAGCCCTGGAATTCTGCGGTTATCTGCACAGTCAAAACCACCAATCAGCCTCCGTACCCGACCGCAAAAGAACACTGGCGCGGCAAGCCACGCTGTTTCCCTTCGGTCTGAAACACCCGACCCATACTGTTACAGCCCACGGCGGTGCGCAATTCGTTTTTGGGAGTCGAGCACGTCCCCACGCGTTTGTGAAGAAACCAATTCGCCTCACCTGCCCCTTTTGGCGGCAAAATTATGCGTCATGCAACCAGATGCAAAATGCAAAAGGGCCCACCGCTGGCGAGCGGCGAGCCCTTTCGAGATCGATGGATTCTCGGGCTTCCGCCCTACCCTTACTTGCCGAACTTGACGGCGAAGGTTTCGTAAGGCTTGGAGATTTCCTTGGCGAGGTCGGTATAGATTTCGCCGACGCGGGTGAACTGCGCCATGGCGTCCTCATAGGACTTCTTGAAAAAGTCCGACTGCACGCCGATCGCAACATCGACGCTCTTGGCGCCGAGCAGCTTTTCGAAATACTTGCTGGAGTCTTCGACCGACTTCTTGGAATAGTCGGTGGCCTCGGTGGCGAGCGCCTGGAAGCTCTTGGCAATCACGTCAGCGGACTTGATCGCGGTGTCGAGATTGTCCTTGAAAACCTTCTGAACGTCGTCGAACCCAGTCGCCATGAACGTCACTCCAGATCCATGTTGTTTTGCGCTGCGCAAATCCCCGGAACGTCGCATTCCGCAAATATTTGCGTGCATTTGAACGTAATATATGCAGCGCAATATACGATGTCAACTAATTTTGTGCATCGCACAATTACCTAGACATTGTGGTGCATAAGCGGCTGCCAAATGGAAAATTCGAGTCAAACTTTACGGGTTGGTAACCGCGTTGCCGTTAGTTTTCCAAGTGTTGCGGACGTGCCGACGGAAGGCCTTTCGCATTGTCTTCGAGGGCGCCAAATCTTGCAGGCGTTCCATGTGGTTAACTCGTTTGTGTGCGAGGACGAGGGCGTGTTGCGTAGCTGGATTTCCCAAAAACTGCGGACGATGGCGGATCTGGCCGTTGCCGCGACTGTTTCGATGACGGTTCTGGTGTCTGCCTCTGCGGAATCGCAGGCAGGGATGTCCCAGGTGATCCCGTCGAAATATTCGGCCGTTGTGGTCGATACCGCGTCGGGGAAGGTTCTCTATCAGGCAAACGCCAACTCCCGGCGCTATCCTGCCTCCCTGACCAAGATGATGACGCTCTACGTCCTGTTTGAGGATCTCGAGCGTGGTCGCTTCAAGCTTTCCACTCCGCTCAAGGTGTCGTCCTATGCCGCGCTGCAGGCCCCGACCAAGCTCGGGTTGCGCGCCGGTGACAAGATCTCGGTGGAAGACGCCATCAAGGGGTTGATCACGCGTTCGGCCAACGATGCCGCCGCCACGATCGGCGAGAATGTTGCTGGCTCCATCCCCGCCTTTGCCGAGCGCATGACGCGTACGGCGCGCGCCATCGGCATGACCAATACCCGCTTCCGCAATGCCAACGGCTTGCCCGACCCGGGTCAGTACACCTCCGCCCACGACATGATGGTGCTGGGTGTCGCCTTGCAGGTGCGCTTTCCGCAGTATTTCCCCTATTTCTCGACGCAGTCCTTCGTGTTCCGCGGCAAGGTGATCGGCAATCACAATCATCTGCTGGGTCGTGTTGACGGCGTTGACGGCATCAAGACCGGCTATGTGAATGCCTCCGGCTTCAACATTGTCACCTCGGTCAAGCGCGACGGGCGCAAGCTGGTCGTCGTCGTGATGGGTGGCAAGACCGCGGCGCAGCGCGACGCCCACGTGGTCGAACTCATCAATACCTACCTGCCGAAGGCGACGCGGGCTCGCGGTTACGACAGTGACCTCATTGCCGCCGTGAAGGCTGCGCCGAAGGTTGCCGGTGCCGTGGCTGCGCCCCAGGAAGAAGAGGAAGAGGTGACGCAGGTTCGCATGCCGAGCCATCCCAACCCGGTTCCCCGCCCCGCTGTTGCTGCTTCGATGGAAATGGCGTCGGCCGACCCGGCCATGCTGCCTCCGGCGGCCATTCCCGACGCTGCCCCTGTGACCCGCGATCTGGCCCCTGCCCCGGCCGAGGTTGCCGCCGCTCCGGCGCCCCAGCCGGCTCCGGTGCTGCCGCAGGCTCCGAAGAGCCTGGCCGAAGCCACCTTGCCCGCCAGCCTGGCCAACTCCCGTCTGCCGTCGTCCGCTGCCGAGGCCTTTGCCGACGTGCCGCCGCCGCCCGCCCCGGCTCCGGATGCCATGGCCGCCCTGGTCAACCAGTCGCAGCAGCGGCAGGCCACCTATCAGGTTGCCTCCGTCGAGAGCGATCTTGCCGAAGTGGCTCCGCCGCCGGCCAAGGCGAACCGTCAGGCCAAGGCTCAGAGCGATCGCGACGTGGTCACCGGTTCGGTCAGCTCGACCTCCGAAGGCTCGGGCTGGATCATCCAGATCGGCGCGGTTGGGTCGAAGAAGGCTGCTCGTGACCTGCTCGACAAGGCACGTTCTTCCGCCGGCTCGCAGCTGGCCAAGGCCGACCCGATCATGGAACCCTTCTCCAAGGGTGGCCAGACCTATGTGCGTGCCCGCTTCGGCGGTTTCGGTAGCGAGAAGGCTGCCACCAAGGCCTGTGCGGCCCTCAAGAAGAGTGACTTTTCCTGCTTCACCATTCGTCTCTGATCGCCTGTTCGGCGATCAGAACGGCTTGGCACCCAATGTGTATCTGAGTTCGGGAGCTAGCGATGTTTGGACAAAAGCCTGTCCTTAGCCTGGTTGATGCGTACCGCGAGGAAAGTGGTGCCGCCCTGGTCGGGATGAACCTTCTTCATCAGGCGTCGATGAGCGGCGCGGATGTCGGCCTCGCCGGCGCCCGGATGAAGCCCAAGGATCTCGTACGCCTCCTGCTCGCTCATGGAGCCCGAATCCGCCGCTCGACCGCGCCCCGTTGCGGCCTCAGCCTGCATGTGCTCACGCCATCCGGGCAGTCGGCTGTCGAGATAAATCTCTAGGACGGCGCGGCTGCGTGCGTCCGTGGCGGTCTCCCGATGAAGATCGGCGAGGGCCGAGGCGTCGAGCGTTGCCAATGAGAGGCCAGCCCAGCGTCCCTTCAGGACTTCTCCCGAGACCTGACCGGACGCGGCATCAAGCGTCAGGCTGACCATTGGAGAGGCGATGCGGCTCTTGCGACCTTTTGACGTCGGCGCGTTCCACGAGTTGATCACGCCCATCCGGACCAGGGTATAGAGGAGCGACGCCGCGCCCACTGCCAGTCCGATCCGCCCGGTGAGCGCAAGAGCTGCAACGACGGCGATCCCGACCGTCAGGCTCTGGGAGCGCCAGAGAGACCGGAAGCGGGCCATGTGGCCAGGCTTGAACTTGCCGGCAAGATAGATCGCAAGGCCGATGAGGACGGCGGCGATCAGGACGACATTCATGGGCGGCAACCCCGGGGTGGGATTCGGACAACGCGGCGACCGGACGATGCTCTGTCCCTGCCGCCAATCAGAGGGCTTATGCGGTGGCCCAGCCCAAAAGGCAATCTCTCGATGAAAAGTCCACGTCTGCCGATGGCCTCAGGATCAATACTTGATGCGTCATCTCTTTGCCGCCATCTTTGTCCCTAATTGAGTCGAAGTTGCCATGATGGCGCCCTTTCGGTCGGTGCGTGTGCCCCGATTGCTGCAAGTCCGAGGAGACCTCCGTCCGATGAATGCCCTCAAGTCCGCCAGCCGTCGTCTCTCCGCCTGGCGCCACACGCGCCGCCTCGCGGGAGTGTCGCTCGTCGCCTTGGCGGCGATCTGGTCGGCGCCGGCTCTGTCGGCACCGCAGCCGCTGCTGACCATGCCGATGGCATCCAGCATGGAGGGCAACTATCTGGCCGGTCGTTTTGCCGGGCAGACCTTTGATTATCAGGCGTCTGCTGACTATTTCGCCGAGGCCCTGTTGTTCGACCCGGAGGATCCGTTCCTGCTGGAGCGGGCTCTGTCGCTCTATATGGCTGCCGGCGAGAGTTCGGTGGTGCGCGAATATGCCGAACGGCTGCGGGATGCAGATCATGGCAGTCCGCTCGCCGCGCTGGCGCTGGGCGTCGACGACTTCAGGCGTGGTCGCTGGTCGGTGGCGGTGGAGGAGCTGAAGGGCGCCAAGAACGGACCGCTGCTGTCGCTGGTTTCCGAGGTGATGTCGGCCTGGGCCGAACAGGGCGCCGGCAAGACGGCGCTTGCCATTCAGCGGCTCGACAAGCTGGACGGCGAGAAGTGGTATGAGTTCTTCCGCGACTATCACGCAGGATTGATCGCCAGCGTCTCGGGCGACGACAAGCTGGCTGCGGATTATTTTCAGAAGGCTCTCGCCATCGACGACAGCTCGGTCATCACCATCGATGCCGGCGTCCGCGCGCTGGCCCGCTCGGGCGACAAGGCGGGCGCGCAGAAGCTTCTGGACAAGGCCAACAAGAGCGGCGAGCCGCATCCGGTGCTGGAGCCTGTGATGGCCGATCTGGCGGCCGGTCGCAAGCCGGCGCCGCATGTGCAGACCGTCCAGCAGGGCGCTTCCGAGATCTTGTCCGGCCTCGGCTCGGCGATCATCCGCGAAGACAACAACGACATGGGCATGATCTTCCTGCAGCAGGCACTGGCTGTCGATCCGACCGCCGACCTGACGCGCATCACGCTTGCCCAGACCTATGAGCGCGCCAATCGCTATCAGGACGCGCTCAATGTGCTGGAGAAGGTGTCCAACCGCTCGCCCATGAAGCGCGACGCGTTGATCATGGCGGCCTTCGACTACAACTCGCTCGACAAGGTGGACGAGGCCAAGGCTGCCCTGCGCAAGGTGATCAAGAAGGACGGCACCGACATGGAGGCTCTGGTGAGCCTCGGCAACATCATGCGTGTGCGCAAGATGTTCGATGAAGCGGCCACGACCTATTCCAAGGCGATCGATCAGCTGAATGGCAAGCCCAGCCAGAAGGACTGGCAGCTCTACTACAACCGAGGCATCACCTACGAGCGGACCAATCGCTGGCCGCTGGCCGAGGCGGACTTCAGGAAGTCGCTGGAACTGCAGCCGGATCAGCCGCTGGTGCTGAACTACCTCGGCTACACCTGGGTCGACAAGGGCATCAATCTCGACCAGGGCCTCGAGATGATCCGCAAGGCCGTGGACGGCGACCCGACAAACGGGTTGATCATCGATAGCCTGGGCTGGGCCTATTACAAGCTTGGACAATATGATCGTGCGGTGACCGAGCTCGAGCGCGCCATCGACCTGATGCCGGCCGACCCGACCATCAATGATCATCTGGGTGATGCCTATTGGCGCGTCGGTCGCAAGCTGGAGGCGCGCTTCCAGTGGAACCACGCCCTTGCCTCGAAGCCCGAAGCGGATGAGAAGACCAAGATCGAAGCCAAGCTGAAGGACGGTCTGGTCGATCCGGCGCCGGCCGCGGCGGCCGAGGCAACCACAACTCCTAAGCCAACCGCCAAGCCGTGACCATGTCCATCGTCGCCGATGCCGTGACCGAAACCGGCAGAGCCAAGGTCAATCTGGCTCTGCATGTGGTCGGGCGGCGGGTCGACGGCTATCACCTCCTTGAGACCCTCGCGGTTTTCCCCGACATTGGCGACGACGTGCATGTCGTTGCCGATGACGCAGAGACCTTTGCGATCACCGGCCCCATGGCCTCGGCCCTGCGGGACGCCGATCCCAATGACAATCTGGTGCTGCGGGCCGTCGCCGCCTTCGAGCGTGTTTACGGATTTGGCCCGTCGCTGTCCGTCGAACTTGTGAAGCGCCTGCCCGTGACGTCCGGCATCGGGGGCGGCTCGGCGGATGCAGCTGCCACCTTGAGAGCCCTTGCGCGCTTGCGAGGCGTCGATCCGCTGTCGCCGCAAATGATGGACGTTGCCGTGCGCCTCGGCGCCGATGTTCCCATGTGTCTGCATTCGACGACGCTGCGTGCCACCGGTGTCGGCGAGGTCATCACGGACAGCCGGCGGGGACTGAAGGCGGCCATGCTGCTGGTCAATCCCGGTGTCGCCGTGTCAACGCCGAGGGTGTTCGCCGCCCTGACCCAGCGGGGCAATCCGCCCTTGCCGCCCCTGCCCGCCCGCTTGAACGGGCTGAAGGCGCTGGCAAGCTTTCTGCGAAGCGAAAGCCGCAACGATCTGCAGACAGCGGCCATCAGTCTTGCGCCCAGGATTGGTGAGGTACTGGCGGCGCTCGAAGCGCTTCCCGGCACCGCACTGGCGCGCATGTCGGGGTCCGGTGCCACCTGCTTTGCACTCTTCGAGACGCTTGTGGAAGCGGAGAACGCTGCGGCGACGTTGCGCCAGCAGCAACCGACCTGGTGGATTGCTGCGGCGACTTGTGAAATCTGACGGGACGTCTCGTCTCAGCCCAGCGGAACCGCCACGTCTTCGGTGGCGATGCAGTGGTGGATACGCTGGATATCCGCACTTTCCTCCCCGAAGGGAGCGACGGGCCAATCCCAGCTGCTGTCGCCTTCCGGCGGCTCGACACCGTGTAGCAGGTCGACGGTTTCGGTGACGTTGCCGGTGCGATCCTCGCGTCTGAAGGAGACGTCGGTCAGCAGGCAGGTCTTGCAGGGCAAGGCGGCTAGGCTGTCGAGGTGGGCGGCCACCAGCAGGCGCAGGGTGTCGTCCGGCATGATGCGTGCGTGCCCGTCAGGGCGCTGCAGCCTTGCGGCCGCGCCGACGGCGATCTGCGAGAGAATGTTGGCGGAAACCACCAGCGACAGGTCGTCGATACGACGCAGGAAGCCGAGCGGATCGAGCTTGACGCCCAGGTCTTCCTCGCCGGTTGCCAGCGAAATGCGGGTCTGCTGCAGCAGCTTGTCGTAGCCGGATAGGTCGGCTGTGCGGAAGGTCAGGTTGGAGTAGCGGCGCAGCTTCGCCCAGGCGCGAACGCTTGCGAGATGGCAGATATCGATCAGCACCACTTCGCGGAACATGGAGAACAGACGCTCGATCGGCACGTCGCGCAGCAGTCCCGAGCCGAGGATGACGGCGGTGCCGCGATGCTGGACGCCGTCAATGGCATGGTTGACCGCCGCCTTGCAGTTCTCCTCGTGCAGCGTCCAGGCCTTGCGACAGCGACCGGCGCGCGCCCACAGGCCGACGCTGTCGCTGATGACCGACGGTCGGGTGCGCGGCGACAGGGCCAGCGTGGCGGCAAATTGCAGGGCTTCGGCGAGCATCTTTGATCGAATCGCAGTGAACTGAGCCGCGATCCTATACGATTTCACCGCAGATCATCGGTTCCGGTACACCCGTTGTCGTCGGCCATGACGCCGGCAGCTTGGCGAGGCGGCGCACGGCGAGATAGGCGAAGGCCTGTGCCTCGATGAAATCGACGGAAAGGCCGAGGTTCCCGGCGCCGATGACCTTGCAGCCTGTCTCGGCGGCCAGCATGTTCACCAGGGTCTGATTGTGGGCGCCGCCGCCGCAGACCACCAGTGTCTCCACCTGCTCTCCCGTCACCCGAATGCCGGCTGCGACCGAACGAGCGGTGAGTGCGGTGAGTGTGGCGACGCGGTCGGCCAGGGGCAAGTCTTCCACGGCGGCGCCGGAGAAGGCGTTGCGATCCAGCGACTTCGGTGTCGGCAGGCTGAAATAGGGATGCGCCATCATCTGGTCTAGACGCGTGGCGTCGACCTTGCCGGACGCGGCCACACGTCCGCCTTCGTCGAAGTCTGCCCCGGTCTCCATGGCGATCACGTCGTCGATCAGAGCGTTGCCGGGGCCGGTGTCGAAGGCGACGACCCGGTCGTCTCGGGTGATGATGGTGATGTTGGCGACCCCGCCGATGTTGAGGAAGGCGACGGGAGTCGCAAGGCCGGCCTTGACCGCCAGAGCCCGGTGGAAGGCTGGCACCAACGGCGCGCCCTGCCCGCCTGCCTCGACGTCACGGGAGCGGAAGTCGTGAACCACCGGCACGCGGAACCGCTGGGCCAGTTGGTCGGCATGGCCGATCTGGGCGGTGAAACCCTTGTCGGGGGCGTGAAACACAGTCTGGCCGTGGAAGCCGATGACCAGCGGGCGGATGCCGCGCTTGATCGCTGTCGCTGTCAGCTCCGCGGCAGCGGCGAGATGCACGTCGGTGACAATGGTCTCGGCCTGGACGATGGAGCCGAAGCGTTCGTTCTTGTCGGTCATGGCGCGCGCTTCGCCCAGCGCCGCGCGCAGAATGGCGCGTTCGTCGGACTTGTAGGGCACGCAAAGGGTTGGTCCGAACTCGGCGATTGATTCGCCGTCGGTGAGGACAAGCGCGGCATCGACACCGTCGAAGGACGTGCCGCTCATCAGGCCCAGCGCCCATATGGCGGAATTCGCCGACATTTTTGCCCTCCCCCCGGTGAAATCCTTGAGCGATCCTGTTAGGAAGCAGCCCGGACTGCTTCCCCCGATCATTCTGACATACGCCGATTGGGGTAAATGTGAAGGTAAAGGCTCATGAGCGGCTTCAAGTCGGATTTCCTGCGCGTTCTGAACGAGCGCGGCTTCATCCACCAGATCTCGGACCCCGAGGGTCTCGACGCCCGTTGCTTGAAGGGACCGATCACCGCCTATGTGGGCTATGACGCCACGGCCACCAGCCTGCACATCGGCAACCTCATCTCGGCCACCATGCTGCACTGGCTGCAGGAGACGGGCAACCGTCCGATCGCGCTCATGGGGGGCGGCACCTCGATGGTGGGCGATCCGTCCTTCCGCGACGACCAGCGCAAGCTGCTCTCGGTGGAGACGATCAACACCAACATCGAAGGCATCAAGAAGATCTTCGGCAAGATCCTGCGCTTCGGCGATGGTCAGCTCGACGGCATCATGGTCAACAATGCCGACTGGCTCCTGAAGCTCAACTATGTGGAGTTCCTGCGCGACGTGGGCCGGTATTTCTCGGTCAACCGCATGCTGAGCTTCGACAGCGTCAAGCTGCGCCTCGACCGCGAGCAGTCGCTGTCCTTCCTCGAATTCAACTACATGATCATGCAGGGCTACGACTTCGTCGAGCTCAACCGCCGCTACGACTGCATCCTGCAGATGGGTGGTTCGGATCAGTGGGGCAACATCATCAACGGTGTCGACCTCAGCCACCGCATGGGCGGCAACCAGCTCTATGCGCTGACCACGCCGCTGCTGACCACCTCGTCGGGCGCCAAGATGGGCAAGACCGCCAACGGCGCCGTCTGGCTCAATGGCGATCTCTTCAGCCCCTATGAGTTCTGGCAGTATTTCCGCAACACGGAAGACGCCGACGTGGTTCGTTTCCTGAAGATCTTCACCCGCCTGTCGCTCGACGAGATCGCGCGCCTTGGTGCGCTGGGCGGCTCGGAGATCAACGAGGCGAAGAAGGTGCTGGCGACGGAGGCTTGCGCCATCGTCCATGGTCGCGAGGCGGCAGAGGCTGCCGCCGAGACCGCGCGCAAGACCTTCGAGGAAGGCGCGCATTCCGACGATCTGCCGACCATCGAGATCCCCAGGGGCGATCTCGAAGTCGGCGTTGGCGTGCTCGCCGCCTTCGTGCAGGCCGGCCTTGCCGCCTCCAACGGCGACGCCCGCCGTTCGGCCCAGGGCGGCGGTCTCAAGGTCAATGACGCCACCGTCAGCGATCCCAAGCAGACGCTCTCTCTTGCCGATCTTACCGACGATGGCGTGATCAAGCTGTCGCTCGGCAAGAAGAAGCACATCCTGCTGAAGCCGGTGTGAGGGGCTGTCTGAGCCGCAGTTGTCTCAATGCATCGACGCTGAGGCCCGGGATGTTCTCGGGCCTTTTGCTTGTGCACCTCTGTGCGGTCCAGATGCTCGACTGCGAGGATCGAAGAGGGACGCAAGAAACGGGTGCCGAGGCCCGACCGGGTGAGCCTGATGTGCCCCCCTGATGGGCTATTTCAGCTCGAACAGCTTGCGGAAAATGCCCGGCGCCATGGCGGATAGAGGGTTGACCGTCAGTTGCGGGCTGTCGATGGAGCCGCCCAGATGGAAGGACACGCCGAGCAGGCCGGCGCGGCCGCTGGCGAAGATGGTCTGTCCAAGGATGGGGATGGCGCCGAGGACGCTGTCGAGCTGGCTGGCCGGCAGATAGCTGCCGCCGAGGCGCATGGTCTGGCGTCCGAAATCGACGTCGCCGTTCATGGTGAGGCCGGCCGTTTCCGCACGCACGTAGCCGTTGACGATGGAGAGCACGCCATGGCCGAAGCCGATCTGGAAGCTCAGGCGGCGGATGTCGGCTGTGGAGAGGCCTTCGGTCGGGCCCTCCTTCGAAGCCTGGGACAGGCGCGCAAGTGCCGGTTCTTCCACCACCTTCCATTTGCTGCCGTCGATGGTGGCGTTGAGGTTGCCATCGTCGTCCAGCATGCCGGTGACGGCCGCGCGGCCGCCGAAGACACGCGGGTAGATATCGAAGAAGCGCAGCATGCCGCCGATATTGCCGGTTTCGACGCGAATGCGGCGCTTGTCGTCGTTGGGCGTGATGGTGGCCGACGTGGCTGATCCGTCGTCAGTCTGGGCGGTGAGAGACAGGGCTGCGACCGTGCCGTCTTCCACATCGGCAGACAGATTGATGCCGCGGATTGTCTCACCATTGTAACCGAGCACCGCGTCGATTGTCGCGGAAATGTCAAAAGCCATGCCCTCGAAGCCTGTGGCGTCGGCCTTGGACTGGATCAGGTTGTGGACCATGCCCTGACCGTTGAAGCTGGCCCCCTTCAGGGTGACGGCGATGCGGTTGCCCTTGCGGCGGATCGACAGCGTGGCCTGATCGGTGCCGGAAATGTTGAAGCGGCTGAAGTCGGCCGCCTGCAGGCTGCCGTCCGAGGCCATGTGGATCTTGCCGTCGACCGCCGCACCGGCGGCACGCACCTTGAGATCGGTGATGTCGACGCCGTTGTCGGTGGTGGTCATCTTGAAGGAGATGGTGCCAGGCTTCTTGGCCGCCTTGGTGAAGCCGAGGGCGGGAATGTTGACGCGGGCCTTGGCAAGATCGACGGTGATCTGCCGCACGTCTGGATCCTCTGAGGACACCACGACGTCAACCGGGCCCTTGAGGGCGTCGCCGAAGGCAAAGCCCTGGGCGGCGCGGCCGGCATCGTCTAGGGTCAGCTTGACCGCGCTCTTGGATTGGCCTTCCGCGACGAAGGGGCTGGTGAGATCGATGCTGGCCTTGGCGTTGTCGACGAGGGCGGTGCCCTTGATGACGGCCCCCTGGTTGGTGAGGTCGACCGACAGATCGGCGTTGGTGATCGTGCGGCCATCAATGGGAAGGCCGGGGGCGAGATCCTTGATGTCCAGCTTGCCGCTGAAACGGACGGCGTCGGCCGGTATGTCCTTGAGCAGCGGCAGTTCGAGATGCAGGCTGGCGGCGACCTGCCCCTTGGCGTCTGCGGGATCGAGCGGCAGGTCACCGGTTCCCTTCATGGGGAGCATGGCAACCAATGCGGCGGCCGGGCCCGCCGCGCCATCGAGCTTGAAGTCCATGACGCCGAGGGCGGGTTTGGCGGCGACGTCGGGCACTTCGAAGGTGAAGCCGCCAACGTTGATGCGCCTGCCGTTCCCGAGATCGCCCCAGCCGCTGTCGATGGTGACAGTGAAGCGCTTGCCATCCAGGCTGGCGTGGCCGGTGGCGTCGCGCACCAGCGGGCCACCCTCGAAGGATTTGACGACGCCTCCCTCAAAGTCGAAGGCCAGTTTGGTGGCGAGCGGATCGCCCGCGGTCGCTGGTGTGCTGGTGATGTCGACGGAGGCGTTGGTCAGGACGCCATCGAAGAGATTGTCCTCGATCCAGGAGCGGACCTCTTCGTTGACATTCTGCGGCCAGAGCGTCTTGAGGCTGCGAACCGGAAGGCGCGGAACGGCGCCGGACAGCACGAAGATGGGATGCTGGGTGGCATGCGACAGGCGGGCGGCAGCGGTGAGCGAGGTGCCCTCCCCGTCGAAGTTCAGGCTGTCGAGCACCAGAAGCGACTGGCCGGGGTCATAGGAGCCGACCACGTGGCCGCTGGTCTGCCGGCCCGAGGAGATCAGGTCGGTGCCCTGCAGCGACAGATCGAAAGTCCAGGGAGCCTTGTCGGCCTTGGGCGGCGAGAGGCGCCCCAGTGCCATCACATGGCCGACGTCGAGCTTGATCGGAGACGGATTGAGCTCGATGGCGCCGTCGTCCCAGCTGAAATCGAGATTGACCGGCGAGGGCAGCAGGGCCGCGTCGCTTCCCTCGCCCGACAGCCAGATGGGGCCGGCGCGCAGCTTGCCGCCGCCGGACTTGAGGTCTCCGCCCCGGGTGAGCGAGAGGTTGGCGTCGAAGCCGATGCCGCCCGAGAACGAGCTGTCCGGACGCCCGGCAATCAGGGCGATGTCGGCAAGATCGAAGCCGTTGCTGCGGGCCGTCACCCCGAAGATGTCCTTGCCCTCTTCGGGAAAGGTGACGGCGGTTTCAAGCGAGATGGGACCGTTCAGTCCCAGCGTCGTGGCTTGCAGGCCGACGCCGTCGCGGCCCTGGGCCTGGGCGGTGATCGAGACGTTGGAGACGATGTCGCGCTGGGTTCGGCCAGGGACCTCGTCGCGAATGGTCAGCGCGCCGATCTCGAAATAGCTGAAATCGGCCCGACGTACCGCGCCTTCCAGTCCGTTCAGCACCTGTTCGGCGGTGGGCAGGAGGATCTGCGGGCCGGTGGCGGTGATGAACAGCCGATCGATGGTGATGTGATCGACGCGCGGCGTGCCGCCCAGCAGCGTCGACCAGGCGGTGCCGATCTCGATCTCGTTGACCGAGACGATCACGTCGTTGGGGCGTTCGAGGCGGACGTCGCGGACATAGAGTTCAGGCTTCAGATCCTCGGTCAGGCCGAAGCCGATGACACCCACGTCCACATTGGGGACGGTGGGCAGGCGTTGGGCCAGCTGGTCGCGCACGAAGCCGGCGCCGATCTCGGTGAACAGCGGGCCATGCGACAGGCGCCAGACGAGGCCGCCACAGGCAAGACCGAGCGCCAGCAGCACCAGACACGCAAGCCGAACCAACCGGCGCCGCCAGCGGCCGGGGCGGAGAGCGGCAGATTCGGGATGGTCAGGCGCTGGTGCGGTGTGTTCTGTCATGAATCGGGTTCAAACTGCCCGTCCCATATGCCCGCAATCGGCAGCGTTTTCCAGCACCGCCCGCGAGAATCCCCGCCGTTGCCGGCAAATCAACGGCATTGGCCGGCTGGAAGTCCGACTTTGTGCGCACCCTGCCCCCACAAGACGCCGCGCCCCGTTGACATCACGGGCGCGCATGCTAAGAGCACCGACACCGGGCGCAAAGCCCGATCCGCCCCGCCCTGACCGCCGCGGGACGCTTGTGGAAGGGTGGCCGAGCGGTTTAAGGCACCGGTCTTGAAAACCGGCGATGTGCAAGCATCCGTGGGTTCGAATCCCACCCCTTCCGCCAAATCAAAAAAGCGCGTTCATAAAAATCATTAAAATCAATAAGTTAAATTTTAGCGCGACCATTTTGTTAGATGATTTGTTATGTGATTTGGTCGGCAGGAAAAGCGGTTTATGAGTGTGTGTATCGCGCGGCTGCTAGCGCCGCGTATCTCCCCAGCAATCTGATGGACCTTCTTGATCGGAGTGCCGGCCTTTGTCCGATTCTCGCGGAGACATGCTCGCACTCCCCAGACGGTAGCGATGGTTGCAGACGGGCCCCATGAGGTCAGCAAAACGCCCCAAGTTGGTAGCTTCAAGCTTGCAGCCGTTCTCTCAAAAGTAGCCGTTCCAGCAAAACAATCATTCGCCCCTGATGGGGCGGAAGGCGCACGGTCGAGGTGTCGCGTTTGGCCGATGACCACTCAAGATAAGGCGGGAGTTCACCCGTGGACGTTCTGGGAGTTGTTGGCAACGGACTATCTGAGAAGCAATATGCGTCTGAAGACCGATTCCACAGCCAAACAGTTAATGAGTATCTGTATCGGGCAAACCTGACCCGACCCCAGAGCAGGCTTCCTAGTAGCTGTTTGCCTGCCAGTCGCGCTGCATCGATCGTCTAGCGAGAATCAACTCGAAAAAGGTTTTACGGTGACCAATGGCCGACGACGGTACTTCTGAAATCAGGCCCCATCTTGAGCAGATTCGGTCTTCACTCTTGGCGCTCAAGCCCTCGGGGCCGGCTGGCTTTGAGGGCATACTGCGGCTTGCTCTGACCAAACTTACTGGCATCCCATTTCGACTGGCCGCGAGTGGGCTTCAAGGCGGGATGGATGGTGATGCCGCCTTGCCCAGAGATGCCGTCTGCTTTGAGGCCAAGCGCTATTCAGAAAGCCCGAAGCGTGAAACGGTTCTCACCAAGATCGCTGACTTAGCGCGTTCAAGAGGTGATGCAGATCGGCTGTGGGTATTAGGTGCAACGGTGGAAGTTAATGCGCAGCTTTCATCGGAGGTTACCCAGGACGGAGATCGCAACGCGATTTCTACCTTCGTGCTAGACTGGGTCTCTTCGCCTTTGCCACAGTTAGCCATCGCAATCGTTTCTGCGGGTGACGAAGCTATAAATTTTCTGGTCGATAACTTCGATCCTGCAACTGGCCAAGAAATTTTAACTCGGGAAGCTCTTGTCGACGCTTTCAGCTCTGTTTCAGAACACCCGGATTTCGAAGTGACCTGCGAAAAGGTCAAGGAGAGCCTGAACGTCTCGAAGTTGGCATTCGCAAAGGCCATTGAGCAGAACTTAAAATGGAGAAATGAGGTCTTTTGCTCGGCAAGGAAGGCGAGGATCACCTTAGGGCAAGCCATTGCTGTCTTGGAGGATCGGCAATTGCCGGGACTGCGACAAGAACTCCGTCAGAAAATCTCCGATAAGCTGAAGGTGTGCCAAGAACTCACCTTGCTCGGCGATGAAGGCCATGGCAAGTCCTGGCTCGCTGCGCAGATGTGCTCCAGCACACCGGGTATGGGCGTGTTCCTGAGCTCCGAGAATTTTGAGGGAGTATCGGCCGACAACCTCGAAGAATTCCTGATCAACATGCTCATCAAGCAGTCAGGTGACATCTCGGATACTGCGCTCAGGCTCCGATGGAGCCATCGTCTTAAGGCATGGCAAGCTTCACCTCCTTTGGCGCAACTGCTGGTCATCGTCGATGGCATTAATCAGCGACAGAGCTTGCCTTGGGGGCGTATCCTCAACGCGCTTCATTGCAAACTGCAAGAAATCGGGGCGCGCCTGGTTGTTACTGTGCGGCCGCAATTTTGGCACAGGACAGTTCTTCCAGGTTTGGACTTCAATCCGTCAGAAGTTCAGGTTCCGGAATGGTCCCCACAGGAGAGAGACGCTCTGCTCACCCACCACGGTATAGTTCAGGATTGGCTTGACGACGCCACCCGCAAAACCCTTTGCAATCCTAGGCTTCTCGGTGTCGCGATACAGACACTGCCGCGCCGCGAGCCAAATGCATGGAAAGGGCTGACGACGGATCGGATTTTGATGGAGCACCTTCGATCCTCGCAGCGAGAGAACTTCGAAGCTGAGCCGTTCGCTGAGCTGACTAGGCGACTTAGCCAACATGCCGTCGAGGTGGTGGAACGGGTAACGGCTTCAAGAAAAGCACTTCCCCAGCACTTTCAGGCGGACGCAAATGCTGTGATCGAAACGCGATTCTTTCGTTCGATTGAAGGCCCCGGCGATCTATATGAGCTTCGGAACGAGGGTCTCACACTTGCTCTCGGGTTTGCTTTGGTGGATCAGCTTTGGCGAGCCAATATAGAAGGACACAGCCTATCTGAACGGGTGGTTCAACTCATTGAACCTATCAATGCCATCGACCGGACGGCGGATGTTGTTTTCGCAGCTTTGCTCGTCTGCGCGCTCGATGATACATTCCGCTTTCACAGGGATATTTTTGCGGCTTCGCTTGATGCATTCGCTAACCTTCAGAACATCCCCGACCAACGTTTTGAAGAGTTTGTTGAGATTGTGAAGCACCAGCCTACGGCCTTTCTTGAGGTCGTGGAAAGGCTCCTCCTTGAACGAGGACAGCGGATCAATCACGACTGGTTCTATCACGCGACGTTCGAGGTCGCGTCCAGTGAAGTGGGAAGATCGGCTGCAGAAAGCGCAATCCGCCGTTGGCTACATTGTTACAATAAGTCTCCAGAGACCCAGACCAGCCGCTATCACCCTCGTCAAGAGGCCGAGTATGAGAAGAGCCTGAAAGAAAAACGGGACCACATTGAACAGACTTTGGCCAGCTTCTCTCCCTTTGAAAAACAACTTCTGAGCCGAATGATAGAAGTTGCGGGGGAGCCGGACAGGTTGATCACACTAGCACTTGAGTTGTTGGCGAGTCGGTCGCTTGCCGCATTTTCCGATTGCTTTGTTGCTATGGGAATGGCATTCGCCCTCGATTCCGGGCTGTATTCTTGCCGAAAGGCGTTTCAACAATTAACTACTTTCAACAGAGTCGAGCGGTCCGCAGCCCGCCACGCGTTCCACAAGGCGCTGGAACCGCTTCGATCCAGGGAAACCTCGCGAGGCGGCCAGTGGACCGTTGTCCGTATGCTCTATGCGACGGGGAATGAAGCGGATGCGGCTGAAGCACAAGACATATCGCTCCCTTTGAAAAGGGAGTGGGCTTTGTTCGAGGCACCGGACCCGAAGAGATGGCGCCAAGTCAAAGCCGCTGATCCTCTTGCTCAACTTCCATCAGATTTTGAGATAGAGATCGACCATTTCAAAGCACTCAACCCAGCAAAAATGCTGGACACCCTTTGGTCTGGCGGAGAATATAATGATTACGAAGAGTTCCTTCCTATGGCCTGTAGGTTCGCCCCTGCCGAAGCCTACGCTAAGGCGCGTAGCATCATGGCGGGACTACTTGAACGGGAGGGTTTCCCGCTTAGACAGTTGATTTTGAATAGCGAGGACCGTATTCCGCTGGTTCAGTGGGACTTGGCGCGGGCTTTTGTTAAGCGGATCGTTGAGACTGATGTCATTGAAACAATCCCCGAGCAGGACCGGCAAGTTTGCCGGTGGCTTGCGTATTATACTGTAGCGGCTCGGCTTTCAGCGGAGGAGCAACTCAGGTGCATGAAGGGTGACGCCTTCGGGGACACCTACACCTTGTCTGTCATTCCAGCCATGAAGGATCAGCCGACGGAGAACATAACTGACGCGCTGAATGAGGTCCTGGCTAGGAATGATGAGAAAGCCGCATTCCGGATATTGTCGACTGCACTGTATGGTGGCACCGAAATATCTCCTTCTCTCGAAGAGCAAATTCTTGAGTGTTCTATCCACCAAAGCGCGATGCTACGCGCAATGGCTTTTCAACACGCCGTTGTGAACAATCTGCGTGTTGTCAGAGACGAGCATGTTAAGAGCTTGTGGACTTCAGAGCGCGCCGAGAACGGCCCCTACGAAAGCTGGTATGGCTCCGCATTGTTGATCGAGGCCTGCGCTTATGGCGAGTTATCCATTGATGAACTATTGAAGCGCATTGACCATGAGACGTGGTTCGCAGCTGCCGCTCGGCTGGGTGGGAAATTTACCATACCGATGGCAAGTTGCTTTGCTCATCGACTAAGGGGGGGCGTGGCAAAGGCAGGAGGGATTCCAGTTCCTCAAGCAGATCTGACTTTCTCAATGACAGATTTTGCGCCGTATCCTTTCCTTTCCGTAGATGAGACAGAGAGAGATACAGAGCGGTTCCCTAAGCAGAAGAGCCTATCTGACGTTCTCGGCGGCGAGGACAAGTTCGAGGAAACGCGCGATCGTTTGCATCAGGTAGCGAAGTTGTTTCTCGACAGCCTTAAAGAATCCGATGCGCGGTTGCTCCTGCAACGTATCACCATTGAAGACCTTCAACATCTTGTTCTGACTGTTCCTTCGATACTGCCGGATTTGGTCGCAATCATCGAGCGGGCCGACAAATCACAAATGGTTTGGCTGAAAAATTTGGCCTTCGCCATAGCAAAGCTCATATCGACAGACGAGCCGGACAAAGCCGCTTCGATCCTGCGGCGAGCTCTGGCCTCGCCGGGTTTTGTTACGCAGGCCTTGGGAGACGATCTGACGCTAGAGCACGCGGCTATTTGGGGGGCTGCGCGCTCTGAACCCATAGTGAGCCTCTGGCGAGAACGTCTTTTCGGCGCTGCCAACGATGCGATCCTGGCGAGAGAGGTGTTGGCCGCCGAACGCTTCGGCGCCGCTGGATATATACGTGATTTGGTCTTCGATCTGACCGCAAGCGTGGACAGCTTGGACCATGCATACGCCGCCACAATTGCCAGCTTCTCATCTCAAAGCAACGAAATGGTGGAGGCAATCCAGCGGCACGTGAAAAACGTCAGCTTATCTGGCGAAGCAGCAAAAGCCGCAATGTCATCTCATCAGGCCGCTCAATGGGCTGAAAAATGGATTGTTGACATGTGGGACGCCCGAGCGCCCGAGGAATTCTGGAGGTGCTTGATCATCGCCAAGACCTGCATGGACGCCCGGGTGTCAACCAAACCAAGACCCAACACTCTTTGGGCGCAGTATGCACCCGTGTTCCACTATGTGCGGAAAGCCGCCTTGAAAGAACGGACTAAGGAGCGAGAAAAAAAGTTGCTCGGAATGGACGCGCCTGACGCAATTTTCATCACCTTGCCAGTGTAGCTTGAAGACTGAATTCATCTGGCTGCGTTGCAGAAACAATTGGTGAATGACTGTAGCCAGTAGGCCGGGACTTGTGTTCAACCGCGCTTGGTTCAGAGAACCGGCTCGGGCCGGAAGCGGCCATGTGACTCTCTCTCGTAAATGTCTGCTATGCTATGGGTAGTCTCAGGAGCCTACCTTCCGCTCCCAGCCCCAAGGCTGCCGCTTCGCCCCATTTTCGGTCGAAGAGGACGGTTTCATGTCTACCTTAGCAGACATCGTATCGGCAACGGCGTCACGTCGCCCAACCTGCTCTGGAAGGATGCGCTTCCGCCAATACACCCTATTTATTGGGGGACATTGTCGTGAATGGTGACCTGAGGCGCAATCACTCTGTTGCATCCCTGCGCTGTATAGTTACATTTCATCGACCATTTGGGAACAAGGCAGCACCAATTGTGTACCATTACTTGACTGGCTAGGTGCTCCTGACAGCCGGATGCGATATCGAGGAAACCACTCTATGAGCGGGCGTGGAACTGCTGCCGGCGTTGTATTTCAAGCGGAAGTGGGCGCCTATACTGCCGCCTTCATCCTTGGGGAAAGGCCAACTTCCCGGCTGAGCACGGGGCTACCGGGCAACCCCATTAAAGTTAATTTCGAAACACCGACTGCGGTCGACGACGTTGTGGTTCGGACGGACGTCGGAGAAATATATGTGCAAGCAAAACGCAACATTTCGTTGTCGGCGAAAGCAGATAGCGATTTGGCTTCGGTTGCAGATCAATTCGTACGCCAGTTCCGTGCCGGGGTGCTTGATAGCGGAGTTCGTCGTGGTCTCGATGTTGCGCGCGACCGGCTCCTCCTCGTTGTCGAAGAAGACACCAGCGATACTATCATTATTCACCTCAAGGAAGTACTCGATCGGCAAAGAACATTAGCTGCGACGGCGCTTCCCGAAAGTCTAAAATCTGCGCTTTCAACGTTCTCGGCACATGTCGACCGCGCATGGCTGGCTTCTGCTGGCACGCCGATCACAGATGCGGAGAGAACCGCCATTCTTCGCGTATGTGCCGTTGCATCGATAACTGACGCGTCACGACAACTCTCTGAGGAAGCGCTGCGTGATGCTGTCGAAAGGCCCGGCAGTGAAACAGCCGCGATGGATATTCTCGTCACGTGGGCAGCAAATGCATCCGCGAACGGAACAGGGGGCGACGCTGCCGCTATCAGACTTGCCTTATCGGCGAAAATTTCGTTGGCCTCGCCGCCGAGCTACCGTGCCGATGTGACCAAGCTCCTTGCCTACAGCGCGGCGACAATGAGCCGGCTCGAACGGTTTGCCTCGCTCCGAACGCCGGAGGGCATTGTCACTATCCCAAGGCCCATTACTGCCGCCGTTGCATCGGCCGCAGCCACTTCCAGTCTTGCGATCACTGGCGAACCCGGCGCCGGCAAATCAGCCGTGATTTACGAGACAGCGAAGCAGCTCCCCGCAGGATCGGCGATAGTTCTCGCTGTTGAGGCGAGCGCAACGTCATTCGACGCATTGCGCGGGGAGATCGGCCTTCAGCACCCCCTCGTTGAGGTGCTCGCAACCCTGCCGGGAGCGAGGCCTGGCTACCTATTTCTCGACGCGCTCGATGCAGTGCGCGGCGGAGCGGCAGAGGCCACCTATCGAAAGCTCGTCGAGGCGGTTTCGGCAATGCCTGGATGGCGAGTAGTCGCTTCAGTGCGCACCTTTGACTTGCGCCTTGGCAGAGAGTGGCAACGGGTGTTCCGCGGGAACCCACCCGATGCGAACTGCGCGCACGCAGGATTTCCAACGGTACGGCATGTGCATGTCGGCGTACTTAGCGCCACCGAGATTGCGCACGTCACTGGTTTTTCGCCTTCCATCGCAACTGCAATTGCGGCGGGCGGATCGAAACTGGCCACGCTTGCGACGAATCCGTTTAACCTCGCCTTGCTGGGCGACCTCCTTACTGGTGGGGTAACTGCCGCAGCACTTTCGAGCGTCGGGACACGTGGTGAGCTTCTCGCACGCTACTGGGACGAGCGAATCACAGAGCTTGGCATTGCTGCCACAGTGACGCTCGGTAGCTTGGTCGACTTGATGGTGCATGCCCGTTCCGTCGACATTCCCGTTACCAAAGTGCCGGTTCTGGCAGCCACGACTGTCGATTACCTGCAACATGCAGGTGTTTTGACCGAAGAACTGTCCCTCCGCATAGCTTTCCGGCACCATGTCTTGTTCGACTACGCAGTCGCAAGGCTCTTGTTGATGCCCGACAGGAATGTCGCCCGTTCGTTTTTCGGTCGTGCATCGGGCGCGGGGCTCCTGATCTCTCCGGCAGTCGGCTATTGGGTCGAGGGTCTCAAAGCGGCAATCTCTGCGGATGAGTTTTGGAGGTTTGCTGTCTCACTGATCGGCGATGGCGCTATCGACCCAATTATCAAGGTCGAGTTCGCTCGGCTTGTCGTCGAGTCCGTCAAAGATGGCGACAGCTTAGGTTCTCTTCTAAAGGCTTTGCCAGCCGACGACACGACCGGTGGGCGTCCCTTCCAGCATCTCGTCGGATCATTGCTGACCAAGGCTCATCACGGCCAACCGATTGTTGTGGGGCCATGGGCGGAGCTGCTTGGTTGGATGGTGTCGCCGGGCGACTCTCAGATTGGCGGTATGGCCGCTCTCATAGGTAAGCTCATTGACGCTAGTCCTGATTCCACGTCCCTCGCCGCGCTCGGCAAAGCAAGCCGTGTCGTCTTCGACTGGATGTCTCAAACCGACGACCGCATTAGCTGGCTAGCGCCACGCGTGATTACCTTCGTCGCGCAGACATTCGGCACTGATCCAGCGGCATCCGGTTCTCGTCTTCGTCAGGTTCTTGAAGGCGATCGTTTCACCCGCGTGGGATACAAAGAAGTTCCTTGGCTATCGCGCGCGACACTACACATAGCCCCCCACGACGAAGACCTGGTTGTTTCTCTGTTCTCGCGCGTCTTCCGGGGGGGCGACTTTAGCCGCGACCAAGTCACATCAATCGGCAGCAGTTGGATCCTCCCAATGAGTTCAAATGCCGCCCAAGACTTCGGGATGGCGACACACTCTTTGTGTCAAGACTTTCCTGCGCTCTTGCGCTACCATCCACGGTTGGCGTTCCGAGCCCTTGCGGTATCTTTTGCCGGAGAACGTGACAAGGACCATGCGCCAAGCGATCCTAGCCGCCTCAGGTTGATGCCACTGAACGGCGTTAATTACGGCTTTGAGGAGGACTGGAGCTACATCTGGGCAGGGGATATCGATACCGATACTTACCACGATATAGCAAAACTCTACCAAGCCACAACGACCTGGTTCGCTTCTGCCAATGAGCCGTCGCTATGCAGCGACATTCCGGCACTTCTCCTGAGCGAGACTTCGATATCACTCGTCTGGCGCACGCTGTTTGATCTGGGGACGATCAAGCCACGAGAGTTGGGCCTGAAGATCTGGCGTACAGCTGCAAGCCCGCTATTGCTTGAGAGCCTGGATACAAGGCAAGCTGCGATCAATCTTCTAGCCGTAGTTTATCCTCTTCTTTCGGAACAAGACCGCGAGCAGACCGAGGTCGGTTGGCTCACTATGGATTTATCTGAAACCGCCGATCCCGAGGATTTGAAACGTACAGTCCTTGCCACACTGTTTCAGGCAATCGGCTTTGACAACCTTACTACTAGTGCTACACACGATTTTTTAGCGGCGTCTCTCTCAACAGGTCAAACTTTCGAAAACTCGAAGCCTACGACGTTCCATATCAGAGAGGTCGAGCGGAAGCACACTTCCGGTGTTGCCCCCGATGATCCGGGAAGGCTTCTCGTCGATACCCTTAAGGCGGCACGCACAGCACTTGCCAATACTGCCAGCGATGAAAACTGGACCAACCTCACAACAGCAACGGAAGCCTTGCTTAGGAGAAATATTGCCTTCGGGCAGTTCGAGCCGTCGATCGATGACGAGGCAAGCGCGACGCTCGCCGACGCCCTAGGACTTGCAATCGCAAATGGTGAACTGGCCGAAGATCTGAAAGAACCTGCGCTAGCGACTCTGATTGCATTGGCCTCACACCCGAACCCTGAGCCGCATGACGACACTGAGGAAAACTTTGAGAACGTTCCTTCCTGGGGCAGTCCAGCGCCACGTGTCGAGGTCGCTGAGGCTATATCGAGGCTTGTGAGCAAACCTGAGTTCTGGCAGCAAGTCCGCCCCACATACGAGAAGCTTCTGGTCGATCCGCATCCTGCAGTGCGCATGCAAGCAGCCACGAGACTTTCCGCCGTTTCCTTCGCCAGCGTGGACGATATGTGGGAAATCATGGACGCCTTCTTCCCGCGAGAAACCAACTCGACGGTGCTCCGGTTTGCGATTGCCAAAGCGGGCTGGCTCGACCGGGACTACGCGGCGCGGCTCGAGCCAATCGTCCTCGCACTCGACAAGCGAATCACTAGAAAGCAGAGTGACGATCCCGTCACAGCGCTCATCACGCAATTCAGGCTGCGTTTGCACTTTGAGGCATCCACAAAGACGATTTCCGATTGGATCGTGGGCTTCGAGGCACATGAAGACCAGATACGCCACATGCTCTTCGAGCTTCGGGGAGAGATTATCGAGGGTATCGGTGACCTGTCAAAGCCTCAAGGCGTACGAGCCCGAACCAAGGACCTGCTACTTGAGATTATTGATTCCGTGGAGCCTGCAGTACTCTCCTGGCCGCAGTCAGATCGCGAACCGACGCCCAAAGAGATCTCGGCGTTGAGGGTATTTAACGAAATTGCCAGTCAGATTTTCTATGCGGCAGGCCACGACCAACTCACAGCGGAGCTGAAAGGCTTCAGCGCGCAGACCAAATTCCTTGACGAATATTCCGAGATCATCGGCAAGCTGATGACCCTAGGAACACCGAATTCCGTCCATGAGTTGCTGGATTTGCTTCAGAAGCTCGCGCCGGTCGATCCTGCGCGGTGTTTCGACCTCATAGCCGAAGCCATGCTGCGTACGACGGGAGTGGCCCGCTACGAGCACGAGAGTATGGGGGCCAAGCTACTTGTCGATCTCGTCGGGCTTTATCTGGCGGACTATCGGTTCGTTTTTGACGACGAAGCCCGACGTAGCAAGCTGATTGACTGCGTGGCGGTGTTTGTCGAGGCGGGCTGGCCGGAAGCCCGCCGACTGTTCCAGAGTCTGCCGGAGCTTCTTCAGTGATCACCACTGGCCAACGCCGTGTGTCAGCCTTGTGACGTCGGCCTTCTCCGCTTTGTGTCCGTCTTCGACCTTATGAGTAAGAGAGGTCAACTCCTTCCTGTTCCTAGCAGTGTCGATCTGCAACGCCCGGCCTGAGGCAAACTCTATTTTAAATTGTGTATATCTGGCTTCCAGCTGGTCGTATTGCTTGCGCAACCGCCAGATCGAAGGACAACCAAAATTTCGATCGATAGAATGATATCTGCGCAGCCGCATGCTTTCATGTTGACATGTGCGCAGTTTAAGGTTGTCGACCTTTGTTCCGTCTTGCACTGTCAGATTTTGTCTGTGTGTTACCTGCAACAGCTATGTGAAAAGACATATGAAATCAATGTTCTAAACAGTAATTTGGCACGAGCGTTGCAGCAAATTGAGCTTATCGGGCACTTTGTAAAAGGCTTTGCGCAGGGGTACTCTACCAGCCCTGCCTCGCTGGAGGCCGATCTCGAACAGTGGACGCTACGGTAGGACATAGCGCTTGCGCAGGCGAGGAAAAATGCCCTGTCAAAGATCCATCCTACATATAATTTTGGTTGTATCAGTCGGGCGCGACTTCGGAGTTCCTTCGATAGGTCCAAGAAGGTGACAAAATGACACCCTGGCAGGCAGCAAAATATGGCGTGATGAGTGACAAAATGACACCCCCGGGGGTGTCATCTGATGACACCCCTATAATGAACCCTTAAAGGAACCTATTACCCCTAAATCCCCTAAGGGGACGAAAGAAACGCGACATGTGAGATGTTACTGATCTGAGGCGGTGTTTCTCTTCTGTCAGCTATCATAGATTGAGGACAAAAGGCCGGCAGCAAAAGCTCGATAGTCGATCGTTAGCTCTGAGCCCCACAGGCGAGCGTTGATTGGCAACGATTGTGTGACCCGCGAGGCAACAGCGCGGAAGGCACTGGCGACCGCAATGGCTGGAGGCGGCCCAGTGGAAAGCCGGAAATCGCCCCTTGACGGAAGGTTTGAACATTGACATGTTGTCGGCGGGACGAATTACGTCATGAAGCCGGGCTCTTGTGAGTCCGGCTTTTGCATTTCTGGGGGTATCGATGACGACGGAACCGATGATGCTTGGCACTGCGATCAGTTTGGATGCGGGACCACGTTCGCCGGCTGGTTTTGTGAAACGTGGGGTGATTGCGTGGTTGCGCGAGGTCTGCTGCCCCGCTCAAGCGACCGGCTAAGGTGAAGCTCGGCGCTGGACGCGATCTGCGCGGAAAGCCCGCGAGATCAAACAACCCGCTCCCACGATGAGTAGCCGTTTGATGGAGTTTTCAAAATCGAGGGGAAGGCCCCTGCCCTTTCGATCCACAAATCGCTCCGGCCAATCGCGCGCTGCGATGCTGGGCAGCAAGCTGATGGAGGGGGTAAGGGGGGGTGAAAAGTTTAACCGAAATGGGGATCTACCGGTTGGGTAGGCCTCTTTTTTTGGGCGCAAAATTCTCAAGATTTTTTTTGTTTTTGGGCCAAATGACAACACGAAGGCATCCGTCGGGAATGTCGAGGGCAAATGCGGTAGCAAGCTCAAAATGGTTGCCCTTATTGCCGGTTCATTTCCAGTTGCTCCATGTGCGGGGAGGCGAAATGCCGCGAATGGCGCTGTGCAATTCTGCCGTTCGATGGTTCCGTGACTACTCCGCGTGAACGTTCGGCTCGACGTGGAACTGGCCGCATTCTGCCGTTGTCCCAAGCTCCTGAACGATTGGGTTGAAGCGCATACTGTCGGGAATCGTGACGACCAGTCGCGAGCAACCGAAATGGGTCGTCTTGGTCGTCGAGAGGTGGGACGTAAACTCTTTTGCCCCAAGGACGGGAGGCTGCATTGGTTCGGTGGTTCATTGACCTTGACGGGTGCCTAGTGAGCGGGTCTCTGTCGCAGTTCATGGCCCGGCCTCGCGCGCAAAACTGGAGAGATAGTCTTACTTGTCGCCGTCCTGATGCTGTATCCAAGCGGGAAAGCGCCGCAAAGCATCCTACCGAAAGGTAGCGTCGGCTGTCCGAGCTGAACGGTAAAATCAATCGCAAACAAGCCGGATAGCAAAAGGCGCCGGTCAGCCCAAACAAGGATGATCTCATGACCACCCATCATCTTGGCCTCTTGGAAAAAGAGCCCGGAACGCTGTGGGGAGTTTTCTTCCCCCATCTTCCTGGTTGCGTAGCAGCTGGCGAAACCTCTGACGAGGCGATCGCCAACGCAGTTGAAGTCTTGCGGGATTATCTGGAAGGCAACGAACCCACGGATCCGCCAGCCGCCGATGCTCTTATGCAGAACGAAGACGTTCGCGCAGCCTTGGCGCGCGGAGCTGCCTTTGTCCGTGTGCCGCATCTGGTCAATGAAGGCGTGCCGGTCCGCGTGAATATCAATATCGACCGGGGTGCCCTTGCCGCGATCGACAACGCGGCCAAGGCTCACGGCATGAGCCGGAGCGCGTTCTTGGCAAGCGCTGCCCTCGACAAGATCCGCACGAGCCTATGAACCGAGGAGGGAGGTGAGGTCAGTGTCGAACCAGCCCACCGCACTAGACGGCTGCAGGCGGTCTGAGTGCGATCTTCTCCAGCCATTCGAGCTTCAGGGCGAGGCTTGGCCCAACGCCATACTTCGGGCGATAATGCTTGTGGCCCATGAAAACCGCGATGATCTTGTCAGGCGCATTGATGGCGGTGAGCCGGTCCTCGAATGAGTGGCGCAGCGAGTAAACCGACTGGCCATCGACAGGGCGCAATCCGTTCTCCGCAAGCCACTTGTTGACCACTCCGGACAGGGACGCCGACTTTTCGCGGTAGCGAGGAAAGCCCGCCGGCTGCGCTTTCATGGCTGCGAGCGCAACCCCAACCAGAGGGATTTCGCGCCCGCTATGTGGTGTCTTCATCCGCCGTCCCTCAGCGGAAACGATGATGTGGGGGATCTTGGCATCAAGGCGGATCGTCTCTTCCGTAAGGTTTGTCGCCTCAGACAGCCGCAGACCTGTTTCGGCGATCAGATAGACGATCCGTCGGGCTTCTTCGTTAAGCCCGTCCAGCGCCCCGTCTGCGAGCAAACGCGACTGGATGAAGTCGACATCGAAGGCAACCCTCTGCCCACCCTGTCCTCCGGAAAATGAGAGCTTTGTGAAAACGGGATCAAGACCGAGGCGGTGCGCTTCGTCGACCGCGGAAATCATTGTCTGGATGTGGCCAAAGTCCTTGTTGGCCGTCAGCGCCTGGACGCCCTCATTGACGACGCGGTCAGACCACCAAGTGCGAAAGTCTATCGCGTCCGACCGCGTGATGCGGTCAATAGACTTGTCACCTATGACGCCGATCAGGTTTGCCACGGCTCGCTTTTTCGGGTTGCCCCACTTCCTGACCTGATCTTCAGACATATCCGTCATGGTTGCCGCCTGCAGCTTCTCATAGGCACCGAACAACTCGGACAGCTTGAAGCCAGGCTTTGATATGCCGCCGAGCAGTGCCGCCGTCGTGCCTGTGTCCGGGCTTCCGTTGCTGCCCCCAGCGTTGACCATCGCGACCACGCGAGCGACGATTTCCTCAAGCGGCCGTCCCGCCAACTCGTGAGCCGGAGTGTAGTCAAAGCCCAACTGACGGGACCGCCGACGCGCCGCGTCATAGCGCGTTCGGGCCTCATCCGCCTCGCCGTCCTTGAGAGCGGACCAATAGGCCATAACGTCGGCATCTATTGAGCGAGCGGCGGAAAGCGCGTGGATGCCGCGCGGGTCGTCAACAATCTTGACTTTCGTGCTCTGGAAGATGATCCCACGCCGATCTAAGTCAGCGTATTCTTTCGGGACCCGGCGCACATAGTGCCAATACCCCCCGCGCTTTGTGATCAGCTCTGCCACGTCGTTGCCATGTTAGATGATTTGTTAGACGTTTTTAGACACCCCTTCGGGGAGTTGGTCAAGGGATGTCTTAGTTTTTGGCTAAAAACCGCCATTTTATGAAGTTGTGATGGCTACCACCCCTTCCGCCAAATCCAACAGACAACTGCCTTACCCTAGCCGCTGCGTATGAGCCCGTGCCTGCTCTGGGCCGAGCTTGGGACGTTACAGCGCGGATCCCCAAGCGGGCGCAACGACGCATTTTGCCTATTTATACCAGTATAAAAATTGTAATTTATTTTACCTTGATATAAACCCTGTTTCAGGGCGCGGTGAAGCGCCGGGGGGTGGGTGTGCCGGTCTGGCAAATTGCGGTGCGCGGTGCCGCGTGTCCAAAACAAGGTTGGAGATCCATCTTGAAGCTTTCCAAGATCAACGCCGTCGAGCTGGCCTGGGACAGCTTTGGTCGGGAAGAGGATCCGGCGATCCTGCTGATTGCAGGGCTTGGCACGCAGATGATCCGTTGGGCGGAGCCGTTCTGCGGGTATCTCGCGGGTCTCGGCTATCGAGTCATCCGTTTTGACAACCGCGATGCCGGGGCTTCCACGCATTTCGGCGCCGCACCGCCGCTGGATCTTGGACAGCTGGTTTCGGACCTCTCGGCTGGCCGGCGGCCTCAGCTGCCCTATTCCCTTGCCGATATGGCTGATGATGCCATCGGTCTGCTCGACGCGCTCGATATCCGGCAGGCCCATGTCGTCGGGCGATCCATGGGCGGGATGATTGCGCAGATCCTGGCGAGCGAGCACGCCGAGCGTGTTCTGTCGCTCACTTCGATCATGTCGAGCACGGGCAACCCCGACTTGCCCCAGGCAACGCCAGAGGTCATGGCGATGATGATGCGCCCCGCACCCGATCCGGCGACGGATCCTGACGGCTTTCTGGCGGTGCGTCTTGCCTTCGCCAGGTGCATTGCCGGCAGCGGCTTTCCCTTCGATGTGGCGTTGCACCGAGACCTGTTGCTGGAGGAGGCGCGCCGTGGACACGACCCGAGCGGTGTCGTCAGGCAGATCGGTGCCATGGTGACTGCCGGCGATCGGCGCAATCGTCTGGCGGCGATCCTGGCGCCAACCCTGGTCATCCATGGGACGGACGACCCGCTGATCCCGCCGGCTTGCGGTGAGGACACGGCGCGCTCAATCCCGGGCTCGACCTATCTGCCGATCGAGGGCATGGGGCACGACATTCCGGAGGGCGCGTATCGAACCGTAGCTGACGGCATCGACGCCAACGCGCGGCGCGCCGCCATAAACGTCGCTTGAAGCGGAAGCCCGCCCTGTCCGGAGGCATCCGGCTCAGGGCAGGCTTAATGAGCGGGGTTGAGGTCTCCCCTCACCCCACCACCGTCAGCTTCGGTTCCACCACGCCGCCGTGGTGATACATGGGCCACTTCATGTAGCGGTAGACGGCTTCCTTGACGATTTCGGCGTGAGTGCCGCGGACCATGGCGACGTGGTGTTCGAAGCCGTTCTGCGTAACGAAACGCATGAGTTCGCGCAAGCCGGGCACGCGGGTGACGGCGATGCCGCCGTCCATCGGGAAGGGATGGTCGGTGAACTCGCCTTCGCCGAGATAGCACTTGACGGTGCCGGCGCGGTCGTCGGTGGAGAGGCGGAAATAGGTCATCGGGCCGGCCTTCACCTTGCCCTTGACGGCACCGAAGCACTTCTCGCGACCGATGGTGGCGCCCAGCACGTCGAGTTCGCCGATGTTGGGCGTATCGCCGATGAAGCTCTTGGGATAGTTGCCGCAGTGGGTGCAGACGCAGAGGTCGGGCTCAAGGCCGTAGTTGTTGTTCCAGTCGAGGATGGCCGACGGTGCGCCGGAGGCGAGCGCCAGGGCATACATGGAGAGCGAGCCCATGACGTCCACTTCGCAGGCGGAGGGCATCAGTTCCTCGCCCATCATGGACATGGTGAGGCAGGTGGCGCAGCCGAAGTTGTCCTGCAGCGAGCGCCAGCACTGGATGGCCGAGGCGTCGCAGCCGTTTTCCTCGATCCAGCGGTTGACCGCCAGCGTCCACTTGGCCTGGCGCAGGATCTGCTCGGGCTTGATGTGGCTGTCAATGCGACCGTAGGCGTTGATGCGCTGGAGCTTTTCGCGCAGCGCCGGGTCGTTGTCGGGGATCGCGCCGGCGGCGCCCATCATTTCAGACAGGTCGACGGTGACGACGGTGATGCCGGAGGCCTGCAGCAGCTTCTCCGAGAAACGCATGGTTTGGAAGGCGCCGGTGCGGGCACCGATGGCGCCGATGCGGGCATTGCGGAGGCCGCGCACCGTGCGACAAATGCGCGCGAAACGGTCGAGGTCGGCCTTGAACTCGGCGCTGCCGGTGTCGCAGGTGTGCGTCGTCGTCTCGGTGAAGGGCACGCCATATTGCCAGAAATTGTTGGTCACCGAGAGCTTGCCGCAGAAGGCGTCGCGGCGCTCGGCCACCGAAACCTTGGTCGGGTCGTCGTTGGAGGCCTGCAGCAGGATCGGCACATTGAGGCCGGCGCGGCGGACGAGTTCGGCGATGGCGATCTCGTCGCCGAAGTTGGGCAGGCAGATCACCAGGCCGTCGATGTCGTCGCGCTTGGCCTTGAAGAGATCGGCGTAAAGCTGGGCGTCGGCGACCGATTGCACGGCGCCGTTGACGGTGGCCTCGAAGGGCAAGGTCACCACGGCGACGCCCAAGTCCTTGAGATGGGCCAGGGTTTCCTCGCGGGCCTGCCGACACGGGGCGCCGCTGAAGAAGGCGCGGCTGCCGATCACCAGGCCGAGCGTGATCTGCTTGCGAATGATGGATGTCATGGTCTTGTCTCCATTCGGCCTCCTCCCTCGAATGGAGACCGTATATGTTTTCGTTTGTTTTCGTTTACTGCTGTTTCAAGCCCTGTGCAATTGGATCCTGTGTGTCCAGGCACCCTGATAATTTTGACAGTATCGCCGATGTAGCGATCAGCGTGCCGCAAAACTGCGCAGGATTTGGCTCCTCACGCGAATTCTTGCCTGATCCGTGTCGCGCTGTAAACATCTGTGAAATAGGATATTGACATCAAACGAAAGCAAACGATAGCAATAGAGGCATGGTGGCGAGCCTGAGGAGAGGCTTCCGCCGTAGCCGCAGTCATTGCCTGGGGTGAGGATCCCGGGCGGGATGGAAGATTTCTACTGCACTTTCAGCACTTTGAGGACTTCCTGCGCTGTTGCGTCGAAGAGGGCGCACGGGCAGGTACTTGGGAGGTAACAATGAAGCTCAATCGTCGTTTGCTCGTGTCCGTGTTTGCGCTGGGTCTTTCCGGCGTGCTGCCGACCTACGCCTTCTCGGCCGACAAGATTGCCATCATCACGCCGAGCCCGGACAATCCATTCTTCAAGGCCGAAGCCGATGGCGCCGCCGCCAAGGCCAAGGAACTCGGCTATGAGACCATCATGATGGTCCATGACGACGACGCCAACAAGCAGAGCGATCTGTTCGACTCGGCGATCGCCGCCGGCGTCAAGGCCATCATTCTCGATAATGCCGGTGCCGACGCTTCGGTGGCCGCCGTGCAGAAGGCCAAGGACAAGGGCATCCCCTCGTTCCTGATCGACCGCGAGATCACCCAGACCGGCGTGGCCGTGTCGCAGATCGTTTCGAACAACTACCAGGGCGCTCAGCTGGGCGGCGAAGAGTTCGTCAAGCTGATGGGCGAAAAGGGCACGTTCGCCGAGCTCGTGGGCAAGGAATCCGACACCAATGCCGGCATCCGCTCCAAGGGCTATCATGACGTCATCGACCAGTATCCGGACCTGAAGATGGTCGCCCGTCAGACCGCCAACTGGTCGCAGACGGAAGCCTACACGGTTATGGAGTCCATGCTGCAGGCCAATCCGGACATCAAGGGCGTGATCTCCGGCAATGACACCATGGCCATGGGTGCCCGCGCGGCGCTGGAAGCGGCCGGCCGCGGCGACGTGGTCGTCGTCGGCTTCGACGGTTCGAACGACGTGCGCGACTCGATCCTCAAGGGCGGCATCAAGGCCACCGTGCTGCAGCCCGCCTATGCGGAAGCCCAGCTGGCTGTGGAGCAGGCCGACAAGTTCCTGAAGACCGGCTCCACCGGCGTCGAAGAGAAGCAGCTCAAGGATTGCGTGCTGATCAACGCCGATAACGCCTCCAAGCTCGAGACCTTCGCCATCAAGGAATAAGGTCTCAAGACATAGCCTCCGGCGCCCTCCCCTTCGGCGCCGGAGCGCCTTTCCCATTGATCGGACGGTTTGCCAGAACGCACCCGCTGTCCCGGCGCGGGCCTCGCGTGCTTCCTCCGTCCGCGACAGGTGACCGGTTCTGCAGGTTGCGGAAAACCATGGCCATGAAGATTGTGATGGCGGCAGCCCTGGCGCTGACCGCAGGGCTCGCCGGCTGCAAGTTCGTCAAGACCGACGGCGCCGATGCGACCAGGCCGATTGCGGCGGACGAGAGCGGCGACGACGCCCGCATTGCGGCGTTGATCGGCAAGACCTATGAGGCGGAACTGATCCCGCTGGTGACGTCCAAGGCCGTCGATTTTGCGACGCTGAAGACAGCGATCACTGCCGGTCTCGATGCCGCCGGCAAGCAATATGGCCATCGCGGCGCCGGTGATGGCGGCCCGTGGTCCTTCGCCATCAAGGGCAGCGGCAAGGCCGTCGCGGCTGATCGCCAGTCGCGCGCGGCGCATGTGGATCTCGACATGGACGGCGACGGCAAGGCCGATGTGGTGATCCAGCTCGGTCCGGTGGTCAAGGGCTCGGCGCTGCGCGATCTCGCCCCGTTCTACGATTTCTCCGATTTCCGCGATCAGATCGAGTTCGCCAAGCTCGGTCGCGCGCTCAACGATACGGCCGTCAAGGGCCTCAAGGTTCCCGATGGCGATCTCGTCGGCAAGACGGTGACCTTCCTGGGCGCCGCCTCCGTGAGCTCGGCATCCACGGCACCGGCCATCGTTCCCACCACGATCGAGATCGCGCCATGAGTGAGGCTCATCCTGTCAGCCTGACGATCCGCAACGGCGTGAAGATGTATCCCGGCACGCAGGCGCTGAAGGGTGTCGATTTCGACCTGCACATGGGCGCCGTCAACGTGCTCGTCGGGGAAAACGGTGCCGGTAAGTCGACGATGATGAAGATCATTGCCGGGGTCGAGGCGCTGACGTCGGGCACGATCACGCTGGACGGCAAAGAGGTCGTCTTCGCCGACAAGGCCGACGCGGTGGCGCGTGGCATCGGCATCGTGTTCCAGGAACTCAACCTGTTCCCGAACCTGACGGTGGCTGAGAACATCTTCATGGCGCGCGAGAAGACCGTGCGCGGCTTCCATATCGACCGCGAAGCCCAGTCGCAGGCGGCGCGGGCGCTGATGCAGCGGCTCGAACAGGACATCGATCCGGAGACGCCGCTCGGCAACCTGCGCATCGGCCAGCAGCAGATCGTCGAGATCGCCAAGGCGCTGGCACAGGACGCGCGCATCCTGATCCTCGACGAGCCGACCTCGGCGCTGTCGGCGTCGGAAGTGGACGTGCTGTTCCGCATCATCGAGGATCTGAAGCGGCACGGGGTGGGCATCGTCTACATCTCGCACCGGCTGGAAGAGCTGATCCGCATCGGTGACTACATCACCGTGCTGCGCGACGGCACCATCACCGGATCGCGGCCGATGGAGGGCGTGGACATCCCCTGGATCGTCCGCAACATGATCGGCAGCGCGTCCAAGGACTTTCCGCGCACCGAGGCGCATCCCTTCGGCGACGAGGTGTTCCGGGCGGAGAAGATCTGCCTGCCGCGGCTCGGCGGCGGCTATACGGTCGACCATGTGTCGCTGGAAGTGCGGGCCGGCGAGATCGTCGGGCTCTATGGCTTGATGGGCGCGGGGCGCACCGAATTCCTCGAATGCGTCATGGCCCAGCATCCGCAGTCAACAGGGCATTTCTTCATCGAGGGAAAGCCGCTCAAGACACATTCGGTGGCCGGGCGCATCGATCGCGGGCTGGCGCTGATCCCCGAGGACCGCAAGCGCGACGGCCTGGTGCAGATCATGTCGATCCGCGAAAACATCACCCTGTCCTCGCTCTACAAGCTGGCGAAGGGCTTCCATCTGTCGATCGCGGCGGAAGCCAAGGCGGCGGCGGAGTTCGTCAAGCAGCTGACCATCAAGATCGCCAGCCAGGAGCATCCCGTCTCCTCGCTGTCGGGCGGCAATCAGCAGAAGGTGGTGATCGGCAAGGCGCTGATGACCCGCCCGAAGATCCTGCTGATGGACGAACCCTCGCGCGGCATCGACATCGGTGCCAAGGCGGAGGTGTTCCGCACCATGCGCCGCCTGGCCGCCGAGGGTCTCGGCATCCTGTTTGTCACCTCCGACCTCGAGGAAGTGCTGGCGCTGTCCGACCGCATCCTCGTCATGGCCAACGGCCGGATCACCGGCACCTTCCCGTCAGGGGCCAACCCGGCCGATGTGATCTCGGCGACCGTCCCCGACCGCTCATCCAGGATTGTTCAATGATGTCCACGCCCGCCGGAAACGACTTTTCGACGACCTCAGCGATCCTGCTGCTGCTGAAGCTGCGCACCTTCGTGGCGCTGATCCTGGTGTTCGCCTTCTTCGCCTTCGCCGCACCGAATTTCCTGTCGGCGGCCAATGTGGTGATCGTGTCGAAACACGTGGCGCTCAACGCCTTCCTCGCCATCGGCATGACCTTCGTGATCATCGCCGGCGGCATCGACCTGTCGGTGGGGTCCATCGTCGGCCTCTGCGCCATGAGCGCGGGCTGGCTGGTGCTCTACGGTCTCGACACCGGTTTTGGCTGGCGGATCGAGTTCAACACGCTGGAAATCTGCCTGCTGGTGGTGCTGGTGGGTACGTTCATCGGCGCGGTCAACGGCATTCTCATCACCAAACTCAACGTCGCGCCCTTCATTGCGACGCTGGGCACGCTCTATATCGCCCGCGGCGCGGCGCTGCTGTCGTCCAATGGCAGCACCTTCCCCAATCTGAACGGCAATCCGGAATATGGTTCGGACACCTTCAAGCTGATCGGTGCCGGCAACTTCGTGGGCATTCCCATCTCGATCTGGCTGCTGGTGGTGATCGCGCTGATCGCGGCCTATCTTGCTACCCGTACGCCGCTCGGCCGGCATATCTATGCCGTCGGTGGCAATGAGCGCGGCGCGGCGCTGTCGGGTGTCAACGTCGATCGGGTGAAGATGTTCGTCTACATGTTCTCCGGCTTCTGCGCGGCGCTGGTGGGACTGATCATCTCCTCGCAGCTGCAGGCGAGCCATCCGGCGACGGGCGAGACCTTCGAGCTCAATGCCATTGCGGCGGCGGTGCTGGGCGGAACCTCCATGTCGGGCGGACGCGGGCGGATCGGCGGCACCATCATCGGCGCCTTCGTCATCGGCATCCTCAACGACGGCATGGTGATGATGGGCGTGTCCGCTTTCTGGCAGACCGTGATCAAGGGCCTCGTAATCATCTCCGCGGTGGTCATTGATCAGGTACAGCAAAAGCTACAATCTCGCGTCATTCTGCAACAACGCGTAATGTCCGAATAAAAGCGCATTTCCTGTTGCCCAAAATTGTGCAGCGACTAAATATGAACCTCGAAATAATCGAGGACGCGAAATGGCTGCAGTCAGTGGTGTGTCGGTCATGGAGACGAAGTCCGTTCAGGATGCCGGTGAAACTCTGTCGGGGTTGCTTTCGGAGCCCCGCCGGCGCCGCATTCTCGAATGGATCCAGGAGGAAGGAGCTGCCCGCGTTCGCGAGCTGGCGGTTGCCTTCGGCGTCTCCGATGCCACGATCCGCCAGGATCTCGAGCGCCTCGAAAACGACGGCTATATTACCCGCGAGCATGGCGGGGCGTTTCTAAACCCGCAGCCGGCTCAGGTGGGCACCATGGTGCTGCACCATCAGGAGAACATGGACAAGAAGCGCCGCATCGGCGCGCTGGCCGCGAGCCTGGTTCATGACGGCGAGACGCTGATCCTCGACGCCGGCACCACGACGACCGAAATCGCCATGCGCCTGACGACGCGGCGCAATCTGACGCTGATCACCAATGCGCTGAACATTGCGATCATCCTCGGCGCCAATCCGACCTTTGCCGTGCACATGCCGGGCGGGCACTTCAAGTCGCCGACGCTGTCGCTGTCGGGCGACAAGTGCGTGGAATATTTCACCAATGTCTTCGCCGGCAAGCTGTTCCTGGCGACCGCCGGCGTGGCGCTTGACGCTGGCCTCACCTATCCGAGCTTTGCCGACCTGCAGCTCAAGGAAGCGATGATCAAGGCGGCGGCGCGGGTCTATCTGGTGGCCGACTCCACCAAGATCAACAAGACGTCCTTCACCCGGCTCGGCTCACTGGACGTGATCCATTCCTTCATCACCGACGACGGCATTTCCGACGCCGACGCCAAGGAATTCGAGCGGCGCGGCATCGAACTGCTGATCGCGAGCTGAGCGCCTTCGTCACACTTCCAGTTTCAGACTGATGCGATCGGCCGAAAAGCGCGTGCGCGAGCATTGAACGGGCTTGCCGTCGGGATCGACATTGATGGCGCGCGCTTCCAGCACGATGGCGCCGGGTGACAGCTTGAGGAGATCGCGCTCGCGCGCGTCGGCGTGGCGGGCGGAAATCTCGGTGCTCTTGCGCAGATAGTCGGGCAAACCGCAGGCGATGAAGGCCTTGGTGATCGAGCCGGTGGCCTCGATATGCTCGGCCATGGCCGCGAAGCGGTCGGCAGGGAAGAAATGCTGCGAGCAGGACACCGCCCGCCCGCCGGCAAAGCCGACTTCCTCGATTTCCACGCAATCGGCGCCCTCTGGCAGTTCCAGCAATCTGATCACGTCGTTGGAGGCGGGGTGCGTCCCTGAGGCGACGACGCGGATATGCACGGCACCGGCCTGGCCGCCGATGCCGGCGGAGAAGCGCGTGCGCTTGGAGATCGGCAGCGTCAGCTTGTCACGGCCGAGAATGGTGGTGCCGTGGCCCTGCACCGTTTCCACCAGTCCCTCCTCTGCCAGAAAGGCCACGGCGGCGCGAACCGTATGGCGGTTGACGCCGAAGCGCGCCGCAAGATCGAAGGCGGGCGGCAGCATGCCGGTTTCGTCGAACTCGCCATCGGCAATGGAAACGCGGATGCGGTCGGCAATCTGCCGCCAGAGCGCTACGCCGGAGTGTCGTTCCACCGATTTTGCCACCGTCATGTCACCTCGCTGTCACGTTCGGTCTCTATATGTAATTCCGCTGTGTAGTTGTCTAGAATAATAGACAACATCGAAAACCGCAAGAGAGTGCGATGACCGCCATCGAAGCCGCTTCAGCCGATCTATCGTCGGCCCAACATGAGCGTGCGCGCCGCCTGGCGCTGCTGGCCCGCGCCAGCCGCGACGAGCTTGAAGCCGCCTGGGCCGCCCTGCCCGTCCAACCGTCGGTGACGGCGCTGCGCGGGCCGGAAACCGGTCTCGTGATGCTGCGTGGCCGCATGGGCGGGGATGGCGCGCCGTTCAATCTCGGCGAAGCCACCGTCAGCCGCGCCTCCGTGCGCCTCGGCGACGGCAGCGTCGGTCATGGCCAGCGCCTCGGCGGCGATCGGCAGGCCGCCCGTCTGTCGGCCATCTTCGACGCCCTGGCTGAAGGCGGCGACCGCGTGGCGGTCGATGCGCTCTGTGCCGCAATCGCGGCCCGGGTCGAGGCGGACGCAGCGCGCGAGGCAGCAGAGACGGCCGCGACGCGCGTCAATTTCTTCACCCTGGTGCGAGGAGAGGACTGATGGACGCCTCCACAAGCCTGACCGGCGGCTTTGCCGATCCCGTCTTCGCCGCCCAGTCGGTGTTTCGTGCCGTGATGGACTGCATGGCGCGTCCGGGCACGATCGGCACCATCGGGTCTGAAGCGACGGCACCCGGCGCGCTCGGCGCGGCGCAGGCGGCCATTGCCCTGACGCTGTGCGATGCCGATACGCCGGTGTGGTTCGCCGATACCCTCGCGAGCCCTGCCCTCTCGGCCTGGCTGGCCTTTCACACGGGTGCATCGGTTGCGCCCGACCCGACGACGGCGAAGTTCGCCTTTCTGGGGCTCGGCGGCGTGCCGCATCCCGATTTCCCGATCGGCACGCAGGATTACCCGGACCGCTCGGCCACGGTGGTGATCGAGGTCTCCGGGTTTGAAGCGGGTGAGCCTTTCACCCTCTCCGGTCCCGGCATTGCCGGAACGCAGCCCCTCTCCGTTGCCGGCCTGTTCCCGGATTTCCGGACCTTCTGGCAGGCGAACCGGGCGGAGTTTCCGCGCGGGATCGACCTGATCCTCACCGCCGGTACGCGGCTTGTCGCCCTGCCCCGGTCCGTCCGCATTCTCGATTGAAGGAGCTGAGCCATGTATGTGGCGGTGAAGGGTGGCGAGAGCGCCATCGAAAACGCCCATCGCCTGCTGGCCGACCGCCGGCGCGGCGATCGCAGCCTGCCGGCGATTACCGAAGCGCAGATCGTCGAGCAGCTGTCGCTGTCGGTCGACCGGGTGATGGCCGAGGCTTCGCTCTACGATCCCGGTCTGGCGGCGCTTGCCATCCGCCAGGCGCGCGGCGACATGATCGAGGCGATCTTCATTCTGCGCGCCTACCGCACGACGCTGCCGCGTCTGGCGGTGAGCCGGCCGGTAGACACCGCTGCCATGCGCATTGAGCGGCGCATCTCCGCCACCTACAAGGATCTGCCCGGCGGCCAGCTCTTGGGCCCGACCTTCGACTATACGCACCGGCTGATCGATCCGGCGCTGGTGGGCGAGCCCGACGTTCCCGAAGCGGCTGTGGCCGAGGTTACCGGAGAGCCGGTGATGCGGGTCGCCGACATTCTGGCCCACGAAAGCCTGATCGAGCTGGAACCGCGCGTTGACGCCGAGCCCGGCGACATCACCCGCGAGCCGACCGAGTTCCCCATGCCCCGCGCCGAACGGCTGCAATCGCTGGCGCGCGGCGACGAGGGCTTCCTCTTGGCGCTCGCCTATTCCACCCAGCGCGGCTATGGCCGCAGCCATCCCTTCGTCGGCGAGATCCGCATCGGTCTCGTCGAGGTGGAGATCGACGTGCCGGAGCTCGGCTTTGCCGTGTCGCTCGGCGAAATCCGTCTCACCGAATGCCAGATGGTCAACCAGTTCAAGGGTTCGGCGGAGAAGCCGCCGCAGTTCACCCGCGGCTACGGCCTGGTCTTCGGTCAGAGCGAGCGCAAGGCCATGGCCATGTCGCTGTGCGATCGCGCTCTGCGCGCCGCCGAGTATGGCGAGGACATCACCGCCCCGGCGCAAGACGAAGAGTTCGTCATCTCCCATTGCGACAACGTGCAGGCGACCGGCTTCGTCGAGCATCTGAAGCTGCCGCATTACGTGGACTTCCAGGCCGAACTTGGCCTCGTCCGCCGCCTGCGCGCCAACTATGACGCCGCGCGCGCCGCCGAGCCGGAAGACGACAGTTTCGAGGAGGCCGCCCAATGAGCGCCGTGACCATGAGCGAAGCCGGCACCAACTTCGCCTATCTCGACGAAGAGACCAAGCGGATGATCCGCCGGGCCATCCTGAAGGCCATCGCCATTCCCGGCTATCAGGTACCCTTCGCCAGCCGCGAAATGCCGATGCCCTATGGCTGGGGCACCGGCGGCGTGCAGGTGACGGCCGCCGTCATCGGGCCGGACGATGTGCTCAAGGTGATCGACCAGGGCGCCGACGACACCACCAACGCCGTGTCCATCCGTGCCTTCTTCCGCAAGGTCGCGCGCGTTGCGGTGACCACGCATACGGCGGAAGCGACCGTCATCCAGACGCGTCACCGCATTCCCGAGCACCCGCTAATCGAGGGGCAGATCCTGGTCTATCAGGTGCCGATCCCCGAGCCCCTGCGTTTCCTCGAGCCGCGCGAGACCGAGACGCGGACCATGCACGCGCTTGAGGAATATGGCCTCATGCACGTCAAGCTCTACGAGGACATCGCCCATCACGGCCGCATTGCCACCTCCTACGCCTATCCGGTGAAGGTGGCCGGGCGCTATGTGATGGACCCCTCGCCGATCCCCAAGTTCGACAATCCGAAAATGCACCTGTCGCCGGCGCTGCAGCTGTTCGGCGCCGGCCGCGAGAAGCGCATTTATGCGATCCCGCCGCATACGGACGTGCGCAGCCTCGATTTCGAGGACCATCCCTTCGAGATCCAACGCTTCGACGAGCCCTGCGCTCTCTGCGGCGCCCGCAATGTCTATCTCGACGAGGTGATCCTCGACGACCGCGGCGGGCGCATGTTCGTCTGCTCGGACACCGACAATTGCGAAAGCCGCCAGGCCGACGCCCAGAAGGAGACTGCGGCATGAGCGAGGGACCGCTTCTGATCGCCCGTGACGTCGGCAAGAATTACGGCAACCGCATCGGCTGCACCGACGTCTCCTTCGACCTCTGGCCCGGCGAAGTGCTGGCCATCGTCGGCGAGTCCGGCTCGGGCAAGACCACGTTGCTCAACTGCCTGTCCACCCGGCTCAATGCCGATCGCGGCACCGTCACCTATCGCATGCGCGACGGCGTGGCCCGCGATCTCGCGGCCCTCGGGGAAGCTGAACGGCGTTTTCTCATGCGCACCGACTGGGGCTTCGTGCATCAGAACCCCGCCGACGGCCTGCGCATGGGTGTCTCGGCTGGCGCCAATGTGGGTGAACGGCTGATGGCGGTCGGCAACCGACACTATGGCCGCATCCGCCATTGCGCCGAGGATTGGCTCAACCGCGTGGAAATCGATGTCGACCGCATCGACGATCGCCCGCGCGCCTTTTCCGGCGGCATGCGCCAGCGGTTGCAGATCGCCCGCAACCTCGTCACTTCTCCGCGCCTCGTGTTCATGGATGAGCCGACCGGCGGCCTCGATGTGTCGGTGCAGGCGCGCCTGCTGGATCTCGTTCGCGGTCTCGTCCGCGATCTCGGCCTGTCGGTGATCATCGTCACCCATGACCTCGCCGTCGCCCGCCTGCTGTCGCACCGCATGATGGTGATGAAGGAAGGCCGGGTGATCGAGCAGGGGCTGACCGATCGCGTGCTCGACGACCCGCGCGAGCCCTATACCCAGCTTCTCGTTTCCTCCATCCCGCAAGCCTGACGGAGACCCGCGATGACCCTGCCTCTCTCCGTCCGCGACATTTCCAAGTCCTTCGTCATGCACCTGCGTGGCGGCATCGAGTTGCCGGTGTTCTCCGGCGTGTCCTTCGATGTGGCAACCGGCGAATGCCTGGTGCTCGGCGGCCCCTCCGGCGTCGGTAAGAGCTCGATCCTGAAGATGCTCTACGGCAACTATGGCGTCGACGGTGGTTCGATCCTGGTGCGCCATGGCGAGACCGTCGTCGATCTCGCCCGGGCCGAGCCGCGCGAGGTGCTCGACGTGCGCCGGGCGACGCTCGGCTATGTCAGCCAGTTCCTGCGCGCCATTCCGCGTGTCTCAGCCCTCGAGATCGTGGCCGAGCCGCTGGTGGCGCGGGGTACCGAGCGTCAGCTTGCCCTGGCACGGGCCGGCGAGTTGCTGGCCCGGCTCAACTTGCCGCGCGATCTGTGGCACCTGCCGCCGGCCACCTTCTCGGGCGGCGAGCAGCAGCGCGTCAACATCGCGCGCGGCTTCATCTCCGATCACCCGATCCTTCTGCTCGACGAACCCACCGCCTCGCTGGATGCGGCCAACCGCGCCGTGGTCATGGCGATGATCGAGGAGAAGAAGGCGCGCGGCGTGGCGCTGGTGGGCATCTTCCATGATGCCGACGTGCGCGACCGCGTGGCGAGCCGCATCGTCGATGTTTCCAGCTATTCCCTGAGAGGAGCCGCCTGATGGCCACCCGACTGTCCGAGACGCCCCTCATTCACCCGACCGCCCGTGTCTCCGACGATTGCCGTCTGGGGCGCTATACGGAAGTGGCCGAGGGATGCCGCATCTCCGAGACCGAACTCGGCGACTATTCCTATGTGATGGAATGCGGCATGATCTGGTGCGCCAGCATCGGCAAGTTCGCCAACATCGCCGCCTCGGTGCGCATCAACGCCACGCGCCACCCGATGGAGCGCGCCAGCCTTCACCATTTCACCTATCGCGCCGGCGACTATTGGGACGACGCCAGCCACGAAGCCTCGTTCTTCGACTGGCGCCGTGAGAACCGGGTGACCATCGGCCATGACACCTGGATCGGCCATGGCGTCACCATCCTGCCTGGCGTCACCGTCGGCAACGGCTCGGTGATCGGCTCCGGCGCCGTGGTCAGCCGCGACGTGCCGCCCTACACCATCGTCACCGGCGTCCCTGCCCGCCCGATGCGCGAGCGCTTCCCGCGCGCCATCGCCGAGCGCCTGGAAGCGCTTGCCTGGTGGGACTGGAGTCATGAACGTCTGCGCGAGGCCCTTGAAGATTTCCGTGGTCTCAGCATCGAGAAATTCCTGGAAAAGCACGCCGCTTAGGCGGGTAAATACTTGAGATCGACACGAAAGTGACATCTCGACGGAATAAGTTAGGTACACAACAAAGATAACTCTGCAGGGGCGTCGCGAAAGATGTTTGAGATCAACAATGTGTCTCGACATTTCGGCAAGAAGATTGCCGTTCAGGATGTCAGCTTTACCATCCCCGAAGGGCAGATGGTTGGCGTGATCGGCCGCTCCGGCGCCGGCAAGTCGACGCTGCTGAGGATGATCAACCGCCTTGCCGACCCCACGTCCGGCACCATCCGCTTCGGCGGTGTGGAAGTGTCCGCCCTGAAGGGGGAAGCGCTCAGGCGCTGGCGGCGCGAATGCGCCATGGTGTTCCAGCAGTTCAATCTGGTGCCGCGTCTCGATGTGCTGACGAACGTGCTGCTCGGCCGCCTCAATCACCGTTCGACGACACTCAGCATTCTCTCCATGTTCACCCGGCACGAGCGGATCATGGCCATTGCCGCGCTTGAGCGCCTCGGCATCGAGCAGACGGCGCTGCAGCCGGCCGGCACGCTGTCCGGCGGACAGCAGCAGCGCGTTGCCATCGCCCGCGCCCTGATGCAGGAGCCGCGCGTGATCCTCGCAGACGAGCCGATCGCTTCGCTCGACCCGATGAATGCCAAGGTGGTGATGGATGCGCTCGCCGACATCAACAGGCGCGACGGCATCACCGTCATCACCAACCTGCATACGCTCGACACGGCCCGCGCCTATTGCCAGCGCATCATCGGCATGGCCGAGGGACGCGTGGTGTTTGACGGCTTCCCGCAGGAACTGACGCCGGAGGTGGTGCGCTCCATCTACGGCGTGCAGGACGATTTCGACGAACAGATGACCTCGACATCCCTGAATTTCGCCCCCGTGCCCGGTCACATGCCGGCGCCCGGTCTGGCGATGACCACGGCGATGGCCGCCGTGTAACGGGGCGGCTCTCCGCCCCAACCTGATGACAACACAAGCCTTTCAGCGCGCAGAGCCCTTTGGCGGTTTTGCGAAGGGATCCGCTTTGCGCGCTCGTCCGCCCGCGACAAGGGCAATCCATGACCCCGTTCCAGCCGGAAGCCCCGGCGGACCCAGGAGACAGACATATGTTGAAGAAAGCTCTTTACGCTGCCGCCGCCCTCTGCGTCCTCGCCGGCTCTGCCGTCGCTGGCGATCTCAAGGAGTTCCGCATCGGCATCCTCGGTGGCGAGAACGAAGCCGACCGCCTGCGCAACTTCAAGTGCCTGCAGGACAAGCTGCCGGCCGCCATCGGTGTCGACAAGGTGTCGCTGTTCCCGGCCGCCGACTATGACGGCGTGATCCAGGGCCTGCTCGGTGGCACGCTCGACGAAGCCGAACTGGGCGCCTCGGGCTTTGCCAAGATCTACCTGACCAAGCCGGAAGCCGTGACCCCGGTGCTCACCACCGTGCAGACCGACGGTTCCAAGGGCTATTACTCGCTGATGGTCGCCCGCAAGGACAGCGGCATCAAGACGCTGGCCGACCTCAAGGGCAAGAAGCTCGGCTTCGCCGATCCGGACTCCACCTCGGGCTACCTCGTCCCGATGGTGTCGCTGCCAGAGCAGCTCGGCATGCCCGTCAAGGACTTCTTCGCCTCGACCGGCTTCGGTGGCGGCCATGAGAACCTCGTCCTCGAAGTCATGAAGGGCACCTTCGACGCTGGCACCACCTTCGGTTCGGGCGTGGGCGACTTCAAGGCCGGCTACACCTCCGGCAACCTGCGCAAGATGGTCGACAAGGGCGAACTGAACATGGATGACGTGGTCGAGCTGTGGCGCTCGCCGCTGATCCCGAACGGCCCGCTCGTCGTCCGCAACGACCTGAACGCCGACGTCAAGGCCAAGTTCGTCAGCTTCATGAAGGACCTGCCGAAGACCGATGCGGCCTGCTTCCAGGCCATCGAAGGCGGCGATTTCGCCAGCTTCGTCGACGTGAACGTCGACTTCTATTCGACGATCATCGCCGCCCGCAAGGCTGCCATCGGCAGCTGATCGCAGGCGATTGCCAGACATTGGCCGGCCGGGATCTTCCCGGCCGGTTTCATTGAAGGGAAGCCATCAGGACATGCCGACACAGCTTTCAGATCGTACGGCGCAGATCGAACGGCACTGGCAACAGCTCGCCCGCCAGCGACGCATTGCCACCGCGCTCGGCCTCGGCGGCCTTTTGCTCGCTGTGGCGCTGTCGCTGTGGTTCGCCAACGAGACGAACTCCGGCAAGTTCTTCGACCGCCTGCCCTATTTCTTCGACTTCGCCAAGGATCTGGTGCCGCGCGACTGGCTGGAAGTGCCCCGGGCCCTCTTCGATCTCAAGTCGCCCTATGACGACGGGTCGATGAAATACAATTATCCCGATGGGCGCCACTATCTGTCGTCGGATCTCTATGTTCCCGAATATTTCGACCAGATGGCGATCACGCTGAACATCGCCCTGCTGTCGACCGTGCTCGGTGCCATGTTCGGCCTGGTGCTGTCCTTCCTGGCGGCCAGCAACATGATGCCCAATCCGATCGTGCGCGGCGCGGCCCGCCGCTTCATGGAAGTGGTGCGCGCCTTCCCCGATGTGGTGATCGCCGGCTTCTTCCTGTCCTTCCTGAGCGTCGGCCCCATGCCGGCCATCGCGGCGGTGTCGATCCACACGATCGGCGCGCTGGGCAAGCTGTTCTATGAAGTGGTCGAGAATGCCGACATGAAGCCGGACGAGGGTCTGAAGGCCGTCGGCGGCAGCTGGATCGAGCGGGTGCGCTTTGCCTTCCTGCCGCAGGTGCTGCCCAACTTCGCCAGCTATTTCCTGTTGCGCCTCGAGATCAACGTGCGCATCTCCACCATCATCGGTGCCGTCGGCGGTGGCGGCATCGGCGAGCTCTTGCGCCTCTCCATCAGCCAGGGGCATGGCGCCAAGACCATTGCCATCGTCTCCCTGCTGTTTGCCACCATCATCGCCGTCGACCAGTTCTCGGCCTGGCTGCGCCGCCGGCTGGTGGGCGAGCAAGCCTTCGTACCGGCCACATGAGGACGACCACCATGATCGCGCTCAGCCCCGCCGAAGTCGACGCTCTCGTCGCCCGTCATCCGCATGTGGTCCGCCCGCGTCGCTGGGTCGTGTGGCGCCTGCCACTCTTTCTTGGCTGTCTCATCGCCTATCTGATGTTCTCCTGGTGGTATTTCGCCATTGGGCAGGTGCTGGCCACCTCCAACTGGCAGCTGGCCGGCGGCTATCTGATCCAGTGGGTGACCTATGAGAACCGCCCCACGGTGACCATCGACGCTGATGGCGCCATGCATGTGGACTTCCCGCGCTTTGATCCGATCGGCCCCAATCCCAAGCCGGCCTGGATGACGCTCGATCGCGTGCAGATGCAGCGCCATGTGGCTCAGGCGCCGGCTGTGACGACCGCAGCGCCTGCCGGCAATGGCTTCATGACTGGCGGCTTCATGGCGCCGGAGCCCTCGGTGGCCGCTACGCCAGCAGCTCCGACCGCGCCGACCTCCCGCCTGGAAGAGGTGGTCTCGCGGGCCGAGATCCGCATGACCTCCGACAGCACGATCACCGTCACGCCCGAGACGATCACCGTCACACGCGGGGCGGAGCGGATCGAGGTGCCCGTCACCCATGCCGATCTCGTAAGGGCGCTCGGTGCCCTGCCCGCCTGGGCCGAGCAGAAGCGCGTCGAAGACCGCATCATGGTCAGCTTCGGCTTTGCCGGCTGGGCCGCGATCGACGGTCACTCGGTGGTGGTGCACAAGCGCTTCCTCGGCTGGGCCAATTTCCTGTTCGATACCGACAGCGCCTTCTTCGGCAAGTCGGCCGGCGAGGTGATCTCGCTGATCGCCGGCGGCGAGCGCCTCGACCCAAGCCAGAGCAACCTGTCGCTTGCCATCAACGACATTCTCTACAATCCGTCCTGGCAGCATCTCGACGTCTGGACCAAGCTGCTCGAGACCATCGTGATGGCCTTCATCGGCACGCTGTTTGCGGCGCTCCTGGCCTTTCCGCTGAGCTTCATCGCCGCGCGCAACATCACGGCCAACCGTCCGGCCAACCAGATCACCAAACGCTTCTTCGACTTCCAGCGCTCGGTCGACATGCTGATCTGGGCTCTGTTCTTCACCCGCGCCTTCGGCCCGGGGCCGATCTCCGGCATGGCGGCGATCTTCTTCACCGACACCGGATCGCTCGGCAAACTGTTCTCGGAAGCGCTGGAGAATATCGACAGCAAGCCGCGCGAGGGCGTCACCTCGGTCGGGGCTGCGCCGGTCGCGGTGCATCGCTTCGGCGTGCTGCCGCAGGTGCTGCCGGTGTTTGTCAGCCAGACACTGTATTTCTGGGAGTCGAACACCCGTTCGGCCACCATCATCGGCGCCATGGGCGCGGGCGGCATTGGTCTCAAACTTTGGGAGTCCATGCGCACGCACACAAATTGGCCCAACATCTTCTACATGGTGTTGCTCATCATCGGCACCGTGTTCATCTTCGACACCATCTCCAATGCCCTGCGCAGCCGTCTCATCGGCCGCCAGGCGCACTGAGTTCCAGCCTCAAGAGAGCCCCTCATGCCCAGCGATCTCAACTTCCAGCTCGCCAATGCCCGCGTCGTCCTCGAAGATCGCATCGTCGACGGTGGCGTGATCGTGCGCGACGGCCGCATTGCCGAGATCTACGAGGGCAAGAGCGCCACCGGCACCGACTGCCACGGCGACTATGTGATCCCCGGTCTCGTGGAGCTGCACACCGACCATCTGGAAGTGCATTATGCTCCCCGTCCCGGCGTGCGCTGGGATACGCTGGCCGCCATCCAGGCCCATGACGGCCAGGTGATCACTGCCGGCATCACCACGGTGTTCGATTGCCTGCGCATGGGCTCGGACGAGGACGGCGGCTTTGCCCCCGGCGAAATGCGCAGTCTGGCCGACGGGCTGCATCAGGGTCGCGACGAGGAGCGTTTCCGCGCCGACCACATGATCCACCTGCGCTGCGAGGTATCCTCGGCCGATGTGCTCGATCACTACGAGGAGTTCCACGGCGACCCGCTGGTGCATCTGGCGTCGCTGATGGACCATTCGCCCGGCCAGCGCCAGTTCCAGAACATGGACCAGTACATTCTCTATTATCAGAAGAAGAAGGGCCTGTCGGACGAGGCCTTCGCTGCCTTCTGCGCCAAGCGGCAGGAGATCTCGGCCAAGTATTCGGCCAAGCACCGCGATGCCATTTCCGCCGATTGCGCCAAGCGCGGCATTGCGCTTGCCTCCCACGACGACGCCACCGTGGCGCATGTGGAGGAATCCGTCGGCCATGGCGTGAAGATTGCCGAATTCCCCACCACCATGGAAGCGGCGCGGCATTCGCACAGCTCCGGCGTTTCGGTGCTGATGGGCGCGCCCAACATCGTGCGCGGCAAGTCGCATTCGGGCAACATTGCCGCCGCCGATCTGGCCAAGGCCGGGGTACTGGACGTGCTGTCGTCGGACTATGTGCCGGTCAGCCTCATTCATGCGCCCTTCGTGCTGGCGGACAACGGTCTCGATCTGACCCGCGCGATTGCCATGGTGACGTCGACCCCGGCTCGCTCCGTCGGTCTTCAGGATCGCGGCCGTATCGCCGAAGGTTTGCGCGCCGATCTGGTGCGCGTGCGCCGCAAGGCCGGTGCGCCGGTGGTGCGCGCGGTCTGGCGCGAAGGTCATCGGGTGGCGTGATGCTGCATGTCGTCGCCAACCACATGGGCGCGATGATTGCCGTGGTCGGTGCGAGCGGCGTGGGCAAGGACACGGTGATGTCCTACGCCGCGCGCCGTCTGGTCGGCCAGGACAACGTCGAGTTCGTCCGCCGCGTGATTACACGGGCGGCCGACGCGGGCGGTGAGGCGCATCTGGCCGTATCAAGGGAGCGCTTCGACGAACTCGCCGCTTCGGGCGCGTTCGCCGTGCACTGGCTGGCGCATGGGCACGGCTATGGACTGCCTTTGTCCACCATGGACTCCCTCAGAGCCGGCAGGTGCCTGATCGCCAACGGCAGCCGCGCCGCCCTGCCCGCCTTCGTGGCGGCCTATCCACGCCTGCATGTGCTGATGATCACGGCGAGCCAGGATTGCCTGCTGTCGCGCCTGTCGGCGCGCGGGCGCGAGAGCGTCGAAGAGATCAAGGCGCGGCTCGCGCGGCCGGAACCGCCGATGCCGGCGAGCCTGACGATCCACACTGTCGACAATAGCGGGGACCCGGAGGTTGCAGGGGAAGCCGTCCTGGCCCTCATTCGGCAGATCGCCGCGCTCGATTGATTTTTCTAAGCTATTTTGGGCTTTGCATGACACTGATCAAGGCAAAGCTTGACGTCTCGTCCATGTTTGGCTCTCTCTGATTGATCAATTGGCTGGCTCGGGCGAAAATATTGCCCGGCTAGTGTGGCGGTCTGTAATCGCGACAAGCGATTTCCGGGGTGACAGATCCGCCCAATTCAGATCACGTCCATCCGGGGGGAGACGATGAAACTAACCAGCTTTTCCAACTATTGCATGCGGGTGCTGATGGTTGCGGCGGCTCGTGGTCCGGTGCTGACCACCATTCGGGAAGTGTCGGCCAGTTTCGGAATCTCGGATGCGCATGTGGTGAAGTGCGTGCACCAGCTCGGCAGCTGGGGGTATCTGGAGACCGTGCGGGGCAACAAGGGCGGCTTCCGGCTCGCGGTGCCCGCCGCTGAGATCAACGTCGGCGCCATCATCCGCCGGACCGAGGAGGCCTTCCTGATCGTGGAGTGCTTCGACGCCAAGTCCAACATGTGCCGGCTCATCGATATCTGCAAACTGCGCCTGGCGCTGATCAAGGCAACCGAGGCCTTCTTGAGCGTGCTGGACGACCTGACGCTGGCCGAGTTGACGGCGCACGGAACCGACATTCTCGAAGCCATCAGGTTGGCGCCGGTGTCCAACCGCGCCCAGTGCGAGTTCGTCGCGCAGCCCGGTTGAGGTCATGGCACCTTTGTATATTAGGGATGCCTAAATATAGATTGACGATAAATGTTTGCGGATCTATGACTCCCCTGACTTTCTGGTGAGCCCGACGCGCTCGCGACTCGCCGGACGCGAGGCGACAGGATCATGGCTGCCCATCACTGCGACCTTCCCCAGCTTTTCCGCTCCCATTCGAATGCTGTCCCATGCTGTTTCGGCAGTACAGCCATTCGCATACGTGTGTTCACTTAAGGACCATATGGGTATCCACTTCGTTCATTAGCGAATGACAAGTGACCATCAAGAAATGTTGTTTTGGAACTTGTCTAAAGTCAAAGCATAGATTTTGACAAATGATAATATAGTCTCGCGGTGAGTGTCGCGCATTTGCAGAAAAGCCAAATGCGCAGTGCGAGTCTGCTTAAGCAATAAAAACAGTCGATAGTCCTCTGCTTTCAAATCTGAGGACGTATTGGGAATGATTGACGTTGGAAACTGCCATTTCCAGCGACGGGATCGTTTTGTCGAAATTCCTGGAGCCCCGACTGAGGTTGTGGCTTCCGGTCAATTCGGAGAGGGCCAGTATCATCATGATGGATCAGACATTCGTGGAATTGTCGCGATGGCAATTTGCCATCACGGCCATGTACCACTTCCTCTTTGTTCCCCTGACGTTGGGTCTGACCTGGCTGCTGGTGATCATGGAGACCGTCTATGTCATGACCGGCAAGGAAATCTACCGGGACATGACCAAGTTCTGGGGCAAGCTGTTCGGCATCAACTTCGCCCTCGGCGTCACCACCGGCCTCACGATGGAATTCGAGTTCGGCACCAACTGGTCCTATTACTCGCATTATGTGGGCGACGTGTTCGGCGCGCCGCTGGCCATTGAAGGCCTGATGGCCTTCTTTCTGGAGTCCACCTTCATCGGTCTGTTCTTCCTCGGCTGGGACAAGCTGAGCAAGCGCCAGCATCTCGGCGTCACCTTCATGACCGCCATCGGCTCGAACCTGTCGGCGCTGTGGATCCTGGTGGCCAACGGCTGGATGCAGAATCCGGTCGGTTCGATCTTCTCCCCCGACACCATGCGCATGGAAATGCAATCCTTCGCCGAGGTGCTGTTCAATCCGGTGGCGCAGGTCAAGTTCGTGCATACGGTGGCCGCCGGCTATGTGACGGCCTCGATGTTCGCGCTCGGCATTTCCTCCTGGTACATCCTGAAAGGCCGCGACCTCGCCTTTGCCCGCCGCTCCTTTGCCGTGGCCGCCGGCTTCGGTCTCGCCTCGGTGCTGTCGGTGATCGTCCTTGGTGACGAGAGCGGCTATGAACTTGGCGACGTGCAGAAGGTGAAACTCGCCGCCATCGAGGCGGAATGGGAGACCCAACCCGCGCCGGCCGATTTCACCCTGATCGGCTTCCCCTCGCAGGAGACCAAGAGCACGGCCGCGGCGATCAAGATCCCCTATCTCATGGGCTTGATCACCACGCGTTCGCTCGACAAGCCGGTCCTGGGTCTCAACGACCTCGAGGCCCAGCATGAGCAGCGCATCCGCTCCGGCCAGATCGCCTATGCCGAGCTGCAGAAGATCCGCGCCGGCGACGCTTCGCCCGAGACGCGCGCGGCTTTCGACGCCCATGCCAAGGACATCGGCTATGGCCTGCTGCTCAAGCAGTTCGTCGAGGACCCGGCCACGGCCAGCGAAGACCAGATCAAGGCGGCCGCCGCCAGCACCATCCCGACCGTCTGGCCGTTGTTCTGGGCTTTCCGTTTCATGGTGGGCTTCGGCTTCCTGATGCTTTTCATCTTCGGTGCCGCCTTCTATCTCAATGCCGCCAAGAAGCTGGATCGTAACCGCTGGATCTACCGTCTGGCGCTCCTGGCCATCCCCCTGCCCTGGCTGTCGAGCGAACTGGGCTGGTTTGTCGCCGAGTTCGGCCGTCAGCCTTGGGCGATCGGCGAGGTGCTGCCGACAACGCTCGCCACATCAAGCCTGACGTCGGGCGATCTCATCTTCTCGATCGGCGGCTTCGTGACGCTCTACACCGGTCTGCTGATCATCGAGATGTATCTGATGTTCAAGTTCGCCCGTCTCGGCCCGTCGTCGCTCGGCACTGGCCGCTATCACTTCGAACAGGGCGCCGTCGCCCACGCGGCTGAATGAGGACAAGCCATGTTTGACTATGAAATCCTGAAATTCATCTGGTGGATCCTCGTCGGTGCGCTGCTGATCGGATTTGCTATCACCGACGGCATGGACATGGGGGTCGGCTCTCTGCTGCCCTTCGTGGCCAAGACGGACCAGGAACGGCGCATCGCCATCAACACGGTCGGCCCGCATTGGGACGGCAATCAGGTCTGGCTGATCACCGCCGGCGGCGCCATCTTCGCCGCCTGGCCCATGGTCTATGCTGCCGCCTTCTCGGGCTTCTACATGGCGATGCTGCTGGTGCTGTTCGCCCTGTTCTTCCGCCCGGTGGGCTTCGACTATCGCTCCAAGCTCGAAAGCCCCAAGTGGCGCAATGCCTGGGACTGGGGGCTGTTCGTGGGCGGTGCCGTTCCGGCGCTGATCTTCGGCGTTGCCTTCGGCAACCTGTTGCAGGGCGTGCCCTTCCAGCTCGACGAGCTGCTGCGCTCGCACTATCAGGGCTCGCTGCTCTTCGCGCTGATCCCGCTGCTCAACCCCTTCGCCCTGCTGGCCGGCCTGATCAGCCTGGCCATGCTGACGGTGCATGGGGCGATCTGGCTGCAACTGCGGGCTTCCGGTCCCGTGGCCTCGCGGGCGGCGACCATCGCCATCCGGCTGGCGCCGGCGGTGACGGTGGCCTTCGCGCTGGCGGGCGTCTGGCTGTGGTATGGCTTCGAGGGCTATCGCATCGTCTCGGAGCCGGCGCACAACGCGCTGCCGAACCCGCTTGCCAAGGAAGTCGTTCGCGCTTCCGGCGCCTGGTTCGACATCTACCGCACGCTGCCGATCGCCATGATCGTGCCGGCGCTCGGCCTGGCGGGGCCGCTGCTGACGGCGCTGCTGGCCATGGCCAAGCGTCCGGGCCTTGCCTTCGTGACGTCGGCACTGGGCATGACCGGGATCATCGGCACGGCGGGGCTCTCCATGTTCCCCTTCGTGATGCCGTCCAGCCTCGACCCGAAGTCGAGCCTGACCATCTGGGACGCCTCGTCGAGCCATTTGACGCTCAACGTGATGTTCTGGGCCGTGGTGATCTTCCTGCCGATCGTGCTCGCCTACACCGTCTGGTGCTACGCCCGCATGTGGGGCCGCGTCACCGCCGAGGAAATCGATGCCCGTTCGCATCAGGCTTATTGAGAGGAGTTTGACCCCATGTGGTATTTCGCGTGGATCCTGGGCGTGACGGCGGCGGCTGCCATCGGCGTCATCAATGTCATGTGGTACGAGTTCCAGGACGAACTCGACCGCAACGGCGGCCCGAAAGCCTGACGGGCCTGCCCGATTGAGAAAGGAAGGGCCGGCGCAGGACCTGCATCGGCCCTTTTGTGGTGCGTGGACCGACAGGAGCCTCATGACATCTCTGAAATCCCTCAATGGCAAGGCCGGTCCGGCCATCGGGGTGGCCATGGCGACCCGCGCGCTCGCGGGGCTGATCGGTCTGGCGATGGCCTGGTTCCTGTCCGGTGCCATTGCCGCCGTGGTGTTCGATGGGGCGGATATCCAGGCCGTTCAGCTGTCGTTGGCCCTCATCGCCGGACTGGCTCTCCTGCGTGCCCTTGCGGCCTTTGCCTCGGACCGGAGCGCGTTCAGGGCGAGCGCAGCGGTGCGCGGGTATCTCTTCGCGAGCCTGTTGGATCAGGCGGCCAGACTTGGTCCGGTGCGGCTCTCGGGGACGCCGACCGGAGAGATTGCGACGCTCTTCCTTGAGGCCGTTGCAGGCGTCGAACCCTACTGGCGCCGCTGGATGCCGGCACTGGCGCAGGTGAGCCTGCTGCCGCTTGTCATCCTGCTGGTTGCTTTCCCGCTTGATTGGCTGACCGGCCTCGTGCTGTTCGCGACGCTGCCGCTGTTGCCGCTGTTCATGATCCTGGCGGGGCGGGCGGCGGAGAGCGCCAGCCAGCGACAATGGGCGACTCTGGCGCGGCTGGGCGGGCATCTGCTCGACGCCATCCGGGCCCTGCCAGATCTCAAGCTGCTCGGCGCCGCCGGTCGGTCGACCGGCGAGGTGGCCGCCGCTGCCGAGGCCTATCGCAAGAGTACCATGGGCGTGCTGCGCCTCGCCTTCCTGTCGGCGCTGGTGCTGGAGTTCTTTGCCACGGTGTCGATCGCGCTGGTGGCGGTGCTGGTGGGCTTTCGCCTGATGTGGGGCACGTTCGATTTCCGCACCGGCTTCTTCCTGTTGCTGCTGGCGCCCGAGTTCTACGCGCCCCTGCGCCAGCTCGGCCTGCAGCGCCACGCCAAAATGGAGGCGGAAGCGGCGGCAGAGCGCCTCTTTGCCTTCCTCGATCGTTCGGGCGAGACAGCCTCGACCGCAGCCGCAGCAGCACCTAACCTGTCCCGCATCGGCCTCACCTTCGAAGAGGTGACGGTGCGCCACGAGGACGGCCGGCTTGCTCTTGACGGGGTGAGCTTCTCCGTCGCTGCCGGTGAGCAGCTGGCGCTGGTGGGGGAAAGCGGATCGGGCAAGAGCACGGTGCTGGCGCTCCTTTGCGGCTTTCTGCAGCCGACCGGCGGACGCATCCTCGTCAATGGTCAGCCGCTCGATGGCCTTGACCCCACTCTTTGGCGGAAGGCGCTTACCGTGGTGGCGCAGAAACCGCATCTGTTTGACTGGACGCTGGCCGACAATGTGGCGATGGCGGAGGGGAACGACGCGGATGCCGTCCGTTTGGCCCTTGCCGCGGCGCGCGCCGAGGAGATCGTCCGGCGCTTGCCGGAGGGCCTGGCGAGCCGCCTCGGGGAAGCCGCTAGCGGCGTGTCCGGTGGCGAGGCGCAGCGTCTGGCTCTTGCGCGGGCCTTCCATCGCCGCAGCCCGCTGGTTCTGGCGGACGAGCCGACGGCTCATCTCGATGCCGACACGGAGCGCGACATCGCCGAAGCCATGGCGCGACTGGCGGCCGGTCGGACCATGATCACCGTCGCCCATCGGCTCGAAACGGTGCAGCGCGCCGATCAGGTGCTGGTGCTGGAGCGCGGGCGGATCGTCGAAGGCGGTCGGCCTGCCGAGCTGCTGACCCGCGCGGGCGCCTTTGCGCGCCTGATGGCGTCCGGCGCCGTGCTCGCCTCCGACCGGAGGGCAGCGCGATGAAAATGCTCCTTCGCCTTCTGTTGCTGGCGCGCCCGCATTGGGGATGGATGGTGTTGTCGGTGTTGGTGTCGACGGCTGCGACGCTCGCCAACATCGGGCTAATGGCGACGTCGGGCTGGTTCATCACGGCCATGGGGCTGGCCGGCGTTGCCGGCGTGACCATGAACTATTTCACGCCCGCGGCGCTGATCCGCGCCCTGGCGATCGTCCGGACGGGGGGGCGTTATCTGGATCGGCTGGCGAGCCATGAGACCACCTTGCGCCTGCTGGCGACGCTGCGGGTGCGGATCTTCGCCGGATTGGTGCCGCTGGTGCCGTTTCAGGATCGGCACTGGCGCTCGGCCGATCTGGCGGGCCGGATCTCCTCCGATGTCGACCGACTGGAGCTGGTGTTTCTGCGGCTGATCATGCCGGTCATGGTCGCCTTGCTCACGATGATCGTCGTGGTGGCGGGGCTGGCCTGGGTGTCCGGTGCACTTGCCCTCGTTGCCCTTGGCTCACTGCTTTTGCTCGGCCTCGCGCTTCCGGCCCTGACGGCCCGTGCCGATGCTGCGGCCAGCGCGGATGTTGCGATGACCACGGCCGCGCTGCGCAACCGGCTGGTCGATGACCTCGACGGGCTCGCGCCCTTGCTGCTCAATGACGCCTGGCCGCGCGAGCGGGCGCGCCTTGTCTGCGGATATGCCGACCTGCTCGACGCCGAGGGGCGGCAGGCGCGCAGTCAGGCCGTGGGCCTGAGCGCCATGGGGCTCGCCACCGATCTGTCGCTGGTCGCGATGCTGATGGTTGGGGTGCCGCTGGTGCGGTCGAACCTGCTCGCAGGCCCCGACCTGACGCTGGCAGTTCTGGCGCTGCTGTCGGCCTTCGAGGCCTTCGCGTCCATGCCGGACGCCTTCGCCAGTTTGCGAGGCGCTCTCGCCTCCGCCCGGCGGCTGTTCGATCTCCTGGACCGGCCGCCAAGCCTGATGGAGCCGGCCGAACCGCTGCCTGTGCCGGAGCGCTTTGACCTGACCTTCGAGACGGTCAGCCTTGTCTACCCGGGCAGCGCGCGCCCTGCCCTAGACGGTCTGATGCTCGAGATCGGGCAAGGCGCCTTCGTGGCGATCACCGGTGAGAGCGGGGCAGGCAAATCCAGCCTCGCCCAGTTGCTGGTGCGTTTCTGCGACCCGAGCGGAGGCCGCATCCGTCTTGGCGGCCTCGATCTTCGCGACCTTGCGAGCGAAGGACTGCGCCGCGTCGTCGTCGCGGTGCCGCAGGCGTCCTACCTGCTGTCCTCGACGGTCCGGGCCAATCTCTGCCTTGCCCGCCCCGAGGCCTCGGAAGCCGAGCTTCTCGCAGCTGCTGGACAGGCAGAGTTCGGCTCCGTGCTGGCGCGGTTGCCGTTGGGGCTGGATACAGAGATCGGTGTCGCCGGCGCGCATCTGTCGGGCGGTGAAGCGCGGCGGCTGGCGATTGCCCGCGCGCTTCTGGCCGATCCCAAGGTGCTGGTTCTGGATGAACCGCTCGAAGGTCTCGACGGGGAGACGGCGCGGCGTCTGCTCACGTCGCTGGCGGCGAGCCGCAAGGGGCGCACGACGATCGTCATCACCCACCAGCTCGCAGGAGCCGAGGTGTTCGATCGGGTGATTACCCTGGCGGACGGTCGCTTGCTGCCGACGGACTGATCACGCTGGTCCGGTCGGTCGGGGGTGCCAGGCGCGGGCAAGCTCGGTGAACTCGGACGCCGCGCGGCTGTGGTAGCGTTCCCGGTGATGCAGAACGGAGAAATTCCGCTGCGGCAGATCGGCGTCGACGCGCTTCAGCACACCGGCCTTCAGGGCGCAGGCGACGACCATCTGCGACAAGATGGTGGCGCCCGCTCCCGCTTCGACGGCACTCAGCACGGTCTCGTTGGACGGCATTTCGAGGGTTACCTGGATGTCGGACGCCGGCACGCCATAGGCGGCGAGCACGGCTTCAAAGGCCGATCTTGTGCCGGAACCGGCTTCCCGCACGACCCATTGGGCATCGCGCAGCCGCTCGCTCAGCGAGCCGTTGTGCCCAAGCCAGGGATCATGGGGGGCGGCGACGAGCGCCAACTCATCGGCAAAGAGCGTTTCGATGCTGAGGCGGGGATCGTCGAGCGGGCCTTCAACGAAGCCAAGCGCCACGGCGCCCTCCCCGACGCGCGCCGCGACCCACTCGGTGTTGCCGAGTTCCAGGGAGACCTTCAATCCCGGATGCTTCTGGCGGAAGCTGTTGATGACGCGCGGAATCCAGTAGGCGCCGATGGTCTGGCTGGCTGCGACGGTCAGGGTGCCGCACCGCATGTCGGCCACGTCGGCCAGCATGGCCTCGGCATCCTGCGCGCTGGCGAGGATGGACCGGGCGCGCACCAGGAAGAGCCGACCGGCTTCCGTCAGCGCGATGCGGCGACCAATGCGGTCGAACAGGCGTATGGCGTAGCGCGTTTCAAGGGCGGTGATTGCCGCGCTGGTGGCGGACTGGGTGAGATGCAGGTCGGCGGCCGCCTGGGTCACATGTTCGCGCTCGGCAACCGCCACGAAGATGCGCAACTGTTCGAGCGTCATTCACATTCACCGACCAACTGAAACTAAAGAAGTTTTATCAGGCCGAGGGTCCAGGTGGCAATGAACAAGCTGGCCAGGGCTCCCAGCAGAGCTGGTCTGAGACCGCGCTGGGTGAGCTTGCCGAAGTTGGTTTCCAGCCCCATCGCCGCCAGCGCCATGGTGAGCAGCACGGTGGACAGGAGCGCCAGGTCCGCCTTGATTGCCGGGGGCAAGGGAATGGCACTGTTGAGCAACACCATGCCGAGGAAGCCGAACACGAAGATCGGCAGCGGCGGTCGCACACCGGCGTGCCGGCCCACGCCCTTGCGCGCAGCCAGACCAGCCATGGCGAAGACCACCGGCGCCAGCATCATCACACGGGTAAGCTTGGCGATGGTGCCGGTGGTACCGCCGTCCGGGCCATAGGCGAAAGCTGCCGCCACGACTTGCGCCACTTCATGGATCGAGGAGCCGGCCCAAAGGCCGAAGCTGCGCGGGTCCATGGACAGCAGGTGACCGATCCAGGGATAGGCGAACATGGAAATGGAGCCGAAAACCGTGACGCAAGCCACGGCATAGGCGACGTCTTCGTCATCGGCCTCAACCACGCTGTCGGCCGCCGCGACCGCCGACGCGCCGCAGATCGATGTGCCCGCGGCAATGAGCTGGGCAAGCCGGCCATCGACGCCGAGCCAGCGTCCCATCTGAACGGTTGCGAGAAAGGTGGCTGCCACTGCCGATGCGATGATCGCCAGTGCCCCGAGGCCAACTTCAGACACCTGTGTCAGCGTCAACTGCAGGCCCAGCAACACGATGGCGGCGCGCAGCAGGCGTCGCATGGAGAAGACGATGCCCGGACGCAAGGCCGGGCCCACGCCGATCGTGTTGTTGACGATCATGCCGCCGATGATGGCGAGGATCATCGGACTGAAGGTGTTGAGGCCGGGGACCAGTCGCAGCGCATAGGCGCCGCCGGTCAGCGCGCAGCAGAGCAGCAGGCCGGGCATCATCTGCTGCAGACCCTGCAGCGGTGCCTCCAGAGCGGCTGATTGCAGGTCGTCGTGTGTTTCGCTCATGGGGCGGTTCCTTTCCGCCCAGCTATGGCCGTTCAATGTCAATCGGTTCCAACGCAAAATTCTTGTCGTTTCGTTCGATGAAACCGAACGATTGGTTCTCTCAGCCGTTGAGGAATGCCCGTGCCGGCGAAGGGGCCCTGGCCTCCTTCAGGCATCGTCCGATCGCAAATTTTGTGATCGGGGGTCGCATTCCCTCGCATTGTCCGGGGCGAAAACCCCTTGTAAAGCTATGGTCATATTTGAAGACCCAGGAGAAACAGACATGCGGAAATCCTTGGCAATCCTGATGGCGGGCATGGCCCTGTCCTTTGCCGCTACACCCGGCCGTGCCGATGACCTGACGATTGCCGTGGTCGGTCCGATGACCGGCCCTCTCGCCTCCATCGGCGACTGGCAGAAGCATGGCGGCGAAGCGGCGGCTGCCCTTCTGAACGATGCCGGCGGCGTCAACGGCGTGAAGGTGAAGATCGTCGTCGAGGATGACGCTTGCGATCCCAAGCAGGCCGTCGCGGTTGCCAACCGTCTCGTTGCCGATGGCGTGAAGTTCGTGGCCGGCCATGCCTGCTCGGGTTCGTCCATCCCGGCCGCCGCCGTCTATGCCGACAACAACGTGCTGATGATGACCCCGGCGTCGTCCAACCCGGCGCTCACCGAGAAGGGCTATCCCACCGTCATGCGTCTGTATGGCCGCGATGATGCCCAGGGTGCCTTCGTTGCGCCCTGGATTGCACGCCACTATGCCGGCAAGAACGTCGCCATCCTGCATGACAAGTCGGCCTACGGCCAAGGCCTCGCCGAAGTGGTCAAGGCCTCGGTCAACGCCGCCGGTCTCACGGAAGTGCTGTATGAGGGCATCAATCCGGGCGAGAAGGACTATAGCTCCTTGATCGGCAAGCTGCAGAGCCTGAAGGTCGATGCCGTGTATTTCGGCGGCTACCACACCGAAGGCGGCCTCATCAAGCGCCAGGCGGCGGATCGCAACTATGCTCCGGACTTGATCATGGCCGACAGCCTGTCAACCGCCGAATATTGGGCGATCACCGGTGCCGCCGGCGAAGGCAGCTATTTCACCTTCCCGACGTCGCCGGTCAACCTGCCGTCGGCTCAGGCCGCCGTCGCCAAGTTCAAGGCTGAGAACTACAGTCCGGACGGCTTCACGCTGTTTTCCTATGCCGTGGTGCAGGCCATCGCAGAGGGTGTGAAGCGCGCCGGCTCGGACGATCCGAGCGCTGTTGCCGAAGCCCTCAAGAATGGCACGCCCGTCGACACCGTGGTCGGTTCGATCGTCTTCGACGAGAAGGGCGACATCAAGGATCCGAAGTTCGAGATCAATCTGTGGCATGACGGCAAATACGCCCCGATCGACATCAACAAGTGATGGCCTGATCGAAGCCAGCCTCGAGCCGATTATGCAGACCGCCCGGAAGTCACTTCCGGGCGGTTTTGTTTTTCAGACCAAAAACGTCAAGAATAATTGCGCTTCAATTCATGATATCACGCATCAAGAATTTGAGAATCAGTATGTATTATAGCGTAATTCAGGTTCATGCAGATCGACATATTCAAAAACGAGTAATTAACTTCATTCAATTATTTGATTCTTTGTGACATTTTACGGTGAGGGTGCGATGAACGTCGGTATTCTCGTTGACGAAGCCAAATGTACCGGCTGCAACCGGTGTATCGGCGACTGCCCGATCGATCAGGCCAATGTTGCCTATGTGGTACATGGTCAGCACAAGGTCCGGGTCGACGAGAGCGCCTGCATCATGTGCGGCCAGTGCATCGCGGCCTGCGATCACGGCGCCCGCAACTATCGGGACGATACCGACGATTTCATTGCCGATCTCGAGCGCGGCAAGCAGGTCGTCGTCATCGCGGCTCCGGCCGTACGCCACAATTTCCCTGACTACGAGCGGCTGTTCGGCTGGCTGAAGAGCAAGGGCGTTGCGGCCATCCACGACGTCTCCTTCGGCGCCGACATCACCACCTGGGCCTATCTGAAGGCGATCGGCGAGCGGAAGATTCCCTCGCTGATCGCCCAGCCCTGCCCGTCGATCGTCCACTATATCGAGACCTATCAGCCGGGTCTGATCCCGGCTCTGGCTCCGGTGCACAGCCCGGCGCTCTGCACCGCGATCTGGCTGCGCAAATATGCCGGCGTCACCGCCCCGATCGCCTTCCTGTCGCCCTGCGCGGCCAAGGGCATGGAGTTCCGCGATACCGGCGGCGCCATCGCCTACAACGTCACCTACCGGAAGCTGAAGGACTATTTCGAGAAGCGAGGCATCGACCTCAAGAGCGCTCCACGTGCTGGCTTTGACGGTGTCGATTGCGGTCTCGGCCTGACCTTCAGCCGTCCCGGCGGCCTCGGCGAAAACATCCGCCATGTGGTCGGCGACGATGTCTGGATCCGCCAGGTCGAAGGCACCGGCCTCGTCTACGAGTATCTGGAGCAATATGAGAAGCGTGCCAAGGCCGGCAAGCCGTTGCCGCTGGTGGTCGATGCCCTCAATTGCGCCCATGGCTGCAATCTTGGCACCGGCACCTGCCACGACGTCGATATCGACGACATCGATCATCATATGAACCGGCTGAAGGTAGAAAAGGCCAAGACCAAGACGCGCAAGCGCATGCTCGGCGGGGCGTCCTATGCCCCGTTCGAACAGTTCGACAAGCAATTGCGGCTCGACGATTTTCTGCGCGGCTACGAAGACCGCACGGGCGCGGTGCACACCACCGAGTTCAGCGAGGCCGACTATGATCGGGCCTTCAAGGCTCTGCACAAGAACGACGAGGCCAGCCGCAAGATCAACTGTTATGCCTGCGGCTATGGCAACTGCCGACGCTTTGCCGCCGCCATCCTGCGTGGGACCAACACCGAGGAAAACTGCATCAACTTCGCCCGCTCCGTCGCCGACGAGGAACATCGTCAGGCCGAAGCCAGCCGCAAGGCGGAATCGGCCAAGCAGGAGGAGATCCTCGAACTCAACCAGCTGATGGAACGCGTCAAATCCATGAGCGCGGACAAGGAGCGCAAGTCGTTCGAGCTCAAGGAGCACGTCGGGGCCATCACCGGCGCCATCACCGAGGTTGCCGAAGGCAGTCGCGAGGGCGCCCAATCGGTCAGCCGCATCGACGAGCAGGTGCACCGGGTCTGCGACATTGCCGAGAAGGTCAAGGCGAGCATCGGCAGCATCGAAGCGGAAATGGATGGCTTTGGTGCGGCCCTCAAGGAAATCGCCAACATCGCCAACCAGACCAACCTGCTGGCCCTCAACGCCCAGATCGAGGCGCAGCGCGCCGGGGATCAGGGCCGTGGCTTTGCTGTGGTGGCCAGCGAGGTCAAGCAACTGGCCGGCCAGACCCGCACCGTCGTCACCGCCACGCGCAGCAGCGAAACCGCCATCCTCTCGGTCAAGGAGGAGTTGCGGCACATCGCGGTCGCGCTTGAGGAAAACATGGATCTGGTGGCCAACCGCGTCACCAATCTCAACATGATCATGGAAGAGACCAGCAACAAGTGCGACCTGATCGAGGAGACAGCCCGCCGGCTCGCCGCCGAGGGCTGACTCCGTCGCATCATGCCTTGGTCAGCAAATCCTTCAGCGTCAGCGCGATCACTTCCGTGGCGGCCTTGAGGTCGCTGAGCTTCACGTGCTCGTTGGCGGCGTGGGCGTTGGCTTCGAGGATCGAGCGCGGGCCGGCGCCATAGAGCACGGTCGGGATGCCGGCGGCCGAATAGTGGCGGGCGTCGGTGTAGAGCGGCACCCCGGTCGGCGCCACCGGCACGCCGAGCACGGCGGCGGCGTTCTTCTCGATGGAGGCGATCATCGGCGCGGCGCCCGGCAGTTCGCGCAGCGGTTCGGCCAGCATGATGCGCCGGCATTCCACTTCGAGGCCCGGGACCTTCGGCGCGGCGGCTTCCACCAGCGCGATCAGCCTGGCTTCGACCTCAAGGCCGTTTTCTTCCGGGATCAGGCGGCGGTCGAGCCGCATGGTGATGCGGTCGGGCACCACGTTGGTGTTGATGCCGCCGGAGATGAGGCCCACGGTCAGCTTGGGCGAGCCGATGCCCTTCTGAGCCGACACCGTGTCGCCGAGGCGATGGCGCTCGGCATAGAGTGCGGCGAGGATCGGCACAGCGTGTTCCAGCGCGTCGACGCCGGTCTCGGGCATGGCCGCATGCGCCTGCTTGCCGCGCACGACGATTTCCATGTGCAGCACGCCGTTGTGTGCCGTGGTGATTGCATAGGAGAAGCCGGCGGAGATGGCGAGGTTGGGCTTGGAGAGCCCCTGCTCGATCAGCCAGGCGGGGCCGACGTAGCCGCCCGCCTCCTCGTCGAAGGTCAGGTGCAGTTCCACCGTGCCGTCGAGCGGCAGGCCGGAGGCGATCAGCGCCTTCAGCGCGAAGGCATAGGTGGCAAAATCGGACTTGGACACGGCGGCGCCGCGACCGTAGATGGCGCCGTTCTGCTCGACGGCGCCATAGGGATCGACGGTCCAGCCCTGCCCTGGCGGCACCACGTCGCCATGGGCGTTGAGCGCGATCACCGGCCCCTTGCCGCTGCCGAAGGTGTGGCGGACGATCAGGTTGGTCACCGAGATCATGCCGTTCTGCTGCACGAAGGGCTCGGGCACCGGGTGGCGCTCCACCTTGAAGCCCTGGGCTTCGAGCAGGTCGGCCGCCTTGTCGGCGATCGGCGCGCAGTCACCGGCGGGATTGTCGCTCGGCACGCGCACCAGAGCCTTCAGAAAGGCCACTTCGTCGGCGAAAGCGGCGTCGATGATCGATTTCATGGTCATTCCTCTGAGACATCCGTCTGGTCGGCCAGTTTGCCGATTGTCTTGATCAAGGCTTCCACGGCAAGGCCCATGTCGTCAACTGTGGCGAATTCGGCGGGGTTGTGGCTGATGCCGCCGCGGCAGCGCACGAAGAGCATGCCGACATCGGTGAGCGCCTTGATGGCGTGGCCGTCATGGCCGGCGCCGGACGTCAGCCGCCTCGTGGGATGACCGAGAGCCTCGATCGCGCCGGCAAAGGCGTCCTGCAGGCGTGGCGCGCAGGGGGTGGTGGCGTTGTCATAGAAGCGATCCATGGAAAAGCCCACGTGCCGTCGCTCGGCAATGGCGCGGCAGCGCGCCTTGATCTCTTCGGTGGCCGCCGCACGGGGCGCGTCGCTTTCGGCGCGCAGATCCAGTGTGAACCGCACCCGGTTTGGAATGACGTTGATGGCGCCCGGCTCCACGGTGAGGCGGCCGACGGTGGCGACCATCTCGTGGGCGCGACCGGCCAGAGCCACGTCTTCAATGGCGGCCATCATCTCGGCACTGGCGGCAAGGGCGTCGCGGCGCAGCGTCATCGGCACGGTACCGGCATGGCCGGCCTCACCGGTGACGAGGACATTGAAGCGCGACTGGCCGGCGATGGAGGTGACCACGCCCAGCGCCTTGCCCTCGATCTCCAGCACCGGCCCCTGCTCGATGTGCACTTCGAGATAGCCGAGCACGTCATCGGGGGCATAGGCGGCTGCTTGGCTCGCATCGGGCTCGCAGCCGAAATCCGTCAGGGCTTGCCGCAGGGACACACCGTCGGCGTCCCTGGCGTCCAGCGCGGTCGACGGGAAGATGCCGGCCACGGCGGAACTGGAAGCGAGCGAGGTCGGGAAGCGCACGCCCTCTTCATCGCCAAAGGCAAGGACGTCGACGCCGAACGGCAAGGCGACCTCACGCGCGGCCAGTTCCTGCAAGGCCAATATGCCCGCGACCACGCCAAGCATGCCGTCATAGCGCCCGGCATTGACCACCGTATCGATATGCGAGCCGATCAGCAGCCGCTTGTTGCCGCCGACGCCGGCCTTGCCGGCCTTGCGATGGCCCCGCACGGTGCCGAGGGCGTCCACGGACACCTCAAGCCCGATCTCCGTCATCCAGCGCGCGACGAGGTCGACGGCCTTGGCGTGCGCGGGCGACAGATAGAGGCGGGTCAGCCGGCCCGGTTCGTCGGTGAGCGCGGCCAGCGCGTCGAGCATGGCCTGCGCCCGTTCACCCAGTTGGCGCGTTGCGGTCACGGCAGCACCCGGTCTTCAAGGCGGAAACGGAAAATACGGGATATCTGGGTCAAGGCCGTGTCGAACTCTGTGGCGGCGTCATTGTGGATGCGCGCGTCAAAAGCGTCGAGGATCATGTCCTTGGTTGCGCCCTTGACCGCGAAGATGAAGGGAAAGCCGAACTTGGCCTTGTAGGCGTCGTTGAGCGACGTGAACCGGGCGAACTCTTCGGTCGTCAGTCGGTCGAGACCGGCGCCCTTCTGCTCTTTCTTGGAATCCTCGGCCATGGTGCCGGCAACGGCTGCCTTGCCGGCGAGATCGGGATGGGCGCGGATCAGGGCCAGTTGCTCCTGTTCGGTTGCCGCGCGCATGGCGGCGGCAAAGGCGTCGACGAGGGCGGAGCGGTTTGCGAACGGGCGCGCCTCGGCCGCGCGCACGGCCACCCAGGGCGAATGCTCGGCCACATCCCCGAAGCGGTCGACGAACTCCGCCGCCGTCCATCCATTCACCGCCTCGATCCCAACCGGTTCGATCATTTCGCCCTTCCGTGTCTGACACAAATCACCGGCAAGGTCGCAAATCGGCGTTGTCGACGCAATGGTCTGCTTGAGAAAGCGGAGCGAGAAGCCTCGCGTGACGGGTCCGTTGGAGTCGTCAAAAAATGCTGATTTCATAACGTCTTGCCAACTTTCTGCACCGTAACATGGGAGTTGACCTTATTTCGCCATGCGTCCATGTCAGACTGACGTTGGTGGCGCATGAAGTCACCAATGCCACCAGCGAGGCCGCAATGACGCCCGAGTTCCCGCGTGATCTCTCTCCTGCGCAGCGGAAGCGCTCGACGCTTGCGCGATTGCGCCGGAGCCACGGGAGCCGTTGAATCATGGCCCTGCGCGCGCCTGCCCGCTTTCGTCTTGTTCGCCGTTGGGTTCACGCGACACCGCTGCGGCGCAACTCGGTCTACGGCCTTGTCGGTACGACGCTGGCCGTGGGGGCCCTCTATCTGCGCTTCGGCTCCGAAATTCCGGCTGCGATGGCTGAACTGTCGGCCGTCGTCAATCGGCCTGCCATGGTGACCACGGAGATCGTCGCGCCTCAGCCGCCGCCGACCAAGTCGACGAGCGTGCCGGCCCGCGATCCGTTGCGCAATCTGCCTCACGACACGCTGGCCGATCTGGTCTCTCCCGAGCCGGTCAGTCCGGTTCCCTTCACCCGCGTGATCCGCCCCCAACCGCAGGCGCTCTGCACGGCGCTGGCCGACATGGGCGTCACCGGAGCCAAATGGCGGGACAATCCGGTCACGCCGGGCGAATGGACCTGTGACAGCGAGCTTGTAAACTTCGGTCCGGAGGCCACCGGCGAAGGGCAGCCCAAGCCTTCATCGATCTTTGTTTCGCTGCGCGGGGCCGCGCCCGATCGCGTTGATGTCATCCGCCTCAAGCTCAATCTCCCAGACCCCAAGAGCGCTCCGCAGGCTCGCCAGGCTTTCGACCGGGTGCTTGAGGCCATCCACGCCCGCTTTCACTGGGACGTGCCGCCAGCGATCCTGGACGCGGTCGATCGCGTCCGCACGACCGAGGTGGAAAATCATGGGGTGGTTTATGACGCCCGTCGCTCCTGGGGCGACGTTCCGCGCCTCGACCTGGTGATCACCCTGAAGGATGAAGCCGGGATCCTGCCGACGGAGGGCTTCACCGGCACACTGAACATCCTCAAGCCGGAGGACCAGCCGAAGCCAAAGCCCGGACCGGCCAAGCTACCGACACCGTCCGTCGCCGATCTGCCGGCGGCGGGGGCATCCTCATCCGCGCCCATCGAGGATGTGACGCGGTAACCAAATCTGATCATTCGACTTTTCACGAAATTGCCGCGACGGCATAGTAAAGACGATCCGCAACGCCGCCGACGGTGGACGCTGCTTGCCAAATCAGCAGGTTCGATCTTGTGCGGCGCACAAAATTGTGATGCCTTCTCCGCATCTTTTTGCATCTAGAAATGGGATTGATCATATGTCCGTCAATTTTGGAACGTCGGGCCTTCGCGCCCCTGCCGAAGGGTTTACCACCGAGGTGTGCCGGGCCTATGTTTCCGCTTTCCTTGACGTGACTTGCAAGGGCGCGGCCAGCCGCACCGTCTATGTGGGCGCCGACCTGCGCGACTCGAGCCCGCGCATTGCTGCTGCTTGCGTCTCCGCCATTGCCGCCGAAGGTTGGACGGCTGTCTATGCCGGCAACGTCCCGACGCCCGCCGTCGCAGCCTACGCGCTGGAACGCGGCTGCCCGGCGGTGATGATCACCGGCAGCCATATCCCCGAGACCTACAACGGCATCAAGTTCTACCGCCCCGACGGCGAGTTCCTGAAGGACGACGAGGCCCCGGTGCGCGAAAAGGCGCTGGCGCTGCTCAACGCCGGTGTCGAGACGCCCGTCGTTGCCCTGCCCGCCGTTGATCCGGCCATCGCGACCGCTTACGTCCAGCGCTACGCCAAGGCCTTTGCCGGCGCGCCGCTCAAGGGCATCAAGATCGGCGTCGACCTGCATTCCGCCGTCGGTCGCGATCTGACCGTCGAGATCCTCACCGCGCTTGGCGCCGAGGTGCACCCCTTCCGCCGCGCCGACCGTTTCATCGCCGTCGACACCGAAGCGCTGGATCCGGCCGACATCGCCCGCGATCGTCAGATCATCGCCGAGCTGAAGCTCGACGCGGTGGTCTCCACCGATGGCGACGGCGACCGTCCCTTGGTGATCGACGACGCCGGCAATCAGGTGAACGGCGACATCCTGGGCGCCCTCACCGCCCGCTTCCTCGGCATCGCCACGGTGGTGACGCCGTTGTCGTCCACCTCAGCCATCGAGTTGAGTGGCTGGTTCAAGGTGGTCGACCGCACCAAGATCGGCTCGCCCTATGTGGTGGCCGGCATGGCAGCGGCCACGCTTGCGCCGATCGCCGGATTCGAGGCCAACGGCGGCTTCCTGTTGCAGTCGGATCTGGCGCTGGCCGCCGGTGCCCTCACCCGCCTGCCGACGCGTGACGCCATCCTGCCGATGATCGGTGTGCTCCTGATGAGCGCGCGGGATCGCAAGCCGTTGTCGGCGCTGGTGGCTGAGCTGCCGCCGCGCGTGATGAAGGCCGATCGCCTGAAGGAGATCGCGCCGGAGATCGGTGGTGCCCTTCTCAAGAAGCTGGCGACCGATGATGCTGCCCGTGTCGCCCTCGACGCGCGCCTGGCCGCCCCTGCCGACGTCAATCTGACCGATGGCGTGCGCCTTTCCTATGCCGACGGAGCCATCGTCCACTTCCGCCAGTCCGGCAATGCGCCGGAGCTGCGGTGCTATGTGGAGACCGAGAGCGCGCCCCGCACGGAAGCGCTGCTGAAGGACATGGTTGCCCGCCTGGAAGCCACGCTGCGCTGATCGGGTTCTGCCATTGCCGCAAGACAAAGGGCCGGAGCGCACCATGCTCCGGCCCTTTTCATGTCTGCGAGGCTTCGCTTGCGTGTCAGCTGGCCGCACGTTCCTCGCCGGGCAGGTCCAGGCCGAGCTCCTTGGCGAGATAGGTCTGTGCGGCGCGCGCGCCCAGCGGCTTGCTGAACAGGTAGCCCTGGAAATAGCGGCCGCCGGCGATCAGCATGTTCTCGAGGTCGTCTTCGGTCTCGACACCCTCGATGATGCAGTCGAGTTCAAGCGTCCGGCAAAGCTCGATGATGGCCTTGGCCACATTGCGGGAGGAGCCTCCCTCCTGCAGCTGCGTCACGAAGCAGCGATCCAGCTTGATCTTGTTGAGCGGCAATCTGTGGATGTAGCCGAAGCTTGAATAGCCAGACCCGAAATCGTCCAGCGCAATGCGCGACCCATCAGCCGTCAGGATCTTCAGGCTCTCGCAAGCCAGGTCGAAGTTGGTCATCACGCTGGTTTCCGTGATCTCGAACTCGATGCGGCGAGGATCGATGCCGCTTTCGCGCACCAGCCAGCAGATGGTCGAGATCGACGCCGGGCTCATCAGGTCACGGACAGACAGATTGAAGGACAGGCGGATGTGTTCAGGCCACTCCGCCATGGCCGCCAGCGCCTTTTGCAACAGGATGGCCGTGATCTGCTCGATGAGACCGGCGCGCTCGGCGCCACGAATGAACACGTCCGGCGGCACCATGCCCAGCGTCTTCGAGTGCCAGCGGGCCAGCGCCTCGAAGCCGACGGTCTTCTGCTCGATGGCATCCACTTGCGGCTGGAACACCACGAACAGCTCTTCGGCCAGATCGCTGTTGCGCAGCGTATGGTCGATTTCGCCGTTGCGGTTCATCTCGTTTTCGAGGCGCTCGTTGAAGAGCACAAGATCGCCGCGTGAGGTCTGCTTGGCCGAATAGAGCGCGTAGTCGGCCCGTTCATAGAGCAACTGGCCTTCGCGACCTGCGTCGGGGAAGCGGGCGGCGCCAAAGGTGCAGGAAATGCCCACCTTGGCGCCATTCACGTCAAACTTCTCGCGCAGGGCGTTGCCGATCTGATTGCAGAACTCGACGACCTCGTCCTCGCCGCTCACGCCCTTGAGGATGAAGGCAAACTCGTCGCCGCCCAGCCGGGCAATGAAGTGCGAGGGCGATGCGAAGTGTCCGAGCCGTCGGCCGACCTCGGAGAGCAAGGCGTCACCGGCCACGTGCCCGTAGAGGTCGTTGACCGGCTTGAAGCCGTCCAGATCGGCGACGCCGACGTAGAAGCTCTCGCCGTGGCGTTCCGCCTGCCGGGTCAGCGCCGACAGTTCCGAGAAGAACTGGCGGCGGTTGGGCAGCGCGGTGAGAAGGTCATAGTGCGCGGCGCGCTGGGCCGAGATGCGAAGCTCCTCGGCCGTCAGCCGAGCCTTCACGGCGCGCAGCACCACCCCGCGAACGAGCCAAGACATGCCGCCAGCGGACACAGCTCCGGCGAAGCCGACGAAGCCGTATTCGCCCATCACCGCTGGGCCGCCAGTGTAGGCGTAGTAGTACAAGGTGACCATCGGCACCACGACACCCGCCACCGCAAGGCGCCGTGTGGCCGCCGACAGCGAGAAGAGCACGACGATGATCACGAAGTAGATCAGCTTCTGCGGTTCAAAATGCAGGACCTGGTAGAGGGCAACGTTGAGGTAGACCAGGCTGAAGACGGCGGCCCCAACCGCTTCAAGCCGTGGCAGCGAGATGGTTTCCCGCAGAAGCCGGAAGTAGGCAAAGCCGAAGGCGAACGCGGTGGTCAGCGCAAGTCCTGACAGGATCGCGCGGGATGCGCCCGTCTCGATGATGAGGTGCGCGATCGTGATGCAGCAATAGTAGATAAGCCCGGGAACCAGTAGCCCCTTGAGCAATGGCCGGTAGGTTGATGCGACAATGGCATCGGTGCCTCTCCGGACCTCAGGACGCCCCGTTTGCAAAGCGGTATCCTGATGGCGTGTCGCTGCAGACACGAGTACCTCCAACTGTCGGGCGATGACAGCTCGTGGAGCGCATCGGTATTAGTTGCAATGTTTTCATTCTATAGCAGATATCGGTTTCTGTCCCCTTAAGGGGGCTGTGTGGTGATGGGGCCGTCTTCATCGAAAAGCCTGGGGCGGACTTGCAATTGCACCCAAGCTGGGCAAAGTCGCAGCGGGTCCGCTCCGGCGATGGTCGCGACATCTGATCTCGAAATCGTCGCATAGCGTCGGACGTAGCTTCTTGTCCCCGGCTGCCTGCTCACACCAAACGGGAGTGCAGCAGCGCGGTTGGTCCTGAAACCTTGGAGGCTTGCTGTGCAGCGCGTCACGATCACACTCGACGACGATCTCGTTTCCGAAATCGATGCCTTCATGCTGTCGCGGGGGTACAACAGCCGTTCGGAAGCGCTTCGCGACCTCACGAGGGCTGGCCTCAACGATCTTGCCACGCCGGCCGACCCGACCCGTACCTGCGTCGGTGCCGTCGTCTACAGCTTCGATCACGAGAAGCGGGAACTGGCGCGCCGCCTGGCGGCCGTGCACCATCACCATCACGACCTGTCGCTCGCCACCACCCACGTGCATCTGGACGACAACAATTGCCTGGAGGTGACGCTGCTCAAGGGCTCGGTTGGCGAGGTGCAACACTTCGCCGAGCATCTGACCGCCGAGCGTGGTGTTCGCTATGGCAAGCTGGTGATCGTGCCGATCGACCTTCCGACTGAGGCAGCGGCTGTTCGCCATCAGATCCACGGGCCACATGACTGAGGTGGTGTTCGTGGATCAGACTTTGTCGGCCACGTGAGGTCGTCTGCACGTACCATCGCTGCATTTCCGGCTCTGCAACCTAAAGTCGCTTGTATAAAGACATCTATCGGCTTACTAGAGCATATCGACTTTGGCCAGACGATCGGCCTCGGATGTTCGGGCCCTGTGCTCACCTCTGACCTTCCTTCCAAAATCGGTAATCACCCAACCTTCACGTCCCTCGGGGCGCGGAGGGGCTTTTCGTATCCGACATCTCAGGAAAGGGCATGTCACATGGCACTCGGAACAGTTAAGTGGTTCAACGCCACCAAGGGCTACGGCTTCATCGCTCCGGAAGACGGTTCTGCTGACGTCTTCGTTCACATCAGCGCCGTCGAGCGTTCGCAGCTCGGCCAGCTTGCCGACGGTCAGAAGGTCTCGTTCGAGATCGTCAAGGACCGCCGCACCGGCAAGTCTTCGGCTGACAATCTGCAGGCCGCCTGATCCTTCGGGATCATCGACCCTTTGAAGGGCGTGGGACTTTCTGTCCCGCGCCCTTTTTGTTTGTCCGCGACGGTGGCCGGCATTCGTCACTCCAGTCTCATTGAGGCGGGTGCCGCAGGCCCAGGAAACGGCCACATCCCTCGGGCGGGTGGCTTAGTCGGACTCTCTTTGTTCGCATCTTAATTTCAATGTCTTGTCATAATTACTTAATGTGTTGAATCAAGGTGGCGCCGTCGGGTCTGCCTGACCAGATTGCCGCCAGCGATGGGCCTTCGTGGGTTTCCCGCCTTTACCCCTGACCGGCGATGTCCTCTCCGTATTGCGAGGCTTCCCCGTCCGGCGCAGATGGCCCCACAGGTCCTCTCCCTTCATCCCTATCGCTGTGAGGCTAAGGCCGCTCATTCGATCTGTCTCGATGTCGTGAGGCTCAGTTCGCGGGCCACGTGGCGTGTCGCGCACCTGTTCGAACTTCATGTTGAAAGTGAGCTTTAACGTGATAGACAAAATATAATAAATTCAAATATTTATAGTTACATTCTAACTTAATGTGCTAACTCAACTCCGAGCCGAGCGCAGCTGTCCGGGCGATCCTTCTCGCCGTTTGAGCTGAAGAGGTGGGGCGTGGCTGAGGATGGACAGGCGTATTGCTGTCGCGTGCCAAGGGACGCCAGTTGGCGTCGGCACTCAGGAGGTGACGGTCCGTCCCGCCTGGATCTTCTCGTTGGGTGTCTCAGGCCGTTGAGGCAGTCGAGCCGCGCTCGACCAGCGAGCCGGACAGCATCACCTTGCGGGGAGCAAGGCCGGGCGCCTTCAGCCGATCGAACAGCAGCGACATGGCCGTGCGGCCGATCTCGGAGATCGGCTGTTCGATGACCGTCAGGCCCGGGCCGATGAGTTCCGACCAGCTCTCATTGTCGAAGCCGGCCACGGCGATGTCGTCGGGCATTTCCAGATGCAGCGCCTTCAGCGCCTTGACGATGCCGAGGAGGATGAGGCCGTTGGAGGCGATGATGGCGTCTGGCCGCGAGGCCTCGCCGAGCATGCGGGTGATCTCCACCGTCGCCGCTTCGGCGTTGGGCGACACGAAGACCGCTTCCGGCGTCAGGCCATTCTGGCTCATGGCGGCGAGATAGCCGGCGTGCCGTTCGATGGCGGTCGAGCTGGTGTTGCCGAAGAGGCCGACGATGCGCCGCCGTCCCGTCGCCACCAGGTGCTCGACCAGCGACATGCTGGCCTGCAGGTTGTCGATCACCACCGAATCGTGCCGACCGACCGGTCCGGTCCGATCGACAAGTACCACCGGGAAGCCGAAGTCCGTCCGACTCAGTCGCTCCGCCGCCACGCGCGTCGGGGCATAGATCAGGCCGGTGATGCGCTCTTCCTGCATCAGGCGCAGATACATCGCCTCGCGCTCGGGGTTCTCGTCGGTGTTGCAGAGGATGACCCGCATCTCCGCACGATAGGCTTCGTCCTCTACCGAGCGGCTGAGTGCCGTGAAGAAGGGATTGCGGATGTCGGAGACGATGAGGCCGATGGTCTGGGAATGCTGGGAGCGCAGGCGGCGGGCGGACAGATTGGGGCGATACCCGGTGGCGCGAATGGCAGCCTCGACCCGGTCGCGCAGTTCCTGGCTCACCGGCCCTTTGCCGAGCACGCGTGACACTGTCGCGGCAGAAACACCTGCCTTCTGTGCCACATCCTTGATTCCTGCGACCATGTCCATATCCGGCTTCAAGCGGGGTCAGTCATTCACGGCAAAGCCATAAATCGGGAGTAGCGTAGAGGTTGGTTGATCACATTGATCTGGCTCAGCCCGAGACGAACCTCTTTTGTTCTTGCCTGAAAATCGCAGGATTACGGGCTCTTGGCAACGTAAGGGCTAATCCTCCCCCTTGAAATTGATTTCACTCGATTGAGTTGATCCTAAGCTGCGGGCACTAAGGGCAAATACCTACAAAAGAATTTCATAGTGGTTTTTGACAAGAGTCAGTTTCGGCCTCTGTTTGTGAATTCATCAATTCTTTCAGGGGCTTTTATATTATTTTAAGTCGGTCTGTAGTATCCCTAAGTACCCGATTTTAAATCGGTTATACGCTTGACTGAGCGCTGAAAACGTTCTCACATGCAGCCGGAACACAAACGTGGTTCGACGAACGAGCCATCGATGGATGCTGGATAGGAAAGCCCGGCGCGCCGCCCCAAAGCGGCTGGCCAAGACCAGTGGAACGGGAATCCCTCGGGGTTCGCTCACTGGCTTTTCGATGCCGCTCACCGGTGCTGCAAGACGATCGCCGACCGCACTTCCTCGGAACAGTCCTCACAAGGCTCGCCCCGATTGCCCGTGCCCGCAGCGCCTTGTCCGCTGCGTACACCATGACAGGAGCATGACATGCCCGTTGCCAACCTCGCCGACCTTGACGCCCTCGTTGCCCGCGTGAAGCGCGCGCAAGAGATCTACGCCACCTTCTCGCAGGAACAGGTCGACCTGATCTTCCGGCAGGCCGCCTTTGCCGCCGCCGCCGCCCGTATCCCGCTGGCCATCCAGGCCGGTACCGAGACCGGCATGGGTGTGATCGAGGACAAGGTGGTGAAGAACCACTTCGCCTCCGAATATATCTACAACAAGTACAAGGACGAGAAGACCTGCGGCATCCTCGAGGAGGATGAGCTCGGCGGTACCATCACCATTGCCGAACCGATCGGTCTCATCTGCGGCATCGTGCCGACCACCAACCCGACCTCCACGGCCATCTTCAAGGCGCTGATCAGCCTGAAGACCCGCAACGGCATCATCTTCTCCCCGCATCCGCGCGCCAAGCAGTCCACCTGCGCCGCCGCCAAGCTGGTGCTGGACGCTGCCGTCGCCGCCGGTGCCCCCAAGGACATCATCGGCTGGATCGACACCCCGTCGGTCGAACTCAGCAACGCGCTGATGAAGCACCCGCAGGTCAACCTGATCCTCGCCACCGGTGGCCCGGCCATGGTGAAGGCCGCCTACTCTTCCGGCAAGCCCGCCATCGGCGTCGGCGCCGGCAACGCCCCTGTCGTCATCGACGAATATGGTGACGTCAAGCGCGCCATCGCCTCCATCCTGATGTCCAAGACCTTCGACAACGGCATGATCTGCGCCTCCGAGCAGGCCGTGATCGCCGTCGGCTCGGTCTATGACGCCGTCCGCGAGCGCTTCGCCAGCCATGGCGGCTACATCCTCAGCGCCAACGAGCTGGGCGCCATCCGCGACGTCGTCTTCCCCGGTGGCCACCTGTCGCCCGACGTGGTCGGTCAGTCCGCGGTGAAGATCGCCGCCCGCGCCGGCCTCACCGTTCCCGCCGACACCAAGATCCTGATCGGCGAAGTGGATGACGTGTCGGAGGCCGAGCCCTTCGCCCATGAGAAGCTGTCCCCGACGCTCGCCCTCTACAAGCGCGACGACTTCGCCGCCGCTGTCGATGCGGCTGCGGCTCTGGTCGCTCTCGGCGGCATCGGCCACACCTCGGTGCTCTACACCGACCAGGACCGTCACCCCGAGCGTGTCGCCGCCTTCGGCGAGAAGATGAAGACCGCCCGCATCCTGATCAACACCCCGTCGTCGCATGGCGGCATCGGCGACCTCTACAACTTCAATCTGGCGCCGTCGCTGACGCTGGGCTGCGGCAGCTGGGGTGGCAACTCCATCTCCGACAACGTCGGCCCCAAGCATCTCATCAACCGGAAGACCGTCGCGAAGCGAGCCGAAAACATGCTCTGGCACAAGCTCCCCAAGTCGATCTACTTCCGCCGCGGTTCGATCGCCGAGGCCGTCAAGGACCTCGCCGGCAAGAAGCGCGCGCTGATCGTCACCGACCGCTTCCTGTTCCTCAACGGCCATGTGGACGGCACGATCGCCCTGCTGAAGAACACCGGGCTGGACGTCGAGGTCTTCTATGACGTCGAGGCCGATCCCACCATCGCCGCCGTCCGCAAGGGCGCCGACCGGGCCAAGGCCTTCAAGCCCGACGTGATTGTGGCGCTGGGTGGCGGTTCGCCTATGGACGCGGCCAAGATCATGTGGGTGATGTATGAGCACCCGGACGTGCACTTCGAGGATCTGGCGCTGCGCTTCATGGACATCCGCAAGCGCATCTACAAGTTCCCCAAGCTGGGCGTGAAGGCCGACCTCGTTGCCATCCCGACCACCTCCGGCACCGGCTCGGAAGTTACCCCCTTCGCGGTGGTGACCGACGATGTGACCGGCATGAAGTATCCGCTCGCCGACTATGAGCTGACCCCGACCATGGCGGTCATCGACGCCAACTTCGTCATGAACATGCCCAAGTCGCTGACGGCCTTCGGTGGCATCGACGCCGTGACCCATGCACTCGAAGCCTATGTGTCGGTGCTGGCCAACGAGTTCACTGACGGCCAGGCGCTGCAGGCCCTGAAACTCCTCAAGGAAAACCTGCCGCAAGCCTATGCCGAGGGCGCCAAGAACCCCGAAGCGCGTGAGCGGGTGCATAACGGTGCGACAATCGCCGGTATCGCCTTTGCCAATGCCTTCCTTGGCGTCTGCCATTCCATGGCGCACAAGCTGGGCGCCACCTTCCACCTGCCGCATGGCTTGGCCAATGCGCTCCTGATCGCCAACGTGATCCGCTACAACGCCAACAACAACCCGACCAAGCAGACGGCCTTCTCCCAGTATGACCGTCCCAAGGCCCGGGCTCGTTACGGCGAAGTGGCCCAGCACCTCGGCCTCGGCGGCGAACGCACCCAGCAGCGCGTCGACAACCTGATCGCCTGGGTCGAAAGCCTGAAGAAGGCGCTGGACATTCCCCCGTCCATCCAGGCGGCCGGCGTGCCGGAGTCCGACTTCCTGGCCATGGTCGACAAGGTGGCGATCGAGGCCTTCGACGATCAGTGCACCGGCGCCAACCCGCGCTTCCCGCTGATCTCCGAGCTCAAGGCCATCCTGGTCGACAGCTACTATGGCCGCCCCTATGTGGAAGCGCCCGAGCGGGCTGTGGTCGAGGAACTCGATGCCCCTGCCCCGGCCGCCAAGGCCAAGGCCGCCAAGCGCGCGGCCGAGTGATGCCACGGGACTTCCAGGTCCCCAACTGATTGGAGCGCCTTCCCCTTTTTCCGGCGGCTTTCGCCCCGCCTCCGGCCGAATAACGAAGGGGAAGGCACTTCAACACCGCGTACAAAGACAATGCTTGTTCTGTGAAGAGGAAAGATCATGGCAGTGAAAGTCGCCATCAACGGTTTCGGACGTATCGGTCGCAATGTTCTGCGCGCCATCATCGAGTCCGGCCGTACCGACATTGAAGTCGTCGGCATCAACGATCTCGGCCCGGTCGAGACCAATGCGCACCTGATCCGCTTCGACAGCGTGCACGGCCGCTTCC
>NZ_JAKJIC010000010.1 GCF_021864535.1 Oryzibacter oryziterrae
CACTACACCGGGACGCAGGCTGGCGACGGCGTCGAAGATCGCCGAGAACACCGCGCATCCATGCATGAACGGCGGCTCGCCGACCGCCTTGGACGAGTAGATCGTCTCCTCGCGGTTGCTGTTCTCGAACAGCGTGACGTTGAACTCGGCCGGCACGTCGGAGGCGCAGGGGATCTTGTAGGTGGACGGCGCATGGGTGCGCAGTCGCCCCTTGTCGTCCCAGACGAGCTCTTCGGTGGTCACCCAGCCCATGCCCTGCACGAAGGCGCCTTCGATCTGGCCGATGTCGATGGCCGGATTGAGCGACTTGCCGCAGTCATGCACGATGTCGACCCGGTCAACCCGCATTTCGCCGGTCATGGTGTCGATGGTCACTTCCGTGCAGCAGGCGCCGTAGGCGAAGTAGAGGAAGGGCCGACCCTCGGCCTTGTCGCGGTTCCAGGTGATCTTCGGCGTGGAATAATAGCCGGCCGCCGACAGCTGGATGCGGGCGAGATAGCAGGTCTTGGCCGCCTCGGCGAAGCTCATGGAACTCGAACCGAGCATCACGCGTCCGCCGGCAAAGACGATGCTTTCCACCGGCACGCCCTTCACTTCGGCGAGATGGGCGGCGATGCGGTCCTTGATCTCGCGGCAGGCCACCTGCGCCGCCATGCCGTTGAGGTCGGAGCCCGACGAGGCTGCCGTCGGCGAGGTGTTGGGCACCTTGCCCGTCGTCGTCGCGGTGATGCGGACGCGATCGAGGCCGATGCCGAACTCCTCGGCCACCACCTGCTGCACCTTGACGAAGAGGCCCTGCCCCATCTCGGTGCCGCCGTGGTTGAGATGCACCGAACCGTCGGAATAGACATGCACCAGCGCGCCGGCCTGGTTGAGGTGGATCAGCGTGAAGGAAATGCCGAACTTCACCGGCGTCAGCGCCAGACCCTTGCGCAGGATGCGGTTCTTCGCGTTGAAGGAGCGGACTTCCTGCCGGCGCTTGAAGTAATCCGACTGCTTTTCCAGCTCGGCGATCAGCTCGGGGAGGATGTTGTCCTCCACCTTCTGGCCATAAGGCGTCACGTCGCGGCCGGGGCCGTAGAAGTTCCGCTTGCGCACTTCCAGCGGATCGATGCCGGTGATCACCGCCAGCGTGTCCATGATGCGCTCGGCCGCCATCACGCCTTGCGGGCCACCGAAGCCGCGATAGGCGGTGTTCGACGTCGTGTTGGTCTTGAGCCGCTCCGAGCGGATGTTCACCGACGGATAGAAATAGGCGTTGTCGGCGTGGAACATGGTGCGGTCGTTGACGCCGAGCGACAGGTCGGCGGAGTAGCCGCAGCGGGCGAGGAAATGCAGGTCCGCGCCCATCACCTTGCCGGAGCTGTCATAGGCGATGCGGAAGTTCACCACATCGTCGTGCCGCTTGCCGGTCATCACCATGTCGTCGTCGCGATCGAGGCGGATCTTGCAGGGACGACCGGTCTTCACCGCCGCTAGTGCCGCAAGACAGGCCCACTGCGTCGCCTGGCTTTCCTTGCCGCCGAAACCGCCACCCATGCGCCGCACTTCCGTCGTCACCAGCGCGTCGGGCAGCCCGAGCACCTTGGCGACGATATGCTGCACTTCGGTGGGATGCTGGGTCGAGGTGTAGACATGCATCTCGCCCTGCTCGCCCGGCAAGGCCAGGGCGATCTGTCCTTCGAGGTAGAAATGCTCCTGTCCGCCGACGCGGATCGTGCCCTCGAAATGCCGCTGCGCTTCCGAGAAGGCGCGCGGCAGGTCGCCGCGTCCGAAGCGGTACTCCGGCAGGACGTGACTGTTCTGCGCCTTGGCGTCCAGCACGTCGATGATCGGCGTTTCAGCCTCGCCCTCGAACAGGGCGAGACGGGTGGCCCGGCGCGCCTGCTCGCGCGTCTCCGCCACCACGCAGAACAGCACCTGTCCCCAGAACTCCACCTCGCCGGCCGCCAGCACGGGATCGCCGCCGATGGAGGGCGAGCAGTCGTTGACGCCCGGCACGTCGGCCGCCGTCAGCACGGCAACGACGCCGGGCGCGGCGCGCACGCGGCTCAGGTCGATGTCGCGGATGCGGCCACGCGCCATGTCCGGGCAGAAGCCCGGCGCCAGGTGCAGCGTGCCCACCGGCTCGCGCATGTCGTCGATATAGACCGCCCGGCCGCTGACATGCAGTTCAGCACTGTCGTGGTGGACGGACTTGTGGACGGTAGTGGTCTTGGTTTCGGGCTCGCCGATGGTCTCCGGAGCGTTCATCACACCACCTCCGATTCACGCCGGCCGACGATGCGGGTTCGGCTCGACGGGGCGCCGGCGGTTTCCACCAGCGCCTTGGCGAGCAAGGCCTTGGCGGTCTCCATGCGATAGGCGGCGCTGGCGCGCATGTCGCTGATCGGCGCATAATCCTCGGTCAGGGCCTCGATCGCCGCGCCCCAGCTGGCCGCCTTGGCCGGCTCTGCGCCGATGAGGCGCGCTTCGGCCTGGGCCGCGCGCTTGGGCGTCGCCGCCATGCCGCCGAAGGCAACGCGCGCCTCGGTGATCACCCCGTCCTTCAGTGTGAAGCGGAAGGCGCCCATGACCGCGGAGATGTCGCTGTCGAAGCGCTTGGACACCTTGTAGCAGCGGAACACCTGATCAGGCGCCAGCTTGGGCACCAGAAGGCCGGCGACAAACTCGCCCGGCTGGCGGTCCTGCTTGCCATAACCGATGAAGAAATCCTCGAGCGGGATGGCCCGGCCGTCCTCGCCCTTCACGAGCTCCACCGCCGCGCCAAGCGCGATCAGCGCCGGCGGCGTGTCGCCGATGGGCGAGCCGTTCGCCACATTGCCGCCGATGGTGCCGGCGGATCGCACCTGCCTGGAGCCGATGCGCCGCAGAAGTTCGCCGAGGTCGGGATCGATGGTGGCGATATGCGGCGCCACATCTTCATAGGTCGCGGCGGCGCCGATGATCAGCGCGTCGCCCACGTCCTCCACATGCGACAGGCCCGTCACCTTGCCCACATGGATGAGCTTGGACACAGGCCGGAACTGCTTGGTGATCCACAGGCCCACGTCGGTGCCGCCGGCCACCAGCGTGGCGTCGGGATGCTTCACATAAAGCTGCGCCAGCGCGGCGATGCTGCGCGGGGCGGCAAAGAAGCTCTGGTTGTTGCCGACGAAAACGTCCTGCTTGTCATTGAGGAACTGCAGCAGAGCCAGCGTCGGCCCCATGGCCGTGACGAACTGGTCCTCCGCCGGGCCGGACATCACCGCCGTGGCGGCGTCGACGATCGGGCGGTAACCGGTGCAGCGGCACAGATTGCCGGCCAGTGCATCGGTGATCACCTGCCGCCCCGGCGGCTGATCCCGATCTTCCTCGTGATAGAGCGCGAACAGACTCATCACGATGCCCGGCGTGCAGAAGCCGCATTGCGAGCCATGCGCTTCCACCATGGCCTTCTGCACCGGATGCAGCGTCCCGTCGGCCTGCATCAGGTCGTCGACGGTGATGATTTCGCGGCCGTCCATGGCGCCCAGGAACTGGATGCAGGCGTTGACCGGGCGGTAGCGGATGCGATCGCCCACAAGTTCGCCGACCACAACGGTGCAGGCGCCGCAGTCGCCCTCGTTGCAGCCTTCCTTGGTGCCCTTGGCGCCTTCGCGCAGGCGAAGATAGTCGAGCAGCGTTTCGGTGGGCGAGAAATGATCGATCTCGACGATCCGCCCCTGACGGATGATGCGAATGGAGTCGCGCATGTCTCAGCTCCCGCGATAGGTGGAATAGCTGAACGGCGACAGCAGCAGCGGCACGTGATAGTGCCCCTCGGCATCTGCGATCCCGAAGCGGATCGGGATGATGTCCAGGAACGGCGGCTGCGGCAGCAGGGTGCCCTGCTTGCGCAGATAATCGCCCGCGTGGAATACCAGTTCGAACTGGCCGGTCCGGAACTCATCCCCCGCCAGCAGCGGCTGGTCGACGCGACCATCGGCGTTGGTCGTGGCCGTCTTGAGGAAGATCCGACCGGTTCCATCCGGCAACTCGAAGAGGTCAATGACGAGCCCCGCCGCCGGCTTGCCGAGGGCGGTGTCCAATACATGCGTTGTCAGCCGACCGTGTCCCACGCTACGCTTTCCCTTGCTCGCCTTCGGGCTTCGAGACGGCACCGGCCGCAGGACCGATTGCCTCGCTCGAAGTCGGACGGCGTCCATGGCGACCACTCACGCGCCGCCTTTTTGTGCAATCCCGCGAAATTGGCATGACTCGGGTTGTCTCGCAAAGGCGAAATCGCAAGACACGTGCCGGGTCATCCCCCGTCTTCCATCATATTAAGTGAAATCGCTTATCGCGTCTTGGCCTTTTGCTGACCCGTCTTTTGAAACCGGCTTGGGGCCTTGATCTGAAGTTCGCTGGCGTGCGGCTGATGGCGATGTTCTTGATTCACCGGACGCACAAGGATCGGAGCCATATGCCCAGGCCAGCAGAAGTTCAGATCAGGCTCTTGGCCTCACACGTCGCCGCGCGCCCAGTTGGCCTTGGTCTCCGCCTTGAAGTCCTCGAATCGTCCGGCTTCGATGGCATCGCGGATGCCCTGCATCAGCGACTGGTAATAGGCGACGTTGACCCAGGTGAGCAGCATGGCGCCCAGGGCTTCGCCGGTGCGGACCAGATGGTGGATATAGGCGCGTGAATAGTCGCGGGCCGCCGGGCAGGACGATTCCGGATCGATCGGGCGCGGATCGTCCATGTGGCGGGCGTTCTTGAAGTTGACCTTGCCGAAGCGGGTATAGGCCAGACCGTGGCGTCCGGCGCGGGTCGGCATCACGCAATCGAACTGGTCGATGCCGCGCGCCACGCTCTCGATGATGTCGTCCGGCGTGCCGACGCCCATCAGATAGCGCGGCTTGTCGGTCGGCAGGATCGGGCAGACGGTGTCCAGCATGGCCAGCATCACGTCCTGCGGCTCGCCCACCGCGAGACCGCCGACCGAGTAGCCCTCGAAGGGCATTTCGGTGAGCCGGCTGGCGCTCTCGATGCGCAGGGCCGGCACATCGCCGCCCTGCACGATGCCATAGAGCCCCTGTCCCTTCTGCGGTCCGCCCATGGCCTCGAACTTGGCGCGCGAGCGGGCGGCCCAGCGCAGCGACAGCTGCATGGACGCTTCGATGGTCTTGGCATCGGCGGGAAGCCGCACGCATTCGTCGAGCTGCATCTGAATGTCCGAGCCCAGCAGGCCCTGGATCTCGATGGAGCGCTCCGGCGTCAGCTCATGGCGCGAGCCGTCGATATGGCTCTGGAAGGTGACGCCCTGCTCGGTCATCTTGCGCAGCTGCGCCAGCGACATCACCTGGAAGCCGCCGGAATCGGTCAGGATGGTCTTGTCCCAGGTTGAGAAGGTGTGCAGGCCGCCCAGCGCCGCCACCCGTTCGGCGCCGGGACGCAGCATCAGGTGATAGGTGTTGCCGAGGATCACGTCGGCCCCGGTCGACCGCACGTCGTCCATGAACATGGCCTTCACCGTGCCTTGCGTGCCCACCGGCATGAAGGCCGGCGTGCGCACCACGCCATGCGGCGTCGTGATCTCGCCGCGCCGGGCAGCGCCGTCAGTTGCAAGGAGGCGGAAGGAGAATGGCTGGGACATGGGGGCGTTCGGCTTTCCGTAGACGCATCAACTTCGCGCGTCTCAACTTGTGTTTTCTGTCGTCTTACCCCTCTCTCCAACTCTTCCCCGCAAGGGGGGGGGAGTTGGAGAGAGGGGTACATTCCATTTCAACCGGCTCGCTGCCGGTCACACCTGTTCAGCCGCCGGATATAGCAGCGACGTGTCGCCATAGGAATAGAAGCGATAACCGCTCTCGATCGCCATGGCATAGGCAGCGCGCATGGTCTCCAGCCCGGAGAAGGCCGAGACCAGCATGAACAGCGTCGACTTGGGCAGATGGAAATTGGTCATCAGCAGGTCGACCGCCTTGAAGCGGTAGCCCGGCGTGATGAAGATGTCGGTCGGGCCGGCAAAGGGGCGGATCACCTTGTCGTCGCCGGTGGCGCTTTCCAGCAGCCGCAGCGAGGTCGTTCCCACTGCCACCACCCTGCCCCCACGCGCCCGCACGGCATTGAGCGCTTCGGCGGTTTGAGGGGTTACATAGCCGACTTCCGAATGCATCTTGTGCTCTTCGGTGGTGTCGACCTTCATCGGCAAGAAGGTGCCGGCGCCCACGTGCAGCGTCACGAAGTGGCGGTCGATGCCACGGGCTGCGAGGCGATCAAGAAGATCCGGCGTGAAATGCAGGCCGGCGGTCGGCGCGGCCACGGCGCCGTCCTCGCGGGCGTAGACCGTCTGATAGTCGGCGCGGTCTCGCGCGTCTTCCGGCCGCTTCGCCGCGATATAGGGCGGCAGCGGAATGTGGCCGACGGTGGCGATGGCCTGATCGAGCATCGGCCCGGAAAACTCGAAGGCGAAGGTGATCTCGCCATCCTCGCCCTTCTCGGCCACGGTGGCGTCGAGCTTGTCGGCGTCGCAGGCGGGGTTATCGCTGCCGAAGCGCACGTGGTCCCCGGCCTTCAGCTTCTTGGCGCCCTTGACGAAGGCCTTCCAGCGGTCGTCGGCGACACGCATGTGCAGCGTGGCCGAAAAGCGTGCGGCTTCGGCCCCTTCGCGATGGCGGACACCCTCGAGCTGGGCGGGAATGACGCGCGTGTCGTTGAACACCAGGGCATCGCCGGGCTGCAGCAAGTCCGGCAGGTCGCGCGCCTGAAAATGTTCAAGCTGCCGCCCCGGCCGCACCAGCAGCAGCCGCGAGGCATCCCGCGGTTCGGCGGGGCGCAGGGCGATGTTTTCGGGCGGAAGGTCGAAATCGAAGAGTGAGACGTGCATGGCAAGGCAGATACGGCAAGACAGACCGCCCTGGCAATGCGCTTGTCACCGGTCGTCGATCAATTCGAGGGTGCTTGAACATCCGGTCCCCGGATCGGCACCACCAGCGTCACCAGCGTGAAGCTGATGAACAGCAGCAGGTACCAGGAGCCCATCTTCTGCAGCGATACCAGGTGCCAGACTTCCTGGCCAGGATAGACCCAGGTGCCGGTGAAGGTGCCGACGTTCTCGGCCACCCACATGAAGAAGCTGGTCAGGAAGGCGGCCAGCACCAGCGGCATCCAGTAGACCGAGTGGCCGACCGTGAAATGGATGCGCACCCGTCCATAGACCAGCACCGTGGCGACGAACAGCAGGATGCGGGTGTCATAGGTGAAGTGGTGCAGGAAGAAGTTGAGGTAGATGGCCGTGGCCAGCAGGAAGGTCCAAAGCGGCGCCGGGAAGCGCGCAAAGCGCATGTCGAAGACGCGGATCACGCGCGCCATGTAGCTGCCGACGCTGCCATACATGAAGCCGGAAAACAGCGGAACGCCGGCGATCTGGACGATACTGGCCTCCGGATAGGCCCATGATCCCACATGGACCTTGAAGACCTCCATGAGCGTGCCCACCACATGATAGACGAAGATGACCTTCACTTCCTCCAGCGTTTCCAGGCGGAAGACAAGCATGGCCGCCTGGATCAGGATGGCCGCTGCAAACAGGGCGTCGTAGCGGTGCACGGGCCAGTCGGGTGACCACAGGTATTTCGTCGTGATCAGCAGCCCGAGCATGGCCCCGCCGAACAGGCAGGCCCAGGCCTGCTTCAATCCGAACAGCACAAAGGCCGCCAGCGGCCCGGGCAAGCGGTTCAGCGCGAGATGAATGGCGACGCGGAGCGGCTCGAGGAACGGGCCGGTGGCGTGTTGAAAGGGCAAAGGAACTTCCGTCAATCCATCAATGAAAACCGCGCCGAAGGTGTCCCCTCGGCGCGGCAAGAATACGGTCCGGATCGGACGGAAATCAGGCGGCGTCGGCCGCAACCTTGATCGACACGATCTTGTCGGGATCGCGCACGGGCTCGCCGCGCTTGATCTTGTCGACGTTTTCCATGCCTTCGATCACCTTGCCCCAGACGGTATACTGCTTGTCGAGGAAGCGGGCGTCATCGAAGACGATGAAGAACTGCGAGTTGGCCGAGTTCGGGTTCATGGCGCGGGCCATGGAGCAGATGCCGCGCACATGCGGCTCGGCGTTGAACTCCTGCTTCAGGTCCGGGTACTTCGAACCGCCGGTGCCGGTGCCGTGCGGGCAGCCGGTCTGGGCCATGAAGCCCTCGATCACGCGGTGGAAGACGATGCCGTCATAGAAGCCTTCGCGGACCAGCTTCTTGATGTGGGCCACGTGGTTGGGCGCCAGGTCGGGGCGCATTTCGATGACGACGGCACCCTTGGTGGTTTCCATGAGCAGGGTGTTTTCGGGATCCTTGATATCGGCCACGCGGGGCCTCCTTTCGTGTTGCAAAGCGTTGAAATCAGTTGGGATCAGAGGCGAGACGCATCTTGACGATCTTGTCCGGGTTGGCCGGCGGCTCGCCGCGTTCGATCTGGTCGATGATGTCCATGCCTTCGGTGACCTGACCCCAGATGGTATACTGGTGGTCGAGGAAGCCGCCGTCGGCGAACATGATGAAGAACTGCGAATTGGCGCTGTTCGGATCCTCGGCGCGAGCCATGCCCACGGTGCCGCGGCCGAAATGGGCGCCGGAGAATTCGGCGGGAATGTCAGGCAGATCGGAACCGCCCATGCCGGTACCGGTGGGGTCGCCCGTCTGGGCCATGAAGCCGTCGATGACGCGATGGAAGATGATGCCGTCGTAGAAGTGCTTGGCGACCAGGGCCTTGATCTGCGCCACATGCTTGGGCGCCAGTTCCGGACGCAGGGCGATCTTCACCGTGCCCTTCGTGGTCTGCATGATCAGGATGTCCTCGGGATTGGCCGCGCGCGCGGCGCCAAGGGGCCCGACCAGCATGGTGGCGGCGGCGATCGCCGCGATGAAAGTCCTACGGATCAAGATCAAATCTCCATCTAGTCTGTCTGTCGGGCGTCTCAGGTCGACGCGTAAAGCAACCGCAGTCGGTCGGCGACCGCAGGCGGAACGAAAGCGCTCACGTCGCCACCCATCGCCGCAATCTGCCGCACGAAAGTGGAGGTGATGTGGCCAAGGCCCGGTCGCGTCAGAAACAGCACGGTGTCGACCTCCGGCGCAAGCGCGCCGTTCATGCCGGACATCTGCGCTTCATAGTCGAAATCGGTGACGTTGCGCAGCCCCCGTACGATCACCTGTGCGCCTACCTTGCGGGCCGCGTCAACGATCAGCCCGTCATAGACGGTGGTCTCGATGCGGCAGCCGGTTTCGGCGGCGATCGGTGTGGTGAGTTCGGCGAGCATGGCAAGACGGTCGTCGGCGGAGAACAGCGGCTTCTTGGCGTGGTGCACGCCGAGCGCCACCACCAGCCGGTCAAAGCTGCGCGCCGCGCGAGCGATCACGTCCTGATGGCCGAAGGTGGGCGGATCGAAGGATCCGGAGTAGAGCGCTGTTTTCATGGGCATCTGAAATACCTTGTTCGGACGGCGCCGACAACGGGAGAAAACGTCCCGTAATCTTCATTCGACAGCCACCGCACGGATGCGGGATGCTTATCAACCTTTCGTTAATCTTGGTGCAATTCAAACTAAAATGGATGAACTGCATTAAGGTTTGAGTAACCGCCAGCCCCGACACTCGCAGTCAGGGGCGATCGAACAATAGGAGGGCGGCCCGACATGACGAAGCTGGTTCCTTCAAAAATAAGCAAGATCGTCCTCGTTCTGGCGGGACTCGGGATTGCGGCACTTTCGGTCGGCGCAACGACGCCTGACTATCCCGACACCGGCAAAGGCGACCAGATCGCCACCCACCAGAACTGCGAGCAGACCGTCGTCGATCAGATCCGCGTTTGCGTTTCAGAGGCCAAAGGAAGCGCAGGCGTGACCGTGATCACCGTTGCACCGGGCCTGACGATTGTCGACTGATCAAGACTGAGCTACCCCAGGCACAAAAAGGGCGCCGGACAGAATGTCCCGGCGCCCTCTTTATTTGTTGCGCGATTCGCGTGAAAGCCGAAGGGCTTGGCCCTTCGGCACCTTGCGTCAGCGTCAGCCTTCGCTGCCCTCGCCCTCGGCTTCGCCGATGTCGGTGATATGCTCCACCGACACCACCTTTTCGCCTTCGGCGGTGTGGAAGATGCGCACGCCCTTGGAGGCGCGGGAGACGATGCGGATCTGGCCGACCGGCACGCGGATCAGCTGGCCGCCATCCGAGACCAGCATGATCTGATCGGCCGGCTGCACCGGGAAGGCCGCGATCAGCTTGCCGATCTCGTCGAGCTTGCTCTGGTCGGTCGCCTTGATGCCCTTGCCGCCGCGGCCCGAGGTGCGGAACTCGTAGGTCGAGGACCGCTTGCCGTAGCCGAGCTGGTTGACCGTCAGGACGAACTGCTGCGCGGCCTTCATGGCCTCATAGCGCGCATCGTCGAGCTCGACCGAGCCATTGGCCTCGCCGTCTTCAGCCTCGTCGACAGCCACCTCTTCGATGTCCGCTTCCTCGCCGGTGAGCGCGCGCTGTTCGGCGGCCCAACGCTTCTGGAAGGCGGTGCGCTCGGCGGGGCTGGCGTCGAAATGATGCACGATGGTCATCGAGATCAACTGATCGCCCTCGCCCAGCGAGATGCCGCGCACGCCGGTGGAGTCGCGGCCCTTGAAGACGCGCACGTCGTCCACGGGGAAACGGATGCACTGGCCGAGCGCCGACACCAGCAGGAAGTCATCCTGTTCGGTGCAAGTCTCGACGCCGACGATGCCGTCCGCCTCGTCGTCGAACTTCATGGCGATCTTGCCGTTGCGGTTCACCTGGGTGAAGTCGCTCAGCTTGTTGCGGCGCACCGTGCCGAAGCGGGTGGCGAACACCACGTCCAGCTCGGCCCAGCTCGTTTCGTCCTCCGGCAGCGCCAGGATGGAGGTGATGCGTTCGCCGTCCTGCAGCGGCAGGATGTTCTTGATGAACTTGCCGCGCGACTGCGGATTGCCGAGCGGCAGCCGCCAGACCTTGAGCTTGTAGGCGATGCCGCGCGAGGAGAAGAACAGCACCGGCGTATGGGTATTGGCGATGAACAACCGCGTGACGAAATCCTCGTCCTTGGTCGCCATGCCCGAACGACCCTTGCCGCCGCGGTTCTGCGCCCGGTAGAGCGACAGCGGCACGCGCTTGATGTAGCCCTCGTGGCTCACGGTCACGACCATGTCCTCGCGGGCGATCAGGTCCTCGTCTTCCATGTCGGCGTCGGATTCGGTGATCTCCGTCCGGCGCGGCGTGGCATAGGCGGTCTTGATGTCGGTGAGTTCGGTGCGGATGATGTCCAGCACGCGCTCGCGCGAGCCCAGGATATCCAGATATTCCCGGATCTCGTCGGCCAGCTTGTTCAGCTCGTCGGCGATTTCGTCGCGACCGAGAGCCGTCAGGCGCTGCAGGCGCAGGTCGAGAATGGCGCGGGCCTGCTCTTCCGACAGATTGTAGGTGCCGTCCTCGTTGACCGTGTGGCGCGGATCGTCGATGAGGCGGATCAGCGCCTCGACGTCCTTGGCCGGCCAGCGGCGGGTCATCAGGCTTTCGCGCGCCGACGCCGGGTCGGGCGCGTTGCGGATGACGGCGATCACTTCGTCGATGTTGGCGACGGCGATGGCCAGACCCACCAACACATGCGCACGATCGCGCGCCTTGCCCAGCAGGAAGCGGGTGCGCCGCGTCACCACCGTCTCGCGGAAGGCGACGAAGGCCGTCAGCACGTCCTTGAGGTTCATCAGCTGCGGCCGGCCGCCGTTCAGCGCCACCATGTTGACGCCGAAGGAGGTCTGCAGCTGGCTGAAGCGGTAGAGCTGGTTCAGCACCACGTCGGCCACGGCGTCGCGCTTGAGCTCGACCACCACGCGGATGCCGTCGCGCGAGGACTCGTCACGCAGGTCGGAGATGCCTTCGATGCGCTTCTCGCGTACCAGTTCGGCGATCTTCTCGACCATGGTCGACTTGTTGATCTGATAGGGGATCTCGGTGATGATGATCGCTTCGCGATCCTTGCGGATCTGCTCGATGTTCACCCGTCCGCGCATGATCACCGAGCCGCGCCCGGTCATGAAGGCCTGGCGGATGCCCGAGCGACCAAGGATCAGGCCGCCGGTCGGGAAATCCGGACCGGGGATCACCTCCATCAGCTCTTCGATGTCGATTTCGGGATTGTCGATTACCTTCAGCGTGGCGTCGACCACCTCGCCGAGATTGTGCGAGGGAATGTTGGTCGCCATGCCGACCGCGATGCCACCGGCACCGTTGACCAGCAGGTTCGGGAACTTGGCCGGCAGCACCATCGGTTCCTGCTCGGAACCGTCATAGTTGGCCTGGAAGTCGACCGTGTCCTTGTCGAGATCGTCGGTCAGGCTGGACGAGACGCGCTCGAGGCGCACCTCGGTGTAACGCATGGCCGCCGCGCTGTCGCCGTCGATCGAGCCGAAGTTGCCCTGCCCGTCTACCAGCGGCAAGCGCATGGAGAAAGGCTGCGCCATGCGCACCAGCGCGTCATAGATCGACTGGTCACCGTGCGGGTGGTACTTACCGATCACGTCACCGACCACGCGGGCCGACTTGCGATAGGGCTTGTTCCACTCGTAGCTGTTTTCGTGCATCGAGTAGAGAATGCGCCGATGCACAGGCTTCAGGCCGTCGCGAACGTCGGGCAGCGCGCGGCTCACGATCACGCTCATGGCGTAATCGAGATAGCTGCGCTTCATCTCCTCGATGATCGATACGGGCTTGATGTCGGTAGGCGGTTCACCGCCCGGAGTCTTGATTTCGTCAGCCAAGGGACTTCGATTTCCTGATTCGACAGATACCTAGTGTTCTAGCCGATTTCGCCCCCATAGGCCACGTCCGGCATGGGGTATCAACAGCCATCACGGCGCGGAAAATCGCCGAAAACACAGGACTATAGCACAATAGCAGCGATATCGCGGCAAATGGTGCATGCCGGGCATTCATGCATTCTGCATATGTTTGCCCGATCTGCCGATCAACCCTGAAAATTGGCGATGAACTGCCGGAAGCGATCGGATGACGAGGCGGTGAACAGTTCCTGCGGCGATCCGTCGGCTTCCACCCGCCCCTGGTGCAGGAACAGGACGCGGTTGGACACGTTGCGGGCAAAGCCCATTTCGTGGGTCACCACCAGCATGGTCCGCCCTTCCTCGGCGAGCGCGCGCATCACCTTCAGCACCTCGCCCACCAGTTCGGGATCGAGGGCCGAGGTCGGTTCGTCGAACAGCAGCGCCTTGGGCCGCATGGCCAGGGAACGGGCAATGGCGGCGCGCTGCTGCTGGCCGCCGGAGAGATGCGAGGGATAGAAATTGCGCTTGTCGGCAATGCCGACCTTGTCGAGCAGCGCCTCGGCCTCCTCGATGCATTCGGCGCGGTTGCGTTTCAGAACGTGGACCGGCCCTTCGATCAGGTTCTGCAGGATGGTCATGTGGCTCCAGAGGTTGAAGCTCTGGAACACCATCGCCAGTTCCGACCGGATGCGGTCCACCTGCCGGCGATCGCCCGGCTCCAGCCGTCCGTCGCGGCGGCGCCTCAGCTTGACGTCCTCGCCCGCCACCGTGATCTCGCCTTCATCCGGCGTTTCAAGCAGGTTGATGCAGCGCAGGAAGGTGCTCTTGCCCGAGCCGGACGCGCCCAGGATGGAGATCACGTCGCCCTCGTGGGCGTCGAGCGAGATGCCCTTCAGCACTTCGATCGGACCGAAGGACTTGTGGATGTTGCGGACGGAAAGCGCGAGCGGCGGAAGATCCGACATTGAAGTCCGTTCGTGTCAGGTTGAGGCCGGCGCGGGGCGGCCCCGCAGATGCGGCGAGAGAAGATATTCGACATAGCCGAGCAGGCGGATGATCACGAAGTTGATCACCAGATAGATCAGGGCCGCCACCAGGAAGATCTCCATGGTGCGATAGGTCTGGGCGTTGATCTTCTGGGCCGTTCCGGTGATCTCCCACACGGACACCAGGCTGGCGAGCGAGGTGGTCTTCACCATCAGCACGATCTCGGTGGAATAGGCAGGCAGGGCCTGTCTCAGCGCGATCGGCGCGATGATCCGGCGCAGCAGCAGGAAGCCGGACATGCCGCAGGCGCGGGCCGCCTCGATCTCGCGTGCCGGCACCGCCTGCAAGCCGCCGCGGATCACCTCGGCCTGATAGGCGGCCGTGCACATGGCCAGCGCCATGATGGCGCAGAACAGCGCGTCGCGCAGCAGCGGCCAGGCAAAGCTCTGGCGCACCGCTGGAAACTGTCCGAGCCCGTAGTAGATCAGGAACATCTGGATCAGCAGCGGCGAGCCGCGGAACACGAAGACATAGGCGCGCGAAATGGCCGCCAGCACCGGATTACCGCTGACGCGCATCGCCGTCAGGCCCGTCGCGATCACCGCGCCGATGGCCACAGAGGAGACGAACAGGATCAGCGTCATCGGCAGCGCCGCGATCAGCTTCAGGAAGGTATCGGTGAGGAAGGCGATATCCATGTGCTTGGCCCTCCTCAAGCCCGGCCGATCGAGCCGCGGAAGCTCTTGGCCACCCGCCGTTCAAAGAAGCCGAGAACGCGATCCGACAGTGTGGTCAGCACGAGATAGAGCACCCCGCCGACGATGAAGAACAGGAAGAATTGCTTGGTCGAGCCGGCGGAGGTCTGCGACACGCGCATGATCTCGGCAAGGCCGGTCACCGACACCAGCGCCGAGTCCTTGAGGCTCAGCTGCCAGACATTGCCGAGGCCTGGCAGCGAGAAGCGCATCACCTGGGGAATGATGATGCGGCGGAAGCGCAGCATCTTCGACATGCCGATGGAGCGGGCCGCGTCCAGTTCGCCCGGCAGGATGGCGAGATAGGCGCCGCGGAACACTTCCGCCTGATAGGATCCGCAGATGATGCCGACGGCGAGAGCACCGGCGATGAAGGACGGCAGGCCGAGAAAGCCTTCCGAGCCCAGCCAGCCGCCGATGGCGGTCACGGCCTGCGAGCCGCCGAAATAGACGAGATAGATCACCAGCAGTTCGGGCACGCCGCGGAACACCGTCGTATAGGCGTCCCCTGCGATCCGGCCGATGCGGGACTGGGAAAGCTTGCCCCAGGCGACCAGGGCGCCGAAGATGGCTCCCACGACCATGGCGGCCAGCGTCACGCCAAGCGTCATCAGGGCCGCGTAGATCAACAGCACGCCTCGGCCATGTTCGCCGAAGCCGATATAGTCGATCCAGGTCATGCAGGGTCTCCGGCAAGCGGCACGGCCGGGGTTACCAGCCGTGCCAGCAGGGCGTCAGATCAGGGCGAGACGTCGGCCTTGAACCACTTCAGCGCCAGCGTCTTGACGGTGCCGTCAGCGATGGCGGCCTTGATGGCCTCGTCGAGCAGCGCCTTCAGTTCCGGATCGGTCTTGCGGATGCCGAGGCCCATGCCCTCGCCCCAGACCTTGCCGCCGATGCTCGGGCCGGACAGGGTCAGCGTGGCATTGTCGGCGCTTTCGAAGGCGGCGTTGAAATAGGTCTCGTCGTCGAAGCCGACGTCGATGCGACCGGCGGCGAGATCGAGGTCGCGCTCGGCCGAGGTCTTGTATTCCTGGATCGTCGCCACGTCCTTGAAGTTGTCATAGAGGAAGTTGGCGAAGGTGGTGGCGGTCTGCACGCCGATGGTCTTGCCGGCGAGCGCCTTGCGCAGCGGCTCAAGGGCGGCGGGATCGGCCTTGGAGCTGTCGAGCTTGATCACCGTGCCGGTGCCCGGCAGCTTGTCGAAGCCGCCATCCTTGACGGCGGCGAAGATGGCCGGCGTCGCCGCATAGGGAACGGTGAAGTCGATGACCTGCTTGCGCTCGTCGGTGATCGAGACGGCGTCCATCATCACGTCATACTTGCCGGCGTTGAGCGCGGTGATCATGCCGTCCCAATCGAGGGCGATCAGCTTGCATTCCACCTTGGCGAGCTCGCACAGGTGCTTGGCCAGTTCCGGCTCGAAGCCGCCGAGCGTGCCGTCGGCATTGGTGAGGTTCCACGGTGCATAGCCGCCTTCCATGGCGATGGTGACCGTCTTCCACTCCTTGGCGGCAGCGGGCGTCACGATCGCTGCCAGCGACAGGGCACCGGCAAAAAAGATCTGGCTCAACTTCATGGCAAGTCCTTCCGTTCCTCAGGCTCGGTCGTGACGGCTCCCTGGTGCGTCACTTCATCCGGCGTTGTCGGCCAACCTATCGAAAAAACACCCGAGTTCAAGGCTTTGATTTCACAACCCGCGCTTGGCAATGGAGCTTGTTGCCCTTTTTTTCGGCACCACGACATTTGCTTATTGCCTTCCCTCCGCCGGGATGATCGAAATTGAACGCACTGCCCCAACACCCAAGGAGACCAGCATGGGCCCCCAGGTCGATCCCGTACCGTCCGATCTTGATCTGCCGTCGCGCGCCGACGTCGTGATCATCGGCGGCGGCATCATCGGCACCTCCGCCGCGCTGTTTCTCGCCGAACGGGGCGTCGACGTGGTGCTTGTGGAAAAGGGGCATATCGCCGGCGAGCAGTCGAGCCGCAATTGGGGCTGGTGCCGGCAGGCTCGCCGGGAATCGCGCGAGTTCGGCCTGATCCGCGAAAGCCTCAAGCTGTGGAAGACCATGGACGAGCGCGTCGGTGGCGACACGGGCTTCAAGACCACCGGCATCTTCTTCGCCGCCCGCGACGAGTCCACCGTCACCTCCTTCCGCGACTGGGTGCGCAACGCCGCCGACGCCGGAATCGAAAGCGAGATGATCGAGCGGACCGCCATCGACCGGCTGTTTCCCGGCGATCGCAACCCGGCGCCGATCGGGCTTTATTGCGCCAGCGACGGTCGGGCCGAACCGCAGAAGGCCGCGCCGGCCATTGCCGTCGGCGCGCGCAAGGCCGGGGCCAAGATCTTCACCGACTGTGCCGCCCGCGGCATCGAGACGGCCGGCGGCCGGGTCGTCAGCGTCGTCACCGAACGCGGCACCATCGCCTGCACCACGGCGGTGGTTGCCGGCGGCGCCTGGACGCGGCGATTCCTGAAGGACCTCGACCTCACCCTGCCGCAGCTCAAGGTGCGGTCCACCGTCGCGCGGACCAATCCGGTCGAGGGCGGCCCCGAATGCGCCATCCACGACGGCGTTATCGGTCTGCGCAAGCGGGCGGACGGCGGCTATTCCGTTGCCAACGGTCTGGCCAACGTAGCGCCGATCACGCCGGACAGCTTCCGCTTCTTCTTCGATTTCATCGGCATCTTCCTGCCGGAATGGAGGCATGTCAGCCTGCGCTTCGGCGAGCGATTCTTCGCCGAGGTGCGCGAGTGGGGTACCGTTCCGCTCGACCGTCCGTCCCCCTATGAGGCCTGCCGCGTGCTCGATCCGGCGCCGGATGTCCGCGTCGTCGACGCCGCTCTGGCCGAGGTGAAGCGCCGCTTCCCGGCCCTCGCCGACGCGCGCTTCGTGCAGCGCTGGGCCGGCATGATCGACGTGATGCCCGATCTGGTGCCGGTGATCTCGCCCGTCGACAGTCTTGCCGGCCTCATCGTCGCCACCGGCTTCTCCGGCCATGGCTTCGGCATAGGTCCCGGCGCCGGCCATTTGGTCGCCGACCTTGCCACCGGCGCCAAGCCGATCACCGATCCCTTCCATTTCCGCTTCTCACGCTATGCCGACGGCACCTGCCCGAAGCCGGAACTCGGTCTCTGACCAATTTTTCAGGAGCACCCTATGCGCCCGCGTACAGCCGCCGTCGACGGCGGTCTGAGTGTCGACCCCACCACGGGCGCCATCGCGCCGAACATTTCAACCTCGGTCAACAATGCCATGCATCCGGGCGACGGCGCCTTCTCCGCCGAAGGCGTCGACGATCTGGCCGCCCTGCCCTTCCTCTATGCGCGCTGGACCAATCCCACCGTCCGCCAGCTGGAACAGCGCGTCGCGGCGCTCGAGCATGCCGACGACGCGCTCGCCACGGCCTCCGGCGTGGCCGCCGCTGCCGCGATCTTCTTCACCTTCCTGAAATCCGGCGACCACCTGATCGTCAGCGACGTCTGCTATGCCGGCGTGCACGAACTCGCCCGCAACATCCTGCCTGACTATGGCATCGAGGTCAGCGCCGTCGATCTCTCCAATCTCGACGACGTCAGCGCGGCCGTCCGCCCCAACACCCGCCTCATCCATGCCGAGACGCCCTGCAATCCGATCCTGCGCCTCAGCGACATCGCCGGTCTGGCGGCCATCGCCCACAAGGCGGGCGCCCTTCTGTCCGTCGACAGCACCATGGCGACCCCGGTGATCACGCGCCCGCTCGACCTCGGCGCGGACCTGGTCCTGCATTCGCTGACCAAGTTCATGAACGGCCATGGAGACGCATTGGGTGGCATCGTCTCCGGGCGCACCGAGCTGATTGCCCGCCTGCGTTCGCGCGCCGGCGTCTATCTGGGCGCAACCCTTGGCGCCCAGGCGGCGTGGGCCATCATGCGCGGCATCGAGACGTTGCATGCCCGCATCCGCATGGCGACCGAGAATGCCGGTGAAGTGGCCCGCTTCCTGGAAGCGCATCCCAAGGTCAAGGCCGTGACCTATCCGGGCCTGCCGAGCCATCCGCAACAGGAGCTGATCGCCCGGCAAATGGCCCTGCCCGGCGCCATGCTGACCTTCCAGACCCATGATCCCGAGCGGCTGGCCGCCCGCATGGCCGAAAAGCTCAAGGTGTTCCACTACGCCTATTCGCTCGGCCATTCCCGCTCCATCGTCGTCTTCCTCAAGACTGACGACATCATGGCGTCCACCTTCCGCGCCGATGCAACCCGCCTTACCCGCTACCGGCAATTTGCCGGCGATGGCGTGTTCCGGACGTCGATTGGGCTTGAAGATCCCGCCGATCTGATGGAAGACCTCGACGCAGTATTGAACGCAGAAGGCTGACACATGACCATCACCATCCTCGACGGCGGCATGGGCCGTGAACTCCAGCGCAGCGGCGCGCCCTTCCAGCAGCCGGAATGGTCGGCGCTGGCGCTGATCGAAGCGCCGGAACATGTGTCCCGCGTCCACCGCGCCTATATCGACGCCGGCTCGGAAGTGATCACCACCAACTCCTATGCCGTGGTGCCGTTCCACATCGGCGAGCAGCGCTTTGCCGAGCGCGGGCTTGAACTCGTCGCCCTCTCCGGCCGACTGGCGCGCGAGGCCGCCGATGCGGCCGGACGACCGGTCAAGGTCGCCGGGTCGCTGCCGCCGGTGTTCGGCTCCTATCGGCCGGACCTCTTCGAACAGGCCCGCGCCGGCAGCCTGCTCGGCGTGCTTGTCGAAGGTCTCGCACCGCATGTGGACCTCTGGCTTGCCGAAACGCAGAGCTCGCTTGCCGAGATCCGCGCCGCCCGTCAGGCGACGGCCCACACCGCCAAGCCCTTCTGGACTTCCTTCACCCTCAAGGACGACTATCCCGCCGACCTGCCGGCCGACCAGCGCATCCCGCAGCTGCGCTCCGGCGAGACGGTGGCGGAAGCGGTCACGGTCGCCCGCGATCTCGGCGTGTCTGCCGTGCTGTTCAACTGCAGCCAGCCCGAGGTGATGGAAGCCGCCGTCAAGGCCGCCCGCGCCGCGCTGGGCGACGCCACCTTCCCCATCGGCGTCTATGCCAACGGCTTCCCGCCGCAGGGCGAAGAAGAGACGGCCAACGACGGCATCACGCCGATCCGCGCCGACCTGACGCCGGAGAAATATGGCCGCTTCGCCGCTGCCTGGATCGCCGCCGGCGCCACCATGGTGGGCGGGTGCTGCGGCATCGGGCCGGAGCATATCTGCGAAATGGCCGGCAAGCTCAGGGTCTGACGGTTCCCCGTCAGACCGCCAGTTCAGGCGCGCCGGTTCTAGTCTGCTCGTCGGCCACATGCGCACTGAGCATGTCGACGAACTTGTGGCCGTAGGCCGGCAGAGGCGCGCTGCGCGACCAGATGGCGGAAATCTCGAAGTCCAGCGACCGGCCGTCCACGGCGATCGGTCGCACCACCAGATCGGACTCGTAGGGGCGGATGGAGGATGGCAGCACCGCCACGCCGACACCGCCCTCGGCCATGGAAAACAGTGTGTGCGCCGACCCGCTTTCCAACGCCACGCGCGGCTCGAGGCCATATTGGCGGCAGGCTGCGTCCAGCATGGAGCGGCTGACATGTCGGCGGTTCAGCAGCAGCAGCGGGTGGACGCACACGTCCTCGACGCTGATCGGCTCGCTTGACGGATCGAGAAACTCCCGGCTGCCTACCGCCTGCACTTCAAGCCGCCCCAGTGGCACGGCGTCCACTTCGGCCGACTGGGCGTAGCTGCTGGCATTGATGGTCAGATGCACGATGCCTTCGCTGAGCCGGGCATTGAGTTCGGCCCCGCCGCCCTCTTCGAGGCGGATCTCCACGGCCGGATAGTCCTCGCGCCAGCGGCGCAGGAACAGCGGAAAATAGCGTTCGATCAGCTGTGAGCAGGCGCCGACGCGCAACACGCCGGCGTCGCCCTTGCGCAGGCCGTCGGCACTGGCGCGCAGCTTGCGCGTGGCGATCAGCACGTCGTTGATACGCGCCCGCAGCGCCTCGCCCTCCGGCGACACGCGGATCTTCTTGCCGATGCGGTCGAACAGCGACACGCCCAGCGTCTGCTCGATGCTCTGGATCTGGCGAGACAGGGCCGACTGGGTGATGCGCAGTTTCTCGGCAGCCACCGTCACCGAGCCACATTCGACAACCGTCATGAAACTCTGCAGCAACCTGTCGTCCATGGGGCCCTCACTCGGCTGGACCGAAGATCGTCCGGCAGCTCCGGCCCATGTTTGGCGCTGACGGCTTGCAAGTCAACGGCCCGAGAGCACATGACCGACGAGGGTGAACGGACTGGACAGGGTCGCGCCAATGGCGTCGAACACAAAGCCCCCTGCCTGGCGCAGCCCCACGGCGGCGCCTGGCTTGATCAGCTTGGGGTAAAAGGCGGCGATGTTGGCAAAGCGGTCGTGGCCGAGCGAGTCCGACGCCTCCACTTTGGAGATGTCGACGATCTGCAGATGCGCCTTGGTCGCGGCGGCCTGCACCTCCGGATCGGTCACATCCACCGCGCCGACGCGCTGCCGTTCGCCGGCAATGAACTGCGACACCGCCAGCGCCTTGTCGTCCGGGGAGACCAGAACCGTCATGGGCGGATCCATCGGCCCGATCACTTCGAGCTGCGAGCGGAACACATCCACGTCCACATCGGGCGCGGCGAGCACCACGTTCAGCCGCTTGATCACGTCGTCCTTGCCGGTGAGGCGCAACTGCCTGACCGCTTCCATGGTCAGCCAGCCCCCCATGCTGTGGCCGAGCAGCAGAATGTGGTCGTCCGGCAGCTTTGGTGCCCGCAAGCGCGCCAGCGACGTCAACAGTTCCACAAGCTGGTCGCGCGAATAGGTGGCCGCATCCTTGTCGGCCACATAGTCGGTGACCTCCGCCGCCGAAGGCCAGGCGAACAGCACGGCAGGGCCGTCGACGCCGGCATCCACCTTCATCTGCGCCAGGCGGAACAGGGCTTCCTGAAAATTGTTGTTGAAGCCGTGCACATAGACACCGGGACCGGTCAGCCTGGCGCGGCTGAGGTCGGCGGACACAGCCCGGTCGAAGCTCGTCTTGTCCAGACGGTGGGCAGCCACGGTGACAAAATCGGTGGCCGCCACCGGCACCGCCTTCGGCCATTCGATGGCCCCCGCCTTGTGGGCGGGCGGGATGGAAATGTCGAAGGATGCGTAGTTGATCGCGTTGGCGGGATCGTTGGAGTAGGAGAGCTCCGGCGTGCCCGCTTCGGCGCGCGTGGTGGCGACATAGACCGTCACCACCTTGGCGCCGGGCGCCGTCAGCGCCTGCGGCTTCAGGACCTCCGATCCTGGCCGCGATCCGCAGGCGGACAGAGCGATCGTGAGGCTCAAGCTCAGGAGCCCGAGCCAGACCTTGCGTGCCACTGCGGCCATTGCGACCTCTCCCTACCTGCGCGATCGATGCAAACCGGATGATCGGTAGGCGCCAGCGCTCACGATGGCAAGCCCGCTTGGCACGGACGCCCACCGTCAGGGACAGTGTGTCTTCAGCCGCCTCAGACCGTCAAGACAGTCGCCCCTATGGTACCGCGGCTTTCCAGAGCCCGATGCGCGGCCGCCGCATCCGACAGGGTGAAGCGCTGGTGCACTTCGGCCCGGATCTGACCCGAAGTGATCCGCCCGAACAGATCGGCCGCACGCGCCTCGAGCTCCGCGCGTTCCTCGATATAGTGGAACAGCATGGGCCGGCAGGCGCTGAGCGAGCCGCCTTGCGCCAGGAGCGGCAGCGCAAAGCCCTCGATCGGGCCGGAGGACTGGCCGAAGGAGACGAACATGCCGCGGCGGCGCAGGCATTTCAGCGACCCGGCCCAGGTGTCGCGACCGACGCTGTCATAGACCACGTCGCAGCCCTTGCCGCCGGTGATCTCCGTCACCCGGGCGACGAAGTCTTCGGTGCGATAGTCGATCACCTCCTGATAGCCATGCGCCTTTGCCAGGGCCACCTTCTCCGGCGAACCGGCGGTGCCGATCGCCTTCGCACCGATCGCGTTCAGCCATTGGCCCATCAGCAGCCCGACACCGCCGGCGGCGGCGTGAACCAGAACCGTCATGCCCGGCTCGACGCGGAACGTGGAGGTGACGAGATACTGGACCGTCAGGCCCTTCAGCATGATGGTCGCGGCCACGTCGTCGGCGATGCCGTCCGGCAGGCGCACCAGGCGATCGGCGGCAAGCGTGCGCGCCTGGCAATAGGCGCCAAGCGGCGTCGTATAGCCGACGCGGTCGCCGACCTTCAGGTGCGAGACCCCGCTGCCCAGTGCCTCGACCACGCCGGCCGCTTCGGCGCCGACGATGATCTGGCTGTCCGGCCAGGCGTACAGACCGGAGCGGAAATAGGTGTCGATGAAGTTGACCCCGACGGCCGTCTGCCGCACCAGGGCTTCACCCGGACCCGGCGCCGCCACGGCAACGTCGGTCCAAACGAGAACCTCCGGTCCGCCCGGCGCCGCGGCCAGCATGGCTTTTGACATGATCGCCGTCCGTTCAGATCTGGAACTCGGGATCAACCGGCACCTGCAGCGCCTGCACGATGGCGTTGGTCTCGCTCGCCATGCCGATCACCGACAGAAGTTCGGCATGCTGGCCGTCGGTCATGCCCTTGGCCTTGGCCTGCGCCGTGTGCGAGTGGATGCAATAGGAGCAGCCGTTCACGGTGGAGACGGCGATGTAGATCATCTCCTTGGTGATCGGGTCGAGCTCGCCGGGCGCGACCATCACTTCCTTGAGGCTCGCCCAGGTGCGCGCCAGCAAGGTCGGCTGGTTGGCAAGCGCCCGCCAGAAGTTGTTGACGAAATCCGATTTGCGCACGGCGCGGATGTCGTCGAACACCGCCTTGACGCGCGGATCGGCCTCCGCCTCGGCGTCGGTCCACAGTTTCACGGTTGCCATTGCTTGAACTCCCAGTCCCATGCCTGGTGGCCGGCAGGTGTGCGCGGCCACGCGTCGTCTTCGGTCTCAGTGCACCGCCGCATACATGATCTTCTTCTCCGTCGCGTCGGTGGGCGTGAATTCCTCCACGACGCGGCCCTGGCGACAGACGAGAATGCGGTCGGACAGTTTCAATATCTCCGGCAGATAGGAGGAAATGACCATCACGGCCAAACCCTCATCCGCCAGTTTCTCGATCAGGTGATGGATCTCGGCGATGGCCGCCACGTCGACGCCGCGCGTCGGCTCATCGAAGATGACGAGGCGCGGCTTCTGGATCAGCCCCTTGCCGATCACCACCTTCTGCTGGTTGCCGCCGGACAGTTCGATCACCCGCGCATCGGGGTTGATGGCGCGGATCGCCAGCGTCTTGCTCCAGCTCTCCGCCAGCCGCGCCATTTCCGACCGGCTGACGATCGGCAGCCGCTCCGCTCCCACCGACAGCAGCGACGAATAGAGGTTTTCGGCGATCGACATGGTCTCGAAGAAGCCCTCGACCTTGCGGTCTTCCGTCACGTAGACGATGCCGTCCTGCACGGCCGGGCGCGGGGTGTTGTAGCGCACGGGCTTGCCGTCGAGCCGCACTTCGCCGCCGCGATTGAAGTCGCGTTTCATCACGCCGGCGATGACCTTGGCCGTCTCGGTGCGTCCCGATCCCACCAGGCCGAACAGGCCGGTGATCTGGCCGGCATAGACCGAGAAGGACGTGTTCTTGACGATGGCGCCCATGGACAGGTCCTGCACGGACAGCACCTTTTCGCCCGCCTCGCGCACCGCGCTCTTGCGGCCGGTGGTGCCGCCGCCGACGGAGCGGCCGACCATCGCCTGGACGATGCTTTCGCGCGTGAAGTTGGCGGTGACGTCGGTTATCACCTTCTCGCCGTCGCGCATCACGGTGATGCGGTCGGAAATCTGCAACGCCTCCTCGATGGCGTGGCTGATGAAGATCACCGACACCTTGCGCTCCTTCAGCCGGCGGATCAGCGCGAAGAAATGCCGCTTCTCCTCCGGCGTCAGCGTCGCGGTCGGCTCGTCGAAGATGATCACCCGCGCCTTCAGGCGCACAGCGCGGGCGATCTCCACCATCTGCCGCTTGGCCGCGCCGAGGGTTGCCACCAGCGCGGTGGGATCGACGGTGAAGTTGAGCGACTGCAGGAACTGCTGGGCGGCAATGGCGACGCCGCGCAGGCGGTTGAACGCTTTCTCCTCGCCGAGGTACAGGTTCTGCGCCACCGTCATCGACGGCACCAGCGAGGTCTCCTGGAACACCATGGCGATGCCGCGCTTCAGCGCATCGGCGGGGCCGTCATAGCGTACCGGCGCGCCGTCGAGCAGCAGTTCGCCCGAGGTGGGTTCCACCACGCCGGCGATCATCTTGGTGAGCGTCGACTTGCCGGCGCCATTCTCGCCCAGCAGCGCGTGCACCTCGCCTTCGGCAATGTCGAAGTCCACGGCGTTGACCGCCAGGTTGCCGCGATAGCTCTTGGCCAGCGCGCGGGTTTGGATGAGCGGCGCCATCATGCGTCCCCCTCCACCTTGAGGATCAGATTGCCGCCGTTGCTGGCGACATAGAGCGCGCCGCCCGCTTCGACCACCTGGCGGACGCCATGGCGGCGGCCGTCTGCCCGGCTGTGCAGGCTCGACTGCGGACGCATCAGGCCGTCCAGCTTGACGACCAAGCCATAGGACCGGGCCGGAGCCCAGGGCTTGCGCACGCCCATCACCACCACGCCGCCGCATTGCAGCGGTTCGAGGAAGGAGTTTGCCGAGGTCATCTGCGGCGCGATCCAGAACTCCCGATCGATGGTCTCGATCATCTCGGCGCGGTAAGCGTCTTCCTGCAGCACGAACTCGACGAGGCGATTGCGCGGTGCCATCACCGCGAGCCAGGCGCCCCCGTCGGCGGCGCGGCTGAGATTGGCGGGATAGCCGGCGATGTCCGCAAGAATGACGGCCCGCCGCCCGCGCCCGTCTGCGGCTACCCGCGTCAGGCAGTGGCGCGAGGCCTCCGCGACGATCAGCGAGTGATCCGGCTCGACAAGAATGCCCGCCGGCCAGGCGAGCCCGTGGGCCAGTTCGGTCGCCTCCCCATCGGACAGGTCGAGCCGCCACAAGCTGCCGCTCGCCCCCTTGCGCATCAGGTCGCCGATCCAGTCGGTCGCGCTCGCACTGGTCGACCCCTCGGCCACGAACAGCATGTGGTCGCCGGCTGTGGCGAGCGCCGTCGGGCAGATCAGCTTGTGATCGCCGAGCCTGGTGATCACCCGGCCGTCCTGCCGCCCGCCGAGGCAATGGAGTTCGCCGCTCTCCAGCGCGACCACCAGACCGCCGTCTGCAAAGGCCGCCAGCGCGGTGATCCGGCCGTCGAAGCGGCGGATGGACCGGGGCGCGCTACCGTCAAGTCTGATGGCCAGCAAGTCCTCATGGGAGGCGACCACCAGCCGGTCCGCCTGGGCGACGATGGCGGCCGGACGATCCACCTCGGCGAAAGCGATGGCCGTCTCCAGCGCGCTGTTGGGGCGCAGGGCACCATCGAGTGGCGGAATGGTCACGGCCTTGCCGCGGAACGGGTCGAGGAAGCGATCCCACCACATCAGCGTGCCTCCTCAGTCGTGGCCGCCGTGCCCCAATAGGATTTCCAACTGGTCCAGTCGGGATCCGCCCCCGGGATCGGGAAGCGACCGATGCGGTTGTTGAGGATGCCGCCGATGAACAGTTCGCCCTTGTGCTCGCGCATGGAGGTGACCATCGGGTGGCTCTGGCCGGTGAGATCGCCGAGGGTCGCGACGATGCGGCCGGTCTCGTCGAACTTCACCACACCGCCGGTGTTGATGTTGGGGAACAGCCAATCGTCCTGCGGCAGGCGACGCGTCATGCGCTTGCGGAAACCGGGGTGGCGCAAGCCGAGGTCGAAGCTGGGCGTGCGCATGCCGAGCCAGGCCATCCAGTAGGTGCCGTCCGAAGCGCGGTTGATGTTGTCGGGATAGCCGGGCATGTCGGCGATCACGCATTCCATGCGTCCCGCCTTCGGCCCCTCGATCCAGTAGCGATGCACCGAGCAGGCCCAGCTTTCGGCGATGAAGATCGACTTGCCGTCATGGGCGAGACAGACGCCGTTGGCATAGCGCAAGCCGTCCTGCACCGTGCGTGTCTTGCCGGTTCTCGGATCGTAGACCAGCAGGCGACCGGTCGGCCGGCTCTCGATGGAGTCCAGCGCCCAGTCGTGGGCATCGTAGCGCGTGGTGGAGTCGGTGAACCAGATGCGACCGTCCGGGCCTATGTCGCAGTCGTTGGGATCGCGCAGGCGCGCGTCGTCCACCACCGACACCAGCGACCGGTTGGTCTCGGTCGACAGCTGGGTGACGGTGCCGTCGCGTGCGATGGAATAGAGCCCCATGGCGCCGACGCACGTCTTGATCGAGCCGTCTCGATCCATGGCAAGGCCGAGCGGGAAACCGCCGATATGGGCGAACACCTCCTGGCGCGTGTAATCGGGCGCGAACCAGCGCACGATCTCGCCATGGCGCGTGCCGGCATAAAGGTTGCCGTCCTCGTCGAGGATCACGTCCTCCGGCCCTTCCACCTCGCCCCGCGCGATGGCGGCGGCGGCGGACAGGCGGTCATTCAGGGCATAGGGGCCGCCGGAGTTGGGTAGCGCGGATTCGCCCTCGCTCATGCGGTGATGCACCGGCGCCACATAGATCTCCGCCAGCACCTTGTGCCGGTTCTTGGCCCAGCGGATGTCCAGCACCACGGCCAGCGCCAGCATGAAGCCGAGCACCAGCTGGTTCGATCCCGTGCCATAGCCGAGGCGGATCAGGCCGTTGGTCATCACCAGCACGGCGATGGCCCCCATCAGGCCCTTGGCGATGGAGCCGCGCCCGCCGCCGAGGCTGTTGCCGCCGACAACGGCGGCCGTGATCGCTGCCAGTTCCAGCCCTGCCCCGGTGCCGGGGCCAGCGCCCGACAGGCGCGCGCCGAACAGGAAGCCGGCCACGCCGCAGGACAGGCCCGAGATCACATAGGTGAGAAACACCGTCCGGCGCACGTTGATGCCGGCGTTGTAAGCCGACCGGCGCGAGCCACCCACGGCACTGATGTGCCAGCCCATGCGCGAGCGGCTGATCACCACATGGGCGAGGATGGCAAAGATCGCCGCGATCAGGAAGCTGATGGGCAGACCCAGGAAGGAGCCCGTGCCGATGAAATCGAAATTGTCGTTCATCACCGGCGACATCTGCAGCTGCTTGCCGAAGGCGATGATCAGGATGTCATAGGCCGAACGGCCCATGATCAGCGTCACCAGCGTGGTCAGGAAGGCGCGCAGGCGCAGGACGCCGATGAGAAAGCCGTTGAAGGCGCCGCAGATCGCTCCCGTCAGCAGCGACACCACGAAGGCGAGACCAACTGGCAGGTCCCACATGTAGATGGACACGACGGTGGAGAACACCGACAGCGCGTAGATCGAGCCGACCGACAGGTCGATGCCGCCGCCGAGCATGACGATGGTCAGCCCGATCACCACTATCAGGAACTCGCCCAGTTGCCGGGTGGTGTCGATCAGGCTTGCCGGCGAGAAGAAGCCGTTGATGGCGCTACCAAAGACCGTCACCACGATGGCCAGCAGCAGAAAGGGCACGAGATTGTCGGCCCAGCGCTTGGTCAGGATTTCGCCGATCAGATGGTCGGGAACGTAATTGTAGCGGAGCCGGGACAGGCTCTCGGGAACGCGCATGGCACCAACCGCTCAGACTGGGAACATCATCACTTTGGAAAGGCGGCCGCCCCGTGGGGAGCGGGGCGACCGCAGGTCGCTGGCAAGGCAGTGAGCCGGACCGAATGGCGCGGATGCATGGGCATGATCGATGCCTCGCACCCACGCCCTCGCCGGCATGCACTTACTTGGAGGCAGCCTCAGCCGCCTGCACATCCTTCAGCGACCAGCAGGTGCCGGGCTTCAGGTCGGCCTTGGTGGTGGCCGTCTCCAGCGTGTAGATCCAGCTCTTGGCCTGACCGGCGGTCAGACCGCTCTGCAGGAAGAACTTGATCAGAGCGGACACGTCGCGCGACTGGCCGACCACGTCGGTCATCACCACGGCGTGGAAGGTGCCGTCTTCCAGCGCCTTGCAGTCCAGTTCCTCGCCGCCACCGGTGGTGACGAGCTTCACCTTGCCCTGCAGGCCGGCGTCGCGGATCGCCGCGGCGGTACCGGCGGCAGTGTTGTCCCAGAAGTCGATGACGGCGCAGACTTCAGGATGCTGCTGCAGCAGCGTGGTGGCAACGGTGCGGGCCGTGGTCACGTCCCAGTTGCTGTCAGGAGCGCCGACGATCTCGAAGTCGGGATGATCCTTCAGCACCTTGGCGATGCCGGCATATTGATCAAGCGACGACGAGTTCACCTGATCGCCCTGGATCAGGCCGATCTTCTTGGACGAGCCTTCGCCGCAGCCTTCGACCGCCGCCTTGGCTTCCAGTTCACCCAGCGTCTCCCAGTTGGAGCCCACGAAGGCGTCGGAGGCGAAGTTCGAGCGGTTGTCGATCTGGATGACGAAGATGCCGGCATCCTGCGCGCGCTTGAACAGCTTGGAATAGGACGTCAGGTCGGGCGTGTGCACGATCAGCACAGCCGGCTTGTCGGCCGACGAGATCAGGTCGGTGATGGCCTGGGCGCCGGCAGCGGTGTCCCAGTTGGGGTCGCGGGTTTCCCACACGCCGCCGAAGCCGCGGACTTCGCGACCGATATAGTGGTTCCAGCCCTGCGCCAGGTCGAAGCCCAGCGCCAGCGGGATCAGAACCACCTTCTTGCCGGCCAGCGACTGCTGCACATAGGCCGGGCCTGGATCGCCGGTCTCCTGCGCCTGAAGCGTGGTGGCGGACAGGCCGAGAATGGCTGCGGCACCGAGTATCCATTTGGCAAGTTTCATGTTTTCCCTCGCTTATGCGTGTTGTTCGCTCTGGAAGTACACATGCCGGCCCAGCCCCGAGCCAGCGACAAAAGTGCCAATTGATCCGTCTGCGGAGCATTCCTTGCCCCGTATGGCCCGGAATGCGGATCAAATATCGCCCTGCTGGCCCACCTGCTCGTCGCGGGGATTGAGCCGGCTGTCGATGATCAGCGCCACCAGCAGGATGCTGGCCTTGATGAGGTTCTGGTAGATGTTGGGCAGGTCCAGAATGGTCATGCCGTTCAGCATGATGCCGATGAGCAGCGCGCCCACCACCACGTTGCGCATGCCGCCCTTGCCGCCGGACAGGCCGATGCCGCCGATCACCACCACCAGGATCACGTCATAGAGCAGCGTCGAGTTGACGACGCGCGTGTTGATCGACTGCAGGCCGGCCGCCGTCACCAGTCCGGCCAGCCAGGCCACCAGCGCGCTCAGCACATATTGCAGGATCACCACCGGTCGCACCGGCAGGCCCATGCTGCGCGCGGCCTGATAGTTGTCGCCCTGATAATAGACGTAACGGCCATATTTGGAGTAGCGCAGCCCCAGGAAGGCAAACAGCGCGGCGGCGGCGAACATGATCACTTCGATCGGCATGCCCACGAGCCGTGCCTGCCCGAAGTCCATGAGCAAGGTCGCGTCCTGCGGCACCGGAACGGCGTCCTGCACGATGAAGCGGGAGCGGATCAGCCCGAAGACGAAGTTGCCGGAAGCGAGTGTTGCAAAGACGGCGGGCACGTCGGCATAGGCGATCAGCACGCCGTTGGCCACGCCCACCAGCACCACGAAGCCGAAGGTGATGGCCGTCGCCGTCAGCGCGGGCGTGCCGCTGTTCATCATGGTCAGCTGCCAGGCAGTCGCCATGGCCATCACGGCCACCATGGACAGATCGATGCCCCGGCCGATCACCACGATGCCCATGCCCACCGAGAGAATCCCCAGCACCGCGATCGACCGCAGGATGGCCACCAGGTTGTTCGGCGCCAGAAAGCCCTTCAGGAACACGGCATAAAGCGCGAACAGCACCAGTGCGAACACGAGCACGATGCGTTCCTGTGTCAGCATTCCCTGGCGGAACACGGATTTCATGGGGGCCCCGGGTCATCGACGGAAAATAGGATAAAAAACGTATAAAGCGACGGTCCATGCGTCCAATGCTAAATTTCGATGCATTTCGATGCGTGCCATGCATATGAACGGCAATCGGCGGCCCTCTTTGGGCGGCCTCGAAAATTGCTGAGGCCCTCAGGACCTGGCCGGCGGTCGCTCTTCCCGGATTCGTCGATGGTTGCCCGCGATCATTCTATTCTGTCCTCGACACTCAAATTTTCGCTTGATGGTAATTCATTCCTGCATAGGGTGGATATTTGGAACTAGATTGCACGAAGCGTCGACGCATGTGGCTAGGTTTTCTTGATAATCTCTATAAAAAAACTAGGATTTTGGCATCGAGAGCAAGGCACCCGACAGGGGGCGATGCCGGATCGAAAGCAGGCGAAGGAGGCCGCCCATGACGACCTTTAGTTTCACGCGACGACTGATGATTGCCGCATTGGCTTTGCCGATGATCGCCGGCGCGACGCCGTCCTTTGCGGATGTGTCGCTAACCAACGTGTCCTATGACCCGACCCGCGAGTTCTACAAGGCCTATGACGCCGCCTTCGCAGCCAAGTGGCTGAAGGACACCGGCGAGACGGTCAATATCCAGACGACCCATGGTGGCTCCGGCGCCCAGGCCCGCGCCGTGATCGACGGCCTGCCGGCCGACGTGGTGACGCTGGCGCTCGAGGGCGACATCAACTCCATCGCCAAGAAGACCGGCAAGATCCCCGAGGACTGGCGTTCCGCCTTCCCCAACAACTCGTCGCCCTACACCTCAACCATCGTGTTCCTGGTGCGCAAGGGCAATCCCAAGGGCATTCATGACTGGGGCGACCTGATCAAGGACGACATCTCCGTCATCACCCCCAATCCCAAGACCTCGGGCGGCGCCCGCTGGAACTATCTGGCCGCCTGGGCCTGGGCGTCCGGTCAGTTCGGCGGCGACGACGCCAAGATCAAGGACTATATCGCCACGCTCTACAAGCACGTGCCCGTGCTCGACACCGGTGCCCGCGGTTCGACCGTGACTTTCGCCCAGCGCGAGATCGGTGACGTGCTGCTTGCCTGGGAAAACGAGGCCTATCTCGCCCTTGACGAGTTCGGCGCCGACAAGTTCGACATCGTCGTGCCGCCGCAGTCGATCCTGGCCGAGCCGCCGGTGGCCGTGGTGACCGAGAACGCCAAGGCCAACGGCACCGAAAAGGTGGCCAAGGCCTATCTCGACTACCTCTATTCCGCCGAAGGCCAGACGCTGGCCGCCAAGTTCCACTATCGCCCGGCCAAGCCGGAGCTGGTGCCGGCCGAGCTGGTCAACGCCTTCCCGAAGCTGAAGCTGGTGTCGATCGACGACCCGATCTTCGGTGGCTGGAAGAAGGTTCAGCCCGAGCATTTCGGCGATGGCGGCATCTTCGACCAGCTCTACAAGCCCGGCCAGTAACGGCCGCCGCTGATGCAAGCCCGCAAGGACGGAGCGAAAAACGCCCCGTCCTTGCTTTTGTCGTGTTAAGCTCCGACGCTCGGAGTGGAGGCGCCCCGCAATATGAGATTGGTTACCCCCTCGGTCATACCGGGTTTTCGGATAACGATGGCCTTCACGCTGGCCTATCTGTTTGCCATCGTGCTGCTCCCCATCGGGGCGCTGGTGGTGAAGGCCTCTTCGCTCGGCTTCTCCGAGTTCGTGACGCTGGCCGGTGACCCGCGCACGCTCGCCGCGCTGCGCCTGTCCTTCCTCACCAGCATGGCGGCGGCCGCCTTCAACGTGCCCTTCGGGCTTCTCGTGGCCTGGGTGCTGGTGCGCTATGACTTTCCGGGCCGCAAGCTGCTCGATGCCATGATCGACCTGCCCTTCGCGCTACCCACCGCCGTGGCCGGCATCGCCCTCACCGCGCTCTATGCGCCAAACGGCTATATCGGCGCCCTCGCCGCCAAGGCCGGCATCAAGATCGCCTTCACGCCCTTCGGTGTCTTCGTCGCCCTGGTCTTCGTCGGCATGCCCTTCATCGTGCGCACGGTGCAGCCGGTGCTGGCCGAGGTGGATCGCGAGATTGAGGAAGCAGCCGCCACGCTCGGGGCCGGTCGCCTGCGCGCCGTGATCTCGGTGGTGTTGCCGATCCTGGTGCCGTCGCTGCTGACGGGCTACGCACTCTCGCTCGCCCGCGCCATCGGCGAATATGGCTCGGTGATCTTCATCGCCGGCAATATTCCCTATGTGTCGGAGATCGCGCCGCTGCTGATCGTCATCAAGCTCGAGGAGTATGACTATGCCGGCGCCACTGCGGTGGCTGCGCTCATGCTGGCCATCTCCTTCGCCATGCTGCTGGCGATCAACCTGATCCAAGCCTTTGCCCGCCGGAGATACGGACGTGTCTGACGCCAGTTTCGCCCTTGAGGCGCCAGAAAAGCCGGCGGCCCCGTCCGCCACGGGCCAGCTGACCCTTGGCGGTCGCAAGCCGCGCCTGCCCACCGAAGAGAGCCCGGCCGTCCGGCGCACGCTGATCGGCGTCGCCGTTGGGTTCCTGCTGTTGTTCCTGCTGGCGCCGCTGATCACCGTGTTCAGCGAAGCGCTCCGTCACGGCCTCGGCGCCTTCCTCGAAGCCTTCGCCGATCCGGACGGCTGGGCTGCCATCCGCCTGACGCTGCTGGTCGCCGCCATCGCGGTGCCCTGCAATCTCGTCTTCGGCGTCGCCGCCGCCTGGGCCATCGCCAAGTTCGAGTTCCGCGGCAAGGCCTTCCTGATCACGCTGATCGACCTGCCCTTCTCGGTCTCCCCGGTGGTGGCCGGCCTCATCTATGTGTTGCTCTATGCCGATCACGGCTTGTTCGGCCCCTTGCTGAAAGAGGCCCATATCCGCGTCATCTTCGCCATTCCCGGCGTGGTGATGGCCACCATCTTCGTCACCTTCCCCTTCATCGCCCGCGAGCTCATCCCGCTGATGGAAGAGCTCGGCAACACCGATGAAGAGGCGGCGCTGACGCTCGGTGCTTCCCCTTGGCGCATCTTCTGGACCGTGACGCTGCCCAACACCAAATGGGCCCTGCTCTATGGCGTGCTGCTCTGCAACGCCCGCGCCATGGGCGAGTTCGGCGCCGTTTCCGTGGTGTCGGGTCATATCCGCGGCCTCACCACCACCATGCCGCTGCATATCGAGATCCTCTACAACGAATATCAGTTCACCGCCGCCTTCGCGGTCGCCTCGCTGCTGGCCAGCCTGGCGCTGGTGACGCTCGGCATCAAATCCTATCTCGAACACAAATACGCCGGCGAACTGGCCGCCGGTCATCGCCACTGAGGACCCGCCCCATGGATCTGATCATTACCGGATTGACCCGCCAGTTCGGCACCAACGCCGCGCTCGACGGCATCGACCTGTCGGTCGCCTCGGGCGAGCTGGTCGCCCTGCTCGGCCCCTCGGGCTCGGGCAAGACCACGCTGCTGCGCCTGATCGCCGGCCTCGACTTTCCCACCACCGGCCACCTGTTCATCGGTGGCGAGGATGCGGTGGACAAGACCGTGCAGGAGCGCAACATCGGTTTCGTGTTCCAGCATTACGCCCTGTTCAAGCACCTGACGGTGGCCGACAACATCGCCTATGGCCTGCGGGTGCGGCCGCGCGCGCTGCGTCCCGACGAGAAGGCGATCAAGGACAAGGTCGAGGAGCTGCTCGCCCTCATCCAGCTGCCCGGCCATGGCGGCCGCTATCCCAGCCAGCTGTCGGGCGGCCAGCGCCAGCGCGTGGCGCTCGCCCGCGCGCTCGCCGTCGAGCCGCGCCTGTTGCTGCTGGACGAGCCCTTCGGAGCGCTCGACGCCAAGGTGCGCAAGGAGCTGCGCGTCTGGCTGCGCGAGTTCCACGATCGCACCGGCCATACCACGCTGTTCGTCACCCATGACCAGGAAGAGGCGCTGGATCTCGCCGACCGCGTGGTGGTGATGTCCAAGGGCCGCATCGAACAGGTGGGCACGCCCGAGTCCATCTATGATGCGCCGCAGACGCCCTTCGTCTTCGAGTTCATCGGCGAATCCGCCCGCCTGCCGGTGGAGATCTCCGGCGGCAAGCCCTATCTCGGCGGACAGGAAGTGGTCGCGGCCACCTTGTATGGCCAGGCCAGGGATGGCCTCGGCCATCTCTATGTGCGGCCGGAAAATGTCGCCTATCGCCCCGATGGCGACGGCCTCTGGGCCACGGTGGTGTCGCAACACCGGTCCGGTTCGTCGCGCCGCATCGGCTTCCGGGCCGACCACACCGACACCATCATCGAAGCGGTCACCTCGGCCGATCGCGATGCCCCGCGCGTCGGCAGTCGCGCCGCCTTGGAAATCCGCAGCGCCGGCCTGTTTGCCGTCTGACGGCAGTGCGCTTCGGGCATGACAACAAGGCGGGGGCTCACGGGCTCCCGCCTTTTTTCTGCTCTCACCGACAGAGGTTCGCCGTCAGAAGGCCTTGAAGGTCAGCGTGGTCAGCGAGCGCACGATGCCGGGGATGGACGAGATCTTCTCGTTGATGAAGCGGCCGATGTCCTCGTGCTGCTCGGCGTCGATATAGAACTTCAGCAGCAGGTCATATTCGCCGCTGGTCGAGTAGAGCTCGGAGACGATCTCGGCCTCGTAGATGGCCTCGGCCACCTCATAGGTCTTGCCGGGCGCGCATTGCAGCTGAACGAAAACGGGCTTCATCGACGTCTCACCTCACATCACATGCTGGCCTCTGAGGTATCAGCCAACAGCGCGTCGCGCAACGGTCGCACCGCTGGGTCGACCTCCTCAGCGGAGCGGTCGCCCCTGCGGCGCGGCTGAGGCCGATCACTTGGTCTCGAGGATGCGCAGCAGGCGGTTGCGGTAGGTGTCCAGCACCACGGCCAGCACGATCACCGTGCCGATGACGATGGGCTTGACATTGTCTTCGGCGCCGAGCAGCTGCAGCCCCGTCGACAGCACTTGCAGGATGCAGGCGCCCACCAGCGTGCCGACGATCGAGCCCTTGCCGCCCGACAGCGACGTGCCGCCGATGATCACCGCAGCGATGGCGTTGAGCTCATAGCCGATGCCGGCGATCGGGCTGCCGACATTGAGGCGGAGCAGATAGACCATGGCGGCAATGCCGGCGGTCAGTCCGGAGATGGTGAAGACGGCGATCTTGAAGACGCGCGGATTGTGGCCGGACAGGCGCACCGCCTCCTCATTGGTGCCGATGGCGAAGACGAAGCGGCCGAACACCGTGAAGCGCAGGACGAACCAGCCGATCAGGATCACGAGGATGGCGATCAGGAAGATCGACGGGAAGACGCCGAAATAGATCTCGTTGCCGAAGTCGACGAAGGACTGCGGCAGGCCGGTGATGGTGGAGTTGTCCGAGACGACACGCGCCAGACCGCTCGCCACATTCAGCATGCCCAGCGTGACGATGAAGGATGGCACCTTCCACTTCTCGCAGACCCAGCCGTTGATGGCACCGCAGATGGCGCCGGTTGCCGTGCAGGCCACGAAGGCCAGCGGGATCGACAACCAGGGCGACATGTCCTCGTTGACCATGATGGTGGCACCCACCACCGTGCACAGTGCCAGCACCGAGCCGACCGAGAGGTCGATGCCGCCGGTCAGGATCACGAAGGTCATGCCGGCTGCCAGCACCGTGTTGATGGCGATCTGCACGAAGATCTTCAGGAAGTTCTCAGGCGTCGCGAAATAGGGTGCGGTCGCCGAGAAGAACAGCACGATGATCACCAGGGCGATGGCAACCCCTGCCTCGCGCATGGAAATGCGCAGGAGATTGTCCCACACCGAGCTGGTTGCCTTGCGCTCTTCGGCGCGTTCAGTTCCCTCGGGCACGTCCATACTCCTCATAGGCAAGCGACAGGATACGGTTCTGGTCGAATTCGGCGCGTGTGACTTCGCCGGCAATGCGTCCGCCGGAGAAGACCAGGATGCGGTGGCAGATGGCCATCAGCTCCGGCAGGTCGGAGGACACCACGAGAATGCCCTTGCCGTCGGCGGCGAGCCGGCCGAGCAGCTCATAGATTTCAGCCTTGGCGCCCACGTCGATGCCGCGGGTCGGCTCGTCGCAGATCAGCGCCTCCGAGCCGCGATAGAGCCACTTGGCGATCACGATCTTCTGCTGGTTGCCGCCAGAGAAGGTGCCGACCTTCTGGAAGATGGTCGGCGTCTTGACGCGCAGGCTGGCCACCAGATCCGTGGCAGCGGCATTCTCCGCCCCGCGATCGAGCAGACCATGGCGTGACAGGCGCTTCAGATCGGTGACGGTGATGTTCTCGGCGCAGCTCATCTCGAGCAGCAGGCCTTGCTGCTTGCGGTCTTCCGTCATCAGGCAGATGCCGGCGGCGACCGCCTCCTTGGGCGAGGAGATCTCGACGGCCTTGCCGTTGACGCGAATGCTGCCGGCTGCCTTGGGATCGGCGCCGAAGATGGCGCGAACCGCCTCGGTGCGGCCACTGCCCACCAGGCCGGCGATGCCGACGATCTCGCCCTTGGCCACCGCAAAATCGATGGGGGCGCAGTCGGCGGTGAGCTTGAGGCCGGAAACGGCCAGCGCCTCACCGGTCGGGTGGATATCGTCGCGGAACACGCCCTGGTCCTCGACCGTGCGGCCAACCATCAGGCGCACGATGTCGGGAATGCCGAGCCCCTTCAGGGGGCGCGTCGTCACATGCTGGCCGTCGCGCAGCACGGTGACGCTGTCGCCGACTTCATAGATTTCCTGTAGGCGATGGGAAATGTAGAGCGTGGTGACGCCGCGACCCTTCAGCCGGTGCAGGATCTCGAACAGGCGATCGACTTCGCGGTTGGTCAGCGTCGCGGTCGGTTCGTCCAGCACCAGGAGCTTGCTTTCGTGCGCCAGCGCCTTGGCGATCTCGATGAGCTGCATCTGCGCCACGCCCAGGCGGCTCACCAGCGTCGAGGGGGCGATATCGAGGCCGACCTCCGCCAGGAGCTCGGCGGCGCGACGGTTCATCTCGCGGAAGTTCACAAGGCCGCGCCGGCTCGGCAGTTGCTCGAACAGCAGGTTCTCGGCCACCGTCAGGTTGGACAGCAGGTTGAGTTCCTGGTGGACGACGCGGATGCCCTTGGCGAAGGCTTCCAGCGGCGACGCCGGCTTGTACGGTGCACCGTCGAACCAGATGCTGCCGGAGTCCGGCTGGAACACGCCGCCCAGCAGATTGATCAGCGTCGATTTGCCGGCGCCGTTTTCGCCCAGAAGCACGTGGCCTTCGCCACGGCCGATCTCGAAGGAGACGTCATTGAGCGCGATGACGCCGGGGAAACGCTTGCCGACCCCCTGAAACTTCAGGATCGGCCCGCCGGCCGACGGCGCGTCGCTGTGATCTACGGTCATGCGGTAGCAATCCGGTTGGGGCGGCAAAGGCCACATCGGGCTGGAGCACCCGCCGATCATGTTGAAACAACATGATCGAAAGGCGGCTGCTCAAACTCTGTAATCTGGAGCGATTTCCAGTCGACCTGATTATCTCATCAGGTCGGAAGGCGCTCTGGGTCCGGCGCGAGTTGCCTCGCGCCGGATCGGTTGACGATCAGCGGTCGATCAGAGATCGGCGGCCGTGATCAGCTTGATGTCGGTCTTGACCCAACCGGTGAAGGTCTCGCCGGCCATTTCACGCAGGCCGTAGTCGATGCCCATGGCGGCCATCTGCGCGCCATATTGCTCGACGGTCGCCAGCATCTTGCCGCCCTTGATCAGGGGCTGCACGGCCGGGATGTTGTCGAAGCCGACCACCTGGATCTTGCCGGAGAGACCGGCGGCGTCCAGCGCCTTGACCACGCCGAGGGCCATGGAGTCGTTGGCGGCCATGACGCCCTGGATGTCCTGATGCTGGGTCAGGAAGTTGGTCATCAGCGTGTTGGCTTCTTCGGTTTCCCAGTGGGCCGTCTTGCTGTCGAGCAGCACGAGCTTTCCGGCGGCGATGGCGTCGTCGAAGCCCGCCTTGCGCTGCTGGGCGTTGTCGGCTTCCGGATTGCCTTCGAGGATCACCACCTTGCCACCCTCGCCGAGCGCCTTGGCCAGCGCGTCACCGGCCATCTTGGCGCCGCCGCGGTTGTCGGGGCCGAAGAAGGCGAGATCGATCCCGGCCTTCTTCTTGGCGCCGGCATCCAGCTCCACGTCGATGTTGATGACCTTGACGCCGGCCTTCAGCGCCTTGGCAAGCGGCGTCACCATGGCCTTGGAGTCGGCCGGAGCGACGACGATGATGTCATACTTCTGTGTGACGAAGTTCTCGACGGCGTCCACCTGAGCGGCGAAGTCGCGCTCGTCCTTCATGCCAACGGCCTTGAAGTCGAACTTGTCGGTGTTCTCGGAGGCGTACTTCTCGGCGCCGGCCTGCATCTGCTTGAAGAATTCGTTGGCCAGGGACTTCATGACGAGGCCGACCTTGGGCTTGCTGCCGGCGGCAAACACCGGCGCCACGCCCGAAGCCAGAACGAGCGAGCCCGCAGCACCAGCCAGCAGGATCTGGCGGCGGTTCAGTCCAGACAGAGTCCGAGCGTTAAATGAAGATGAAGTCATTTTTTCCTCCCAAGCGAACGTCTTCTTTGTGCCGGACCCAATGTGCCGGCCCGATGAAACGTTTCCAAATCTGAATATCAGAATCGGACCACGTCATCAAGACAGATGCGAAGATTTCCATGGACCTTCGCAACTCAGGATAATTGTACCACGTGCAAGTAATGGGTTGGTTCGGCCTGGCGTAATACTTTTGCCGGACGTCCGTCTTCACGCACGAGACGGCGGCGCGCAGCTCTCGCGCAGCACCAGGGTGCAGGGAAAAATGAAGGGTTCTCTTGCGTCTACGCCGTCCTTGCCGATCAGTAGATCGGTCGCGCAATCGGCGATCTGAGCGACAGGTTGCGCCATCGTCGTCAGGCCCGGCGTCACCAGTCCGGACATGGGAATGCCGTCAAAGCCGATCACGGACAGCTGCTGCGGCACGGCGATCTTCCGGTCGAAAGCGGCCCGCAACACACCGATCGCCTGGGTATCCGAACTGGCGAAGACCGCCGTCGGCATCGGCCCGCGGCCGTCCAGCAATCCCGCCGCAGCCTCCCTGCCCCCATCATAATTGAACGGCGTGTAGACCACGTAGTCCGCGATATCCATGTCGGGGAAGTGCTCGGTCATCACGTCGACATAGCCGCGCAGGCGTTCGGCGGCGACGTAGGAGTTCTCCGGTCCGGCGATGCAGGCGATATGCCGATGTCCGAGCGACACGAGATGTTCCACCGCGGCCCTCGCGCCGGCGCGATGATCGGCGGCCACGAAGGGATGGCCGGCGATCTGGCGATCGACCACCACGAGGCGCACGCCTTCGGGGTTGCGGATCGTCACCGCCCGATTGCTGGGCACCAGGACAACGCCTTCCACCTTGCGCCGGACCAGATCGGTGATCAGCGCCACTTCGCTGTCGGCCTGCTCGTCCGAGCTGGCGAACAGCACGCTGTAGCCCCTCGTCTTGGCCCGCAACTCGATGCGCTGCATCAGCTCGGCGAAATAGGGATTGCGCAGGTCCGGAATGATGACGCCGATGGTGTGATTGGTGCCGCGCCGGAGACTTTGCGCCGCCGCGTCCGGCTGGAACCCCAGCTCGGCGATCACCTCCAGCACCGCCCGCTTCCTGGCCTCGGTGACGGAGGGATGTCCGTTGACGACGCGCGATACCGTCCCGATGGAAACACCGGCCTTCTGGGCGACGTCGCGGATGGTCGTTCGTTGCTTCACGGATCTACCGGTCTTCGGAGCCTTGACCCGTCATGCATAGTCCTGTGCGCTTGGATTTCAAAGGCTTCGCAGGAACTCTCCGCAGGAACCCGGTCACAAATCACAGTTTCCAGCCCTTCACCCTGCACGCATCAAGGGGCCCGCCGGATGCGCCACAAGCTCGATGCCCCCCGACTTCTTCTTTCGAGAAAGTGCAAATCAACCGATGCGACACCGGGAACAAGTCTTGCGTGTTTATTGTTCCAATGGACACACTCAACAAGGCGCTGCGTACACTATATGCCCCAGATTGCAGCGCCGCTTTTCATGTATCCTCGCGCCTCATCTTGTCATGAAACTGAAACAGATCATTCATCGAAGCGCAAAAGAGCGATCCTAGCTATGGCGCCGAAGCGGTCTTGACCTTCCCCGATCTACCGCTGTCTCTCCTCATTCTTCCGGAGCGTTTCATGAACCGCCGTGAATTTCTCGTCGCCGGCGCCATCGCCGGCCTTGCTGCTTCGACGCGCCTTGCCTCCGCCGCTGTGCGCTTTGACATGTACACCGACTCCGACGCCAACATCTCCGACTTCTGGAGCAACGTGATCAAGCCGGCCTTCGAGGCCAGCAATGCCGACGTCGACCTCAATGTCGTCATCGCCCGCACCGGCGGCGGCACCACCACCGTGGTCGAGCGCGCCCTCGCCGCTCTCGCCAGCAAGACCGACCCGCAGCTTGACTTCATCGAGGAGTTCGACCCGCTGTCCGTCAAGGGCGCGGTCGAAGCCGGTCTCTGGACCGACCTGTCGAAGGCCGGCTTGCAGAACTACGGCAAGCTCAACAAGGACGCGATTCAGACCGTCTGGTCGCTGCCCTACCGTGGTTCGCAGGTGTTGCTGGCCTACGACACCACCAAGCTGCCCAAGGACAAGGTGCCCAAGACCTTTGCCGACCTCGTTGCCTGGATCAAGGCCAACCCCGGCGAGTTCATCTACAATCGTCCCGACAAGGGCGGTTCGGGTGGCAACTTCGTCCGCCGCGCCATTCACGAGGCCAACGGCCGCGACCCCGGCGTCTTCAAGATCGACAATTACAAGAAGGGCGAGAGCGACGAACTCCTGGCCAAGGGTTTCGCCATCCTCAACGACATCGCTCCCTCGCTCTACGACAAGGGCTCCTACACCGCCGGCAACTCCGCATCGCTGCAGCTCCTGGCCCAGGGTGCCGTCACCATGATCCCGCTGTGGTCGGACATGGCCCTGCAGGCGATTGCCAAGGGCGTTCTGCCCGAGACCACCGGCCTCGTCCAGCTCAGCGACCTCGCCCTGTGCGGTGGTTTCTCTGCCGCTGTGGTGCCGGTCAATGCCGCCAACCACGCCGTTGCCGTCAAGCTGGCCGATTTCCTGCTCAGCGCCGACATCCAGACCAAGATCATCACCGATCTCGGCGGCTTCCCGGCGGTCAACTGGTCGGAGCTGCCGGCCGACCTGCAGGCCAAGTATGCCGACGTGATCCCGGCCTCGATCCCCACCTTCCCGGGCGGCGACTGGGACGCGGCGATCAACGACGGCTGGTATCGCACCGTTGCCCCGTCGCTTTCGCGGAGCTGATGAAGGTCTTTGCTGAAAATGCATGAAGCTGCGTCGCCGCTTTCGCGCACGCCTGCTGTGTCGGCGAGGAGCAGGGTTCTTCCCCTGCTCCTCGTTGCCACTCCGGTCTTGCTCGCCCTCTGGCTGGTCATCTGGCCGGCCGCAGAGGCCGTCATCCTCACCTTCCTTGTCCCCGGCGAGGGCGGAACGGAGGTCTGGTCAACCGCCAATTATGCGCGGTTCTTCGGTGACTCCTACAGCGTGAACAACTTCACGAACACGCTGTGGACCACGGCCGTCACCACGACGATCCTGCTGGTCATCGGGCTGCCGCTTGCCATCTACCTGCGCTTTGCCAAGGGGCAGCTGCCCGCAACGGTGCAGAGCCTCGTCATGTTCCCGATGTTCGTGCCGTCGATCATCGTGGCCTATGCCTTCATCCGCACGCTCGGCCCCAACGGCACCGTGGACATCTTCCTGCATGCCGTCGGCCTGCCGCGCATGCGCACCCCCTATCTCACCCCCTGGGGACCGGTGATCGGCCTCGTCTGGGACGGCCTGCCGCTGACGGTCCTGCTGTTGCTGTCCGGCCTCGGCAATGTGACGCGACCGGCGGTCGATGCAGCCCGGGATGTGGGCGCCGGCTGGCTGGCCATCCTCGTCTACATCATTCTGCCGCGCATGCGCTCGTCGCTGCTGGTCACGCTGTCGTTCAACGTGCTGGGCATCTTCTCGTCCTTCACCCTGCCCTACCTCCTCGGCCCGGCCGCGCCGGAGATGATGGGGCCGTTCATGCAGCGCACCTTTGGCGACCTGCAGGACGTGGGGATGGCGCGCACGCAAGCCGTCATCACCTTCGCGGTCTGTCTGCTGTTCGGCGCTCTCTATGTCTGGTCGATCGCCAAGGGGCGCACCAAGTCCGCCGCGGGAGGCAAATCGTGAGCCTGTTGTCCATCTCCCCTCCCACTCCCAGCCTGTTGACGCGCCTGCTGCGGCGCACCGGCGGCGCCGATTGGTTCGGCCTCCTGGCCTTCATCTTTCTGGCCAGCACCATCATCCTGCCGCTCGTCGTGGTGGGCATCTGGGCCTTTGCCGAAGTCTGGCGCTATCCCGCCGTACTGCCGCAGCGCTTCGGTCTCGGCTTCTGGGGCGAGATGCTGGCGCGGCGCGATGTGTGGGCTGCGCTCACCACGTCGCTCGAGCTCTCCTTCACGGTGACGGCGCTTTCCATGCTCATCTGCCTGCCGGCTGCCTATGCCTTCGGCCGCATGGAATTTCCGTTCCGCAACACCCTCTTCCTGTCCTTCCTCACCCTGCGAGCCTTTCCGAAGTTCGGGCTGCTGATCGTGATCGCCACGATCTTCCTCAACCTCGGTCTTGTCGGAACCTTTGCCGGTGTGGTGCTGATCCAGCTGGTCGACACGCTCATGTACATGGTGTGGATTCCCGCTGCAGCCTTCCAGTCGGTCGACCGGAGGCTTGAAGAGGCGGCGCAGGATGCCGGCGCCACACCCCTGCAGGTGTTCTGGCACGTGACCCTGCCGCAATCGCTGCCGACCATCGCGGCGGCGGTGATCCTCACCTTCGTCGGCACCTTCTATGAAACCGAGGGGGCCTGGCTGATCGGCGCCCCCACGGTCACCACCATGCCGATCCTGATGATCTCCTTCATCAACAACCAACTCGTCATCCAATATGGCGCGGTGCTGTCGCTCATGCTCTGGGTCCCCTCATTCGTCGCCCTGATGTTCGCCCGGCGCGTCTTGGGTGGGGATGCGATCGCTCGCGGCCTCGGTGGCTGACGCAAAGAGGAAAACAAAAATGGCCCGTCTTGACCTCGATCTGCTCGGCAAGAGCTTCGGCGACACGACCGCGGTTGCCGGCGTCAGCCTGAATGTTGGCGACGGCGAACTGGTGTCGCTGCTCGGTCCGTCCGGCTCCGGCAAATCCACTGTCTTGCGCATGATCGGCGGCTTCGAGCGCCCCTCGTCAGGCCGCGTCCTGATCGATGGCGTCGATGTCACCCATGTTCCGCCCGAACGTCGACCGACCGGCATGGTGTTCCAGAGCCACGCGCTCTGGAGCCATATGACCGTGTTCGGCAATGTCTCCTTCGGCCTGCGCCTGCGTCGCGTGCCGCGTGAGGAGATCGCCAAGCGCGTGGAAGCGACGCTGGAGCTTGTCGGCCTCGCCGGCTATGGCGAGCGCCTGCCCAACCAGCTTTCCGGCGGCCAGCAGCAGCGCGTGGCCCTGGCCCGTTCGCTGGTGCTCGAACCCAAGATCCTCTTGCTCGACGAGCCCTTCGCCAGCCTCGACCAGCATTTGCGCGAGCGTCTGCGCGATGAAGTGCGCGACATCCAGAAGCGTCTCGGCATCACCGCCCTGTTCGTCACCCATGGTCAGGACGAGGCGCTTGCGCTTGCCGATCGCATTGTCGTCATGCGCGACGGACGCATCGAGCAGGTCGGCCAGCCCGGCGATATCTACGCCGCGCCGCGCACAGCCTTCGTCGCCGGCTTCATCGGCGCCATGAACATGCTGGAAGGGGCGATCACGGACGGGCGCATTCTCGCGGGCGGGCTGCATCTTGCGGCCGCCGGCAGCGGCCCGGCGCATCTGGCCATCCGCCCGGAAGATATCGAGATCACCGACAGCGGCGAAGACGGTCATGTGACCGTGCGCCGGATGATCGACTTCGGCTCGCACGTGGTCATTGACTCGTCTCTGGCGGATGGTTCTCACTTGCGCCTTCAGACGACCAAGGGCGTTCGCGTCGGCGAAGGCGAGCGCCTGGGTGTGCGAGTCCGGCACTACATGGTCTTCGCCGAAGCCTTGCGGGACCCCATCCGCTATCGTGGAGCTGGTGTCGACATGCTCCCGAACATGGAACTCAACTATGCCTGAAACCCTCGTCCACGATACCGCGCCCGGCCTCGATCTCTATCGCGACGGCCACCGCACCCGCCTCAAGTGGCACATGGGACGTCGTCTGCGCGATGATGTCCCCTTCACACCCGCCCGCATGCGTGAGGCCATGGCACTCGGCGCCAGCTTTGAAGTCGATCTCAACCTGCATGCCGAGCGCGGCTTTGCCGTTCTGCATGATGAAACCGTGGATCGGGAAACCAATGGCAGCGGTCCGCTGGCCCAGATGAGCGTGGCGGAGATCCGGCGCCTCAACCTGCGTCGGGACTCGGGCGAAGTCACCGCCGACAAGGTTCAGCTGCTGGACGATCTCGCAGCTGTTGCCCGCAGCGGCGGCATGCATCCCGACACCTTGATCCAGCTCGACATGAAGTCCCGTGGGTCGGATATCGACGCCGACACCGTCAGCGCCTTCGCCGAGACGCTCACCGGCGTTGCGCAGTATTTCATTGTTTCGGGCATGGACCGGGACGCCATTGCCAGGCTCGGGCGCGCCACGCCGGGCATCGCCGTGGGCTTTGATCCCTGCGGTTACGACACCGTGTCCGAGGTCGCTGCCGGCATGAACCTCGACGCGTTCGTCGCCGATGCCATCGCAGCCCTGCCCGAAGCGCGACTCATCTATCTCGACTATCAGGCGGTGCTTGCTGCGGCCGATCGTGGCTATGACCTGATCGGCGCCTTCCATCGCGAGGGTCGCCGGATCGACGCCTATACCCTCGATCTCGAGCATCCCTTTGCCGAGGACAGCCTCGCTCGGCTTCTGGGGCTCAAGGCCGATCAGATCACCACCAACGCCCCGGACAGCATTGCCGCCCGGGCCGTTGAGCTGGGACTGGCGTCTGTCACCCCTTGAAGCGGTCGACCAGCCAGCCGTGAACGGCAGGGCTGGCGGCCAGCACGGCACCCGACGGCGGAATGATGCCGCCGTCGAAACCGGAGATGATGCCGCCGGCCTCTTCGACGATCAGGGTCGACGCCGCATAGTCATGCGGCGACAGGCCGTCTTCGAAAAAGGCGTCATGCCGGCTCGCCGCCACATAGGCGATCGATAGCGCGGCCGAGCCCATGCGCCGCATGCCCGCCGCGTTATCCATCACATCCAGCAGCACCTGACGGTAGCGATCCGGCGTCACCGATTTCACCTGTCCGGGGATCGGCAGACTGGCGCCGATCACGGCGTGTTCGATATCCCGACCGGCCCGCACCTTCAGGCGTTCGCCATTGAGATAGGCCCCCTTGCCCCGCTCTGCGGCGAACATCTCGTCGCGCATGGGGTCGTAGACCACGCCGGCGTCGACCCGCCCCGCACGCGTCAGGCAGATGACGACACCGAAATAGGGAATGCCCCAGGCGAAGTTGGTTGTGCCGTCGATCGGGTCGATCAGGAAGCGCGGCGCGTCTTCGCCGCAGTCACGGTCGCCGGCACTCTCCTCGCCTTCGATGGACCAGTCCGGAAAGGCCTTGGCCAGGGCTGCGGCTATGGCTGTTTCCACCGCGACATCGCCGGCGGTCACATAGTCCCGCGCGGCCTTCTCGTTCACCTCGTTGAGACCGGCGGCCTTGAAATGGTGGCGCGCGATCGCTCCGCCTTGGCGGGCGATCGTGGTCAGGGTGGCGAGCAGGGGCGAGATCTCTTCGATCGACATGGCTTATCCTCGTGGCTGTCTGGCTCGCATGGCTAGTCGCCGATTACGACGGTCCTGTGTCGTTTGCCGTTGCGACATAAGGGAGACGACGCCTTCGAGGATTTGTGACATGCACCTCGGTCTTTTGCGACGTTTCCGCCGCTGTCACTTCGGTGAGAATGCCGAGAGGCCCGGCGGTTTCAGCCTCGCCGGGCCAAAGAAAAATCAGCCGATTTCTTCATCGACAATGGCAATAGATCCGGCGATCGAGTTTCCGATAGTGCAAATCTTGTGAGCTTCAGCAACAAGCTGCAGTCGTTCTTCTTGTGTCAGATTGCCGGAAATCTTGTATTTATTGACAATCCTCGCAATCCTGGACGGCGCGTCGGGTGCCTTCTCGCCGATCGATTCGACGGCAACATCGCCCAGCCGGTCGCTCACTCCGAGGTTGCCGGCGGCGATCCGGATGCTGAGCGCCAGGCATCCCGCCAGAGATGCGTCCAGCAATTCCAACGGGTTAAGGCCAGGCTGCGACGGCGATCCGGCCAGTTGCGCCTCGGCGCCCGACAAGGCCGTCACCGTGGCCTTGCCCTGCTTGGGCAGGAAGGCTTTGGCGCCGCGCTGACGGATTCGGACTTCGGCCATATTTATTTTCTCCCAAGTGATTTGCATTCCTGAGTATTCATAGCTTAAAACGCATGGAAGGAACAAATTTCCGATTTGGACCGATTTTTTGAAATGAAGCTTCTTACCCCCGGTCGTTGCGGCGTCCTAGCATAAGGACTTGGCGCCTTCCAAATCAGCCACCGCTTTTGCGTTTTCCCGCTTCGAACACCTCGACAATTCCAAGCTAACCCTATGAGGCTTCTCATGAAATTGACCCGCGCTTCCTTGGCGTTCACCGGACTGCTCCTGTCCGGCGCCGCCTTTCTGACCACCGGTGCGCAGGCTGCAACGCCGCCCGGCATTCTGATCGTCGCCCAGTCGATCGACGACATCGTCAGCCTCGACCCCGCCGAAGGTTTCGAGCTGACCACGGTCCAATCCTTCAACAGCCTCTACCAGCGCCTCGTGGAATCCGACCCCGCCGATCCGGTCAAGCTGGAGCCGGTTGTTGCCGAAAGCTACGAAGCCGGCGCCGATGGCCGCTCGATCGTCTTCAAGCTGCGCGACGGCGCGACCTTTGCCTCCGGCAACCCGGTTCGGCCGGAAGACGTTGTTTTCTCACTGGTTCGCGCCGTGAAACTGGACAAGTCGCCGGTGTTCATCCTCAAGGAACTGGGCTGGAACGCCGAGACCGTCGAGCAGTTCGTGACCAAGGTCGACGACAGCCACGTCAAGGTTTCCTGGCCCGCCAAGGTCGGCCCGTCCTTTGCCCTGTCGATCCTGTCCGCCCCCGTCGCCTCGATCGTCGACGAGAAGGAAGCCAGCACGCATGTGGCCAATGGCGACTTCGGCAACGGCTGGCTGCACAACGCCTCCGCCGGCTCCGGTCCCTTCAAGATCAAGGCCTACAAGCCGCACGAAGCCCTGGTATTCGACGCCAATGACAAAGCTATTGGCGGTGCGCCCAAGCTCAAGGGCATCATCTTCAAGAACGTGGCCGACGCCGCTGCCCGCCGCCTGCTCGTCGAAAAGGGCGACGCCGACGTGGCCCGCGATCTCGGCGCCGACCAGGTCGCTGCGCTGACCGGCAAGGCCGGCCTCAACGTGCTGTCGGTTCCGTCCGCAGAGATCGACTATCTCGCCTTCAACTCGGTGAGCCCGACCAATTCGGACACCAAGAACCCCGCCCTGTGGGAAGCGGCCCGTTGGTTGGTCGATTACGACAGCATTTCCAAGGACTTGCTGAAGGGGCAGTTTGACGTTCACCAGGCCTTCCTGCCGGCAGGCTTCCCCGGTGCCTATAACGAGAATCCCTTCAAGAAGGACGTTGCCAAGGCAAAGGAAATCCTTGCCAAGGCCGGTCTCGACAAGGGGCTGACCATCAAGCTCGACGTCATCAACCAGCCGCCCTATACCGACATCGCCCAGGCTCTTCAGGCCTCCTTTGGCGAAGCCGGCATCAAGCTGGAAGTCCAGCCTGCCGTGGCCAGCCAGTTCTACGGCAAGATCCGCGGCCGCGAACATGAAGCCGCCCTGCTCTTCTGGATCCCGGACTATTTCGACGCCCATTCGAACGCCAGCGCCTTCGCCCTCAATCGCGATGACGGCACCAAGACCGTCGCCTGGCGCCAGGGCTGGGTGATCCCGGAACTCAGCGACAAGACCCAGGCTGCCGTTGAGGAAACCGATCCGGCCAAGCGCAACGCCGACTATATCGAGATCCAGAAAGAGGTTCAGGCCAAGTCGCCCTTCGTGGTACTCCTGCAGGCCAAGAACCAGCTGGTCCTGCGCGACAGCGTGAAGGGTTTCGTTCAGGGCCTCAACGCCGATCAGGTCTATTATGCCGGGGTGACCAAGTAACTTGACCGAGGTTGCAAGACTACCTGAAACGCCTTTGGCACCGCCCCGCCGGATTGGATTCCGGCGGGGCGGGCGCTATCTGGCGTCCCTGATCTCCTGGTCGCTGACCCTTGCGGTCACGCTGGCCGGGCTCGTCATCTTCACCTTCGCGCTGGGCGAAACCTCCCCGGCCGACCCGGCCCTGCATCTGGTCGGCGACCATGCGACGGAAGACGCCTATCAGGCGGCGCGCCGCTCGCTCGGCCTCGACAAGCCGGTGACAGAGCGTTTCGGCGACTATGTCGTGCGCCTTGCCCATGGCGACCTTGGAACCTCCTGGTCCTCGGCTCTGCCGGTTGCGCAGGAACTGTCGCAAGTCTTTCCCGCGACGCTGGAAATCTCGACCGTCGCGCTGGTGATCGGTGCCTCGCTGGGCCTTACGCTGGCCGTCGCAGCTGCCTACAAGCCGGGCGGCGCGGTGGATGCGGTGGTGCGGATCGTCTCGCTGCTGGGCTATTCGGTACCGATCTTCTGGCTCGGCCTGTTGATGCTGCTGCTGTTCTACGCCCGCCTCAACTGGACGCCGGGTCCTGGCCAGCTCAGCGACATGATCCAGTATGTCATCGAGCGCCCGACCGGCCTTGCTCTGGTGGATACCTGGATTTCCGGCGAACCCGGCGCTTTCGCCGATGCCGTCGGCCATATGATCCTGCCCGCCTTCGTGCTCGCCTTCCACATCCTCGCCGGCATCTCCCGGCTGGTGCGAGCCGCACTCATCACCGAGCTGTCGAAGGAATATGTCCTTGCCGCCCAGGCGCGTGGCGCCGGGCGCTTGCGTGTCTTGCTGCTGCATGCGCTGCCCAATGTTTCGGGCATTGCCGTCACGGTGATCGCGCTTGGCTACACCACCTTGCTGGAGGGGGCGATCTTCACCGAGACCGTCTTTGCCTGGCCCGGTATCGGTCGCTACATGTCGACGGCGGTGTTTGCGGCCGACATGCCCGCCATCCTGGGCGGCACGGTTGTGATCGGCGCCGCCTTCGTCATCGTCAACGCCTTGGCCGACCTGCTGGTTCGCCGCCTTGATCCACGGGTGCGGACATGAGCCTCGACCTTGCTGCGGATGCCGTCATCCAGTCGCGCACCGGCGTCCTCGAAGGATTGCGGCGCTCGCCCACCGCCCTCGTCGGCGTCATCCTGCTTGCGATTTTCCTTGGAGCGGCGGCTCTTGCCCCGCTGATCGCGCCCTACGACCCGATTGCTCAGGACATGGCCAATCGCCTGGCCGCGCCCAGTTGGAGCCATTGGCTTGGAACCGACGGTTTCGGGCGCGACCTCCTGTCCCGTCTCATCTTTGGCACCCGGCCGACCCTTGGCCTGATCGTGCTGGTGACGCTGGCATCGTTGCCCTTCGGCCTGCTAATCGGTGTGGTGGCGGGCGCCTTCGGCGGCTGGATTGAGCGCATTCTGATGCGTTTGACCGACATCGGCATGGCCTTTCCCCGCCTTGCGCTTGCCCTCGCCTTCGTGGCCGTGTTCGGACCGGGCATGGTGAACGGCGCCGTCGCACTCGCCATCACGGGCTGGCCCGCCTATGCCCGGCTGGCGCGCACGGAAGCCAGCGTGATCCGCCATGCCGACTTCATCGCCGCCGCCGAAATGGGGGGCATCCGCGGCTGGCGCCTGCTGTTCGGTCACATTTTGCCACTGGTTCTGCCGAGTGCGCTGGTTCGCATGGCGCTCGATATGGCCGGCATCATTCTCGCCACGGCCGGTCTCGGCTTCATCGGTCTCGGCGTGCAGCCGCCGACGCCGGACTGGGGCGGCATGGTGGCCGATGGTACGAAGGTGATCTTCGATCAGTGGTGGATCGCCGCCGCGCCGGGTTGCGCCATTCTGCTGGCGTCCCTGTCCTTCAACCTGATCGCCGACGGACTGCGCGACATTCTGGACCCTCGCCATGACTGACGCCCCGCTCGTTTCCGTCGAAAATCTGACGGTTCGCTTCGGTTCGGGCCGTCGCCCAGCCGTTGCCAACGTGTCCTTCTCCCTCGGCCGAGGGCGGCTCGGACTGGTCGGCGAATCCGGCTCCGGAAAGTCCATGACGGCCAAGGCCCTCATGGGCCTGTTACCGTCCGCGGCAAAGCTGACTGCAGATCGCCTCGACTTCGAGGGGCAGTCCCTGCTCGGCTTCTCCCCGCGCGACTGGGCAGCCTTTCGCGGCCGGAGTGCCGGCCTTGTACTTCAGGATCCCAAGTTTGCCCTCGACCCGGTGATGCGGATTGGTCGTCAGGTGGAGGAAACGCTGAAGCTGCACCTCAATCTCGGCAAGGCCGAGCGGCGGGAGCGGGTGGAGACAATCCTCGAGGCGGTCGGACTGCCTGATCCTAGACGCGTGATGATGTCCTTTCCACATGAGCTCTCGGGTGGCATGGGGCAACGGGTGATGATCGCCTCAGTGCTGGTGGCCGAGCCGCGGCTGCTGATTGCCGACGAGCCAACGTCGGCTCTCGACCAGGGTCTGCGCGACCAGATCCTCGACCTCATCGTCAGCCTAACCGAAAGCCGGTCCATGGGCCTTGTGCTGATCAGCCATGATCTCGAGCAGGTAGCCCGGTATTGCGACGAGGCGCTGGTGATGTATCAGGGGCAAGTGGTTGATCGTGGCGCGGCGCGCGACCTGCCTCATTCCACCCATCCCTATACCAGCGCGCTCTGGTCCTGCCGGCCTTCAGCCGCCACGCGCGGCCGGCCGCTGCCCACCTTCGACCGAACGCAACTGGAGATCCAGCCATGACCGCGGTCTCCATTCGCAATCTGCATGTGTCCTTCGAGCGTGAGGGGCGCGTCACCCCGGTTGTCAACGGCGTGTCGCTGGACGTGCAGCGCGGTGAAGTCTTCGGGCTGATCGGTCCTTCGGGCTGCGGCAAGTCGACAATCCTGCGCGTGCTCGCCGGCATCAACAGGCAATGGCGCGGCGACATCGATCTGTTGGGCGCCCCCCTTGCGCCCGGCCAGCGCATCTCAGGCACCCGGCGCCGCGGCGTGCAGATGGTGTTTCAGGATCCCTATGGTTCGCTGCATCCGCGCCATCGGGTTCGCCGCACCCTGACCGAACCGTTGCTGGTGGCCGGGCTGCCCGATGTCGAAACGCGTCTGCGGGAAACCTTGGCACAGGTCGGCTTCGAACCTGACGTGGCCGAGCGCTATCCGCACCAACTGTCCGGCGGCCAGCGGCAACGCATCGCCATTGCCCGGGCGCTGATCGTCGAGCCGGACCTGTTGCTCCTGGATGAGCCGACCTCGGCGCTGGACATGTCGGTTCAGGCCGACATTCTCAATCTGCTTACCGACCTCAAGGCCCGGCGCCCCCTGACCTACATCCTGGTCAGTCACGATCCCGGTGTCGTGGCACATATGTGTGACCGCGTCGTTGCGATGCAGGCTGGTCGGCTGGTGGAAATGTCTGACGCCTGACGTCTTTGAGTGTTCCACTTGGAACGCGATGGACCTCGCGGCAGCGGTGAACGTGGCCGGCCGGGCAGATGTCCCAAGCCTTGGTCCTAGCGACAAAGACGGCGTGACATCCTCTCGGATGCCACGCCCAAACGACCGGACTGATGATCGGTCTAGGGCCAGGGATATCCGGCCGTAGTGATCCCCTGCTTGGCGAGGGATGCGGAAATGTCTCGGCGCAGGCCGACGATGTCCTTCACCGGGACGGCGCGCAGCTTGTCGACCTCCGCCGTGTCGAAGGGGTGATAGTCCTTGGGGAGCGAAGTGCCGCCGAAGGTCTTCATCAGATAGTTCATCACCTCGGCGATCTCAGCGTTGGACAGGTTGGCGTTCACCACTCCCGGCACGTGCATCACGTAGGTGCGGCCAGCCTCATCGCGACTGAAGGCCCCGACATAGTTGCGGAAATCCGGGATGCCGCCCTTTTCGCTGCCCGATCCATCCATGCCATGGCAACCGACACAGCGCAGGATGAAGTTGGTCCTCGGCGTGCGATGCGGTGTCTCGGCGAGCACTGTTCCGCCGGCGATCACACCGGCTGCAAGTGCAGCGGCACCGAGAAGTGCAGAGACTGGATGGAGCTTCATGGGGCAACTCCTTTGCGCAAGGCGAGCAGGGCCTTGTGGCCGAGCGGCGCGGCGCGGGCGCCGGCGATCAGATCGGGCGTCACTGCGATCTTGGAGCCGTTGAGGTCCTGCAGCACATGATTTGCGGCAGCCATCAACTCGTCATCGGAGAGGTGTGCCTGGCTCGGCATGGCCAAGCCATAATAGCCCTGCCCTCCCGCCGTTATGGTGCCAGACAGACCGCCGATCATCACGTTGGCGACGTAGTAAGGCGCCTTGTCACCAAGCCGCTGCCACAGCGCTGGGTCGATCAGGGGCGGTGCCAGACCGGGCGTGCCCTTGCCACCCGATTGGTGGCAGGCGGCGCAGACGCTTTCGAACACCTTGGTCCCGTCGGCCGCCAGGGCAGGAAGGGCCACCGCGACGAACGCGGTGGCGAGCAGCATCTTGCGCATCATTCGGCGAGACCCACCAGAACGGCGACGGTGCAATGATAGCCGACCGATGCATTGGCCATGCACCAGTTGACGTCGTTGTGCAGGCCCATACGATAGCCGGGGCGTTCGCCCTGGTTGGTGTTGCAGAAGGGCGCGTTGTCGCATTCGGTGCGGCCACAGCAGTCGTTGTAGGACACCAGATAGTCCTTGCCGTCCACCGGGTTCTTGCAGGTGCCGACCCAGGAGACCTTGGAGGCCTCGGAGCCGGGCGGACACTGGGTCAGCGTGCCGCCGCAGGAGTTGCAGAGGTTTCCGTCGAGGGCGCAGTAGCGCCAGTAGTCGCAGGAAAGCTCGTCCACTTCCGCGGCCTTGGCCGGCAGGGCTCCGAAGGTACGGTCGAAGGGCAGTACCGGCAGAACGGCACCGCCGACGATCACAGCACCAGTGCGGGCAAGGAAGGAGCGGCGGCCGGTGCTCATGGCCATGCGGCGCGCACTGCCCTCGGCCATCTTGTCCATCCAGCCGGTGAGTTTGTCGATGAGGTTGAACACTTCATGGCTCCTTTCGGGTCATCCGCGCGCGGCGGCAGGCTGGTCGAGGTAGGACTGGATCGAGGACACGCCGAGTTCATGGGCGTTGAACAGGCTTTCCAGCTGTTCGCGGCTGTTGATCAGTCCCTTGGAGCGGATCACGCCGTCCGGTCCGATCAGCACGGCGAAGGGCAGACGGGAAACGCGATAGGCCAGTCCGAGTTCGGTGGAGTTGACGAAGGGGAAGGCCTTGAGCTCGGCACTGTCGATGAAGCGGCGCAGTTTGGCTTCCTCGCTGTCGGAAGCCAGCACCACGTCCACCGACGACTCCGACTGGCGGACGGATTTCAGCATGGGCAGCAGCTTCTTGCAGATCGGGCACGTGGACGACAGGAAGAAGACCAGCGTGGCCTTGCCCTGGCGCGGACCGATGGAAACCTCGCCGCCGTTGAGGCTGGGCAACTGGAACAGAGGGGATGCCTGTCCGACCTGCGGGCCGGAGTCGTTGACCAGGGCGCCCATGGGGGCGATGCGTTCAAACAGGACGCCGACCTGACGGGCGAGAGCAAACAGCGCGACGATCAGGGCGACGACGACCACCCAAAGAAGCGCGACGGCAAAGATGAGAGCGTTCATGCGGGTTCGTGTCCTTGTCAGTGTCGGGTTTTGAGATGGGATGCGTTGGAGATCATCTGCTCGGCGAGCAGGAAGCCGATGAACAGCGTGGCGCCGCCGGCGATCACAGTGAAGGCTTCCGCCGCGCCCAGCCCCTCACCGGGGCCGACGAGGCCGAGCAAGGCGATCAGCGCCAGCGCCGCGTTGCGCAGAAGCGTGGCGCTGTTGATGGGTTGCACCGGGCCGCCACAGCCGCATTCGATATGGCTGCGACCGCGATTGATGTTGATCGCCATGGCACCGGCGTAGACGATCAGCAGACCGGCACCGGCGACAAGGCCGAAGGGCCGCGTGAAAGGCGCGATGAGCGCGGCGGCGATGGCCGTTTCCAGGATGGCCAGAGCCAGAGCGATACTCTTCGACCAGGCACGCGGGGCCAGTTGATAATCCTCGACGAAGCCGGAAAAGGCCGTGAGATCGAACAGCTTGTGCAAGCTGGCGCGGGCGTAGAGGATCGCCGTGAAGGCGGTCGCCACGCCGGCGACGAGAGAGGGCCAGGTGCTGTCCATCATTCCACCAGATCAAGGGTGAGCGGGAAGCCGGTCAGCGTTGCCTCGCCTGCGGGCTTGAGGGCATAGCCCGCAGCGGGATCCGTCTCGAAGCGATAGAGCTTGCCCACCTCGGTGGAGCCGAAGATCACCGGCTTGTCGGAACGCGACACCACCAGCGAAGCGACGTCGGACACCTTTGAGCGCGACAGCACCTTCTTGGCCTTGAGGTCATAAGCCCAGATTTCCTCGGCGGGGAACTTGTGGCTGCCGTCCTTGGCGTCCGGATGCATCTGGATGAACAGCACGCCGATCTTGGGATCGATGCTCATCAGCTGGTAGCCGCCGGGGGCCCAACCGCCTTCGACGCCAGCGGCGATCTCGCTGGTGTCAAGCTTGGCGACCGTCTTGCCGCTGGGGTCGAGCTTGTAGAGGACGCCCTTGTAGGAAACGAAATAGAGCGCACCGTCATAGCTCTCGTCTTCGATGAAGATCGGATCGGCATCCGGATCGAAGATGGGGGCTGACGCCTCCGCCGCGGCCGTCTTGCCGTCGTCGGAAATCGTCACGGTCGAGAAGGTGCCGTCACCGCAGATGGTGGAAAAGCCGGTCTTGGCCGGCAGCGGGTAGATGCCCCAGCAGCCCGGCGTCGGAATTTCCTGCAGGGTGGTACCGGTGGCGACGTCGATCACCGACACCGAGGCGGCGGGCGTTGCGTTCTGCACGAAGACCAGCTTGCCGTCGCTCGACAGGCGCAGGAGCGCCGAGTAGCCGAGCGCCATGGCTGCCTTCGGGGGCAGGATCGCTTCGCTCTTGAGTGTGAGCTTGTCCACTTCGTAGGTCTGCAGCACCTGTTCATTCGGGCCGTAGACGATGCGCTTCAGGAAGGACGACTGGGACCAGGCGGTCTTGCCATCGGGCGAGATCAGCATCTGTCCCATGGAGCCGGTCGGCATCAGTCCCTTCAGCTTCAGGGTGTCCTGGGCGAAGACGGCGATCGAGCCGGCACCCTTCCATTCCTCCTGGTAGACGAAGACATTCGGACCGGGATCGATCGCCTCCTTCACCGACACCTGTTCCGGTTTGAAGGCCTCTTCTGCAAGGGCAGCCGGGGCGGTTGCGGCGGCGAGGAGTGCGCCAAGAGTGACATGCGTCAGTTTCAACACGGCAGGTCTCCATAGTGGGAATACCTAACCGTAGAACTGTGCAGACCTCGCCGGCTATCCGATTTCAAAACACCAATTGCCTAAAAATTAACCGTGCTCCATATGCGCTCACATGGCACTCTTACGTAAGTCCTTTTGCTCAGGGGGCAACATGGCAGACGGACGCCACGACGTAATCCACCGGCAGTTTTTCGACGGCTCCGAACAGGAAGGCGCGCTCGACGGCTGGACCCAACGCTACGTGCAAATGGGTCCTGGTCAGTATCTGGGCGAGGTTCGGCGCTTGTGTCTTGGCGGTATCAAGGTGACACGCGAAAGCATCAACGTGGCCACCGAGCAGCGCACCTCGCCGCCGGTCGGTCGCTCGGTCTTTGTGCAGTCACTGCGGCACAATGCCGGCTTTCGCATGAATGCGGAAGCGATTGCGCCGGAGAGCTCCTGCTTTGTCGCCGGTGGCGAGGAGTACCACGCCGCCATGCCGGAAGGCTGCGACATCGTCTTTGTCGAATACGATGCTCCCTCAGATGCCAAGTCCAGCCCATGGCCGGTCAGCACGGTGAATGCGGGAGCCGAAGCGGCCGCCTTTGCCAGCTGGCTGTTGTCGTTGCTGATGGCCTTTCCCGAGGTCGGCGGCGACACGCTGGAGATGGCTTCCCTGGTGCCGGGCATGATCACCGACAGGCTTTCCTATCTGCGGGATCTGGCCACGCGCGGTCTGCGACAGCGCACGTCTGCCTCCCAGACCGACTGGGCCGTGTTTCGTCTCGTCCGCGATCATCTCGACGGTGCCGGGAGTGATCCCCTGTCCGTCGCGGATGTCTGCCGGCGGATCGACCTGCCCGAGCCGGTGGTCCGGCAGGCTTTCATCAACACGGTTGGGCGTGGCCCCGGGAGCTGGATGCGGGACCAGCGCCTCAATGGCGCGCGCCGCGACTTGCTCAACCAGCAAGACCGCGCCTCTGTGTCCGAAGTCGCTGTTCGCTGGGGCTTCTGGCACCTCGGGCGCTTCTCCCGCTACTACGCCGATCTGTTCGGCGAACTGCCATCGCAGACGGCAACGCGCTCTGGTTCGGTGTCTTAGCCAACAGAGCAAGTGGCCGTGGCGTTCGTCCCAGCCAGAAGCTTCCAGTTCGGCCGCAAGGCATTGATGCTGGCGCGATAGGCTGCATGGGACACGTCCAGCTTGGCCGCAAGTATCGGATCGAAGGGCTCGGCGTCGCCGACTCCACCTGAGACCCAAGCTTTCACGCAGTCCGGCATAGACTGAAAGACACCCACTGAAACCGCTGCCATCATCGCCGCGCCAAGGGCTCCGGCTTCATTCTGCGGCGCCTGCCGCAGAGGACGCCCGAGAATGGCGCCAAGGGATCGCCGGATCACGGCACTGCGGCTGGCTCCGCCAGTGACCCTGATTTCCTGGGGAATCTCGCCCATGGCCTCGTAGCAATGACGGGCCGCGTGGCCGAGTGCCTCGTAGACCGACAGGGTTATGTCGCCTATCGCCTTGCCGGTCGCCAGACCGATCACCGCAGCTCGCGCCGAGGCGTCGACAAACGGGCCGCGCTCGCCAGCGGTGGAAGCGAAGGGATGGTAGATCAGGCCACCGGGCGAAGCTTCCGACGCCTTGCGGTCGAGAAAGGCCAGAATGTCGTCCCGGTCGCGACCCGATCCGTCAATCGACAGCACCGAAAGCACCAGATCAACTAGCCAGTCCAGGTTCAGCGTGCCGGACATGTTGGTCTGGATCTGAGCGTAAGCGCCGGCGACCGGGAACCGCATGGTATAGCCAGTCCGTTCGGTGTTGAAGCGAACGGCGTCCGCGTCGGCGGCAAGGCGCATGTGGATGCCTGTCGAGCCAAGGATCGTGCAGCCGATATCGCGCCCATCGGGATCGTGGAGACCGCTGCCGAGAGCTGCGCAGATCACGTCGCCCGCCCCCAGCACCACCGGTGTCCCGACAGACAAGCCGGTTGCGACGGCTGCGGCACTGGTCAACCTGTCGGCATGGCGAAGCCCGTCGAGGATCGGTGGCAGGAGGGCGCGCAAGGGCGCGGCAAAGCCGAGCGCATCGAGGACCGTGTCCGAATAGGCTTCTGTGTAGATGTCTCCGAAGGCGCTCAATCCCTCAGAGGGATCGGTCACCCTTTCCCCGGTCAGTCGGAAATAGAGCCAGTCCTTGCAGTGAAACACTGTCGCTGCGGCGGCGAGCCGCTCGGGTTCGGTTGCGCTCATGTCGAGAAGCTGCGCGCCTTGCTGGCAGGCATTGAGGCCGGTGCCGGTTGCCCGGTAGCGCGGCTCGTCCCGTTCGGCATCGGCCCGGAAGGCATCGACGCGCGCGGCGGCGCGACTGTCGAGCCAGATGCGCGCGGGGCCGACCGGATTGCCCTTGCCGTCGATCAGCCAGGTCCCGTCCCCCTGCCCCGTGACGCCGATTGCCAGCGTTCGCGTCGCGAGGTCCGGCAGTTGCGCGCCAAGTTGCCGGATCGCCTCCACGGCATGCACCCAGGTTGCCGCCATGTCCTGTTCGGCGCCGCCTCCGGCGAAGGTCCGATACTGGTTGGCAACGGCGCCGACCGCGAGCTGCCGGCCGGCCAGTGAAAAGGCGACGGCCTTGACGACCGAGGTTCCGGCGTCGAGGCCGATCAGAATGTCCTGCGCCATGGCGTCCGCTCGCTCAGTCAAGGCCGGTGCGCAGGAAAAGATCGGTACGGCGAAACAGGATGTCCTCCGCGCCGGTCGCCATTTCCTCCTCGGTCAGGAAACGCTGTTCGCCCAGCGAGATACCCCGGATATGGGATACCCCAGGCTCCCTGGCCACGTAGGCGGCGACGCGCGCAGCACGGGCGCCGTAGCGGACCACCAGCGAGGCCACCAGACTGTCGCGCAGACCGAACTTCGCCGCGATCTCCTGGATGAACAAAGCTCTCCCTGTCTCGTCAGCCGGCAGCCCCTGGGCACCGCCGATGGAGACATGGTCGGTGGCGACAAGCCGGCGGCGGCGGAGATGGTGCAATGCCGCGTCTGTGGCGTCGGCGGCGATGGTGCGGAAGGTGGTCCACTTGCCGCCGAGGATCGAGATGACCGGGCCACCGAAGGAGGCAGACTGGTGCTCCCCGATGGCATGATCGCGACTGCGTCCATTCACGTCGGCGTCGGAATGCAGCAATGGGCGGACGCCGTTGAGCCGCCGAACGATCTGCCGGTCGGTCACGAGCAACGACGGAAACAGGCGGTTGATGGCAGATAGAAGGTAGGCTTCCTCCGCCGGTGCCGTGCGGGCACTGTCCGGATCGGCGACGGGCACTTCGGTTGCCCCCAGGAGGACATTTTCTCCGATCGCATAGGTCACGCAAAGCCGGCGCTTGGACTTGACCGGTTCGGCATCCTCGAAGAACAGGATGTCCGGCCCGAGTGCGCGCGCAAGGTCGGGGGCTTCCAGCAGCAGGTGGGTTCCTGCTACTCCATCCACCAGACGGGTGTCGAGGCCGAAGAGCCCGTGCACGCGATCCACCAGTGCTCCGGCGGCATTGATGGCGAGCGGTGCCTCGAGGTCCAGTCGATCGGCGTCTGTCTTGCGGTCGCGGGCAACAATGCGCCCGGCTTCCACCCGTTCCGCTTCCACATAGTTGAGTGCGACCGAGCGCGGGCTGGCTGTGAGGCCATCCTCGATCAGCTCGATGGCGATGCGCTCGGGCGCGGCGATCAGCCCCTCGAACTCATGGGCGGCGCCGACGAAACTGGTGGCTATGCCGGGATAGCGCCGTTGCAGGACCGCCTTGCCGAAAACACCGCCGGAGGGCAGTGGCGAGCTGGGATTGGCCGGCGTGGTCCGGCGGGAGAGAAACTCGTAAAGCTTGACGCCTAGAAGCAGCACCGCCGCCCCGGGCTGCGTCTTGCCGCCGATCAGCTTCAGAAAGCGCAAGGGGGCAGCTATGGCGCCGGAAAGCCAGCTTTCGGTGGGGATCACCACCCGCACCGGCCGCACCTGATGCGGCGCGTTTCCGATGAACAGATTGCGGTCGCGCACTGCCTTGCGCACCAGCTTGACATCACCGCGTTCGAGATAGCGGAAGCCGCCCTGCGCCACCCGTGTGAGGGCGCCGCTGGCACCGGATGCGAAGTCGTTGCGTTCGATCAGCGCCACGCGCAGGCCCTGCAGGGCGAGATCGCGAAAGGTCGCCGCACCGGCGATGCCGCCGCCGATCACCACAGCATCGAAGCGAGGATCTGCGGCGAGATCGGCCAGTTGCTCGGCGCGATTGAGGCGAGGTGCCATGGGGTCAGGCCACCTTGCGGCTGACGATGTCAACCTCGGCGAAGGACGTGATCTGGCGGTAGCGCGGGTCGGGAGCGGTGTCTTCGCGCAGCACCTGAATCACCTGCACGCCCGCAGCGTCCGCCGCCACCAGCTCGCGCGGATTGTCGGTCAGGAAGACGATGCGCTGCGTCGGTACGCCGACACGGGCAGCGATCGCCTGATAGGACGCGGCCTCCACCTTGGCGCCGATATCGGTGTCGAAATGGCCGTTGAACAGGCTTCGGAGATCACCGGCTTCGGAGAACTGGAAGAACTGGATCTGCGCCTGAACCGATCCGGACGAGAAGATGTAGAGCGGCAGGCCCGCCGCCTTCCAGGCCACGAGCGCAGCGTGGGCGTCGGGGTAGATGTGCCCCTTGAACGCTCCCTCGCGATAGCCATGCTCCCAGATCAGCCCCTGCAGCTTCTTGAGCGGCGGCACCTTCAGGTCCTTGTCCTGCCAGCCGATCAGCGCCTCCAGCGGATCGCCGCCGTCCACCAGACGCGAGGCTTCGCTGAGGATGGCCTCGATCTCCGGCTCGCCCCTGCGTGCCGCGACATAGTCGGGAATGCGTGCCCGTGAAAAGGCATAGAGCACGCGGATGACATAGGACTGAGACGACAGCGTGCCCTCGATATCGAGAAGCACGAGATCGGCGTCGATCTTGATCTGAGATGACATGAAGTTCTCACCAGTTGCGCGAGGGATGCGGATCGAAGCCGACCGCTTCAAAGCGCGGCAGTGCGGCGATCACCGAAGCGATATCGGGATAGCGATCCGGATGGAGCAGCAGCGACCGGGCGAGCGCCAGGGCACCTGCCTTGGCGCGCGCTTGGGCCTCGGCACCCTCGATCACGTGGAAGTCGGCGATCTGGGCATAGCCGATGATGCGACGGATCACCTTCAGCGCCAGAAAACCGCGGGCATCGGCAAAGATGTCGTCAACGTAGGCCTGTCGCAGGCTTTCGAGCCGGCTTGCCCCCGCGGGATCGTTGAAATGGTCGCCGAAATAGGCGTCCCCCGCACCGGCCTCGGCGCGCCATATTTCAAGGAAGCGCTGGCGGAACGTGGACCAGAAGGCGGCGATATCCGTCTCGATCAGCCGGCGGTAGGCCTCGCGTTCGGTCTCATCACCCGGCTGTTCGTCCTTGGCGTACCAGGCCATGATGTAATGGGCGATGAAGTTGCCCACATCGAAGCCGCTCGGCCCGATCCAGGCGAATTCGCCGTCGATGACGCGCGTATCCTCCGCCGTCACCATCACCGAGCCCGAATGCAGGTCCCCGTGGATCAGCGACTGCGCCTTGCCGAAATAGAGCGCGCGCAGGCGGGCGACTTCCGACTTGAGGTCGACGTCGCTGCGGAAGGCAGCACCCCAGGCGGTGAGATAGGGTTCGATCAGCTTGTTGCGCCAGACCACCGTATAGGGGTCAGAGAAGATCAGGTCGGCAGAGATGCGCTGCAGCGACAGGTTCTTTGAAAACAGGCTGACGTCGGTGGCCTTGCGTTCGAAGGGCGCAGCAAGGTCCGAGGTATGGAAGCTCGCCTGGGCGATATATTCGGCCACGGCACCCGGCACAGCAGGATAATGATTGCCGGCGATCAGAGCCCGGCGCAGGATGATGTGCGGCTCCAGCTTCTCCATGACGATGACGAACTGCTCGGCATCGAAACTGTAGACCTCCGGTGCCAGCTGCCCCACATGCGGGGCGAGGCGCGCCATGTAGGCATCCTCGTAGATGGCGCGGTTGATGTCGAGCGGCCAGCCTTCACCGTGGATGCGGGCATAGGGAAGCGCCTGCTTGACGCAGACGCCGCCCTTGGGGCCGTCAACCAGGAACACCGAATTGATGTTGCCATCCGCCACGTCGCGTACGGTCCAATCAGACGGAGCGCCGCCGAGCCGGTCTACGACCGCCGGCAGCGTCTGAAGATAAGCCGGCACGGTGGCCGCGGACAGGATCCGGTATTGGCTGTTGGGAGCGTCGAGCAAGATCGTCCTCAGGCCGCTTCGTTGTAATAGGGAACGGTCGCCGAGATATCGTCGCCGGTGAAATGGGCGATCCAGCCTTCCTGGTTGGTGAACAGGCGGATCACCGTGAAGTTTCCGACCGGGCCGCCGTCGAACCAGTGCTTGACGCCATGCGGGACGGAGAGGAGATCACCGGCCTCGCCGACCACTTCGTAGACCTTGTCGCCGATGTGGAGATAGAAGGCGCCGGAGCCCTCGACGAAGAAGCGCACTTCGTCCTCGTCGTGGATGTGCTCACCGAGGAACTTCTGGCGCAGCGCCGGCCAGTTGGGATTGCCCGGCTTGATGTGGACCACGTCGGCATTGGTGTAGCCGCGCTCGGACTTCAGGCGATCGATCTCCGGAGCGTAGGCGGTCAGAATCTCTTCGCTGGAGGCGTCAGTCTTGAGCGGGTGGGAGGCTTCCCAACGCTCGATGCGGGCCCCTAGGCTCGAGACTGCCTCGGCAATCACCTGGAAGTCGCGGGTGTCGAGCAGGACATTGGCCGGATTGCCGGCCTCGTAGACGATCAACTGGGTCATGGCTGGTAGCTCCTGAACAGGATCAACTGGTTGAAGAGAACTTCGAGGGCTTCGAGGTGACGGAAAGCGTCGTCGGCACCGGCACCCCAGGCGTAGAGCCCGTGGCCGGCCAGGAGATATCCGGGCGCCGCGAAACGGGCTGCCTCCGCCGGCACCGCCAGGCGCGTTGCAACGCGGTCGGCCAGTGCGGCGATATCCTGATCGTTGGCGAAGACCGGCACTTCGACGACGGTCTCATGCGAGGTCACGCCCTTCAGAGCCTTCTGCAGCTCCCAGCCCTCGATCAGAACGCGCCCGGCAGCCTCGTGACGGCGGCCCAGGACGGACGCAGCCGGCGCATGGGCGTGGAAGATGGCGCCGATGCCGGGATTGTCGGCATAGAGGCGTGTGTGCAAGCCGGCTTCGGCCGACGAACGGGGTACCAAAGGCTCGGTGATATTCTGGATCAGCACGTCCTTGGGCGTCAGGGCACCCTTGTCGACGCCTGAGCGGGTGACGGCGATATGCTCGGCGTCGATGCGAACAGAGAAATTGCCGGAGGTGGCCGGGACCCAGCCGCGGGCGGACGCGGCACGGCCGGCCTCGATCACCTGGGCAACGGCCTCCGCACTTCCGGGGAGAGCGACTTCACGCGCCAAAACCGACATAGTCGATAAACTCCATATTCTTTATGTCGTAAATCTAGCCGGTTCGCCTTGTGACCTTGAGGCATCGTGATGCCGATTTGTTTGCGGGAGAGAAAAAACGGTTCGCTGCGAGCTGCCGCAGGAGAATGGTTTTGCCGATGGTCGGAAGGTTGTGTGTGATCCCCTGCCCGGCCATCGGCCTTTTCAAATCACGCGTCCAGCGCCGCCTTGAGGTCGGCGATGAGGTCGTCACCGTCCTCGATGCCGGCGGAGATGCGCACCAGACCATCGGAAATGCCCAGCGCCGCCCGCTGCTCCGGCGGGATCGAGGCGTGCGTCATGATCGCCGGATGCTCGATCAGGCTTTCAACGCCGCCAAGGCTCTCGGCCAGCGTGAACAGCTGGGTGTTCTCGAGGAAGCGCTTTGTCCCCGCAAGATCGCGGTCGAGCACGAAGGTGACGATGCCACCAAAGGCTTTCATCTGTGCCTTGGCCAGCGCATGCTGCGGATGGCTTTCGAGGCCGGGATAGATCACCTGCTTCACATCCGGCCGCGTTTCGAGATAGCGGGCGATGGCCAGCCCGTTTTCCGAATGCCGCTGCATGCGCAGCGCCAGCGTCTTCAAGCCGCGCAGTGCCAGGAAGCTGTCGAAGGGGCCGGAAATGCCACCGATGGCATTTTGCAGGAAGCCGAGCTTCTGGCGCAGCTCCGCATTGGCGCCCACCACCACCGAGCCGCCGACCATGTCCGAGTGGCCGTTGAGATATTTGGTGGTCGAATGCACGACGATGTCGATGCCGTGTTCCAGCGGCCGCTGGTTGTAGGGGCTGGCAAAGGTGTTGTCGGCGACCGAGATCAGCCCGTGCCGCCGGGCGATACCGGCAAGCGCGGAGAGATCGGCGATGCGCAGGGTCGGGTTGGTGGGCGTCTCGATCCAGATCAGCCTGGTTTCCGGCCGGATCGCCGCTTCGACGGCGGCAAGGTCGGCAAAATCCACCAGCGTGTAGCTGAGCCCAGCCGTGCGCGCCCGCACCTTGTCGAACAGGCGGAAGGTGCCGCCGTAGAGATCGTTGGACGCCACCACATGACCGCCATGGTCGAGCAGTTCGAGAACGGTCGAAATGGCCGCAAGGCCCGAGGCGAAGGCAAAGCCGGCGGTGCCGCTTTCCAGATCCGCGATGCAGCGCTCGAAGGCCTGCCGCGTGGGGTTCTGCGAACGGGCATATTCCCAGCCCTTGTGCACGCCGGGGCTTTCCTGCGCGAAGGTGGATGTGGCGTAGATCGGCACCATCACCGCGCCGGTGGTGGGATCATGGCTCTGGCCACCGTGCACGGTGCGGGTGGAAAAGGCCAGGCGATGGTTGGCAAGCGAGTTGGTCACGAATGCAGCCTCAGGTGATTGATCAGATCGACGCGGGTGATGAGGCCGAGGAACTCCCCCTCGGACAGGATGAGCGCCACTTCGCCACGATCGAAGATCGGCAGCAGGGCGTCCAGTTTTTCGGTCACGTCGAGCGTGTGCAGGTCGCGCACCATCACCGAGGCCACGGTGTCGCGGAAGCCTTTGCCGCCCGCGTCCAGCCCACCGAGGATGTCGCTCTCATCGACGATGCCGACGAGGCGCTCACCGTCCACCACCGGCACCTGACTGACGTCGGCGGTGCGCATGCGCTTGTAGGCCGTGGCGAGCGTATCGTCGGGGCGCACGGTGACCGTCATGCCAGAACTGTGCGAACGCAGGATCAGGTCGCTCAGGTCACCGTTGAGTTCGCGCCCCGCAAGGCCCTGCTCTGCCAGCCAACCGTCGTCATAGACCTTGGAAAGATATTTTGACCCGGTATCGCAGACGAGTGTCACCACCCGCTGCGGCGTGGTCTGGGCGCGGCAATAGCGCAGAGCGGCGGCGAGCAGCGTGCCGGACGACGATCCGGCCAGGATGCCCTCGCGCGTCAGCAACTGCCGCGCCGTGCTGATGGCCTCGCCATCGGTGATGGTATAGGCGTCGGCCACCAGCGACAGATCGCAGTTGGGCGGCACGAAGTCCTCGCCGATGCCCTCGACGGCCCAAGAGCCGGCCTCGATCAGTTCACCGGTCTTGACGAGCGGTGCCAGCACCGACCCGGCCGGATCGGCGAGGATCATCTTGGTCTTGGGCGAGACCTCGCGGAAATAGCGACCGAGCCCGGTGAGGGTGCCGCCCGAACCAACACCGACCACCACCGCATCGATGTCGCCGTCGAGCTGCTCGAACAGTTCCGGACCGGTGGTCGTCTGATGCGCCCGCGGATTGGCGGGATTGGCGAACTGGTTGGCGTAGAAGGCGCCAGGGATCTCGGCGGCCAGCCGCTCGGCCATGTCCTGGTAGTAGTCAGGGTGCCCCTTGCCGACGTCGGAGCGGGTCGTGCGTACCTCGGCGCCCATGGCGCGGAGATGGCCGACCTTCTCGCGTGACATCTTGTCAGGCACCACCAGGATCACGCGATAGCCGCGCGGCAGGCCGACCTGCGCGAGGCCGAGGCCGGTATTGCCGGCCGTCGCCTCGATGATGGTGCCGCCCGGCTTCAGCCGTCCGTCGGCCTCGGCGGCGGCGATCATCGACCGGGCCACCCGATCCTTGATGGAGCCGCCGGGATTGTTGCTCTCGAGCTTGACGAACAACCGGCAAGGGCCGGTGTCGAAGGTGGTGAGTTCGACGAGCGGCGTCGATCCGATCAGGTCCAGCACGGACCTTGCGGGCTTGCGTAATTCACTCATGGCTGCGCGGGCTCCATGTTTCCAACAGGTCTCAAATCGAGGAACGCGAGAAACGAGGGCCGCAAATTTGCCCCGTCACCCGCGAGGCATTCAGTTCACGCCGCCATGGGCCACCCCACGGACGAGGTGGCGCTGGGCGAACAGCGCGATCAGGTCAACCAGCGCGATACCGGTCAGCGAGGCGGCGGCCATCTGGCCGAAATCGACCAGAAAACCGCCCTGGAACAGCGAGATTCCCACCGTCAGCGCGTGCGAAGCGTCGCCGAAGGTGAAGGTGGTGGCGGCAATGCCCAATGAGAACCACGCGAGCGGCGCAACGCAGATCCCGCGGGTCACCAAACGAGTCAGACGCCGCATGGCAGCGCGCATCGCGAGCCAGCCATAGGCAGCTGTTCCAGCCTCACTCGGGTCGAGAACCAGGATCACGCGGCCACCTGCAGGCGATGAGGATGGGTTGGGCCGGTGCCTGCGCCCGTGTCGTCCAACGCCTTGGAGATATCGAAGAAGTCCCGCACCGTGAGGGACAGGGTGGCGCCATCAAGCCAGCCGTCGATCTGCTCCGGCCGGCGCGCGCCAACGATGGCTCCGCTGACGCCGGGCCAGGCCAAGACCCAGGCGATGGCCACGGCGGCCACCGAACTGTCGCGGCGTCGGGCGATCGGCTTCAACGCCTCGACGAAGGCGAGATTGCGCTCGAGGGCCGGGCTGACGAAGTCGGCACCTTGCTTGCGCCAGTCGTCAGCTGGCAGCGCGGCCACGCGATCGGCGGAGAAGGCGCCGGTCAAAAGGCCATTCTGCAGCGGGCTGTAGACGATGACGCCGGTTTCGTTGTTCTGGCACCAGGGCAACTCGGCGGCGGCCACGCCCCGGGTCAGAGCCGAGAACGGTGGCTGCAACGTATCCACGTGACCAACGCGTTCGGCGCGCTCCAGCGCTCCCACGTCATGGTTGGAAAGCCCGATGGCTCGCAGCTTGCCGGCCTGCTTGAGGTCCACGAGCGCGGCCCAATATTCCTCGATCTCCGTTCCGTCGCGCGGCGGCCAGTGAATCTGCAGAAGATCGATGGTCTCGACACCCAGACGCGTCAGCGAGGCTTCCACCTGTTTCTTCAACCGGCGTGGCGAGGCGATGAACTTGGGATAGGCCTTGCGGCTGCGGCCATCCCACTCCAGACCGGCCTTGGTGAAGACATATGGCCGCTCCGCCTGCGGAATCTCCGCGAGCGCCCGCCGGACGATTTCTTCCGAATGACCGAGCCCGTAGATGGGTGCCGTGTCGATCCAGTTGACGCCGCGTTCCACCGCATGGCGGATGGTGGCGATGGACTGGGCGTCGTCCTGCGGCCCCCATCCGAAGGTCCAGTCGGCGCCGCCGATCGCCCAAGCACCCAAACCAACCGGCGTGATGTCAAAACCGGTTCGCCCGAGCGGGCGCGTAGGAAGCGATGAGGTTGGCATGGCGGGATCTCCGAAAGGAAAAGGAGTACCCCGGCCGCTGGTTGGGCCGGGGCACAGAGCGTTGAGGGACAATCAACCCTCGATGATCTCGGTCCACTTGGTGTGGGAGTCGGCAATCGCCTGCTCCGGCACCTTCGCACCGGTTAGCGCATCGAAGTCGGATGCCAGCTTCTTGCCGGTGACCACGTGCTGCTGAATGAACTGCGGATGGATGGTCTTGTCCGAATGTTCCTGCGCGGCGGCGAGCCGGGCGCCAAAGGGCAAGGCGGCTGCCGCTGCAGCGGTCTTCAAGAGACTGCGGCGATTGCGAAAGAAGCTCCACTGGAGTTCGTCGTTGCGGTCGACCATGATCACCCCGTTGGAATAGCCGTGGATACCGGAGCGAAGCCGAGCAAACTGAGCTACCAGAGCCCGGATGTCCTGCCTCGCAAGATCTCCAGTCCAAGATAACCAAGTCGCCAATAAACTATTAGGTCGATAGATTTTATAATTTTTCGATCAGCGGAAACTCCATTCCGCTTTTGGGGGCGGGGAATGGAACGTTGTTCCCTTGAGCGAAAATACACTGCGGGCGGGCGGCCTCAGGCAAGCCGATTGCGAGGCCTCGACGCGCCGCACTCCGCACGTCGTCGCCCGGCTCTGGCCTTCGCGCCTTTCCATCGGTGGGAGGCCCGGTATTTCAACACGAGACGTTCCACCGATGGAGCGCTGATACCAGTCAAGTGCACCACTCCCGCGCAATGCCGGGAGCGGCCGCCGCCCCTTTAGAGCAGCGTCAGACGCAGGCCGTCGCTGCCGGCAACAAGCGTGCCGCGGCTGGTCTCCGCAGCGTCGCCCGTGGACGAGCGTGCCTTATAGCCTACCAGCAGCAACTGCCAAGGACGGTTCGCCTCAGCGGAGATGACGATCTCGTCGCCTGTGCGGGTCGCGACGACCGACACCCGACCACCCTGCTCCCCGCCGCTCGTCACGACGCACCGCGCCGTGCGACCGTCACCCAAGGCGTAGAGTTCGAGCACAACCTCGCCGGCATAGTCGTAGTCCACCGTGTCGTCGCGCGCGCCGACAGCCAGCAGGCTGTCCTCCCGCACGTAGAGAGGCAGCGAGAAGACGTCGTGGGTCTCGCGGTGCCAGCCGCCCGACTTTTTCTCGCCGGTGAGGTAATGGGTCCAGGTGCCCGCGGGCATATAGACATCGACCACGCCCGACTTGGCGAAGACCGGTGCGACAAGCAGGGAACCGCCGAGCATATACTGACGGTCGAGCAGCACCGCGCCGGGATCGTCCGGGAATTCGAGCACCATGGCCCGCATCATCGGAACGCCGGCGTCTCGAGCTTCCCGCGCGACGGCCCAGAGATAGGGCATCAGGCCGTATTTCAGCTTGGAGAAATGCCGGAGCACATCGACGGCCTCCTCGTCGAATGCCCAGGGGACGCGGTAGCTGTCCGAACCGTGCAGCCGGCTGTGGCTCGACATCAGACCGAAGGCGCACCAGCGCTTGTAGACGTCGGGCGTCGCCGTGCCCTCGAAGCCGCCAATGTCGTGGCTCCAGAAGCCGAAGCCGCACAGGCCGAGCGACAGGCCACCGCGCAAGGATTCAGCCATGGATTCATAGTTGGAATCGCAGTCGCCGCCCCAGTGCACCGGGAACTGCTGGCTGCCGACCGAGGCCGACCGGGCGAACACGATGGCGTCGCCGCCCTTCTCGGCGGTCAGGAAGTCGAAGACCACCTTGTTGTAGAGATAGGCGTAGTAATTGTGCATGCGCTCCGGGTCGGAGCCGTCATGCCAGATCACGTCGGTGGGGATGCGCTCGCCGAAATCGGTCTTGAAGGCGTCGACGCCCATGTCCATCAGGCGCTTGAGATGGCTGCAGAACCAGGCGCCGGCTTCGGGATTGGTAAAGTCGACGATGGCCTGGCCGGGCTGCCACAGGTCCCATTGCCAGACGCTGCCGTCGGGGCGCTTGAGGAAGTAGCCCTTCTCCTTGCCTTCCTTGAACAGGCGCGAGAACTGGCTGATGTAGGGATTGATCCAGACGCAGACGTTGACGCCGCCTTCCTTCATCCGCGCCATCTGACCGACCGGATCGGGGAAGATCTTGGGATCCCACTCGAAGTCGCACCAGTGCAGACCGCGCATCCAGTAGGCGTCGAAATGGAAGACCCGCAGGGGAATGCCGCGCTGGCGCATGCCTTCGACGAAGCCCGTGACGGTTTCCTCGTCATAGCGGGTGGTGAACGAGGTGGAGAGCCAAAGGCCGAAGGACCAGGCCGGCGGCAGTGCCGGGCGTCCGGTCAGCCCGGTGTAGCGGGTGAGCACCTCCTTGGGGCTGGGTCCGTCGATGACGTAATAGTCGAGGCTTTCGCCCGCCACCGAGAACTGGGCCTTGGACACCTTTTCCGAGGCGATCTCGAATTCGACGCGGCCCGGATTGTCGACGAACAAGCCCCAACCACGGTTGGTCAGGAAGAAGGGGATGTTCTTGTAGGCCTGTTCGGTGCCGGTGCCGCCGTCGCGGTTCCAGATGTCCACCGTCTGGCCGTTCTTGACGAAGGCGCCGAAGCGCTCGCCGAGGCCATAGACATTTTCAGCGACCGAGAGGTCAAGGCGCTCGAACACGTGTGCGCTGCCATCCCGCTCGTCGACCGCGTGTCCGCTGGCCTTCAGGCGCGAACCGGTCAGCCGTTCGTCGCCACGCAGGAAGTCGAGGGCGTAGGGACCCGAGCGCGGCAGGCGGACAGCGAGGCTTCCAGAGTGCAGCGAGACAGTGCTCTCGGTCTCCTCGATGCGGCCGACGCCGGTCTGTCGGTTGAGGGCAAACTGAGGTTTCTGCGGCAGGCCTCCGGCGAAATGCTGGAGGCTGACGCAGATGACGCCTTCGGCCGGGGCCGACAGGCGCAAGGTGAAGACCGGCAGGTTGAGCTGGTCGCCCAGCGTCTTGAGCGGGCGCGAGGCGACGAGCGCCATCAGTTCGTCGCCCTCGATGCGCACCTCGTGCACGAAGACCGGATGAAGAAGGGATAGTTCCTTGGGAACCAGCCAATTGCCATCGCTGAATTTCATCTCGCAAAGCATCCTGTACGGGGCGGCAAGTTGCCGGCCCATCGTGAGTTAGATCCGGACACCGGTCTCGGAGTCGAAGAGGTGGAAGGCCTCGGCCATCGGCCGGACACCAAGTGTTTGGCCCGGCAGCGCCGTGACGCGCTCGCGGAAGGAAGCCACCACGTCCTGCCCGGCAAGGCGCATCAGAACCTGTGTTTCCGAGCCAGTCGGTTCGACGGTCAGGACCTCGGCTGCCAGTCCCTCACCATCGAGCGCAAAATGCTCCGCGCGGATACCGAGCGTAACAGCGCGACCGGCACCAGCAGCCCGGTGCTCGGCAAGGGCGATGCGCGTGCCGTCGGCGGCGACAAAGGCGTCGGCTTCCAGCCTGCCCGACAGCATGTTCATGGCAGGCGAGCCGATGAAGCCGGCGACGAAGAGATTGGCCGGCCGGTCGTAGAGTTCGAGCGGCGAGCCGATCTGCTCGACCCGCCCCGCGTTCATCACCACGATACGGTCGGCCATGGTCATGGCCTCGATCTGGTCGTGCGTCACATAGACGGTGGTGGTCCTGAAGCGCTGATGGTTCTGCTTGATCTCCGAGCGCATGTGCACCCTGAGCTTGGCGTCGAGATTGGAGAGCGGCTCGTCGAACAGGAATACCGCCGGCTTGCGAACGATGGCGCGCCCCATGGCGACGCGTTGGCGCTGGCCGCCGGACAGCTGGCGCGGCAGGCGGTCGAGATAATCGGTGAGACCAAGAATGGCTGCCGCCTCCTCGACGCGCTTGCGTCGATCGGCCTTGGGCACACCGGCTAGCTTCAACGAGAAGCCCATGTTGTCGGCCACCGTCATGTGCGGATAGAGCGCGTAGGACTGGAACACCATGGCGATGTCGCGGTCCTTGGGCTCAAGCGCGTTGACGATGCGGCCGTCGATGGAGATGTCGCCGGCGCTGATGTCCTCCAGCCCCGCGATCATGCGCAGCAGCGTGGACTTGCCGCAGCCTGACGGGCCGACGAGAACCACGAACTCGCCCTCGGCGATGTCGACGGAAATGTTGTGCAACACATCCACATGGCCAAAGCTCTTGCGGACACTATTGATCGAGACGGCACCCACGAACTCATCCCTCCCTATGGATTGGCCGACGAGACGGCACGTTCTCGCGCGGCGCCACGGCCGTCACTTCACCGCTCCCACCACGACGCCTTTGGTCAGCGTGCGCTGGAAGATCAGGAAGAAGATGATGGTCGGGGTGATGCCGAGCAGCGCGGCTGCGGCGGTGATGGTCGGCTGCGAGACATATTGTCCGCTGAGCGCGCCCATGGCGACCGAAACGGTCTGGTTGGCGTTGGAGACCAGCAGGACCAGCGGAATGAGAAACTCGTTCCAGGTCCAGATGAAGAAGAAGGTGGCGAGCACCGCCAGCGTCGGCCTCAGGATCGGCGTTACCACATACCACAGGATCTGCCACCGGTTGGCGCCATCCACCCGCGCTGCCTCGAGGATCTCATGCGGGAATGTGGTCATCACCGCCGACAGGAGATAGGTGCCGAAGGCCGATTGCAGCACGGTGAAGATGATGATGGGCGCCCAGAGGGAGTCGTAAAGGCCGCTCGATTTCGCCAGATAATAGAGCGGGTAAACCAGCGATTCCTGCGGGATCATGATGCCGAGCAGCAGGATCACCAGCGTGGCTCTGCCGCCTCTGATGCGGCCGACACCGATGGCATAGGCATTGAGCAGGCTGAGGATCACGCCGAAGAGCGCCACCGCGGCACTCAGCAGCAGGCTGTTCCAGATCTTCGAGGTGAAGTCCACGTAGGACCAGAAGCCGAGCAGCCCCTCGACGGTGAAGCTTTGCGGCAAAGCCAGCGGTCCGTTGGTGGCGTAATCGGTCGCGGTCTTGATCGCATTGTTGAGCGCCAGGAAGATCGGCGCCAGCATGAAGGCGAGGAAGGCGAAGAGGAATGCCAGCACCCACCAGCGCAGCGCGCCCCGCTTGCCGCGCGGAATGTTGCGATCGGTTGGGCCCGGAGCCGCAGGAACGGACGTGTCAGTCATGGTCGCCCTCCTCGGTCTGACGCGATTGCACCCACAGGAAGACGGCGGCGAGCACGATGGTGATGGCCGTCTGCGCTGTGGCGACGGCGGCGCCGTAGCCGACCCGGACAGTCGAGAAGAAGTGGTAGAAGGAGAAGAAGGACGGAACGAGCGTGGCGTTGTTCGGTCCACCATTGGTCATGACATAGACCGGCGCGAATACCTTGAGGGCGGCGATGGTGGTGGTCAGGCCGATGACGAAGATTTCCGGCTTGAGCATGGGGATGGTGATGTACCAGAAGCGCTGGAGAAAGCCGGCGCCGTCCAGTTCGGAAGCCTCGTAGAGCGAGGGATCGACCCGGGCGAGACCGGCCATGAAGACGACCAGCGAATAGCCGATCTGCAGCCAGACCATGACGAAGCCGACCGAGAGGATGGCGAGATCCGGATCGCCGAGCCAGTTGCCGACAAGGCCGCCGAGGCCGGTGGCCTCGAGGATCATGTTGAGCACGCCATGCGGGTTGAGAATCCAGCCCCAGAGGACGCCGGCCACCGAGATCGGCAGGATCTGCGGCAGGTAATATCCAGCGCGGAAAAAGCTCGACAGGCCCTGTCCGAAGCGCACGCTGATGTAGTCGAACAGCACCGAAGCAACCAGCAGACTGATGAGGGTCGGTACCACGGCCATGGCGACGACAAAAAACAGGGTATGCTCCAGCGACATCCAGAAAGCGCTGTCGGCGATCAGGCGTGCGTAGTTGGCCAGCCCGACGAACTTCGGCATACCGATGCCGCGCCAGCTGGTGAAGCTGACGCCGATATTCATGAGAAAGGGAATCCCGACCACGATGAGAAAACCGAAGAGGCCGGGAAACAGATAGAGCCAATAGGCCGAGGATGAGCGCCGACGTAGGGTCGTTTGCATTGCCATGAAGTCGCTTGCCCGCAAGATGGAGCGAGGCGGCGAACCGCCTCGCGTGAAGTGTCAGGCGGCTTACTTGTTCAGACCTTCGTCATAGAAAGTCTTGAGGCGGGCAGCGAACTCTTCCGGGGTTGCGGTGCCACCGACCAGAGCCTGGGTCGCCTGCAGGACTTCATTGTAGAAGCCGGCAACCGGCCAGTCCGGGTAGAAGCCAAGACCGTTGCGCGCCACCAGATCCTTGAACAGGCTGGTGGTCAGCTTGCCGACCGGATCGGTGATCGCGGCGGTATCGGCGGCGATCGGCAGGCCACCCTTGTTGCCCATCAGGGTCTGGATGTCGCTGGACAGGGTGATGCCGATGAAGTCATAGGCAAGGTCCTTGTTCTGGGCATTGGCCGGAACGACCCACATGTTGCCGGTCGAACCGGGCGCGTATTGCTGCCCCGGGAACAGGAACTGTCCGGCGTGGAAGGTCTTGATGTTGCCGTAGCTGGTCGACAGCCAGGTTCCACCCACGACGAACGGGCTCTTGCCGGCCATGAACTGGTTGGTCATGTCGTCGGCAGTCATGCCGGTCGAATCCTTGGAGATATACCCCTTGGCGACCCAATCCTGTATCGTCTTGCCGGCGGCAACGAAGGGAGCGGTATCGAGCGGCGCCTTGAGACCCTCGAAGTTGCTGATCCAGTTCGCATCCGCATTCTTGAGCGCCAGCATGTACATCAGGTGCTGGGCCGGATAGTCGTTGGCGGCCTCGGCGATCGGGGTGATGCCTTCGGCGGCGAATTTGCCAAGAACCGTCTCGAACTCTTCGAAGGTCTTGGGAACCTCGAGGCCGCGCGCCTTGAGCATGTCCTCATTGTAGAAGACCGAGACGAACTCGCCATAGTTGGGCATGCCGACCAGCGGCCCGGTGCCGAAGACGCCGTTCTCGTCATAGCGCCCGAGCGCCAGTGCCGATTCCGGCACCAGCTTGTCCCAGCCGCGTGCCTTGTACTCGTCGTCCATCGCCTGCAGCAGCCCCTGCGAGGCGGCAAGACCGGCGGTGCCGTTGCCCTTGTTGTATTCGAGGACGTCTGGGGCTTCGCTTGAGTTCAGGATCATCGAACCAGCCTGGTTGATCTGGTCGAAGGTCTTGAGCTCGAACTTCACGTCAACGTCGGGATGGCTCTTCTTGAAGCTGTCGAGCGCTGCCTGCCAGGCAATGCCGAGTGCACCGTCTGCCGGCTCGTACCACCAGACCTTGAAGGTCTTCGCTTCAGCCGACACCGCACCCAATGCGGTCACGGCAGCCAGCACCAACGCGAGTTTCGAAAGCTTTTTCATGTGGGTCTCCTCCCTGAAACAACTCTTTGCGGAAACCGCTGCGCGGATTTCCGATGACGGGATCGTGCCAAGTTGCCGCCGACCAGGGGCTCCCTCCCCCAGTGTGCGGACACGGCGCCGGAGCGCTGCACGATCAGGTCTCAAGCATTTGGTTCGCGGTGCAAACCGAACCCGGCGGCACACCGACCGGGAACCTCCTTCTCGGTACGAAAACGACGCACTCCAACATGGCAATCGTTTCCGTAAACGTTTACGGTATTATGTCTCAATGTGGTCGTGAGTCAATTGGCCAATGCATCACTTTGCTTTATGGGTGGCAGCGGGAGGCATTCGCGGGACGATGATTGGCATCAAGAGACTGGCTGACGAACTGGGCCTATCGATCGGCACGGTATCGCGCGCCCTCAACAATAGACCCGATGTCAACGACGCCACGCGCCAGCGCGTCAAGGAAGCGGCTCTGCGGCTCGGCTATGTTCCCAACCAATCCGGACGCAGCCTCCGGGCAGGACAGACCGGTGTCGTCGCCTTCGTGATGCAGACGGGCCATGAGATCACCGGCCACGGCGACACCTTCATCATGGGTGTGTTCAGCGGCATCCAGACCGCATTGGCCAAACACCGTCTCGACCTGGTCGCCCTGCTCTGCCCGTCTGACGAAGACGCAGAGGACTATCTCAAGCGCATGGTGTCGCGCGGCTTTGCCGATGGTTTCATCCTGTCCTCGACCCAGCACGTCGATCGCCGTATCGATTTCCTTGCCGAGCGTGGCGTCCCCTTCGTCACGCTGGGCCGGTCGAGCAGCGACGCCGGTCAGCCCTGGATCGATACCGATTTCGCCGGCATCGCCGAGGTTTCGATCGCGCGTCTCGCAAGCAAGGGGCATCGGCGGATTGCCATCACCGTGCCCAACGACGAGACCAACCTTGGCTTCGTGTTCACGGAAGCTGCTCGATCCGCCTTGCACGCGCAAGGTCTTGCCCTCGATCCTGAGCTGATCTTCGGCTTCGTACCCAACGAAGCCAGCGGCTACGACATCGCGAGCCGCCTCCTGGCGCTCCCCGACAGGCCAACGGCCATCATCCTGCTCAACCCCGGCTTGACCATCGGCCTCTATCGCCGCCTGATCGAAGCGGGCGTCGAACCCGGCAAGGACATTGCCGTGATTGGCCGCGATAGTCCGCAGTCGCCGTTTCTGTCGCCGCGGCTGACCTATTTTCGCGAGGATCTCGACAGCCTTGGTATCGCGCTTGGCCAAGCCTTGCTGGCCTCCATGCCCCGCTTTGCAAAGTCCTATCCGTCGGGTGTCGTCCGTCAGGTCTGGCCGAGCGAGTTGATCGAAGGGGAAAGCGATGGCCTCGTCATTCGGTGACAACGGCCCAACAAAGGCGTCCACCGAAACCTTGCGTCTACTCCGCAGCCTCGCAACTCGTCTGCCGGTAGCAGCAATCTTTCGTTGGAGGCAAAGCAAAGGCCCGATGATCAGAATCTGTGCTTATTGACAAAAATAAGGCAGCGCTGTTACGATAATAATCGAGTTAACGACTCCGTCGTTCGATACAGGATTGTGACCGCAATTGCGGGCAAGGCCTGAGTGCTTCCAGGGAGACCTGGTGGCCCTCAGGCCTTTTTTATTGCCCAGATTTTGCCCACGACCCAATCCGACCGACGTGCGAACAAAACCTAGGGAGGTTTTCATGGACCACACGAGTACGGCGCGCCAGATCGTCGACGGTGTTGGCGGTGTTGCCAACATCGCCGAGATCGATCACTGCATGACGCGGCTTCGCCTCACCCTGACCGACATCGCCAAGGCCGATGCGCAGCGCATTCAGGCCATTCCGGGCGTGCTCGGCACGCTTGCCCGCGGTGGGCAGTTCCAGATAGTTCTTGGCCCGGTCGTCGCCCCGGTGAGCGCCGAGGTCAAGACGCTGGTCGAAGGCAGCAAGGTTGCTGCTGCGCCGGTGGCGCCAAGCGCCCCGGCTGCAGACGCCGCCGGTCGCTTTGACCGTCTGGCCGCAGCCATCATCGACGGCATCGGCGGCCCTGGCAACGTCAAGGCGCTTGAGCATTGCTCCACCCGCCTGCGCTTTTCTCTGGTCGATCCGTCCAAAACCAAGGTCGACAAGCTCAAGGGCACCAAGGGCATCCTCGGTGTCGTCACGGCCGCGCAGACCCAGGTCATCATCGGCAATGAGGTCGTCGAAGTCTTCCGCGCCATCCAGCGCGCCTTCCCCAAGCTCGGCACGGGCTTCACCGGCGGCGCGGCCAAGAAGACAGGCGTCGGCGCCACGCTGATCGACTTCGTGATCGGTGTGTTCCAGCCGCTCGTTCCGGCCATCGCCGGCGCCGGCATGCTGAAGGCCATGCTGACGCTGTTATCCTTCGCCGGCTGGGTCGATCCGGCCTCCGACACCTACCAGGTGCTGATGGCCGTCCCGAACGGCGTGTTCTTCTTCCTCGGCTTCATGGTGGCCGTCACCACGGCGAACAAGCTCAACGTCGACCGCATCGTCGCCATCGCTGCTGTGGCGCCGCTGCTGCTGCCGGCGCTTGCCACGCTGGTCGGCAAGGGCATCACGGTGTTCGGCATGCCGATCGCCAACGTGTCCTATAACGCGCAGGTCTTCCCGTCGATCCTGACGGTGGTCTTCCTGTCGCTAAACTGGCGCTTCTGGACGCGCTATGTGCCCAAGGTGGTCCGCATCTTCGCCGTTCCCATGCTCAGCCTGCTGGTGACCGTGCCGGTGTCGCTGACCATCCTCGGCCCCGCGGGCTTCACCGTCGGTACCTATCTGACCACCGCCGTGCTCTGGACCCACGAGCATATCGGCTGGGCGGCGACCGCCGGCATGGCCATGGCCCTGCCCTTCCTGGTGGCGCTCGGCATGCACAAGCCCTTCCTGCCCTACGTGGTCTCGCAGCTCGGCGCCGGCAAGCCGGACCCGTTCTACAATGCCGCCCATCTGGCCCATAACATCGCCGAAGCCGGCGCGGCCTTCGGCGTGGCCATCCGCACCAAGAACCCCGAGATCCGCGCGACCGGCTTCTCGGTCGGCACCTCGGCCCTGTTCGGCATCACCGAACCGGCGCTCTATGGCCTGACGCTGCAGAACAAGCGCGTTCTGTGGAGCGTGCTCGGTGGCGCTCTCGCCGCCGGCACCTATCTTGGCCTGACCCAGGTGACCGGCCATGTGGCCGCCGGCCCCGGCCTTGCCACCATGGCCGTGTTCATGGCGCCGGACAATCCGTCGAACATCGTCAATGCCTTTGTCGGCATGGGTGTCGCCTTCGTCGTATCGCTGGCCCTGTCGCTTGCCCTGTGGCGCGATCCGGTCACGGAAGGGGAATTCGACGCCGTGGAACCCGAAGCCGTGACGGCTGGTGCGCCGCTGGTTGCCGCTCCGGCTCGCGTTGCCGGTGCGCCGATCCAGGATCTGGCCGCCCCGATGACCGGTTTGGTCATCCCCCTGTCGGACGTTGCCGACGCCGCCTTCTCCGCCCGCATGCTGGGCGACGGCATCGCCATCCGCCCGCAGGACGGCCATGTCCAGTCGCCCGCAAACGGCGTCGTCAGCGCGATCGCCGGTCACGCAGTCACTCTGATGACCGACGATGGCGTGGAGCTGCTGATCCACGTCGGTATCGACACCGTCAATGCCCAGCCGGGCCTGTTCCGGTCGCATGTGAAGGTGGGGGACAAGGTGAAGGTCGGCCAGCTGCTACTGGAAGCCGATCTTGTCGGCATCGCCAAGGCCGGCTTCGACACGACGACCCCGGTCATCGTCCGCAACTCGGCAAGCTACACGCTGCAGGCTGTCGCAAAGTCGGCCGTGGCTGCTGGCGAGCGGCTGTTGCAAGTCGGCCAGCTGCAGCCGGCAACCGCCTGATCAGGGCGTGAAGAACACGCTGGCGGCTGGCATGTCCAGCCGCCAGTATCGCCCTGGTGGGAGGACGATCGCATCAAGATTGCAGGGACACCCGAGGAGCGTGCCTGCACATCGTGAGAGCGGCGCCGGGGCGAGAGACAAGTTGACGTATCCGCGACCAGGGATCCCCTGGCGACGGGGCGCATGGGGAGGGCGGAATGAAAGTCATCAAGGTCTTCAATCACAATGTTGTCTTGGCCCGGGACGGCGACGGCAAGGAAGTCGTCGTTCAGGGCAAGGGTCTCGGCTACAACCGTCGCACGGGCGATGATCTTGATCCCGCAAAGATCGAGCGCCGCTTTCTGCCGGCAGCCACGACGTCCACCGCCCAGCTCGCCGGGCTCGTGGCCGAAATCCCCATCGAGCATATCGTGATTGCCGAAGACGTTCTGCGGCTTGCCCGCGCTCGCCTGTCGGCGCCGCTCGACGATCGCGCCCTCATCGCGCTGGCCGACCATATTTCCTTTGCCTTGCAGCGGCAGGGTGAGCCGATCGACTATCCCCTCGCCTCTGAAGTCCGCCTGCTCTATCCGCGTGAAGTGTCGCTCGGCTCAGCCGTGCTCGACCTGATCGAGAGCCGGTCTGGCATCCGTCTTCCCGCGCTGGAGGCGGTGCCGCTCGCCATGCATTTCGTCAACGCCCAGGTGGGTGTCCGCCCGATGGGCGAGATGGTGCGCATGACCGAAATGCTGCGCGTGGTGGTCAGCACCATCCAGACCAATCTCGGGCTCACCATCCCCGAAGATTCCATCGAACTGGCACGGCTTGCCGCGCACCTGCGCTACCTCTTCCTCGACCATGCCCGTGGCGGCCGCCGCACCCTGCCCGTCGGCGACCTCGCCACCACCTTCAAGACCCAGGATGCCCGCATCTACGACTGTGCGCGCTCCATCGTGGAGCTGATGGCACGCGAGATGAACTGGACCATCCACGAAGACGAAACGCTCTACATCGCCCTGCACATCTACCGCTTCGCCAACCGATCCGGTGCCCCGAATGGGGCTGATCCCTCCGCTGCTTGAGAAAGGTCCGACCGTGTCCAGTCTGTATGTCTTCTCGCCCCTTTCCGGTCGCGCACTTCCGCTGGCAGCTTCCCCCGATCCCGTCTTCGCCGGCGGTATGGTGGGCGACGGGTTGGCCATCGATCCCGACGTGGGCGAGTTACGCTCGCCCTGCACCGGCACCGTCATCGCCACCCATGCCTCCGGACACGCCGTCACCGTGCGTGCGGACGAGGGACCGGAAGTGCTGATGCATGTGGGCGTCGACACCGTCACCCTCGCCGGGGCCGGCTTCACGGCCCATGTGGCGGAAGGCCAGCGGGTGACCAAGGGCGACCTCCTGGTGTCATTCGACATCGCCGCCGTCCGCCCCAAGGTTCCTTCGCTGATCTCCATGGTGATCATCACCAATGGCGACGCCTTCAAGATCCTGGCGGCTACCACCTCCGGCACGCTGAGTTTCGGCGATGCGGCCTTGACGCTGGTGTCCACCGGCACGGCGGCAGCGGGCGCAGATGACGTCAGCGACAGCGTTTCGCTCTCTGTGGCGCTGCGCATTCCCCACGGACTGCACGCCCGCCCGGCGGCGCAGCTCGCCAATGCTGCCAAGACCCATGGCGGCTCGGTCACCGTCTCCGCCCATGGCAAGAGCGTCAACGGCAAGAGCGTCGTCGCGCTGATGAGCCTCGGCACGCGCTTCGGCGACACGCTGGACGTTCGCGTTGACGGGGCCGGAGCGGAGGCGGCTGCGGACATGCTGCTGGATCTCATCGTCGGCGGACTTGGCGACACGATCTCCGACGGACCGGGCGACGAGTTGGCGTCGGAGACACCCTCTCCTGCCTCGGCTCCTCTGCCTTCACCGTTGGGTGAGCCGTTTGTGCCTGGTGCCAACGCTGTCATACGCGGCCGCTCGGCGGTTGCCGGCGTGGCACTTGGACCGATCGTCCGTCATGGCCGCGCCGAGGTCGAGCTGCCGCCGAATGGTCAGGGCATCGAAGTCGAGCGGCAGCGCCTGCGCAATGCGCTGACCGTCGTTGCTGCTCGCATTGGCGATGGCGCCTCGGGCGCGCGGGCCGGCGTGGCCGAAGCCCATCGCGAGATCCTTGACGATCCCGAGCTTGCCGAGACGGCCGAGGCCGACATTGCCGCCGGCCGCTCGGCCGAATGGGCCTGGGCCAAGGCTTGCGCGCGTCAGGCCGAAGTGCTGGCCGGTCTTGCCGATGCCCGCCTTGCCGAACGGGCTGCCGACATGCGCGACGTCTCTGCCCAGGTGATCGCCGTGCTCACGGGCAAGGAGAACACCGCCACCCTCGCCAGTCTGCCAGCGGGTTCGGTGGTGCTGGCGGACGAAATCCTGCCGTCGGAAACCGCCGGCCTCGTTGCCGGCCATCTCGCCGCCATCCTCATGCGCGATGGCGGGCCGACGTCCCATGCGGCGATCATCGCCGCAGGTCTCGGCATTCCCACCATCGTGGCGCTCGGTCCCGAGGCCGACCGCATCCCCGACGGCGCCGAGGTGATCGTCGACGCCGGTCTCGGCAATGTCACCGTCTTCCCGACCGAAGGCGAAGTGGACGCCGTCCGTGGTCGCATTGCCGAGCGTGTCGAACGCAAGGCCGCCCAGCGTGCCGCCGCCTCCAGCGAGTGCCGCCTGAGCGACGGCAAGCGCATCGAGGTGTTCGGCAATCTCGGTCGGGTCGGCGAAGGCAAGGGGGCCGTTGCCGAGGGGGCCGAAGGCTGCGGCCTCTTGCGCTCCGAGTTCCTGTTCCAGGACCGGGCCGCCGCGCCGACGGAAGACGAACAACTGGCCGAGTACCAGGCCATCGCCGACGAGCTCGGCGGTCGGCCGCTGATCATCCGCACGCTCGATGTGGGCGGCGACAAGCCGCTCGCCTACCTGTCCCTGCCCAAGGAAGAGAACCCCTTCCTCGGTCTGCGCGGTGTGCGTGTCGGCCTCGCCCAGCCTGACATGCTGCGCACGCAGATCCGTGCGATCCTGCGCGTCAAGCCCTATGGCGTCACGCGCATCATGGTGCCCATGGTCGCCTCCGTCTCCGAAATGGTGGCAGTCCGGGCGATGGTCGAACAGGAGCGACAGGCGATTGGCCGGTCCGAGCCGATCGAGGTCGGGGCGATGATCGAGATCCCCGCCGCCGCCGTTGCCGCCCGGCAGCTGGCCGAAGTCTGCGACTTCTTCTCGGTCGGCACCAACGACCTCACCCAATATGCGCTGGCCATGGACCGCGGCAATCCGGCCGTCGCCGCCGGCGTCGACGCCCTGCATCCCGGCGTGCTCGGCCTGATCCGCATCGCCTGCGAAGGCGCGGCGGCGCGCGGGCGCATGGTGGCGGTGTGCGGTGGCGCGGCGTCGGACCCGCTGGCCGCGCCGATCCTCGTCGGCCTCGGCGTGACGGAGCTGTCCGCCGCGCCGGCCGCCATTCCCGAGATCAAGGCGACCATTTCCGCCCTGTCCTTCGCCCAGTGCAAGGCACTGGCCGACAAGGCGCTGCTGGCCGACGGACCGGACGCGGTACGCGCGCTCGCCCTGACCGCCTGATCCCCTATTTGTCAAGGAGTTAGACCATGAGTAACACCCGTTTCCCCGATGGCTTCCTCTGGGGTGGCGCTCTGGCCGCCAACCAGTGCGAAGGCGGCTGGAACGAGGGCGGCAAGGGCTTGTCGGTGGCCGATTGCGCCATCTACAAGTCCAACATGGACCCCAAGGACTACAAGGCGCTGCACCACATGACCAGCGCCGCCATCGCCGCAGCAGAGGCCTGCCCCGAGGTCGGCCCCTATCCCAAGCGGCGCGGCATCGACTTCTATCATCGCTATCGTGAGGATCTCGATCTGCTGGCCGAGATGGGTTTCAAGGTGCTGCGCGTATCGATCCAGTGGACGCGCATCTTCCCCAAGGGCATCGAGACCGAGCCCAATGAAGCGGGCCTTGCCTTCTACGAGAGCCTGTTCACCGAGATGCGGGCGCGCGGCATCGAGCCGCTGGTGACGCTGCACCACTATGAGATGCCGCTTTACCTCGTGAACCACTACGACGCCTGGTATCGCCGCGAGGTGGTGGACTTCTTCCTGCGCTTCACCGAGACGGTGTTCCGCCGCTATTCCCATCTCGTGAAATACTGGCTGTCCTTCAACGAGATCGACAGCGCCTTCCGCCATCCCTTCTCCACAATGGGCATCTGCGAGGACCGCTACCCCAAGGAGAAGCTCGAGGAGATCATCTGGCAGGGTCTGCATCACCAGCTGGTGGCGAGCGCGCTGGCGACCAAGCAGCTGCATGCCATCATCCCGGGTGCCCAGATGGGCTGCATGGTGACGAGCCTGCTCTCCTATCCCGAGACCTGCCACCCACAGAACTGCCTCAAGGCCATGCGCGACAATCGCGACAACATGACCATTTCCGACGTGCAGGTGTTCGGCACCTATCCGCCGTCGGCAAAGAGCGCCTGGAAGAAGCGCAACATCCATGTCCGGATGGTCGAGGGCGATGAGGAAATCCTCAAGACCTATCCGGTCGATTTCGTCTCCTTCAGCTATTACATGTCGATGGTGTCGTCGATCAACGCGGCCGAGCGCGAGAAGGTCGGCGGCAATGTCACCTCGGGCGTCAAGAACCCCTATCTGCCGGTGTCCGACTGGGGCTGGCAGATCGACCCGACCGGCCTGACGATCGCACTCGTGGAAATGTACGACCGCTATCGCAAGCCGCTGTTCATCGTCGAAAACGGCCTTGGCGCCCGCGACAGGCTGGAAGGCGGCACTGTCGAGGACGACTATCGCATCGCCTATCTTGACGGCCATATCCGCGCCATCGGCGACGCGCTCGACGAGGGCGTCGAGGTCATGGGCTATACGGCCTGGGGCTGCATCGACAGCGTGTCGCTGTCGACCAGCCAGATGAGCAAGCGCTACGGCTTCATCTATGTCGATTGCGACGATGACGGCCAGGGCACCATGAACCGCTTCCGCAAGAAGTCCTTCGGCTGGTATCGCGACGTGATCGCCAGCAACGGTTCCGGCCTGTAGCCCTCGCCAGCACCGCCTCCCAAGGGCGCTGGCGGTCTGGAACCCTGCGTACCGAAAGGTGAAGCGCCCCGCAGAGTTCCAATGGCCGGTTCCTGTGGACCGGGATCCCTCCCCCGGTCCACCTTTTTTTGGCGAAGACGCTCGATGACGCGCGCCAGGACACCGCTCCGGATCACCGTCCGGGTCGCCTTGGATGAGCGTGACGTATCTGCCAGAGGTTCAGGTATGCCCCCCGGCATTCTCTTGGTCAGAGGCGCCAGGTTCGAGACTGCAGACCGTGCTCAATAGCGCTCCGGCACATAGAGTTCGGGCGGCAGCACGCGACGCTCATAGTTGGGGTTGAACACGCGTTCGGGCAGCGCGATCGGTTCGTGCGGGATTTCCTCATAGGGCACGAGCGACAGGAGATGCGCCATGCAGTTGAGGCGCGCGCGCTTCTTGTCATTGCCCTCAACGATGTGCCAGGGAGCCTCGGGAATGTTGGTCCGGGCGAACATCTCCTCCTTGGCCTTGGTATACTGCTCCCAACGGACGCGCGACTGCAGATCCATCGGCGACAGCTTCCACTGCTTGATCGGATCGTGAATGCGCATCAGGAAGCGCAGCTGCTGCTCCTCGTCGGTGATCGAGAACCAGTATTTCACGAGAATGATGCCCGAGCGCACCAGCATGCGTTCAAACTCCGGCACGTCGTGGAAAAACTCCTCGACCTGAGTGTCCGAGGCAAAGCCCATGACACGCTCGACACCGGCGCGATTGTACCAGCTGCGGTCAAACAGGACGATCTCGCCAGCGGCGGGCAGATGCGGCACATAGCGCTGGAAATACCATTGCGCCTTCTCGCGATCCGACGGTGCCGGCAGGGCAACAGCGCGGCAGGTGCGCGGATTGACACGCTGCATGATGCGCTTGATGACACCACCCTTGCCGGCCGCGTCGCGTCCCTCGAACAGGACGACGACCTTCAGCCCCTTGTGGGCCACCCAGTCCTGCATCTTGACCAGCTCGGCCTGCAGACGGATCAACTCGTTGAAATAGACCTTCCGGTCGATCGAATTGGATTTGTGTTGCGCCAGCCGTCCCCTCAACTCCTCAGGAATGCGGATATCATCGATTTCCTGTTCCAGTTCCTCGTCAAAGTCGTCCTCGAGTTCTGCTTCGAGCCAAGACTTTGGTCCGGGGCCAAGGGTTTCATTCTTCATGGGCTAGTCTCCAATCAGTGAGTGAATGGCATTTCAATGACATGCTGCCATGACGCGCCGATGAAATTGGTTTGCCGCCACTTGGTGCTCTCGGCGATGACGCCCGGAGAGGCTTTGCCTTGCTTTGCTGCGGCGCCATGTCGGCTCGCATTGCAAGCCTTGGGCTGTTCCTGACAGTTTTGCCGAAGCCTCGGTATGTGGGGCGAACACGCGCAGCACCTTGTGAGTCGCATCATAGAGTGCTTCCCGAGCACTATCGAGTTGAGATGGCTGCGTGCTATGCCGACTGTTGCAAATGGTGAGGCGGCGGAATGAGTAAAAGGGCTTGCCCAAGCTGTCCGCGTTACTCGCCCCATGCCGCCACAGGATGCTCCACATGCCGCGCCTCAATCCGCTCATCGCCGATCTCGCCCCGCCCCCAATCCCGTCGGTTCAGGCGTGGGCGCGGGCCTATGACGGCTCCGTCGGTGCGACCATCGACCTGTCTCAGGCGGTGCCAGGATATCCGCCGCATCCGGAGCTGATTGCCGGGCTGATGGCTGCGGCGTCCGATCCGGCGACGGCGGCCTATGGGCCGATCGAAGGCGATCGCGCCTTGCGCGAGGCCCTCGCGGCCGACGAGAGCGCCCTTTACGGTGCCGCCATAACCGCCGACAACATTCACATCACCGCAGGGTGCAATCAGGCGTTCATTTGCGCCGCTCTCGCCGTTGCCGAGCCAGGCAGCCGGGTGCTGCTTTCCAATCCGTTCTACTTCAATCACGAGACGTCACTGCGGATGTTCGGCATCGGGATCGGTCTCGTCGACTGCCCTGCCTCCAACCACTTCCTGCCCAGTCTGGAGGCGCTGGACGCCGCCATCACGCCCGACGTTCGGGCGTTTGCAATTGTCTCTCCCAACAATCCGACCGGTGCCGTCTATCCGCCGTCGCTGCTCGCGGACCTGCTCGCACTGTGCCGGCGGCGTGGCATCTGGCTCATTCTCGACGAGACCTATCGCGACTTCCTGCCGGCGGACGCCAAGCAACCGCACGGCCTCTTCCTCGCGCCCGGCTGGGGCGAAGGGTTGATCTCGCTCTATTCCTTTTCCAAGAGCTTCTGCGTGCCCGGCTATCGCTTGGGCGCAGTCACGGCCAGCCCCAGGGTGGTTACCGAGATCGCCAAGATCATGGACAACCTGCAGATCTGCGCGCCGCGCGTCGGCCAGATCGCCATTGCGCAAGCCTTGCCGACGCTAGGTGCCTGGCGCGAAGCCAATCGAGCCGAAATCACCCGGCGCGCCGACGCGCTCAAGGCGGCCATCGCCGGTGTCAAAGGCTGGGAAATCGGGGCGGTAGGCGCCTACTTCGCCTTTGTCAGGCACCCGTTTGCGGGAGTGACTTCAGCGCGCGTCTCCGAACAGCTTGCACGGCGGGCTGGTGTCGTCACGCTCCCCGGCAGCTATTTCGGGCCTGGCCAGGAAAACTACCTTCGCTTTGCCTTTGCCAACGCCGACGCGACCACCATCGGCCGTCTCCCGGAGCGGCTTCAGTTGCTTGGTGATTGGATCGCCGTCTGATCGGACAGGGCATCGCTGCTCAGGTCGCAGCATCATTTTGATGGCGGCGGTCGCGGTTTCCTCGAGGCGAAGTCAGGCCGAAGCAAATGATCAAACCTGTTCCCGGCGGACGGGCTGTTGCCGTCCGCCGGGATAATCCCCACGATTGATCAGAAGGGGTAATGCTGCGGCCCCTCGATGGTCACCCAGCGCAACTCGGTGAACTCGGCGATCACCGCAGTGCCGCCGAAGCGGCCGTAGCCGGAGTCCTTCACGCCACCGAAGGGTGCCTGCGCCTCGTCGCCCACCGTCGGGCCGTTGACGTGGCAAATGCCCGACTGGATCTTCTTGGCCGCCGCAAGGCCACGGGCGATATCCCTGGTGAAGACGGCGGAGGACAGGCCGTACTCGGTGTCGTTGGCCACCGCGATGGCTTCCGCCTCATCCTTGACGCGGATGATCGACTTGACCGGGCCGAAGGATTCCTCGCGGTAGATCCGCATGTCCTGGCGCACCTGATCGATCAGCGTCGCCTCGACGATGGCGCCGGTGCGCTTGCCGCCGGCCACCACCTTGGCGCCCTTGGCCACCGCGTCGGCGATCAACTGGTCCATCTTTTCGGCCGACTTGAGATCGACCAGCGATCCCAGCACCACCTTGTCGCGCGGATTGCCGGCCGGCAGGCTGCGTGCCTTGGCGGCGAACTTGTCGACGAACTGATCGGCGATGGCGTCCACCACGATGAAGCGCTCGGTCGACATGCAGATCTGGCCCTGGTTCATGAAGGCGCCGAAGGCGGCGGCGGCGACCGCCTGATCAAGATCGGCATCTTCGAGTACGATGAAGGGCGCCTTGCCCCCGAGCTCCAGCAGCACGGGCTTCAGATGTTCGGCCGCCAGCTTGGCGATGATCTTGCCGACGCGCGAAGAGCCGGTGAAGTTGATGCGCTTGACGAGAGGATGGGCGATCAGCGCCTCGACCACGACCGGTGCGTCCTCGGGCGCGTTGTGCAGCACGTTGACGACACCGGCCGGGAAGCCGGCCGCCAGCATCACCTCGCCGATCAGATGGTGGGTGCGCGGGCAGGCTTCCGACGAACGCAGGATCACCGTGTTGCCGCAGGCGAGCGCGGCGGCAATGGCGCGGACGCCGAGAATGACCGGCGCGTTCCACGGCGCCAGACCGACGCAGACGCCAACGGCCTGTCGCACGCCCATGGACATGCAGCCGGGTTTGTCCGACGGTATGACGGTGCCGGTGATGTGGCTGGTCAGCGCCGCTGCCTCACGCAGGATCTTGGCGGCGAAATAGCAGTTGAAGCCGCCCCAGGGGCCGGTGGAACCGGTCTCTTCGGTCATGGCAGCGATGAAGTCGGGCGTGCGCGCTTCCATGAGGTCTGCCGCCTTCAGCAGCAGCGTGCGCCGGGCGTTGGGGCCGGTCTCAGACCAGGCGGCGAAAGCCTGATGGGCGGCGGCAACGGCGGCGTTGACCTCCTCAACCCCGGCGGCCGCGCAGACCGTGGCCACCTCCTGCGTGACGGGATCGATGCGCGAATAGGTCTTGCCCGATGCGGACGGTTTCGTCTCACCGCCAATGATATGGCCAAGGGTCATGGTGTTCACTCCTCCTCATGATTTTTATCGTTCTGGAACAGGGGCCTTGGTGCTGCGAGCCTGGCCAACCGTCCGATCCTCCTGCGGACGGCGCACCGAACGGCGGCTCCTCAACCCTCGTTCAGCGATCTTACGTCTTTTTACCTATTCAACTCTGACACGTCGTCCCGGTGGTCGGCAAGTCTTTGTGTTCGCCTGGCCAACGGCCAGCCCTTTGGTGCCGGATGGCGAGAGGTCTGGCAGCCGCTTGAGCCCCGGAGACCCATTGGTGAGGCAATCGTCACGGCAATGACCGGCATCCCGATGACGACGAAATATGCGGTTCCGTCACCGCCGCCCCCTCAGGCGATAGCCGATCCCAGCTTCTGTGAAGATGTAGCGAGGGCTGAGCGGATCGTCCTTCAGCTTTTCGCGCAGATGCTGGGTATGGATGCGCAGATAGTGGGTGTTGTCTAGGCTGTGCTGCCCCCAGACTTCCTTGAGCAACTGTCCATGCGTCAGGACCTTGCCGGCGTGGCGGACCAGGAGCGACAGCAGCTTGTACTCGATCGGCGTCAGATGAACCTCTTCGCCATCGACAGAGACCTGACGCGCGGCGAGATCAACCCGCAGACCGTCAACCTCGTAGATCGCAGAACCGCTGTCGCCACCGGTCTGGGAGTGTCGCAGCGCCACACGAATGCGGGCGACGAGCTCACCGGCCGCGAAGGGCTTGGTGAGATAGTCGTCGGCGCCGTTTTCAAGAGCCTGGATCTTTTCGCCTTCCTGTTCGCGTGCCGAGACGACGATGATCGGCGTGCGGGTCCATTCGCGCAGGCGGGCGATGAAGGACTGGCCGTCCTCATCCGGCAGCCCGAGATCGAGCAGGATGACGTCCGGGCGGCGCGCCAGGAGTTCCGCCTGGGCGGCGGTGGCCGTGCCGGCCACGTCGACGGCGAACTCCTGCGCCTCGAGCGTCAGGCGGAGGAACTTGGCGATGGCCGGATCGTCCTCAACGACGAGAATGCGCGTCTCAGCCATGTTCCCCATCCTTGCCGATCGGCAGCGTGAAGATCACGCTGGCCCCGTTCGGCTGTCCCGGCGCAACCGCCGGATTGTTCTTGGCATAGATGATTCCGCCGTGGGCGCCAACGATGCCGCGGCAGATGGCCAGCCCCAGCCCGGCTCCGCCGCCCTGCTGGTCGGGGCGAACGGCGTCGCGATGGAACTTGTCGAAGATGCGCTCCTCCTCCCCTGGCCTGATGCCCGGCCCGTTGTCGGAGACGCGCAGGCGCAACACATCGGCATCGCGCTCAGCCTGGATCGAGATCATGCCCTGCTCGTCGGTGTGGGAAATGGCGTTTTCCAGGAGATTGACCAGCACCTGCTGGATCAGCGCCCCGTCCATCATCACCAGCGGCATGGTGCCCGACAGAGTGGCGTTGATGGTGCGCGCGCCCTTCTGCGGGTCCACCTCGGAGATCGCCGCACCGATGATCTCCTGAATGAGATAGGGCTGGAAGTTGAGCTGCAGCCGGCCCGAAGTGATCGCCGCCATCTTCAGGAGATTGCCGACGAACTTCTGCAGGCGCACCAGCTGCCCCCACAAGCCTGTCAGCTCCTCGACCGCCTCGCGCGGCAGTTTCTTGCGCATCTTGAGGAGGTTGCCGAGCGATCCGTTCATCACCGTCAGCGGCGTCCTGAGATCGTGGGAGACCGAGGCCAGCAACACGTTGCGCAACCGCTCACTCTCGATGTCCACCCGTGCCCGCTCCGCCTCGTCGGCACGTCGGGCACGCTGCAGGGCGCTTGCCACCAGATCGGCGATGGTCTCGAGGCGCATCACCTCGACGCTGGCAAAGCGCCGCCGCGGATCGAGCGGCACCAGCCCCATCACGCCGAGCATCTCGTCCTCCACCTTGAGCGGCAGATAGAGACCGCGTGCCGACGGCATGGTGTCGGTGTCGCGTCCGGCCATCTCGGCATTTTCCATCACCCACTGGATGACGCCTTGCTCCTTGGCGTCGAGCGCCGGCGCGTCGGCGGGATAGACACCAAGGCGACCATGCTCGCCGGCGACGTGAATGGTCGGCGCCACGCCATAGGGAACGCGGATGCGGGTGATCGCCACCTCGCAGATGGCGTCCGTACCGCGTACCGACGACAGGCCTCGGGTGAGGCCATAGAGCAGCTGGGTGTCTTCCTCGCTCTTGCGGGCCTGGCGGGCGTGGCTATGCAGCCGGGCCGTCATGGAGCCGACGATCAGCGAGGTGACCAGCATGAAGGCAAAGGTGAAATAGTAGCCCGGGTTGTCGAAGCGGAAGGAGAAATAGGGCTCGGTGAAGAAGAAGTTGAAGGCCGCTACCGACAGGATAGAGGTGGCAAGAGCGGGTCCGATACCAAAGCGGACGGCACTGACCACGACGGCGACGAGATAGAGCAAGGACAGGCTGTCGGGATCCACCATGCCCCGGAATGGCCAACCGCAGAGCGTGGCGGCCGCCACCACCGGGACCGACCACAGGAGAGCCAGACCGCTGGACACGCCAAAGGCCTGGGTGGGGCGCGGTTCGGTGGTCCGCTCGCCGTCCGGCAGATCGTCCGAAACAGCGACGATCTCCAATCCGGCCCCGCCTTCCAACAGCCGTTGCGACAGCGACTTGCGCCAGAAGAACCACCAGTTGCGGTTGGCGCTATAGCCGACGACGATGCGCGAAAAGCCGTTCTGGCGGGCAAAGGCGAGCGCGGTTGCGGCAGCGTCGACACTGGGCAGGCGAACGATCGTCGCCCCTAGCTGTTCGGCCAACCGCAGGTGCTTCTCCAGCCGTAGCCTGCCCTGCTCGCTCAACCGCTCATGCTGGTGGGTGTAGAGATAGAGCACCGTCCATGGTGCCTTGGCGGCCACTGCCATGCGGCGTGCGCGCCGGATCAGGCGCGCCGAACTCAGATCGGCACCGGCCAGCACCAACACACGGGTGGCAACCTGGCCGCCGCGCTGGCCGAGCGCGAGATTGAGCTCGTCGCTTTCCGCGTCGACGCGGTCGGCGGTGCGGCGCAGGGCCAGTTCGCGCAGGGCCGTCAGATTGGACTTGCGGAAGAAGTTCTCCGCGGCACGGCGGTTGGCGCCCTCGCCCACATAGACCTTGCCGGCGGCGAGCCGTTGCAAGAGGTCGTCGGAGGGAATGTCGATCAGCGCCACCTCGTCGGCCTCGTCGAACACGGAGTCCGGCAAGGTTTCCTGCACCCAGACGCCGGTGAGCTTGGCCACCACGTCGTTGACGCTTTCCAGATGCTGGACGTTGAGCGTCGTGAAGACGTCGATGCCGTGATCGATGAGCGTGCGCACGTCGAGCCAGCGCTTGGGATGGCGCGTGCCCGGAGCATTGGAATGGGCCAGCTCATCGATGAGTATCAGGGACGGATTGCGGGCGAGCGCCGCGTCGAGATCGAACTCGCTGAGCGTGACGCCACGATGATCGATCGCCAGCGGCGGCAGTTGCGGCAGCCCGTCGATCAGAGCCTGCGTCTCGGCCCGGCCGTGATGCTCGATGACGCCGATGACGACGTCGCGCCCGTCGTCGAAGGCCAGACGGCGCGCTTCGCTCAGCATGGCGTAGGTCTTGCCGACGCCGGCAGCGGCGCCGAAGAAGATCTTCAGGCGGCCGCGCCGGCTGACCTCACGGTCGGCATTGACCAGTTCAAGCAGCTTGTCGGGATCTGGACGATCCGTTTCCATCATTGACCCAGCTTGTCGAGCGCCATGTTGGCGGCGAGCACATTGACACGCGGATCGCCGAACAGGCCCAGCGTCCGTCCGGATGTCGCCGACGCAATGGCGGTCCGCACCTGAGCTTCGTCCAATCCGCGCGCCTTGGCAATGCGGCCGACCTGATAGTCGGCGGCGGCTGGGCTGATGTCCGGGTCGAGACCGGAGGCCGAGGCAGTCACCAGGTCGACCGGAACCGATGCCGTGTTGCCCGGATCGGCGGCCTTCAAAGCCGCAACCCGCGCCTTCACAGCATCGATCAGGGTGGGATTGTTGACGCCGAGGTTGGAGCCCGATGAGGCCGAAGCGTCATAGGGGCTGGAGCCGGTCGCCGACGGTCGTCCCCAGAGATAGCGCGGCGCCGTGAAGGTCTGCCCAAGGAGACGGGAGCCGACGATTTCGCCGTTGCCACCGGTGACGAGGTTTCCACCGGCTGCTGCGGGGGACAGGGTCTGCAGTCCGATGGTGGTTATCGCCGGATAGGCTCCACCAAGAAGCAGCGTGAACAGGGTGAGCGCCGCAGCGCTCGCGCGAAGTTGGGATGTCAGTGTCATGACTATTCCTTTCAGGCGAGGCCCGTGGCCGACAGGGCGAGATCGATCAGCTTGATGCCGATGAACGGCGTGACGACACCTCCCAGCCCATAGATGAGAACATTGCGCGTCAGCAGCCGTTCGGCGGATTCGGCGCGGTATTTCACGCCCCTGAGCGCCAGCGGCACCAAGGCGATGATGACCAGTGCGTTGAAGATCACCGCCGACAGGATGGCGCTTTCCGGGCTGGCGAGCCCCATGAGATTGAGCGCACCAAGGGCCGGATAGGTGCCGGCGAAGGCGGCGGGGATGATGGCGAAATACTTCGCCAGATCGTTGGCGATCGAGAAGGTCGTCAGCGCACCGCGCGTCATCAGCAACTGTTTGCCGATCTCGACGATCTCGATCAGCTTGGTGGGATCGCTGTCGAGGTCGACCATGTTGCCGGCTTCCTTGGCGGCCTGGGTGCCGGAGTTCATGGCCACCGCCACGTCCGACTGGGCAAGCGCCGGCGCGTCATTGGTGCCGTCGCCGACCATGGCCACCAGCTCGCCGCCTTCCTGCATGCGGCGGATATACTTGAGCTTGGTCTCCGGCGTCGCTTCCGCGATGAAGTCGTCGACGCCGGCTTCCGAGGCGATGGCCGCAGCGGTGAGCGGGTTGTCGCCGGTGATCATCACCGACTTGATGCCCATCTTCCTGAGGTCGGCGAGGCGCGCCTTGATGTCCGGCTTGACGATATCCTTGAGATAGACGACGCCGAGCACCTGCGGCCCCTCGGCCACCACCAGCGGCGTGCCGCCCTTGCGGGCGATGTCGTCGATCTCGCGCGCCGTATCTGGCGGGAAGGCGCCGCCCTTCATGGCGACCAGGCGCGCGATGGCGTCGCTGGCCCCCTTCATGATGTGGCGTTCGCGGATCACCACGCCGCTGATGCGCTGCTCTGCACTGAAGGGGATGAAGTTGGCTTCCACATCCTTTGCCGTGCGTTCGGGCAGTCCGAACAGGCGCCGGGCTAGCACGACGATGGAGCGTCCTTCCGGCGTCTCGTCGGCAAGCGAGGCCAGCTCGGCGGCTTCCGCCAGTTGCTGGCGCGTCACACCGGGCGCGGCGAAGAACTCGACGGCCTGACGGTTGCCGAAGGTGATGGTGCCGGTCTTGTCCAGCAGCAGCACGTTGACGTCGCCGGCCGCCTCGACGGCGCGGCCCGAGGTGGCAATGACATTGGCGCCGATCAGCCGCTGCATGCCGGAGATACCGATGGCGGAGAGAAGCCCGCCGATGGTTGTGGGGATCAGGCAGACCAGGAGCGCGATCAGCACGGTCACCGTGATCACCGTTCCCGAACCGGCGCGGGTCACCGAAAAGGCCGAAAAGGGCAGCAGCGTCGCCGACACCAGCAGGAAGATGATGGTCATGGCGGCCAGCAGGATCGACAGGGCGATCTCGTTGGGTGTCTTCTGCCGCTTGGCGCTCTCCACGAGACCAATCATGCGGTCGAGGAAGCTCTCGCCGGGATCGGAGGTGACGCGCACCACCACCCAGTCGCTGAGCACCCGCGTACCGCCGGTCACCGCGTCACGATCGCCGCCGGACTCCCGGATCACCGGCGCGGACTCGCCCGTCACGGCGCTTTCGTCGATTGAGGCGATGCCCTCGATCACCTGGCCGTCGGACGGCACGAAGTCGCCGGCTTCGATCAGCACCAGATCGCCCTTGCGCAGGCTGTTGGCGGCAACGGTCTTGAAGGACTTGCGGTCGTCAGCCCGTGTGAGCTGCTTGGCCGACACGTCGCGGCGGGCCTTCTTGAGCGAGTCCGCCTGAGCGCGTCCCTTGCCCTCGGCAATGGCTTCGGCAAAGTTGGCGAAGATCAGCGTGAACCACAGCCAGAAGGTAATCCAGCCGACGAAGCCCGCGCCCTGCCCGCCGGCGAGCGGACTGTTCGGCCAGATCAGGGTCAGCGCGAAGATCGCCGTTGTGACGATGGAGCCGACGAAGACCACGAACATCACGGGGTTGCGCGCCTGATAGAGCGGCGTCAGGCGCGTGATCGACAGCCGGATCGCCGGCCCGACATCGGCGCCGCGAAAGGGATTGAGCGCCGGGGCTGCGCCTACGGCGCGATGGTGTGACTTGGGTTTACCGGACATGGCTTCAGCCTCCGATCATCACGAAATGCTCGATCACCGGTCCAAGCGCCAGCGAGGGCGCATAGGTCAGCACGCCGACCAGGATGATCACGCCGATCAGCACGGCGACGAAGAGCGGGGTATGGGTGGGGAGCGTGCCGGCACTGGCCGGCGTGGTGTTCTTGGCGGCGAGCGACGCACCGATGGCGAGCGCCGGGATCAGCACCATGTAGCGGCCAATCAGCATGCACAGGCCGAGCGCCACGTTGTAGAAGGGCGTGTTGGCGGAGAGACCGGCGAAGGCCGAGCCATTGTTGTTGCCCGCCGAGGTGAAGGCATAGAGTACTTCGGAGAAGCCCTGTGCGCCCGGATTGAGGATGCCGGCCCGGCCGGAGTCCGTCGCCACCGCGATCGCTGTGCCGATCAGCACGACGGCGCAGGGGGCGAGAATGGCGATCGACGCCATCTTCATCTCGAAGCTCTGGATCTTCTTGCCGAGATATTCCGGCGTGCGTCCCACCATCAGGCCGGCGATGAACACCGTGACGATGACGAAGACCAGCATGCCGTAGAGGCCGGAGCCGACGCCGCCATAGATCACCTCGCCGAATTTCATCAGCAGCATCGGTACGAAACCGCCGAGCGGCGTGTAGCTGTCGTGCATGGAGTTGACCGAGCCGTTGGACGCAGCAGTGGTCGCCGCAGCCCAGAGGGCGGAGTTGGCAATGCCGAAGCGGACTTCCTTGCCTTCCATGTTGCCGCCGGGCTGCACGGTCGAGGCCACCTGATCGATGCCAAGGGCGTTGAGATGCGGGTTGCCCGCCTGTTCGGCCGAGGCGGCAAACAGCACCAGCGGCACGAAGACCACCGTCATGGCGGCGATCAGCGCCAGCCCCTGCCGCCGATCCTTGACCATCACGCCGAAGCTGTGGCAGAGCGCCGCCGGTATCAGCAGGATGGCCAGGCATTCCAGGAAGTTGCTGAACGGGGTGGGATTTTCGAAGGGGTGGGCCGAGTTGGTATTGAAGAAGCCGCCACCGTTGGTGCCGAGCATCTTGATGGCTTCCTGGCTGGCCACGGGTCCAAGCGCGATGGTCTGCTTGGCGCCTTCAAGCGTGTGGGCGTCCACATAGGCGGCAAAGGTCTGCACCACGCCCATAGGCCCCAGCACGAAGGCAAACAACAGCGACAGCGGCAGCAGCACGTAGAGGACGGCCCGCGTCAGGTCGACCCAGAAGTTGCCGATGCCCGTCGCCTTGCGGCGCGTCATGCCCCGGACCATGGCGACCAGCACGGCCATGCCGACACCGGCCGACAGGAAGTTCTGCACCGTCAGTCCAGCCATCTGGCTGAAATAGCTGAGTGTCGATTCACCCGCATAGGACTGCCAGTTGGTGTTGGTGACGAAGCTGACGGCAGTGTTGAAGGCAAGATCGGGCGTCAGACCGGGGAGACCCTGCGGATTGAACGGCAACAGGCCCTGCCCCACCAGCATCAGGAACAGCAGTGCGAAACTGGCGCCGGAAAAGACGATCACGGCCATGGCATAGTCGCGGAAGGACATGTCCTTGTCCGCATCCGTGCCGATTGCCGCGTAGACGAGACGTTCCAGCGGCGAAATCACCGGCGTGAGTAGGTTGCGTTCGCCCTGAAACACGCGGGCCATGAAGGTGCCCAACGGAACGACGCATGCGAGGAGAACGACGAGATAGACCGCAATCTGCAGTCCACCCCAGCCGAACAGGGAGGCGGTCATGATAGTCTCCGCAAATCAGGGAAAGAGTTCGGGGCGTATGAGCGCCACCACCAGATAGGCGAGCAGCAGCACGACGATGGCTCCAGCCACCCCATAGAGCGCGATCATGATCCGCTCCGCATCAGACGGTCGACAAAGCTCAGGAACCAGCCGAACAGGACGAAGACGGCCAGGCCGCCCACAAGATAGACAACGGACATTGCAACCTCCTTGGAAGCTGCCAACTCAGCTAAGCCTTTCCCCGTATGCGGGGCATATAGAGGTGTCTGGGGCGCATATAGTTTGCGTAAAGATCAGGAGACAGCGGCAAGCCGCGCACCTGACAGACGCGATTTGGTGCCCGGTTGCGGCGACATCAGACGATGATGTTCGGGACATCTGGGCTGCAGCTGGCCAGCATTTCCTCGTGGGAATAGTTCACGCAGGCGCCATCCGCGCGCCCACTCTTGCAAGACACAACGGATGGCCAATACAGCTCGCGGGCGCTCAGGCCTGCAGGAGCGCGAGCAAGTCGACGATCGGGATCATGGCAAAGTTCGTGTAGGTGTCCGAGACGGCATAGGGCAGCACGATCCGGTCGCCGTGCCGGAGGCCGCCGCAGGTGTAGACCACGTTTGGCACATAGCCTTCCCTTTCGGACGGTTCAGGACTGATCAACGGTTCTGCGGTGCGTCCGAGCACACGGGTCGGGTCGGCCTTGTCCAGCAGCACCGCGCCGATGACATATTTGCGTACCGGACCGACGCCATGGGTGAAGACAAGCCAGCCCTCGTCGAGTTCGATCGGCGAGCCGCAATTGCCGAGCTGGATGAACTCCCAGGGGAAGAGCGGCTTGAGGATAGCCACACCGTCATTCCAGACACGCAGATCGGTCGACGTCATGTAGTAGAGGTTCTCGTTGTCCTGGCGGCCGATCATGGCAAACAGGCCATCGATCTTCCGCGGAAACAGAGCCATGCCCTTGTTGCCGGTCGCATTGCCGAAGAGCGGTTGCAGGCGGAAGGACACAAAGTCGCAGGTAGAGACCAGCTGCGAGCTGATGGCGCGCCCGCTGTAGGCGGTGACGGTCGCATGATAGCTGCGCGTGCCCTCATCGTCGAAGGCCACAAAGCGTGCGTCCTCGATGCCGTTGGCCTGCGCCTCGGTCACGGGAAAGATGACCCTCTCGCCGAGCTGCTGTTCGGCATCAAAGGTGAGATCGACCACTTCGCCCTTGGAACTGTTGGTGCGCTCGGTCACGAGCGGGAGCGACGCGTAGCGCGCCTTCATGTCCATCTGAATGTTGCCATCTTTGCGAATGACGCCGGACTGGAAGGTCAGCGAGGAAATGTGCCCCTCGCCCACGGCGCGCAGGCTGAGCACAAACCGCAGGTCGCCCTCGGAGAGATCGCTCTGGTCTGGATGCGGGACGATGGACGGGTTGAACAGCGCCGAGGCCTCGAAGGAATATTCATGCAGGAAATAGGCGCCGACCAACTGACGTTGATCGTCGCTGAGCGATGGCGGATCGACAAAGGCCCCTTCCAGATCCAATGACTGCGCCCGGCAGATGGCCAGGAAGTTGCGATGGCGCCCCTCGAAGTTGGCCACGATGTGGGCCAGCTGCTGCGCCTCCATTTCTGCCGACATCGCCAGAACGCGGTCGACGATGCGGTTCACCCTCGACTTGTCGATGGATGTGAGATTGCGTGGTTCTGTCGCTGGACGGAAGGGGCGTACGATGACACGAGCGGGATCTGGGTAGAGCCGGATCGGCAAGCGCTGGAATTTTCCCAAGATGGACACCTGAGCCTCACTGCGTCGGCGAAAATCCAATTGGTGTTTGAAGGAACGTTCGCCGCCATTCCTTCGCACCAGTCCCCTCGCCGATCAGGTTCATCCCTTTGCTGGGGACTAGCCTTGCGGCGACGATGCCGGTTTGCATCGGCGAGGTCGTCGTTCGGATCAGCGCGGACGCGGCTTGCCGGCGCCGTTTTCCATCCGTCCAATGGCGGCAATGCGTGGCAGCGGCGTTTGCAGCATGGCGCTCTCAGGCCGGCTTTCGCGTGTGCGCAGCATCCGGCGGATCTCCAGCAGGCTCAGCAGGTAGCAGACGACGGACTCCGCCCCGCAGTTCTCGTTGGCCCGGTCGGGATGCAGCCCATCGCGGCACCGTCCGGTCCGAACATCGGCCAGCGGGACGTTGAGGTCATTGACGCCAAGGAACCAGGCGAACGCGCGCTCGGCGTCATTGCGCCATTTGGCGCTGTTGGTGGCCCGCCAGGCCGCCGCGCAGGCGGAAATGGTGGCGGTTGCCTCCAGCGGCTGCTGGTCGAAGGGTTGCGGTGGTTGCCGCAAAGCGCCGAAACTGTGGGAACCGACGGGCCGGAAGACACCAGAGCTGGTGGTCTGCTGTGTCATGAGCCATTCCAGCGTCCTGAGACCGGCCCTGAGGTAACGGCTGACGCCGGTCGACATCCCCGTGAGGATGAGGGCCTCCGACAGACGGGCGTTGTCATAGGACAGCACGTCCTCGAACCAGATCCACTCCGGAGTCTCCGCCGCCGCGATGTTGCCCATCAGCCGTTCGGCAAGCAGCAGGCGCATGCGATCGGCTTCCGCCACCTCCGGCTCGGCCTTGCAATAGGCGTCAAGGCCAAGGAGGGTTGCGGCGATGGCGCGCGGCGAATGGAACTGCTCGGTCACGACCAGGGCTTTCAGGAAGAGGCCACTGGCCCAGGTCCTTCGCGCGGCGTCCATGTCGCTTTTGGCGCAGATCCCGAGAGCCCAAAGGGTGCGACCGTGGCTATCTTCCGACCCCATGTCCTCGAGCCATCGTCGATCGAAACTCATGAAGTTGCGAAAGCGTCCGATATCGGGGTTCCAGGCATGCTGCACGAAGGAGGAAAACCGCCCGGCCAGTTGGCTTGGCAGATCCGGGGAACTGGAGTTCTCCATCAACACCGCCAGCAGCAGGGCGCGGGCGTTGTCGTCGATGCAATAGCCATGCGCCCTGTCGGGAACGGCGTGAACCGCATGCTGGAACAAGCCGGTGTCGTCAGACATGGCCATGAGGTGATCGATGCTGATCTCCGGCGGAATGCCGACCGGGTGCAGCAGGATCGTCGGGCTCTTGGTCGCCAGGAACACCGGCGTCCGCACGGCGGCCACTTCTTCGAACACCTTGAGATAGCGTCGGGCCGCGTGCGCCCAGGTCTTGGACCGGCTGCGTTCATAGGCCCCATAGGCAAGTGCCATGCGCCGATCGTCATGGGTGAGCAGGTCAGCGACGGCCCGCCCGATGGCAGGGCTGTCACCAAACGGCACCAGCACGCCCGCGCCACCGGCCAGAAGCTCCTGGGCATGCCAATAGGGCGTGGAAACCACAGCCCGGCCGAGCCCGTGGCTGTAGGCCAGCGTGCCGGAGGTCATCTGCTCTTCGTTGAGATAGGGCGTGACGTAGACGTCGCACATGCCGATATGGCGCAGCAACGTCGCCTGATCGACGAACTGGTCGAGGAAGACCACATGGTCTTCGATGCCGAGGGCGGCGACGCGTGCCACCAGGCTCTCGCGATAGGCTTCGCCCTCCTTGCGGATCAGATTGGGATGGGTGGCGCCCAGCACCACATAGACGGCACTGGGACAGGCCTTCAGGATCGCCGGCATGGCGTCGATCATCACCTCGATGCCCTTGTTGGGAGACAGGAGTCCGAAGGTAAGAATGACCCGCCGCTTGTCGTAGCCTTCGCTGCGCTTGATCGCCTCGGGGCTGCAGTAGGGCACGTCGGGAACGCCATGGGAGATGACGACGATCTTCTCCGGCGCCACACCATAGACATCCTGCAATAGCGCCCGTCCCTTTTCGGCCATCACCACCACCTTGGATGAGGCCTTGATCACACGATCCATGACCTCGCGCTGGGCCTGGTTGGGGCGCGCCAGCACCGTGTGAAAGGTCGTCACCACCGGCGCGGTGAGGCGATCAAGCAACGGCAGGATGTTCCTGCCAGCCTTGCCGCCAAAGATGCCGAACTCGTGCTGAAGCGACACGACGTCGACCTGTCCGGTGTTGAGCAGGGTTGCAGCGGCGAGATAGTCCTCAGGACTATCCTCGGCGATCTCGATGCGGACGGCTTCCGGATAGTCATAGCCCTGGCTGCGATCGTTCATGGCGACAATCGAGGTTTCGAGCGCCGGCTCAATGCCGGCAACGGCCCGTTGCAACTCGGATGTGAAGGTCGCGATGCCACAGCGGCGGGGCAAGGAGTTGCCGATGAAGGCGACGCGTCTGATCCGGGGGATGGTGATGGTCATGAGCTTGGCCTCCATGCGAGGGGGATGAAAAGCGAAACGACTGGACTGCGAGAGCGTTCGGTCTGTCGCCACTGAACAATGCTGGACAGTGGTCGATCTCTAGCCACTGCGCCCCGCTCTCGGGCCTGCAGGCCTGAGAGCGGGGTCAGGATGATGCAAGCGGCTAAGAACTGTTCTTGCCGGACGGGGGCAGTCATAGCCTGCCCCCTGTTTCAGGCACCCGAAGCCGCATTGAGGCGGGGTGTTGTGCCAAAGCGCCATCAGGCCGCGGTCGGTACCGCCTGGGCCATGCCAGGTGCGGGTGTTTCGATGCCCGCGTGCACGTGCAAGCTGGTTGGGCTTGTCCGCTCCAGCACGCTGTGGGCCCGTTCCATGTCGCTGGTATCGCCATAGACCATGACCAGGAAGCTGTCGGCCTTCACCGCCGCCTCGTAGAGGACGATGCTGTCCTTGGGGATGCCGAGGCTGTAGAGGCCGGCGCCGAGCGCGCTCAACCCGCCGACCACCACCGCGCCCTCGAGCATGGAGACCAGCGTGGCGGCGAGATAGCCGAGCACGATCACGTTGCCAACCAATGGCATCGAGATGAAGATGCCACCGACGAACAGCCCCCAGAGGCCGCCCCAGAAAGCTCCTTGCTTGCCCCAGAACATGACGCGTTCGCCAATGTTGTAGAAGCCGGTGGCTTTCTCTTCGCTGTGGTAGCCCTTGCCAACGATGCTGAGCGACTTCATGTCGAAGCCGGCCTGGGCCAGATCTCGAATTGCCACTTCAGCGGACTGATGCCCGGGAAACACGGCGACGACTGCGTTTTTCTTCATCATGGGAGTATCCTTTGACTGGAGCCGAAGAGGGGCGTTGCCCTGGAGGCAATCCCGTTGAAATCAGCGTAGGCAGTTGCAACCGCGCCACTTGCAGCCGTCGTCCCCTCGATGGTGCCGGACCCTGAGCCTTCAAGGCAGGTTTCGGCAGGAACGCATCGGCCAGCTCCACTTGCCCAAGCGGACATTGCGACCGCTGCCCCGATCTCATTGGCGGTTATGATGGCGAGCACGCCACTGCAGGCCAGAAGGGATACGATGAGCTTTTTCACTATCGTGCTCCTTGGCGCGTGTTCCGCGGACAGGAGATCCTTGCGGCGCTATGCGCCCCGGCACGGGAAGCCGATGGAAGGGTCCACTCAACACGTTCTGTGAGGGAAGTTCAGTTTGTCCGGATCGTAGCGTCGCAGACAGCCACGGAATCTACTCACGGCTGCGGTCTTCGCGATGTTCACCGCTTCTAGTCCAGCCCGACAGAGTCGCTGGAACGCCCGTGTTTGAGGATGGGCCGGCCTCGACGGGCATCAATGACGCCCGAGGAGCAGATACAGCACGATGATGATCAGGATGAGGCCGATACAACCGCTGGGATAGTAGCCCCAGTTGGCGCTGTGGGGCCAGGTCGGCAATGCACCGATCAAGAAGAGTACCAGTATGATGAAGAGAATGGTACCGATGTTCATGGCATCCTCCGTTGAGTTGAACCTGGCGCAGAGGGGGCCTCGCATTTTCGAGGCCCGACTTGTCGAACCGATTACTTGGCGTATTTGTAATCAGGCAAGGACTGCATGGTTTCCTTGGTGGCGCCGCGCAGCAACATGTTCTTGTCCTGCACGACGAGTGAGGCCGAACTCACCACCACATACTTGGTCCCCATGCCGAGGAAGCCGCCGACCGAGATCACCGCATAGGGCACGTTGCCGTCGGTGGTGATGATCAGGTCGTCGATCGTACCGACGGTTTCATTGGTCTCGTTGACAACCGTGGCACCGACCACCTTGGAGGCGCGGTAGCCCGTTGCCAGCGTCGAGGGATCGATCTTGGTCAGGGCAACGGTTTGGGCCGCGCCCTGTGCCATGAGCGGGGTGGAGGCGATCATCATAGTGCCGATCACGGCACCGGCGAGCAGACGGTTTGCAAATGTCATTTTGAAATCCTCATGTATTCTGCGGTCAGACTGATTGTTCAGCCTTGAGGGCAGGAAGCTGATGTGAATGAAAGCAAGTCCGCCGCCGTCAATCCTTCAGGACGTCCCTGATGTTGCCGACGTTCTTCTGAAACTTGCCCTTGATCTGCACGACCTTGCCCTTCGTCTCCAGCTCCTTGAGCTGAAGAACTTCACCGGCCTTGGCCGTGACGGTTCCGGCGGCCTGCTTGGCAGTGCCGATGATCTGGTCCTTGTTCATGGCCTTGGTCTTTCTGTTGCACAGCCCGTGCAAGCCACAGACTGATTGTTGGAGTAGCCCCCCCCGACCTTCATGGCCGGAGGAGGCCGTCAGTAGCCCATGTGAGGTCCGGGCATCGGACGGTAGTCGCGGCACTCCGCGTAACGCTGCCACTTGGCAGTCTGGCAGCGGTTGTGTCCGCGTATCGGCATGCGAGGTTCGGAGATCACCACGCCGATCCCGGCGACAGGCGCCATGCGGCTGCCGTAGGGGCTTACGCAGGCTGAAAGCCCCAGACCGAGCGCGATCAATGTTGCTAGCGTTTTCATGATGACAGCCTTTCTTGGTAGGTCGGCAAGCCGCTTGGGCAAGGGACAAGCACCCAGTCGGCGACCGGAGAGGAGTTTGAAATTCTTGCCGTTTGCATGGGAGCCGCCGAACGCAGGGGCAGCAGAAGCTCGTTGCGGCGCAGGAACCACGGGGTCCAGGCCGAGCTGTAGCGGGCGACCCAGATCGGGCCGATGGCCAGTTCTCGGCAGGCCAGAGCCATCCAGGTCACGATGCTGGTCTTGGCCTTGATGTCAGGCACCTGTCCGAGCCCGGAGAACCGCAGCGCGGCGACGCGGCTGGGTGGTTGGGCACTGAGACAGACGCGCCGGTCATCGGGGAGCGGCAATGACCCGAGCTGGCCAACGTTCGACAGTGTCAACCGCAAGGTCCACAAGCCGAAATCGTCGCTCTGGACCACCGGCGCGATCGCGCCATTGGTGATGCCCTGACTGCGGACTTGCAACACGGGCGGGATGACAGTCAGGCGGCGTTTGAGTTCATTTCCCCCGGCGAGGTAGTGCCTGAGCAAGCTCATGGCACGTCTTGCCGTTTGCACGCGCCTGCCGGCCAGCGTGACGTCGGCGGCAACCGAAGCGTGATAGTCACGGATCTCGAAATCCTGCTCCTTGAAGATTGTTTCAAAGTGCGGTTCCATGTTGGCCATGTCTGCCTCCTTGGGATTTCGAGCGTCACACGCCCCGGGCCTGCCTTGTTCGCAGGGATCAGCTCTTGTCCTCCGGCTTTTGACGCTTGACGTCGCCACCGGCACCGCCTTCGTTCGCCCAGATGTCGATCCGATCGACTATGGTGTTGCTCGGTACGTCGGGCGCCGCAGCAGTCGGAGACTGCGTGTACAGTCGGTTGGGCGGCTTGCTGCGCGCCTTGCGGTTACCGTTTGCGCGCGGCTTGCGCATGGACGCGATCATCTCGGCACCAGATGCGACTCCACCAGCCAGATCTGCTGGTCGACGCCGCGGGAAATCTCGGTGAAGAGATCTGCGGTTTCCGCGTCACCGATGCTCGAAGTGTCGAGAATGGCTTCGCGTGTCGACTGACCGAAGGCGGCGAGCGTCGCGGCAACCATGAAGACATGTTCGTTCTGATCGGCGACGCCGAGGGAGTAAGGCACCAGGAACGAGGCTTGCGCCGCAACCTGAACCGTTCCCTTGGCCGTTCCGCCCAGTCCGCCGGCCCGTTCGGCCAGCTGATCGGCATAGGTGTCGACCTCACCGGCAACGCGGTCGAACAGTTGATGAATCCCGATGAAACCCGGACCGCGAACGTTCCAGTGCGCCTGCTTGACCTGACCGTGCAGGTCGATGGCGGCGGCCAGATGCTTGTTGAGCACCTCGACGGACTTCGTGCGAATGTTTTCGGAAAGTGTGTTGTGCGTCGAGTGCATGACTTTATCCTTTTCGGTGATCCTGTCGCTGAGCGCTGGTGAAACCAGCCAGGAGGGCAGCCAGCAGGAACAAGACCTTGTTGTCCTGGAACGAAGACAGGAGTTCATCGTTCGGCCGCTTGGTGGCGACAGGCGCCGGTGCCTTGAGAGCCCGTTTGGTCAGCACCAGCAAGCCTGCGGCTGCTATCAACAGGAGCGCTGAGGAGACGATCAGCGGAGCGATCCAGGGACCGACAAGTGGCAGCATCGCGATCCATAGTGCGACGAGAGCGCAGCCCGCCGCCGCGATACTGCAAAGCAGTACCGTCGTGGCGATTGCCAGACTCCAGCCGGCATGGCGGGCGCCGCTCCTGAGGTCATGTCCGAGCGACGCGCAAGCGGCGTTTGCCGCTTGCCGAATGGCGGCATTCATCGCGCGTTCTGGGACGGCGAGGCCAGCAGGCGCCCCCCAACATATCCCAAGCCAAGTGCGATCAGCAGCGACAGCACCGGACGCGCCTCGATCTCATCGCCGATCCATTTCAGCGACTGCTTGCCTTCCTCGGTGACCGTGGAAACCACTTTGCGGGCGGCTACGTCGATCTGGTTGGAAGCGGCCTCGGCACCGTTGGAGACACCAGTCTTCAGATGGCTCATGATACCGGCGACATCGTCGCGGAGTGCAGCAAGATCAGACTGCAACATTGCGAGATCTGGGCTCTGACCATTTGATGAGGACATCGAAACTCTCCTTTTTGTTTTGCTTTTTATTGTGTTTCTCAACACTTTTATTAATACAAAATTAGGAGACCCGAAGACAGGTTCGGCAACTACTCAATTTCTGCGGCATATAGATAGTTGTCTTCGCGTATTTGTAATTGAATTTCCCGCTGGAAAAATTCAGACTTTGACAAAATTACTTAGTGCACGACAACTGACTGGCGCTCGCAGAACTTCAAATGTCCAGCCGGGCACGGCCTGCACTGTTGCTTGACCGGTCCCGACAGACATTGCTGAGGCTCACCGATAGACGAGACCGCCATCGATAAGGGGTGCCTGGCCCGTCATGTAGTCGGCATCCGGCCCTGCCAGGAAGGCAACGAGCCCGGCAACGTCCTCCGGTGTCTCCGCCCGCCCCAATGCGATGCCGCCAACGTATTTCTTGTAGGTTTCGCCGATGCCGGCTCCGGTCAACAGCGACATGCGCTTGTCGATCTCGACCCACATGTCCGTTCCGACCACCCCGGGGCAATAGGCATTGACCGTGATGCCGTCGGCGGCAAATTCGCGAGCTGCGGCCTGGGTCAAGGCCCGCACGGCAAACTTGGTAGCCGAGTAGACGCCCAAAAGCGCGAAGCCGTCGTGGCCGGCGATCGAGGATGCGTTGATGATCTTGCCGGGCTGCCTGCGTTCAAGGAACTTCCGCGCCGCAGCCTGAATGCCCCAGAGGACACCGCCGACGTTGATCCTCATGATCTGGTCGAGCTCGTCTGCCGTCACGTCGGAGATCGGCTTGACCTGCGCGATGCCGGCATTGTTGACCATGATGTCGAAGCCGCCGAGTGCCCGTTCGGCATGATTGACGGCAGCAAAGACGCTGTCGCGCAAACTGACGTCGGCCATGAAGACCGTGGCTTTGCGCCCGATCGTGGCGATTTCCCGCGCGACGGCGACGAGCTTGTCCTCCTTGATGTCGACAAGCGCAACGTCCGCCCCCTCACGCGCCAGTCGCAAGGCAATGCCCCTGCCGATCCCTTGTCCGGCGCCGGTCACGAGCGCTACTTTTCCTGTGATCGTCATATGATTGCTCCCGCATGGTAAGCCGCAGGTCGCCGAAGTGCGGCGCCTGCGACGGGGGTGATTGATGATTGCGTTTCTGTTCAGCCGAGGGATCTTCGGACACCGGCCTTGCCGGCGGCGTGCCGTTGAAGAGCCGGCACGCGAAGACCGCCAAGGCTAGTTTGCGGCGAACACGGAGTTGCTGTCCGCGTCGGGGACTCGCCTTGCCAGCGTATTGCCCGGCACTGAGCGCTCATGGCGCTCGGTCACGTCGCGTATGTGGTAAAATGAGGCGCCGTGTTCCCTCGGCATGACCTTGGTGATGCGGCACTTGACTGGTCTGCCAATGACTGAATCATTGTAGACGACTGTGTCGCCGACGGCGAAAACTTCTGGCATCTGGATTTCCTGATGATCTGACCCTTTGCTTGAAAGGGTCGCGCTTGGACAAAGCGATGGTTCGGGCGTCGTCGCCCGTGGGCAAAGCCCGTCTGAATGGGGCGCCTTGTCCCCGAGTCCGGGGCCATTGCGACCGGTCGGCGCGCGGCTACGCCTGCGCTACCTTCAAAATCAAGGTTAGCTGCCAGTACACACCAGTGGCAGCACCGGAATATACCTACAACCTCTTTCGTGACCGCCCCTCTTTACGTCGAGCGGCCTCTTCTGAGTAGATTCCGAGCCTCGCACGCGTGTAGCGCTGCGGTATATTTCACCTCTAGGTGAGCCGAGCCGCGCGACCACCCCGTTGCGTCGGACTTCAGGAAAGCTCCGGTCGGTCCGTCGTTGTCCAAGCACAGGACGGGACCCGCTGCCACAAGCCCGCAGGGCTCCTCATGACACTTCCCTGAACAGGATCATGATCGGCCCGAACCAACTGCGGCTTCGGCCACGTCAAGAAGAATGCCCTGCGGGCGCCTCTGCGTCCATTCAGGTGCTCGACCTGCCCTTCAGGTCGCCAAGCAATGGAGACTACCAATGCCTACCGATTTCCGAAACTCGCAGCGCCAAGCCGGAATGTCCTTCACCAACAAGATTTGGCTTGTCGTGGTTGTCGTCGTTGTGGCGTCCTTCGCCTGGATCTATTTCGGGCCGAGTTCGAAAGCACCTGTACTGCCCCCCAAGGCTGACATCTCCACCGGAACCAAGGTTCCGGCACCGAACTCGACGAGTACGACGGCGACGACGCCTTCAACCACGACGCCTTCAACCACAGCCCCTTCGACGACCACGCCGTCGACAGCCGCTACGCCGACCTTGCCGCCAGCCCCGAGTACGACGGCACCGAGCACCTCTACGACCACACCGGCGACTCCGACCGCTCCGGCCGCTCCGGCCAAGCCGTAACAGGTCTCCCTGCACCTGCAGCCGGATCGAACGCCACACGTCTCGACCCGGCCGCATAGGCCAACCCCAAGGCCTTCACCACACGGATGCACCGCCACTCTTCAAATTCGCCACATCAACCCACCAGGCGTTCCCGATCGCATGCCGCTCATCGAAGTCGTGATGAAGTGTCGATCAAGGAAACCGTCCTGACGCATCCGTCCGTGCCCAGCGGCCCTGTCGCCGCTGGGCACGTTTGCGTTTGCCGCCCAGGCTCTATGCCACGCAAAAAAGTCCCGAGACCGCAGACCTGACTGAACAGGATCTGCGCGCTCGGGACTTTGAATTGACCGACCTTATGTCGACACACCCTTTGGCGCCTTGCCAACCCGGTTGACCCCGCCTGAGGTGGCAGGCTCACACCAAGTGTCATTGAAAATGACTCTTGGTGTTCCGTATTCGAATTTCTCATGCCTTTGACGCAAATAAGAAATTCGTATTATTCTCAATGAGCCAATGCGTCAGCATTCTGGCGAATTGGTATCACAGGGTTGGGCGGCTCTGCACCTGGCCCTTGGGGATGCCCCCGCGCAGGTCGAGTGCGAGCGCCGCGTCGAGATCCTCCTGGCGGATCGGAAAGACCGATGTGGCCATGGCGGATTCGGCGAGGGACGGAATGTGGAACCAAAACGCCGTAGCTCGGGACGCAACGAAGGACAGCCCCGGGATATCCTCAAGATCTGTGACGACCTTGTAGGTGCCCGCAGGCTGCACGTCGTCCAGCGGCTTGAGCAGGAACGGGTGTCGGAATGTGACCGTCGACTCGGTGCTGCGATTGGCCATGGCTGCGCCTCGTCACGCCTTCTTCTTGCCGAAGCCGCCGAGCGGAGCACTCTTTGCCATCAGCGCCGAAGTACTGGAAAGCGTGGAGTCCACCTTTGCCGCCTTCTTCTCGCCCTTGGGCTTGCGGTTCTCTTTGTTGCCGCGCTTCTGTGCTTTTGCCATGGTCGTGCCCTCGGTTCTGGTGGATGGGTTGTGGCGGCGCGTCTTGAACCCAGGTGCATCCGTTTGCCACTGTTCGACACGGGTTGCGTGTCATCATCGGGCAGCGCGAACGTCGAAGGCGGGAACGGAAATGAAAGCAGCCTTGCTTGTCTGATCGGCGGCGTTCAGCGTTCGAACTTGCCCGGCGCGAACCGGATATTCAGTTGAAGCACCGAAAAGAAACAGCGCCCATCAAGTCGCTTCATGACTTTTTGATGTGCCACCTGTGCAGATGGTGATCGTTTTCAAATTTACAAGCGAGGCAATTATTGTATTTCAAACAAATGTCACATGCGATTGTTTCGCAAATTCTGAAAATGACCGGCACAATCGCCCCATGAATGGCGTCAGGGCAAGGAGCGCTCGGATCTAGCGGGCCTTGGACGTTCCATCACCACCAGTGCCACCTGCTCTCCACGAAGGCGCCCGACCGCTCCATTTCCTCACCCAACCCGCCCGGGCTGGACGTCAGCGATATCGGCGCGCTGCCAGCCCTTGTCTCGGGTGAGATAGGAAACCTGCGTGTAGCCGGCCGCGCAAACGGCCTGGCGCGACAGATCAAGTCCGACGCCAACGGTCTTCACACCATGGCTGTCGTCTCCGAAGGTGACCGGAATGTCCATTTCTCTGGCGCGGGACAGGATCTGTGGCAGAGGATAGACGGGGCCATAGCCGTTGCGGGCGGCCGCGCAGTTCACGTCAATGACGCCGTCGTGGGCCTTGATGGCTTCCAGCAGCCGTTCGATTTCCTTGGCGACCCGCGCCGAGAAGGCAAAGCCGGCTGGCTCGAACTTGCGCACCAGATCCAGATGGGCAACGACGTCTGGTCGCAACTGTTCGACCATGTCGGTTACGGACCGGAAATAGGCCAGCTGCATCGCCTCCGTGCCCCCCAGATCTTCGGCCAGACGGCGCGTGTCCTGCGGCGAGTAGTCGATCCACCGGCCGTCGATGTCGTGGACACTGCCCACCACATAATCGAAGGCATGCGCGCTCTTCAGCAGCCGCATCGCTTCGAGCCAGCGCTCTGGCGGCAACTTCTCTGTCTCGAAACCGATCAACAGTTCGATCTGCCCGGCATAGGCGTCGCGCAACGCGAAGGCACGGGTCACATACCCGTCGAAGGCCCTGATCAGACCTTCAGTGCCCAGTCTTTCCTCACCCGGGTAAAGATCCTGCTCTCGATAGCGAGGGCAATGTTCGCTCAGGCCATAGTGGGTAAAGCCTCTGTCGATTGCCGCTTCCACAACCTCCTGCAGGGACGAGGCGGCATGATCGCAGAACTCTCCCGAATGCCCACCGTGATAGCTGAACCAGACCATTGTCCATTTCCCTCGCAGCGCGCCCGCTCAATTGAGGTGCGAGCCTTGTCATACCAATTCTGCCCAAGATGCTGACGCATCGGCTCATTGAAGATGTTTAGAATTTCTCATCTGCATCAAGGGCATGAGAAATTCGAAAAAGGAATACCGAGAGTCATTTTCAATGACACTCGGTATCATGCGTCCTTTGCCGGCGAGCGATAGATCGATCCCTTGTAGTCTTCGATGTAGCTTCTCATCAGGCCTTCGACGGCAACAAACTCGGGCACGACCTCATCGCGTTGAAAGTCGAGGACAGTGTAGCCGAGCCACTCCTTTCCCGGTTGCGGCGGCATTGACTCGTCGTGGCTCAGGAAGCTGGAGGCGGCAGCCCAGATGAAGGCGGGTTCGCCCTCGACGCGCAAATCCAGAATCCTGTGCATGTGCCCCACGGTCACGGCTCTGACGTCATGCGCTTCAATGAGGCTCTTCAGGCGCGGACGGGCGGGCGACGGAATGGCCCAAGCGGGACGGTCAGGCTCATCCCAGTGCTGCAGAAAGAGCGGCATGTGACTGAAGAGCGCCAGTTTGCGCTCGCCGGACTGCGCAGCCGCCCGGTCCAGAAAGGCCCACTGTGCATCTTCTTGCGGGAGCCCGGTTGCCAGAACCTGGCTGTTGATACCGAGCAGTCGCCAGCCATCGATCGCGTCGGACTGCCAATACGAAGGTCCAAAATGCCGCTCCCACCGGGCCAATCTCTGATCGTTGGCGGGCTGGCTGGTGTCGCGCGCAATGTCGCCGACGTCGTGGTTGCCCGGCAGAACCAGCACCGGCGCACGCAGGGCCTCGATAGCGCCCCGGCCGAAGGCCAGGTCGGCCTCAAGATTGGCGCCATCAAGCGTGAGATCGCCAAGCGCCACGACCAGATCGATGTCGGATCGATCGTTCACATGGGCGGCAACCTTCTCCCAGTTGGCAACAAAGACCGGCTTCTCGGTGCCGACATGCGCGTCAGCCAAAACAGCAACTTTCATGGAACCGCTATCCTATTCTGCAGTCACACACTTGAAGGGCGCTCAGCGCGGGCAAGAAACGCAAGCCGCCTCAGAGAGGCGCGGCCTGCACGATGGTCAGTATCGACTCGATGTTGAAGGCCAGTCGCTCGGCCTGCGCCTTCCTGGTCATCAACCGGCGACCGTAGACGATGGAGCTGGTGGCCTGATTGGTCAGGTAGTAGTAGCAGACGGAGGTAATGGTCAGACTCAGCTGAACGGGATCGATGCCTGATCGGAACACGCCTTCCGCCACACCGCGCGCGAGCACTTCCTTCACAAGATCTTGCGATCGCGCGGCGCCTTCGCGAAGGATCTTGGAATGACGGAAGTTCTGCGCCTTGAGCAGATTTTCCTCATTCAGCAGCGTTATGAACTCGGGGTGGTCGAGATAGTAACGCCAGACGAAAGTCACGAGTTCCGCGAGCGCTTCGCGCGGCGGCAACAGATCAAGCTGCAGCGCAGCCTCTGCCTCCCAGAGGTCCAGATAGGCCTTCTCGATGACAGCCAGGAAGAGCTTCTCCTTGTTGCCAAAGTAATGATAGAGCATGCGTTTTCCGATTTCCGCGCGCTCTGCGATGTCATCCACCCTCCCCCCCGAAAAGCCCTTTTCAGAGAACTCGAGGACCGCTGCTTCCAGAATGCGGCTGCGGGACCGATCCGGGCGCCTCGGATGGCGCGGTGCAGGCGATTTGGCCTTTTCGGGCGTATCGGAGGTATCGGAGCCGTTCTTCATCGTGTCCCATTTCCATCGGCCACACACGCGGGCCCATCCAGCTGCGCAGCCGTTTCAAGCCCCGCCTGATCGATCGGCCCCGCTTGCCCCACCCGCTAACGGAGCAGCCGCAGCGATCACCTGCCGAGGGTCAGTTTCCGGTGCTCCAGGCCCCAGGTGAGCCACCTGCATCTTCGGAAGCCAAGAGCTTCGATCCTTCAGTCAAAGAGCCCAAGAGACCCTTCGCCTTGCCAGCTCTTCGCTGGCTCTCAATGCTCGGTATATGTGACCAACTGGTTATTTGTCAACTTCAACTAGCTGAAACTAAAGCGTAAAATTTTTCAAAACATTCTCATTCTGTCATCTGTCTGTCAATTTACGGACCTATAGAAGCCTCACCAAAGGCGACCCGGCACTGTCTGGGTGAGACCATTTCAAGCGATTTGGAGCGACGTGATGCACGGTCGCGGAATCAAGATAGCCAATGTCAGGAAGCACTTTGGAGGATCTGAAATCCTCCAAGGCGTTGACCTTGACATTCAGCCGGGAGAGTTCCTGACGCTGCTTGGCCCGTCCGGATGCGGAAAGTCGACCCTGCTTCGCATGATCGCAGGTTTCGATCAGTTGAGCTCCGGCTCAATCCACATCGGTGGACGCGACATCACGCAGTTGCCGCCGAAGAAGCGCGACGTCGCCATGGTTTTCCAGTCCTACGCGCTCTATCCGCACATGACTGTCGCCAGGAACATCGGCATCCCCCTGGAAATGAGCCGCCTTTCCTTTCGGCAGCGCCTTCCCGGCAGCCGATTGCTGTCGCGCCATGTTCGCCAAACCTATCGGGAGATCGAGCAGACTGTTGCCAAAGTGGCCGATCAGCTCGACCTCAAGCACCTGCTTGATCGCAAGCCGGCGCAACTCTCCGGCGGTCAGAGACAGCGGGTGGCCGTCGGGCGCGCCATCGTGCGCCAGCCCTCCGTCTTTCTCATGGATGAACCGCTTTCGAACCTCGACGCCAAGCTGAGAACCCAACTGCGGGAAGAGATCTCGGATCTTCACCGGCGCAGCGGCATCACCTTCCTCTACGTCACCCACGACCAGACGGAAGCCATGGCCATGTCCAGTCGGGTTGCGTTGATGCAGTCCGGTCGCATCGTCCAATGTGCAAGGCCGCAGGAAATCTACAACCGCCCTTCCGAACTCGCCGTTGCCCGCTTCGTCGGCTCCGTGGCGATCAACGAGCTGCCGGTAACGGTCGTGAACGGTCAGGTGCTTCTGGCCCAACGCGCCCTCAATCTGCGGGCACCCGAAGCCCCGGACGGCTCCTATACGCTGGGCCTGAGGCCGGAATCTCTGGATGCCGTTCCGCAGGGCGGGGATGCTGATTTTACATTGCCGCTCCTGCACGTCGAGTTTTCAGGCTCGGAGGTCACACTGCGCTGCGATGGGGCCGCTCTGGGCATCGACCGCATCCGGATACAGATGCGCGCGGAGCGGTTTGACCGCCTGCGCAGCGACGGCGGCATCGATGACAGGGTTGCCCTGCGCATCCTCGCTCAAAACGCGCTTCTGTTCTCGAGTTCGGGCCAGCTGATGCCGGCGCCCCTCAAGGTGGCGGAGGCAGGCCGATGACCGACACCATGGCGGTTCCCGCTGCATCCCTCCCTGCTGTGGCACCCGTCAGCCAGACCGACGGCGGCAGCTACAGGGTCCATGCCTACGCCTTCTCGGCGCCGGCCTTCCTGTTGCTCTTTGCCACCGTCATCGCCCCGGTCTTCGTCGTCCTCATTGTCAGCCTGACCAACTACAAGCTGGGTCACGCCTCATTGTCCTTCATCGGACTGGGGAACTACGCCAGGCTCCTGCAAGATCCCTATTTCTGGAACGCGCTCAAGAACAGCGCGATCTATACGTCGATCGTCGTCCCCATATCGGTCGGCCTGGCGCTGATCATCGCGGCTCTGCTCATCAACAGAACCCGCTCGCGCCGCTTCTATGAAGTCATCTACTTCCTGCCGGTCACCAGCACGCTGACGGCCATGTCGATCGTCTGGAGCTACCTGCTGAACGGGAACATCGGCCCGTTGGCGAAACTGATGACGTCGCTGGGCATGAAGCCCTTCGACTTCCTCGCCGATGGCGATCTCGCCCTCATCGGCCTTGCCGTCATCGGCATCTGGCACCTGCTCGGGTTCAACCTCATCCTCTTTCTGGCCGGGTTCACCACCATCCCGAAGGAGCTGATGGACGCGGCGCAACTGGATGGCATCGACAGCTTCTGGGATCGCCTTCGCTACGTCATCTGGCCGCTGATCGCACCGACAACCATCGTCGTGGTCGCCATCAGCTGCATTCAGGCCTTTCAGGCCTTTGACACCGTCGCCGTGTTGACCAACGGCGGACCATACGGGGCGACCGAGATGTTGCTCTACAAGATCAACCAGGACAGCTTCATCGGCCTCAAGGCGGGCTACGGCAGTGCCCTCACGGTCATCTATCTGAGCTTGATCGGCCTTTTCAGCATCTTCCAGATTCTGGCAAGCAACAGGAAGGTGCATTTCTGATGGTCCTCCGCTTGCTCCACCTGGCCCGAACCGCCGCCGTCCATGCTTTCCTGATGCTGGGCGCCTTCCTGATGGCCTATCCCTTCATCTGGATGTGGCGGGCGTCCTCCCGAAGTGCCGGCGAGATCTTCGGCGCCGTCTCCAATCCGCCGCCCATCTGGGAAGCGATATCCGAGAACTACGGGCGCGCCCTGTTCGAGACGCCGCTTCTGCGCTTCATGCTGAACGGCCTGATCATGACGGGCGGCATTCTGATCGCCCAGATCCTGACCACGGTGATCTGCGCCTTTGCTCTGGCCAAATATGACTTCAGGGGTCGAAAGATCCTGTTTGCCCTCGTCTTGCTGAGCCTGGCAGTCCCGGCGCAGGCGACGGCGTTGCCCATCTTCATCGTTCTGGTCAAGGTCGGGCTGCTGGACACCTACTTCTCGATGATGGTGCCCTATCTGACCTCCGGCTTTGCGATCTTCCTGTTTCACCAGTTCATCAAGTCCTTCCCGGACGAGATCCTGCTGGCGGCCCGGCTCGACGGCATGAGCGAGATCGAGATCGTCTTTCGCATCGTCATGCCCGCCATGCTGCCGGCGATCGCCGCCTTCGCGATCTTCTCGGTCACCTTTCACTGGAACGACCTTTACTGGCCGATGATCGCCATCCGGTCCGCCGACATGGCCCCGCCGACCCTGGGCCTCCTCTTCTTCCGCAGCCAGGGAGGGGGCGGAGACAGCTTCGGTCCCCTCATGGCTTGCGCCACCTTGGTCACCGCCCCGCTCATCCTTGTCTCCCTGGTTGCGCAACGAAAGTTCGTGCAGGGCGTCACGATGACCGGGGTCAAGTGAACTGGACCTGCCGGAGTCCACTGGCAGGACTGCCTCCTCCTCTCACCCCTCAGGCAACCTCCCGAAGGATACAAGATGTTCAAACTGAAGACCGCTCTTGCAGCGACTGCCGCCATCCTGTCGTTTGCCTTGCCGGCATGGGCTGATACGCCAGTCACTCTCAAGTTCTATCATCCGCAGCTGCCGTGGATCGGCGCTGTGATCGAGAGCTTCAATGCCACGCACAAGGACGTGGTGATCGAGGATCAGGCCCCGGCTGAGAATTACAGCGCCGGCGACCAGAATGTCATTCGCGGCCTGATGACCGACTCCGCCCCGGACGTCTATCTGGCGTCCTATTCCGGCGTCCCGAGCCTTGTGACCATCCTCAAGGATCGCAAGCTTGACGTCTCGCTCGGCAAGTTCATCCAGCAGGAAGGCAACAGCTGGGTCGAGAAGAACTATTCCGACGCCCTGCTCTCTCTCGCCAAGGTCGGGGGCGAGCAATATGCCATGCCCTTCACGGCCTCGCTTCCGATCGTCTACGTGAACAAGGAACTCATCGAGAAGGCCGGTGGCAGTGTCGACCAGTTCCCGACCACCTGGGATGGCGTGATCGAACTGGCCCAGAAGATCAACAAGCTGGGCGATGGCAACATCGGCCTCAACTTCTCCGTTGGCGGCCTCAGCGACGACTGGTTCTGGCAGATGGTCGTCATGGCCTCCGGCAACAGCATGCTCAATGCGGACGCCACCGGCATCGGTTTCGACAATGAAGCCGGCATGCAGGCTCTGCGCATCACCCAGGACATGGCGGTCAAGACCGACATGACCGTCTATGCCACGCCGACGCCCGCGACGCAGCAGTTTCTGGCCGGCAAGATCGGCATGGTGATCGAGTCGCCGTCCGAGATCGTCGGCTACGGCAAGGCCATCGGCGACCGTTTCACGATGCGCACCGTCAAGTTCCCCTTGATCGACGCCAGGAACGGTGGCTTGCCCGCCGGCGGAGCGGCCTTGATGATGCTGGCTCAGGACGACAAGAAGCAGGCCGCCGCCTGGGAGTTCATCAAGTACATGACCAGCGCCGAGACTCAGGCGACTGTTTCCAAGGCAAGCGGCTACATGCCGACCAACAAGCAGGCTGCTGACTTCCTCAAGGATTTCTATGCCGCCAACCCGAACTTCCAGACGGCTTTCCGAGAAATGGATGCCGCCCGTCCCTGGTTTGCCTATCCGAACAACACGGCTGACGAAGTCTGGAAGGGCGTCGCTCCGGTCCTCGATCAGTTGCAGCGCGGCAAGCTCTCGCCGGAGGATGCCATGACGAAGATTCGCGACCACGTCGCGTCGGTCATGGCCAACAAGTGATCTTCCGGCCGGTTGATCTCTAGAAGCGTCTATCCGTTCAAACTGAAAGCCCTGGCACTGCCGGGGCTTTCGCTTTCATTCCATCCTGCGATGCTGCCACCGATTGACGGTAGCCGGCACTCGATCGTCCCGACCGTGCACCTGGTCTGTGGGGAACGAGCTCGGTTCTGGCGTCAGGCCGACCTCAAGGCCCCATGGCCCGGCTAGTTTGCCATAACCCCATCGGTCCCGTTCATGTCGAGATCTCTCCGGACAAGCGTGTTCTCTGGAACCGAGCGCTCATAGCGTTCGGAGAGATCGCGTATGTGGTAGTAGAGGCCATAGCGCTCTTTCGGCATGACCTTGGTGATGCGGCAATTGAGCGTCGTGCCGATTGTTTCATCGAAGTAGACGACTGGATCGCCGACGGAGAAGTGTTCAGGCATTTTGCTTTCCTGCCGATCTGCCCCAATCTTGAAAAGGGGCCGCTTGGTTTGGGCAGTGGCTTGGGCGTCACTGGCTGTATGGGGCATGCCCTCAGCTAGGAGAGCGCCACACTCTCTGGGCCGGGAGCATCCGGTCGGACCCGCGGCTTTGCCTGCGGAGCCTTCGCATCACAGACTATTCGCCGCTTTGAGCCAAACCAGCATCGGAAGCTACCAACAATGTCCCATCCGGCGGCCACCTGAGCCGGCGCAACGCAGCGCGTGAGTAGATTCCGAGCCTCGCGCGCAAGGGCCGCAGAGCTATCCTGCGGTAAAAGATGAGCCGAGCCGCGTGAAAAGCCTTTTGAGCCGAGCCAAGGGAAAGCTCCTGTCTGGCGATTGTGCCCCTTGCAAGAACGGGCCTCTCTGTCGCAAGTCCAGACAGGCGCTCCCCACTTCTTCCTGAAACAGACCCTGTTCCGCCGATCCGATTGCGGCTTCGAGCATTTCGAGACGAAGGCCGTGCGAGCCCCTCTTGTGACCCGGCAGGCCCGACCTGCGTTCAGGTCACCAAGCGATGGAGACAGACAATGCCCACCGATTTACCCAACTCGCAGCGCCCGGCCGGAATGCCATTCGCAAACAAGGTGTGGCTGATCATTGTTATCGCCGGTGTGGCTGCGGTCGGCTGGATCTATTTGGGGCCAAGCCCGAAGGCTCCGACGCCGGCTCCCAAGGCCGACATGTCCACAGGGACCGAGGCGCCTGCATCGAGCGCCACGACCACGGTACCGGCCAAGCCATAAGACTGGCGACGGCTGCAAGGCCCAATCTTGTCCCTTTCCCAGCCCGGGCATGCTGCCAACGGTCGATTCCACCCCGTCCTGTCTCCCGATGTGCTAGAATGCACAAGTCTCGTCCAATCCGAGACAAGGCAGAAATCGAGCGAAATGACCGAGAGCATCCGTCCTGAGACAGGGGCTCCATCGCCGCTGCGCCATCCAGTGCTGCAATCCGGGGCGCCGCCCGGATCTGCGGTATCCTTCCCCGTGGTTGCCATCGGCGCCTCGGCCGGCGGCCTTGATGCCTGCCGCAAGCTGATTGCTGCCCTGCCCCCCAACACCGGCATGGCCTTCCTGCTGGTCCAGCATCTCGATCCCTCCCATGAGAGCCTTCTGGTCGATCTGCTGGCCGGCTACACGTCAATGCAGGTGCAGCAGGCGCGCGATGGCCAGGCCATCGAGCCGGACCACCTCTATGTGATGCCGCCGGGCACCTATCTGTCCGTCTTGAACGGCGTTCTCGCCCTCAGCGAGCCCAGCGCTCCGCATGGTGCGCGCCTGCCCTTCGATTTTCTCCTCAACTCGCTGGCGGAAAACTTCGGCTCCCGCGTCATCTGCGTCGTCCTGTCCGGCAATGGTGCCGACGGCAGTCTGGGGCTGCAATCGGTCAAGGCGGCGAAGGGGCTTGTCCTCGCACAGGATCCGCTCGACGCGACCTATGACGGCATGCCGAAAAGCGCCATCGCGACAGGCCTTGTGGACAGCGTGCTCCCTGTCGCACAAATGCCGCGCGCCCTGGCGGCGCATCAACAGACCATCGAGTCCTCGCAAGCGTCGACCAGTCGGGCCGGGACGATCGGCCCGAGCGACCTTGAAGCCATCCTCGATCTCGTCCGCACGAGAACCGTCCATGATTTCACGCCATACAAGCGAGGGACGCTTCAGCGCAGGATCGAGCGGCGCATGGAGACGGCGTCCAACGGCCCGCTGACCGCAACCCAGTATCTCAACTTGCTGGGACAAAGCCGGCAGGAACTTGATCAACTGGTGCAAGATCTCCTGATCAACGTCACGCAGTTCTTTCGCGACCCGCAAATCCTCGACCGCATGGTCGCCGGCCTGTTGCCCGAGTTGATCCGCAAGCACCCCAAGGGGCGCCCCTTTCGTGTCTGGATCGCCGGCTGCAGCTCAGGGGAAGAGGCCTATTCGCTCGCCATCCTGTTGCTGGAATGCGTTGAAGCCGAACGACTGGATCTCAAGCTTCAGGTCTTTGCCTCTGACGTCGACCCCGAAGCGATCGCGACGGCCCGCGCCGGTCTCTATCCAGCAAGCATCGAAGCCGATGTGTCGCCCGAGCGCCTGGCCAAGTTCTTCCTGAAGGAAGAACAGAGATACCGGATTGCTCCCGGTTTGCGCGCTTCGATCGTCTTCACTGTCCAGGACCTGCTGACCGATCCGCCCTTTTCCCATCTCGATCTGATTTCCTGCCGCAACGTGCTGATCTACCTTGGGCTCGCGGCGCAGGCCAAGGTCATCGATCTCTTCCATTTTGCGCTCAACACAAACGGCACCCTCCTGCTGGGCAGCGCCGAGACGATCAAGGCAGATGACGACCGCTTCGAGTTGGTATCGAAGACAGATCGGGTCTATCGACGCACCGAGCGCCCCCACGTAAGGGGGAGAAACTTTGGCGCCAGCGCCAGCACAGGTCTGCGCCCGCCCGCGCGCGCTGGCGCTGACCTCGGCAGTGTGCGGCAAAACGATCTTGCCGACCTCTGTCGACGGAAGGTGCTGGAGGCCTATGCACCGGCCACGGTTCTCGTCAACCGCCGGCACGAATGCATGTTCTTCCTGGGCCCGACCGAAAGATTCCTGTCGCTGCCCAAGGGAACGCCCAGCTACGACTTGTTCGCCATGGTCCCGGCGTTGATACACACCGCGCTGCGGTCCGCGTTGCGGCAAGCCGAGACGGAAAGGCGGCACGTTGTCGTACCTGCCGCGCCTTCGGCGAGCTTGAGTGCGCACAGGCTGTCGATCTCCATCGATCCGGTGCAAAGCGAGGGCGAAACCTTCTTCCTGGTCAGCTTTGAGGAAAAGCCACGAACCGCCGAGCCCTCATCCCTGAGAGTGAATGGCGCCGAAGACGCACGGGTCGAGCAACTGTCTCAGGAACTGGCGGCAACCCGCGCCGAGCTCCAGCACGCCGTCCGCGACCTTGAGGTTTCCGCGACAGAACAGAAAGCGATCTACGAAGAGGCGCTGTCGGTCAACGAGGAGTACCAGTCTACCAACGAGGAACTGCTGGCCTCCAAGGAGGAGTTGCAGTCGCTCAACGAAGAACTGACCGTACTCAACACAGAGCTGCAGGAAACGCTCGACAGGCAGCGCACGACGGCCAACGACTTGCGGAATGTGCTGTTCAGCACGGACATCGCCACGATTTTCCTCGATCAGGACTTTCGCATTCGCTTCTTCACACCGGCCGCCACATCCGTCTTCACGATCTTGCCCGGAGACATCGGCCGCCCGCTGGCCAACCTGCGATCCATGGTGATCGACGACGGTCTGCTGGCCGATGCGCAGGCCGTGCTCAAAAGTCAGGTGCCGCGGGAACGCGAGATCAGCGCGGAAGGTCCCGCCTGGTACGTGCGCCGCATCCTTCCCTACCGAACCCAGTCCGACGGCGTCGAGGGCGTCGTCATCACCTTCACGGACATCACCGAACGCCGCCGCATCTCCGAGGCACTGACCTTGGCCGAGCACCGGGCGCAAAGGGCCAATCTGGCCAAATCCCGGTTCCTCGCCGCCGCCAGCCACGACCTGCGCCAGCCGCTCCAAACCCTGAGCCTGCTGCATGGCCTCCTCGCCAAGCGGGTCGAAGGGGACAAGGGCCAGGACTTGATGCGGCGCTTCGAAGACACTCTGGGTGTCATGGGCGGCATGCTGAACACCCTGCTCGACATCAACCAGATCGAAGCGGGAACCATTCAGGCCGACATCAGGCCGTTTGCCGTGTCCATCCTGCTCCAGCGCATCTCCGACGAGTTCTCCTTTCTGGCGGAAGCCAAGGGCCTCGATCTGCGCGTCATTCCGAGCAGTCTCGTCGTCCACAGCGATCCGGACCTGCTGGGTCAGATGCTGCGGAATCTCGTCGCCAATGCCGTGAAATACACCGCCAAGGGCCGGGTCCTGGTGGGTTGCCGGCACCGGTCCGACCGCGTCGACATCGAGGTCTGGGACACCGGCCTCGGCATCCCCGCCGACCAGCAGCAAGCCATCTTCGAGGAGTATCATCAGGTCGACAATGTGGCCCGACAGAGAGACCGCGGTCTCGGTCTTGGTCTTGCCATCGTCAGGCGGCTCGGGACACTTCTGAACGCGACGGTGGACGTCGGCTCCACGCTCGGCAAGGGCTCGGTCTTCACCCTGGGTATCCCGACCATCGATCTGGAGACCACGCCGGGTCCGCTCGCGACCGCACGAACTGGTGGCGGTGCTGGTCCTGCTTCGTCGGTCACCGGCAACATCCTGGTGATCGAGGACGACCCCGCCGTCCGCGACCTTCTGGAGGCTTCGCTGCGAGGCGAAGGCCACCGCGTGGCCGTCGCAGCCGACGGCAATGTTGCGATCGAGGCGGTGGCCCGCCGCTCCTTCCACCCGGACCTCGTCCTGGCCGACTTCAACCTGCCCGGTGGGCGTGACGGCCTCAAGATTGCCGCGGAGATCCGACACCTCCTCAACCGGAGCGTTCCGGTCGTCATTCTGAGTGGCGACATCGCCACGGCGACACTCCACGACATCGCCGGCCAGAACTGCGTCCATCTCACCAAGCCGATAGGATTGCCCGATCTCTACCGACTGATCGACACCTTGCTGCGCAAGGGCGCGGCACAGGAGGCGCCAGCAGCCGTTGCGCCGGCGTCGCTGGTCCAGATCGTCGATGACGACGACGCCATCCTCGACACGTTGCGGCTGGTGCTTGAGGCCGATGGGCGGGCGGTGGAAACCTTTGCCAGCGCAGAAGCCTTCCTCGCAACCTATGTCCCGCATCGGCAAGGCTGCCTGCTGGTGGACGCGTACCTGCCAGGCATGAGCGGCCTTGAGCTTCTCGCCCGTCTCAGCAAGGACGTCGACCATCCACCCGCGATCATGATCACCGGCAACAGCGACGTCGGCATGGCCGTGCAGGCAATGAAGGCTGGAGCGCTCGATTTCATCGATAAGCCCATCGGTTCGGCGGAGTTGCTGGCGGTGATCGATCGGGCGATCGAACAGGCGTCCGACCAGGCCAAGCGCACCGACTGGCGCGACAGCTCCGCAAGGCGCCTCGCAGGCCTGACCCCGCGCCAGCATCAGATCATGGATCTTGTCCTCGCCGGTCAACCGAGCAAGATCATCGCCGCCGACCTCGGCATCAGCCAGCGCACGGTGGAGAACCACCGCGCCTCGATCATGAAGCGGACGGGAACGAAATCGCTCCCCGAACTGGCCCGACTGGTGCTGACATCGGCCGGCTAGAGACGGCATCGGCGGCGTTGCCGCTTCTGCTCTTGAAAAGCGACCATCCCGCTGCGGCCACGCCCCTCGGTTTGGTTGCCAGCCTCCCAAGTCAGGCCAGAACCGACGGTTCGACTTTCCGACCCTGCCTGTGGGAAAAACGCTCCCCACAGAACAGCCTTGTTGAAGCCTTCAGCCCATGAAATACGATAGCTCTCCTGCGCTTGCGGATGGATGGGACGACACAACATGATTGGCCTGCGATTGCAGTTACGGATCGGCACCGACACGCGGATCGGACCGGGAAAGATCATTCTGCTCGAGACTGTCGCCAGGACCGGGTCGATCTCGGCCGCGGCGCGCGAGATGGAAATGACCTATCGCCGGGCCTGGGAGTTGATCGACCACATGAACAAGGCCTTCGGTCAGCCGCTGATCCATGGACAGACTGGCAAGGCTGGTGGCGCCTCGCTCACCGAGTTCGGGCTGAAGGTGATCGAGACCTATCGTCGGATCGAGCTCGACGCCAAGGCCGTCGCCGCGCCGCATCTTGAGTCGCTGGGCGCCATCGTGCCGACTGTTTCCGTCGATCTGTCGCAAAGCGCGACAGAGGACGACGATTGAGCTTTTCAGATACTTTTGACCTTCGTATTTCGCATGCTTTTATGGCATTCAGATCATAATTACATGCTTTTTACATTCTAGTCGTTTCATCCATTTATATCATTGCGTTGCGCCATTTTTCCCTTCGGATTGGCGATCAAGAAGACAATTATGTCTTTGAAATCACAATATAAACTCATGAGTACTTCCCCTATTTGCGGAAGCTCCGGCAATAGAAGACAATATTTCTCAGAACAGAAATCCAGTTTTGGATCTGCTGATAGAAATCTTGGGCAAACTTAGGTGGCCCGGTGGCGCTCGGAGGAAACAGGAAATGGCAAAAGTCATCCGCGTTAACATGACGGACCTCACGGTTCGTACGGAAGAGGCTCCGGCAGCCTGGGCAGGTCTCGGCGGTCGCGCCCTCACCTCCACCATCGTGGCCGAGGAAGTTCCCCCCACCTGCCACCCGCTCGGCCCCAACAACAAGCTGGTGTTCGCGCCCGGCCTGCTGTCCGGCACGGCGGCCGCCAACTCCGGCCGCTTCTCGGCTGGCGCAAAGAGCCCGCTGACCGGCACCATCAAGGAAAGCAACTCCGGCGGCACCTCGGCCCGCCTGCTGTCCCGCCTCGACATCAAGGCGTTGATCTTCGAAGGCCAGCCGGTCGGCGACGCCTGGTATCGGGTGCATGTGAACAAGGATGGCGTGACCATCGAGCAGGAAACCGAGACGCTCGGCAAGACCAACTTTGCCGTTCTTGAAAGCGTGGCGTCCCGCTTCAGCGAAGACTTCGGCGTGCTGACCATCGGCCCGGCCGGCGAACAGATGATGGGCATCGCCAACATCTCCGTGCGCGACACCGAAGGCAAGCTGCGCAGCTTCGGCCGCGGCGGTCTCGGCGCCGTCATGGGCTCCAAGAAGATCAAGTTCATCACCATCGATGGCGACGGTTCTTCCCCGATCAAGCTCGCCGATCCCAATGCCTTCAAGGCCGCGTCCATGGTCTTCACCAAGACGCTGAAGGACCACCCGGTCTCCGGTCAGGGCCTCTACACCTACGGCACTGCCGTTCTGGTCAACATCCTGCACGAAGCCGGTGGCCTGCCGACCAAGAACTTCACGTCCGGCCAGTACGAACACCACGAGAAGATCTCGGGCGAGAAGATGTATGAGAACATCACCGCCCGTGGCGGCGAGCCGAGCCATGGCTGCTCCAACGGCTGCGTGATCCAGTGCTCGCAGGTCTACAAGGACACCGCCGGCAACTATGTCACCTCCGGCTTCGAGTATGAAACCATCTGGGCGCTGGGTGCCGACTGCTGCATCGACGACCTCGACATCATCGCCGAGATCGACAATGTGATGGACGACCTCGGTGTCGACAGCATCGAGACCGGCGTGATGTTCGCCGTGGCCATGGAAGCGGGCATCCTGCCCTGGGGCGACGGCAAGGAAATCATCCGCCTGCTGCGCGAAGAAGTCCAGAAGGCGACCCCGCTCGGTCGCGTCCTTGGCGGCGGCACGCTGGCGGTCGGCAAGGCCTATGGCCTGACCCGCATCCCCGTCGTCAAGGGCCAGGCGATCCCCGCCTATGACCCGCGCGCCGTCAAGGGCATCGGCGTCACCTATGCCACCACCACCATGGGCGCCGACCACACCGCCGGTTACTCGATAGCCACCAACATCCTGAACGTCGGTGGCAAGGTCGATCCGCTCACCAACGTGGGACAGGTGGAACTGTCGCGCAACCTGCAGATCGCCACGGCGGCCATCGACTCGACGGGCCTGTGCCTGTTCATCGCCTTCCCGGCCCTCGACATTCCCGAATGTCTCGGATCGGCAGTGGACATGATCAACGCCCGCTACGGCATCAAGCTGACGATGGACGACGTGATCGGCCTCGGCAAGACGGTGCTGAAGATCGAGCACGAGTTCAACCTCAAGGCCGGCATCGGTCCCGAACAGGATCGCCTGCCCGAGTTCTTCGAACTCGAGTCGATCGCCCCGCACAATGTGAAGTGGGACATGGATCAGAAGGAACTCGAGTCCTTCTGGAACTTCTGATCCGGAGTGCGCATGCAGATCACGGTCAAGCTGTTCGCGACCTTCCGGGAAGGGCGCTTCAAGCAAGCCGATCGGGACTACCCGATCGGCACCACGGTGGCGAATGTGGTCGATGACCTCGCCATCGTGCCGTCCGAGATCGGCATGATCTTCGTGAAGGGACGTGCGGCCGAAATGGACTACGTCCTCAAGGAAAACGACGCGCTGGCCTTGTTTCCACTGCTTGGGGGTGGCTAATCCTGTCTCCTCCAGAGCCTTCGCCGGCCAAGTTGCATGATTTGGTCGGCTAGGGTGAGAGCAGCCGCCTTTCGATCAGATTGTTCCAATCTGATCGGCGGGTGCTCTGGGGATGTTTCCAGCCTCTCCGCTTCGGCAGGACGAACCGAGTTCAGGCAGATCATCGGTTCGTCTCCCAAGCGAAACAAGTTTAGCCTGTCGTCGAGGGAGCCTCATACGGAGGGGCTCCCTCATCATTTTCGGGAAGAGAACCCATGGCCGACACCAGCTTGAGCCCGGAAGAGCTTTCCCGCTACTCGCGTCACATCCTGCTGCGTGACGTCGGCGGCCCCGGTCAGCAGAAGCTGAAGGCCGCGCGGGTGCTCTGCGTCGGCGCCGGCGGTCTCGGTTCGCCCATCATCGAATATCTGGCCGCAGCCGGCATCGGCACGCTCGGCCTCGTCGATGACGACGTGGTGTCCCTGTCCAACCTGCAAAGACAGGTGGTGCATACGAGCGCCAACATCGGCCGCCTCAAGGTCGACAGCGCCGCCGAGCGGGTTGCCGCCATCAATCCGCATGTGGTGGTCGAGCGCCACGCATTGCGGCTCGATGCCGGCAACGTGGCCGACATCGTCGGCAACTACGACATCGTCGTGGATGGCACCGACAACTTCCCGACCCGCTTCCTGATCGCCGACACAGCCTATGCGCTCGAAAAGCCGCTGGTGACCGCTGGCGTTCTCGAGTTCTACGGTTCACTGACCACGCTCGTGCCCTTCAGACGTGGCGCCGATGGCGCCTTCCTGCCAAGCTGGCGCTGCCTGATGCCGAGGGAGCCGGAGGGAACCGCACTGACTTGCGCGCAGGTTGGCATTCTCGGCGCGGTGGTCGGCGTGCTCGGCACGCTCGCCGCCTGCGAAGTGCTGAAGCTCATCACCGGCGTCGGCGAACCGCTGATCGGCCGCCTGCTGATGGTCGATATCCGCGACATGGGCTTCGACGTGGTAGACTACGAGCGCAATCCGGCAACGGTGGCTCCCAAGCTGACGTGACACCGGGCGTCAGATGCGCAGCGCCTGAGGGCGGCGGCCACGTGATCGCGATATCGCGAGCTTCCGCGAGACCTTAAGGAGGAGGCCGACATGGGCGGCACCATCGAACTCAGGGCCTTCATGGGACTGCAAATGCTGTTTCGTGAGCGCGGCTGGTCCATCCCGCACACCTTCGAAATCGAGGGCGAGATGACCGGCGAAGACCTGCTCGTCCGCCTCGACATCCCGCGCGACAAGGTGGAGTCCTTCTTCATCAACAGGCTGGCCATCGCCATCGAAGGCTCGGTCATCCGCCCCGGCGATCGGGTGGCGCTGGTGCCGCCGGGTGTTCCGGGGCCGCACCGCCTTCTCCTCGGCATTCACAACAAGGCCAAGTCGCGCGAGCTGTTCGGCCTGTCGCACTGATACAGGCCGCAAGCGGAAGAGCCCGGCACTTGGCCGGGCTCCCTGATTGAACCTCTAGTGCCGAGATCACGCCTTGGGGTCGGTGGCGTTCGGGAAGAACAGCTGCGTGCCGTTGATCTTGTAGCTGGCGATCACAGCCTGCCCTTCGGGCGACACCAGCCAGTCGATGAAGGCCTGGCCGTCCTTGGCCTTGACAGTCGGGAACTTCTCCGGGTTCACCAGCATCGCGCCATATTGGTTGAACAGCTTCTTGTCGCCCTCGACGACGACCACGAGATCGCCCTTGTTGGCAAAGGCGAGCCAGGTGGCGCGATCGGACAGCGTATAGGCCCCCATGGCACCGGCCGTGTTCAGCGTCGCGCCCATGCCCTGACCGATCTCGCGATACCAATCGCCGCGCACGGCGGCGAGGTCAACGCCGGCCACCTGCCACAGCTTGAGTTCGGCGGTGTTGGTGCCGGACTTGTCGCCGCGCGAGACGAAAGGAACCTTCTTGTCGGCCATGGTCTTGAAGGCGGTAGCCACATCCTTGCCGCCGGCGATGCCGGCCGGATCGGCCTTGGGGCCGACGACGATGAAGTCGTTGTACATCACCGGATAGCGCTTCACGCCGAAGCCTTCGGCGAGGAACTTCTCTTCCTGCGCCTTGGCATGCACGAACACCACGTCCGCGTCACCGCGGCGGGCCGTGTCGAGCGCCTGACCGGTGCCCTGGGCGACGACCTTGACGGTGATGCCGGTCTTGGCGGTGAAGGCGGGCAGCAACACGTTGAACAGACCGGAGTCCTGGGTCGACGTGGTGGAGGCGACGGTGATGAAACGGTCTTCGGCCGAGGCCGGGCCAAAAGCCGTGAAGGCGATGGTCGTTGCGGCCAAAGCCGTCAGGAAAGTTCTGCGAAGCATGATTTCACTCCCATTTCAGTTTGTTGGGTTGTTGAAGGACATCACCAGACGAGGCGGTTTTCCAAAAACGCCTGCGCCTCGGCCGTCTGCGGTCGGGTGAAGAAAGTGTCCGCCGGTCCCTGCTCCAGCAGGCGACCGTTGTGGAAGAAGAGGATGTCATCGGCAAAGCGGCGGGCCAGGCCGAGGTCGTGGGTTGTCATCACCAGCGTCATGCCGTGGGCGCGCAGGAGTTCGAGCATTTCCTCGACCTGCCGCGCCGCAGTCGGATCGAGCGCGGACGTGGGCTCGTCGAGGAACAGAAGCTCGGGATTGAGGCTGGCCGCCCTGGCGATGGCCAGCCGCTGCTGCTCGCCCCCGGAAAGCACCCGAGCCGGACGATCGGCCAGCGCCGAGAGACCGAAATGCGCCATGGTCTCATCGGCGAGGCGCCGCCTTTCGCGCCAGCCGAAGCCGGCCATGGCCAGTGCATGGGTGAAGTTGCCGCGCACCGACCGGCGCAGCATCACCGGTTTCTGGAACACCATCGCCTGCCGGCGACGAACCTCGGCATCCGACTTGCCGGCGACAAAGTCCAGCCGCCCGGAGCTGGGTTTCAGCAGCCCGTGGCAGACTTTCAGGAACAGCGTCTTGCCGGCCCCATTCGGACCGAGCACGACGGTCCGGCGCTTGTTGCGGATCGAAGTGGCCGTCACCTCAAGCAGGCGGCGACCGTCCACTTCAAGGGCAATGTCCTGGAGCTTGAGCGGCAGCATCGATGTCACGTCTCGCATCAGCGGCCTCCTGCAAGCTTGGCACCTATGCGGGACACGCCATAGGCCAAGCCGTTGATGCAAAGGGTTATGGTGATCAGAACGACACCCAGCGCCATGGCCAAAGGCAGGTCACCTTTCGATGTTTCCAGCGCAATGGACGTGGTCATGGTCCGGGTATAGCCGGCGATGTTGCCGCCGACGATCAGGATGGCGCCCACCTCGGCGCTCGCCCGCCCCAGCCCCGCCAGCATGGTGGTCACCAGCGAGAAGCGGGCGTCCCAAAGCAGCGTCGGAATGGAGCCGATACGACCGACCCCGAGCGAGGTCATGTGGTCGGCATATTCGCTCCAGAGATCCTCGACCGTCTGGCGCGTCAGCGCGACGATGATAGGCAGCACCAGGATGAACTGGGCGGTCATCATCGCCTGCGGCGTGAACAGCAGGCCGAGACCGCCGAGCGGGCCGGAACGCGATAGCAGCAGAAACACCACGAGGCCGGCCACCACGGGCGGAAAGCCCATCAGCGTGTTGATGACGACGATGATCGGCAGCCGCCCGCGAAACCGTGTCAGCGCCAACATTGCGCCCAGCGGCAGGCCCACACAACCAGCCAGCGTCACCGCGGTAAGCGTAACCTCGAGCGACAAAAGTATTATGCTGTAGAAATCACCATCTCCACCGGAGATGATTTTCCACAGAGCCGAAATGATCGACACATCCTGCAGCATGTCTCACCGTTTGTCGCAAAATACGACACTTCAAGCGTTTGAAATGTATCGCATCCCCGAATTTTGCAGGATTAGAACATGAGACAGGCGCACTTGACTTGAGGTTTGTCAAATTGCGTCCTCAAAAGCACAAAAAGCGCAAAGACAAATTATGCTTTTCAAAGCATAATTGGAAACGGCAAAAGAAGCCATCTTTATTGCTGATGGAATGACTTTAGGTTCAAACAGCCAGTGTCAGTTCGTTATCTCGTCGCTTGACTGGCACCCGATCAAATCAGCTGAGAATAGGGGTGGAAGGCAATCAACTCGCCCTCTCTGACAGCGGTGCAGCTCTCGGGGAGTTCCGCCAGCCCGTCGGTCCGCGTCAGCGACGTCAATACACCGGCGCCGTCGACGGGATACTTGAGCGCAATGGTGGCGCCGTCGCGCTGCTCCAGCGACACGCGAACATACTCGCGCCGCCCGGCCTTCTTGGAATAGCTGAAGCCGGAGGTCACGATCATCGGCGGCAGCGGACTGGGCTTGCCGCCCGCCAGCGCCATGACCAGCGGCCTAAGCACATGGGCGAAGGTGACGAAGACGGCAACGGGATTGCCCGGCAAGCCCACCAGCGGCGTGCCGTTCATGATGCCCATGGCCACGGGACGGCCGGGCTTGATGCCGAGCCGCCAGAACACCATCGAGCCGCGTTCACCGATGGCTGCGCGCACGTGATCTTCCTCGCCGGTGGAGACACCACCCGAGGTCACCACAAGATCATGGCCTGTGGTCGCGGCGTCGAGTTGGGCAGCCGTGTGCGAACGCTCGTCCTTGAGGATGCCAAGGTCGGTCACCTCGCAGCCGGCCCGCTTCAACATGGCCATCAACGAGAAGCGGTTGGAGTCGAAGATGGCCGCTTCGCCAAGGGCGTCGCCTGGATTGCGCAACTCGTCGCCGGTCGAGAACACCGCCACCTTGGGGCGCCGGCGCACGGCGACGGAGGTCACGCCCAGCGCCGCCAGAAGCGCTATGTCGCGCGGTTCAAGTCGGCGCCCGGCGGCAACGGCCAGACTGCCCTGCGCGATGTCCTCACCCTTGGGACGGCTGTTGGCGCCGGGCTTGAGGCCAGGCGGCAGCGTGACGGTTCCATCCGCGTTGACCGTCACATCCTCCTGCATGAACACCGTGTCGGTGCCCGCCGGCATGGGAGCTCCGGTGAAGATCCGCACCGCAGTCCCGCTCTGCACCGACCGCGCAGCCGCCTGACCGGCCGGCACCCGCGCGCTCACGGCCATCACCGTGGCACCGTCGCGCGAAAGATCGGCATGGGCGACCGCGTAGCCGTCAACGGCCGAATTGTCGAAAACCGGGAGGTTGACCGGAGCAAACACATCCGTTGCCAGCACACGACCGTCGGCATCAACAAGCGACACCATCTCGATCTCGGCAACGGGCGGAATATTGGCCGCCACAATGGCCAGCGCCTCATCCACGGGCATCAGATCGCCGCCGAAGGCAAAGGCGTCCGAGGTGAGCTGAACCATGTCTATCCCCTCAATTTCCGCAAGCTGCGTCGGGGCGGCCAACAGCCCCCTCGTCGATCAAGGCATCACAAACTCGAACCGCCGGCGCAAGTATGCATTTGTCCTGAGAGTCACGAAGTCGCATCCGCCTCTTTCCGGTAAGCCTCGGCCAGGAGTTCGACCGGATGGCTGACCGGCCGGTCCTGCATCTGCATGAACTGCAGACGGCAGCCCAGGCATTCCGTGGTCACCCGCTCGGGGTTGGCGTCCTCGATACGGCGCACGATCCCCTGCCCCATGGCAATCGACGTATCATGATAGCCCTGCTTGAATCCCTGGATACCGCCAAGGCCGCAGCAATCCATGGAATGGCCGACGGGCGCGACATGTGCGCCCGGCATGGTGCCCATCAGCTCGAGCCAGGGGCGCCCCATCTCCTGTTCGCGCAGGTGGCAGGGTGCGAAATAGGCCAGATCTTCCCCGGTAAAGCCCCGAGGCAACCGCAACTGTCCGTCGTCCGCAAGGTCTCTCAGATACTCGCCGAGCTCGAACACATGGCTCGCCACCTTGATCCGCTGGTTGGCGTCGAGATGGGCGAAATAGCCGATGTCCGTGGTGTCGTGATCGGCGTGCAGGCCGAGATTGTGATTGACCACCCAGGGCTTGCTGAACTCCGCCGCCGTATGGTTGGTGTGACCGGTCGGAGCGGCAATCTCTTCTTTCAGCCTGGCGCTGATCGCTTCCGTCGCGCCATCGCCGGCAACTGCCAGAGCACGGACGCGATCGCGATACCCAGGGGCAAACTGCGCGCTGCGCGCCAGGACCGACTTGAACATGAAGCTGCAGGTGGGACAGGCAGTGACGATATCGAAGCCTTCCTCGATGCAGTTTTCGAGGTTCGGCAGATTGCCCTCGGCCAGCTTCAGCGCCTTCGGACGATCGCCTTCGAGATAGGGCGGCATGCCGCAGCACTTCTGCTCTGGCACGAAGACCTTGATGCCATTGGCCTCCAGCACCTCGACGGTGGCTTTGGCAACCGACGGGAACATGTAGCGGGCCGTACATCCGACGAAATAGGCGACCTTCCGCCCCTCCCCTTCGGGGCGGCGATCGAGCCCCCGCTTGGTCACATAGCTGGCGAGACGATCCTTCGGGAACTTCGGCGTCTTGCGATCCGGGTGCACGCCGAGCACGCGCTTGGCCAATCTGCCGATGACCGGAGCATCGAGCACCATGTTGGTGAGCGCTGGAAAGGTGCCGCAGAGGCGCCCCACCAGTTGCACGTCCTCGATCAGACGCACCGTCACCGGCAGGCCGTCACGTGCGACGAAGGCGTCCTTGGCCTTGCGAATGTCCGTCTGGATCGCCCGGCAGGGACACTGGCCACAGGCATTGCAATAGTCCATCAGCTCCTTGACATCGAGGTCCGAGATCGGCTCCCCACCCGACGCTGCCCGATCGGCCAGCACATAGAGGCGCGGGAAATACTGGCATGGCGCCTCCTCCATCAACTCGCGGCACTGATCGCAGTTGATGCAAGTGGCCATCACCGACCGACCAAGACGTTCCGGACTGCTGGGCACCATTTGATATCTCCGAGGTTCACGAACGAACGGGCTGCACTGGCGCGCCAAGCCTGCGCGTGAACGGCATCAGGGGGCATCCTTGCATATTGTGCAGTGCTGTTCTTTGACCGAGCGCACAGTTTGCGCAGGAGTTCCGCTATGGCTCGTGGGGATGGAACCACTCCCGGACTATGCTTGAGACGGCTTCATGCCCAACAACGCATCTGGCCAGTCTTGCGATCTGTCACGCGCTGCGGAACGCTTCGAGATGCGCCGGCAGAAACATAACATTATGCAAGGAACTTGAGGCTCCATCGGCCGACACGGGCTATCTCTTCGAGATCTGCCGTGCCGGTCGCGATGGCCAGCTGAAGTCTCGTGTCTGCCCCACAAAGCTCAAGCTGTTGAAAAGGCTGCGATCCCGTCTTGAGGTCAGGGCTTGGCCGCTCAGACGACTTGAAGCCGCCGTGGCGTAACTTCCGACAATTTGGGCAGACAAGGGAGTAGCAGGGCGCGCGACCCAAGAATCTAAAATACCACCGATTGTTTTAGGGTAATTTTATATCTCAAGGCATAACATGTTTTGCGGGCGGGCATTTTCGGATCCAACGTGTAGTGTTTCATGCGAGATGATGGTCAAAGACGCCGGGTGCAGGCCAATTTACTGGGCTCGGGCATAATTACCATCTTGATTGGCCTTGGCTGGGGCACGGCCTTCGTTCACTTCCAGCGGCCATTCTTGGCGGGAATGCATGGTGGTCTGGTCGTTTTCGGCATTGCCTTGGTCTGGCTGGCCTATCAGGGGCGATTGACGGCGGCGGCCTTGCTTGCCGGGCATGTGTTTCCCGCCTTCATCGCCGTCTCCTGTCTCTTCGACAACGTGCCCGAGGGCGTGCACCGCGCCACGCAGATGCATTTTCTCTCCGTTGCGCTCGGCGGCTATTTCGTGTTCCGGCGCGGCGGCATCTACATGAAATATGTCTTGCCGGCCCTTTGCCTGACCGGCTTCATCGTCTTCTCCAACACCTCGATCGGCTTTCACGACCCGGCCTTGGTCATTCCGGAGAGCGCCGCGGAAATCGGCGTCTGGACCAATACGCTGACCGCGATGGCCGAACTGATCTTCATCGTTGTCATCATGAATGCCGACCTTTCGGTGCGCCGCATGATGGACATCGAAATGCGCAAGGCCATTGCCCATGGCGATTTCCAGCTTCACTACCAGCCTCAGATCAACGAGGCCGGAAAGATCACCGGTGTCGAAGCTCTGATCCGCTGGCAGCACGCCAAGATGGGCAATGTTCCTCCCGTCAAGTTCATCCCGCTTGCCGAGGAAACGGGTCTCATCGTCCCGATCGGCAACTGGGTTCTGCGGGCTGCCTGCGCCCAGCTTGCGCAGTGGGAGACCAGGCCGGAAACACGGCATCTCACCATGGCGGTCAATGTCAGCGCCTCGCAGTTCCGCCAGCCCGATTTCGTCCAGAGTGTCTCCGAAATCGTCCGCCTCAGCGGCGTCACACCTTCGAAGCTGAAACTGGAACTGACCGAGAGCATGTTCGTCGACAATGTCGACGCAACGGTTGCCAAGATGAACGCACTGAAAGCGATCGGCATTGTCTGGTCGCTCGACGATTTCGGCACCGGCTATTCGTCCTTGAGCGTTCTCAACAGCTTTCCGCTCGGCCAGATCAAGATCGACAAGTCCTTCGTCCGCGACATGCTCACCAACCCATCGAACATGGTCGTCACCGAAGCCATCATCGAACTTGCCAGCAAGCTGAACCTGCAGGTGATCGCCGAGGGCGTTGAAACAGTCGAACAACTCAATCGCCTGCGCGAAGCCGGCTGCATGAGCTATCAGGGCTATCTCTTCAGCCCTCCGCTCGGCATCGACGCCTTCAGCAAGCTCCTGTCGCCAGAGCCTTCCAGCGCCGAGCCTCTCACCCGCCACCAGCCGGAACCATTTGCCCCGGATCTCGCCCCCGCCGCGATGATATGCCCGTCGCTTTCTTGAGGCGGCCGGTGTGTCACCCGATGCACCTGAACGCAGCAATGGCGGTAACTGGAAGACGGACGGCGCCGTGACTGACTGCTCGCAATGTTGCCAAGCGCAGGCGGGTCAGAACGATTGTCTGGGTTGGACGCTCGAACTGGGACGGCTTTTGCCGTTTGTTGTGGCTGAGGCAGCCGAGCGACTCTGAGTGCACCTTGTCGTGTCCAGCAGAAACGATCGCTATACGGGTACGCGCTGAGCGGCGCTATCTCCAAGGCCCGGCTCAAGGTGGCACAAGCCTGCATCCAAGGGACCAGTCCCCCCACCGAAACTCCCAGGGCACGATGGCAAATCACACAGGTTCTCTGGCCTGCGCCATCTTCAACAATGCATTGAAGTGTTGTGCCAATGTGCATGGGGATATCGCGATCGGCCTTGTGGCACGTCCTTGGCCATCACACGCCTGCTGGTCGTTCTCTCTCTTGGTGTCTGGGATGCGATCGAAAAAGAAAAGTCAGAGGACGAAACGATACATTAAGTGCCCTCAATGAACGAATACGTGCTAATACAATTCTTGTTACGGTGCGAAAATTACGTTCTCTTTTTTGAGGTATCAATATGTCTGTATCCAGAATATTACAAATATTGGCTATGTTTGCTGTATTTGCACATCTTTTTTCATATTCCGCCTTCGCAGCAGCCCCTAAAATTACGAGCTTCTCGCCGGCGACCGCCACGATCGGCAATATGATAATCATCAAGGGAAGCGGCTTTACCGGCGCAACGTCAGTCAAGTTCAATGGCGTAGCCGCCAGTTCGTTCTCGGTGCAGTCGGCAACTTCGATCAAGGCTGTCGTGCCGACGACCGGTTCCACGGGCAAGATCTCGGTCAAGACCTCGGGCGGCACCAGCACGTCCTCGGCCACGTTCACCATGGCACCGGGCGTGGTACTGTCCGTGTCGAGCGGTCATCCCTATCAGAAGGTGACCGTCAACGGTGCCGGCTTCCACGCCTACACCTCGCTCGATCTCTATTTCGATACGGCCGACCAGGCGCTCGCCACAAGCGATGCCAAAGGCGTGGTCACGGCGCAGTTCAGCGTACCGGCCTCAGCCGCTTTCGGTTCGCATTGGGTAACGCTGCAGGAACGGGGCACCTTCCGGGCAGCGCAGAAGTCGTTTTCCGTCTACACCAACTGGACGATGGAAGGTTTCTCCGTTCAGGGGAACTCCTTCAATCCGTATGAAAGAACGCTCACCGTCGACAATGTCTCGGACTTGGTGCCGCTGTGGTCGGCGCATATCGACGACTTCTCCAACGACGCCCCCGTCTCCGAGTATGCGGGCAACTATTATGTCGTTGACGTCACCGGCGGCATCAATGCCTTTTCCAGCAGTGGCGCGCTTCTGTGGTCCGCCTCGCCTGGGGCCGGCTCCATTCCTGCCAACAGACTGCTGATCTATGGCGGCATGGTCTATTATGGCGGCAATGATGGTGTTCTCCGTGTCTATTCCGTCAAATGTCGGACTGACGGCGGAGTTTGCAGCCCCAGTTGGTCCCAAAAAGTGGCGAACAGCATCACCAGTGCGCCCAGAGTTCGGGGCGCAACCGTCTATGTGCCGGCTGCCGATGGCAACTTCTATCCCGTCGATGCAACGACGCATACGGTTGGCGCGGCCGTTACCTACGACAGCAATGCCCAAGGTCAGATCAACTCGCCGATATCGTTCGACCAGGCTGGAAATTCGGCTTACGCAACAGCCCAGTATATTCACTTTCACCGAGCGTCTAACAACTCGAGTGGGTCCTATTCACTCCCCGGCAATATTTCCGATCCGGTCATGGTAGATAATTCGATCTACGTTACCACAAGCGCCGGGACGATCCAGTCCTGGTCGGGAAGGACCTGGAGCAGTCCGACATCGGGGACCAATTGCCAGCAAACCCCGGTCGTCTCCCAGGGATTGGTCTTTGCCGGCGGCTGCACAACCTTGGCGGCCTATTCGGCGTCCGACGGCACCTTGCGCTGGAGCGTCAGCGCCAACTATACGGCGGGGTTTGCCGTCGCCAATGGCATTGTGTTCAGTTGCACCTATAAGTCCGGCGGATTTGTCGGAGCGCTCAAAGCCTATGCCGCGAGTTCCGGCAACTTGCTGTGGTCTGGCGGCTCATGCGCGGGCGCGCCGATCGTTGCCAATGGCATGGTGGCCTCTTCGGTCGACAGCTTGATCGTCTACGGCTTGCCAAGCATGCTCAACGGTGCAAACCAGAAGAAGGCAGTGGACGCCCCCGATCCGAAGACGCTGAAACCGAACCATTCCCTGTCCCGTCAGGTCGTCAGGCCTGCCGACATAGCGGCAGCTGTGGCGCAGGTGGAGTGAAGACCCTACACCCGGCTGCATTTGCCTGATGCACCTGACGTCGCTCCCAGGATTGTCCAGTCCAGCGCTCGTTTGCGCCTTGGTGAGACGCCTCCGATTTTAGGCTGACCATGGCTGGACAACCCGGGAGCCCCCTGCCCGCTTCAGCGCCCTGTTCTCCGCTTCCAGAAGTGTCCCTGCCGGGACAGGGCTTTTCCATCTTCGGCGCCATGTTGTACCGGCAGTCCCATCCCAAGCGCAAGAAACACCGAAACCTCGACGGGCTACCGAAAATGGTCCTGCCGGGGACTTCGCCTCGTGTCGAGGCCTTTGTCAAACCTCGCTTTTCGGCGATCAAATGAACGCCACATATCGCTTAAAAATTAAGCTTGAAGCGGTAAAGTTTTTTTGCTCAAGTAAAAAAACTTTAGTTTAGATCAAAACCCAGAAAAATTGGCCGATCTCGCAGGCTGCGGAAGCGATGGCGAAATCGGCTGTAAGTTTGCCTGCCTGCGGGGAGGATGCCGTTGTGATTGCTTATCTGGCGCAACGTCTGGCCCTCATGCTGGCGACCCTTTTTGCCATTATCACCCTGACCTTTTTCCTGATGCACGCGGTGCCCGGCGGTCCCTTCGTGTCGGACAAGATGATGGCGCCGGAAATCGCCGCGGCCATCAACGCCAAATTTCACCTCGATGAGCCGTTGTGGCAGCAGTATCTCGCCTATCTTGGCGGCGTCTTCACTTTCGATCTCGGTCCGTCCTTCAAATATCCAGGCATGAGCGTCAACCAGATGATAGCCTCCGGCCTGCCGACCACGGCCAAGGTGGGGCTGCTGGCACTCCTGTCGGTGATCGCCCTCGGCGTGCCGCTCGGCGTCGTGGCGGCGCTCAATCGCAACCGCTGGCCGGATACGGCGGTGATGGCCATCGCCACCATTGGCGTCGCCATTCCCTCCTATGTGATCGCCACGCTGGCGCTCTATGTCTTCGCCATGCGTCTCAAGCTGGTGCCGACCTTCGGCATAGACGACTGGCGCGGCTACTTTCTGCCTGTTTTCGCCCTGAGCGGCTTCTGGCTGTCCTATGTGGCGCGGCTGACGCGATCGAGCCTCATCGAAACCATGCTGACGGACTACATGACGACAGCGAGGGCCAAGGGTCTGAGGCCAGGGCAGATCCTGTTCAAGCACGGCCTGCGCAACTCGCTGATCCCGCTCGTCACCGTGATTGGCCCCGTGGCGGCCAATCTGCTCACCGGCTCGTTTGTCATCGAGCAGATCTTCGCCTTGCCTGGCATTGGCCGGCATTTCGTTCTGGCGATCACCAACCGCGATTATACGGCCATCATGGGCATCACCATCTTCTACGCCGTGGTGCTCATGGTCATGATCCTTCTGGTAGATCTGGCCTATCTCGCACTCGATCCCCGCATCAAGTTCGGAGCCCGGCACCCATGACCGACATGCCCGTCGATCCGGCAATGTGGGCGCCTGCCCCGCGTGACCCCGCTTCCCTCGACCGGATCGCCCGGCCAAACCTGACCTACTGGCAAGACGCGCGCGCTCGTCTGTGGCGCAACCGCCCGGCCATGGCGGCCTTCGGTTTCCTGATACTGCTCTGTCTCGCCGCCGTTTTCGGTCCCAGCGTCTACTCGCACAATTATTACGAACAGAACCTTCAATATGCCAACGTGCCGCCGGCCTTCCCGACCTACGCGGTGCCGCAGGGCGATGGCTCCAGCCAGGAAATCTATTTCAATTTCGGCAGCCAGAAGCTCTATCTGATCGGGGCCGATGGTGCGCTCGGCGACCTTGTCCGCTCCAGCCGCAAGGATCTCATGCGCAAAACACAGCTCTATACGGTCGGGGACCAGCAGGTGGCCGTCGATACCGCGAAGAGCACATTGGGTCTCAGCGACGGCAAGCCGCTCGAGCCTGCGGGCTGGCGATGGAACTCGCTCTATCCGCTCGGCACCGACCAGCTCGGTCGCGACGAGCTCGCGCGCCAGCTCTACGGTGCCCGCATCTCGCTTGCAGTGGCGCTGGTGGCAACGCTCGTCAACTTCACCATCGGTGTCCTTTACGGCGGCATTTCCGGCTATCTCGGCGGTCGAGTCGACATGGTGATGATGCGCCTCATCGAGATCGTCTCCACCATTCCACTGACGCTCTACGTCATCCTGATCATGGTGACGCTTGCCTCGGGTTTCTCGGCGGTCATACTGGCCATCGGTACGGTCTATTGGGTCGACATGGCGCGCATCGTGCGCGGACAGATGCTCGTGCTCAAGGAGCAGGACTATGTGGCGGCGGCGCGCAGCATGGGCGCGAGCACTTGGCGCATTCTCACCCGGCATCTGCTGCAAAACACCGTCGGCCCGATCCTTGTGACGCTGACCATGCTGATCCCGAGCGCGATCTTCATCGAAAGCTTCATGAGCTTCATCGGCCTCGGCGTGTCGCCACCTGAGGCAAGCTGGGGTACGCTGACGTCCGCTGCTGTCGAGACGCTGCGAACACATCCCTACCAGTTGGCGCTGCCGGCCGGCGCCATCAGCCTGACCATGTTCGCGTTCAACTTCCTGGGTGACGGCCTCAGGGACGCGCTCGACCCGAGGCTCCGTTCATGACCGCCCTTCTTGACGTCGACGGCCTGACCACGAGCTTCTTCACCCGGCGCGGTGAAGTGAAGAGCGTCCGCGGTGTCTCGTTCCGGGTCGCAGCGGGCGAAACGCTGGGCATCGTCGGCGAAAGCGGGTCGGGCAAATCTGTGACCTGCATGTCGATCCTGCGGTTGCTGAAGACTGGCGGCAAGGTGGTGTCCGGACGCGCGCTTTTTGAAGGACGCGACCTTCTCGCTCTCGACGAAGACGAGATGTCCGACCTGCGCGGAAATGCCATCGGCATGATCTTTCAGGATCCCATGACCTCGCTCAATCCCACGTTGACCGTCGGCGAGCAGGTGATCGAGACCATCATCCGCCATCGTCCTGTATCGAGGGCGGCGGCGCGCCAGCGGGCGATTGAACTCTTCGACATGGTGCGCATCCCCTCGCCAGAAGCGCGACTTCGCGCCTACCCGCATGAATTTTCCGGTGGCATGCGTCAGAGGGTGATGATCGCCATCGCACTTGCCTGTGAGCCCAAGCTGCTGATTGCCGACGAACCGACGACCGCGCTCGATGTCACCATCCAGCGCCAGATCCTTGTGCTGCTCAAGGAGTTGCAAGCCAAACTCGGCATGGCAATCATCCTGATCACCCACGACCTGGGCATCATCGTCGAGTTCACCGATCGCATGCTGGTGATGTATGGTGGCCAGGTGATGGAGGAAGGCCTGGTAACGGCCGTCTTCCGCCAGCCGGCCCATCCCTATACGCGTGGCCTGATCGCCGCCATTCCCAACATTGCCGACGACAACGGCCAGCGGCTCCGGCCCATTCCCGGCTCGCCGCCCGACATGCACGATCCGCCGCCCGGCTGCCCCTTCGCTCCCCGTTGTCCAGAGGCCATGCTGCAGTGCCGCGTGCCGGCGCCGATGATTCAGGCGGCGATCGGCCAATCGTCGCGCTGCTGGCGCCTGCATCCCGACGCACCGCGACCGGTAGAACAGGACGGGCGCCCATGACATCGACGACGCCCCCAACCAGCGCCCCGCTTGTCGCGCTGCGTGGCCTCTCCAAGCGATTTTCCCTGCGCGGCGGTCTCTTCGCACGCAACACGCGTGAACTAAGGGCCGTCGATGGTGTCGATCTCGACATTCATCGCGGCGAAACCGTCGGACTTGTTGGCGAAAGCGGCTGCGGCAAGTCCACGCTGGCGCGCATGGTGATCCGGCTTCTGCGTCCGAGTTCCGGCCAGATCCTGTTCGACGGCAACGATATCGCGGATCTCGGCGAGCGCCAGCTCGCGCCCTATCGCCGGCGTATGCAGATGATCTTTCAGGATCCTTATGCCTCGCTGAACCCACGCATGAGCGTCGGCGACATCATTGCCGAGCCGCTGGAAATCGCCGCCTGGGGTGACAGCACCACCCGGCAGGCCCGCGTCACGCAGCTACTCGATCGCGTCGGCCTCAGCCGCGACCATGCCATGCGCTTTCCCCATGAGTTCTCTGGCGGCCAGCGCCAGCGCGTCGGCATCGCCCGTGCGATTGCGCTCGAACCCGAGCTCATCATCTGCGACGAGCCCATTTCGGCCCTCGACGTGTCGATCCAGGCCCAGGTGGTCAACATGCTTGAGGACCTGCAGCAGGAGCAGGGTCTGACCTATCTCTTCATCAGCCACGATCTATCGATGGTACGCCACATCGCCGACCGCATCGGCGTGATGTATCTCGGCCGCATCGTCGAGCTGGCGCCGAGCCGGAAGCTCTATCGCTCGCCAGCCCATCCTTATACGCGGCTGCTGCTCGACTCCATTCCCGTCACCGACCCAGACCGTGCGCATACCGACGCGGCGATCACAGGTGAAATTCCGAGCCCGCTGCACATTCCATCGGGCTGCGCCTTCCGCACCCGCTGTCCGCGTGCAACCGCCCTCTGCGCGGAACGCGAACCCGCACTTCAAGATCTCGGCGACGGTCATCTGGCCTCCTGCCACCACCCGCTGTCCCCGGAGGCGGCACGCTGAACGACTTTGTCTGCATGTAAAAAGGGCGAAACACGCCACTTCAGAGGAGAAGCCTATGTCCAGGAAACTCATGTTGCTGCTGTCCACGGCCCTCGCCCTTGGCGCAGGCCCGGCGCTGGCCGGCGGCGAACTGACCTATGTCGTCAACAACGAATCCGCCACCTTTGATCCCGGCACGTCGGCCGAAACCTTTGCCCTCCCGGTGATCGGTTCGACCTTTGAAGGCCTCGTCAAGTTCGGCCCCGACGGCGCCGTGCTGCCGGCGGTTGCCAAGAGCTGGGACGTCAGCGCCGATGGCCTTACCTACACCTTCCACCTCCGCGACGACGCCAAATGGTCCGACGGCAAACCGGTGACCGCCGGTGACTTCGTCTATGCCTGGAAGCGCGTGCTGACACCGGCAACCGGCGCCAAGAATGCGCCGATGCTCTATGTCATCAAGGGCGCCGAGGAGTTCTTCGCTGACCAGAAGAAGGACGAGGTCGCCGTCCGCGCCGTCGACGACCACACCTTCGAGTTCACACTGAAGGCTCCGCTCGCCTATATGATGCAGTTGCTGCCGTTCCAGATCTTCGATCCGGTGCGCAAGGACATGGTGGAAGCGAGCCCCGAGGGCTGGACGCGCGATCCCAAGACCTTCATCGGCAACGGCCCGTTCAAGGTCAGCGAGTTCAACTTCGGCAAGTCGACGGTACTTGAGAAGAATGCCGACTATTACGACGCCGCCAAGGTCAGCCTCGACAAGCTGACCTTCCGGCTGATCGCCGATCCGGCCACAGCACTCGCCGCTTATGAGGCTGGCGACGTGGACGGCATCGAAGCGGTTCCCGGCCCGGAGCTGCCACGCCTGTCGTCAGAAGACGGCAATGGCTTCCTTGCCATTCCGGCGCTCGGCACCACCTTTGCCCACTTCAACCCGGCTGTGAAACCGTTTGACGACGTGCGCGTGCGCAAGGCGCTGGCGGAGGCCATCGACCGGCAGAACCTCATCGAGTTCGTCATGCAGACGGCCGATCAGCCGGCGCTCGGTCTTGTTCCGCCGGGCATCAATGTCGCGGGACAGGACTTCCGCACCGGCACCTCGGACTTTGGCCTCGCACCGACCGCCAAGATCGAAGACGCCAAGAAGCTTCTGGCCGAGGCCGGTTATCCCGATGGCAAGGGTTTCCCCGAAACCGTCTACGTCACCTACAGCACACCGGCGATCCAGAAGCAGATCGAGGCCGTGCAGCAGATGTGGAAGCAGAACCTCGGGATCGACGTCAAGATCCAGGCGAGCGAGTGGCAGGTCTATTATCCGGAAGTCCAGAAGATCAAGTATCAGATCGCCCAGATGGGCTGGGGCGCCGACTATCCGCACCCCATGACCTTCCTCGACATCTTCACCTCTGACAGCCCGAACAATCTCTCCGGCTGGAAGAACCCCGAGTATGACAAATTGATCGCCGAGGCAAAGGTCACGCAGGACCCGGCCAAGTCGTTGGACGACATGCGCAAGGCCGAAGCGCTGGTGATGAATGACATGGTGATCCTGCCATTCTACTATCGCAACACCTATATGATGATGAAGCCTTATGTGAAGGGCTTCTGGCGTTCGTCGCTCAACCAGCCCTATTTCGACGCGGTGACGCTGGAGAAGTAAGGCTGTGAAACCCGCGCCCCCGGCCGTTCCACACGGTCGGGGGCGCGGGGTTCTCCCCCACGCCTCAAGGGCCGACGACATCAAGCCGCATCAGCCATCTGCTGCAGCGGATCAGGCAGCCGCTCGGAAGGCTGCGAGCGATGGCTCGGTCAGGAGCGACACGGCCGCCTCGACCCGCGCTTCCGTGTAAAAATGCTCTTCGTGCAGCATATTGACGGTTCCAAGCAGAACCCCGTCGACCACCACCGGCAGATTGATCACCGAACCGCAGCCGAGCGACCAGATCAGCTCGTGATCGCCAAAGACCTCCGATATGTCGGCGATGGTGTTGGCGATGAACGGCCGCTGCTGCAGATGTACGGTCTCGAACCAGCTGTCGTAGTGGATCGGCTTGGTGCCGGACACCGGATAGGCCTCCGGGTTGGAGCTGTAGGCGCGGCGCGCCACCTCGGCCACCATGTCAACGGTCATGATGGTGAAGAGCTTCACGCCAACAAGCTTTTCCGTGAGCTCCTGCAGAGCAGACCAGGGCGCGTCAGGGGTCTGAGCGGCGGCAAGGCGAGTCTTGAAGGCGGACAAGGCGGCGGCAGTTTCAACGTCGGTCACAGATTTCATCTCCTGATTTCATACTGCCTCGCGCGGGAAGCCAGTGCTTCCCCTCCGCGAGCCATGCGAGACGTCTCATTTGCTTGGGAGGCTTGAGAAATCCCTGCAAGGAATGGCAATGAGCGTTTCCCCCGCTCGCTGGTTTCACACAATGGTGCGCTGGCTGAGGTCCACCAACTCCTGGGAATAAGGGTGCCGCAACCGCCCGGCCTTGAGCGCCGCCACGTCGGCGGTCTCGACGATCTGCCCCACGCGCATGACCGCGAGCCGGTCGCAGAGGAAGGACACGATCGACAGATTATGCGTGACCAGCAGATAGGTGAGACCATGCTCCTGCCGCAGGCGCTTCAGCAGGTTGAGCACATCGGCTTGCACCGACACATCGAGCGCCGACGTCGGTTCGTCGAGCAGCAATAGCTTGGGTTCGAGAATGAGCGCGCGCGCGATGGAAACCCGCTGACGCTGCCCTCCGGACAACTGGTGCGGATAGCGGAAGCGGAAGCGCGGATCGAGGCCGACATCGGCCAGCACGGCTTCGATCCGGCGGTTGTGATCGTTGAGGCCGTGGATGGCCAGCGGCTCGGCCAGCGTGGCATCCACGGTCTTGCGCGGGTGCAGCGAGCCATAGGGATCCTGGAAGACCATCTGGCAATGGCGCGACAGCGCGCGCGAGATGCCATGGGGCTGCGGCGTGCCGAAGACGGAAATCGCGCCGTTCCATTTGGGGGCAAGCCCGGCGATGGCTTTGAGCACTGTCGATTTTCCCGAGCCGCTTTCCCCAACGAGGGCAAAGCTCTCGCCAGCAGCCACGCTCAAGGTGACGGCGCGGGTGATCTGTGTCGGGCCATAGAAGACGTCGAGGTCCTGAAGCAACAGGGCGTTCATGCAACCTCTCCCCCGGCGCGCGGCAACGTCGGTAGCCAGTCACGCGTCTCGTCGAGCCGGGGCACGGCTTCGATCAGCGCCCGCGTATAGGGATGGCTGGCGGCCCCGAGCTGGCCGCTGTCCAGCGTCTCGACAATGCGACCGGCATTCATGACGATGACGCGGTCGCAATAGTGGGACACCAGCGCCAGATCATGGCTGATCAGCATCAGGCCCATGCCGCGTTGGCGCACCTGTTCGTCGATGATGTCGAGCACCTGCGCCTGGACGGACACGTCGAGCGCAGAGGTGGGCTCGTCGGCAATCAGTATGTCCGGTTCGGGGATCAGCATCATGGCGATCATGACGCGCTGGCCCATGCCCCCGGAGACCTCATGGGGATAGAGGCTGGCGACGCGTTTTGGATCGGTGATGCGCACCGCCGCGAGCATGTCGAGAACGCGCGCACTGACCTCGCGTCGTGGCAGATTGCCGTGCGCGCGCAGCGCCTCTGCAATCTGTTCGCCGACGGTCATCACCGGATTGAGGGCGAACTTGGGATCCTGCATCACCATGGAGATACGAGCGCCACGGATGGCGCGCATCTGCCGTTCCGACAGATCGAGGAGGTTCTGGCCGTCGAAGCGAAACAGGTCGGCGCGCACGCGGCCGGGCGGACGGATCAGCCGCAGGATGGAGCGCCCCGTCATGGACTTGCCCGAGCCGCTTTCTCCGACGATGCCGAGCCGTTCGCGACCGAGAGAGAAGGAGATGCCGGCCACCACATCCACGTCGCCACGCGAGGTCGGGAAGGTGACGCGGAGATTTTCGACTTCCAGCAAGGGCTTCGTCAATGCCGATCTCCGCTCTTGGGGTCGAGCACATCGCGCAGACCATCGCCCAGCAGGCAGAAGCCGAGCGAGACGATGACGATGGCAAAGCCCGGCATGGTGGCGACCCACCACTGATCGAGGATGAAGGAACGCCCGCGCGCGATCATGGCACCCCATTCGGGCAGCGGCGGCTGGGCACCGAGGCCTATGAAGCCCAGGCCGGCGGCGGTCAGGATGATGCCGGCCATGTCGAGGGTAACGCGCACGATCATCGACGACAGGCAGAGTGGCAGCACATGCGCGAAGATGATGCGGGCCGTTGAAGCCCCCTGCAGGCGCATGGCGGCGATGAACTCGGCATTCTTGAAGGTCAGCGTTTCGGCGCGGGCGATACGGGTATAGGCTGGCCAGGAGGTGATGGCGATGGCGATCCCCGCGTTTTCAATGCCCGGCCCCAGCGCCGCCACCAGCGCCAGCGCCAGGATCAGCTTGGGCATGGACAGGAAGATGTCGGTGACGCCCATGATGAGGCGATCGATCCAGCCGCCGAGATAGCCCGAGATGGCTCCGAGCAACAGGCCGATGGGGGCGGTCAGCACCGCAACCATGGCGACGATCACCAGCGTGATCCGCGCACCGAAGACGACTCGGGACCAGATGTCGCGCCCGAGTTCGTCCGTCCCCATCCAGTTGTCGCCGCTCGGCGGCAGCAGACGGCGGGTGAGATCCTGGACCAGCGGATCATGGGAGGCGATGTAGGGTGCGGCGACCGCGAGGATCACCAGCGCCAGCACGATGGCCACGCCAAGCATGGCCAACCGATTGCGCCAAAGCGCAAGGCCCATGCGATACCAGCGCCCCAACCGGGCCTGCAGACGCGAGGCGGGGCTGTCGTCGGTCAACCAGTGGCTCAGCGTCGTCATGGGCGCCTCCCGCAAGACTGCGACCGCTGGCGAAGGCTGCCGTTTTGGCTCATGGACTTCATCTGGCAATCCCGTCAGCGCGAGCGCGGATCAAAAACACGGTAGAGACCATCGCAAACCTTGTTGATGGCAATGAAGACGCCGCCAATGACAAGCGTCGCTCCCAGCACCGCAGCCATGTCGGCATTGAGCAGCGCCGTCGTGAGATAGTTGCCGATCCCCGGCCAGGAGAAGATGGTTTCGATCATCACCGAGCCTTCGATCAGGCTGGCGTAGGACAGGCCGATCACCGTGATCAGTGGCACCAGAATGGGCCGGAAGGCGTGGCGCCAGATCACCAGCCGTTCCGACACGCCCTTGACGCGTGCCGTCGTCACATATTCCTGCCCGAGCTGATCGAGCATCAGCGAGCGCGTCATGCGTGAGATATAGGCGAGGCTGAAGAAGCCGAGGATCGCGGCGGGCAACAGGATATGGCTGACGGCATTCCAGAAGATCTCGGTCTCGCCAGCCAACAGACTGTCAACCAGCAGGAGGCCGGTGACCGGCTCGACAATGCCGTCATAGAAGACATCGAGCCGTCCAGGGCCGGCCACCCATTGCAGGCGGGCGTAGAAGAGCGCAAGACCGACAAGCCCGAGCCAGAAGGCCGGCACGGCATAGCCGGCCAGGCCGACGACGCGAATGATCTGATCCCCGAAACTATTGCGGTGCGCCGCCGCTTCAACACCCATCGGCACGCCGAGCAACACGCCGATGGCGATGCCAAGGGTTGCCATTTCGAGCGTTGCCGGGAAAACCTCGGCGAGATCCTGCACCACCGGGCGGCCTGATGAGACGGACAGCCCGAGGTCTCCGGACAGGACCGCGCCGACATATTGGATGAACTGGACGATTTGCGGCTGATCCAGCCCCATCTTGAGCCGCGCCGCCTCATAAACGGCACGCGGGGCGCGATCGCCGACCACGGCCAGCACCGGATCGATCGGCACGATCCGGCCGATGAAAAAGGTAATGGCCAGCAGCCCCAGGAAAGTCAGCAGCAGCGAGGCGGCAAAGCGGACGATGAAGGAAACGAGCCGCCAGGCCCTGACCAGTCCCATAGGCATCTTGCCTGTCGCGGCAGGCTGAGCGTCGCTCAGGGAAGACACGCGTGCAACTCTCCTTCTGCCTAATGATCGAGCGGGGCGAAAAATTAAGCTTGACTATACAAATCATTTTGATTTGATCAAATAGATTTTGCCCGGAGTAAAAAAGTTTATGTCGACCGCCAACACTGCCGTGCATGACGGTGTCCGGCCCTGCGTGGGTGCCCTGATGCGCGAGCGCCGGCGTCAATTGCAGATGACGCTGCAGGACGTGTGCGCCGCCGCGGGCATTTCCGTAGGCTATCTCAGCCAGGTTGAGCGTGACCAGGCGACGCCCTCGCTGGGCACGCTGGCTCAGATCGCCCGCTGCCTCGGGGTCGGCATCGACTATTTCGTCTCCGCCCCCGCCGCCGAGGATCTGCTGTCGAAAGGCACGGATCGTCGGCGCTTCGCGGTTGACGGTTCGCCCGTGCAATATGAGCGACTGGCGTCGGATTTTGCCGGCAACACGCTCTCTTCCTTCATCATTCACATCCCGCCCGGCTATGCCTCGGAGACGGTCAGCCACGAGGGCGAAGAGATCGTCTACGTGCTGGAAGGTCGCCTGATCCACAGTCTCGACGGCGAGGAGATGAAGATGGAGACCGGTGACTGCCTGCATTTCCGCGGCAGCCGTCCGCATGCCTGGCGCAATGACTCCGACAAGGTCACCACCTTGCTCTGGACCGGTACGCTTCCGCTTTTCCGCCCGTGATCTGTCCAGGACACGATCGCCGGCGGCAAGCCCCATGACAGCTTTGGAAACATAAACAACAGAGGGACCAAAGACATGAAGATTTTCCAGGCCGCATTGCTAACCGCCAGCTTCCTGCTGCCGGTATCCATGACCAGCGGAGCCTATGCCGCAACACCGGCGCACACGCTGGTGGTCGCCCAGAACATCGATGACATCGTCAGCATCGATCCGGCAGAGGCCTTCGAATTCACCTCCGGCGAATATGTCACCCAGACCTATGATCGCCTCGTCCAGTATGACGCGCCTGACGTCAAAACGCTGGCGCCGGGCCTTGCGACCGCCTGGTCCGTCGACGAAGCCACCAAGACCATCACCTTCACCCTGCGTGATGGCGTCAAGTTCTCCTCGGGCAACACCATGACCGCTGACGACGTGGTCTACTCCTTTGCCCGTGTGATCAAGCTCAACAAGGCACCGTCCTTCATCCTCACCCAGCTCGGCTGGACGCCTGAGAATGTCGCCGACATGGTCAAGGCCGACGGCAACAAGGTCATCGTCAGATACGCTGGCGACTTCTCGTCCGCCTTCGTGCTCAACGTGCTCGCCGCCCGCCCCGCCTCTGTGGTCGATGCGGCGACCGTCAAGAGCCATGAGACCGACGGCGACATGGGAAATGCCTGGCTCAAGGCCAACTCGGCGGGTACCGGTCCTTTCGTGCTCAAGACCTTCAAGCCAGCGGAACTCCTCAACCTCACCGCCAATCCCGATTATTTCGGCGGCGCCCCGGCGCTGAAGTCGGTCATCATCCGTCATGTGGCCGAAGCCGCCACCCAGCAGCTGCTGCTGGGGACCGGCGACGTGGACATGGCCAAGAATCTGACGCCGGACCAGGTTGCCAAGGTCTCCAAGGAAGATGGACTGGTGGTCGAGACCTATCCGCAAGCCGCCGTGCATTTTCTGAGCTTCAACCAGAAGGATCCGGCGCTGACCAACCCGGCCATCTGGGAGGCTGCACGCTATCTGGTCGATTACAAGGGCATGACCGACAGCTTCCTCAAGGGGCAGATGCAGGTGCACCAGGCCTTCTGGCCGTCGGGCTTCCCCGGCGCGCTCGACGACACGCCTTATAGCTACGATCCGGCCAAGGCCAAGGCGATCCTCGACAAGGCCGGCGTCAAGACGCCGCTCGATGTGACGCTGGACGTCATCAACTCCGCGCCCTTTACCGACATGGCGCAGTCGCTGCAGGCAAGTTTTTCGCAGGCCGGCATCAATTTCAAGATCATCCCGGGCACGGGCAGCCAGGTGATCACCAAGTATCGCGCCCGCACCCACGAGGGCATGCTGCTCTATTGGGGTCCCGATTTCATGGACCCCGATTCCAACGCCTCCGCCTTTGCCTTCAACGAAGACAACTCCGACGACCATTACCAGTCGACGACCACCTGGCGTAACGGCTGGGCCGTGCCGGCCGAGCTCAATGCCGAGACCAAGGCGGCCAAGTCGGAAACTGATCCGGCCAAGCGAAATGCGCTCTACGTGGACATCCAGAAGAAGGTCCAGACCAACTCGCCCATCGTGGTGATGTTCCAGGCCTCCGAACAGGTGGCCATGTCGAAGAAGGTGTCGGGCTACGTCAACGGCGCCGCTCCCGACTTCGTCTTCTACCGCTTGGTCAAGAAGGACTGACAACGCCAAACACACCCCGGCGTGCCTGCCCGATCGAACCGCACGCCGGGGCGCTCATTGATTCAGAGCAACGACCAAAGTTTTCGGCTGAAGAAGAACCGTGTTCACCGCGCATTTTGCAGTGAACACGGTCTTTTTCTTCCCACATATCGCGGCGCGTGATTCCGCTCCGGCTTCATCCAGAGTGAGGCACAGGCAGGCCTCACCGGTAACAACCGCGGCGAGCGGGGTTGAGAACGTCGGAATGACCTGACGTGGATGTCGCTGCCTCGACCTCCGCCCCGATTCCTTGCCGTGTTGGGATGCAAGTCGAGGCGCATACATGGCAGGATCGTAGCTCCTTTTCACTCCGGGGTGGCCTAGCCTCGGTGTCGCCAAGTTTTGGCCTTCTTCAATCGACCGGTCCTGGGACTGGGGGGAGATAGGATGGACGAGGGTTGTCGTTCCCAACAACTTTTCAGCCAGCTCAGGGATACATTGCAATATTGAGAAGCCGACAACTGCTTGATGCTGTGCCATGACATTTTCTGTGAAAAATTGCGGATTGTTGCCTCGACTTGATGGATTGGCTCACTCTGCTCGACTAGCTTGAGGGGACTCTAGAGACACTGATTGCGATAGAGGTTGGCTCGTGGCGTTAGATTTGGAGCGGATTGAGGCGCTTGCCCCCGATCAGGCGTCGCTGAATGCCGCGCGCAAGCTCTTGAAGCCTGCTACCTGGCCAACCCTTGCTTGCGACGACGGTGGTTTGGTCTGGGGCGAAGTACAGGGATCCGGCGCAACGCCCTATCGGGTGGTGATCTCGGAAGAAGATGCCGGCTATAAATGCACCTGCCCGAGCCGGAAATTTCCCTGCAAGCATACGCTGGCGCTGATGTGGCTGCGCGCCGAGCGCAAGGTTGATTTTGCGCGGGCAGACAGGCCGGAGTGGGTCCTGGACTGGCTCTCGCGGCGGCGAGGTCCCTCGGCTGCGGCCACGCCCGTGGAGACGCCGAAAGGATCGATCTCCGCCGCTCTATCGGCCGATATCGCAGAGGATACGCCCGATCCCAAGGCCGAGGCGCGGGCTCAGGCACAGCGCGAGCGCATCCAGCGCGAACGCGAGGCGAGCATCCTCTTGGGTCTCGATGAACTTGACCTCTGGCTTCAAGATCAACTCGATCGCGGTGTTGCCGCCTTCCTGACGGATGCGGGCGCGGCCTGTCGCAAGCTGGCTCAGCGTCTGGTGGACGCCAAGGCGACCAGCCTCGCCATGCGCGTTGATCTGCTGTCGTCACGCCTGTTTGCCTTGCCGGAGACCTTGCGTCCGCAAGCGGCGATCGAAGAGCTGGGACAGCTTCACCTCATCGCCGAAGCCTATCGACGTCAGGACGACCTCGACGCAGCCTTGCGGGAGGATGTGCGCCAGACCGTCGGCTGGAACCAGGGGCGCGAGGCGCTTCTGGCCGACCCCACGGCCTTGCATGTGGCCGGTCGATGGCATGTGTTTGCGGCGCGCCAGATTGTCCAACCGGACCGGCTTCGGCGGATCGAAACCTGGCTGCTGCGTGACGGCGACGGCGGATCGCCGCGCTTTGCGCTTCTCCTCGACTTCGTCCCCCTGGCCGGCGGCACAAGCGCTGCGGGCTATCTGGTTGGCGACGTGTTCGAAGCGGAACTGGTCTTCTATACGACGACAGTGCCGCTGCGCGCGCTTGTCGGTGCGCAGACGCAGTCGACGGCGCCGTCTCGGGCGCTTCCGTCGCTACCGGACATTTCTCTTTCCGCAGCCTTTGCAGACTATCAGGCAGCCTTGGCCGCCAAGCCCTGGCTTGGCGAATGGCCACTCACCTTCCTGGGGGCGACGGTCCGTCGCCGGGCCAGCGATTACTATCTCATGGATTCCCCAGACGGCCTTGCGCTGGCCATCGCGCCACATCAGGAAGCATCGGTCTGGGCGCTGGCCGGGGCCGACGCCTTTGACGGCGTCGGTCTTTGGGATGGTCGGTATTTCTGGCTGGCGCAAGCCGAAACACCGCTTGGGCGATGGGTGGGCTCATGAAAACCTCCGGCCTGAAATCCGATGTATTTTCGGCCTTCCTCCTCGGCACCTCCCGCCGCCGGCCAGACTACGCGCGAACCGTCGGCGCGCCACTGGCAGCCGGGGACCCAAAGGCGGATCTGAAGGCCATGGCCTTGCTCGCCCAGATCCTGCGGCTCGAGCGCCCCGCGGCGCCACATGAGTTTCTGGCTTCTCCCGGCCTCAGCGGAAAGCGCAAGGTCATCCCGGACGACCTGCGCGATCGGTTCATCCGCTTGTTCGGGGCCGGCAAGTTCGCATTCGCACCTACCGATCCGCTGTCTGCCGGTATGGCACAGGCGCTCGATCGCCTGTTCCTTGCCCCTCATCCCTATGACTTTCAGCGCCTTGAAGGCTTTGTTCGTACGCATGCCGACCGGCTCGGGGCCGATGCGGTTGCCTGGCTCGACCGAGACAAGTCCGCCGAAGAGCGTAGGGGCTATTTCGATCTTGCCGTTCTCAACGACGACAACTGGTCCTACGCAGCACCGACCCGCCGGGAGCGTTACATCGGCGAGAAGCGGGCGACCGATCCGTCTGGCGCACGCGCCTTGATCGAGGCGGTGTGGGCAACGGAAGCTGCGGACATGCGTCTTCGGCTCCTCGCCGCTCTCAGAACTGGATTGAGCGCCGACGATCAGCCGTTTCTGGAAGGCCTTTCCAAGGATCGAGCACCGAAGGTGCGCGATCTCGCGGCCAGTTTCCTTGCCCGAGTGGCCGGGGTGGCGGTCGATCGCCCCGCTCACAAGGAAACGCTTGGACGCATCACCAAGGAAACCAAGGGCATCTTCCGCAAGAGAAGCGTGCTGAAGCTCGAGCTCCCCGCGACGGTCATCGATCTGGTCTGGCTGCACTGGGTCATGAGCGAATTTTCCGAGATACCCATTGAGAGCTGTGCCGCTCAGTTCGACATGTCGGTCTCGGATCTGGTCGATGCCGCGGCTGATGATGCCCGGCTTCCGGCGGCAATCGCCTTGATGGCTGCCCAATCGCGCCGCTTCGACATCGTGGCGCAACTTGCAAAGGCGTCGAACCATCCTGTTGCTTTGCTGTCGTCCGGCGGCTTCAGTCGTGGCCAGGACTTCACGCCTGCAGAAGCCTTGACCCTTGCCGAGACCATTGTCCGGTCTGGCGCAAACTCCAAGTTCCCAGCCCTCAACGCCTTCTTGAGCCAACTCTACGCGTTGACAGGTTGCGCCTTGGCGCCCACGGCTTTTCAGGTGATTGCCGACGCAACGGAGCGGCAATGGTCTGAAGGGACCCTGCGCGAAATGCCCGGCATTGTCGCTTCGCTGGCATTGCTGGCTCCCCCGTCGAATCGGGAAACCGTACGTTTCCTTGCCCTTAGCCTTGAAGAGGGGGGCGGCTCCGTCATCGCCTGGCTCGATCTTCTTGGCAGTCTTGAGAAGGTGTCGTCCAATGAGTGACGTGAAACTGCGCCGGTCCGCCGAGGACTTGTTTGCCAACGAACTTGCTGCCCTCAAGGCGGGCGACGACCGGCCGCGGCCGGAGAACTGGCAGATGTCACCGCAGGCGGTCGTCACGTATATCCTTGGCGGCAAGGCCAAGGATGGAACGCCCGTCTCGGCCAAATATGTCGGCAATCGTCGGCTGATCGAGACCGCCGTGGCCACGCTCGCCACCGACCGCGCGTTGCTGCTGCTCGGCCTGCCCGGCACGGCAAAGTCCTGGGTGTCGGAGCACCTGGCAGCGGCCATTTCCGGCTCGTCCCAGCGGCTCATCCAGTGCACCGCAGGCACCGACGAGAACCAGATCCGCTACGGCTGGAACTATGCGATGCTGCTGGCCAATGGTCCCTCCATGGCGGCACTTGTCAAGACGCCGCTGACCCGCGCGATGGAGGATGGCACAATTCTTCGCCTGGAAGAGCTGACCCGCATGGCGTCCGACACCCAGGACACGCTGATCACCGTCCTGTCCGAGAAGACCCTGCCGATCCCCGAGCTGGACACCGCCATCGAGGCCCGGCGCGGCTTCAACGTCATCGCCACCGCAAACAACCGCGACAAGGGGGTCAACGACCTCTCCTCGGCCCTCAAGCGTCGCTTCAATGTGGTGGTGCTGCCCTCGCCTGCCACCATCCAGGAAGAGACCGGCATCGTGGTCAAGCGCGTCGCCGAGATCGGCACAAGCCTGCAACTGCCGCCGATCAAGCCGGCAGATGCCGAACTGGCACGTATCGTCGTGATGTTCCGCGAGTTGCGCGAGGGCAAGACGGAGAATGGCAAGGTCAAGCTGAAGACCACGTCAGGATCGCTGTCGACGGCCGAAGCCATTTCCGTCGGCGTTGGTTCGTGGTCGGAGGCGGCACATTTCGGTCGGGGCGTGCTGGAAGCGCAGCACATGGCCGCCAATCTGGTTGGTGCCGTCGTCAAGGATCCGGTCCAGGACATGGTGGCGCTGCAGGAATATCTCGAAAATGTCGTCCGCTCCCGCGATGGCTGGGACGACCTCTATCGCGCCATTCGCGATGTGATCTGACCCCGATGGACGACCGGCTTCACCTTCTCGGCATCCGCCATCATGGCCCCGGTTCGGCGGCGCTTACCGTCGCGGCGCTAGATCGACTAGATCCGGCTGCGGTGCTGATCGAAGGCGCCCCCGAAGGCGAGGCGCTGGTCCGGCACGTCGGCGATGCCGGTCTTAAGCCACCAGTGGCGCTGCTGTTCTATGTGGTGGATGATGCCAAGGCGGCCGTCTTTGCGCCCTTCGCCGAATTCTCCCCAGAATGGCAGGCCATCCGCTGGGCGGTCGCTCACGGTCGACCTGTGGTGTTCATCGATTGGCCCGCCACCATATCGTTAGCCTGGAAGCCGGGCGAAGACACTGAGCTGGCTCTACGCCCCGATCCGCTCGACCTGATCGCCCGCACGGCAGGTGCCGAGGACGGCGAAGCCTTCTGGAATGCTCTCATCGAAGAGAGCGGCGGACTTGGAGATCCGCTGGCGACTTTCGCCGCCATCGGTGACACCATGGCCGAGGCCCGGGCATCGGCCGAGAGCGACGGGCTTGCAATCGGCCGGCGCGATGAGATCCGCGAGGCCTTCATGCGGCTGGCCACCCGCCAAGCGCTAAAGGACCATAGTGGTACACTCGCGGCCGTCGTCGGGGCCTGGCACGTGCCGGCACTGCGCCAGAAGCTGCCGATCGCCGAGGACAAGGCGACCATCCGCGATCTCGCCAAACTCAAGGTCGAAGCGACCTGGGTGCCCTGGACCGACAGTCGGCTGGCTAGCGCGTCAGGCTATGGTGCCGGCGTGATCTCGCCAGGCTGGTATCGTCACCTGTGGCAGGCGCACTCAGCCAAGAGACAGGATCCGGCCACTTTCGCAGCGACTTGGCAGGCTCGCACGGCATCCCTGCTGCGCAGCGCGGGCTTGGCCGCGTCGTCGGCTGCGGCCATCGAGGCCGCTCGGTTGTCGCTGGCGCTCTGCCAGTTGCGCGATCTCGCCATGCCCGGTCTGGCGGAAATGCGCGAGGGCGCCCTTGCCGCGCTCTGCCACGGCGATGAAATTCCGCTGCGCCTCATCGAACGCCGACTTTACGTGGGCGAGATGATCGGCGAGATCGGCGAGAATATCCCGCAAATGCCGCTTGCCAGGGATCTTGCCCTTTGGCAGCGCCGCGCACGCCTGAAGCCGGAGGACCTCGAGACCGACATCCGCCTCGATTTGCGGAGCGAGGCGGGCTTGTTGAAATCCACCCTCCTCCACCGCCTTATGCTCCTCAATGTTCCCTGGGGGCATCTGATTGAAGCCAACGCCGGGCGCGGCACGTTCCGCGAAGTGTGGCGCCTGTCCTGGCAGCCGGAGTTCTCGGTGGCGCTGGCCGATTGCCTCGTCTACGGCATCACCATCGAGGAAGCGGCCGGCAATCTCGTGCGTGAAAGGGCCAAAGCGGCGACGGGGATCGGCGAGTTGGCCAAGCTGGTCGGTGCGGCGCTTGTGGCCGATCTGCCTGACCCCGCGACCGATGCCATCGCCTCCTTGCAGGCGCTGGCGGTCAACGCGTCCGACTTGACCGATCTCATGAAAGCCGTTGTTCCGCTGGCTTCGGTTCTTCGCTATGGCACCGCGCGCAAACTGCCCGAGGAGGCATTGAGGGCGCTGATCACCGCCCTGGTGATTGAGGTCAACGCCGGCATCCGCATCGGTTCGCACCAGTTGGAGGCCGATGTTGCTGACGCGCGCGTCGCCGCCATGCGCGCGTTTGACGAGGCGCTTGGCTTGATCGGCGAGGACGAGCTGATCGTATTCTGGCGGCGGCAGTTGCTCCTGATCGTCGAAGACGATCAAGCCGCCGCCCCGGTTGCAGGTTTTGCCTTGCGCCGCTCTGCGGATGCCGGGTGCCTCGATGCGGAAGCCGTCGCAACTGCCTTTTCCCTGCACATGAACGCCGCACCGCGCACGGCGGGTGCTTTTCTGGAAGCCTTTCTGGCGGGCGGTGCTGAAATCCTCATACAGGATCCGGCCATTCTCAGCCTCATCGATCTTTGGCTGATGGCACTCGACGAAGACGGCTTCATGGAAGTGCTGCCGCTCTTGCGTCGCGCCTTCTCCGGGTTCGACACTGTGACCCGCAAGCGCCTTCTCACTGTGGTTGCCAAAGGGCCAATGACGAGCAGCGTCGCACAGCCCATGGCAGTCGAGGCTGGTGAAAACGCCGCCTTCATGGCTGCCTTGCCACTGCTTCTTCGCATTCTCGGACTGGAGGCCGCATCATGAGCAACGCGGAACACATGCGGCGCTGGCAACTTGCGGTCGGGATCGAGCAGGACGGGGGCAACGGGTCGCTCAGTGCAAGCGACCTGCGACTGTCGCAGGCGCTTGGCGCCCTCTACGACGTCGACAGCCGCAAGACAAAGGGAGGCCTTGGGGCGTCTGCTCCGCGCGTCGCCCGATGGCTGGGAGATATCCGCGAGTTCTTTCCATCCAATGTCGTCCAGGTTATCCAGAAGGACGCCTTCGAGCGGCTCAATCTCAAGGCGCTCCTGATGGAGCCTGAGTTTCTGGAGACGCTTGAGCCGGACGTGCATCTGGTCGCCGATCTCATGGCGCTACGCTCGGCCATTCCCGAAAAGGCCAAGGAAGCGGCGCGGCTGGTGGTATCGCAGGTGGTCACCGACTTGATGCGCCGCCTCCAGCACCGCACCTTGGAAACGGTGCGCGGCGCGCTCAATCGCCAGAAGCGCACGCGACGGCCTCGCCATTCCGACATCGACTGGCCACGGACCATCGGTGCCAATCTCAGGCATTATCAAGCCGCCCACAAGACGATCGTACCGGAAGCCCTGGTCGGATTTGCCCGCCGCTCCAACCGACGCGCCGATGTCGATCATGTGGTCCTTTGCGTCGACCAGTCCGGTTCCATGGCGCCCTCCGTCATCTTTGCGTCCATCTTCGCCGCCGTGATGGCGTCCTTGCCGGCGCTGCGCACATCGCTTGTCTGCTTCGACACAGCCATCATCGACCTCACGGACATGCTGGCCGACCCGGTGGATGTGCTGTTCGGCGTTCAACTTGGCGGTGGCACCGACATCAACGGCGCGCTTGCCTATTGCGAGAGCAAGGTCGAGCACCCGAGCAAGACGCATCTGATTTTGATCAGCGATCTGTTCGAGGGCGGCAATGCCAGGGACATGCTGGCGCGCGTCGCTCAACTCAAGCAGTCCGGGGTCAATGTCATCGTCCTGCTGGCGCTCTCGGACCAGGGGCATCCTGCCTATGATACCAACCATGCCGGCCTCATCGCCTCAATGGACTGCCCGGTGTTTGCCTGTACGCCAGACCAGTTTCCCGACCTGATGGCCGCCGCCCTGCAACGGCAAGATCTCGCCCAATGGTTGGCAGCCAACGAGATCGCCGCCGTCCGTCCGAGCAATCCGCCGTGAGGTCGCGCCATCGCGCAACGTTGCAGCCGTGACCGGTAGCCCCGCTCTACCCCTGGGGTCCGCATCCGCCCGCAGGTCAGACCAACTGCGAGCATGGCCGTTTGGCGACAGTGGGGCGCCAATGCCCCCGCAAAATCCACAGGTTCAAGAGTGGCCAGGAGACAGTGTTCCTGAACCGTCTGATGAGTGGGCGCGGACGACGGTTTCATCTAGGGCCCAGAGGGCGCTTGGCCTTTTCCGCCGGCTCTTCAATCCTCAATGCCGGCGAACCGGATTGAGGTGGCGTTCCAGCCACAGGCTGTATCTGGCGCTCGAAAAGCAGAACAGGAAATACAACAGCGCCACAAAGACATAGGCTTCGGTGTAGAAGCCGAGCCAGACCTGATCATTGGCGGCCACGCGTGCGGCGTTGAGCAGGTCGAACATGCCGATCACCGCCACCAGCGTCGTATCCTGGAAGATGCCGATGGCGAGATTGATGATGGCGGGGATCACGGTCTTCAAGGCTTGCGGCAGCACCACCAATCTGGTCGCCTGCCACCATGTCAGGCCGAGCGATTGGGCAGCTTCATATTGGCCGTTGGGAATGGCCTGCAAGCCGGCTCGGATGATCTCGGCGAGATAGGCCGCCACGAACAGCGACAGCGCCACGGTTGCGCGGGCAAACTTGTCGATGGCGGCGCCCTCGGGCAGCATCAAGGGAAACAGCAGCGTGGCGGCATAGAGAATGGCAATGAAGGGGACGCCGCGCACCAGCTCGATGAAGGTCACCGCATAGAGACGCAGGCCGCCGAGACGCGAACGGCGGGCGAGCGCCAGCCCGACCGCCAGTGGAAAGGCCAGCAGAAAGGCGGAGATGGACAGGAACAGCGTCACCGGCAAGCCGCCCCATTTGTCGGTCGCCACCGGGACCAGCGGTCCGCCGCCGCCCAGCAACCAGATCGCGCCGCCGATGCCGGCGATCCACAGCGCCAACAGGCCGCGCCCCCAAAGGCGCGGACTGGTGGAGACCAGCAGCAACCCGAACAGCAGGCCGCATGCGGCATAGGCGCGATAGCTCTGCTCCGGCGGATAGAGGCCGGTGACGATGAACTGCAGCTTCTCGCCGATGAAGGCCCAGCAGGCACCGGAAGCGGCGGTGCAATCCTCGGCGGATCCCCACCAGACGGCGTTCCAGATGAACCAGTCCCAGGCGCGCGGCAGCAGCAGGCCCGCCAGGATCGCGAGAGCCAGTGTGATCGCCGCGTTGCCGGGCGTCCCCAGCGTTGCCTTCAGAAGCGGATGCCGATCCAGGAGCGCGGGCGGCTTGTCGTCCACAAGGCTCATCGTCCGAAGCCCCCCTTGCGCATGTTGCGGCGATTATAGGCGTTCATGGCCAGGGACACCGCCAGGCTGAGAGTGAGATAGGTGGCCATCATGATCACGATAACCTCGAGCGCCTGTCCGGTGACATTGGCGGAGGTATTGAGAATGCTGACCAGTTCCGGATAGCCGATGGCGACCGCCAGTGATGAGTTCTTGGTCAGGCTGAGATAGGAGGAGGTCATCACCGGGATGATCACGCGGAAAGCCTGCGGCAGGATGACGAGGCGCAAGATCTGCCCCGGTCGCAGACCCAACGCCCGCGCCGCCTCCCACTGCCCCGTCTGGACCGACAGAATGCCGGCACGCACGGTTTCGGCGATCGACGCCGAGGCGTTCACCGCAAGGCCGAGCAAAAGCGCTGTATATTCGGGGGTCAGCGAGATGCCGCCGATGATGTTGAAGCCATGCAGCGCCGGCACATCCGGCTGAAAGTCGATCCCGGCGAGCAGAGCAACGGCAAAGGGCACCAGCGTGGACACAATGGTGGCCGCTGCCACGACCGCCAGCGGGGCCGGCCCCACGGATTGGCGCCGCCTGGTCAGCCAGGTCCCTTGCAACGCCAGCAAGAGCGCGGCGCTTGCCAGGATCGGCAGGCCCCACCCGTTTGCCGAAATGGACGGCAGGAACAGGCCGCGGTTCGACAAGAGCACGCCCGGCGCAGGCGACAACGCCTGGCGCGGATTGGGCAGCAGATGCAGCAGCGTCGACCATACGAACAGCTGGAGGAGCAGCGGCGTATTGCGCAGGCCCTCCACGTAGACCTGTGACAATCTCGAAATCAGCGGGTTGCCGGACAGGCGCAGGATGCCGAAGGCAACGCCGAGCGCGGTTGCCAGAACGCAGCCCACGAGGGACACACTGACCGTGTTGAGCAGACCGACGAGGATCGCCCGGGCATAGCTGTCGCCGGCCTCGAAGCTGATCAGCCCCTCACCGATGCCGAAGTTGGCAGCATGGTTGAGGAAGGCAAATCCCGGCGTCAGCCCCAGCCGGGCCATGTTGGCTTCAAGGTTCGTCCAAAGATAGGCGATCATGGCGAAGGTGCCGACGTAGAGCGCGATCTGCGCCAGCGGCCAACGCCCGAGCCAAGTCACTGCAAACGACAGAACTCCAGGCCCTTGCGGACCTGGAGCTGCCTCACGCATTTCGAAGGATCGATCCACGATATCGGCCATGTGGGTCATCCGATCAACGGAACGGCGGGGAGTAGAGCAGGCCACCCTTGGTCCACAGCTCGTTGTAGCCGCGCTGGAACCCGACCTTGGTGTTCGGCCCGATGTTGCGATCGAAGATCTCGCCGTAATTGCCCACGGCCTTGATGATGTTGTAGGCGAACTTCGGGTCGAGGCCGATGGCTTCGCCGAGCGAGGTGTCGACGCCGAGGAAGCGCTTGATCGCCGGATCTTCGCTCTTCAGGAACTCGTCGACATTGGCCTGAGTGATGCCGAATTCCTCAGCCTGGATCGTGGCATAGACGGTCCAGTTGACGATTTCGAGCCAGCGGTCGTCACCGGCGCGCACGGCCGGGGCGAGCGGCTCCTTGGACAGGCGCTCGGGCAGCAGCACGTAGTCGTCGGGATTCTTGAACTCCGAACGGCGGATGGCCAGATCCGAGCTGTCCTGCGTTAGCGCGTCCACGCGGCCGGATTCGAGCGCAGCGACGAACTCCTTGGAGTCCTCGATCACCACCGGCGTATACTTCTTGCCGGTCTTGCGGAAGAAGTCGGCGATGTTGAGTTCGCCCGTGGTGCCCGACTGCACACCGATGGTGGCGCCGTCGAGGTCGGCGGCCTTTTCAACGCCGAGCGACTTCTTCACCAGGATGCCCTGCCCGTCATAGAAGACGACCGGGCCGAAGTGGAAGCCAAGCTTGAAGGCACGCGTCACAGTCTGGGTCACGCCCGACAGGAGAATGTCGAACTCACCGGCCTGCAGGGCCGGCAGGCGCTGCTGCGGCGACGACGAGGTGAACTCAACCTTGTTCGGGTCATTGAACACCGTGACGGCCAGCGCGCGACCGAAATCGACGAAGAAGCCCTGCCACTTGCCGTTGGAATCGGGCGCAAAGAAGCCGGGAGACGTGCCGACGCCGACCTTGATCACGCCGCGCTGCTGGATGGCGTCGAGCGTCGGACCGGCAAAGGCGCTGGAGATCGCGGCCGCGCCGAGGGACAGCGCGACGGCGCCGGTCGCAGCAAGACGCTTGAGGCTGAATGGATAGGTCATGAACCACCTGTAAAAGCACTTGAAGAGGGAGGAACCCGCCGTATGCGGCTATGGCGAACCGCGCTCATGGGTCTTGGGAGGAGTGCGGCGGGCTCTGAAATCAAGTTGACCAAAAAGGCGGCACCGGCACAAAATATAATCTATTATTTTTATAGCGATTTCTGAAATCGTGTTCTCATGATCGCCGATTGGTCGCAAAATTCAAAATCCGAACAACTGAAGATAGATGATCTCCCCTACGGTCTTGTCCTGAGCCTCCCCCGACAACCGACGCCCTTGGACGATTGGGGCCTTCCCCCGCGCAGGCCACGGACCATCCTTTGCGGAGAACCTGACCGCCACCTCGGGAGGAGCGTTTCCACCTTGGCGGTGGCGTCCTCGCATATGTCAATGAATTCAAAATCTTGTCGTGTTATTCGGTAACAAGGTCGACGGACGCCGCGCAAGCTGCGCCGAGGCTGGTTGCGATTGCGTCTGTTTCAGTGAAGGTTCGGGGTTCGGAATGCTCACAAACAAGGGAAAATATGGTCTGAAGGCTCTGTCGCATCTGGCACGGACAGAAGCTGATCGACCGATTCTCAGCGCCGAAATCGCGGAAACCGAGAATATCTCCAAGAAGTTCCTGGACGCCATTCTGAGAGACCTCAAGAACGCCGGGTTCATTCGCTCCTGGAAAGGTCCCGGCGGCGGCTACGCGCTCGCCAAGCCGCCGCACGAAATCATCATCGGTTCGGTGGTCCGGGCCCTCGATGGTCCGCTGGCTCCGATCGCCTGCGCCAGCCGCACCGCCTTCCAGCCTTGCGACGATTGCAAGGACCTCAATGGCTGCGTGGTCCGTCTTGCCATGCTGGAAGTTCGCGATGCCATGGCCAAGGTACTCGACAACATGACGCTGGCCGACATGAACGCCAAGGCCACATGCCATATCAGTTTCTGACGGCGATCCTCCCGAAGGCCATGGACCGGATTGAACCGGTCGCGGCCTGAGTGCCTGCGGATTGGATTCGAGTTCTCGTTTTAGGGCTGCGCCGGCTTCGTTGATGGACATGGCCGCAGACCAGTTGCGCCCACCGGTAGTTCCCCTCGCGACCAAAGTCTGAGCTCCCGCGGACGGGAGCCGCGGCAGGCTGCTTGAACTCAAAATTTATATAGTCTATCGTTTTTATACTTTTTATGTCTCTTGATGGATGGCGATCATGAACTTCGCTCTTCCCCCGAAATATGAACGGCTGACAGCGACCACCGTTACGTCCTATCTCGACCAGCATCCCTCGCTGGCAGCACGGCTTGGCGGGGACAGATCGGCCTGGAGGGTCGAGGAAGTCAGTGACGGCTATCTCAACCTTGTGTTCCTCGTTACCGGCAGCACAGGCAGCGTCTGCGTCAAGCAATCGCTGCCCCATGTTCGTGTCGATGAATCCTGGAAGCTGCCGCTCGATCGCAATCGCTGCGAAAGGATCTGGTTTGAGCATGTGGCTCCGCATGTGGATCGCGCGATCCCGGACATCTATCACCACGATTCCGATCGCTTCATCCTGGTCATCGAGACATTGCGTCCGCATGAGGTGCTGCGCACGGCCCTGATCGGAGGCCGTCGCTATCCTGATTTTGCCCGTGACGTCGGACGTTTCGTCGCCAACGCCACCTTCCACACCTCGGATCTGTTCCAGCGCTACGAGGACAAGCAGGAGGTCATCGCCAGCCTGCGCCACAATGATGCCCTGCATCGAATCATGCGCGAACTGGTGTTCCAGGACCCGTTCTTCCCCTCGCCGCGCAACCACTGGACCACGCCGCAGCTGGACGACATCGTCGGACAGATTCACGCCGATCCGGTGCTGCGCCTTGCGGCTTCCCGCATCGGCTACAAGTTCATGACGTCGACGCAGGCGCTGGTGCACAGCGACCTGCACACCGGAGCCGTGATGGCGACGGACGGCGACACGCGCATCATCGATCCTGAGTTTGGCGTCTACGGGGCCATTGGCGTTGATACCGGCTGCTTCATCGCGCATCTCTTTATGGCCTACTATTCCCAGCCTGCCTATGCCTCTGCAGAGGACGATCGCACCGCCTTTCAGACGTGGATTCTCGAGCAGATCGAGATCTTCTGGGACGAATTCCGCCGATCCTTCCTTGACCTGTGGCGCGCCAAGTCTGGCGGTGACGGCTATCCGGCCTTCGTCTTCGCCGATGCCGTCGGTGCCGCCGCCCTCGACGCCGAACGCGAGCGTTTCCTCGACGAGATCTGGCAGGACACACTTGCCTATGCCGCCGTCAAGATCATCCGCTCGATCATCGGCTATTCGCACTTCGGCGACCTCGAGGGCATCGCCGATCCGGACCAGAAGGCGGCCAGCGAGGCCGGGGCCTTATCGCTGGGCCGCCTGTTGCTGGTCGAGCCAGGCCGGTTTGCCAGCATCTCCGACGTCACTGCTGTCGCAAGCAAACTTCAGCAACAGAGACGATCCGCCGGTTCCAGACTGTCATTCTCCTCGCTGAAGGATATCTGAGCATGTATGTTCCCGCTCCGGCGCTTCACGGCCAGAAGCTCGACGAAGGTGACTTGATCCGCGACGTCGTCGCCGGCCGCCTGATCGTCCCGGAGACGGGCCAGCCCCTGCGCAGTCCGATCCGTTCGGTCCGCATCGATGGCGACCTCAGCGGCGGCGAGGCGGATCTGATTGCCGCCGCCGGCCTCACCGGGCAGATCGCCGTGGTGGCCGACGACAACACCTGGGCGGCGCTCGGACGGCGCGTCCAGCGGGCTCTCCCGAGAACCACGCCTCCCATCGTCCTGAAACGCCCGCGCGCCGATGACGCCACGGCCGATGATCTTGCCGATCGGCTTCGGCATGCCGACGCCATCGTCGCCGTCGGCGCCGGCACGATCAACGATCTGGTCAAGACCGTCGCCCACCGCTCGGGGCGGGCCTATGCCGTCTTCGGCACCGCGCTGTCGATGAACGGCTATACCACCACCACGGCCTCGCTGTTCGATGCAGCGGGCATGAAGACCACGCGGCCCGCCCGGGCGCCCGTCGGTGTGTTCCTGGACATCGGCGCCGTCGCCAACGCGCCGCTCCGCCTGACGCGCGCCGGTCTCGGCGACAGTGTCTGCCGGACCACGGCGCAAGTCGACTGGCTGCTGTCTCACCTGCTGCTCGGCACCAGCTACAGCGATACGCCCTTTCAGCTTCAGGCGGCCGACGAGGACCGCATGCTGAAACTCGCCGGACGGCTCGCCTGGCGCGATCCCGAGGCCTATGTCGCCCTGGCGCGCATCCTGGTCCTGACGGGCATGGGGTCCTTCGTCACCGGCACCTCCCACTCGGGCAGCATGGCCGAGCATATGATCAGCCACTCCATCGACATGCTTGCCGGGCCTGACCATCCCGGCTCCCTGCATGGCGAGCAGGTGGGCATCGCCACCCTTGCCGTGGCGCGGCTGCAGGAACTTGTGCTCGACAGGGCCGCACCGCCGACGCTCGCCGCGCAGGTCATCTCGGATGAGACCATCCTCACCCCCTTCGGGGCCGCTGGGCCGGCCTGCCTTGCCGAGTTTTGCAAGAAGGAAATGGACGGCCCCGCCCGCCGCCACCTCACCGACAAACTCGCCAGCGAGTGGCCCGGCATCCGCGCCAAACTGCGGCCGAAACTCAAGCGCCGCACCGAGCTTGAGGCCGCCCTTCGCGCGGCCGGGGCTCCGCTCACCCCTGAGGACATCGCCCTGCCCCGCAAGGTCTGGCGCGATGCCGTCAAGCTCGCCCGCCTCACGCGCAACCGCTTCACCATATTGGACATCGCCGCCGAGTCCGGCCTCCTGGACGCAGAGTTGGACCGGTTGCCATGACCGCAGACGACACGCGCTTCACGGCGGTCTTCCGCATCCACGGCGATCGGGACCACGCCCGGTCCCTGGCGCAGGCCATCGCCATCGAGCAAAGCGTCGAGATGCCACTCGCGGCGATCACCGATACCCGGATCCTCACAGAGGTGGTTGGGCGGGTTGTCGGCGTTCATTCTGTCGCCGAACACCTGTTCGAGGCTCGCATCTCGCTGGCTACGGAGACGCTGGACGGATCGATCGGCCAGTTTCTCAACATGCTCGTCGGCAACAGCTCGTTCCATGCCTCCGCCGAACTGATCGACTTTGACCTGCCCGAACCGCTCCTCGCCAGCTTTCCCGGCCCGGCGCTTGGAATTCCTGGTCTCCGCAAGCTGGCCAATGCGCCCACCCGGCCCCTCACCCTCTCCAACCTCAAGCCGCAGGGCCTGCCCGCAGACGAGCTCGCGGCCATCGCCCTTTGCCTCGCCAGAGGCGGACTCGACTTCATCAAGGACGATCACGGCCTTGCCAACCAGCGGTCGGCGCCCTTTGCCGAACGGATCGCCAAAGTGTCCGCCGCCGTCCAGACGGCGGCAAACGAGACGGGCCACCTCGCGCACTATCTGCCGAACATAACTGGCACGCTCGACGATCTGCGTCACCAGATCGACCTCGTCCGCCGCGCGCGGCTCCCGGGCGTGATGATCATGCCCATGCTGGTCGGCCTGTCCACCTTTGCGACGATCACGGCGGAAAACCGGGATCTTCTGTTCCTGTCGCATCCGGCCTTCGGTGGGCGTTCGCCGGTTGGATTCTCGCTGCTGTTTGGCAAGCTCCTGCGCCTGCTTGGCGCCGATGCGACCCTGTTCCCCACCCATGGCAACCGCTTCGGCATCCCGCGTGACGACACGCTGTCGGCCGCGGCCATGGCCCGTGCACCGCTCGGATCGGCGCTGCCGGCGCTGCCCATTCCTGCCGGCGGCGTGCGTCACGACATGCTGCCGTCCATGATCGGCGACTATGGCCTCGACACCATGCTCTTCCTTGGTGGCACCCTGCTCGCTTCCGGTTCGAAGCTCACCGCCGACGCGCGCCTGTTCACCGAGGCCGTCGAGACCCTCGCGACCGATCGTGGCCCCCGGACCCAAGCGCCCTGAGCGCGATCACCAGACACTGATACCAAGTGTCATTGAAAAATTACTCTTGGTATTCCGTACTCGAGTTTCTCATGCCTTTGACGCAAATGAGAAATTCGAATTGTTCTCAATGAGCCAATGCGTCAGCATTCTGGCGAACTGGTATGACAGGACTACTTCATGGCCCGTTTCGACGCCATCTTCGTCGGCCTCACCATTCTGGATGTCGCCGGTCGCCCGGTTGAGCGCGTACCGGATGGTGGCGGTGTTGCCTTCATCGAGGAAATCCGCCTCAACCCGGCCGGCACCGCCGCCGGCGCAGTCATGAACGCCGCCAAGCTCGGCATTTCCACCGCAACCATCGCCTGCCTTGGCCATGACGAGAAGGCCGATTTCATCCTTGCGGTCTACAAGCGGCTCGGCATCGACACTTCGCTCGTGCAGTTCACCGACAAGGCGCCCACCTCGGCCACCATCCTGCCGATCCGACCCAACGGCGAACGTCCGGCCCTGCACGCGCGCGGCGCCTCGGACCATCTGTTTGTCTCCGACGCGGACTTTGACCGCGCCACCGATGCCCGCTTCCTGCATCTCGGCGGCACAGGCCTGTTGCGTGCCATGGACGGCGGTCAGAGCGCAAAGCTGCTGGCGCATGCCAAGGCGCGCGGCGTGGTCACCACCTTCGACCTGATCGCACCCAATCCCTCGACGCTCACGCTGCTCGACGCGCTTCTGCCGCATGTCGACTATTTCATGCCCTCCTTCGAGGAGGCGTCCTACCTGTCGGGTCTCGATACGCCCGAAGCGGCGGCCGCCTTTTTCCTCGACCGTGGTGCTGGCGCCGTCGTCTTCAAGCTTGGTGCCAGGGGCTCCTATACCCGCACCCGCGATCACGCATTCTACACCCCGGCCTTCAAGGTGGCGGTTTCCGACACCACCGGCTGCGGCGACAGCTATTGCGGCGCCTTCATTGCCGGTCTCTCCCAAGGCCTGTCGCTTGAAGATGCCTGCCGCCTGGGGTCGGCAACGGCGGCGCTGGTTGCCACCGGTCTCGGTTCTGATGCCGGGGTCTCTGACCTCGCGCAGGTCCAGGCTTTCATGGCGTCTGCGGAAACGCGCGACTGACACCTTGAGGAGACCGTTCGGCAATCGCGACTCGCACGCGCTTGCCGATCATTTTGCGGGCTTGGGCGTCGGTTCTGCGGAATACCCGACGGCTGACAAAGGCTTCCAATGTTCACGATGCAAATAGAATACTATTTCCATAGCTTTTATTGATTTAAGTCATGCCGTGGCTATCCTAGGTCAAGATTGACACCTTGCCCAGTTTTGACCGGAGACCTTAGCCATGACGGGTTCAAACGCCAGTTCCTCCTCTCCCCGCGAAAGCGGCCTGTCGCGCCGCAGCGTGCTGCGCGGCCTTGCCGCCGGTAGCGCGGTTGCCGCGGGTGCCGCCGCGAGCACGCGCCTGTTCACGCCAGCGATCGCCGGGCCGGCCCCGCATATCCGCCTCGCCTGGACGGAAGTGGCGGCCTGCCATTCCCCCCTTGGCTTCGGCGTCGCCAAGGGCCTCTATGCCAAGCACAATCTCGATATCGAGCTCTTCTATCAGGGTGCCAGCGGCCAGACCCTCATCCAGGCGCTGGCCACCAACAAGGCCGACGTGGGCGCCGGCCTTGTCGGCGACTGGCTGAAGCCGCTGGAGCAGGGCTTCGACGTCAAGCTCTTCGTCGGCTCGCATGGCGGCTGCCAGCGTCTGCTGGCCTCGGAAGCCTCCGGGGTGACCGACATTGCCAGCGTCAAGGGCAAGACCATCGCCACCTATGGCATCGGTGCGCCGCCGCAGGTCGCTTTCCAGGTCACGCTGGCCAAGGCCGGCATCGATCCGGAGAATGACGTGACCTGGAAGGCCGTTCCCTTCGAACTGGTTGGTGAAACGGTCGCCCGTGGCGACGCCGACATCGCCGCCCATCTCGACCCCTGGGCCTATTCGATCCAGAAGGCCCACAATTTCAAGCTCATCGCCGACACCCAGACCGGTGTCTACGCCGATCACACCTGCTGCGTGCTCGGGGCCAATGGCGCCTTCCTCAACGACAACAAGGATGCGCTGCGTCGTCTGGCCGAAGCCAATATCGAAGTGCACGAATATACCGCCGCCCATCCGGATGAAGTGGCGGCCTGGTATCTCGATGCCCTGAAGCCCGCCGGCCTCAGCCTCGAGGATCTCCAGGCGGTCATCGGCAATCTGGTGTCGCACAATCATCCGATCGGTCAGGCGCTGATCGACCAGATCCGCATCACCTCGGAAGACCTCAAGCTGGTCAAGGTTCTCGATCCGGAGACCGATCCGAAGGAGTTTGCCGAGCGCATCACCGTCAACCTGCTGGCCTGATCTGTTCCAGCGCGCCGGCGGAAGCCTTCCCGACCTGGGCAGGCTCTGCCGGTTCATGATTTGGTCGGCGTGGCCGACGGGAGATTTGCATGACCGATATCGTCCAGACCTTGGACGAGCAGGCAGATACAAGTGCTGCCACGCGACTCGTCTGGAAGCATGGGTTGATTGCCGCCGTCACCTGGGCGGCCGCCTCCATCGTCACCATCGCCCTTCCCGATACGATCAAGTGGGGCAGCGTCGGACTGTTCTCCGGTCTGACCGGTGCCGGCGCCGCCATCCTCCTCGTCCTCGCCTTCACGGTGCACACGCTCGGCAAGACCGGCAAGACCATCGAGCATTATGGCCCCTGGCTGATCGCCGTCGGCGTCTGGTTTGCGCTCTGGGAGTTCACCACCGCCAAGACCGGCTGGCTGCCCAAGCCCTTCTTCTCGCCGCCGCACGGCCTGCTCAACGTCTATGTGGTCGAGTTCGATCGTCTGATCGTCTGCATCGGCTACTCGCTGCGCCTCTGGGGCCTCGGCTTCTTCTCCGGCGTGACCGTAGGGTTTCTCCTCGGCATCGCACTCGGCTGGTCGCGCAGCTTCAACTATTGGGGCATGCCGATCCTGAAGTTGATCGGTCCAGTACCGGCTTCCGCCTGGATTCCCGCCACTTTCTATTTCTTCCCGACCACCTTCGACGCGTCGATCTTCCTGGTGGCGCTGTCCTGCGGCATTCCCGTCGCCATCCTCACGGCGTCGGGCGTTTCCTCGGTGAACAAGGCCTATTACGACGTCGCCCGCACGCTCGGTGCCGACGAGCGCTTCCAGATCCTGAAGGTGGCCATCCCGGCCTCGCTGCCGCATGTGTTCGTCGGCCTGTTCATGGGCCTCTACTATTCCTTCGCCATCCTCGTGGTCGCGGAAATGCTCGGCGCCAAGTTCGGTCTCGGCTGGTACATCCAGTTCCAGACCGCCTATTCGGGCTATGCCAACGTCTACGCCACCATCGTCATCATGGCCGTGCTCTGCTCGGGCATCGTCAAGCTGCTGTTCGTGGCCCGTGACCGTCTGCTGTCCTGGCAGGAAAAGGGACTGATCTGATGAACGCTCCGCTCAAGTCCCTCCTGTCCTTCGCGGGACTCGGCCGCAAGCGGCAAGAGCCGCGCAGCAGCCGGACCGTTCCGGCTGACAACGCCCGCCGCAACATCGCGCTGGACATCAAGAACGTCTCGCATCACTTTGATATTGCAGGATCTCCCCTGGCTGTCCTCGACAATGTCACCATCAGCGTCAAGCCGGGAGAATTCGTGGCGCTGCTGGGTCCGTCCGGTTGCGGCAAGTCCACGCTCCTGCGTCTGGCCGCCGGTCTCGACACGCCCAGCCGCGGTTCGCTGCTCGAAGAGGGCCAGCCGATCGACGGCCCCGATCCTTCGCGCTTGCTGGTCTTCCAGGATCCGACGCTGTTTCCCTGGCGCACCGTCTGGCGCAATGTCGCCACCGGGCTCGAAGCGCGCGGTCTGCTGGACACCGAGTCCGCGCGGGTCGACAACGCGCTGAAACTGGTCAAGCTCGACAAGTTCGCCGACGCCTATCCGCACCAGCTGTCCGGCGGCATGGCCCAGCGCGTGGCGATCGCCCGCGCTCTGGTCAACGACCCGCATCTGCTGCTGCTCGACGAGCCCTTCGGCAAACTCGACTCGCTGACGCGCATGACACTGCAGGCCGAGCTCACCAAGCTCTGGCAGGAGGTGGGCTTCACCGCCATCCTCGTCACCCACGACGTCGAGGAAGCCTTGCTGCTTGCCAACCGGGTCATCGTCTTCTCGGACCGCCCCGCCCGCATCGTCGCCGAGTTCGAGGTGGACAAGCCCTATCCCCGGCATCGCGACGATACCGACCTCGTTCACTTGCGCCAGACCATCCTCGGCCAGCTCGGAATTGCCAATGATTAAGCGCCTGATGTCGTCGCCCACGCTTCTGGTCCTCGGCCTCTTGTTGTCGCTTGGCACGTTCGCCTGGTGGTGGCTGGTGTTCCGCGAGCTGATCAGCACCAACTCCATGTCGCTGAACGAGGCGCTGCCCTGCATGGCGGCGCAGTCGGACCTCTGCTCCCTCGCCCAGGCGCTGTGCAAGCAGAACCATGTGCTCGGCATCAAGCGCTATGACGTCCTGGCCTTCTGGGTGTCGGCACTGGTCCTCGCCGGCGGTCTCATTGCCAACGTGTTGCCCCGCCGGTCCGCATGAGCCTTCCGCCCGTCGATTATGCCCGGAACATGCGCCTGATCGGTCATTCCGATCAGGGCGGTCGCGGCGATGGTCTGCAGGTGATGGTGCACCGGGGCTATGCCTATGTGGCCCATCCCTGGTCGGGCGGCTTCTCGATCATTGACGTGCGCGATCCCTCGCGCCCGGGCGAGACCACTTTAATCCCGGCGCCGCCCAACACTTGGACGATCCATCTGCAGACCCATGACGATCTGCTGCTGGTGGTACACGCGCTGGATATCTTCGCCAACATCACCTTCGACGACGAGCACAGCTATTACTCGAGTTCCATGGGTGACCTCGTGGGTGCCAAGTCACGCAATGGAGCAGCACCGCGCCCCTGGTCGTCGGGCGTCGCCATCTACGACATCTCCCAGCCGACCCGGCCGCGGCAGATCGGCTTCTTTCCGGTCGACGGAATCGGCGTGCACCGAATCTGGTACATTGGCGGTGATTTTTGTTACATGAGTGCGCTATTCAATGGCTACTCGGATTACATTCTCGCCATTGTCAACATCGCCGATCCCACCCGCCCCTTCGAGGCCGGGCGCTTCTGGCTGGACGGCATGCACACGGCCGGCGGCGAGGTGCCGAGCTGGCCGGCGGGCAAGCGCCATGCCTTGCATCATGCTGTTATTTCAGGAGAAACCGCCTATGCTTGCTGGCGTGACGGTGGCCTGACGCTCATCGACATTGCCGACAAATCGGCGCCGAAGCTGATCGCGCACCGCAACTGGTGCCCGCCCTATGGCGGCGGCACCCACTCTGCCCTGCCCTTGCCCGACCGCAACCTTCTACTTGTGGCCGACGAAGCTGTGGCAGATAATGAGCAAGATGGACGCAAGCATACCTGGGTTTTCGACATCCGGTCGCCAGACAACCCGGTGTCGATTTCGACCTTTCCCATTCCAAAGGAGGCCGACTATACGGCCAAGGGCGGTCATTTCGGGCCGCATAACCTGCACGAGAACCGTCCGGGCAGCTTCCAGTCGTCCGAGATCATCTTCGCCACCTGGCAGAATGCCGGCATCCGGGCGTTCAACATCGCAGATCCCTACCATCCCCGCGAGATCGGCGCCCTTGTCCCCTCTGCCCCGACCAAAATCATCGACCGCCGCCCCGGCCGCCCCCCTGTGATCCAGAGCGCCGACGTGTTCGCCGACCGCAACGGCATTCTCTATGCCACTGATTATAATGCGGGTTTGTCGATCATCGAGTTCGGCGGATAAAAAAAGCCCGGAGGTTTCCGCAAGACCTCCGGGCTTTGCAGGGCTGACACTCGACCCGAACCCGCCGAATGCCAAGGCCGCAACAACTAGGCGAAAATCACTCGTGCTCAAAAGTCCCGCCGATCCCCCGAGCAGGGCCTGGCGAGTCCTCTGGCCGCCCGCCGGCGTAACACCGGCGGGCTGCCTTTTCGTCATTCCGCAGCGACGCGATCGACGGCTGTTGCCGCGCTAAGTGCCTGATCCAGATCGGCAATGATGTCGTCGGGATGCTCGATGCCGATCGACAGGCGCACATAGCCCGGCGTCACGCCGGTCTGCAGTTGCTCATGCTCGGTCAGCTGCGAATGCGTGGTCGACGACGGATGGATCGCCAGCGACCGGGCATCGCCGATGTTGGCCACGTGGTAGAACAGCTCCAGCGCATTGATGAAACGCCGCCCCGTCTCGACCCCGCCCTTCAGCTCGAAGCCGACCAGCGCGCCATAGCCACCCGTGAGATAGGTGTCGGCGCGGCGGCGCTCCTCGCCCGACTGCAGACCGGGGTAAATGACCCGGGCGACCGACGGATGCCCCTTGAGGAAGTCGGCGACTTTCGCCGCGTTTTCAACATGCTGGCGGATGCGCAGCGGCAGGGTTTCCAAGCCCTGGATCAGCTGGAAGGCGTTGAAGGGCGAGATGGCGGCACCGACGTCGCGCAGCAGCTTCACGCGGGCGCGCAGGGCATAGGCGATCGGACCGAGCGGCTTGGCAGCCTCGGTCCAGATGGCGCCGTGATAGGCGCCGTCCGGCGTGTTCAGAAGCGGCTGGCGCTGAGGGAACTGGTCCCAGGGGAAGTTGCCGCCGTCGATGATCAGTCCGCCAATCGAAGTACCGTGGCCGCCGATATACTTGGTCGCCGAATAGACGACCACGGCGGCACCATGCTCGAACGGGCGCGCCAGCAGCGGCGCTGCCGTATTGTCGATGATCAGCGGAATGCCGAGGGGACGGCCGATGTCCGCCACTTCCTTGACCGGGAAGACGTTGAGCTTCGGGTTCGGCAGCAGCTCGGCATAATAGGCCCGCGTCTTGTCGTCGGTGGCGCGGCGGAAGTTCTCCGGATCGGATGGATCGACGAAGCGCACTTCGACGCCGAACTGCTTCAGCGTCTCGGCAAACAGCGCCCAGGTGCCACCGTAGAGATCGGTTGACGAGACGATGTTGTCGCCGGCCGAAGCCAGATTCAGGACCGAATAGGCCGAGGCAGCCTGCCCCGACGACACGGCGAGCGCAGCGGCACCGCCTTCGAGCTCGGCGATGCGCGTTTCAAAGGCGTCCTGCGTCGGGTTCTGCACCCGGGTGTAGATCCAGCCCAGTTCCTCGAGCGCAAACAGGCGCGAGGCATGGTCCGTGTCGTTGAACTGGTAGGACGTGGTCTGATAGATCGGCACCGCAACGGCGCCATTTTCCGGCGCAGCGCGATAGGTGCCGCCGTGCAGCGCAAGGGTCTCGGGCTTTCTGGCCTTGGTCATGTCGATTACTCCCAGTGGTGATTGTCGGGTTTTCAGTAGGCGGAGCCGGGGGCACTGCTGGCCAGTTCCTCAGCCGTCAGCAGGTCGGCATGGTGGCGGCGGGCGACATCCGGGTGCGAGCGCAGGCGGCTCTTCAGCACATTGCGCCCGACGTTGTGGAACAGCGGATTGAGCGGATCGGTCGTCAGCCCGCGCCGCTGCTCGGCCAACTCCGGCGGCAGATCGATCACCGGTACGGTGGCATCGAGGCGAGCCCCAAGGAAGAAGGCGACGGAGAAGCGCTCGACGCCCGGCGGCGGTGCCACCACGTCATGCACGTCGGCACGGACGAAGCCATTGGTGGCCAGTTCGAGGAGTTCGCCGGTGTTGATCACGAAGGTGCCAGGGATCGGCGGCGCTTCCAGCCAGACGCCTTCCTCGGTCCGCACGCGCAAGCCCTCGACCTTGTCCTGCAGCAGCACGGTGACGAAGCCGCCGTCCTTGTGGGCGCCGACGCCCTGCGACGTCTGCGCCACATCGCGGCCCGGATAGCGGATGATCTTGAGAAGCTGGGTCGGCAGCGGCGTGTAGATGTCCTTGAACACGCCGGCGTCCTGTCCGAGCGCCTCGGCGATGGCTTCCAGCACCTCGATGCCGACGCGCGTCACCTCGGCCTGATAGGCCAGCAGCAGCGGCTTCAGTTCGGGGATCGCGTCCGGCCACTGGTTCGGGCCGGTGAGCCGCAGCCAGGGCTGATCGGCCGGCACATCCACCGCGTCGGCCTCGGTGGCAACGTCCACCTGTTCGCGCCAGTCTTGCTGGCCGCGGGTGAACTCGAGCCCGATGCGCGTATAGCCGCGGAAATGCGGGGTATTGGCCATCTGGATCTTGAGCTTTTCCTCAAGCGGCAGCGCAAAGAAGCGCTTCGATGTGGCCAGTACGTCGTCAATCAGCGACTGCGCCACACCGTGGCCCTGCAGGTAGAAGAAACCGTGATCGTGCAGGATACGGCGGAGATCAGAGAGAAACAGCCGCCGCTCAGCCTCCCCTTTGTGAAAACGCGATATGTCCAGAATGGGCAACGTGAAGGTTTGCGGCTGGAATGTCATTGGCTTGCTCCCGATCGCGGCACCGACGCATTCCGTGACCTGGATTTGCGCCGAATTCGATCGAAAGCGAACCATAAAATATTCATTGTTTATAGATTTTATATTTTATTTGCGCGCACTCTAATGGAATTTCGTCCCTCGCCCTCGGGCTGGATAGCGCAGTCGGAGCGGGCTGACGCAATGTCGTTCCCCCTGCCATGAAAGCTCAACCCAACCGGCGTGGACACACCTCTCAACGACGGCCTTGCGGCCTTGGAAGGCAGCACCGCGCTTGAGATCGCCGAGCGATCGGTCGGCAATCTCCTGAAGACGCCATGGGTCTCGGTCGACGATGTCGTGGCCAGTGTCCTGTTCCTGGCCTCGGACGACGCGCGCTTCATCACCGGATCGGGTCTCGTTCTCGATGCCGGACTGTTGACGCGGTAACCGGGCCTCGTTTCTGCCGGGAAACGGGACCTTACCGGCCCGGTCGGGTCAGGCCATATGTCAGGGAGAGAGCCCCTACCAGGACAACGCCCTTCACGAAGTCCTGCGTGTAATAGGGGGTGTTCAGCATGGTCAGGCCGTTCAACAGCACACCGACAAAGATGGCTCCGATCACGGCGCCCAGGACATTTGGCCGGCGCTTGTCGAGAACGGCGAAGCCGATGAGCGCGGCGGCGACGGCGTCCATCATCAGCGAGCCGCCGGTCGACACGTCGCCACGCATCACCACCGAGCGGTCTGCGAGCGCAGCGAGATCCCCAATTCGTTGAGAAATATAGAGAATGGTCATGCCTCTGGCGCGCAGGCGCCGCAGCACTGCATAGAGGCGTTGCGCTTCCGCCAAGGAAGACTCGCCCTCGGCTCGTCAAGGATGAGCAGCGATGCCTTTGCCACCACAGCCCTCGCGATCGCGACTACTGGCGGTCGGCGGCGCGAAGGTCGCCAAAATCGCTGTCGAGCGGCAAATCAAAATCTGCTGCGGCCTGAACCGCAGCGGCTTTCTGCCCACAAAGCCTCCCTGCCGCGTGCGCTCACGCCATCCGAGACAAAGGGCGACACAACCAAATGCGGAAAATTAATCCGTATTTTCACGCAGAAAGCGCACGACCTTTCCTTTATAATCTATCATTTCTGTATTCTTTTTGACGGACATGCAGTCACCTTCGTGAGCCGCGAACATGACCTACAAGTTGTCCCTTCTAGATAAGACGCCCGTCGAGCCGGACGGCAATGCCGCCAAAGCCCTGCGCAACACCATCAAGTTGGCGCGTCGCGCCGATCAGCTCGGCTATCATCGCTTCTGGGTGGCTGAACATCATGGCAGCACACAGCTTGCCAGCTCTGCCCCCGAAATCCTGGTGTCGCATATTCTCGCCCACACCAGTCGCATCCGGGTGGGAACCGGCGGGGTGATGCTGCAGCATTACAGCCCCTACAAAGTCGCTGAAACCTTCAAGGTCCTGGAGAGCCTGGCACCGGGACGCGTTGACCTGGGCATCGGCAAGGCGCCCGGCGGACTGCCTGCATCAACCCGTGCGCTGCAAGCCCACCGCGATCCAGCCAGCCCCCCGGATTTCAACACCGCCTTGGCCGAGCTGGACGGATTCCTGACCGGCAACCTGCCGTCCGACCATCCATTGGCAGGAGCTGTGGCAACACCCGATGTTCCTGCCTTGCCCCAACGAATTCTGTTGGGAGGGTCACCTGACAGCGCCAGGCTGGCCGCCATCCTCGGCTGGGACTTTTCCTATGCCGGACATTTCAATGGCGACCCCGCCAATATCGAAGCAACCTTCCGCACCTATGAAGATCTGACCGGTCGCCTTCCGTCGCTCGCTCTCTACGCCTTCGCTGCGTCCAACAGCGAGAAGGCCGCCGCTTTGGTCGGCGAGTTGCGGATTTTCACGGCGCATCTGCCGACCGGCCAACGCGTCAACCTGCCCACGCTTGAAGCCGTCGCCGAGTTCGCCCGCCAGGGGGGATACTCGGACTATCGCACCGAAGAGAAACGCCCGCACGTCATCGCCGGCACGCCCGAACAGGTGCGTGGCGAACTCGATGCTCTGGCCAGCCGGTTCGGCGTCACGGAGTTCATTGTCGACAATCCGGTTGCGATTTTCGCAGAACGCCTGGCGTCCATCGAACTCCTGGCTGGTGCCGCGGCGACGCTGGCGGCCTGAGGCGCTCGCCCTTCCTTTCCACCATCAAACACCCACTGCGGATTTGGAGACAGCTCATGAGCAAGAAATCCATCCAGTTTGGCGTCATGCTGCATGGCGCGGGCGGCAACCTCAACTCATGGCGCCATCCCAGCGGCCCTGCGGATGCCAGCCTCAACCTGGATTTCTACATCGAGACGACGCTGAAGGCCGAGGCCGCCGGCATTGCCTTCGCCTTCGTGGCCGATGGTCTCTACATCAACGAAAAGACCATTCCGCATTTTCTCAACCGCTTCGAACCGCTGACCATCCTCTCTGCGCTCGCCAGCCGCACAAGCAAGATCGGTCTCGCCGGGACGGTCTCGACGTCCTACTCCGACCCCTTCACCGTCGCCCGCCAGTTCGGCTCGCTCGACATCATCTCCAAGGGGCGCGCCGGCTGGAATGTAGTGACGTCTCCGCTCGAAGGATCAGCTGCCAACTACGGCCGTCCGCACCCGGATCACGCCTTGCGCTATGAAATCGCAGACGAATATCTTGAGGTGACGCAGGGGCTCTGGGACAGCTGGGACGACGACGCCATCGTCCGCAATCGCGAGACCGGCCAGTTCTTCGTCAAGGAAAAGCTGCATACGCTCAATCACAAGGGGCGCTTCTTCCAGGTTGCCGGACCGCTCAACATCGGCCGTTCGCCGCAGGGACAGCCGGTCATCTTCCAGGCGGGCTCATCGGATGCCGGCATCAAGCTCGCAGGCAAATATGCGGACGCCGTCTTCACCCATTCTCCGAACATCGAGGACACTCGCACCTTCACCAACCAGGTCAAGGCAAGTGCAGTCGCTCACGGCCGTTCGCGCGACGATGTGAAGATCTTCCCCGGAATATCCCCGATCGTGGGCAGGACAGCCGAGGAAGCAGAAGCCAAGTATCGCCGCATCCGCGACCTCGTCTCGATCGAAGACGCCATTTCGCATCTCGGACGCTTCTTCGATCATCACGACTTCTCGCAATATGATCTGGATGCACCGTTCCCGGATCTGGGCGATGTGGGCAAGAACGCCTTCCGTTCCACCACAGACCGCATCAAGGCGGACGCCAAGGCGCGCAATCTCAGCCTGCGTGAAGTGGCTCTGGAGGCGGCAACGCCGCGCGAACAGTTCCTCGGAACCGGCGCCGAGGTTGCCGAGAAGATCATCCACTGGATCGACGAAGGTGCGGCCGACGGCTTCATCCTCGGTTTCCCTGTGATTGCCGAAGGGCTCGACGACTTCGTCAACCTGGTGATCCCCGAACTCGAGAAGCGCGGGCGGTATACGCGTGAGCTCTCAGGAGCCACCCTGCGCGATCATCTTGGCCTACCGCGCAAGCAGAGCCGCTACGCCGAGAATGCCGAAGCGACCGCACGACAGGAGCTGGCGCGATGACATCGCTGCGGTCCGTCCTTTCCAGCAGACCAGATGCGGCACAAAATGGTGCGACTGGCGTTGAGCCGGCCATTGCAGCAGACATTGCCCGCTTCGTGGCGATCAGGCGTGACTTCCATCGCCACCCTGAACTGGCCTTCAAGGAACGGCGGACCGCAGCGCGTATTGCCGAACTTCTGGGCGAATGGGGATACGAGGTCACCCAGGGACTGGCTGAAACCGGCGTGGTGGGCACATTGCGGCGAGGCAACGGGTTTCGCGCATTGGCGCTCAGGGCCGACATCGATGCTCTGCCCATTCGCGAGGCGACGGACAAGCCCTACGCCAGCGAGCGCGAAGGTGTCATGCATGCCTGCGGACATGATGGTCACACCACAATCCTCCTCGCCGCTGCCTATCACCTGGCGCGCAGTGACAAAATCAACGGCACGCTCCACCTGATCTTCCAACCCGCCGAGGAAATCGGCGCCGGTGCCAACCGGCTGATTTCAGAAGGCTTGTTCAACCGCTTCCCGGCCGATGCCATCTTCGGACTGCACAATTGGCCGGGTGTTCCCACCGGACATTTCGGCTTCATCGACGGCCCTGCCATGGCCTCGGTCGACCAGGCAATCGTGCGGATCACCGGCAAGGGCGGCCATGGAGCCGCGCCGCATGAAACGGTGGATCCAGTCGTGGCCGCCGCTCACGCCATCACGGCCCTGCAGTCGATTGTTTCGCGCAACGTCGATCCGCTCGATACAGGTGTCGTGACCGTCGGTGCCATTCACGGCGGGTCGGCGTCGAACGTCATCCCCGAATGGGTGGATCTCAAGATCACCACACGCTCGTTTCGTCCGGAAGTTCGGCGCTTGCTCGCCCAGCGCGTCCCGGCGGTCATCCGGGCTCAGGCGGAAAGCCTCGGCGCGTCTGCCGATGTCGACTACAAGCTCGGCTTTCCCTCGGTGATCAACGCACAAAACGAGACCAATTTTCTGCGGCAGGTCGCCCTCGACACGTTTGGCGAGGAACAGGTCCTTGCAGATTTTCGTCCACGCACGGCGTCGGAGGACTTCTCCTTCTTCCTCGACGTCCTGCCCGGCAGCTTCTTTTTCGTCGGCAATGGCGACGGCGCACCGCTGCATAGCCCAGCCTATGACTTCAACGACGCGATCCTGGCTCCGGCTGCCACCTTCTGGGTGCGGATCGCCGAACGCTTCCTCTCATGAACCACAACACCGGACGGGGGTGCTGCCCATGAGCAACCAGTTTATCTACACGACTCCACTCGATCCGCGCGCCAGGCCGCTGATCGAAGACCTGATCTTCGAATATGACAGCCGCTATGGCGAGTTCTTCGATCGCGAGGGCGCGGCCGCGGAGCTCAACCGCTACCCACCACAGGCCTTCGCACCTCCAACCGGCAACTTTCTCCTGTGGCTGCGCGACGGCGAAACGATCGCCGGCGGTGCATTCATGCGCTACGACGACAGCACGGCGGAGTTCAAGCGCATCTGGACCCGTCGTGATCTGCGGCGTCAGGGGCTGGCGCGCCGCCTTCTGGTCGAACTCGAGGAACAGGCCCTGCGGCAGGGCTATTCCCGCATCTATCTGACCACCGGCTTCCGGCAACCGGAGGCGCAGAATCTCTATCTCACCAACGGCTATTCGGCCCTTTTTGATCTCAATGGCGACCTTGAGGAAATCAAGCATCTCGCCTTCGAGAAAAATCTCTTCGGATTGGCGCCTGAATTTGCCGGAGCAGCGTTCAGCCCAGCCCCGTCGGCTCCTTGAAAGGAAGGTCAACCATGACCGCCGTGAGCGAATACGCCCCCGCCGCTGCGTTGGAGAGAAAGTCCCAACTCGGCGCCTACGCACACTATCGCATCATCCCCGCACGCTATCCCTTGCGGACGGCCGGCACGATCCTTTCCGTGCTGATCATCGGCGCCATCTTGCAGTCGGTCTTCACCAACCCGCGCTGGGGCTGGGACGTGTTTGCAGAATGGTTCCTGTCCGAGCCGGTCCTGACAGGCCTTGGCCGCACCCTCTTGCTGACGGCCTTCGGCACGGTCATCGGCTTTGCACTGGGTGGGTTGATCGCGCTCGCCCGCGTCTCCGCCTCGCCGCTGCTTCAGGCTCTCGCCTGGTCCTACATCTGGCTCTTCCGGTCGATCCCCCTGATTGTCCTGCTGCTGATCCTCAACAACCTGGGCTATCTCTACGAAACGATCTGGCTGGGCGTGCCGTTTACCGACATCACCTGGTTCTCATTCTCCACGACGCAATTGCTGACACCCTTCGCTGCAGCAGTCCTGGGACTTACCCTGAACCAGGCCGCCTTTGCGGCGGAGATCATCCGGGGTGGCATCCTGTCGGTCGATCAGGGCCAGCATGAAGCCGCCGCCGCGCTCGGCCTGCCGAAAGGACGCCAGACGTTCCATATCGTGCTGCCGCAGGCCATGCGCACCATTCTGCCCACGGCCTTCAACGACATCATCGGCCTCGCCAAGGGGACGTCCAACGTCTACATCCTGGCCCTGCCGGAACTGTTCTACACGGTGCAGGTGATCTTCCACCGCAATCTCGAGGTCATCCCCCTGCTGATGGTGGCGACCGTGTGGTATCTGATCATCCTGACCGTTCTCTCGGCAGTCCAGTGGCAGGTCGAGCGGCATTTCGCCCGCGGAGCCCTGCGCAATCCGCCGCCCTCTGCCCTGTCCCGCGTGATCTCCGCCATCCGGCGCGAGGCTGGCCAGACCGCTTCGTCACCCGTCGTTGCAGCCCCCACGGACACCGTCCGCTGGTCAGCGGCGCGCCAACCTGGCGCAACTGTCTCGATCCACGGCGTGTCAAAGAGCTTCGGGCATCTCAAGGTTCTGGACGACGTATCACTGGATATTCCCTCCGGCAGCGTCACGGTGATCCTCGGCCAGTCCGGATCGGGCAAGTCCACACTCCTGCGGACAATCAACCATCTCGAACGGGTGGATGACGGCTTCATTGCCATCGATGGCGACCTGATCGGCTATCGGGCGGAAGGGGATCGTCTTTACGAACTCAAGGAACGTGACATCCTGGCGCGACGCGTTGAGGTCGGCATGGTGTTCCAGAACTTCAACCTGTTCCCGCATCTGACCGTGCTTGAGAACATCATCGAAGCTCCGATCGCCCATGGGATACGCAGGGCCGATGCACAGGCCTATGCCCTGGAGCTGCTGTCGCGCGTCGGCCTCTCCGACAAGGCCAAGGCCTATCCGCGCCAGCTGTCCGGCGGCCAGCAGCAGCGGATTGCCATTGCGCGCGCGCTTGCCCTCAAGCCGAAAGTCTTGCTGTTCGACGAGCCCACGTCGGCCCTCGATCCCGAACTCGTCAATGAAGTGCTCGACGTGATCAAGGAACTTGCCCGCAGTGGCACCACCTTGATCATCGTCACCCACGAAATCGGTTTCGCCCGCGAAGTGGCCGACACCATTGTCTTCATGGAAGCCGGAAAGATCGTGGAGACCGGCTCCCCTGAAAAAATCTTCGGCAACGCAAACCAACTGCGCGTGCGGGAGTTCCTCGCCAAAGTGCTGTGAACGGCAGAGCTTCAGCTCTGACCAGGGCATTGCACTCATAAACACAACTTAAAGATGCAAAATCAAGGATGAAAGCATGACAAAGTTGAGCACAATTCTGAAGAGCCTGGCAAAAATCGCTGCGGTAT
>NZ_JAKJIC010000011.1 GCF_021864535.1 Oryzibacter oryziterrae
CGATCTTGTCGACCGCCTTGTCCATGCAGACCACATCGTGGCCGAAATCGGCAAAGCAGGTGCCCGACACAAGGCCAACATAGCCCGACCCAATCATCACGATCTTCAAAGCCAATACTCCACAAACACTGCCGACCCAAGAAACACGCAATTGCGTCAAATCTGGTAACTGATGCCGCTCGTTAGGCGTTCTCTGCCAGCGCTGCCTCACGGTAATTGCCCAGCTTGAACGCCTTGGCGGCGGAGCGCTCAACAGCGAGACCGAATGCTTTCAGCCTCACCCTGCATTTTCACTGGAGGCTTTGCTGGCCGCCATCTCGCCCGTACTGGAACCGGTCGCATGGCTGCTTGTTCGCGGCAAATCGACACCCCAAGGAAGCAGGCTCTCGCCTGACTGAAGCCGGCGTCTCAATGGGTAGAACCTGCGACCATAGGCATATGCAACAAGACTCCTCATCCAACCTCAGCTCGCGTGCCTGGGCACCAACCCAAACGGTCCTTGCAACACGCCAAACAGGGAGAAACAAAGGACCGGCCACAGATCTCAGCCTCACCATTCGCCGCGAAACACGACCACTGCCTCGATTGACAGCAAAAAAGGTCATCGTTGCCATCACCGCCATCAGGCCGAAGCAACGACCCAGCCCTCGATGTTCCGCCCCCTGCTCCATGCTACCGCACTCAGGGTGACTCTGGCACCACCCTGGAGGAAACATATTCAAGGATTACAATACATAACCGTAGACTCGAGTTATGTAGACCAGATGTTACAGAATTAAAACAAGCAAGACACATACCACTTTTCAGGCGACCATTGCCACCTGATCACGGCCTGTCGTTGTTCGAACGGCACCACCCATGACGCTCAACAGCAACTGAACGCGACTTTTCCCATCCAGCCGCTCGATGACGCCAAGCTGCTCCGCCAGCGGACCAGACTTCAGGCGAACCGTCATGCCAGGCTGCAGCGGATCCACGAAGCGAAGAACTCCAGCCTCATCGACCGAGTCCAGCAGTGTCTCAACAACACCAGACGGCACCGGTTGAGGCACGCTATCGGCGGTGATGAGCGACTTCACGCCCAAAGTGCCATTGATCGAACGCCACCGCACGGCCGCCGGATCCATGGAAATAAAGACGTAACCGCGAAACACAGGGACCTTGCACCGAACTTCCTTCCGCGAATGGCGACGAACCACCCATTCCATCGGGCAAAAGGCATTGAAACTCTGCCGCGCAAGATGCTCGACCGCCAATGCCTCCCTATTGGGCAGCGTGACCGCAACATACCAGCGCTCGCGCGCTACCGGCGAAACCAGAGGCGAAAGAAGTTCCATCAACCTACCTTTGCGCTATCACGAACCGACTACCAAAGTTCAAACCAGACATAAGCGGCATCAAAGTCCGTATTCCGAAAACACTAGAGCGACTGTTTCTGCCACAAAGCCCACCGAGTGATGACCAACCTCGCGCGTGCAAACTTCAAGGCCCGACGCCCCTCCCGCACACAACCACGGCCAGCAAGGTTGCTTTGGGCGTGCCCTTCACAAATCACCCAAAAACCAAAGCGCGCAGCTATTGCAACGCACCATATTCAAGAGCCTCAGCCTCACGTCCCACTATGGCTGTCGCGAAACCCGCACGAATGAGCCGGCAGTTTCCCACTCGAAAACCCCTCAATCTATCGACAAATGCACCGTACACATCAAGAATTATCCACCATCACCACAAATGCGTTTTAAATCATAACATCCACGAAAACCAACATCTCACCTCAAAACCGGTCAATACCATACAATCACACTACGCAAGATAGAAACAATAACATATCGCCACCCAAAACATACACTTAAAAACCGAAATTTGCCGTCGCCCATTTGATGGCATTACGAGCGGATTCATTTCAAGTCAATTTAGGAACTCGTGGTTAATTTACATGACTCCTTCGGCACGCACCGATCTGTCATCACCTGCTTGGGTTACGGGATGGCACCGGAATGCATGCTGCATTGCACGCACGTCAGACTTTCGCAGGGAAAGTCAGCTGCCTACGCTGATTGTTTACGCCCCTTGCGCCATTCTCTGGTGCTGCGATTCCAACACCAACAAGGCCGCATCATGGAAACCGATCTCTATCTGCCGGTGAAGCGACACCTTGAGAGTCTTGGCCTTGAAGTGAAGGGCGAGGTGCGGGGGTGCGATCTGGTGGGGCTCAGCGGCGAGACGCCGGAACTGGTGGTGATCGGCGAGATGAAATGCAGCTTCACGCTGGAACTCGTCCTGCAGGCCGTCGAGCGGACGGCGGCGTGTGACGAGGTCTGGCTTGCGGTTGCGGCCTCCAAGCGGGGGCGCGGGCGGGAGGGCGATCCACGGGTGAAGAAGCTCTGCCGCTTTCTCGGCTTCGGCCTTCTGGCGGTGACGGCTATGGGGCGCGTCGAGGTAATCGTGGAGCCGGAGCCGTGGAAGCCGCGACGGGATGGACGGCGGCGCTCTCGCATTGTCGAGGAGTTTCGCCGCCGCAAGGGGGACACCGTTGTCGGCGGTTCGACGCGTCGACCGCAAATGACGGCCTATCGTCAGCAGGCGCTGCTGATCGCCCAGGCACTTGCCCCTGCCCCGCTACGGCCGCGTGACCTCAAGGCCGCGGCGCCAGATGCGGCGAATATCCTGCAAGGCAATGTCTACAACTGGTTCGAGCGAATAGAACGCGGCGTCTATGGACTGACGGACGCCGGTAGAGCTGCGCTAGTGACATGGGCTGACCATTTGCAGCCAGCTACAGAGAGCATTGACGCAGCATCTTGGTGCGGCGTTGGCGGCAGCCGGTTCGCGCAGGACCAACGGACAGGCCGAGCGACCAAAAATCGGGGATAGATCATTGAAATGTCGTGAAATTTTCACGCATTTCACTATGCTGCAACGAGGATTGGGTCCTGGTATCGGTTGGTCGCCGGCAAGACGGACGTTGTTCTGCATCGCAGGCATGTGACCGGCATGAAAACCTTTTGGTGCCAACCACGGCATAGGCACCCTGCCCCATCGATCCGCCCCATGTTTCAGCCCTCGTCGGCCAGAAGGAGACTTCCCGTGACGCTTACCCTTTCCATCGAGGCCGCCAGCGGCGACATCCGTTCCCAGTCGCGGCCCGGTGACGAGACTTTTCTCGTGCATCATCCCGAGTATGAGCCGGGCGATGTGATCGTGCTGACGACGGACCGCGCCAATGCCTTCATCGTGGTGCAGCTCGACGACGCCATGGCGCCTGCCCTGGTCTATTGCACCGGTGGGCGGATCACCCAGCCGGTACCGTTCGAACTGCAGCGCCAGCCCTATTCGCTGCGCGCCTTCACCGGCGCACGCCACCGGCTGCACGCGCGCTATGCGCGACCCGAGGAGATCAACGCCCGACGCAATCTCTGCCTCAATCCCTATGACCACGGCGGCAACGAGACCTCCTTCCCGCATGCGACGGCCAACGTGATCACCCGCGGCGAAGCGCAGTTCGCGGCCCGCAATGCCATCGACGGCGAGAAGGCCAACGATCACCACGGCCTGTGGCCCTATACCAGCTGGGGCATCAACCGTGATCCCGCCGCGGCGCTGACCGTGCACCTGGGCCTGCCCGCCATGATCGACGAGGTGGTGATCTATCTGCGCGCCGACTTCCCGCATGACGCCTGGTGGACGGCTGGAACCGTTAGCTTTTCAGATGGTTCGAGCGAGGCCTTCACCTTCGAGAAGACCGGAGCGGCGCAGAGCTTTGCCATTGCGCCCCGCACGATCACCTGGGCGCGCATCGATCAGCTGATCAAGGCGGAGGATCCGTCGCCTTTCCCGGCCCTGACGCAGATCGAGCTCTGGGGCAAGATCGCCGGCGCCTGATGAAAAAGGGCGCCGCTTCCAATCGGAAGGCGGCGCCAGTCATCGCAGGCTTGAAACAAGGTGAGGCGGCGGCCAACAGCCGGTCGCCACCTCCGGTCAGGTCACGGCTGCTTGCCGATGTAGGCGAGGATACCGCCGTCGACGTAGAGGATGTGACCGTTGACGAAGTCGGACGCCGAGGAGGCGAGGAAGACCGCGGGTCCCTTGAGGTCGTCGGTCTTGCCCCAGCGATTGGCCGGCGTCTTGGCCAGGATGAAGCTGTTGAACGGATGGCCGGGTTCGCGCAAGGGAGCGGTCTGCGGCGTCTCGATATAGCCGGGACCGATGCCATTGCACTGGATGTTGAAGGCGCCGTATTCGGAGGCGATGTTGCGGGTGAGCATCTTGAGGCCACCCTTGGCCGCCGCATAGGCCGCAACCGTTTCGCGACCGAGTTCCGACATCATCGAGCAGATGTTGATGATCTTGCCGCTGCCGCGCTTCATCATGCCGGGGATCACCGCCTTGGCGACGATGAAGGGGGCCGTCAGGTCGATGTCGATCACCTGACGGAAATCCTTGGCTTCCATCTCGTGCATGGGGATGCGCTTGATGATGCCGGCGTTGTTGACGAGGATGTCGATCGGACCGACGTCGGCCTCGATGTCGGCAACCAGCTTCTGCACGCCCGGTTCGTCGGTGACGTCGCAGACATAGCCGGTCGCGTCGATGCCGGCGGCCTTGTAGGCCTCGAGCCCTTTGGCGAGGAACTCCGGATTGACGTCATTGAAGGCGATGCGGGCGCCGGCTTCGGCCAGGGCACTGGCAAGCGCGAAGCCGATACCGTAGGACGCGCCGGTGACCAGCGCCACCTTGCCCTTCAGCGAGAAAGCATCGGGAAAGCTCATGGTGTTTTCCTCCTGGCGGTGGTCTGTCAGCGCAGATCGCTGATCTTGATGTGGTCCATGTCGTCGAAGGTCTGGTTCTCGCCGCCCATGGCCCAGATGAAGGTGTAGGCGGAGGTGCCGCAGCCGGCGTGGATCGACCAGGACGGCGAGATCACCGCCTCGCCATTCTGGACGACGATGTGACGGGTTTCCTGGGCTTCACCCATCATGTGGAACACGGCCTGCCCCTCGGGAATGCCGAAATAGGTGTAGATCTCCATGCGGCGCTCGTGGGTGTGGGCGGGCATGGTGTTCCAGACGTTGCCCGGATCGAGCTCGGTGAGGCCCATGGAGAGCTGGCAAGTCTCCAGCACGTCCGGATGGATGAACTGGTTGATGACGCGCTTGTTGGCGGTCTCGTTGGCGCCGAGCGGCTTCTTCTTGGCGTCGTCGATGGACAGGAAGGTGGTCTTGCAGGCCTTATGGGCCGGTGCGGAGACCATGTAGAATTTGGCCGGATTGGCCTTGTCGGCGCTACGGAAAGTGACGGCGCGGGTGCCCTTGGTGATGTAGAGGCAGTCCTTGAAGCCGAGATCGTAGGTGACGCCGTCAGCCTCGATCGAACCGGCCCCGCCGATGTTGAAGATGCCGATCTCGCGGCGCTCCAGGATGTAGCCGGTGCCGAAGGACTTCATGCTGTCGATGCCCTTGTCGAGGGGGACCGCATCGTTGACCGGCATGCAGCCGAAGGTGACCATTCGGTCGACGTGGCTGTAGACGGCGCGGATCTCGTCGGAGACGTAAAGGCCGGAGATCAGGAACTCCTGGCGGATTTCCTCGGTGGTGTAGCGCTTGAAATCTCGCTGATTGCAGGAATAGCGGATGTCCATCAGAGATATCCTCGAGGTTTGAGCGTGAAGCGGAGTTGGTGTTTCAGAGGCTGGGCCGGCGCCTGGCATTTTCTGCGGCAAAGACATCCGGCAGGACGCCTGCGGGAATGATGGCTCCGCGGTGTTGCACGACCGTGCCGGCGACCGCATGGGCGCGGCGCGCCGCCTCTTGCGGGTCGAGCCCGAAGCGGCGGGCGAGCAGATAGCCGGCCGAGAAGCTGTCGCCGGCAGCGGTGGTATCGACAACCTTGGGAACCGGCGTTGGCGCGATGGTGGCGACGTTACCGCCAGCGATCACCGTACAGGGATCGCCGCCGGCCTTGATCACCACCTCAAGCCCGGGATGGGCGGCAAAATAGGCGACACCGGCCTCCGGGGTGGTCGGCTCGCCGAAGACTTCGAGCTCCTCGATGGTGATGAGGACGCGCGTGGCAAAACCGAGCACGCGCTCATAGACCTTGCGCGTGCTGGCAACGCTGTCCCAGAGCACGGGGCGCCAGTTGCAGTCGAAGTCGATCTCGACGCCCTGCCCGGCCAGCTCAGCGAGGCGGGCGAGCAGGCGTTCGCGGCCGGCGGGCTTCAGGATGGCAAGGCTGATGCCCGAGAGATAGATGAGGTCATAGCCGCCGAGCGCTTCGAGCAAGGCGTCGGAGCCTTCGGCCTCGAAACAGTCGCGGGCAGCAGCTTCGCCGCGCCAGTAGAAGAAACGGCGTTCGCCCTTGTCGTCGAGCTTGATGAAGTAGAGGCCGGGGCGGCGCCCCTTGAGCCGCAACGCCTTGCCGTCACCCACGCCCTGCGCCCGCCAGAAGGCGGCCATGTCGGCGCTGAAGGGATCGTCGCCGATGGCCGAGATATAATCGACTTGCGTGGAGGTGCCGGCCGTCAGGCGTGCCATATAGGCGGCGGTGTTGAAGGTGTCGCCGCCGAAGGTTGATGAAATGGAGCCAGTCGCGGCTTCCTGCAATTCGACCATGCACTCGCCGATCGCGGCGATCCGCAGGGGCTCAACCTTCTCCGACATCAGCCTTCCTCCCGGCCATCGCTCTGGCGAGTTCGGCTCTGCCGTGGACGCTGGCAGGCGATGCTCACCGATGATGCCGGGCAATTTCTGCCAACCGGGGCACAATGTCAACTTGGGCACAAGCCATCCAGAGATACTGATTGCACGTAATTTTTGACAACCACCAAATTATAATTTCACATTTTGAAAATCAAATCCACGTTTCCAGACTTTTCAATAGCTTTATTTCATGTTTATTCTTCTGGTATATAAGATATATGTGATATATAATTTTATTTGCGCATATTCCTCATATCTGCTCGATCCACAATCATCAAAGACGTGCGACAGCATTATTCACCCCGATCCGAAACCAGCATTTCTCCTTTCGACATCTGGATATCCATGAGTTTCGACAAAGCCCCGTCGTGCCCCAGGGACAGGAGGCCGGTTCCCTGCCCTCGACGGCTGATATATATCTGCCGCGATTGCACACCCGGAGACATGCGGCAATGCCGATCTGGAGTTCGAACGACCGTCGCCTTTCGCCTGCCACCGGCCTTGCCTCAGGGCATACCGCTGCGCAGGCTGTGCACCAGCGGCTTCGGGACGAGATCGTTTCCCTGAAACGCCGGCCTGGTGACGTGGTGTTCGAAAAGGAGATCGCCGCCAATGCAGGCATCAGCCGCACGCCGGTTCGGGAAGCCCTGCTGAGACTCGCCGACGAGAACCTGGTCGAGATCGTGCCCAAGTCGGGCACCATCGTTTCACGCATCCCCGTTTCAAGCCTGCCTGAGATCATTGTCGCCCGGACGGCGCTGGAGCGCGTGACGGTTCGGGCGGCGGCAGAACGGGCGCGCAACAGCGACGTTGTCGGCCTCAGGGCCATCATCGAGCGGCAGCGCGAGGCGATTGCGGCGGTGGATCACGATGCCTTTCATGGCCATGACGAAGAGCTGCACCGGGCCATTGCGGCGGTATCCGGCTATCCGGGGCTCTGGACCATGATCCAGCAGATCAAGGTACAGCTCGACCGCTATCGCCGCCTGACCCTGCCGCAGCCGCACCGGATGGAGCGAGCCATTGCCGAGCACGAGACGATCATCGACGCCATAGGCGCTCGGGACGGAGACAGGGCAGAATCCGCAATCGTGCGCCACTTCAAGGGCTTGTCACTAAGCCTTGAAGCGATCCGCGGACTCAATCCGGACTATTTCGATGGCGATATCGGCGAGCTCGCCGATACGCTGGGGCACGCCGATCCGGACCAGACCTGAACGTTGTGGCTGCCCTCAATATCTGGAACTTGAAGACACAAGGTGCACGTTCGAAAGCAAATCTCTGCCTGCAAATGCTTTTGATTATCAGATGCATATATTAAGTGCGCATCTCGTCATTATTTTGTACAAAGCTCCAATTGACTTGCATCCGAATACGCAATAGTCCGAGGCCCTACATAGATATTCGCCCCGGAGGATCAGGCATGAGCAAGACAATACAGCTTGCGATCGGCAGTTTGATTGTCGGCATCGCTGTTCTGGGCCTGAAGGCTCTTGCTTATTGGATCACCGGCTCGGTGGCGCTGATGTCGGACGCGCTGGAAAGCACCGTCAACGTGGCCACGGCCGTTGTGGCGCTGATCGCCATTCGCGTAGCGGCGATGCCGGCGGACGCCAACCATCCCTATGGCCATCACAAGGCGGAGTTCTTCTCGGCGGTGCTGGAAGGGGCGATGATCATCCTGGCGGCCGTGCTGATCATGATCGAGGCCTACAAGGGATTCATGGCGCCGCGTCAACTGGATGCGCCACTTGAGGGCCTGCTGGTGAACGGCGGGGCGACGGCAATCAACGGCATCTGGTGCTTCATCCTGATCACCCAGGGACGGCGACACAAATCGCCGGCACTGGTGGCCGACGGGCATCACCTGTTGTCCGACGTGGTGTCATCGGGCGGGGTGGCCTTTGGCGTGTTGCTGGCGGTGGTGACGGGGTGGTTCGTGCTTGATCCGCTGCTGGCCGGACTGGTGGCGCTGAACATCCTGTGGTCGGGATGGAAGGTCGTGAAGTCGTCGCTCAGCGGACTGCTGGACGAGGCGGTTTCGGATGATGTTTTGGCGAAAATCCGGGAGATTTTGTCGAACGGAGCCGAGGGCGCTCTGGAGATTCACGAGCTGAAGACTCGGCATGCAGGCAAGATGACCTTCGTGGAATTTCATCTGGTGGTGCCGGGAACGATCTCGGTGACCGAGGCGCATGCCATTTGCGATCGGCTGGAGCAAGCGCTCAAGGAAGAACTGGCCGATGTGGTGACCACCATCCACATCGAGCCGGACAATCACGCACAGCATCGGGGCGTGCTGATTGTGTGAGGGGATGCCCCTCCCCTACCCCTGCATCCACTCACTTTTCTCCAACGCCTTCAAAGACTTGGAGATAGCGGCGCAACAAGGATCCCAGTGCTTCCCGGTCCTCGGGAGCGAGGTTGTCGAGGAGCTTGTGCTGGGTCGCCACGTGGGTGGTGACCGCTTCGTCGACCCGGGCAAGGCCGGCGTCGGTGAGGCGGACGAGGATGCTGCGACCGTCGCGTTCGTTGATTTCGCGGACGACGAAGCCCTGCTTTTCGAGCTGATCGACGCGATTGGTGAGCGTTCCGGACGTGATCATCAGCGTTCCCAGAATGTCGCCGATTGGTAACCGAAACGGTGATCCGGAACGGCGCAATGTCGCCATTACGTCAAAACTGGAAGGCGACAATTGGTGGCGGGCCAGGTTGGCCTCGATCTCGCCGCGCAGGTGCACCATGAGGCGCGAGAGGCGACCGAAGAGACCCATGGGGCCGACGTCGAGGTCGGGCCGTTCGCGATGCCATTGCTCCAATATGCGGTCGACGTGATCCATGTAAGGCTCCTGCTGCACCCTGCCCCGGACGCAGCGCAATTTATCTTGACGTCAAGATTTTCCTGTTTATCTTGACGTCAAGATAACTGGAGGCGCGATGAGCCGCAACCTCGACATGCTGATTACGGCACTGGCGCCGATGATCTGGGGCAGCACCTATATCGTGACGACGGAGCTGCTGCCGGCAGGCCACCCGCTGACGGTGGCACTGCTGCGCGCCCTGCCCGCCGGACTGTTGCTGCTGGCGTTGACGCGGACGCTGCCGAGCGGGATCTGGTGGCTGCGGGTTGCCGTGCTCGGGGCGCTGAACTTTTCGATCTTCTGGTATCTGCTGTTCGTCAGCGCCTACCGCCTGCCCGGCGGCGTGGCGGCAACGGTGGGGGCCATCCAGCCGCTGATCGTGGTGGTGCTGCAGCGGTTCCTGCTCGGCGGCAAGTTGCGACCGGCGTCGGTCGGTATCGGCGTAGCCGGCCTTGCCGGCGTGGCGCTCCTGGTGATTGGCCCCAAGGCGGCGCTCGATCCGGTGGGCATCGCCGCGGGCCTCGCCGGCGCCTGTTCGATGGCGGCGGGATCGGTGATGACGCGCAAATGGCGACCGCCAGTATCGACGCTGACCTTCACCGCCTGGCAACTGACCGCTGGCGGGCTGTTGCTGGCGCCGGTGGCGCTCCTCAGCGAGCCGATGCTGACGACACTGAGCCTTGCCAATGTAGTGGGTTTCCTGTGGCTATCGCTGATCGGGGCGGCGCTGACCTATATCCTGTGGTTCCGGGGCCTTTCCCGACTGCAGCCGTCGACGGTGGCACCGCTCGGCTTTCTGAGCCCGCTGACGGCCGTGGTGCTCGGCTGGTCCATCCTTGGGCAGAGCATGACGCCGCTGCAGATCCTGGGCGCGGCGATCGTGCTGGGCAGCGTCTGGGCAAACCAGAGACTCGGGAGCTGACGTCCAAGGCGGGGGCAAACTGACACGCTGCCCCCGGATTTCGTCGGCTTGCGCGGACGATTGCTTGCGACGGAGCACAAACCGGACTGCCTGTCGGCGCCATCATTCGGAGAGTGGGCGGCGCGCTACGAGGCGAAGAAAACACCCAGAATCGAAACTCAGGGCTTGATTGTGACATATCGTGTCGATATTTCTCGACATATGGACGACAAGCAGACCATCGACGCCTTGAGCGCCCTTGCCCAGGACACGCGCCTGGCAACCTTCCGCCTGCTGGTGGCAGCCGAGCCCGAGGGGCTGACGGCCGGAGAGATCGCGCGACAGCTCGACGTGCCGCACAACACGCTGTCCACCCACCTTGCCAAACTGGCGCAAGCTGGACTGGTGACGTCGGAACGGCGCAGCCGCGAGATTGTCTATCGCGCCAGCCTCGAACGGCTGGGGGCGGTCGTGAACCACCTGATCGTGGACTGCTGCGGCGGCCATCCCGAGCTATGCGCGCCACTGCCGCCGCAAGCCGTTTCCTGCTGTTCCCCGGAGGACTCCCATGCCTGACCGCCCGTTCAATGTCCTGTTCCTGTGCACCGGCAACTCGGCTCGGTCCATCATTGCCGAAGCCATCCTGCGCAAGGACGGTGCCGGCCGGTTCAATGCCTTCTCGGCTGGTTCCCACCCCAAGGGAGACGTTCATCCCCTGGCGCTGAAGGTGCTGGACCGGGTCGGCTATTCCATCGAAGGGTTACGCTCCAAGGGATGGGAGGAGTTTGCCGGATCGGAGGCGCCCCAGATGGATTTCGTGTTCACCGTCTGCGACAATGCCGCCGGCGAAGCTTGCCCTGTCTGGCCCGGTCAGCCGATGACCGCCCATTGGGGGATGGAGGATCCGGCAGCAGCCACCGGAACCAGCCTGGAGCAGGAAGCCGCCTTTGTGGAAACGATGCGGTTCATGAAGAACCGGATCAGCCTCTTCACCGCCTTGCCGCTGGCAACGCTCGACCGCTTGCGACTGAGCGCGCACCTCAAGGACATCGGCCGCCAGAACGGCGCCACAGAGATGGCCAGACAACAATCCTGAGTTCTCTTCCTCTTGCCGGACATTCCCCCATGAGCACGCCCAAGCCAGGTTCGCGCCTGTCGTTCCTCGACCGATTTCTCACCCTGTGGATCTTTGCCGCGATGGCCCTCGGCATCGGGCTGGGGTCGACATTTGCCGGCTTGCCGGCCTTCATCGACAGCCTCAGCGTCGGGACGACGAACATTCCCATCGCCATCGGCCTCATCGCCATGATGTTCCCGCCTCTGGCCAAGGTGCGCTACGAGGAACTGCACAACGTGTTCGCCGACAAGCGGGTGCTGTTCCTGTCGCTGGTGCAGAACTGGCTGATCGGCCCGGTGCTGATGTTCGTGCTGGCGGTGCTGTTCCTGCGCGATTATCCCGAATACATGACCGGCCTGATCCTGATCGGCCTGGCACGCTGCATTGCCATGGTGATCGTGTGGAACCAGCTGGCGCGCGGCGACAATCAATATGTGGCTGGCCTGGTGGCCTTCAACTCGATCTTCCAGATCCTGTTCTTCTCGGTCTACGCCTGGTTCTTCCTGAGCGTATTGCCGCCGATGATCGGGCTTGAAGGGCAAGTGGTGGACGTGAGCTTCTGGACGATCGCCGAGGCTGTGCTGATCTATCTCGGCATCCCCTTCCTCGCCGGCTTCCTCACCCGTCGCACGCTGATCGCCCGGCGCGGCGCGGACTGGTACAATACGGTGTTCGTGCCCAAGATCTCGCCGATCACGCTGGCCGCGCTGCTGTTCACCATCGTGGCCATGTTCAGCCTGAAGGGTGGCGAAGTGCTGGCCCTGCCGATGGATACGCTGCGCATTGCCCTGCCGCTGGCGATCTATTTCGTGCTGCAGTTCACCATCAGCTTCTTCATGGGCAAGCTGATCGAGGCTGACTATCCCCGCACAACCGCGGTGGCCTTCACGGCGGCCGGCAACAATTTCGAACTGGCGATCGCCGTGGCCATTTCTGCCTTCGGCCTCGGCTCGAAGGTGGCCTTTGCCGCCGTCATCGGGCCGCTGATCGAGGTGCCGGCGCTGATCCTGCTGGTGCAGGTGGCCCTGCGCTTTGCGGGAACCTGGAATCACGGCAAACCGGCACTCAACGACAACTGAAGGATATCCCATGACTGCCGTGACCGACGTCGTCATCTTCCACAATCCCGCCTGCGGCACCTCGCGCAACGTGCTGAAGGTGATCGAGGCGGCGGGCTATGCGCCCACCGTCATCGATTACCTGAGCGAGGGCTGGACGCGGCCTCAGCTGCTCGCGCTGTTCGCCGCCGCCGGCCTGACACCGCGCGATGCCTTGCGGACGAGCAAGTCGCCAGCCGCCGAACTCGGCCTCACCGACCCGGCGGTGAGCGACGCGGCAATCCTCGAGGCGATGCTCAAGCATCCGGTGCTGGTCAACCGCCCGATCGTGGCGACGGCCAAGGGCGTGAAGCTCTGCCGCCCGAGCGAGACGGTGCTCGACCTCCTCGACCGACTGCCGCCCGGGCCGTTTGCCAAGGAAGACGGCGAGCTGATGGTGGACGCTGACGGCAAGCGCGTGGGATAGGATCGGCGCGTGGGGCGATTTGACTTGCGGAAGAAGGCTTCAGAAGCCAGACGCGCTCGCCAGCCGCCCCATGCCTTAACCAAACAGACACCAACAGAAGGCCTAGAACGCGACAACCGCTGATGGGATGTGCGAAACTCTTTGCAGCTTGTTGCAAGAGAGACTGGCAAGATGCGATTGGGCCTCGTCACCCGGATCATGCTTCCTGTGGCCACACTGATGTGGTTCGTGTTCATCGGGCCGTCGGTGCTGCTGGACACGTTCTTCGGCAGTGCCGTACCGGCCTATGATGCGGAGATCGTCAAGGCCGAGTGCTGGTCCCGCTGGATGGTGACCTATTGCAACATTGCCTATAGCCGCAGCGAGCGACCAGGCGAGACGTTCACGCTCGACTATGCCGTGTTCGGTACGAAGCAGGATCCCAAGGCGCTGTCGCTGGTCAAATCGACCTCGAACGGGCGCATAGGCGTTGCGCCCTTCTACAACGAGATCGGCAATCGACTGGGTTCCGGCGGCTTCCTGCTGGTGCTGACGCTGCTCGTTGTCTTCGGCAAGGAGCTTTTCACCAAGGAAGCCTGGACGCTGTCGCTGCCCAAAGCCAGCAAGGCCCCGAATCCGGCCGATCGATTGCGGATCGCGGAGAGGCCTCGTATCGCGCCGTCAGAGCCCGTTGCCGTGCAACGGGTCAGCATGGCATCGACCGCATCCGCCGACAGGCGGACGCGGTTCGGGCAACGGGGCGCCTGAGCGGAAGCTTCACGCCTCGAAGGAGGCGCGACCGCCGTGGGCTGCCGACCATTCGGCCGGAGCGTGCAGGAACTTCTCCACCTCAGCCAGCATTTCGCTCGAGAAGGCGTTGGACGCCTTGGCCTCGGCCAGGATGTCCCACCAGGTGGCCAGGGCGTGCAGCTTGATGCCTTCGGCGGCGAGCGCCTCGGTGGACGACTTGAAGATGCCGTAGTGGAAGACCACGAAGGTGTGGGCCACTTCACAGCCGGCGTCGCGCAGGGCCTTGGTGAAGACGAGCTTGGACTTGCCGTCGGAGGTCAGGTCCTCGACCAGGATGACGCGCTGGCCTTCCTTCACATCGCCCTCGATCTGCGCGTTGCGGCCAAAGCCCTTGGGCTTCTTGCGCACGTAGAGCATGGGCAGTTCGAGGCGATCGGAAATCCAGGCGGCGAAGGGGATGCCCGCGGTCTCGCCGCCAGCCACGGCGTCGAGGGACTCGGCGCCCACTTCCGACAGGATCATCTCGGCGGCAAAGCCCATCATCCGCTTGCGCAGGCGCGGGAAAGAGATGAGCTTGCGGCAATCCACATAGACCGGGCTGGCCCAGCCGTTGGTGAAGATGAAGGGCTTGTCGGGATTGAACTGGATCGCCTTGACTTCCAGCATCATGCGGGCGGTCTGCGAGGCGATGAACGACTTGTCCATGAGCTTGTCCTTCGGCACGGGGATTTTGCCGCCCATAGCATACTGAAAAGCCGGAGTCCCGCCTTACCCGCGCTGCCCAACAACAAAAACGGCGGCGCTCGCGAGAGGCCACCGTTTTCGGGGAGACGGTTTGGAGATGCAGGACGGGCGGACGATTGGGGTCTCGTCGCGTTCCATCAATGGATCGAAATCCACTCGCGGGCTTCGCGCTGAGCCAGCGCCACTTCGGAAGAGGACATTTCCTCGGCGAGTTCGCGGCGATAGCGGACCGCATCCTTGGAACCGCGCAGCGCGGCGATGTTGAACCACTTGTGGGCTTCAACATAGTTGCGCTCCACGTCGCGGCCGACGGCATACATGACGCCAAGCTGGAAGAGGATATCGCCCGAGGCGCTAGCCCCTTCAGCAAGATGATCTACGGAGTTCAGTTCAAGACGAGCCATGATCTATTTCCCTGTTTTATATTTGAGGTCTTTTGCCTCGTTACTTCGTGTTCCGAAGTTGAGATCATGTTGCGGCATTTGATTAAAAAGCGTCTTAAATAGCAGACTTAACAAGAGCAGAATCAAAACTGAATCATGGGTTACCGTGAATCAATATAAACCATCGATTCCGCGGAAAGCCGGCAACAAGCAGGATTCGATGACTCACGAAGCGCCGGATTTTTTAAACGAAAGCTTCACCATGGAATCAGAGACGAGATTTTCTTCTGGACGGAGAACTACCTAGAATCCGGCCGGCCAATGAAAAATCCCCCGCGACGGGGTCGCGAGGGATCGGGAAGGTCGGAAAGCGGGGAGATCAGCGGGCGCGCTGGTTGAAGAGAACCTTCTGCGCTTCCTTGTCGTCGGCCAGATTGGTCGGCGGGACCGGCGCGGCAATGGCGATGCCCTTGGCGACAGCCGGACGGGCCAGCACACGGGCGAGCCAGGCCTTGACGTTGGGAAACTCCTCGATGTCCATCTTCTGGCGGTCCCAGAGCTTGGCCCAGCCGACGATGGCGATGTCGGCGATGGAATAGTCGCCGGCCACATAGTCACGCCCTTCGAGCTGCTTGTTCAGCACGCCGTAGAGACGGTGTGTCTCGTCGGTGTAGCGCTTCATGGCGTAGGGGATCTTCTCGGGCGCGTAGATGTTGAAGTGGTGATTCTGCCCGAGCATCGGGCCGAAGCCGCCCATCTGCCACATCAGCCACTGGTCGACCTCGACGCGGGCGCGCTCGTCGGCGGGATAGAACTTGCCGAACTTGCGGCCGAGATACTGCAGGATGGCGCCGGACTCGAAGACGGAGATCGGCTTGCCGTCCGGACCTTCGGGATCGACGATGGCCGGCATCTTGTTGTTGGGCGAGATCTTGAGGAAGGCCGGCTCGAACTGCTCGCCCTTGCTGATGTTGATGAAATGCAGATTGTAGGGAATGCCGAGCTCTTCCAGCAGGATGGAGATCTTCCAGCCATTGGGAGTGGGCCAGTAATAGAGATCGATCGGGGCGGTCTGAGTATGGGCCATGCCGTTACCTCGATTTGGCGTGGATTGGACCGCCAACATAGGGGCAACGGGCGCTTAGGAAAAGATGACCGCCGATCACCAGATGGTGATGCAGAGGGGGATCTGGCGGATCAGAACAGGCTGGCGCCCGGCATCGGCGGGGCCTCCTTGAGCAGGACCAGCTCGACGCGGCGATTGCCGGAGAGGAAGGGATCGTCGGGGAACAGCGGCTCCTTGTCGGCGACGCCGATCACCTGGGCGAGCGAACCTGCGCCGAGGCCATAGTTGCCCATGATCTCGGCGACACTGAGGGCACGCTCGGCCGACAGCGACCAGGCAGCACCGCCGGGAATGGCCATGTCGCCGGTGGATTCGGTGTGGCCGATGATCTGCAGGCGGCCGGGCATCTGCTGGATCACAGGCGCGATGCGCGACAGCAGGATCTTCATGCGATCGGTCGGCTGGCGCGATTGCGAGGCAAACATGGGCCGGCCGTCCTGATCGATGATGGAGATGTGCAGGCCGTCCTTCTCGTTCTGCAGGATGATCTGCTTGGAGAGTTCGGCGAAGTCGGGCAGGTCCTGCAGCGACTGGCGCAGGGACTCGGCGGCGGTGAGGAACTCACGCGGCTTGTTCTCGGCTGACTTCTCGAAGCGGTTGGTATCCACTTCCGGCCCCTGGTTCTCGAAGGCGTCGTTGGAATGGGAGGCAAACTCGACGGTGTCGGCGAGGCTGAGGGGCTGGACGTCGCGCAGGAACTTGCGTTCCGGCAGACCGCCCTGCTCGATCATGCCGGCGGGACGCTGGACCGACTGGTAGCCGAAAGCGTCGCGCATGGAGCCGGCGGCCTCGTGCAGCTTCTGCTCGTCCTGGCTGGAGAAGGACACGATCATCACGAACAGGGCCATGAGCAGACTCATGAGGTCGGCAAAGGTGATGACCCATGGCGCGCCGCCATGTCCGCCTCCGCCTCCGCCTTTCTTCTTGCCGCTCATGAACGCATTCCTTCAGCACGTGCCCTGGAGAGCAAACCGATCAAGCCGCTTCCTTGCTGGCTTCGGCCTTCGCGCGATGCTTGAGCGGCAGGTAGGACAGCAATTCTTCGTGCACCTGCTTGGGACTCTTGTTTTCGCGGATCAGGATCACCGCGTCGATGATCATCGACTGGATCTCCGCCTCATGATTGGCGCGGTTGCCCAGCTTGTCGGAGATTGGCGAGGCCATGACGTTGGCGATGACGGCGCCATAGAGCGTGGTCAGCAGCGCGATGGACATGGCGGGACCGATCTGCTTGGGATCGGACATGTGGGCGAACAGCGAGACGAGACCGATGATGGTGCCTACCATGCCCATGCCCGGCGCGGCTTCCGACATCTTGGCCCAGGCGGTGTGGCCCATGTGCAGGCGTTCGTATTGCAGATCGCGCTCGCGTTCGAGAACATGCTGGATCGTTTCGGCCGAATAGCCGTCGGCGATCATCTGGATGGCCTTCTTGAGGAAGGGCTCGTCGATCTCAAGCTTTTCGAGCCCGAGCGGGCCCTGCTTGCGGGCCACTTCGGCGATCTCGGTCAGCTGTTCGAGCAGATGCAAGGTGTCGTGGGTCTTGTACATGACGGCCTCCTTGAAGCCGCCAAATACCGCTGCGGGGAAGGTCTTCAACGTATAGCGACCCAGTACGGCCACAAGCGCGCCCACGATCACGACGTTGGTCGCCAGAAGGTTCATGAACATCATGATGTTCGAACCTTCTAGCACAACGGCCATGTAGAGAACGCCGAAGCCGCCGAACACACCGAGAAGCGTCGCGATATCCATTGCCAACCCGCGCCAGGGGGACTGAAAACATGTGAACGGGCACCGAAGCACCCTTTCCCCAGCAGGATCAGATTAACGATGATGCGGATAATGGCCGCTTAAGGAACAGGGTTAACGGGGGATGAAGACGGCAGAGATCGACTGGAAAGGAGCAGAAGCTTTTGCGTTTCAGGACCGATGCGCAGCAATGGTCATCGTGAAGCCGAGAGCCTTGGTGACCTTCATGATCGTTGCAAAGGCCGGATTTCCGGCTTCGCTCAAAGCCTTGTAGAGGCTTTCCCGCGATAGCCCGGCGTCCTTGGCCACCTGAGCCATGCCTCGCGCCCGCGCCACGTCGCCTATGGCCGCGGCAATCACGGCCGGATCGCCATCCTCGAAGGCAGCCTCAAGGTAAAGCGCAACCTTCTCATCACTATCAAGATGGTCGGCGGCGTCCCATTTGGTGATCTCTATCGTCATCACCCGCTCTCCTCAAGTTCGGACGCCAAGCGTTGCGCGCGGCGAATGTCGGCATCTTGCGAAGACTTGTCTCCGCCGCACAGAAGCAGCACGATCTCCACCCCACGATAGGTGAAGTAGACGCGATAACCCGGCCCGTAGTCGATGCGGAGCTCGTGGACACCTGAGCCGACCGACTTCACATCACCCATGTTGCCAAGGGAAAGTCGGCGAATGCGAACGTTCACCCGCGCCTGCGCCCGCGCGTCTTTCAGGCCTGCAAACCACTTGACATATTGGGCAGTTTGACGGACTTCGATCATGGATATTGTATCCCATAGGATACGGAAATCAAGGATTTTGACGACAGTAGCGGTTAGCTCAGTCTGATTGCCAGAAGGACAGCTGATAGCCGTGGAGATCGCCTGACTGGGCCGAAACCGGAAACTCCACACTAAGGCAGCGATCAGGAAAATCGAGTGCAATTTTGGCACGGCACAACCCGACCACCCGATTGCGCTGGTACGTCAGCTTGTCAGCGGACATGTTGGGGCAGCGATAGTGCCGCACTTTGAAATCAGCGAAGGCTCCACCCGTCCAAAGAGGGCGGTCCTCTATCAGCTGGAATCCAGCCAGAAGGCCGTGGCATAGCCCAAGGCAAGAGAGAATGAGCCTGAAAAACAGACTCATTCCTCACATCCAATGCCCTGAGCGGCATTCGACGCGCCAAGCTCTGCCCGCAGCTCTCGGGGACGCCCTTGTAGCGGCGTCCGGAACTACAGGCAGGTCATTCTCACTCGACGCCGAGCTTGGCCTTGACCAGGTCGTTGACGGCCTGCGGGTTGGCCTTGCCACCGGTGGCCTTCATGACCTGGCCGACGAACCAGCCGGCGAGCGTGGGCTTGAGGCGGGCCTGCTCGGCCTTGTCGGGGTTGGCGGCGATGACGTCGGCGACGGCCTTTTCGATGGCGCCGGTGTCGGTGACCTGCTTCATGCCGCGGCTCTCGACCAGGTCCTTGGGATCGCCGCCTTCGGTGTAGACGATCTCGAACAGATCCTTGGCGATCTTGCCGGAGATAGTGCCGTCGCGGATCAGGTCGACGATGGCGCCAAGCTGATCGGGCGAAACGGGAGAGTTTTCAATGCTCTTGCCGTCCTTGTTGAGACGGCCGAACAGCTCGTTGATCATGAAGTTGGCTACGGCCTTGCCGTCGCGGCCCTTGGCGACCGCTTCGAAATAGTCGGCGGAGATCTTCTCCAGCGTCAGCACCATGGCGTCATAGGGGGTGACGCCATATTCGGCGATGAAGCGCGCCTTCTTCTCGTCCGGCAGTTCGGGCAGATGCGCCTTCAGACCCTCGACCCAGGCGGGATCGAGTTCGAGCGGCAGCAGGTCCGGATCGGGGAAGTAGCGATAGTCATGCGCTTCTTCCTTGGACCGCATGGAGCGCGTCTCGCCCTTGGCGGCGTCGTAGAGGCGGGTTTCCTGATCGATCTTGCCGCCGTCTTCGAGGATGGCGATCTGCCGGCGCGCTTCATATTCGATGGCCTGACCGGCGAAGCGCATGGAGTTGACGTTCTTGATCTCGCAACGCGTGCCGAGCGGCGCGCCGGGCTTGCGCACGGACACGTTGATGTCGGCGCGCATGGAGCCCTCTTCCATGTTGCCGTCACAGGTGCCGAGATAGCGCAGGATGGTCCTGAGCTTGGAGAGATAGGCCTTGGCCTCGTCGGACGAGCGCAGGTCGGGCTTGGAGACGATCTCCATCAGCGCCACACCCGAGCGGTTCAGGTCGACGAAGGACATGGTGGGGTGCTGGTCGTGGATCGACTTGCCGGCGTCCTGTTCAAGATGCAGGCGCTCGATACCGACTTCCACCACACCCTCAGGCATGTCGAGGATGACCTTGCCCTCACCGACGATCGGCTGCTTGTACTGGCTGATCTGGTAGCCCTGCGGCAGGTCCGGGTAGAAATAGTTCTTCCGGTCGAAGATCGAATAATGGTTGATCTCGGCCTTGAGGCCGAGGCCGGTGCGCACGGCCTGCGCCACGCATTCCTCGTTGATCACGGGCAGCATGCCGGGCATGGCCGCATCGACCAGCGACACATGGGCATTGGGCGCGCCGCCGTATTCCGCCGAAGCACCCGAGAACAGCTTGGACTTGGACGTGACTTGCGCGTGCACTTCCATGCCAATGACGATTTCCCAGTCGCCGGTGGCGCCTTTGATCATCTTCTTGGGATCGGGTGTGCGGACGGCCATGTTCATCGAAGGCTCTCTCGGGCTCAAGTAAGTGAGGACTGACTTATGGGGGGATAACCCACTTTCGCGCCTCACGGAAGAGGAAAGACACGGGGAAGGCGTTGGCCACGGTCGCGCGGGGGGCACCTGCGCTTACGCAAACATTGCTAGGGACCATTCATGGCCGATCTGCTATCTCTCGCCCACGTCACTGCCATTGCGAGGAAAGGTTCATGAAGCGCTCCGAGATCAACGACGCCATCATCAGGGCGGAAGCGGATTTCGCCAAGGTGGGTTTTGCCCTGCCCGGCTTTGCCAAATGGAGCCTCGAAGACTGGAAGGCGCAGCGCGCGCCCGCCAGGGACATGATCGAGACGGGACTGGGCTGGGATGTCACCGATTTCGCCGAGGGACGGTTTGGCACCAAGGGGCTGCTGCTGTTCACCGTGCGCAACGGCAAGATCGCCGGCGGCTTCGGCAACCGCCCCTATGCCGAAAAGATCATGATCGCGCGCAGGGATCAGGTCACACCGATGCACCGGCATGGCACCAAGGTGGAGGACATCATCAACCGTGCGGCCCTCACCGACGGCGCAACGCTGGCGATCCGCCTCTATACGGCAGCTCCAGATGGGTCGCTGTCGAAGAGCCTGCCTGTCGTCGCCCATCTCGACGGGATGGTCCGGGAACTGGCGCCGGGCAGCGTGGTGAAGCTCAACCCGGGTGAGTCGATCACGCTGTTTCCGACCACCTATCACTCCTTCTGGGGCGAAGGCGGCGACGTGGTGGCCGGGGAAGTATCGTCGGTCAATGACGACCGGACTGACAATATCTTTGCCGAGCCGCTGGCTCGCTTCAGCCCGATCGAGGAAGATGCGGCGGTTTTCCGGCCCATCGTGACGGACATTGCGGGGCTGTCTGCTTAAGTTGAGGGCAGAGGTCGGGCATTTATGATTCAAAATGCCGGCGGTGTGGGTTAACATGCGTGGTGTTGGCCGCCTTTGGCCCGGCCACACCAGGAAAACATGCCCATGCCGTCCAAGCCCCTGCCCAAGCTCGTGCGATTTCTGTTCCGCCACGCCTTGATCGGCTTCGGGCTGGCGATCACCTTCGTCGGGCTGCTGCTGGCCTTTGATATCGGGGGAATCGCGACGTTGATCGGCTCTTCCTCGTCGGGGGTGCTGGCGACGGTGGTGCTGACCTTTTCCATGGGGCTGACCTTCTCCAGCGTGCAGATGGGCTTTGCCGTGATGCTGCTGGCGAAGCGGGATGACACCTTCTACTGAGCGCCTGAGGGCGAATCGTTTTTCGACATGCGCATGCGCTTGAAGCTTCCGATGGCAATGGTGGCGTTCTGCCTCGTGGTGGCCAGTGGCGACGCCCTGGCCGGACAGGGGGAGACGCTGTATGAGGCGACCTGTGGCGCTTGCCACGGTCCGGGCGGCGTGGGGACGACGTCAGCGCCGCCGATCGCCGGAACCGATCTGTGGTCGAGGCTCGGGGGCAAGGCCGGGGCCTATCTCACCGGTGTGATGGCGGCGGGCATGAGCGGCACGTTCTTGAGCGGAACTTCGCCCTACGGCAATCAGCCGATGCCGGCACAATTGTCGCCGAGCCCCGAGGACATGGTGCAGATCGCCTATTACATCCTGGTGGAGCTGAACGGCGGCTCGATGGACGACGTGCCGAGCGCGAGAGACTTTGCCGAGGCGCGTGAAAACCCGCCATCGATCGCGGCGCTCACCGCTTTACGCAACGAAACGCAATGAACCCCGTGGACTAGGTAGCATCCGGCTTGACCGGATCGTCGCTGTGCCGGTAAGCCTGCACATCCTCATTTCAGCATTCGTTGGACCGAAAACTGTCACACGCCCTCACGCCCTCCGCCGCCTCTGCGCCCCATGAAGCTGCCTCATCCGGCCCCGTCGCCATCGGCATTGATCTTGGTGGTACCAAGCTGATGGCCGGCCTTGCCGGTCTCGATGGCCAGATGCTGGCGAATGTCGAGCAGCCGACCCGCCATGGCAAGGGCGCGCCGGTGCTGGGGCAGATCGAAGAGATCGTCGCCGAACTTTGCCAAACGGCAGGCGTGGAACGGTCACGGCTGGCGCAGGTGACCATCGGCGTGCCGGCGGCCGTGGACCCGGTGACGGGTCTCGCTTCGCTGTCGCCGAACCTGGAGCTGGACCCGACGCGTCCGCTGGCGGTGGTGCTGGGCGAGCGGCTCGGCTGCCGGGTGAATGTGGAAAATGACGTGAATGTTGCCGCCTTCGGCGAGGCCGTGCTCGGTCATGGCCGCGGCACCGGCGCGCTGGCGCTGATTTCCTTCGGCACCGGCGCGGGCATGGGCCTCGTGATCGGTGGCAAGATGGTGCGCGGCGTCGGCGGGCGGACGGGCGAGATCGCCTATTTGCCGCTCGGTGGGGACGCCTATGCGGACGAGGAGCGGACCAAGGCCGGGCTCTATGAGCTGGCCGTGGGATCGCCCGGCTTCCGCGGCGCCTATAGCGATGACGGCACCAGCGTGTTCGAAATCTTCGAGCGGGCGACCAAGGGCGAAGCGAAGGCACAGGCGGTGATCGAGCAGGTGGCGCGCACGGGTGCGCTCGGCCTGGCGAGCGTTGTCGCGCTGATCGATCCGGACGTGGTGGTGCTGGCGGGCAGCATTGGCGCGCGGCAGGAATTTGCCGATCTGCTCAAGGCCAATCTCGCCAAGCTGCTGCCCTTCCCCGTGCGGGTCGAGGTGAGCGCGCTCGGCCGCGAAGCGGGTCTGCATGGCGCGGTTCAGGCGGCCGTGGCGGCGGCGCGGGACGGCGCGAACTGAGGGTGAATCACTCCGCGTCGAGTTCGGCGCGGAGATCGGCCAGCGTGGCGGCGATGTGCCGTTCACCGAGATCGCGAACCCTGGCGGCGTCGCGATCCTTCCAGGCGCTGTAGAGGGCCGCGTGTTCGGCCTGCGCCCTCTCGGTGCGGCCTTCGGGCCTGAGGTGGCGCACCACGTAGCGCTCGCCAATCACATGCAATCGCTCGATCATCTCCAGCGTCACCGGAGCTCCGGCGGGCTGGATCAGCGCCATGTGGAAGGCGCGGTTGAAGGCGCCGACGCGCGACGAGCGCACGGCGACGGCGTTGTGCAGCGCCTCGAAAGCGCGGCGCGTGGCTTCGAGAGCGGCCGCATCGGCCCGTTCGGCGCCGCGGGCGGCCGCGTCGGGTTCGATGCGCAGGCGCAGGTCAAAGACGTCGAAGGCCTCGGCTGACGAGAGCGGCCGGACGAAGAAGCCGCGATTGGCCTGCGAGGTGACGAGGCCGTTCTGCTGCAGCTTGGCGAAGGCTTCGCGCAAGGGGATCTTGCTGACGCCGAACTCGGCCGCCAGCGCATCCTGCTTGAGCGCGGAGTCGGCGGGGATGTCGCCGGCAACGATGCGCTCCTGCAGGATGGCGGCTATCTGATCGGCCAGGTTCGACTTCTGCAGCATTTGTGATCCCTCAGACGACCTGGAAGCCCTTCCAGAAGTCGTCGGCGCGATCGATCCAGATGGTGTTGAAACCGGTGGCGATGGCCGACCCCTGGATGGACGGGATGATGGCGGGCTTGCCGGCCACCTCGGTGATCGCCTCGACACGGCCGATGAAGCGGCTGCCGATGTAGCTCTCGTGCACGAAGGCTTCGCCGGGTTTGAGCAGGCCCTTGGCGGCGAGATGGGCGAGGCGCGAGGAGGTGCCGGTGCCACAGGGGGAACGGTCGATGGCCTTGTCGCCGTAGAACACGGCGTTGCGACCGTGGGCGCCGTTGCCCTTGGGCTTGTCGGCCCAGAGCACGTGGCTGACGCCGCGGATGGTGGGGTTCAGCGGATGGACCGGCTCGACCTTCTCGCGCATCAGGCGACGCACGACGTTGGACAGCTCGATGATCCGGGAAGCGCCGAGGTCGTCGAGGCCGGTGTAGGGGCCCTGCGGCTCGATGATGGCGTAGAAGTTGCCGCCATAGGAGACGTCGACCGTGAGCGGGCCGAAGCCGGGCACCTCGATCTCCACGCCCGTGACGGCGACAAAGGCGGGGACGTTGGTGATCTTGACGAAGGTGACCTTGTCGCCCTCGGCGCCATAGTCGATGTCGATGACGCCGGCGGGCACCTCGACGCGCAGCTTGCCGGGCGTGCGGGGCGTGATCAGGCCATGTTCGAGGCCGAAGGTGATCATGCCGATGGTGCCGTGGCCGCACATGGGCAGGCAGCCGGACGTTTCGATGAAGAGGATGCCGCAATCGGCATCCTCGCGGGTCGGCGGATAGAGGAAGCCGCCGGACATCATGTCATGGCCGCGCGGCTCGAAGCAGAGGCCGGTGCGGATCCAGTCGAAGCGCTCCAGGAAATCCTGGCGGCGCTCCGACATGTTGGCGCCCTTGAGGAGCGGTGCGCCACCGGCCACCAGCCGCACCGGATTGCCGGCCGTATGCCCGTCGATGCAGAAGAAGGTGTGGCGCATCATGAACCTCAAATCTTCTTGGGGCCGACGGGACGGGTGGCTGCGGCCTGTTCCACCATGGCGATGATCTCGGCGCGGCGGGCGCCGGACAGGATCATGCGCGGCATGCGCACGCGCTCGGAGCCACGGCCCATGATCTGTTCGGCCAGCTTGATGGTCTGCACCAGATCATGCTCGGCGTCGAGATGCAGCAGCGGCATGAACCAGCGATAGATCTCGCGGGCACGCATCCAGTCGCCACGGGCGGCGGCGGCCACCAGCTCGACGGACTCGTGCGGGAAGGCGGAGGTGAGACCGGAGACCCAGCCCTTGGCGCCGAGCATCAGACCTTCGAGGGCGACGTCGTCGAGACCGGCGAAGATCTCGTAGCGGCTGCCGAAGGCGTTGATGAGGTCGGTGAAGCGGCGCGAGTCCGGGGCGCTTTCCTTGACGGCGACGATGTTCGGCACGTCGGCCAGCGCATCGAGCACTTCCTTGCCGATGTTGACGCGATAGGCCGGCGGGTTGTTGTAGAGCATGATCGGCAGGCTAACCGCCTCGGCGACAGCGCGGAAATGGGCGATCAGCTCTTCCGTCTTGGGCACATAGACCATGGCCGGCAGCAGCATCAGGCCGTCGATGCCCGCGGCTTCGGCGGCGCGTGCATAGGCGACCGCGCGGCGGGTGTCGAATTCGGACACGCCGGTGATGACCGGCACGCGCTTGTCGACCACCTCGACGACCGCCTTCAGGACGGTGCGCTTCTCGTCGGGATCGAGCGAGTTGTTCTCGCCGCAGGTGCCGAGCACGATCAGACCGTCGACGCCGTCGCGCACCAAGGCGTCATAGCCGGCCTGGGTGGCCTTGAGATCGATCGACAGATCCTCGGCAAATTGCGTAGTGGCGGCGGGAAATACGCCTTTCCAGGAGGTGGGCATTGACTGAGCCTCGCTAAGGGGTTTCTATAATCGTATACGATATACGAAAATGAATTGGAGTCGGTCAAGTGGAGAGAGATCAGACGCTCGTCGTCGGTGGGGGCATCGTCGGCCTGACTGCGGCGCTGGCGCTGCAGAAGGCGAATGTTCAGACGCTCCTGATCGACCCAGCCCGCGAGCGTCCGCCGGCGTCGTGGGGCAATGCCGGCCATATTGCCACCGAACAGGTGGAGCCACTGGCCTCGCCGGCCGCGCTGGCGTCCGTGCCAAGACGCCTGACGCTGGCTGGCGGCGCACTGGCGCTGCCGCCGCAGGAGATCGCGACGTGGCTGCCCTTCGGTCTTCGCCTGATGCTGGCCTCGCGGCCTGCCAGCTTTGCAGCGGGCAAGGCGGCCTTGAAGGCGCTGCTGAAGGACGCCCTGCCCGCCTGGCGACATCTGGTGACCGATTTGAACCGCCCGGATCTCCTGATCGAAGGTGGGCATATGGTGGTGTGGCACGGCGCCGAGGCGGCACGGCGGGGCGCCGATCACTGGTTCGCCGCCGACATTGGCACGGCAACCTGTCGCCCGTCCGACACGGCTGAGCTTGATCGGGCTGCCTCACTGCTGCATGCGCGGCCCGCCGGTGGCGTCACTTTCGGCAAGACAGGGCAAGTGCTGGATCCGGGCGCCGTGTTGACGGCGGTGAAGGATGCCTTTCTGGAAGCCGGCGGGCGGATCATCGCCGATAGCGTGTCCAAGATCGATGTGGAGGCAGGACAGGCCGTCGCGGTGACCTGTGGCGGAACGCGCCTGCAGGGGCGGCAGATCCTGGTTGCGGCCGGTGTCGAGAGCGCGGCGCTCCTGAAGCCGCTCGGGATCAAGGCGCCGATCATTGCCGAGCGCGGCTACCACATTCAGGCCGAGAGCCACGACTGGCCTGAAAGCCAGCCGCCGCTGGTATTCGAGGAACGATCGATGATCGTCACGCGCTTTGCCGGTGGCGTTCGGGCGTCGAGCTTTGTCGAGCTGTCGCGCCATGACGCGCCGCCTGTGACGCGCCGCTGGGAGCGATTGGAACAGCATGTGGCCGAACTCGGATTGCCGCTGCGACCGCCCTTCCGGCGCTGGTATGGCTCGCGCCCGACCTTGCCCGATTATCTGCCGGCCATCGGCAAGGCGGACGGGGTGGACAACCTGTTCTATGCCTTTGGACACCAGCATCTGGGGCTAACACTCGGCCCCATCACGGCCTTCCACCTGCTGGACCTGCTCGCAAGCGGCAACAGCAACCCGATTCTGGAGCCCTTCTCGCTCGGGCGCTTCAAATAGGAGCAAACACCGCATGGAAAACCCGGATTTTTTCGGGCAGTTTTGACCGGTTTTTCGCCATTCTTCAGAGATTGGTAACCATGCAACCCGACTATGTACCAACGTGAAATTTCGGGTACAGGCGATGTTTGCAAGATTCCGGTCGGAGCGTGTTGCCAAGGAGATGTTGCCCGCCGCAGTGGAGGCTGCGCCTGATGGCGAGGCCTTGGACGGGCCCAAACATGCCTCCGTCGAACCGATCGTCTCCATGGTGGAAATGGACCTGCGCCGCATGGGACAGCAGGTTGCGGCATCCGGCGTCGACATGCGGCGTGCGGTCAGCGCCAGCCGTGAACTGATCGCCGGAATCAGCGCCGGAACCGAGCGCCTGATCGGACAGACGGCGCGCGCCGACGAGAGCATGCATAACGTGGCGACGGCGCTGGAGCGCGTAGTGGTCGTCAACAGGGACATCAACGAACGCGCCCATCGCTCGATCGGCATTCTGAGCGACGCCGAAAAGGGAGCCGGCAATGCCGGCGCCCAGATGGCGGCGCTGGCGCAGGCGATCTCCGAGATCGAGACGGTGGTGGAACTGATCGCCGGCATCGCCGGACAGACCAATCTTCTGGCCCTCAACGCCACCATTGAAGCTGCTCGGGCCGGTGAAGCTGGCCGCGGCTTTGCCGTTGTGGCCGGCGAGGTGAAGGCGCTTTCAGTCGAAACGCGCAAGGCGACCGACCGGATCGGCGCGACCATTGCTGCCCTGCGCGAACGCAACGCTGCCGCAGTGGGGGCCGTGCAGGAGATCATTCACTGGATCGAGGATCTGCAGCCGGTGCTGAAGGGCGTTGGCGCTGCGGTGGCCGAACAGGCGTCTACCGTCGATACGATCAACGAGGCTGCAGTCGCAACGGTACGCCTGAGCGAAGATGTGACCACTGCGGCACAAGAAATCAGTGCCGCCGCGCAGGCGGCGGTGGACGCAGCCAAGAGCGCGGAGACCGCCACGGTTGCAATGGATCGGACCGTGACGGAAGCTTCCGGCCGCATGCTGACGGTGTTGCGGCAGAATGAAGGGGCGGACCGCCGGCGACATGATCGCTGGCCGGTGGAGATCGCCGGCGAGTTGCGTGTCGGCGGCCAATCACTGTCCGTACGGACGGCGGATATCAGCCGCGGCGGCGCGCTGGTTCGTTGTGAGGCGGACCGCAAGCCGAGCGGCGGGCGCGGTGATCTGCGGCTCGACGGGATCGGTACGCTGCCGGTGCGCGTGGCCGGCAGCAGCGCCCTCGGCCTTCATCTTGCCTTTGAGGGCGAAGAACCCACCGTGGCGAAGGCGCTGGAAGCGCGGCTCGAAAAGCTGAAGGCGGACGCGGCGCTGCACATCACGCTTGGCCAGGACACGGCCAGGGCCATGGTCTCGGCGCTGGAAAGCGAGATCGGCGCGGGTCGGCTCAGCCTGAACGACCTGTTCGATACGGACTATCGTCCGATTACCGGCACCAACCCGCAACAGTATACGACGCGTGCCCTGCCCGCCTTGGAGCGCGTGCTGGCCCCCATCCAGGATCGTGTCGTCAGCGGCAACACCAATCTCGCCTTCTGCGTCGCGCTCGACCTCAATGGCTATCTGCCGGTGCACAACGCCAAGTTCGCCCAGCCGCAGCGGCCGAACGATCCGATCTGGAACGCGGCCAACGCCCGCAACAAGCGCATCTTCGACGATCGCGCCGGGCTCCTGGCGGCGCGCAACACGCGCCCCTTCCTGGTGCAGAACTATCCGCGCGACATGGGCAACGGCGTGATCGTGATGATGAAGGAAGTGGACGTGCCGCTCGTCATTCAGGGGCGGCACTGGGGCGGACTGCGCATTGCAAGCCGCCTTTGATCATCCCTTCGGCAAGGCCGAGCGGCGGAAAAGACGCATCAGGCGATCCTCGCCAAGCCGGCGGCGCTCGATCAGCGTGAATCGCTCGTCCTGAGCCAATGACGCGATCGGCAGACCGGCAAGCGCCGGGACACCACGCGCGCCCAGAACGAGATCGGAGCGCACCAGGTTCACTTCATCGACGAGATCGGCTTCCAGCAAGGCGCGGGCGACCCGGGCTCCGCCTTCCGAGATGACCGAAGTGATGCCGAGACGACCAAGCTGGAACAGGACGTCCTGCAGGTCGAGACGACCCGAGGCGTCGCGTTCGGCGACTTCGATCAACACGCCCTTGTGTGCCAGCGCCTTCATCCGGTCTTCCGGCGCATCTGGCGCGGCAAAGAGCCAGGTCGGCGAGCTCGAGGCGGCAGCCACCACCTTGGCGGTGAGCGGCGTGCGGGCGTCGGCGTCGAGGATCACGCGAACAGGGTTGCGCCGTTCGCACCCGGCGAGGCGATTGGTGAGGGCGGGATCATCGGCGAGGACCGTGCCGATGCCGACCATGATGGCATCGTGCTCGACACGCAGACCCAGGGCGAAGGCCTTGGCACGCGGACCCGTGATGGCGATCTGCCCCTCGCCTTCCCGGCCGATAAAGCCGTCAGCAGAGGCGGCGAGCTTCAGATTGACGTGCGGCCGATCGCGGGTGACGCGCGAGACATGCCCGGCGTGCAACAAGGCGGCCTCGCGCTGAAGCACGCCCGTGGTGACGGCGATGCCCTGGCGGCGCAGATAGTCGTAGCCCTTGCCGGCAACGCGAGGATCCGGATCGTCAAGGGCGGCGACCACGTGGGCAATGCCGGCGCGGGCGATCGCCTCGCAGCAGGGCGGCGTTACGCCATGGTGCGAACAGGGCTCCAGAGTGACGTAGAGCGTGGCGCCCTTGGCGCGGGCGCCCGCCAGCGCGAGCGCCTGCGCTTCCGCATGCGGGCGGCCACCGGGTGCCGTGACGGCGCGGGAGATGACTTCGAAGCCATGGGCTTCCTTGCGAACAACGATGGCACCGACCGACGGATTGGGGCGGGCGAGGCCGTTGTTGCGGCGTCCCAGCTCGATGGCGGCCGCCATGAAGCGCCGGTCGAGTTCGGTCGGGGGACGGTCGTTGGGTGCCATTGCCGTGCCGCCTCAGGGTCAGGAGTCCGATGTGGAGTTCAATTCAAACAAGGATTTGGTGCTGAAGCTGGGCGACCAGGTCATGCAACCTGGTCGAAGACATCTCTAGTCGTTTTCGCTGTTCAGCTCACCGAGGACGCTCTCGAAGTCCTTCACCTCGCGGAAGTCGCGATAGACGGAGGCAAAGCGCACATAGGCGACGGGATCGAGGGTCTTGAGGCCTTCCATCACCAATGCGCCGATCTGGCCGGCCTCGATGTCATTCTCGCCAAGGCTTTCCAGCTGGCGGACGATGCCGGTGATCATGCGCTCGATGCGCTCGGGCTCCACCGGGCGTTTGCGCAAGGCGATCTGAACCGAGCGGGTCAGCTTGTCGCGATCGAAGGGAACGCGCCGGCCCGACCGCTTGACCACCACGAGCTCGCGCAGCTGCACCCGCTCGAAGGTGGTGAACCGTCCGCCGCAGGCCGTGCAGACGCGACGCCGGCGAATGGAAGTGCCGTCCTCGGTGGGGCGGCTGTCCTTCACCTGGGTGTCCTCGTTGCTGCAATAGGGGCACCGCATGCCGCATTCTCCTGCGAATCTGTTATGGCACAAGAGTATACCGGTCTGGGAGGGCACATGCCACAAAGGGTCTCATACTCTGCACCAACGATAGTCACCGACCGTTTGGTGCTGCGGGCCATCACCCGTGCGGACTTCCCGGCGCTGTCGGCCATCTGGGGAGACACCGAGGCCGTACGGTTCATTTCCGGCAAGCCGGCGAACGAGCACGAGAGCTGGATGCGCCTGTTGCGCTACGGCGGGCTGTGGCCGCTGCTCGGCTTTGGCTACTGGGGCGTCGAGGAGAAGGCGACCGGCGCCTATATCGGCGAAATGGGCCTCGCCGATTTCCATCGCCCCTATGAGCTGCCCGTGTCGGGTGTGCCCGAGGCCGGCTGGATTCTCGCACCGCAAGCGCAGGGCAAGGGCTATGCGCGTGAGGCGCTGGGCGCGTGCCTGGCCTGGGCCGATGCCAATCTGATGGACGACAGGACCATCGCGATCATCACGCCGGAGAATACGGCATCCATCCGGCTGGCAGAGCAGTGCGGCTACCGGCGGGACGGCGATGTGGACGCCAATGGCACGCTGCTCGGCTTGTGGGTCCGCAACCGGCGGGCGGTGTCGTAAGGCGTTGCGATAGAAAAAGAAAACCGCCGCGCAAGACGGGTCTCGCGCGGCGGCTTCTCGGATCAGCAGAACAATCAGCCGAACATCTTGGCGGCGATCTTGGCGACGTGGGCGCCCTGGAACTTGGCGCCTTCCAGCTCGATGGCGGAAGGCTGACGCGAACCGTCACCGTCGGTCAGCGTGCTGGCGCCATAGGGCGAACTGCCCTTGACTTCCTCAACGCCCATCTGGCCCTGGAAGGCGTAGGGCAGACCGACGTAGACCATGCCGTGATGCAGGAAGGTGGGGATCAGGCCGAGGATGGTGGATTCCTGGCCGCCATGCTGGGTGGCGGAGGCGGTGAAGGCCGAACCGACCTTGCCGACGAGCTTGCCCTGGAACCACAGACCACCGGTCTGGTCGAGGAAGTTGCGCATCTGCGAGGCGACAGTGCCGAAGCGGGTGCCGGCGCCGATGATGATGGCGTCGTAGTCGGCGAGTTCCTCAACCTTGGCGATGGGAGCGGCCTGGTCCATCTTGTAATAGGAAGCCTTGGCGACATCATCGGGCACCAGCTCGGGCACGCGCTTGACATCGACGGTGGCGCCGGCGGAGCGGGCACCCTCGGCAACGGCATTCGCCATCGTCTCGATGTGGCCATAAGCGGAATAATAGAGAACAAGAACCTTTGCCATGTCAGCCTCCTTGAGGACCGCCATTCGCGTCAACGACGGGTCGCCGAACCATAGGGGAATCGCACAGGCGGCACAGTCACGGTTTCGGCGACACCTTGTTCACGCCCAGCGAACAATGAGTGCACTATATGTAGGGCGAAGACAAATGCCGGGCTCCTCGCGACCGTCGGTGCAAAGCGCACCGCCTCCGTCATTCCCGGACAGCTCAGATTGGACATAGCATATGGAAATCGGAATCGACAGCTTCGTCTCGACCCAGTGGACCCACGACAGCCCGAGCGGCGACGCGAAGCGGATCGCCGAGCTTCTGGAAGAGATCGAGATGGCCGACAAGGTCGGGCTCGACGTCTACGCCATCGGCGAGCACCACCGCGAGGAGTATCTCGCCTCGGCGCCCACCATCCTGCTGGCCGCAGCGGCCGCGCGCACCAAGAACATCCGCCTCGCCAGCGCCGTGACGGTGCTGAGCTCGGACGATCCGATCCGCGTCTACCAGCAGTTCGCCACCATCGACCTGATCTCCAACGGTCGCGCCGAGATCATGGTGGGGCGCGGATCGTTCATCGAGAGCTATCCGCTGTTCGGCTTCGACCTCAAGGACTACGAGACGCTGTTCGCCGAGAAGCTCGACCTGCTGCTGACCGTGCGCGACGAGATCAATGTCCACTGGTCGGGCACACATCGCGCCCCGCTCAAGGGTGAAGGCGTCTATCCGCGGCCGGTGCAGAGCCCCCTGCCCGTCATCATCGGCGTCGGCGGCACACCGCAGTCGTTTGCCCGCGCCGGCGCGCTTGGTCTGCCGCTGATCGTGGCGATCATAGGGGGTGAGCCGCACCGCTTCCGGCCGCTGATCGATCTCTATCGCGAGGCCGGTCGCCGGGCCGGGCACAGCCCGGACAAGCTGTGGGTGGGCGTGCATGTCCACGGCTTCGTGGCCGAGACGACGGAAAAGGCGGCGGACATTCTCTGGCCGGAGTATCAGCGCACCTTCAACAAGATCGGTGCCGAACGCGGCTGGGGTCCGACAACGCGCGGCAGCTTCGACGCCCAGCGCGGCCCACTCGGGGCGCTCCTGGTGGGCGATCCGGAGACCGTGGCGGCGAAGATGCTCCACATCGACGAGTCGCTCGGCGGTGTGAAGCGCATCACCATGCTGCTCAACGGTTCGACGCTGACGCACGAGAATGCGCTGCGCCACATCGAACTGCTCGGCACCGAAGTGAAGCCGCGCGTGAACGGCCTGATGTGATCGGCGCGAGGAAAGCGCAATCTTGAAGTTTGGGCGGTTTTGTCTATAATCGGGAGTGGAGCGGGCGGATTGCCGCCGCCCGCTCCTTTAGTCACTTACGCAAAGTTAGGCGGATCGTTACAACCCAGCGATCCGCCGTCTTCGCGAAGATGACTTCCAGCTTCCACGGTTTGAACCGCATCGTCTGGACTCCTTCACCGAGAGCGAGGGCTGCTCGCCACAGCCGGGACAGCCAATCTTTCCCGGTCGCGCTGCTGGGGTGGCGCTGCTGCTTCTGATCTCGATTTGTTCACGATATCAGCGATTGCAGCAAGATGCATCTAGCAACCCCGCGCCTACACGCCGTAATTGTTGAAAATTGCCATGAATGAGGTATAGTCGGGAGTGGAGCGGGCGGTCGCATCCGCCCGCTCCTTTAGTCACCTACGAAGTGTTATGCGGACCGTTATGATCCAGCGGTCCGCAGTCTTCGCGACGGTGACTTCCAGCTTCCACGGTTTGAACCGCATCGTCTGGACTCCTTCATCAAGAGCGAGGGCTGCTCGCCACAGCCGGGACAGCCAATCTTTCCCGGTCGCACCGCTGGGTCGGCGCTGCTGCTTCCGATCTCGATTTGTTCACCATGATACAACCGAAATTGGATTGCAACCTGCGCGCAGGTTGTGAAACGAAAAGACCGCCGGCTGTGCCGACGGTCCGGACATGCTCGAATTCGGGCAACGCTCTCAGACGATGTTCTTTTCCTTGACCTTGCGCCCCTCGCGAAAGCGAGTGGTGGCTAGGTCGGAGAGGTCGAGCGTCACATAGCGGCCGTGGATGATCAGCTCGGAGAGGCCGCGACCGACGGCGGGCGACTGCTGCAGACCGTGGCCGGAGAAGCCGTTGGCAAACAACAGGTTCGGTACTTCCGGCATGGGGCCGATCAGCACGTTGTGGTCCCAAGCGCACATGTCGTAATAGCCGGCCCAGGCGCGACCGGTCTTGATGCGCTCGAAGGCGGGAATGCGGGTGGCAAGCGTCGGCCAAATGTGGTCCTCGAACAGCGACCAATCCACCTCGAAGTCGTTGTAGACCTCGGGGTCCTGTTCTTCCGGCGGCGCCCAGCCGCAGATGAAGCCCTCGCCTTCCGGTCGTACATAGGTGCCGTCGGGGTCGATCAGCAGCGGGCAGTTGTCGATGCGATCTTCGGCCTTGAAGGTGAAGATCATGCGTTTCTTCACTTCGATGGGAATGTCGATGCCCGCTGTGGCGGCGAGTTTGCGTCCGTCGGCACCAGACGCATTGACCACGGTGCCGCAGGCGATCTCCGTGCCATCGTCAAGCACGACGGCGGTGACGCGATTGCCGTCTCGCTTGTAGGCGACCACGTTGGCGGCACGGTACTCGACGCCGAGCGAGCGCGCCTTGCGGCGGAAGGCCTGCATCAGGCCGTAGCCATCAAACCAGCCCTCCCCCGTGCGACCATAGGCGCCGGAGTTGAGATCCTCGACGTTGAGCCAGGGGAAGGTGGCCTTGAGGCCGTCAGGCTCGAGGAAGGCAATGTCGGCGCCGAGTTCGGTCTGCAGGACGTGATTTTCCTTGAGGATCTCACGACCCGCATCGGTGGCGAGGAACAGGTAGCCGCCCTCTTTCAGACCGATGTCGGGCTTGTCGCCGTCCACTTCCAGGCGCTCACCGATGGAGCGGATGAAGTCGATTCCATGCAGCGATATCTTGATGTTCACCGCTGTGGAGAATTGCTGGCGGATGGAGGCGGCCGACAGGGCGGAGGCACACCGCTGGTAGGAGGCATCCTTCTCGATCACCAGGATGCGGCCCTTGAAGTCCGGATTGGACGCAAGATGGTAGGCCGTGGACGAGCCGGTGACGGCGCCGCCGACGATCACGACGTCATAGCTGAGCATGCTGCAAGATCTCGTTCTTGTTGTTCCCCATGCGACGCCCGAACCGGGAGGTCTTGCCCGGACATCGCTTGTCTTTTCCAATTCGCCAGGATGCTGACGCATCGGCTCATTGCACCGGTGCCAGCGCCCTCAGGGCGCGCGACCGGCGATCTGGTCCAGCGTCCGCGCGGGCGTGATCGCCTGCGGGTCAATGAAGCAGTGGATGATGGCCGGCTTGCCGCTGGCGAGCGCCCGCTCGAAGGCCGGCGCGAACTCGTCCGTGGTGCGCACCGTCTCGCCGTGGCCGCCGAAAGCGCGCGCGAAGGCGGCAAAATCGGGGTTCTTGAGATAGGTGCCGGACGGACGGCCCGGATATTCGCGCTCCTGATGCATGCGGATGGTACCGTACATGCCGTTGTCGACGACGATGACCACCATGGGCGCATCGTATTGAACGGCGGTCGCAAATTCGGCGCCGTTCATCAGGAAGCAGCCGTCACCGGCGAAGACGACGACCGGCTTGTCCGGGTTCTGCCGCTTGGCCATGACGCCGGCGGGAATGGAATAGCCGACCGAGCCGGAGGTCGGTGCGACCTGCGTGGCAAAGCGCTTATGGCGCCAGTAGCGGTGCAGCCAGATGGCATAGTTGCCGGCGCCATTGCAGACGATGGTTTCGGGTGGCATGCGGTTGCGCAGCCAGACCATGACCTCGCCATACTGGAAGTCACCGGGCACCTTGAGCGGCACCTCGGTCCAGGCGAGGAAGTCGGCACGGGCGGAGACGGTGTGCTCGCTCCAGGGGATCTGCACCGGCGGATGCACGGTGGAGAGCGCCGAAGCGAAGGCGTGCGGCGACGCGATGATGCCGAGCGCCGGCTGGTAGACGCGGCCGATCTCTTGCGGATCCGGGTGGATATGCACCAGCGTCTGCGTTGCCGTGGGGATGCCGATCAGCGTGTAGGACGAGGACGGCATCTCGCTCATGCGGCTGCCGATGACGATCAGCAGGTCGGCGTCCTTGACGCGCTGGGCGAGCTTGGGATTGGGGCCGATGCCCACGTCGCCGGCATAGTTGGGATGATCGGCCGGGAAGAGGCTGGCGCGGCGGAAACCGGTGGTGACGGGCAGATCGAAACGCTCGGCGAAGCGGATGATCTCGCGCTGGGCGCGCTCGGTCCAGCGAGTGCCGCCAAGGATGACCAGCGGCTTTTTTGCAGCCCAGAGCAGCTTCTGGAGCTGCACCATATCAGGCAGGCCGGGCCAGGTTTCCGCCGGTTCGACCACGGGCGCGTCGGCGACCTCGACCGTGTCGAGCAGCATGTCCTCGGGCAGCGAGATCACCACCGGGCCGGGGCGGCCCTGCAGGGCGACGCGGAAGGCGCGGGCGATGAGTTCGGGGATGCGTTCAGCCAGATTGATCTCGACAACCCACTTGGCGACGGAGCCGAAAACGGCCTTGTAGTCCATCTCCTGGAAGGCTTCGCGCTCCAGCATGCCGCGTTCGGCCTGGCCGATGAACAGGACCATCGGGGTCGAGTCATGGGCAGCGATATGGACGCCGTGGGCGGCGTTCATGGCGCCGGGACCACGGGTGACGAAGCAGATTCCCAGCTTTCCGGTGAGCTTGCCATAGGCGTCGGCCATCATGGCGGCCCCGCCCTCGTTGCGGCAGATCATCACGTCGATGGAGGCGTCGTGCAGGGCGTCGAGCACGGCGAGATAGCTTTCGCCGGGCACGCAGGTGAGGCGTTCGACGCCCTGGGCAATCAGCTGATCGACGAGAACCTGCCCACCGGTGCGGGGCTTTGCTTGAGAAGTCACGGAACCAAACTCCAGTTCGATGTCGGTATGGCCAAGACTATTCGCAAGCCAGCCGGCGTTTCCCGCCCCATCCGCTTGTCATGGTCCGCGAAGGCGGACCATCCAAGCAGTCACAGGCAAGGAAAGTCCGAAGGTCAAACCAGATTCGGGTTCACTTCGGACATCCGGTCTCGTCGCAGTTCATCCCGACTTCATATTGCATTCTACTCTTTTGCTTTTGACTGCATGGATGGTCCGCCTTCGCGGACCATGACAATCGCAAGCGTGTATGTTCAATCCAACAGGCAATCGAGGCCGCGGCGCAAGCCCTTGACTTCACGGACCCGGCGGACGGCGAGCAGTGTGCCTGCGACATAGGGCGCGGCGGACGAGCCGGCGTCATGGCGGATGACGAGGCGCTCGTCGGGCGCACCGAACTGCGCCTCGCAGGACAGAATGTAACCGGGAAGTCGCACGGAGTGGACCTGAACGTCGCCTATTTGTCCGCCGCGTGTTTCCTTGACGCCACCAAGTTCGGCGACCGGCTTGGCAGTGGACGGAAGACGGACGGCGGAGAGGCGTTCGGCCAGCTCGCGCGCGGTACCCGAGGGCGTGTCGGGCTTCTTTGCCGAGGCATAGTCGATGACCTCGACGTCGGCGACATAGCGGGCGGCCAGGAGGGCGAACTTGGTCATCAGCGTGGCGGTGATGGAATAGTTGCCAGCGGCGAAGACCGAGACGCCGGCGCTGTCGGCCGCGGCGGCAATTTCGGCATAGTCGTCGGCGGACAATCCCGAGGTGCCGATCACGACGGCAACGCCCTTGGCGACAGCTTCGAGCACATGCGCCTTGACCACATGCGGCTTGGTGTAGTCGACCAGCACGTCGGCGCCGGCGGCCAAGGCCTCGGCGAGCGTGGCGGAGACCTTGAGGCCGGCTTCGGGGCCGCCGAGCACCGTGCCCACGTCCTGGCCGGCGACGGAGCGGGCGACCGCTCCGACGAGGTCCAGATCCTCGGCGGCCAGCACGGCCTTGGCGACCGCACTGCCCGTCCAGCCGGTCGCACCGGCCACCACCACGCGGATCGTCATCGGCTCACTCCACGTCGAAGCTGACGCCCTGCGCCAGCGGCAGGTCGCGTCCGTAGTTGATGGTGTTGGTGGCGCGGCGCATGTAGGCCTTCCAGGCGTCGGAGCCGGCCTCGCGGCCACCGCCGGTTTCCTTCTCGCCACCGAAGGCGCCACCGATCTCGGCACCGGAGGGGCCGATGTTGACGTTGGCAATGCCGCAATCGGAGCCGACCACCGACAGGAAGGTTTCAGCCTGACGCAGGTCGTTGGTGAAGATGGAGGACGACAGGCCCTGCGGCACGTCGTTGTGCAGCTTCAGCACCTCGTCGAAATCGGACCAGCGCATGACATAGAGGATGGGGGCGAAGGTCTCGGTCTTCACCACGTCGGCCTGGCCGGGCATCTCGACGATGGCGGGACGGACGTAGTGGGCATCGGCGCCCACATCCTCGCGCGTCCGCTCGCCACCGGTAACGACGCCGCCGGCGGCCTTGGCGGCGCTGAGCGCGCCCTGCATGCGATCGAAGGAGGCCTTGTCGATCAACGGGCCGACCAGCACGCCGGCTTCACGGGGATCGCCGACCTTGACGGAGCCATAGGCCTTCTTGAGGCGGGGGACGAGGGCGTCATAGATGCTGTCGTGGACGAAGAGGCGGCGCAGCGTGGTGCAGCGCTGGCCGGCCGTGCCCATGGCGGCGAAGGCGACGCCACGGACGACGAGATCAAGATCGGCGCTGGGGGCGATGATGGCGGCGTTGTTGCCACCAAGCTCAAGGATGGCGCGGGCGAAGCGTTCGGCCAGACGCGGGCCGACGGCGCGGCCCATGGCGGTGGAGCCGGTGGCGGAGACGACGGGCACGCGGGTGTCGTTGACCAGCGCCTCGCCGGCGGCCTTGCCGCCGATGACGAGTTCGGACAGGCCAGCCGGCGCGCCGGCGCGGGCAGCGGCCTTCTCATAGAGCGCCTGCACGGCGAGCGCGGTGAGGGGGGTCTTCTCGGACGGCTTCCAGACGACGGAGTCGCCGCAGACGAAGGCGAGCGCCGCATTCCAGGACCAGACGGCGACGGGGAAGTTGAAGGCGGAGATGATGCCGACGACGCCGATCGGATGCCAGGTCTCCATCATGCGGTGCGAAGCGCGCTCGGTGGCGATGGTGAGGCCGTAGAGCTGGCGGCTGAGACCGACGGCGAAATCGCAGATGTCGATCATTTCCTGCACTTCGCCGAGGCCTTCGGAGGTGATCTTGCCGGCCTCGATGGTGACGAGGCGGCCAAGATCGGCCTTGGCAGCGCGCAGTTCCTCGCCGAACAGGCGCACCAGCTCGCCGCGCTTGGGTGCGGGCACCTTGCGCCAGGCGAGGAAGGCGTCATGGGCTCGGCCGATGGCGGCGGACATGTCGGCGGCCGACGCTTCCTTGACCGCGCCGATCACCTCGCCGGAGATGGGCGAGCGCACGGTCATGGTGCCGCCGGTGAAGGCGGATGCGGCAACGCCGAGGCGGGCGAGGATTTCGGAGGTTTCAGCGGCAAGTGCGGACGCGGTCATGGGGGCCTCTTGGGGCTGGGTGTGTGGGCCGGGGGACGGCGCAAAAGTTGGCGCAACCTTGAAGGGACTGCGCTTTCGTTTCTTTGGGTTACCCCCCTCTCCAACTCTCCCCCTCAAGGGGGGAGAGAGAATGCGCGCGGTTCACGCCAGAACCTCTTTAGGTCGAAAGGCTATGGCTGGAACCATCTAGGGCTCTCTCCCCCCTTGAGGGGGAGAGTTGGAGAGGGGGGTAACGCGGTCTCCGGTCGAACTCCTCGGCGGCGAGAATGCCAACCGAAATCCCACGCAGTTCCCCTGACAGTGTGATGCGTTTATCACCGGAGAGATCATTCCCCGCAAACGATGATTTATGGTAGGATCATGAGTATTTCTCATGAAGTGGGATGACCATGGCTCGTCTGTTCCTGCCGTCCATGTCGGCGCTGACCGCCTTCGAGAGTGCGGCGCGGCACTTGAGTTTCTCGCGGGCGGCCGATGAGTTGCATCTGACGCAAGGGGCGGTGAGCCGGCAGATCCGGCAGTTGGAGGCCGATCTGGGGCTCGATCTGTTCGAGCGGGTGAACCAGCGCGTCTTTCTCACTGACGGGGGGCGCAGCTATTACAAGGACGTGCAGAAGCTGCTGGGGCAGCTGGCGTCGGCGACGGAGCGGGTGATGGCGACGGCGGGGGCGGCCGAGGTGCTGAATCTGGCGGTGCTGCCGACCTTTGCGGCGCGCTGGCTGCTGCCGCGGCTGAGCGGCTTTCTCGACGGACATCCGGGCGCGACGATCAACTTTTCGGTGCGATCGGAGCCCTTCTCCTTTGCCGACGATCCGCTGGACGCCGCGATCCACCACGGCGAAGCGACCTGGCCGGGGGCGATCTGCGAGGCGCTGTGCCCGGAGGAGGTGCTGCCGGTGGCCTCGCCCCGATTGACGGCGAGCCATGAGATCGGCGCGCCGGCGGATCTCGTCAACATAACCCTGCTCCACCAGACCACGCGTCCGACGGCCTGGCGCGACTGGCTGGATCTGGCCGGCGCACCGTCGGCGCTGGCCTTCCGGGGGCCGCGATTCGACCAGTTCGCCATGGTGGCCGAGGCGGCGGTGGCCGGGCTCGGGGCGGCACTGATGCCGCGCTTCCTGATCGAGGAGGAACTGAAATCGGGCAAGCTCAAGGTGCTGTTCGACCTGCCGCTCAATTCGGGCACCAGCTATTGGTATGTCTATCCGGAGGCCAAGGCGGGCTCGCGGATCGTGCGGGCCTTCGGCGACTGGCTGCGCAGCATCTCGGCCCGGTGAGGGCCGGAAGCCAATCAGGTGCCGAGCATCAGCCAGACCACCATGCCGGCGAGCGCCACCGCCGAAGCCCGCCGCACCAGTGTCTGATTGCGGCCCGATGACAGCCAGGGCCGAATGCGCGCGGAGACCAGCACCAGGGCGAGGTGAACCGCCGTGGCAATCGCAAGATAGATCGCGACGAGGATGATCATGTCATGCAGGGCCGCATCCGGGGGCGGGGGCAGAAAGTCCGGGATGACGGCGATGAAGAACACCAGGCTCTTGGGATTGACCACGTTGGTCAGAAAACCGCGCAGAAAGTGGCGCCCCAGATCGGCGGCGAGACTGTCCTCGGAGGGTTTCTCGCGTTCTTCCCGCCAGGCCTCGACCGCGAGATAGGCCAGCATGGCGATGCCGAGCCAGCGCATCGTCTGATAGAGCGGAGGATGATCGGCGATGATGGCGCCGAAGCCGACGGTGGCAATCACGGCCTGCACCGTCAGTCCGGTGGCGACGCCGGCGACCGTTGCGAGGCCGGCGCGGCGCCCCTGGGTCAACGACAGGACCACGAGGTAGCCCATGTTGGGGCCCGGCGTGAGTTCCATCAGCGACACCACGGCGATGAACTGCACCAGATACATGCGCCCTCCCCACGGAATCGATCCGCCATCCGTTTCGCTGCCCGAAACATGGAGCAGACAAGGCAAGTCGTCTGCTGATTTCGCACCGGAGGAATGACAAAACGCGACCGGGCGTCGCAGTCAAAATCCGTCGATTGATAGACAAGTTCAATCAGATCCCGGAAATACCTTATAAAACGCCTTTTAGGCCGGCATCCCAAGCCATCCGCAAAGTCCCTTAAGATTTCCCTTTGATGCCCTGAAGAAAAACGAACTGTTCCCGAAAACGCTTCGGCAGCAGGATCATTTTCAGGAGGAAGCCGAACAATTCAAGTCCTTAGCGAGCCTGATCTGAAAATGATCTTGGGCACGGACGGGAGAGTTCGCTTCGGAAGTCAGTATTCGCTAACAAGCGACTTCGGAGGGACAAGACGATCATGCGCTATCACACCGGCCTCTTCATTCCCGGCCCCACCAACGTGCCCGATCAGGTGCGCCGCGCCATGAACCTGCCGCAGGAGGACATGCGCTCGCCGGACTTTCCGAAGCTGACGCTGCCGCTGTTCGCCGACCTGAAGAAGGTCTTCAAGACCGAGACCGGCCAGCCCTTCATCTATCCGTCTTCCGGCACCGGCGGTTGGGAAGCGGTGCTGACCAACACGCTGAACCCGGGCGACAAGGTGCTGATCTCCACCTTCGGTCAGTTCTCGCTCTTGTGGGCCGACATGTGCCAGCGTCTCGGCTTCGAGACCGTGGTCGTCGACTGCGAATGGGGCGAAGGCGTGCCGGTGGAGACCTTCCACGACATTCTCGCCAAGGACAAGGGCCACACCATCCGCGCCGTGCTGGCGACGCAGAACGAGACGGCCACGGGCGTCACCTCCGACATCGCCGGTCTGCGCAAGGCCATGGACGCGGCGGGGCACCCTGCCCTCCTTTATGTGGATGGCGTGTCGTCGGTGGGCTCCATCGATTTCCGCATGGACGAATGGGGCGTCGACGGCATCGTGTCGGGCTCGCAGAAGGGCTTCATGCTGCCGACCGGCCTCGCCATCATCTGCGTCAGCCAGAAGGCGCTCGAAGCACACAAGTCGTCGAAGTTCCCGCGCTGCTTCTTCTCCTTCGAAGACATGATGCGCACCAACAAGGACGGCTACTTCCCCTATACGCCGGCGACCACGCTGCTCAGGGGCCTGCGCGCCTCGCTCGACCTGATGTTCGAGGAAGGCCTCGAGAATGTGTTCGCCCGGCACAATCACATCGCCACCGGCGTGCGCAAGGCGATCGAGGCCTGGGGCTACGAGCTCTGCGCCAAGGAGCCCAAGTGGCATTCGGACACGGTGTCGGCGATCAAGGTTCCGGCCAATATCGACGCCGTGAAAGTGATCCGCCATGCCTTCGACCGCTATGGCGTGAGCTTCGGTTCGGGCCTCAACAAGCTCTCGGGCAAGGTGTTCCGCATCGGCCATCTCGGCGCGACCTCGGAGCTGCTCTTGCTCGGCGCGGTGGCGGCAGCAGAGATGTCGCTGGTGGACTGCGGTGCCGACATAGAGCTCGGCTCCGGCGTCGCAGCCTGCCAGACTTGGTATGGCGGCCGCCGGAATATCGAAGCCGCCAAGGCGGCGTGAGGGAATACCCCCCTCTCCAACTCTCCCCCTCAAGGGGGGAGAGAGAAGCGATCCCCTCGTCTCAACACCACTCAAATGTTGCGATCGATCCCAGCCTCGATCCCTCTCCCCCCTTGAGGGGGAGAGTTGGAGAGGGGGGTATCGGACGCAAGGAAAGCCTCATCATGTCCTTCACCCAGTACAAGCCCGTCAAGACTCGCGTTCAGCGTTCGACCCTCGCGGTGCCCGGGTCCAACCCGGCCATGTTTGCCAAGGCGCTCGAGTCCGATGCCGACTTCATCTTCCTCGACCTTGAGGATGCCGTGGCGCCCAACGACAAGGTGCCGGCCCGCGAGAACATCATCAAGGCGCTCAACGAAATTCCCTGGCGCGCCCGCGGCAAGACCATGTGCGTGCGCATCAACGGTCTCGATACCCACTGGATGTATCGCGACGTCGTGGACGTCGTCGAACAGGCCGGCGAGAATCTCGACACCATCCTGATCCCCAAGGTGGGCGTCCCCGGCGACGTCTACATGGTGGAAGCGATGGTGGCGCAGATCCGCGAAGGCCGGAACATCCAGAACGAGATCGGCCTGGAAGCCCTGATTGAGACCGCCCTCGGCATGTCCAACGTGGAGATCATTGCCCAATCCTCCCGCAAGCTTGAGGCCCTCCACTTCGGCGTTGCCGACTTCGCCGCTTCGCGTCGCTCCCGCACGGTGGTGATCGGCGGTCTCAATCCCGATTATCCCGGCGACCAGTGGCATGCCGCCATCGACCGCATGGTCACGGCCTGCCGCGCCTATGGTCTGCGCGCCATCGATGGCCCCTTCGGCGATTTCTCCTCCCCCGAAGACTACATCAAGGGCGCAAAGCGGGCCGCGGTCCTCGGCTGCGAGGGCAAATGGGCGATCCACCCCAGCCAGATCGCTCTTGCCAACGACGTGTTCTCCCCGCCGCCCGCAGAAGTGGACCGCGCCCGCCGCATTCTCATCGCCCTCGAGGAAGCTGCCGCCCAGGGCAAGGGCGCTGCCTCGCTCGACGGCCGCATGATCGACGCCGCCTCCGCCCGCATGGCGCAGAACGTGGTGACCGTGGCCGACGCCATCGCAGCGAAGGCCACGCAGAACGCCAAGGCCGCGTGAGAGCCTGACCAGAAACTCTACTGGGCCGGGCATCTGCCGCAGCCCAGCGAATTTCAGATCAGGCTCTGCGGAGCCGGAGACGCCCCCCCTCTCCCGCAAGGGGAGAGGGAACGATGAGCAGAACTTGAGAGAACAGCCAATCCAGCCAGGTGCGTGGCATCAGCCGCGTCCCCTCTCCCCTTGCGGGAGAGGGACAGAGACAAGGTGAACCCGGTCTCCGCCTGAAAAACACTGCCGAGGGAAAACGACCATGGACATTCATGAATATCAGGCCAAGGAGATCCTGGCCAAGTTCGGCGTCCCCATTCCGATGGGCGGGCTTGCCTACAGCCCCGAGCAGGCGGCCTACCGGGCGCGCGAAATCGGCGGTTCGGTGTGGGTGGTCAAGGCGCAGGTGCATACCGGCGGTCGTGGCAAGGCGGGCGGCGTCAAGGTCTGCAAGTCGGAATCCGACGTCGAGGAAGCCGCCGAGAAGATGCTCGGCCGCAAGCTGGTGACGCATCAGTCCGGCCCGTCCGGCAAGATGGTCAACCGCCTCTATGTGGAAGGCGGAGTGCATATCGCCCGCGAACTCTATCTCGGCTTCGTGCTGGACCGCTCGGAGCAGCGTGTCATCGTCATCGGCTCGACCGAAGGCGGCATGGACATTGAAGAGGTGGCGGCGACCAAGCCGGAGAGCATCGTCAAGATCTCCGTCGAGCCGGCGGTGGGCATGCAGGCCTTCCAGGCCCGCGAATTGGCCTTCAAGCTCGGCCTGCCCGGCTCGGCGATTGCCGACGCCACCCGCGTGATCCTCGGAGCCTATCGCGCCTTCCGCGACAAGGACGGCATCATGCTGGAGATCAATCCGCTTGTCTTCACCGAGGAAGGCCAGCTGATCGCCCTCGACGCCAAGATGAGCTTCGATGACAACGCCATGTTCCGCCACCCGGACATTTCCGAGCTGCGCGACAAGAGCCAGGAAGACCCACGCGAGACGCAGGCGGCCGACCGTGGCCTATCCTATGTGGGCCTCGACGGCGACGTCGGCTGCATCGTCAACGGTGCCGGTCTCGCCATGGCGACCATGGACATGATCCTGCTGGAAGGCGGGGCACCTGCCAACTTCCTGGACATCGGAGGTGGTGCCACGCCCGAGCGTGTCGCCAAGGCCTTTCGCCTTGTCACGCAGGATAAGAATGTGAAGGCCGTGCTGGTCAACATCTTCGCCGGCATCAACCGCTGCGACTGGGTGGCCCAGGGCGTGGTGAAGGCGGTGGAGCTGGCCGGGCTGGAACTGCCGCTGGTGGTCCGCCTGGCGGGCACCAATGTGGAAGAAGGCCGCCGCATCATCGAGGAGAGCGGCATCAACGTCATCTCCGCCAAGACCCTGGCCGAGGCTGCCCGCCTGTCGGTCGCCGCCGCCCAGTCGGCCACCAAGTCCGCAGCCTGAGGAGCCAGTGCCATGTCCGTACTCATCAACAAGAATTCGAAGATCATCGTCCAGGGCATCACCGGCAAGATCGGCTCGTTCCATGCGGAAGACATGATCCGCTACGGCTCGCCCGTGGTCGGCGGCGTCACGCCCGGCAAGGGCGGCACGGAAGCCCACGGCAAGCCGGTGTTCAACACGGTGAAGGACGCGGTGGAAGCCACCGGCGCCGACACCTCCATCGTCTTCGTGCCACCGCCGTTCGCCGCCGACTCGATCATGGAAGCGGCCGATGCCGGCATCAAGGTCTGCGTCGTCATCACCGACGGTATCCCGACCCAGGACATGATGCGCGTCAAGCGCTACATGAAGCGCTACAAGGCGGAAGCCCGCATGCGCCTGCTGGGGCCGAATTGCGCCGGGGTGATCACCCCGGGCGAAGCGCTGGTGGGCATCATGCCCGGCCACATCTACCTGCCTGGCCGCATCGGCATTGTCGGCCGTTCCGGTACGCTGGGCTATGAGGCGGCGAGCCAGCTCAAGGAAATCGGCATCGGCGTTTCCACCTCGGTGGGCATCGGCGGCGACCCGATCAACGGCTGCTCGCATCGCGACATCCTCGAAATGTTCGAGAACGATCCCGAGACAGATGCCGTGATCATGATCGGCGAAATCGGCGGGCCGCAGGAAGTGGAAGCCGGCATGTATGCCCGCGATCACATGACCAAGCCGGTCTGCGCCTATATCGCCGGCCTCTCGGCGCCCAAGGGCCGCAAGATGGGCCACGCCGGCGCCATCGTGTCGTCGGTCGGCGAAAGTGCTGCGGAAAAGGTTGAGATCTTGAAGTCCTGCGGGGTAACCATCGTCCCCACGCCCGCCGAGTTCGGCTCGACGGTGCAGGGAATGCTGGGAATGAGGGCAGCCGCCGAATAGAATCAGCAAGATTGCCATTTTCTGGAAACATTGCTAATCTCTACTTTGCTTTGATGGAGGCAAAACAAGGGATTATCTGATGTCGAAAATCAATGATCTGAGCCCGGCGCAATGCCGTATGGCCCGTGCAGCACTCAATATGACCAGAGATAAATTAAGTGAAACAGCGCAAGTTTCTGCCAGAACAATTGGCGATTTCGAATCTGAAAAACGCATTCCAATTCCTGCAACTCGTCAAGCTCTTCGTCACGCCTTCGAAGTACGTGGCATTGACTTTTCAGCGGGCAACAGCGTTGGAATAACGACTGCTTTTCGCGGAATTACTTTAAACCCGAGAGATATCGGTCACGGACCTGCAATTGACGATGAAAACAAAAGCCAGGAATGCAACAGCTAGAGGCTACCGATATGTCGGATAAGAAGAAGGTTCTGGTCACCCGGAAGTGGCCGGCGGCGGTCGAAGACAGGCTGAAGCAGCTCTATGACGTCACGCTCAATGTCAGCGACGTGCCGATGAGCGGGGCTGAGATCCGGCAGGCGCTCAAGGACTATGACGCGGTCTGTCCCACCGTTTCCGACAAGGTGGATGCGGCGGTGCTCGACGTTCAGAACCCGCGGGCGAAGATCCTCGCGAGCTACGGCGTCGGCTACAGCCACATCGACACGGAAGCGGCCAGGAAGGCGGGGCTTGCCGTCACCAACACGCCGGAAGTTCTGTCCGAATGCACCGCCGACCTTGCCATCACCTTGATGCTGATGGCGGCGCGGCGGGCCGGCGAAGGCGAGCGCGAAGTGCGCGCCCACAAGTGGACGGGCTGGCGCCCGACCCACATGATCGGCACCAAGGTGTCGGGCGGCGTGTTCGGTGTGCTCGGTTTCGGGCGGATCGGGCGCGAGGCGGCCAAGCGGGCGCATTTCGGCTTCGGCATGAAGGTGATCTACTTCGACCCCTTCCCGGTGAAGCCGGAACTGGCAGCGGAGACAGGGGCCGAGCAGCGCGCCACCATCGAGGAGGTGCTGAAGGAAGCCGACGTCGTCTCGCTGCACATGCCCGGCGGCAAGGACAACTATCACCTGATCAACGACGCGCGCCTCAGCCTGATGAAGCCGACGGCCATTCTGGTCAACACGGCGCGCGGCGAGGTGGTCGACGGGGTGGCACTGGCCAATGCCCTCAAGAAGGGCGTGATCAAGGGTGCCGGCCTCGACGTGTTCGAGGGCGAGCCGCGCATCGTCACCGATCTCTACGAATGCGAGAACGTGGTGCTGCTGCCGCATCTGGGCAGTGCCACCGCCTCGACCCGCGAGGCCATGGGCTGGCGGGTTCTGGAAAATCTCGAGGCCTTCTTCGCCGGCAGTACGCCGCGCGACCGGGTGGCCTGAGAGCCTGCCTCGAAACTCTACTGGGCTAGGCATCTGGCTTCGATTTCTGTGCTTCCGGTACTCACGAACTTCAAGTTCGCTCCGTTCCGGTTCTCGAAACCAACGCCAACTGCCGCAGCCCGGCGAGTTTCAGGTCAGGCTCTACTCGAAACATGGCGCGGCGGGCAGCAGCTTCTCCTTGCCCGCCCCGCCATCCGGATCATCCCCGTTGGGGGACGGGGATGATCCGAACCCTTTGGCCAACTCGCTCAGATGCTGTCGCATCGGCTCGTTGAGATCATCTGCAATTTCTCACCTGCAACAGATGCGTGAGAAATTCCAATGCGGAACACCGAGAGCCACATGCAAATGGCCCTCGGCATGTAGACCCTCCGGTCTGCGCAAAGGGGGCGCGGACCCAGACTGAAAAGGCCTCGTTCCAAAGGGACGGGGCCTCTTTTTTGTTGGGCACAGTGCCGTTCAGAGGATGCCGGCCCGCTTCAGGAACCACCAGGCGCCGCCGACCGAGGCGCAGCCGAGCACAAAGGCCAGGAAAGTTCCGAAATGCTCGCCGGCAAATGGCAGGCCGCCGGTGTTCATGCCGAAGAAGCCGGTGACGAGGGTCGGCGGTAGCATGAAGGCGGTCATGACCGAGAGGATGTAGAGGTGACGGTTGGTTTCCGAGGAGATCTTGGAGTCGATTTCTTCGTGCAGCAGGCGGGCGCGATCCTGCAGCGACTGGATCTCCTGGTAGACCGGGCCGAGATACTCGACCAGACGCTCGGCCATATCGACGGAGCCGGCGGGCAGCTCATGCGAATCGGCGTCGTGGCCGACCCGGCGCAACAGCGAGATGGAGGCGCGCAGCTGGCGGTTCAGGCGCACCACTGTGCGGCGCACGGGACCCAAGCGACGGCGTTCATCGCGCGGGGCCACTTCGAAGACATAGTCCTCGATGGTGTCGAGCTCGTCGCGCATGTCGGCGACGAGGCCATCGACCACCCGCTCGAACTCGCGGACGATGGATTCGAACACTTCCACCGGTTCGCGCAGCGACAGACCGCGTTCGACCGCAAGACGCGTAGCCTCGATGCAGCGCAGCGGATGCAGGCGGGCGGTGATGATCAGCCGGCCGGTGACGGCAAAGCGGAACCAGCCGATGTCGTGGGTCTCGTAGTCGAAGGCGCGTTCAAGGTCGGTGAAGACGCCGTGCAGCACGCCCTCGTCAGTGGCCAGCGTCACGTGCGTGTCGCGATCGGTCAGCGTGGCGCGTGCCTCGACCGGAAGGCCGGCGATGCTCTCCAGAAACTTCGGTACGCGGGCATCGCTGAGGGCAAGATGCAACCAGACGAAGCCTTCCGGCACGACCAGATCGAGCCCCTTGGTCGACGCCGGCAGGGCGACGCCCTTGGAGCCCGTCCCATCGAAGCGGTAAGCCCAGACGAAGCCGGGTATTTCGGTATTCAGCACGGTCCGCTCCCCGTAATGCTACGCCGGCAAATTCCAGGTCATGGATAGAATGAGTTCATGACAGCCGTGTATCCGTCACAATCGCTCTGTGCAACGAAATGATCAGGCACGCAGCGTTTGCCATGCATCTGAATGTTCAAATACAATCGCAGCTCGTTCATTATTTTTACCTATACACCGGACGTTAATATTCACGGACCACCATACCTCCCGAGTATCCTCGCACAAAATGTGAACAGCCCGGGGTCCCCGCGGCCCCAGCAGAGTTGGCAGCTTGCCGAATGTCCCGTTTCCGTTTCTCGTTTCCACGGCATGATCCGGAGCTCGCCCAGGCTCAGCTGGCAGCCTTTGCCCATCAGATCCCCCTGCTCTACTTCATTTTGCTTGTGAACACGGTCGCTGTTTCGGTGACGCATTACCACATGGCGCCGGCGTGGCTGACGGTGGGCGTTCCCTGTGCGTTGTTCGCAGTGTGCCTCAAGCGGTTCCTGGGCTGGATTGGTACGCACAGGCGCCAGATTCCGACGAATATCGCGGTGCGCCGACTGAACAGCACGATTGCACTCGCCGTGCTGCTGGGCATTGCCTTCTCCGTCTGGAGCCTGTCGCTCTATCCCTATGGCGACATGGAACGGCACATGCACCTGGCCTATTACATGTCGCTGACGCTGATCGGCATCGTCTTCTGCCTGATGCATCTGCGGGCGGCGGCTCTGGGACTGATCGCGGCCGTGGTGCCGGCCTTCCTGGTTTTCTTCGGCACGCGCGGGTCCATCGTCCTGACGGCCATTGCCATCAACTTCGCGCTGGTTTCCGGGGCGATGCTGACGGTGCTGCTGACCTACTATCGGGATTTTGCCAGCCTCATCTCCTCGCGCAAGCAGTTGCTGGTGCAGACGGAAAGCGCTCGACGCCTGTCGGACGAGAACTTCCGTCTCGCCAACCTCGATGCGTTGACCGGACTGCCAAATCGCCGGCGCTTTCTCTACGAGCTGGAACAGCGCGTTGCACAGGCGCAGGCCGTGGGCGGGGCTTTCGTTGTCGGTGTGATTGATCTGGACGGCTTCAAGCCGGTGAACGATGCCTTCGGCCACGCCGTCGGCGACAAGGTGCTGATCGAGGCCGGCCTGCGGCTGCAAGCGGCGGCTTCCGAACGCATCTTTCTGGCGCGTCTCGGCGGCGACGAATTTGGCGTCATCATCTCCGGCGCCGCCAGTGACGACGAGTTGCACGCGATCGGCGACCAGCTGAGTACGGCTTTGCGCAAACCGATCAACCTGAGCGGCATCGTCGCGCGCGTTTCGGGCTCTTGCGGCTTTGCGCGTTTTCCGGAAAACGGGCGGGCCAGCGCGGCCCTGTTCGAGCGCGCCGACTATGCGCTCTACTTCGCCAAGCATTACAACAGAGGCCAGTCGACCATTTTCTCCGGCTCGCATGAGGCAAAGCTGTCCGAGCAAGCGCGCATCGAGCAGGCGCTGCAGGCTGCCAATCTCGAAGCCGAGATGCACCTGATGTATCAGCCGGTCGTCGACACGGACACGCAGAAGACGATCGCCTTTGAAGCGCTGGCGCGCTGGGTCAGCCCGGCCTTGGGCAGCATCGGCCCGGCAACCTTCATTGCCATTGCCGAGCGTTCGGGGATGATCAGCCGCCTGACCGAGATCCTGTTCCGCAAGGCACTAGCCGAGGCGCATCGCTGGCCCGACGACGTGGGGCTGTCCTTCAACCTGTCGGTCCACGATCTGTCGCTGAAGAACATGGGGCAACGCCTGGCCGCCATCATCGATACGGCCAAGATCAATCCGGCCCGGATCAGTTTCGAGATCACCGAGACGTCGGTGATGAAGGATGCCGCGGTGGCGCAGGCCAATCTTGATGCGTTGATCGCGCTGGGGTGCTCGATCGCCCTGGACGACTTCGGCACCGGGCAGTCCAATCTCGCCTATGTGCATCAGCTGCCGCTCAGCAAGATCAAAATCGATCGCAGTTTCATTGGCGGGATCGAGGCCAACAAGGTCAGTCGCGACCTGATCCGCACCATCATCGACCTGTCGCGCAATCTCGGCTGCATGTGCGTGACGGAAGGCGTGGAGACCGCAGCGCAGGTGATCATTCTGCGCACGCTGGGCTGCCGCTACATCCAGGGCTATTTCTACGGCAAGCCGATGACGGGCAACGAGGCCCTCGCCCGCATCGCCGGCGAACGCGTGGTCGGGATCAAGAGCGCGACGGCCCGCGCGGCGGTGTGACACCGCGCAGGCGCGAGGCTCAATCGGCCATCAGCGGAGCAACCTTGGCGTCGAGCGCGCGTACGGCGTCGGCCGGAGCCAGATGAACCTGCAGGCCGCGCTGGCCGCCATTCATGTAGACCGATTGCTCCTGCATGGCCGCCGCCTCGAAGGCGGTGGGCACCAGGCGCTTCTGGCCGAACGGGCTGATGCCGCCCACATGGTATCCTGTCAGACGCTCGGCGTCGGCGGGGGGCATCATGGCCGCGGTCTTGCCGCCGAAGGTGGCCGCCAGCTTCTTCATGCTCACTTCCTTGTCGGAAGGCACGACGACACAGACAGGCTTGCCATCCACCTTGGCCATCAGCGTCTTCAGGACACGATGGGGCTCGACGCCAATGGCTTCCGCCGCCTGCATGCCGATCCGGTCGGCACCCGGGTCGTAGTCATAGGTGAGGACTTCGTAGGAAACCTTGGCGCGATCGAGGAACTGGGTGGCACGGGTCGTCTTGGACATTGTGGAATCCGGGTATCTGAAGTCGTCGCATCCAAGCTTGCAGTTGCCGACCCGTCAAGCGGCGAGCGCGCCGACGAAGGCAGTCAGCAGACGGTTCACGATCATGGCGTGCTCCACATGAGGCATGTGACCACACTCCGGCAGGATCAGAGTGTTGCCGCCAAAGGCCTGAAGGCGTGGACGGTCGAGCGCGTGGATCTGGTCGCCCTCGCCCCAGATGACCAGGCGCGGCAGGTCGGTGGTGGCGATGCGGTCGAAACAGGCGCGGGCTTGCGCGAAGATGGCTGGCATGGCGGTGGCAAGGGCCGTCAATGCGGGGCGGCGACCGGGGGTATCGAGGCCGGCAAGGACATAGGACACCATCATCCGGTTGATGAGGCGCGGACGCGAGACGAGATGGCGCAGCAGGTCTTCCGCAATCGCCGGGTCGGTGAGCACGGGATACTCGGCGAGGAAGGTCATGTTGACGGTGGCGCCGAGGCCGACCGGTGCGATCAGCGACAGGGACCGGACGAGATCGGGGCGCAGTTCGGCAAGGCGCGCGACGATGGCGCCACCGAGAGAGTGGCCGACGAGATCGACCGACCGCAGGCCCGCGTCGTCCACGCCAGCGGCGACGGTGCCGGCAAGTGCGTCGAGCGTGGGTTCGTCGGCCGTAGCAGGGGTCTGGCCATGGCCGGGGAGATCAAGCGACCAGACGTCAGCGGCCGCCGACAAGGCCGGCTGGTTGGCCGACCAGGTGAGATGGTCGGCGCCGAAGCCGTGCACGAGCAGCATGGGGGCGCCGGTGCCGCCCGGGTGGCGCAGGGAAAGGACGCCCATGGCTAGACCGCCCGGTGCGCAAGGCGGGACAGGACGAACGCAAGGGGACAGGTCATGAGTACTCCGGCTTGCCTCTGGATCGGGTTGACGCCGATAGCACGGAAAGCCGGAGACTGGAAATCGGCATGACTGACGTAAAGGACCGTCAGTTGCGGGCGATCTCGATGCGCCAGACGTCGGGGCCAGCCTCAAGCGGGCGCCAGCCGAAGCCGCCGGGGGCACGCTCGGCGAAATGCGACTTCAGACCGACGGGATCGTGATCGTTGACGATCTCGATGGCCTGGCCGGGGACCAGCGAATCGAAGTGTCCGAAGATGATGGCGCGGCGGTTGGCGCAGGGCAGACCGCGCACATCGAGCACGGCGGTGATTTCGGCGGTGGCTTCGGTCATTGGGAAGGCTCCTTGGCTGTGAATGACCGTCATTTTGCCCTGCCCAAGGCCGACCGTCTTTGCGCAGCAACAACATCGAAACGACGATGGCATTTTCCGCGTGCATGTGGTTGTGTTCCCAATGGCAAGCAATTGCGCGCTGGCATATGATTGATTGTCCGATCCGTTTTTCTACGCCCCGCTCGGGCCTCTCCCCTGTTCAAGTCTGCGTTTGGATCATCTCTTTTTTCGAGGAGTTCATCTTGAAGACCGATCTCACGAAGCTTTGCTCGGCGAGCGCGCTGGCTTGCGCCCTCAGCCTCTCCAACGTCGGCGGCGCCATGGCGAACGGTGGCGACTTTGTCGGCGGCATGATCGCCGGCGGCATCATCGGCACGATCGTCGGCTCGCAGATGAACAATCAGCCGCGGCATGTCTATCGGGCGCCGCGCGTGGTGGTGGTCGACCCCGCGGTGACGGCCTATTGGCGGAACGTGCAGCAGGCGCTCAATGAAGTGGGCATCAGCGTCGGTCGACCCGACGGCGTGCCGGGGAACCGGACCCGTTCCGGTGTGCGCAACTTCCAGATCAGCCTCGGCAACGAGCCGACCGGCACGCTGACGCAGCCACAATACTCGGAGCTGATGCGTCAGGCCGGCATCGGCGTTGCCATGGGCGGCGGACCGGTGGACACGCCGCCAGCCTATGTCTTCGCACCGATGACCGGCCAGCCGCAGATGGCACCGATGGCGCCTGTCATGGTCGCTCCGGCGCAACAGCAAGGCATGGTGCCGGTGGCCGTGGCGCCGCAGCCGGTGGCCGTTCCGGTCACCAACTTCGCTCCGGCTGCGGCGGCGGAAGCCGCGCCGGCAATCGCAACGGCTGAGGTTCCCCAGCAGCAGGTGGCAGCCGTCGAGGCCCCGAAGGCGAGCGCGGCCGACAAGGCCATGCTCGATTCGCTCATCACGCCCGCCAAGGCTTTGGGGGACGCGGATATCGACGCGATCGCAAAGCAGTCGAGCGTGCTCGGCGTGCATCTCGGCGATGGCGCGAGCGCGGCGTCGCAGACCTTTGCCAATGGCGTGGGTGGTTGCCAGACGTCCGGCAGTCTGACCGAATGCGCCGGCAAGACGGATGCCTTCACCGACAAGGCCTCCTTTGCTGCCATTGGATCGGGTGCCGACCAGAAGGTCTACTTCCTCAGCCGTGACATCGAGTTTGCCAAGCCGGTTCCCAAGGAAGCCATTGTCGGCAAGCTCGGCGAGACCATCAAGGCGATCATCGAAGCGCCGAACATGGTGCTGTCGACTTCGGCGGCCTGTGACCGTTCGGCCGGCAGCGATCTCGACGCCCGCGAGGCGGCCATTGGCGCCTTCGCCCGCAGCCCGGTCACCGGCGCGGTGGGCGTGGCGCAGTTGCTCGGCACCTGCGGCGCCTATTTCGCGGCGGTGATCCCCGAGAAGGATGGCCTGGCGACGGGCTTGCGCGTGTCGCTGTTCGACGGTCGCGCCCTGCCCCACGATTCGGCGGCGCCGGCGGCCAGCGCCGCGCCTGCGGCGGTACCGAGCAATCTGAAGTTCTGACAAGGCCAAAGGCCGGGCGGCCTGCCCGGTCTCCATCCCTCTCGCAGCTTCGCCTGCAAGCCCGTCAGGGACCCGCCATCGTCATGACAGTGGCGGGTTTGACGGGTGGCTGACGTGGTGGCAGCGTGTCTTCTGCCTCTATCTCCTGGCTGTCGAACGAGAGGACAGATGCCATGCTGGTTCAAAAGCTCAGACTGCAAAAGGGATGGTCGCAGGAACAACTGGCGGCCGTCAGCGGGCTCAGCGTGCGAACAATCCAGCGGATTGAAAGCGGAGACAAAGCCAGCCTGGAAAGCCAGAAGGCGCTCGCGTCTGTCCTTGAGGTCGAGATTTCCGACTTGCTGCAACAGGAGACAGACATGATCGCCGCTTCGCCCATTTCCAGCCAGAACGAGGAAGCGCTGGCCTTCGCCCACGTCCGCCGCGTCAAACGGTTCTATGTTCACCTGATGCAATATGTCCTGGTGATCACCGTACTGTTCGTGGTGAACATCCTGACCAACCCGCATTACATCTGGGCGGCCTGGCCGGCGCTGGGATGGGGTGTCGGCATCGCCTTCCACGGGCTCATGGTCTTCGACAAGGTGCCGTTCCTGACGGCGGACTGGGAGAAGCGCATGGTGGAGCGCAAGCTTGGTCGGCCGCTCTGAGGCATGCATTGCGGTGCGAATCTGGCGGCGACCGCGGCCGTCGCCCCTTCTGCAGCGCTGACTCGCCTTGTTGACGGTAGCCGCAAAGCCTCCCGATGGCCGCTAGGGGCCGTCATCGGGTGTTCTTCGTAGAAGTGTTGAAATCGATTTCAGGCAGAATTCTGCGGTTGATAAATATGGGACGGTGACGATACGCGTTAGTGCCGAGTTTTTGGTAACTTGGCTTGTGATAGTAACGGCACAAGCGTTGAAATTGATTTCACGGGAATGATGAGTTCCCGCGTTCCAGAGCCCGGCGTCATGAGTGATAGGTCCAAATGTTTGCCACTTTCCGTCGTGTCCGGCGATGCCGCCTGCGCGCGGCGCGAGGAAATTGGCCATTTTGACCACTGGGCAAACATTGGAACGAGGCTAGACTGCGGGCACTTCACAGGCAGCCTGCAGATCGGAGATCGAAAATGATCCCGCCCATTACCACCGTCACGCTCAATCCGGCCGTGGACCTGACCGTCACCCTCGACGTGCTGCGGCCCGGAAAGGTGCACAGGGCCAATGATGCGTTGATGACCGTTGGCGGCAAGGGCATCAATGTGGCCGGTTGCGTGGCCGATTGGGGCATTCCGGTGATCGCCACCGGCGTGCTGGGCCGCGCCAACGAGAGCCGATTCGCCGACTTCTTCACCGACAAGGGCATCGAGGACCGCTTCATCCGCTATCCCGGCGAGACGCGGACCAACATCAAGCTGGCCGACCTTTCGACCGGCACCACCACCGACATCAACCTGCCCGGCCTGCCCTTCGATGCGGAGACGCAAGGCCGCGTGGTGGCCAACCTGACCCGCGAGATCACGCCCGGCGCCCTCGTGGTGTTGGCTGGCTCGGTCCCCACGGGTCTGCCGACCTCGACATGGGCGGCGCTGATTGCCGATCTCAACAAGCTGAAGGTGCGCGTGGTGCTGGACACGTCCGGCGCGCCGCTTGCGGAAGCGCTGGCGGCCAAGCCTGCCGATCTGCCCTACGCCATCAAGCCGAACCGGCTGGAACTCGAGACCTATTTCGGCGAGCCGCTGAAGACCGAAGAGGCCATCGTCGCCGCTGCACGCCAGCTGGCGTCGCGCGGCATCGAACTGGTGGTCGTGTCGCTCGGCGAGCAAGGCGCGATCTTCCTGCGCGGCGACCATGTGCTGGCGGCCAAGCTGCCGGTGGTGCAGGCGCTCAGCACCGTTGGTGCCGGTGACGCCATGGTGGCGGGCATCGCGACCTCGCTGGCCGACAATCTTTCGCTCGAAGCCCTGGCCCGCCGGGCCGTGGCCTTCGCAACCGCCAAACTCGGCTTCATCGGCCCGCGTCTGCCCGAACCGGACGACGTGCGCGCCATGGCCAGACAGGTCCAGATCCGCGATCTGAGCCCGACCTCCGGGAGCTAGATCCGTATACGGCGGCGCCATGGCATCTGCACCGAGCGCCGGCCGAAAATTGCATGAGGGACCGGAGCTGAATCAAGGAAGCCCCCGCGAAATCATGTTTTCTGCAGCCATCCGAGCTTGTGATTGCGGAGACTTTCTGCCAAACGCAACGCAGTCAGCTCGACCATCTTGATCATATGAGGAGTGAGCGTCATGGCGCTGGTATCTTTGCGGCAGCTCTTGGATCATGCTGCCGAACACGGTTACGGCATGCCCGCCTTCAACATCAACAACATGGAGCAGATGCTCTCGGTTATGGCAGCTGCCAAGGAAACCGACAGCCCGGTGATCATGCAGGCTTCGCGCGGCGCCCGCGCCTTTGCCAATGACATCGTGCTGAAGCACCTGATCCAGGCTGCCGTCGAGCTTTATCCCGAGATCCCGGTCTGCATGCATCAGGACCACGGCAACTCGGAAGCCACCTGCCTTTCGGCCATCACCAACGGCTTCTCGTCGGTGATGATGGACGGCTCGCTCAAGGCTGACGGCAAGACCCCGGCTGACTTCGACTATAACGCCAATGTCACCGGCCGCGTGGCCGAGCTGGCCCACATGGTCGGCGCCTCGACGGAAGGCGAACTCGGCGTGCTCGGCTCGCTCGAGACCGGCATGGGCGACAAGGAAGACGGCCACGGTGCCGAGGGCAAGCTCTCCAAGGAGCAGCTGCTGACCGACCCGGACGAAGCCGTCAAGTTCGTCAAGCGCACCAAGGTCGACGCCCTGGCGATCGCCATGGGCACCAGCCACGGCGCCTACAAGTTCACGCGCAAGCCGGACGGCGACGTTCTCGCTATCTACCGCATCAAGGAAATCCACGAGCGCATGCCCAACGTGCATCTGGTGATGCACGGTTCTTCGTCGGTTCCCGAAGAACTGCGCGAGATCATCAACAAGTTCGGTGGCGCCATGCGCGAGACCTACGGCGTGCCGGTCGAGGAAATCGTCAACGGCATCAAGCACGGCGTGCGCAAGGTCAACATCGACACCGACTGCCGCATGGCCATCACCGGTGCGATCCGCCAGTTCTTCGCCGAAAAGCCGGCCGAATTCGATCCGCGCAGCTTCATGAAGCCCGCCATGGTCGCCATGCAGAAGGTCTGCAAGGAGCGCTATGAGCAGTTCGGCGCCGCCGGCATGGGCTCCAAGATCAAGGTGATCCCGCTCGCCGACATGGCCAAGCGCTATGCCTCCGGCTCGCTGGACCCGCAGATCGCCTGATTGGTCTCAAGATAGCAAGACAGGAAAGGCGGCGTCCTCGCGGGCGCCGTTTTTTCATTGGGGCTGGCCTGCGACGATCCTGACAGAAACGGACCTCGCGCAAGATAGGCTCAGATCTTCCATTGGGAGGAGGAGCTGACATGCCTTTGATCGCAAGCTGCCATTGCGGTGCCATCCGGATCGAGGTGGACCATTCCCCCGAAAAGGTAACGGCATGCACCTGTACGTTCTGCTCGAAGCGCGGGGCGCTGTGGGCCTATTACAAGCCAAGCGAGGTCAAGGTGACTCGCCAGCCGGATCCGTTGCCCACCTATCGCTGGCGCTCGAAGACAGTCGCGCATCATTTCTGTGCGACCTGCGGCTGCGGGACCCATTCGATCTCGCCGGACTGGTCGAACGGCCGGCCGGACTTCGACAATCCCAAGGTCGGCATCAACGCGCGGCTGTTCGACGATTTCGACCTGGGAAGCGTGCCGGTCGATACGGTGGACGGGCGGAACTTGTGGTGAGGCGGCCGGGCGGGATCGCCGGCCGCCGCCTCACCCACTCCCATCAATCCACGTCGATCAGCAGACGCTCGCTCTTGGCGCGGGAGACGCAGATCATCATCACCTTGTTGGTGGCCTTCTGACGGGCGGTGAGAACCGAATCGCGGTGATCGGGTTCGCCCTTCAGCACCTTGCATTCGCAGGAACCGCAGACGCCTTCGGCGCAGGAACTGCCGAAATAGGCGCCGGCGTCGGAGAGGACTTCGAGAATGGTCTTCTCCGGCGGGATGGTGAAGACCTCGCCCGTTGATGCGATCTCCACTTCGAAGGCGCCGCCACCGACGGCCGGCGGCGGGGCCTTGAAGTATTCAAGGTGGACGTTGTCGTCGGGCAGGTCCTTGGTGGCCTCTTCATAGGCGTGCAGCATGGGCAGCGGACCGCAGCAATAGAAATGCGAATGGGCCGGCGCCTTGGCGACAATGCCGGGAATGTTCAGCGGCCGCCCAACTTCGGCGTCGATGTGCAGATGCAGGCGATCGCCACAGACAGCCTTGACCTCGTCGAGGAAGGCGGCGCGGCTGAGGTCGCGGACGGCGAAATGGAACTCGAAAGACTTGCCCATGGCCTTCAGCCGGTGAGCCATGGTGAGGATCGGTGTGACGCCAATGCCGCCGGCGATCAGTACGGAATGGTCGTTGGTGTCGTCGAGCGGGAAATGGTTGTGCGGCCCCTGCACGTCGATGGTGTCGCCGACACGCAACTCGCGGTGCAGGAAGCGCGAGCCGCCGCGGCTCTTGGGCTCGAGCACGACGCCGAGGACGTAGCGATGGGTTTCGGCCGGGTCGTTGGCGAGAGAGTAGGCGCGGGTGATGCCGATCGAGGGCATCAGCAGTTCGATATGCGCACCGGCAGTGAACGGTGTGACGGGCGATCCATCGGGATTGCGGAGGTCGATGATGATGGTGCCTTCGGCCGCCCATTCGATACGATGAACGCGCATCGTTTGTGTGGCATTGTGGGGAGACTGCATCGTGTGTCCTTGCTGGCTTTCTTCGGGCTGGCTTTCTGTGGAACCGCTGCCGCCATCCGGCAGAGCGGACGGTATCGAGAAGGCCTTCGTCCCCCAACGAAGTGTCATAGCCTGCTGACTTTCGCGGCAATGCAATTGACTTGCGCACGAGAGGCAGCAGCAACCTGCCCTCTTCAGAGCCATTCTGACATATGATAGTCAAACAACCTTACGTATATATACTTATTTATCCGTATTTCCGATTATTATTTAGTCGAATGGCGCAAAAATCATCTCATAAAAATAATAAGTAAACTCAGATGTCATATTTTATATTGCATATGATTGTCACATTCATTCTCAAACAGGCGCCGTTACGCTGCCTTGACGAACTGGCCTAGAGCGCTTTCCGACCTGATGGAGTCATCAGGTCGATTGGAAATCGCTCCAGGATCGATAACCTGAGCAGCCGCTTTTCGATCATGTTGTTTCAACATGAACGGCGGGTGCTCCAGACGCCTTGCCGCGGCTTGCGCGCGCTGCCAAACTAGGGGAAGGAAACACCCTGCCTGAGTTCGGAGAGCTCCATGACCGAAATCGTTGACCTCGGCGCACCGGCGCCGGACTTCACCCTTGCCACGGACACCGGCAGCGTCACGCTGTCGGCGCAGACCGGCAAGCCGGTGGTGGTGTATTTCTACCCAAAGGACGACACACCGGGCTGCACCAAGGAGGCCATCGGCTTCTCCTGCGCCAAGGACGAGTTCGACGCCCTCGGCGCCGTGATCATCGGCATCTCCACCGATACGGCCGCCAAGCATGGCAAGTTCCGCAGCAAGCATGAGCTGAAGGTGGAGCTGGGCGCCGACGAGGACCACTCGGTGGCCGACCGCTATGGCGTTTGGGTGGAGAAGTCCAACTATGGCAAGACCTACATGGGCATCGAGCGCTCCACCTTCCTCGTCGGCCGCGACGGCAAGATTGCCCGCGTCTGGCGCAAGGTGAAGGTGGACGGCCATGTGGAGGCCGTATTGCAGGCGGTGAAGGAACTGGCGTGACACAGGACGTCGAGGTCTGTCCGGCAGGCGCGCCCAAGGGGCCGCTCGGGGACAGTCTGCGGGAGCGGGCGCGCGACATCGTCGCCACGCCCGACCTCAACGAGAAAGTCGCCCTCGCCTATCAGACGGCGTCCGACTGGTTTGGCCGGAGGCTGGCGCGCGGCACCGGCCTTGTGGGTACGCCCATGCCGAAAGCGCCCGGACGACCCGAGCATGTGGAGATGGTGGCCCCGAGCGAGTTGCCACGGCGCACGCGCGGGCGCGGCCAGGGACGCGTGGCGCTCATACATTCGCTCGCCCATATCGAACTCAGCGCCATCGACCTCACCTGGGATCTGGTCGGCCGCTTCGTGGACGAACAGGTGCCGCGCTCCTTCTTCGACGATTTCGTGCAGGTCGGGCTGGAAGAGGCAAAGCATTTTGCGATGATCTCGGCCCGGCTAGCCGATCTCAACGCCGCCTATGGCGACCTGCCGGTGCATGGCGGGCTGTGGGAGGCGGCGGAGGCGACGGCCGATGACCTGACGGCACGCCTCGCCCTCATTCCGATGGTACTGGAGGCGCGCGGACTGGACGTCACGCCCGGCATGGCCGAGAACCTGCGCCTCAACGGCGACGAGGAGACGGCGGCGCTGATCGACATCATCTACCGCGATGAAAAGCGCCATGTGGCCTTCGGCTCAAAATGGTTCCGCTTTCTGTGCGACCGGCAGCGCCGGGCACCGGAACCGACGTTCCACGAGATCGTCCGACGCTGCTTCCGCGGCGCCCTGAAGCCGCCCTTCAATGATCGGGCACGGGCCGAGGCGGGGCTAACACCGGGCTTTTACAAGCCGCTGGCCCGCATCACAGGCTGAACCGAGTTGCAAATTGCAACTCGTCGCACATGTGGGGCGAATGTGCAGCGCAACACGCGCATTTCTGCGGTTCTCCACGCTTCCGGACGTGCTGGCTACGCAGATTTCCGGCCGCGGGGACGCTGGTGATAAGCGAACATTAACCCTAACAGTTTCTAATGATGCTCCTGAGTGTGTTGCGTCAACGATCAGAAGATCGTGAAAACTGCCGCCGAAGCGCGTGCTGGAGCTGTTGGTAAAATGTCGAGAGTTCGAGCCGAAGACCGCTACTATCGCCCGAAGTCCTCGCGCCGGATCGTCATCATCAGTGGTGACAATACCCGCACCTACACCATCAGCCCCGTGCTGCTGATCTGTGGCGTCGTGCTCGGGCTCGGCCTGTCGGTCAGCCTGCTGGCGGCATCCAGCTATCTCATCTTCCGTGACGACCTGTTCGACATCGTCCATGCCCGCAATGCCTCCATGCAGCAGGCCTATGAGGACCGCATCGCGCGGCTGCGCTCGGAGATCGACAAGATGTCGAGCCGGCAGATCCTCGACCAGGTGGCGATGGACGACAAGATCGAGCACCTGATGTCGGCTCAGCAGAGCATTGCAGACCGGCAGCGTGCGGTGGCGTCGCTGATCGACAAGGCCTCCGGCATGGGGCTGATCGACGGAAAGGCAGCCGGCAGCGCCGACCAGCGCGCCGAGGCAACGCCGACGCCCTCCCCCGCCTCGGCTTATGCCGAAGACGGGCGGGCATCGCTCATCGACCAGCAGTTCGACGCCTTGCGGGCGACCGACGGCGCGAGTTCGGCACGCGGTCTGACCGTCCCGGGCAAGCAGGCTGCGGCTGCCCCTCTGATCGGCGCCGACGGCCACCCGGATTTCAAGGCGCTGGCGATCCAGCTGGCCGCCGTAGACCGCGAACAGGCGCAAACCGTTGCCGCCATTGCCACTGCCGCCAACCAGAGGGCGGAGCAAGCGGTCAACGTCATCAACAACCTCGGCGTTTCCGTCACCTTGCCGAAGGGAAGTGAAGACGAGGACGAGTCCGCCGTCGGTGGGCCGTTCATCCCGATGGGGAGCGCCGAGGCGCTCAACTCGGCAATTGCCGATGCAGGCGCGGCCTTCGACCGGCTGCGGCGCGTCAAATCGGCGGCCGCGGCGATGCCGCTGACGCGCCCGCTTCCCAATGCCGAGATGACGTCGAACTTCGGATCGCGCCGCGATCCCTTCCTGGGTTCCCTCGCCTTTCACGCCGGCATCGACTTCCGTTCGCCCGTCGGCACCAATGTGCGCCCGACGGCCGCTGGCGTCGTGACCAATGCGAGCTGGGCTGGCGGCTATGGCAACATGGTGGAAGTGGACCACGGCAATGGCATCACCACCCGCTACGGGCATCTGTCGAAGATCCTGGTGCAGGTGGGCGACAGGGTGACCACCGACAGCATCATTGGCGAAGTGGGCTCGACAGGCCGCTCGACAGGCCCGCATCTTCACTATGAGACGCGCGTCAACGGCACCGCGATCAACCCGGTGAACTATATCAACGCCGGAATCAAACTCGCAGCGATCTTGCCCTGAAGGCGCGTTGCAAGTGGAACAGTGAGACGGCCCTCGCCGAAGACGCTGAGAGGCCGGACAGCGAAGTGAACGACTTCGTCCGGACGCTCAACACCGCCTGACCGGACGTTCAACAATGAAAAAGGGCTGTGCCGGAGATGTTCGGCACAGCCCTTTTCATTTGGTGCGGAGCGTCGGGACGGTCAGTCGACGTCCTGGATATCGGCCGGCTGCTTGCCGAAGGCCTTCTGGGCCAGGGCGGCTTCCATGAAGGGGTCCAGCGCGCCGTCGAGCACGTCGCTCGGCGAGGTGCTCTGTTCGCCGGTGCGCAGGTCCTTGACCAGCTGGTAGGGCTGCAGCACGTAGGAGCGGATCTGATGGCCCCAGCCGATGTCCGTCTTGCCGGCATTCTCGGCGTTGGCCTTCTCCTCGCGCTTCTTCAGCTCGGCCTCGTACATGCGGGCGCGCAGCATGTTCCACGCCGTGGCGCGGTTCTTGTGCTGGGAGCGTTCCGACTGACAGGAAACGACGATACCAGTGGGATAGTGCGTGATGCGCACCGCCGAGTCGGTCGTGTTGATGTGCTGACCGCCGGCGCCCTGCGCGCGGTAGGTATCGATGCGGCAGTCGCTTTCGTTGATCTCGATCTCGATGCGGTCATCGATGACCGGATAGACCCAGACCGACGAGAAGGACGTGTGCCGGCGCGCCTGGCTGTCGAAGGGCGAGATGCGCACGAGACGGTGCACGCCCGACTCGGTCTTCAGCCAGCCGTAGGCATTGTGGCCCTTGATCTGGATGGTCGCGCTCTTGATGCCGGCTTCTTCGCCGTCATGCATTTCGAGGATCTCGACCTTGTAGCCATGCTGCTCGGCCCAGCGCGTGTACATGCGCAGGAGCATGTTGGTCCAGTCCTGGCTCTCGGTGCCGCCTGCGCCGGAGTTCACTTCCAGGAAGGTATCGTTGGCATCGGCCTCGCCCGACAGCATGGTGGCGACCTGCTGCTTGACGACTTCGGCCTTCATGCCCTTGAGGGCGTTCTCGGCGTCGTCGATGACCGTCTGGTCGCCTTCCATCTCGCCCAGCTCGATCAGCTCGACGTTGTCATGCAGATCGCGCTCAAGCTGAAGATAGCCGTTGATTCGGCCTTCAAGCTCGGTGCGTTCGCGCATGATCTTCTGCGCGCGTTCGGGGTCGTTCCAGAGGCTGGGATCTTCGACGAAGCCGTTCAGCTCGGCCATGCGTTGCTGCGAGGCATCCCAGTCAAAGATGCCTCCTCAGCAAGGCCATACCCTGCTTGATTTCGTCGACGATGGCCTCGACTTCGGCTCGCATGGACATGCTCTCCAAGATCAAAGTTCGGGTCACGTTCCGCCGGTCGTCGTCACCAGACGGCACCGCCGCGAAAGCGACTTTCGCGGCGGCGGGACCATAGGGACAACGACTGCCCCTGTAAATAGGCGTCTATGAACCGCTCAGCGACGGTGGCTCTCGACAAGCGTCGGCAGGCTCGCGCCGCTCGCAGCCTTGGCGATAGCGCTGGCCGACGTCCCGGGGAGCGTGGGCACCGTCGCGTCATAGATCCAGTGATTGAGGAAGTCGCGAAGGCTCTTGTTCCTGGTGACGCGCACCACCGTGTCGACGAAGTCGGCAGTGGTCACCTTGTGATAGCGATTCTCGGTGGCCCACGTGCGCATCACCTTGAACAGCATGGGCTGACCGATCTTCTTCTCAAGCGCGTAAAGCACCATGACGCCGCGGTTATAGGTGCGATCGGAGAAGAGATCCTCGGGCTTGTCCACGACGGCAGGGCCGACGGCGTTCTTCTTGACGTCGTTGTAGATGGCCAGCATGGCCTTGTCGTAGCCAGCCTTGTCGGCGCGGTTGGGCCAGAGCACCTCGACATAGGTGGCGAAGCCCTCGGCGAGCCAGAGATCCTTCCACTGCTTCACCGAAACCGAATCGCCGAACCACTGATGGGCCAGTTCATGCGAAACAAAGTCTGAACTGAACACGTCCTTGGGAAATACAGAAATCGACTGGGTTTCCAAAGCATATCCCAGCGTCGGATCATCAATAGCGACGCTGGAATAGGTTTCGAAGGGATAAGGCCCGAAGCGCGCGGCCAGATAGGGAATCATGTCCTTTGCGGCCTGGAAGCCGGCAATCGCTTCGTTGGTGGTGTCGGATGTGGCATAGGTGCGCACCTTGATGCCGCCCGACGCCTTGGCCTCGACCACCTTGAACTGATTGACCTGAACGGTGGCCAGCCAGCTCGCCATCGGCTGCAGCATTTCGAAGGTGTAGCGGCGCTTGGAACCGAGATCCTTGACGTTGAGGAGACGTCCGTTGGTTGCCGCCTTGTAGGGTTCCGGCACCGTGACGCGGAAGGTGTAGGTGGCCTTGTCCTTCAGATCATCGTTGACCGGGAAGAAGGTGGAGGCGCCAACCGGCTCGCTGACCACATAGGCCGACTTTCCATAGGTCAACCAGCCGAGCACGACACCGGAGCCGTCAGGCGCGGTGGGGTCGGCGATGGGATCGGAGTTGCCTGAATAGGCGATCTCGACGGCGAAAACACTGCCGGACTTGATCGACTTGGTGGGCGTGATGGTCAGCTTGTCGTTGGACTGGTTGAAGCTGGCGGTCTTGAGATTGACCTTCACCGAGCTCACCGTCAACGCGTGCAGGTCGAGACTGAATGACGTGAGGTTGGCAGTCGCCTTGACCAGAAGCGTCGCCTTGCCGGCGATGTGGGCCGGCACCGGATCGACGGTCAGGGCCAGGTCGTAATGCTGGACGTCGATGCCGGCATTGCCGAAGGTCGGAAAAAAGGGATCGGATGCGGCTTGCGCAGGCAACGAGGCGACACAGGCCAGGACGGCCAGCGATGAGACGGCATACTGCAAGCGCATGGAAAAGCCTCCGATCATTCGCTCCGGAGCAGACACGATCGACGGACGATCACGACGTGCCCGGGAGCTGAACCAAAGACCCAAGTTTCCACTGCGTTTCCGGTGGCGTCAACCCGCCGCGCGGAAATGAACCCAAACTATGTCCCCAGACCGCCGGCGGCTCAGTAGAGGCCGCCGGTGCCGGTGACCGCGGCGCGGTCGGCTTCCGGATTGACTTCCGTCGGAGCGCCCCAGGCGACGCCGTCGCCGCCGATCACCGAGTAGACGTCGGACGGGCCGGTGCCGGGCTTGAAGGCTTCGATGATGGAGTTGTCGCCACCAGAGGCGCGCATGCCGGTCTTGCGATCGATCGGGATCAGCAGCATGCCCTCGGGCACCTTGAACTCCTGCGGCGGCTGGCCGGCGAGCGCCTGGGCCATGAAGTCGCGGAAGACGGGGGCGGCCATCATGCCGCCGGTAGAGCCATGGCCCATGGGCGTCGGATGGTCAAAGCCGAGGAAGATGCCGACGGTGAGATCCGGCGTGAAGCCGACGAACCAGGCGTCCTTCTCGTCATTGGTGGTGCCGGTCTTGCCGGCGATCGGACGACCGAGGCTCTTGATCACCGTGGCGGTGCCGCGCTGGACGACGCCTTCCATCATGGAGGTGATCTGATAGGCGGTCATGGGGTCGAGCACCTGCTCGCGCTCGTCGACCAGCTGCGGCTCATCCTGGCCCTTCCAGTCGTCGGCGTTGCAATTGGCGCAGACGCGCTGGTCATGCTTGTAGATCGTACGGCCGAAGCGATCCTGCACGCGGTCGATCAGGGTCGGCTGCACGCGGCGGCCGCCGTTGGCGATGATCGAATAGGCATTGACCATGCGCATCACCGTGGTCTCCCCGGCGCCGAGCGCCATGGAGAGAACCGGCTGCATATTGTCATAGATGCCGAAGCGGCGCGCATATTCGGCGACCAGGGGCATGCCCATGTCCTGCGCGAGACGCACGGTCATCAGGTTGCGCGACTGCTCGATGCCGCGACGCAGCGTGGCCGGGCCGATGAAGCCGCCGCCGTAATTCTGCGGGCGCCAGATGCCGAGGCCCGGGCCCTGATCGATCTCGATGGGCGCATCGAGCACCACGGAGGCCGGTGTATAGCCGTTGTCGAGCGCAGCGGAATAAACGAAGGGCTTGAAGGACGAGCCGGGCTGGCGCATCGCCTGGGTCGAACGGTTGAACTCGCTCTGGGCGAAGGAGAAGCCGCCAACCATGGCGCGAACGCGGCCGGTCTCGGAGTCCATGGCGATCAGCGCGCCGGAAATGGCCGGGAACTGGCGCAGACGGTAGTTGTCCATGCCCTCGGCACTGGTGCCGGTCTTCTCGACATAGATGACGTCGCCGGCATTGAGGATGGCCGCCTTGCGATCGGGAGCCGACGACGCCCACTTGGCCCATTTCATCTGGTCGGGCGTGATGATCGCCTTGACGCGATCGGCGACGACCTTGCCCGAGGGATCCCGGCCCGGCTGCAGGCCGATCGTCGCGCCGTTGGCGTCGACGCCGAGCACGACGGCGAGGGTCCATTCCGGGACGTCCCAGAGCGGCGGCACCTTGGCCAGCTCCTCGCCCCAGTCAGCGCTGACGTCGATGGTCTTGACCGGGCCACGCCAGCCATGCGCCTCGTCATAACGAATGAGCGCCTTCTGCAGCGCGCCGCGCGCGAAGATCTGCATCTGCGGATCGAGGGTGGTGCGCACCGAAAGGCCGCCTTCATACAGGCCCTTCTCGCCATACATGTTGAGCAGCGTGCGGCGGACTTCCTCGACGAAATAGTCGGCGGCGAAGACCTTGGCGGACTGATCGCGCGGGGCCACGACGAGCGGCTTGACCTTTGCCGCATCGCCTTCGGCGCGCGTCACATAGCCGTTCTGCACCATCTCTTCGATGACATAGTTGCGGCGTTCGACGGCGGCGGCGTTGTCGCGATAGGGATTGTAGTTCTCGGGGCCCTTGGGCAGGGCTGCGAGATAGGCGAGCTCTTCGAGCTTCAGGTCCTCGAGCGGCTTGTTGAAATAGGCGAGCGAGGCAGCGGCGACACCGTAGGAGCGGAAGCCGAGATAGATCTCGTTGAGATAGAGTTCGAGGATCTGGTCCTTGGTATAGGCCTGCTCGATCTTCAGCGTCAGCAGCGCTTCCTTGATCTTGCGATCCATGGTGCGCTCGTTGGAGAGCAGGAACACCTTGGCGACCTGCTGCGAGATGGTGGAGGCACCGACCATGCGCTTTTTGCTGCCCGACACGAGGGTGTCGAGGTTCTTCACCACAGCGCCGCCGAGGCTGACGACGTCGATGCCGGGGTGAGTGTAGAAGTCCTTGTCTTCGGCGGAAATGAAGGCCTGCTTGACGCGATCGGGAATCATCTGGATCGGCAGGAACAGGCGCCGCTCATGGGCATACTCGGCGGCGAGCTGGCCGTCGGCGGCGTGAACGCGCGTGACCACCGGCGGCTGATAGTTGCGCAGCTGGTCGACATTGGGCAGCGTCTGGTTCAGCGAGTTGATATAAATCGCCGCTCCACCGGCCACGATGAGAAACACCAGGGCGCCGATGGAAAATATCCAGCCGAAGAACCGCACAAAAATCATGTTTCGCCCACTATCGGCCAAGACGGGGCGCAAGCGCCGCGCTAGCCCAATTTTTCCAGACAGACACCGATCCCATCAAGCCGTCGTCCACCGCCGACAGGATCAAAGTTACCGTGCGGATACCTCAATTCGCGCCGGAAAGCGAATGTTCTGGCCGCATTGATAATCGTGGGCTGCATTTATGGCGAAGGCTGGGCCGCCGCGTTGCCTATCTGCAACAGCGCCACCGTGCCGTGAGCCTTTTACATCGGATCAGTGGGGCGAAAGCGACGCGGACTTCTGACTGAGAAAGCGGAGAATCGCCTGGGTCATGGCGTCGGCCATGCGACTGCGCCACTCGTCCGAGGTCAGGAGCTTCTCGTCCTGTTCGTTGGACAGATAGCCGATTTCCAGAAGGACGGATGGCACATCATAAGCCAGCAGCACGCGAAAGCCGGCGGAGCGATGCGGGTTCTTGATCATCCGAGTGGTGGAGGAGAGATCGCCGACAAGACCGTTGGCGAAGAAGACCGAAAAATTCTTGGTTTCACGGCGGGTGAGATCGGTGAGGATGTCGTTCACCTCATCCGTCCGCTGCGTGGGGCTGAGGCCAGCGTTGCTGTCCGAGGCGTTTTCCTTGCTGGCCAGAGCCGCCGCCTCGCGGTCCGAGGCATTGTCGGACAGGGTATAGACCGTGGCGCCGCGGACTTCACCGACGTGTTCGGAGTCGGCGTGGATGGAAATGAAGAGATCGGCAACGTGGTCGCGGGCAAACTTCACACGATCGTCGAGCGCAACGAAGGTGTCGTCCTCGCGCGTCAGCATGACGGCGACCTTGCCGGTCGCCTCGAGGTGATCGCGCAGACGCTTGGCCAGCGCCAGCACCACGTCCTTTTCCATGGTGCCGTCGGCCGCGACCGTGCCGGCGTCGATGCCGCCATGACCGGGATCGATGATCACCAACGGCTTGCTTCGACTGGAGTTGTCGCTCGGCGAGGGCAAACGGTCCGACTTGCCACCGGACTGTTCGCCGTTGGCCGTTTCGCGCGCCAGCTGGGTGCGCTGTTGTTCAGCGGCAAACTCGACATCGGTGGCTTTCAGGAGATCGACCACGAGGCGCGCCGGCTGTCCCGCGACGGCGGACAGGACGAAGGCCTTGTCGATCTTCACCGGGCCGGTGGCGTCGAGCACGATGCGCGAACGCCCGGCCGCAAATCCGCCGTAGCGCCAGCTGGCGATCAGCCCCCGCCCCTCCCCGCTGCCGGCGGGCAGCTGGAAATCAACTTCAGGAAGATCGATGACGACACGATAAGGCGACGCCAACGTGAAGGCGTTGACCTCGATTTCAGCAGTGAGATCAAGAACAAAGCGCGTGCGGGACTGATCGCCGACGACACGGCCGTCAATGGCCGCCGGGGGAGCTGCCAGGCTCGAAACGCTTGTGGTGATCGCCATCATCAGGACGGCAACCACACACAGAACCGATTTTGCAATGACCTCGACTGTCCTCACCCCGAACTCTCCGCAAACGGCTCGGCGCACAAGAACGGCATTACAGCAGGCTTTGCAACGTGCAAGGCCCCTAAACCCACCCAAGCAAGAAACTTGGCTAGGGCATGATGGTTAACCACACCTTATCGCGCGGTGCATATCGGCGCGGTGCTTTGCAAGGGTCACGAATCGTTGAATGGAACGATGAGCCGCCTTGCATCTGGACAGGTACGCAAGTAAAAGAACAACAGGAGTCCGAATCCTCGTCCTCGCTACTAGAGAACGTGCAATTGGTACGGTCGTGCGTTTTATCAAAGCACGCGCCCGTCCCCTTCGGGGGTGTCTCCGGCGCCAACGCGCGGCATTTTGTCGGCGGGCACCGGATCAAAACACCTCACAAGGTCACCTGCTTCCAGCCCGATTCGGGCCGGATTGAGGCATTGGTGGGATGTGCGCCTGTAGCGGGCCGGAAAAGACGAAGGCTTCTCCGCGCGGTTCGCCGCCGGGCACGACATTCACCGTTGTCCCGCTGCATTGGTTTTGCCGAGCAGTTTCAGGATGGGGCAACGCGGCTGAACAGAAAGAACGTACCGGACGTGTTCGCATTGGGACGGAACAGGATCGACAGGCAGGCGGGCGTTCATATCGCAACCGCTTCCTGTTCGGTTTCGTCTTGGACATCGCCGGATCTCACCTCGTTTCCCTTCACACACATTGACGGTCGATCGCGTTCGAGCCAGCTCGCCGCGCGCAGTTCCTTGGCGGCTTCGCCAGGAAATGCGCATACCCGGCAGGGCCTTGGCCGCGCATCGCCGGGAGTTCAGGTTTTATGGCCAACAAGATGCTTATCGATGCCACCCACCCGGAAGAGACCCGGGTGGTTGTGGTCCGCGGACACCGCGTCGAGGAGTTCGACTTCGAGTCGGCTACCAAGAAACAGCTGAGAGGCAATATCTATCTCGCCAAGGTGACGCGCGTTGAGCCGTCGCTGCAGGCTGCCTTCGTCGAGTACGGTGGCAACCGTCACGGCTTCCTGGCCTTCTCGGAAATTCATCCGGACTATTACCAGATTCCGCTCGCCGATCGTCAGGCGCTGATCGAGGCCGAAGAGGCCGAGGAACGCGAAGAGGCCGAACGGCGCGCCAAGTATCATCGCGACCGTCAGGCGCGTGCCCAGGCGGCGCGTGCGGCGCAGAACCCGCAGACCGACGTTGTCAGCGAAGACGCCGACGATGCGTCGAGGTCCGGCGAGAGTTCCGACGAGAACGGCTCTTTTGTCCAGACCGACGGTGAAGCCGGCCACACGAACTATGCCGCCCCGGTGACGGAAGGCGACAATGACGGGCCGGAAGCCTCGGGCGAGATCATCGACATCAACGACGATCATTCGGTCGAGACCATCAATGATGATGGCGGCTTCTCCGGCGGCAACGCCGATGAGGACGAAGCCGATCAGGTCGAAAGCGTCGGCTCCGAAGATGCGCTTGAGGAAGTGCCCGAGCGTCGCTCGCGTCGCATGCGCCAGTATCGCATCCAGGAAGTGATCAAGCGCCGTCAGGTTCTGCTGGTGCAGGTGGTCAAGGAAGAGCGCGGCACCAAGGGTGCAGCCCTGACGACCTATCTGTCGCTGGCCGGTCGCTACTCCGTGCTGATGCCCAACTCGGGTCGTGGCGGCGGCATTTCCCGCAAGATCACCAACGTGGTCGACCGCAAGCGGCTCAAGGAAATCGCTCATGAGCTGGAAGTGCCGGAGGGGATGGGTGTCATCCTGCGCACTGCCGGCGCTGCGCGCACCAAGACCGAGATCAAGCGCGACTTCGAGTATCTGCTGCGCCTTTGGGAAAATGTGCGCGAGCTGACGCTGCGTTCTGCTGCGCCGAGCCTCGTCTATGAAGAGGGCTCGCTGGTCAAGCGGTCGATCCGTGACCTCTACAACAAGGACATCGATGAAATCCTGGTGGCGGGCGAAGAGTCCTACCGCGAAGCCAAGGATTTCATGCGCATGCTCATGCCGAGCCATGCCAAGAACGTCCAGCCCTATCGCGACAACGTGCCGGTGTTCGCCCGCTTCGGGGTGGAACCGCAGCTTGACGCCATGTTCTCGCCGCAGGTGACCTTGCGCTCGGGCGGCTATCTGGTGATCAACCAGACCGAAGCCCTGGTGGCCATCGACGTGAACTCTGGTCGGTCGACCCGCGAGCACAACATCGAGGACACCGCGCTCGCCACCAATCTGGAGGCCGCTGAAGAAGTGGCCCGCCAGCTGCGCCTGCGCGACCTTGCCGGCCTCATCGTGATCGATTTCATCGACATGGAAGAGGCCAAGAACAACAAGGCTGTCGAGCGCAAGCTCAAGGATTGCCTGAAGAACGACCGGGCTCGCATCCAGGTTGGCCGCATCTCGCATTTCGGCCTGATGGAAATGAGCCGCCAGCGCATCCGCACCGGCGTGCTGGAAGGCTCCACCGAGCTCTGCCCGCATTGCCTGGGCGCCGGCATCGTGCGTTCGACCGAAAGCGTTGCGCTGCATGTGCTGCGCGCGCTGGAAGATCAGCTGCTCAAGGGTGTGACGCATCACCTGACCGTGCGCACCCGCGCGGCCGTGGCGCTCTACATCCTCAACCAGAAGCGCCGCCACCTGGCCGATCTCGAGGCCCGCTTCGGCCTGACCATCACGATCGCCGCCGACGAGCATCTGGGTACGCAGCATTTCGCGCTGGAACGCGGTGAGATCATCCTCAACCCGCTGCCGCCGCAGCCGATCACCACGCTGACGCCGGAGAGCGTGCAGCCCTATGACGAAGACTTCGAGGACGAGGTTGTCGTCGAGGAGGACGAGGAAGAAGAGGTCGCAGCACCGAAGGCCGCCCGCGAAGAGCGTGGCGACCGGGACAGCGAAAACCGTCGCAAGCGCCGTCGGCGTCGGCGTCGGCGGCCGGATGGCACCGAAGGTGGTGACGCCGAGGCGGCTGACGCCCGTGCAGAAGGCGCTGAAGACACTGCGGAAGCTGGCGACAGCGAAGACGCAGGCGAAGGCTCTGAAGAGGGCGAGGATCGCGCTGAGGGCGATGCCGCCGGCGAAGCACGGCGCAGGTCGCGCCGCCGCGGTCGTCGTGGTGGTCGTCGCCGGAACCAGGGTGACGAGGCTGCCGCCGGTGATGAGGGTGTCGTTGCCGAAGGCGAGGCTGGCGATGGCGATGGCGAAGCGTCTGATACCGTCGAGGCGGTGGACGCGTCGATCGAAGCTCCCGCCGATGTGACCGAGCAGCCGGTTGCCGCGTCGGACGAGACGGTGTCCGAAGTGGCGTCGGAACAGCCTGAGGCGTCTGTGGCTGAAGAAGCCGTGATCGCTGAAGAGCCCGCAGCTCCTGAGGTTGCGCCGCCTGTTCATGCGCCGATGGAAAGCGTTGCCGAACTGGTCGAGAAGGCCGTCGCCAATGCTGCCGAAGAGGCCGCCGCGAGCCTGCCGGAACCCGAACCGGAACCCGAACCGACCCCGCCGGAAGACGACAACCGGCAGAAGAAGACCGGTTGGTGGCAGCGCCGCTCCTTCTTCTGAGCCAGGACTTGAATGAAAAGCCGGCGGATCGCACCACGATCCGCCGGCTTGCTTTTTGAGGTGTCGGTGATTGGCGCTGCCCCGGAGGGAGGCCGCTTCGAGCCCTGTCGCTATCGGACAGTGCAGCCGCTGACGAAGAACATCGTCTTGTCAAAGGCGAACCAGCCGTGACCGCTCATGTCGACGCGGACGGTGGTGACCGTGATGGGCGGGAAACGGATGGTCAGCGGGTCCATGATGGTCCCCTGCCCTGTGATGGGCCTGACTATGTCGGCCTCGCGCAGGTCGACGATGGTCTTCCACGCGCCGTTGGTCTGGCGCATGGAGATCTTGATCCTGGAGCCGACCGTGGTGATGTCCGTGCCGGCCAACCCCAGATAGACGCCAAAAATGGAAGCGGGCTTGTTCAACACCCGCTGCATCCAGGCGCCGCCATTGGCGGCATTGGACCAGTTGCCGCCCTGAAGCGGATCACCGGTTATATTGGAGACGCTGTCGTAGGTCGTTGTTCCGTTGAGAGCGTCACACGCATTTGCCGCGCCGGCAGACAGGACACCGACTGCCGCGGCAACCATCAGGCTGACCATTGTTTTCATGAAGACAATCCATCGGAAGATTAACAATTTCCGAAGATAGATTGTAACCAATGGAATATCTACAATCCTGATGCATCTACTGGTTGTTCAGCCACCCTTCCAGCCGGTCGCAGGCGTCGGCGATGGCTTCGTGGCGGCCGGCGAAGGAGAAGCGCAGGTAGCGGGCACCGCGTTCGGTGTCGAAGTCGAGGCCGGGCGTTGCGGCGACACCGGCTTCCAGCAGCATGCGGCGAGCAAAATCCAGGCTGTCGTTGGTGAAACGGCCGACGTCGGCGTAGAAATAGAAGGCGCCATCGACGGGCAGGAAGCGGTCGAAGCCGATCCTGGGCAAGCGGTCGAGCAGCAGCGCGCGATTGCGTGCGTATCCGGCCTTGACGGCCTCGAGCTCATCGGTGGCCTCGAAGGCGCCGAGGGCGGCGCGCTGGGAGAGTTCGGAAGCCGAGATGAAGAGGTTCTGGGCGATGCGCTCCACCGGGCGAACCAGCGCCTCGGGCAGCACCATCCAACCGATGCGCCAGCCGGTCATGCAGTAGTATTTGGAGAAGGAGTTGACGACCACCATGTCGTCGCCGAACTCAAGCGCGGTGGCTTCGACCCCTTCGTAGACGAGGCCATGATAGATCTCGTCCATGACCAGGGCGATGTCCATGCCGCGGCAGGCAAGCACCAGATCGCGGATGCCGTCGCGCGTCATCATGGTGCCGGACGGATTGGCGGGACTGGCGACGACGAGACCCGCCAGCGGCTTTTCAGCATGGACCCGTTCGATGATTTCGGGAGTTGCCTGCCAGCGCGTTGCCTCCGTGGTGGGGATCTCCACCACTTCCAGGCCAAGGGCCGTGAGGATGTTGCGATAGGCCGGATAGCCCGGCGTCGGCAGGCCCACGCGATCCCCCGGATCGAACAGGGCGAGGAAGGCGAGGTTGAAGGCGCCGGAGGAGCCGGCGGTCACGGCGACACGCTCGGCGGGCACATTGACACCATAGCGGTCGGCATAGTGGCGGGCGATGCGGCTGCGCAGGTCCGGCAGGCCGAGCGCTTCGGTATAGCCGATCCGGCCGCGGGCCAGAGCTGCTTCAGCGGCAGCCTTCACGGCGGCAGGGACGGGCGCACCAGGCTCGCCGAGTTCCATGTGCACCACCGAGCGCCCTTCCCGCTCGAGGCGGTTGGCCGACGCCAGAACGTCCATGGCGATGAACGGCTGCACATTGCCCCGCCGAGACTGCCTCATGTTGCTGTCCTTCCCTGTTCCGACCCCGGATAACCTCAATACTGCCGAAATTGGCCGGCATGGCTAGTGGAGCGACTTTGACATTTGAGTCCCGGATGACATCGGCCTCGCGCTCAAATGTCAAAGTCTAAAGCTCCACTAGAAACAGTGACTTGCTAGTGGTTCTCATGATTCTGACATTTGCTCGACGGGTGGTATCAGGCGTATGCAAATGTCAGAATCGAACCACTAGTGTGGGGGCGCTTGCCGTTTATCAGGCAAAATGCTTTGTGACGAGGGTGGTTTGTCGGGGGAGCAAGATGACGCGACGTCTGCGGCGATCTCTGGTGGCGGGTTTGACAGTGGCGGCGTTGGCGTTCAACGCCCTTGCACCGGCGATGGCGGCCGAACGGACGGCGCTGCTGCGTGACGCCGAAGCCGAGACGCTGATCGGCGATTTCGCGCGGCCGATCCTCAAGGCGGCGGGGCTCGGTGCGGCCAGCATTCAGGTGCGCATCGTCGACGATCCCATGTTCAACGCCTTTGTCGCTGACAGCCGGCACATCTACATCAACTCCGGCGCCCTGCTCGACTGCAAGACGCCGAATGAAATCATCGGCGTGATCGCCCACGAAACGGGGCACCTGGCTGCCAACCATCTGTCGCAGCTGCGCAAGGAGATCTCGCGCATGCAGATCCTGTCGGCGATCGCCATGATCGGCGGTGCTGCGGCCGGCATCGCCAGTGGAAACGGCAGGGCGGGTGTGGCGGCGGCCATGGGCGGCATGCAGATCGGACAACGCAGTCTCTTGTCCTATGCGCGCGAGCAGGAGACTTCCGCGGACATGGCCGGCCTCAAGTTCCTGGACAAGACCGGACAATCGGCCAATGGCATGCTGGAGACCTTCAAGCGCCTCGCCGACCAGCAGCTGTTTTCCGCCGGCGGATCGGATCCTTACATCCAGACGCACCCGATGCCGGCGGACCGTATCGCGCAGATCGACGAGGCGGCGCGCAAGTCGAAGTATTTCGGCAAGGCCGACAGCCCGGACCTGCAGGCGCGCTACGATCTGGTGCGCGCCAAGTTCCTCGGCTTCACCGCCAGCCCCCAGCAGATCAACCGGCAATATCCGACGACGGATACCAGCCTGCCGGCACGCTATGCACGCGCCATCATGACCTATCGCTATGCCGACCCGGCGTCGGCCACGGCGCGCGTGGATGATCTCATCGAGTCAGCGCCGAACAATCCCTATTTCTGGGAGTTGAAGGGGCAGATCCTGCTGGAGACCGGCAGCCCGGCCAAGGCGGTCGAGCCGCTCAAGAAGGCCGTGTCGCTGGCGCCCAACGCCGGCCTGATCCGTGTGCTCTACGGGCAGGCGCTGATAGGCACCGGCAGCGACAGGCTTGTTCCCGAAGCCATCGCCGCGCTCACCAAGGGCATCGGCGACGATCCCGACCAGCCCATCGGCTATCGGCAGCTGGCGATCGCCTATGCCAAGACGGGCGATACCGCCATGGCCGATCTTGCGACCGCGCAAGGCAGCTTTGCCGTCGGCGACATCAAGGCGGCCAAGCAATATGCCCTGCGCGCTCAAGGAAAATTGAAGGTCGGCTCCCCTGGCTGGCTACGCGCCGACGACATCATCACGTATAAAGTACGTAACTGACCTTTTCCCGAAACTGGAGATTCGGATGCGCCTTCGCTTTGCCCAACGCCTTGCCGCTCTTTTCATTGCCGGCGCAGCTCTCACCGTCCCGGCCATGGCCGGCGGATTCAACGACGCCCAGAAGTCGGAAATCGGCGACGTGGTGAAGGCCTACATCATGGCCCACCCGGAGGTCATCCAGGACGCGCTCGACGCGCTTGAGCAGAAGAAGCAGCAGGACGCGGCGGCGGCGCAGTCGAAGACCATCGCTTCGCTCAAGGACACCATCTATGCCTCCAAGCGGCAGGCGGTGCTGGGCGATCCCAAGGCGCCGATCACGCTCGTCGAGTTCTTCGACTACAACTGCGGCTACTGCAAGCGCGCTCTCTCCGACACCCGCGCCATGCTGGACCACGACAAGGACGTGAAGATCGTCCTCAAGGAGTTTCCGATCCTCGGGCCCGGTTCGGTGGAAGCGGCGAAGGTGGCAGCTGCCGTCAACATCGTCGATCCGGCCAAGTATGAAGCCTTCCACTTCGAGCTGCTCGGCGCCAAGGGCCAGGCGGACGAGAAGCGCGCCCTCGATGCCGCCGCCAAGGTGGGTGTCGACGTTGCCGCGCTCAAGCAGAAGATTGACGATCCGGAGATCGCCAACACCATCCAGGAAGCCTATGCCCTGGCCCAGAAGCTCGACATTTCCGGCACGCCGACCTACGTGATCGGCGAAGAAGTGGTGTTCGGCGCCGTGGGAATCGATGAGCTGACGCAGAAGGTGGCGTCCATGCGCAGCTGCGGCAAGGCCACCTGCTGAGCCGACTGGCCGGAAAAACGACAAATGCAGGCATCCCCGGGCCACAGGACCGGGGATGTTTCACATCTGGGCTCTTTTTTTCAGTTCGGCAAATGCCTATAAGGAAGCCGACCGTCGGGGGCGAACCCCGGCGAAACACAATGCGTAGAAGCTGGAACCGCCGCCATTGACCCTTGAAGTGTTCATCCTGAACGGTCCAAACCTGAACCTTCTCGGAACGCGGGAACCCGGCGTCTATGGAACCCTGACCCTTGCGGACATCGAAGCCTCCTGCCGTGCCAAGGCAGCCGAGGTCGGGTTTGGCGAGGTTGAGTTCCACCAGAGCAATCACGAGGGACAGCTCATTGACTGGATCCACGAGGCAGGCCGCCGCAAGGCGGGCGTCGTGATCAATCCAGGAGCTTATACCCACACGTCGATTGCCTTGCATGATGCGATCAAGGGAACCGGTGTTCCGCTGATCGAAGTCCACATATCCAACGTCCATGCGCGTGAGAGTTTCCGGCATCATTCCTATGTGTCGCCTGTGGCGGCGGGAGTGATCGTCGGGCTTGGCCCCCGCGGCTACACGCTCGCGCTCGAAGCCCTTGCCGAGATCATGTCCAAGTGACCGGCAACCTTACCGGTGAGAACCGATGCCCCAGAACCCGATTGACTACGAACTGATCCGCCAGCTTGCCACGATCCTCGACGAGACCGATCTCACCGAGATCGAAGTCGAACACGACAAGCTGAAGATCCGCGTGGCCCGTACGGCCGCCGCTCCTGCGCCCCAGCAGGCGTTTGCACCCTGGGCCTATCCGGCGATGCCGCCCATGGGCGCTGCCGCCCCGGCTCCGGTTGCCGCTCCCGTTGCTGCTGCGCCCGCCGCCGTGGCCGCTGCCCCGGCTGCCGCCGATCCGGCCAGCCACCCGGGTGTGGTGCCCTCGCCGATGGTCGGCACGGCCTATCGCGCGCCGGAGCCCGGCGCCAAGAACTTCATCGAGGTGGGCGATACGGTCAAGGAAGGCCAGACCGTGCTCATCATCGAGGCCATGAAGCACCTCAACCAGATCCAGGCGCCGCGCTCGGGCAAGGTGACCGCCATCCTGGTGGAGAATGCACAGCCGGTGGAATTCGGCGAACCCTTGCTGATCATCGAGTGAACGCTCAGATGTTCGAGAAAATCCTCATCGCCAATCGCGGCGAAATCGCCCTTCGGGTGCTGCGCGCCTGCAAGGAGCTTGGCATCAAGACGGTGGCGATCCATTCGACCGCCGACGCCAATGCCATGCACGTGCGGCTCGCCGACGAGTCGGTCTGCATCGGGCCGCCACCGGTCCGGGACAGCTATCTCAACATCCCCAACATTCTCGCCGCTTGCGAGATCACCGGGGCCGAGGCTGTCCATCCGGGTTATGGCTTTCTCAGCGAGAACGCCCGCTTTGCCGACATCCTGACTGCCCACGGCGTGACCTTCATCGGCCCGACCGCCGATCACATCCGCATCATGGGCGACAAGATCGAAGCCAAGGCGACCGCAAAGCGCCTGGGCATCCCGGTCGTGCCCGGCTCGGACGGAGCCGTGACCACCGACGAGGACGCCCATCGCATCGCCGCCGAGATCGGCTATCCGGTGCTGGTAAAGGCTTCGGCCGGTGGTGGCGGGCGCGGCATGCGCGTGGCGCTCGACGCTTCGGAAATGTCCGGCGCCTTGTCCGCTGCCCGCTCGGAAGCCAAGAACGCCTTCGGCGACGACAGCGTCTATATCGAGAAGTATCTGCTCAAGCCGCGGCACATCGAAGTGCAGGTGCTGGGCGACGGCCAGGGCAATGCGGTTCACCTTGGTGAGCGCGACTGCTCGCTGCAGCGCCGTCACCAGAAGGTGCTGGAAGAGGCCCGCTCCCCTGCCCTCGACGACGCAGCCCGCGAACGCATCGGCGGCATCGTCGCCCGCGCCATGGCGGAACTGAACTATCGCGGCGTCGGCACGATCGAGTTCCTCTATGAGGACGGCGAGTTCTATTTCATCGAAATGAACACCCGCCTGCAGGTGGAACATCCCGTGACCGAGATGATCACCGGCATCGATCTGGTCAACGAGCAGATCAAGGTCGCCAACGGTCAGGCCCTGACGTTCCGGCAGTCGGACGTGCATTTCAATGGCCATGCCATCGAGTGCCGCATCAACGCCGAGAATCCCGCCACCTTTGCGCCCTCGCCGGGCAAGATCACCTACTGGCATCCGCCGGGCGGTCTCGGCGTGCGAGTCGATAGCGGCGTCTATCAGGGCTATACGATCCCGCCCTATTACGACAGCATGATCGGCAAGCTGATCGTGCACGGTCGCAGCCGCGCCGAGTGCCTGATGCGCATGCAGCGCTGCCTCGACGAGTTCGTGGTGGACGGCATCCAGTCGACCATTCCGCTGTTCAAGCATCTGCTCGCCCAGCAGGACATCATCGACGGCAATTACGACATCCACTGGCTGGAAAAGTGGTTGGCCACCAATCCTTTCCAGGCGTGACTAGAGGCGGGGGCAACCCCGCCTTCTTCATTTTGGCGGCATTGCTCAATGGGTGGCGGGTGCGCCAAACAGACCGGCCAAGGCCGCCTGGAACTGATCCTGTACCGAGCGGGCGGCATGCAGGCCTTCGTCGACGGTATGGCGGGCCTTGCGCAGCGTGTCGCTTGCGAAGCGACGGGCCTTCAGCATGGCGACATAGGCTGTGCCTGACAGGCTGAGCGGTTCCAGCACCTCGACCAATGGCTCGGTCATCACGCCGAAGCTATGCTTGTAGCTCTCCGTGCCAATGGTGAAGTCGAACACCTTCAGGTCTTGCCTGCAGGCCCATTCGATGGCGCTCTCCACGGCGAGCAAGCCGGGGGACCAGTTCTTCCAGGGCTCCGCATGGGCCATCATCAACAGCTGGAAGCTGTCACCGACCACGGTGCCGAAGCAGCCGGAAATGAGTTCGCCATCGAGGCGCAGGCAGCCGAGACGGGCGATATCGGGTTGACGGCAGAGCGCATGGTAGAACTTGCGATCGATGCCGGCCTTCTCCGGTGAGTTTTCACCGGCAAAGCGGGTCTCGCGCCAGTTCAGGATCTGATCGAGAGCGAAGAGGTCATTGTTGGCGGGTTCGAATGCGAATTCCAGCCTGCCCTTGTTCTCGAGCTTGCGCCGCTTGCGGGCCAATGAACGCATGCAGGTGCCATCGAAACGGTTCTCGCGCAGCACCTCGAAGGGGGCATCCAGCAGCAGGGGGTGGCGATTGAAGCGAGACGGCCGGGTGCTTGTGAGGTCGACGAAAGGATTGCGGGCGCCGGCGATGAGCTTGGGGCACTTCTCGATAACCAGGACATCGGCGGTCGGCAGATGCTTCAGCAGACGATGCCAGAGAGCGCTGAACTCTGTCGGCGTCGGATTGAAGCTGGGAGAGATCATCGGCGCCTGATAATCGGTAACGCCGCGATCGGGCAACGTCAGGAACTTGAGGCCGTCGCGCTCTTCGTAGACGAGCGGCAGAATGAAAACGGGCAAGCCGGTCGCTGCGCTGCGGATCATCGCCACATGGCAGTCGTCATCATGCAGGGGCAGGAAGGTCTGAAACCAGGCTTCGAGCCAGGCGCGGTGCTGGAACGGCGAGCGGAGCAGTTCGCTGGTGTCGGTCCGGAACTGTGCCGCCACCGACTTGACATCGGACACAACGGAAACTGTGTATTCGGACTTGCGCCCCATTCGCTGGCCTCTTGCGCCCCGATTGCTGCTTGGGCACATGCTATTTGCGGCGCGTGAGGAAAGGGTTTATTCGCAGGACAAGCATGGAGGCTTGGTTTGCCGGTGGTAAACGGATTCCGTGCAATTGGACCGATCGCGGCCACCGGGATGGATTTTGAACATGGCCAACAGGGCTTCGTCCAACACGACGCTGACCGCAGACATTCTGCTGAAGGCCTATGCGGTGGGCATGTTCCCCATGGCGGAAGACGCCGATGACCCGAACCTGTTCTGGGTGGAGCCGGAATGGCGAGGGGTGATCCCGCTGGATGGCTTTCATGCCGGCAAGCGCCTTTGCCGGACGATCCGTCAGGATCATTTTGACGTGCGGGTCGACACCGATTTTGAAGGGGTGATCAGCGGCTGCGCCGCCCCCGCCCCCGGCCGGACACGCACCTGGATCAACAGCACCATCCGCCGGCTCTATGGCGAACTGTTTCAGCGGGGCCATTGCCACACCGTGGAAAGCTGGCACGAGGGGCGACTGGTGGGGGGGCTCTATGGCGTGTCGATCGGCGGCGCCTTCTTTGGGGAGAGCATGTTCTCCTTCGAGACCGATGCCTCCAAGGTCGCCCTCGCCCATCTGGTTGGCCGCCTGCGCGCCGGCGGCTATCGCCTGCTCGACACGCAGTTCGTGACAGACCATCTCGCCCGCTTTGGTGGCGCAGAGATCCCGAAGGTCATCTATGCCAAGCAGCTAGCTGCCGCCATACGAAGCGATGGGGATTTTCATGCCCTGGGAGACAGCGTGAGCGGCGTCGAGCTGATGAAGTGGTTGCCGCAGGCCGGCGATTGATCGAGCCGCCGGCGAGCCCTTGCAGGGCGCGGCTGTCAGCGTCCCGAGGACGCTGGATCAATCGAGGATCTGGCCTGCAGTGGCGGGGTCGGCAGCCGGGTCGGCGCCGGTGTCCGGAGCAACCGTCTCTTCCGACGGTGCGTTCGGATCGGTGCTGTCGATCATGGCGGGCACGGCCGGCTTCAGCGGCGGGACGGGAATGCCGCCCACCAGCGTCAGGTTGACCTCGCCACCGCCGGCGGCACCCGCGGTCGCGCCGCCTGCAGGCTGCTCGGCTGTGGCGATGCGCGGCGTCTGCTGAGCGGAGGCGCTGGGTGGCGGTACGTCGCTGTCCATGCGGCAGTCGGTCAGCCAGACGTCATAGACCGGGTGCTCGACCGCATTGAGGCCCGGGCTGGAGGCAAACATCCAACCGTCGAAGATGCGCTTGACCTGCTTGTCGAGGGTGATCTCGTCGACCTGCACGAAACCGTCGGTATCGGCCGCCTCCGTCGCGGGACGGGTGTAGCAGACCTTGGGCGTGACGCGCAGCGCACCGAACTGCACCGTCTCGTCGATATAGACGTCGAAGGTGATGATTCGGCCGGTGATCTTGTCGAGGCCGGAGAAGACGGCGACCTTGTTGGCGATCTTGTCGGCGAGTGCTGGCCCGGCAAAGGCAGTCAGCAAGGTTGCAGACAGGACGGCAAGACGCAAGGAAGTCGACATGGGATCGGCGGTCCGGCTCAAGACATTCGGGTCATCGCCGCAGGTGCGGTGTCGATGCAAACGCACCAGACACCGCAAATGCGGCAAGCTGTTGGCACCGAGCGTTTATCAGGAGAGTTTGCGGAAAGCTTCCAGAATCAGCGCAAAAAAGCCGTCGGAATCCACTTTCGTGATCCATGTGGCGTTTTTCCGACGGTTGGTCACCGTCCAGCGATCGACAACCGTCTGGCCGAAGCAGAGGCCGGGCGTCGTCTCGATCTCGACGTTGACGAACTTGCCCTCGAAGAGTTCGGGCTTGAGCAGCCAGGCCACCGTGGTCGGGTCATGCAGCGGGCCGCCGTCGCTGCCGTACTTGTCCTCGTCATAGCGCTCGTAGAAGGACAGGAGGCCGGTGAAGGCTTCTGCTGCCTTGGTGCCCAGTGCCTTGAGCTCGGCCAGCCAGGCCTTCTTGATCAGGGCCTGGTGGGTGACATCGAGCGACATCACGACAATGTCGGCCCCGCAGGCGAAGACGCGCGCGGCGGCATGGGGATCGACATAGATGTTGAACTCGGCCGCCGGCGTGACATTGCCGCCCTCGATCTGGGCACCGCCCATCAGGACGATCTTGTCGATGCGCGAGGCGATGCGCGGCTCTTTCGCCAGCGCCAGAGCGATATTGGTGAGCGGCCCCAACGGGCACAGCGTGACGGTCTTCTCCGGGCGGCTCATGATCGTGTCGACGATCCAGTCCGGGCCGAACTCGGGACGCAGCTTGGTGACCGGGGCCGGGAAATCCCAGCCGTTGAGGCCGGTCTCGCCGTGAACATATTCGGCGGTTTCCAGGTGCACCATCAGCGGCGCGGCTGCGCCGGCAAACACGGGAATGTCGGTCCGGCCGACCAGTTCGATGAGCTTCAGCGCGTTGGCCGCGGTCTTGTCGAGACCGACGTTGCCGGCGACAGCGGTGATGCCGAGCACCTCAAGTTTCTCAGGAAAGCCGAGGGCGAGCATGATCGCCACGGCATCGTCCTGGCCGGGATCGGTATCGATGATGATGGAACGCGGCGACATTGCATGCTCCTCGAAAAGACAAACGGGACGAACCTCGGTCCGTCCCGCAACTCGGTGTCGAATGGGTCTGGAAATGCGGCTCAGAGAGCTGCGAACCGGTCAGGCGCCCGGCGTCCAGGCATCATAGTCGCCGGTCACGGACGGACGACTGGAGCCGGAAGCCATCGAGCCCTGGGGGCGATAGGCGGCAGCGGTGCCGGTCTGGTTCGGCTGATGCGGCTTCTGCCAGGCGCGTGGCTGATAGGCCTCGTCGACGGGCGGGGTGTCGACACGGTGATGCATCCAGCCATGCCAACCAGGGGGAATGCGCGACGCCTCGGCCTCGCCATTGTAGATCACCCAGCGACGCTTGCCGGTGCTGTCCTTGTAGTAGACGTTGCCAGCCTCGTCCTCGCCAACACGGATGCCCTTGCGCCAGGTGTAGAAGCGAGTCCCGATGGTCTGTCCGTTCCACCAGGTGAAAAGCTCAAGCAGGAGTTTCTTCATTTTGCCCTTACCGGTCCGCGCGGGTCGCACCGCACCATTTCGGGCGGACTATGGCGAGGCAATCGGGCGATGTCCAGAGTGCCGTGCGGAAAAAATCGGACTCGCAACAGTAAAGTCCGAACGCCGTCTCAAGCCGAGCGAAGAGCCGCGAAATGCATCGTCTTGGGCATGTTGCGCAGGGTTTCCTCTGGCGACTTGGGGCGGGCGGGCTGGTGAGCCACCTCCTCTTCCTTGTGCTTGAGGAAGGCGTCCCAACGTTCGGCATTGGATTCCACGGCCGGCTTGACCTTGTTGCGCAGCTTGGACGGGTCGGAGCCATCCTTGGGATAGGCATTCTGCAACTGCGCGGTGGCCGCCTTCATCCAGGCGGCGTTGCGGTCCTGTTGCATCTTCAGCTTCTCGGCCACGCCCTCGATCTCGAACAATCCCTTGGCGCCCAGCACGAACTGCCGGGCGTCGTTCTGCAGCCAGGTGATCCGGTCGATCAAGGCGGCTGGTGCGATAGGCTTGACCAGCAGGAGGCTGGCCCCTGCCCGCATCGCCTTTTCCAGCGTGTTGCGCGTGGCGTGGGCCGTGATGACGATCACCGGCACAAAGCAAAGCGGATCCATGAAACGGGCACGGATCATGCGCAGGAACTGGTAGCCGCCGATCTTGCCCATGCGCCAGTCGGTGAGGATGAGATTGGGCGGTTCGCGCAGCATGGCGTGCAGCGCGTCTTCCGCACTGTCGAACACACGGATGCGCTTGACCTTGAGGGCGATCAGAACCGAGCGGAGGATACCCTGCATGGGCTTGGAGTCGTCTATCACCACAACATCCAGTGCCTCATGGGGCATGGCAAAACAGGAGTGATAGGTCATGGCAGGGCTCTGACTTTGGGGGTGTGGAGACCAACCCGGAACACTTTTCCCGCGGCAGCCTTGTTGCCTCCTTCATACCCCCCGCGCACCCAATCCAACCTCAACGGAATTGATAAGATTGTAAGCAAACGGCTTTTTTCGATATCGGACGTCGCAGTGCTGGGCTGGGCGACATCACCACATATTGATTTTCCTATACGTCGATCCACTATATAATGATTTTTCAGGACCAAATCCCTGACTCTGGGCGCCACAGACGCCAACATGGGTCTTGCCACAGCCGGAAACGAATCAGTCAACGCGCAGGAAACCGCGGAGTTCCGGACAGTTGCCATTGAGAGGTCGCCGAATCGGTTCTCCGGCGAAGGATCGTCAAGAGCGTTTCCACCATGGGATGCGTAAATTTTGCGATTGGCGCCCTGAGCCGCGAAAGCCTGTTGATAGCCGCTGAAGGCTGGGGAAAAGGCGTTAAGACATAATTTACGGAATCGGCAGAACCCTACATGTAGGGGCCAGAGACCAGCGACGGACACAAGATGAAGTGATTTCCCGGATAAATCCTTCAGACTTGCGAAAACCGCAGAAAACGTGATTTGGACCTGATTTTTGCCGGCCAAGCCCGTCTTGGCACCGGTTACCTAGCTTGCTGAGGGACAGAAGACATGCGGATTGAACGGCGCTTCACCAGGGACGGCCAGTCTCCCTACGCGGACATCGAATTCCGTCTTGCCGTCAGCGAGATCAAGAATCCCGATGGCTCGGTGGTGTTCCGCGCCGCCGACATCCATGTCCCCGCGGCGTGGAGCCAGGTTGCCTCCGACATCCTGGCCCAGAAGTATTTCCGCAAGGCCGGCGTGCCTGCCGTCATGAAGAAGGTGGAAGAGAATTCCATTCCCTCGTGGCTGTGGCGTTCCGTGCCCGACGAGAAGAAGCTCGCCAAGCTGCCCGAGAAGGAGCGCTATGTGGGTGAGACCGACGCCCGCCAGGTGTTCGACCGTCTCGCCGGCACGTGGACCTATTGGGGCTGGAAGGCCGGCAATTTCTCGTCCGAGGCCGACGCCCGCGCCTTCTTCGACGAACTGCGCTACATGCTCGCCACCCAGCGCGTCGCTCCCAACTCGCCGCAGTGGTTCAACACTGGTCTGAACTGGGCCTATGGCATCGACGGCCCGAGCCAGGGCCATTTCTACGTCGACTACAAGACCGGCGAACTCAAGCGCTCGGAAACCGCTTACGAGCATCCGCAGCCGCACGCCTGCTTCATCCAGTCGGTCGAGGACGATCTCGTCAACGAAGGCGGCATCATGGACCTGTGGGTTCGCGAGGCACGCCTGTTCAAGTATGGCTCGGGCACCGGCTCGAACTTCTCCAAGCTGCGCGGCGAAGGCGAGAAGCTTTCGGGTGGCGGCCGCTCGTCGGGCCTGATGAGCTTCCTCAAGATCGGTGACCGCGCCGCCGGCGCCATCAAGTCGGGCGGCACCACGCGCCGCGCCGCCAAGATGGTGGTGGTCGACATCGACCATCCGGATATCGAGAGCTACATCAACTGGAAGGTCAAGGAAGAGCAGAAGGTGGCCGCGCTGGTCACGGGCTCGAAGGCCTGCTCCAAGCACCTGACCGCCATCATGACGGCCATCACGGCTGCCGAGGCAACCGGCGAAGACCGTTTCGACCCGCTGAAGAACCTTGGCCTCAAGCGCGAGATCCGCGCTGCCAAGAAGTCGCTGGTGCCGGAGAACTACATCCGCCGCGTCATCCAGTTCGCCAAGCAGGGCTACACCAAGATCGAGTTCCCCGTTTATGACACCGATTGGGACTCGGAAGCCTATCTCACTGTCGCCGGCCAGAATTCCAACAATTCGGTGCGCGTGACGGACGACTTCCTGCGCGCTGTCGAGACCGGTGGCAACTGGCACCTGACCGCCCGCAAGGACGGCAAGACCGTCAAGACGCTGGCCGCCAAGGACCTGTGGGAACAGATCGGCTATGCCGCCTGGGCCTCCGCCGATCCGGGCATCCAGTATCACACCACCATCAACGACTGGCACACCTGCCCGGCCTCGGGCGAAATCCGCGCGTCCAACCCCTGCTCGGAATACATGTTCCTGGACGACACGGCCTGCAACCTTGCGTCCGTGAACCTCCTGCCCTTCCGTGGCCAGGACGGCAAGTTCGACATCGCCGCCTTCGAGCATGCCTGCCGTCTGTGGACGGTGGTGCTGGAAGTGTCGGTGACCATGGCGCAGTTCCCCTCGCAGGCCATCGCCCAGCTCTCCTACGAGTATCGCACCCTCGGCCTCGGCTTTGCCAACATCGGCGGCCTGCTGATGACCTCCGGCATTGCCTATGACAGCGCCGAAGGGCGCGCCATCTGCGGCGCCATCTCGGCCATCATGACCGGCATTTCCTACGCCACGTCGGCAGAGATGGCCGCCGAACTCGGTGCCTTCCCCGGCTATGCCAAGAACGCCGAGCACATGCTGCGCGTCATCCGCAACCATCGCCGCGCCGCCCATGGCGAGTCGACCGGCTATGAAGCGCTGCGCACCGCACCGGTGCCGCTCGACCATGCCTCCTGCCCCGATCAGGACCTGATCACCGCCGCCCGCGCGGCCTGGGATCAGGCGCTGTCGCTCGGCGAGAAGCACGGCTATCGCAATGCGCAGGTGTCGGTGATCGCGCCGACGGGCACCATCGGCCTTGTCATGGACTGCGACACCACCGGCATCGAGCCCGACTTCGCGCTGGTGAAGTTCAAGAAGCTGGCCGGCGGCGGCTACTTCAAGATCATCAACCGTGCCGTTCCCGAGGCCCTGCGCACGCTCGGCTATTCGGAAGCCCAGATCGCCGAGATCGAGGCTTATGCGGTCGGTCACGGCTCGATCGCCCAGGCGCCGGCTGTCAACCCGACCTCGCTGCGCACCAAGGGCATGACCGACGCCGCCATCGAGAAGGTTCAGGGCGCGCTGAAGTCGGCCTTCGACATCAAGTTCGTCTTCAATCGCTGGACCATCGGCGACGAAGAGATGAAGGCGCTCGGCGTGTCGGACGCCGACCTCAACAGCCCGAGCTTCGACCTGCTGACGCACATGGGCTATTCCAAGGCCGACATCGAAGCCGCCAACACCCATGTGTGCGGAGCCATGACGCTGGAGGGCGCCCCCTTCCTCAAGGCCGAGCACCTGCCGGTGTTCGACTGCGCCAATCCCTGCGGCCGCACGGGCAAGCGCTTCCTGTCGGTGGAGAGCCACATCCGCATGATGGCGGCGGCGCAGCCCTTCATCTCGGGCGCCATCTCCAAGACCATCAACATGCCCAACGACGCCACCGTCGAGGATGCCAAGGAAGCCTACATGCTGTCTTGGCGTCTGGCGCTGAAGGCCAACGCGCTCTATCGCGACGGCTCCAAGCTGTCGCAGCCGCTCAACTCGCAGCTGCTCGCCGATGACGAGGACGATGCGGAAGACGCAGTCGAGGCGCTCGCCGCCATGTCGGCGTCGGCCAAGGCCACCGTCATCTCCGAGAAGATCGTCGAGCGCATCATCGAGAAGCACATTCGCGATCGCGAGCAGGAGAAGCTGCCGACCCGTCGCAAGGGCTATACCCAGAAGGCCAAGATCGGCGGTCACACGCTGTTCCTGCGCACCGGCGAGTATGATGACGGCCGCCTCGGCGAGATCTTCATCGACATGAACAAGGAAGGCTCGGCGCTGCGCGCCCTGCTCAACAACTTCGCCATCTCGGTGTCGCTCGGCCTGCAGTGGGGCGTGCCGCTGGAAGAATATGTGGACGCCTTCACCTTCACCCGCTTCGAACCGGCGGGCATGGTGCAGGGCAACGAGATGATCAAGAACGCCACGTCGATCCTCGACTATGTGTTCCGCGAACTCGCCGTCTCCTACCTGCAGCGCTACGAACTGGCGCATGTGGTGCCCGATGACCTGACCGCCGCCGGCCTTGCCGAGGGCGCCAAGGATCCGCGCGGCGCCGAGACCGCCGTCTCCAAGGGCCTCGTGCGCGGCAAGCAGCTGAAGCTCGTCTCGGGGGACGCCAAGAGCTCGGCCACGGCCGGCGCCACTGGCTCCAACGTCTCGGCATTTGCCGCTGCCCGCGGCTCGTCGGCCGTGTCGGCCATCGCCGGCAATACGGCCACGGCGCTGAAGCGGGACACCGAGGAAGCACCGGCGACAACGCCGACCGCCGGCAACACGCAGGCGCAGCCTGACTATGCCTATCGCGTGGCGCAGGCCCGCATGAAGGGCTATGAGGGCGAAAGCTGCAACGAGTGCGGCAACTTCACCATGGTGCGCAACGGCACCTGCCTGAAGTGCGACACCTGCGGCGGCACGAGCGGCTGCAGCTGACGCAAGCTTGGAACTGTTCCTGACGCGTCACTGTATGTGGCCGTTACCTCGCAAAAGATGCCGCACCCGGCTTCGGACGCGGTTTGAGAGGCAAGACTAGGCATAAACACTGACTGTCCGGGCACCCTCGCGGTGCCCGGATCCAATGAAGGGAACATTACGGAAACAAAGGTGCCAATGCCGACGGAAGTCGAGTTTCAGTGCCTCACCTGCGGGCATCGCTTCCAAGACGAAGTTCGAGAGCTTGAGCGCCAACGTCAGGCAAGGTCACAGACTTTAGTTACTACATGGAGACAAAGCATGTTAGATCCTAACTGGGAGGCACTATTTTCTGAAATAAGGCAGCGCTTCAGAGAACTTTCAAGTAGTGAATCCCGGCAAGAGAAATTCTTGTCTCATGTTCGAAACCTCGTTACATGGGAGAATGATCCCATGGATTATCCAGATGTTGATGCCGATTTTCCAGAAGATATCTATGTCTCATATGCGGTTTGCCACCCTGACTGCGGAACTCGCGAATTAATCGTGGACGGAAGAACTCAAGAATGTCAAAGGTGCGGCCGATTGATGTATAGGGTGGCTACTCATCAATACATTAGGGCTACGGAGCAAGAAACTAAGCCATCTGATACTTTATGATTATTCAGAATGACACGGACTCTCGGGCCAATCTTCGAATGATGAGGAAGGCCAGCGCCATCTAGAAGAGCGTCAGCGCAGAAGCGATCGTTCGCTCGAAGTCCTTTGCGAGGCGGCGCGCGGTTTGTCCATCCAAAGGTGCGCTCGATGACCCATCTCTTCGGCAGAACCTTGAAGCCTTTGATTTCCTTGTCTGTTCTCTCGACGACTTCGATGCCAAGCATCCGGCGAAGGCCGCACTGACTTTCACGCAGCTTGTGCCGTTGGAGCTGTCCTTTTCCCGTTCAAGGGCAGCAACTCAGCTGTCTGCTCCTTCAGGGAGGGCAGACTCTACATTATGGCGAGGGACTGCCAGGGGGGGCAGGTCAATGACGTTGACCTTTCCCGGTCAGAGCCCACACAAACAGCCTGCGCCCTCGCTAAAATCAAAAATTGAAAAAACCAAGTCCACATCTTCAGGTAAATAATACCCATCGACAATTTCAAAGATGTCAAATATTGCATCAGCTGAAAATTAATTCATTGATGTGCATATATCATCCCAGCGCCTTAAGTGGGGGATCGGGTTCTCGATCGGTGTGCGCATGGGTAAAGTCTGATGACGGAAGCCGCAGTTAACATTCTGATTGCCGATGACTCGCAGTTCATTTGTACCTTCATCGGGCGAGCGCTGGCGCGGCTTGGACGCAAGTTGGACATTGCACTGGCCAAGGATGGTCATGAAGCCGTGCAGATGCTGAATACCCGCAAGTTCGACGTTGCCTTCGTCGACATCAACATGCCGCAGTTCTCGGGCGTGGGCGTGATGGCGGCCGTGCAGATGCTGAACCAGCGGACGCTGTGCATCTCCATGTCGGATCGGCTGGACGAAGAGACCGAGAAGAAGCTGAAGTCGTTCGGTGCCTATGACTTCATGCCCAAGCCTTTCACCGAAGCGCAAGTGCAGCGCGCCGTTGAACTGCATGACCTGATCAACACCACATTCGAGGTGCTGGTGGTCGATGACTCGGCCACCGTCCGCAGGATCGTGACCAAGGTGCTCACCCGCAGCATCTTCAGCCTGAACCTGACGGAAGCCGGTAGCGGCAACGAGGCAATTGCGCATGTGAAGACCAAGTCTTTTCGCCTGATCTTCTCGGACTTCAACATGCCCGGCATGACCGGCATCGAAATGGCGCAGGAGATCAGTCGGTTGAGCCGCGCGGCGGATATCGTGCTGATGTCCACGGAGTTCTCTGCCGTGCTTGACGACGCAGCCCGCAACGTGGGAGCTCGCGCTTTCCTGCGCAAACCCTTCTTCCCGGAAGACGTGGACTCGATCCTGCACCACGTGTTCGGCCTCCCCTGCCCGCGCTTCTCCAAGCAGGTGCGCCTGTTCGCCACCACTTGATGCCAACTCTGCCCGAGATGATGACGCATCAGCTCAACGCCGATATTTCGAATTTCTCATCTGCATCAAGAGCATGAGACATTCGAAAGCGGGATGCCGAGAGTCATTTTCAATGACACTCGGTATGAGTGACCAGACGTCGTTCGCGTCAGGCCATTTGGCTCGGACATGGCACGTTTGGGTGATTTCCCGCTGCAGCGCGACCTGCTAACCAATATGCATGTGGTCTGCGTCTGGACTGTAGTCCACATTCTTTGATCGAAATGTTTCTTGCATACCCGAGGGAAGATCTGGTCGGGCCGCAATGTCGCGTCATCATTCCTGCGACAGCACTTGCACGTTGATTGCCTGCCAGGCAGCGGGACGACCTCCAGACAGCATTCGGGCGTGTGGCCCGGCTTGAGCGACAGTGGAGATTTGGATGAAGAAACCTATTGCCCTGACATCAGCAGCGCTTTGCTTGCTGGGTTTGTTCACCGGCGCGGCGTCGGCCATCACGAGCCAGACGACGACCATCAATGGTCTCAAGGTCCTCAACGTCCAATGGACGGATTCCAAGGGGATGAAGCGCAGCGTGGCGCTCAAGCTGGAAGGCAACGGCAACCCTGGCCATGGCGGCTATGCGGTGCAGGCTACCTATCGTTTCGTTTCCGGCGGCAAGACCTACACGCGCACGATCAATCCGAGTGCCTCGGGCGACGGCTTTGGCTACTTCGTATCGCATGAACGCGAACGCCTGTTTGCAGATGGCAGCACCGCCAGCATCGCCAACAAGATCTTCCATGTGGACGACTCGCCACTCGGCCGGGGATTTGCAGTCACCGTGACGCAGCCAACCGCGCCGGCCGGCAGCAAGATCATCCGTTTTGCGACCACCTACTCTCACTACGGCACGATCAACGCCAATGGCATCAACGCTGATACCGGCGAAGACAAGCCGCCCCTGCCAACATCGCAGGCATCCTTCAAGAAGTATGCGATGCCGGTCACGATCGACTGGTCGTTCCAGGACGGCAAGGACTATCCGCGCATTCGAAACATCGTGTCCCTCGCCAACGTGCCCGGGCCCGACCGCGTCAGTTTCGATGTGCGCGGTCCCTACGGAAAGCTGAACTTCGACAGCGGCAACAACGTGATTTCGCAAGTCCGCTGGGGCGACCGGTTTCTGTTTGTGACGACGTCGCAGCCGCTTACGCGCAATTCGACCTGGACCGGAAATGCGACCAACAAAGGGGCCCGGTATTCCTCTCTGATTGCCGGCGGATATGAAATGGGCCTGATCGAGCCACGCCTGTTCTCGAAAAGCGCGCTCAACGATGGCTACTCGGATGCGCGGGGCAAGACGTCGGACACTTACAACGACGGCAACGGGTGTTCCTCACAGACGCAGCTGATGCCCTGCGACTACGAATGGCCTTATCAGTCGGCACAATATGAGCTGCCGTATAACAACCAGAACGCCCCAACCACCTCGGAAAAGATGGCCTGGGGATCGACGCCCTACTATGGTACCAGCCTGACTTCGACGTGGGATGGTACCACCGGAACTCCGTTCAACGGCTTTCCCGCGTCCCGCAAGCTCACCTATGATGTCTGCCTCGTGCTGGGCAAGACGGTCACTGGCGGCTTGACCAGCAAGCTTGCTGCCGCGGGCGGCGACTACAACTGCGCAGCGGGAGCCAAGTAGAGCTTCTCATTTGTGCAGCCATATCCACGGGATGGCGGGGGTTCAATCTTTGATGGCGGCGGCCAGACCGGTTCGGATCGCTTCTGCGAAGAGCGGGGTGATCCGGACCGGTCCTGCGTTGCCGGTACTGGATATCGTTGGGCAAGCCGGGTAAACCCGCCGAGAGGGTGGCGCGCAGTGCATGCGCTGCCCTCCCCTTGGGAGACCGAGTTTGATGCCCGAACGCCTTCGCCTTCCCGTCCTTGTCCTGGCCATGATCGCCATACAGGCGATCACGCTTGCCGCCTTCGGGCAACCGCCGATCTGCACCTGCGGGACGGTGCGCCTCTGGTCCGGCGAGATCCTGTCGCCGGAGAACTCGCAGCAGATCACCGACTGGTACACCCCCTCGCACGTGATCCACGGCCTCCTGTTCTACGGCATTCTGCGTTGGCTGTTTCCGAAGTTGCCGCTGATCGGCGTCGTGGCGGCGGCGCTGGCCGTGGAGATCGGCTGGGAACTGCTGGAGAATTCACCCCTCATCATCGACCGCTACCGGGCTCAGGCTTTGGCACAAGGCTATTCGGGCGACAGCGTGCTGAACTCGGTCTGCGACAGCCTTGCCATGCTCTCCGGCCTGACACTGGCGCGGTTTCTGCCGGTGCGACTGACGGTCGGCCTCGCGGTGGCAGCCGAGATTTTCACCGCCGTGATGGTGCGCGACAATCTCACGCTCAACGTCATCCAGCTACTGGTGCCGAGCCCGACGATTTCCGCCTGGCAGGCCCAGGGTGGGCTCGCCAGCGCACCGATTGCCACCGCAGCTCCGGCTCCGTGACCCTTCGATCTCCTCAAAACGACAAAGCGCCCGAGGTCCAATGGGATCGAGCGCAATCATCGAGGTCAGGTCTTGGTTGTCCGGCCCGGCCGGGGTGGTGAGCCGGGTGCCTTCGTTACGGCGCGAGGGGAGACAGTCGCGCCGTCAGGTCCTTCAGAAGCCCACGACACGCTGATGGAAGCGGCCCTTGAAGACTTCGCGCTCACGCGCTTCGAGGTCGAAGCGGTCAACGGCATCGTTGATGTAGGCCTGCTCACGCTCGGCAGCGGTGGGGATGTGGAACATCTTGGCGGTGCGCTTGAGGGTGGCGAACATGATCTTTTCCTTTCTTGAACCGGGCCATCCCGGCTCTCTTTCTCTCTTTTCTTTACACCCCGAAAATAAGATCAAGACCGCAGGAATCCAAGACGCAAGTTCTGAAGGGTCCCTTTAGTTTCCCTTCAGGCTCCGCAAACGGCCCACCTTGGGAGAACCCTTCCCGATCTCTTCGACCCTACGTGGCGCTGATTGAGCGAAACGTGCTCCATCGGCGGAAAAGGCGTTTAAATTCTTCAGTGTAGTATTGCTCATATGTCACAGAACTGAGTTGCGCACCTCAGATTTTTGAGCGATCTATCAAACATGAGCGATCCAACCAATCCTTTGCATCTTTCCCTGAGGGACGTTGCCCGTGAGGCCGGTGTTTCCACCGCCACGGTGGATCGCGTGCTGCATGACCGACCTGGCGTCCGCAAGGAAACCATACGGCGCGTGCGGGAGACGATCGAACGGATCGGATTTCATCCCAACGCCGCCGCTGCGGAGCTTGCCCGCGGCCAGAGCCATCATTTCTGCTTCGTGCTGCCGCGAAACCTCAATTTCTTCATGACCGAACTCATGGAGAATATCGAGAAGATGCGCAGCTCGCTGGGCGCCCGACGCGTGCGGACGGAGATCGTCAAGACCGACGTGTTCGATCCCGACGCGCTGGTGGAGACGCTGGACGGGCTCGCGGGGCGTTGCGACGGCGTCGCCGTGGTGGCACTCGACCATCCCAAGGTGCGCGACGCCATCGACCGGCTGGTCGCGCAGGACACCATCGTGGTGACGCTTGTGTCCGATGCCCCCACGTCGCGCCGCACCCGTTATGTCGGCATCGACAACGTGGCCGCAGGCCGCACGTCCGGCACGCTGCTTGGCCGTTTCGTCGGGCGGCGAACCGAGGGCAAGGTGGCCGTGGTGGTCGGTTCGCTGTCGTTGCGCGACCATGTGGAGCGTCTTTTCGGCATCTCGCAGGTGATCTCCGGCGATTTCCCGAAGCTGCAGATGCTGCCCGCCGTCGAAGGCCGGGACAATGACGACCTCAACTACGAACTGACGCGCAAGCTGCTGGCGGAGCATCCCGATCTCGTCGGTCTCTACAACATCGGCGCCGGCACCGCCGGCATCGGCAATGCCTTGAGCGAGTCCGGGCGGGCCAGCGAAGTGGTTTTCGTCGCCCATGACGTGACGCCGCAGACCCGCCGCTTCCTGGAAGATGGTGTTGTTGACGCGGTGATTTCGCAGAACCCGGGACACGAGGCCCGATCGGCGATCCGCGTGCTGATGGCACTGAGGCGCAACGAATCCATCATCGCCGAACAGGAACAGATCGGCGTCGACATCGTCATCAAGGACAACCTGCCGATCGGCTGAGCAGCGGTTCCCTTACCCCCGAATGCCAAAGGGCTCCGGATCTTGCACGATCCGGAGCCCTTTTCTTGTTCCTGGCTGCAGGCAATACTCAAACGAAGGAGCCGCCGACGCGTTGCCGGCGGCTCCTCTTGTCTCTTCAGCCCCGTGTCAGCGGCGAGTGCCGGACGAGACGATGTCCATCCAGACGGCGAACACGAGGATGACGCCCTTGACGATCTGTTGCCAGAAGGTATCGACGCCCAGCATGGACATGCCGTTGTCGAGGCTGGCCATGATGGTGGCACCCACAAGCGCGCCGCCCACCGTACCGACACCGCCACGCATGGACGTGCCGCCGATGAAGCAGGAGGCAATCGCGTCAAGCTCAGCACCGGTGCCGGCCGACGGCGTGCCGGCGGCGAGACGAGCGGTGGTGGCAAGCCCTGCAAGGGCGCACATCAGGCCCATCAGACCGAAGACCATCAGCTTGACCTTGGCGACGTTGACGCCCGACATGCGGGTCGCCTCAAGGTTCGAGCCGACGGCGTAGATGCGACGGCCGAACACGGTCATGTCGCCGATCACGGTGAAGACGCCGAGGATGACCAGCAGGATCAGCACCGGCACCGGAACGCCGTGATAGTTGTTCAGGTTCAGCACGAAGGCGACGATGATGGCACCGAAGGCGGCGAGCTTGCCGACTTCCTTGGCCATGGAGGGCACCGGCAGGTCATGCTTGATGCGGCCGGCGCGCGTGCGCATGGCTATCAGCACCAGGATGGCGAACACGGCCACGGCGACGATGTCGCCCACGACCGAGGGAAGATAGCCCTGGCCGATGTACTTGATCTCGGGGGACACCGGGGCGATCGTGGTGCCGCCGGTCAGACCGAGCACGATACCGCGAAACACCAGCATGCCGCCGAGGGTGACGATGAAGGTGGGGATGCCCTGGTAGGCCGAGAGATAGCCCACCAGACAGCTCGAGGCGACGCCGAGCAGCAGGCAGACGGCGATGGTACCGGCGAGCGGCCAGCCGTAGGTGACGTCGAGAATGGCGGCGACGCCGCCGACCATGCCGAGCAGCGAACCGATCGACAGGTCGATTTCGCCGGAGACGATCACGAACACCATGGCCGACGCCAGCATGCCGGTGATCGACATCTGACGCAGCAGATTGGAGAAGTTGCGCGATGTCAGGAATTCCGACGTCTGTGTCTCAGGCGTGTAGGTCAGTACGCCGAACAGCGCCCAGATCAAGGCGATCACGATGAGCAGGGCGACGATCTTGTATTCGGAGAGAAAGTGCCGAATGTCTTTGCTTGTCAGGGTCATGATGGTTGCCGATGTTCTTGAGGCAAAGGGTCAGGCGGCGGCGGTCACGGGCTTGCCGATGGCGGCAGCCAGTACGGTTTCCTGAGTGAGGCCGTCATTGATGAAGTTGCCACGGAGCTGACCTTCGCCGACCACGAGGACACGATCGCTGATGCCAAGCACCTCAGGCAGTTCCGAGGAGACCATGAGGATGGCGACACCCTGCTTGGCCAATTCGAAGATCAGCTTGTAGATCTCGTATTTGGCGCCGACGTCGATGCCGCGTGTGGGTTCATCGAGGATCAGCACCTTGGGCTCGGGCAGGAGCATCTTGGCGACGACAGCCTTTTGCTGGTTGCCGCCCGAAAGCGAGGCGATGGGCAACAGCGGTTGCGCCGTCTTCACCTTCATGCGCAGGATCTCGTGCTGGATCTGGGCCATCTCCGCTTCGGCATCGATCAGACCGCCGGTGATGAAGCGCGGCAGCACCGACATGGTGATGTTGTGCCCCACCCCCATCAGCGGCACGATGCCCTGACGCTTGCGATCTTCCGGCACCATGCAGATGCCGTTGCGCACGGCGTCGATCGGTTCGCGGATCTTGAGCTTCTTGCCCTCGAGGATCACCTCGGCCTCATAAAGGCCCGGGTAGCAGCCGAACAAGGTCGAGACCATCTCGGTGCGCCCGGCGCCCACGAGACCGGCAACGCCGAGGATCTCGCCCTTGCGCAGTTCAAAGGAGATGTTGTTGACCACCTTGCGCTCGGGATTGGTCGCATCCCAGCAGGTGATGTTGCGCGCCTCGAAGACGACTTCGCCGATGTCGTGCGCCTCGCGCGGGAAGAGGTTCTTCATCTCGCGACCGACCATCATGGAGATGATCTTGCCGGTGTCGAGTTCGGCCATGGGAGCGGTGCCGATATGCGTGCCGTCGCGAATGACGGTGACGGTGTCGGCGATCTCGGCCACTTCATCCAGCTTGTGCGAGATGTAGACGCAAGCCATGCCCTTGGCCTTCAGTTCCTTGACGATGTCGAGGAGAATGCGGGTTTCCGACGCCGTCAGCGCCGAGGTCGGCTCGTCGAGGATCAGCAGACGGGCGTTCTTGTTGAGCGCCTTGGCGATCTCCACCAGTTGCTGCTTGCCACCCGAATAGGCCGAGACTTTCTGAGCCACGTTGATGTCCGGCATCTTCAGCATCGCCATCAGTTCGGCGGCGCGGGCGTTCATGCGCGGATAGTCCATGAAGCCGCCTGCGGTGGTCAGCTCCGATCCCAGGAAGATGTTCTCCGCAACGGACAGATGCGGCACCATCATCAATTCCTGATGAATGATCACGATACCGGCTTCCTCGGTTTCCCGAATGCTGCCGGCCTTGAGTTCCTTGCCGTCCCAGGTGATCGTGCCTTCCCAGGTGCCGTGCGGATACACGGCTGACAGGACTTTCATCAGCGTGGACTTGCCGGCACCGTTTTCGCCGCAAAGACCAACACACTCCCCTGCCCGGACCTTGAGATTGATACCCTCGATTGCCTTGACGCCCGAGAACTCCTTCGTGATGTCGTGCATTTCCAGAATGTATTCCGACATCATGCTCCTCCTCTCCCTGAGCCCGGGCGGAAGCCGGACCACGGGGCAAGTCTGATTTTCTTCTTGATTGCGAGGGGTAGTTCGAAGCGCCTCCCTCATGGACCAGCATAGCCGAAAGAAGACGGGGCGGCATCACCGCCCCGTCACGCAGGTCCGATTACTTACCTTCGACCTGGTCCTTGGTGTAGAAGCCGTCTTCCACAACCTTCATCACGTTGTCCTTGGTCAGGGCAATCGGGGTCAGGAGGATCGAGTCGACCTTCTTCTGGCCGTTGTCGAGCTGGGTCTGGTATTCGACCTTCTCGCCCTTGATCAGCTTGACGGTGAGCTTGGCAGCTTCCGTGGCGATCAGGTTCAGCGGCTTGTAGACGGTGACGGTCTGGGTGCCGTCGATCACGCGCTTGATGGCGGCGAGGTCGGCGTCCTGGCCGGAGATGGGAACCTTGCCGGCGAGACCCTGGGCGGCCAGAGCCTGGATGGCGCCACCGGCGGTGCCGTCATTGGAGGCCACGACGGCGTCGATCTTGTTCTGGGCGGCGGTCAGCGCGTTTTCCATGATGGAGAGCGCGTTGGTCGGGCTCCACTCGGGGACCCACTGGTCGCCGATGACCTTGATCTTGCCGGCGTCGATGGCGCCCTGGAGGGCCTTCATCTGGCCTTCGCGCAGCAGCTTGGCATTGTTGTCCGTCGGGGCGCCGCCGAGCAGGTAGTAGTTGCCTTCCGGCTTGGCCTTCAGCACGGCCTCGGCCTGCATGAAGCCGACGCGCTCGTTGTCGAAGGAGATGTAGGCATCTTCATCGGCGTTGAGGATCAGGCGGTCATAGGACAGAACCTTGATGCCGGCATCGTGGGCTTCGTCGATGACCGATGCGAAAATCTGCGAGTTCATCGGAACGATGACGATCGCGTCGACCTTCTTGGCGATCATGTCTTCGACCTGGTTGACCTGCTTCTGCTCGTTGGCGTCGGCAGACGTCACGACCACCTCGGCACCGAGCTCCTTGGCGGCGGCGGTGAAATATTCGCGGTCACGCGTCCAGCGCTCAACGCGCAGGTCGTCGATCGAGAAGCCGATGACGGGATGCTCCGGGCTCGCCTGGGCCGTGCCAATCAGCGGCAGGCAGAGGGCGATCGCGGTCAGCGTGCCGTACATGACAGTATGCTTCTTCATTTCATTTCCTCCAGATGCGCCCATGCGGCGGGCGTGCCGTCGTGTGCCAACGGTTATCTTCAGGCGGGGACCACATCGATCACTGCATTCGAGAACCGCCGCTCCAACTCCCCAGAGACGACGATTGATCTTCGAACATGCGGCCCGTCAGCTACGCAGGTGAATTCATGCATCAATCGAATGAGGTGCGCAACTCAGATTTCGCACTTTCTGACATCAATAGACAATTTGCCTTCGCGAACCCTGCAATCAGCATGAGCAGAAGCGCCCACAAACGCGCCATGCCGAACCCCATTTGTTCTTTCATTTTCAAAAGGTTAAACGCCAATCTGATTACGAACTAGGCATAAATACCGATGTGCGTAAGGGATAAACCTTCCGTAGTTTTCTTGATGTGCGCCCACCAGAAATCAAGTCAGATTGCAGAGCGAAAAGGGCGGCAGACCGGCAACCGCGTTTGCGCAGGTTGCAGCATGCCCCTCCCCCGCCATCAACTTCCTCACGCAAGACCAAGAACGACAAAGCGCCCGAAATCCCCTTGGGGATTCGAGCGCTCAACGGTTCTTCGTTGGAGATTTCCAGCCGGGACGGCGGCTGGTGGATTTTCACCGGCGGGCTATCGCCGGACTTCAGCTGTCAGAGGGCGAACCCGCGCCGCTGGAAACGGCCCTGACCGACTTCGCGTTCCCGGGCTTCGAGGTCGAAGCGGTCCGTCGCGCCATTCACGTAGGCTTGCTCACGCTCGGCAGCGGTGGGGATGTGGAACATCTTGGCGGTGCGCTTGAGGGTGGCGAACATGATCTTTTCCTTTCCTGAACCGGGCCATCCCGGCTCTCTTTCTCTCTTTTCTTTACACCCCGAAAATAATATCAAGACCGCAGGAATCCAAGACGCAAGTTCTGAAGGGTCCCTTTAGTTTCCCTGCAAATCCGGCTTTCACCCTGCCTGACGGCACCCCGTTTCCATTTCGTCCGGCTTGCCGCCGGTGACGCGAAACAGCCAGCTCCTGGCAATGGGCACGCCCTTGCGCATGCGATCAATGGAGCCGAGCGGTTCGATGGTCCCGAAGCAGGCCGCAAAGCGCGACACGTCCGGCTCCACGCTGACCAGCAGCCCTGGCGCGGCTTCCGTCGCGCGATCAAAGGCCGTGAAGGCGTAGCGTTCGCGTTCGGCCACGGGGATCACCTGCGCCTTGCCCGACAGATGGTAGGACAGCTCACCCGTCATCCAGTAGGTCGTCGTGGCAACCCATTGGAGGCCGGCCGCCTTGCGTGCAGCCTCGACGTCATCGGCCATCGCGCTCCAGCCGGCGATGCGATCGGTGGGCAGAATGCGCGATCCGGGCAAATCGTCGGCAGCAGCGAGAACCAGCAATCCGAGAGCGGAAGCAGCAAAGCCCACCGGCAAGACCCAGGTCTGCGTTCGGTCTGGGACAAGTCTTGAGGACACCAGGGCCGCCAGCAACACCAGAGGCGGAAAGACCGGGGCAAGCCAGTTGCCTTGCACGCGATCATGCAGGGCGTGCAGCGCCATGTAGGCGACCAGCGGCGCCGTCAGCAGGACCAGGAAACGCAGGGACGAATCGGCGGAGTTCCAGCCTCGCCAGGCACCAACCACTGCGGTCCCCGCGAGGATTGCGACGAGCGGGTTCAGAAGGCCGAACTGCGCGCCAAGAAACTCCAGCAGGTAGCGCGGGGTCGGACTTCCGGCGGGTATGCGGCCGAACTGCTTGGAAAATGACGCCCAGTGATGCAGCCCATCGTAGACGATCACCGGCGAGAAGGCGGCAAGCGCCGCAAGTCCGCCGAGATAGGGCCAAGGCGTGAACAACCAGCGCCGACCGGTCGGAGTCGACAGAAGCCAGAGGACGATGCCCACGCCAAGGAAGAGGTTGGTGTATTTCGACACGCATCCCAACCCGGCAAACAGACCGACGAGAAGCCAGAGCTGCGGTCTTTGCGTGCGACGCAATCTGGCCAGAGCCCAAACGGTGCAGGTCCAGAAGAGGACGGAGGGAGCATCCGGTGTGGCAAGAATGGCTCCTGCGCCAACCAGAGGTGTTGCCTGAAGCCAGAGTGCCGCCCGACGCCCCGCCGGTGTTGCCTGGCGCAGCGACGGAGACTGGCCGCTGAGCTCGGCTGCGGTGACAACCAAGAGAAGCGACACGGCGGTGCCGGCCAGGATCGGCAAGGCACGGATGGCAAGCGCGCCATCGCCAAGCACCCAGGTGCTGGCGGCAATCCACCACGCGATCATCGGCGGATGGTCGTAGTAGCCGAAGGCGGGTGCCCGCGACCACAGCCAATAATAGGCCTCGTCGGGCACGATTTCCGCATAGTGCCCGGCGACGGCATGGACCAGGGTGATCACCACAAGGATCGGGATCCACTGTGAGAAGACGTGGTCGCGCAAGAGCGACCTTGCCGAGGGCGCGGGGGCGGAGACGAAGCCTGACTGCGGCAAGGGGCGGAGCGTACTCATCGTGCCCTCCACACCAGGCTGGAGGTCACCGCATAGTTCCACCAGATGCCGACGGCAGCGCCGGCGAGCCCGGCCATCCACCAGCGCACCTTCTGGTGAAACAGCAGTTCAGCGGTTCCGACGCCGGACATGGAGCCGATGCCGCAGATCACTGCGAACATCAGCAGGCCCGAGAAGAAGGCGAAGCCTGTGCGCTGGCGGTCGCCATAGGTCAGCCGGTTGTTCAGCAGGTAGTTGCAGGTGATCGCCACCAACGTGGCAAAGGCATTGGCCTGATCGAAGTGCAGGCTTTCGCCCAGAAGCGCCGCCAAGGTCAGCAGGTGAACGCCAAGGCCGACCGATCCGACCATGGCGTATCCCAGGAAACGGACGTGCAGGCGGTCGCCGGACAACTTTGCCAGCATCAGCCCGAGACATTCCAAGAGAACACGGACGTTCATCTTGCTTTCACCGGCGTGGCGCTCGTGAAAGGCCACCGGTATCTCCTCGATGCGGAGCCCGCGCGCTGAAGCGACCAGGTCGAGCAGCAGCTTGAAGCCCTGCGACGACAAGCGAGGGGCGGCCCGTTCGATCACCTCGCGGCGGCACATGAAGAAGCCGCTCATCGGATCGGACAACTCAAGCTTCAAAAGTCGCCGAGCGGCCAGCGTCAGGAGACGACTGCCGCCAAGGCGCAGCGGCGACAGGCCGGTTACGGCGCCGGCCGAGCCGGGTGTCTTTCCGGCAGCGGCGAGTTGCCCGGCATCCAGATAGCGGCTGCCGACGACCAGATCGACCGATTGCGACCGAAGCCGCCCCAGCATCTGCGGCAGGCGCGTCTCGTCATGCTGCAGGTCGCCGTCCATCAAGGCGACATAGGGTGCCGATGTCGCCAGCATGCCTTCGAGGGCGGCACCGGCAAGGCCGCGCCGGCCAACCCGCCGGATAACGCGAAGGCGAGAATCGCTGCGCGACAACAGCTGCGCGACCTCCCAGGTGCGATCCGGCGAGTCGTCGTCGACGACGATGACTTCGAAACGGGTGGCGCCGAGCACTGCACGAAGGCGTTCGAAGAGCAGCGGAATATTGGCGCTCTCGTTTAGGGTCGGGATGATCACCGCCAGTTCCGGCCCTGGACGGTCAAAATCCACGGTGGAACCGGAGCGCTCTAGGTTTCTCGACTGGAAGTTCACGTTCATGCCTTCAGGACCACAGCGTCCCCCCGGCTGCCTTCTAGGCCTTTACATCTGTCGAGCGGCTGTCAGCGGAGGTGCGAAGGCCTCGCAACTGTAGCATGATTGAAAAATCACTTTTATTCCAAAGACTTATATGACGGCTTATTGACAAGCGCTATTCTAGGCGCTTGACTCTGTGAGTCGGCCGAAATCGACGGGAGATGACCGCCTTGTTCTGAAGTCTCGGGCTCGCCTGCCGGACCGATGACGCATCTGGATCACGACTACCATGGGCCAGCAGACCAACATATTTGCAGTCGCCAACCGCAAGGGCGGCACGGGCAAATCGACGACCGTCGTCAACCTTGCGAGCGAATTTGCGACGCGTGGGCGGCGGGTGCTGGTTGTTGATCTGGATCCACAGGGTCACGCCGGGCTGGGCTTCGACGTCGTGGCCAATCGCGGCGACCTCACCATTCACCGGGCCATGCGCGACCGCCTGCAGGGCACGCAGATCGGCATTCGCCGGACGCAGGTGCCCGGTATCGACGTGCTGCCGGCGGAACGCGATTTCGACAGCATACAGCAGATATCCCAGCCGCGGCGCCTGGCGGAGACACTCAGCGAGGCGAGCGAAGACTATGACCTCGTGTTCATCGACACGCCGCCCGCTTCACCGCAGCTTCTGATCCTGGCGTTGATGGCGAGCACCGGCGTTCTTGTTCCCACGCTTCTCGAACATTTGGCACTGGATGGCGTCCGGCAGTTCGTCGCCGCCTATCACCGCGTCGTCGCCACGCATAATCTGGGGCTTGCCGGCTTGCTGGTGGTTCCGACGCGCGTGGACCTTCGGTCCAACATGCAGAAGGATGTGCTGGGTCGGATGCTCACGGGCTTCGGCCTCAGTCAGATGTGCAACGGCGTCAGGATCGACGCCGCCGTGCCTGAAGCGTTTGGCGAGCACGTACCTCTTCTGCGCCATCGCCCCAAAGCGCGCGCCGTCGAGGATTTTGCACGGCTGGCCGACGACGTGCTGCGGCATTTCCCAACCGTCTCGGCGGCCTGGCATTGAAAGGTGGCGCGAAGGAGCCCACGCGCCCTCCCCTCGTCCTTGTTGATCAGGAAGCCTCAAGCGCGGCTGGTTGGCTGGTGGCTCGAAGGTACTCGTAGAGAACGACGCTAAGGCAGCATCCGAAAAGAGCTGCAGCAACGTTGATCAACATCTGTATCGCGCCAACAAGGGCCACCGTGATCACCACAGGCAACACGCCCTTGAGGGTGCCGAGCAATATGCCAAAAATGAAAAAGCCGAACAGGGCGACCAAAACCACGCCAACTATCACCAGAAATATGCCGATGATCTTCCAGCGATAGCCCTCCGTCAGCTGCCAGCTTCTCTTGAAGCATGCCATCACGCCAAGGTCTTCGATAACGAGCGCAGGCAAGGTCGCTATGAGACCTGCAACCAACCACACCCCCGGCACGATGAGCAGCATGAAACCGATCGCAACGCCGACACTGGCCAATATGCCAAGCCCGAGTGAGCGCCAGAGGAAATCCCTGCCGACCGAATAGGACTCCCCAAGACTTACCGGCCGCGCGATCAGCGCATGGAAGGCCGCATGAACAGTCATGTTGTTGAGGACTGACTGCAGAAGGAGCACAAGCAGCGTGATGATCACGGACACGATCTCGAGAGTCCGGGAATGAGGAAGAAGCACTCCTGCCAGGCTGAGGGAAAAATACGGCAGCTGGGCCAGCAGCAGAACCGGCCCCAATCGGGGGGCTTCCTGAATTGCAAGGTCGAGTGACCGCGAAAATGTTGTTCCGATTGACAGAACCGGTTTGATCTCCATCTCAGTCCCTATCCCGAGTGAACGCCGTCTGGGCAGCAGGCTACGCCCCCCTTCTATCGTTCATTCCATTCATAGGCGACAACTTTTAGGGCTCATGACTTACATCAGATTGAAATTTGATTGTACAACCGTGACGCTGCAGCGACAGAGCTTGTCAGAAAGCTGACACTCGCACCCAACTATCAAATGGTCGTATTGCGGCAAGCGTGACCACACATGTCACGCCATCAAAATATAACCTGTACGTATTATACCGTAGAGTTTTCGCCCCAGGGGCATATATCATATTGAATTGCCTCTTCTTCCCACTCCCATGGCAGATATGCATACGCATTGCCCCTTAGATGCAAGCGATAGGTGTTTCTGATTACTTGGCGGATGAGATTCAATGGCACACCGTTTGCCATTGGTTGGCCGTGCGAATCCCGAGGAGGGGTTCGTCTGGTTGATCATCGGCTCCGCCGCTGCGGAGCCGGGGGGAAATGCTGAAACCGAGTTCCGGACCGAACGCACGGAGCGGTGCAGCGGTCTGGAAAGACGGAATCGGTCGTGACCGATTTATTCAGGGGGGAGACATGGGCGCAGCCGTTGAGACCTTTTATGACGTGATCCGCCGCCAGGGCATCACGCGGCGGAGCTTCGTGAAGTTCTGCAACCTCACAGCCGCCAGCCTGGGCCTCGGCCCTGTGGCTGCGACCGAGATGGCGCATGCGCTGGAGACCAAGCCGCGCATTCCCGTGATCTGGATGCACGGCCTCGAATGCACTTGCTGCTCGGAGAGCTTCATCCGCTCGGCCCATCCGCTGGTCAAGGATGTGGTGCTGTCGATGATCTCTCTCGACTATGACGACACCATCATGGCCGCCGCCGGTCATCAGGCCGAGGCGATCCTCGAGGAGACGCGGCAGAAGTACAAGGGCCAGTATATTCTGGCGGTCGAAGGCAATCCGCCGCTTAATGAAGACGGCATGTTCTGCATCGACGGCGGTCGTCCCTTCGTCGAAAAGCTCAAGGAAATGGCTGCGGACGCCATGGCGGTGATCGCCTGGGGTGCTTGCGCCTCCTGGGGCTGCGTGCAGGCCGCCAAGCCCAATCCGACGCAGGCTGTTCCCATCGACAAGGTGATCAAGGACAAGCCGATCATCAAGGTTCCGGGCTGCCCGCCGATCGCCGAGGTGATGACCGGCGTGGTCACCTATGTGACCACCTTCGGCAAGCTGCCGACGCTCGACCGTCAGGGACGGCCCGAGATGTTCTACTCCCAGCGCATTCACGACAAGTGCTACCGCCGTCCGCATTTCGACGCCGGCCAGTTTGTCGAGGCCTGGGACGACGAGAGCGCGCGCAAGGGCTATTGCCTCTACAAGATGGGCTGCAAGGGCCCGACCACCTACAACGCCTGCTCGACGGTGCGCTGGAACGGCGGCGTGTCCTTCCCGATCCAGTCCGGCCACGGCTGCATCGGCTGCTCGGAAGAGGGCTTCTGGGACAAGGGCTCGTTCTACGACCGGCTGACGACGATCCGCCAGTTCGGCGTCGAGGCGACGGCTGACCAGATCGGCATGGCCGCCGCCGGGGCTGTGGTTGCCGGTGTCGCGGTGCACACCGCGGCCACGGTGGTCAAGCGCCTGACGTCCGGCTCGCACAAGTCCGACAGCTGACAGCGCCGAGTGGCGCCGGCCTGCCCGGCGCCCCACAGCCGTCCTTCATCCAGTTTCCAATTCACGGACAGGGAATTCCGTCCATGGGCATCCAGACTCCCAACGGCTTCAATCTCGACAACTCCGGCCAGCGCATCGTCGTCGACCCCGTCACCCGCATCGAGGGGCATCTGCGCGTCGAAGTGAATGTCGACAGCTCCAACGTCATCCGCAATGCGGTGTCGACCGGCACCATGTGGCGCGGCATCGAAGTGATCCTGAAGGGTCGCGATCCGCGCGACGCCTGGGCCTTCACCGAGCGCATCTGCGGCGTCTGCACCGGAACTCACGCTCTCACCTCGGTGCGTGCGGTGGAGAACGCGCTGGGGATCATGATCCCCGAGAATGCCAACACCATCCGCAACATCATGCAGCTGACACTGCAGGTGCATGACCACATCGTCCACTTCTACCACCTGCACGCGCTCGACTGGGTGGACGTGGTCTCGGCGCTCAGTGCCGATCCCAAGGCGACCAGCCAGCTGGCGCAGTCGATTTCCGACTGGCCACTGTCGTCGCCCGGCTATTTCAAGGATCTGCAGAACCGCCTGAAGAAGTTCGTCGAGAGCGGACAGCTCGGCCCGTTCAAGAACGGTTACTGGGGCCATGCGGCCTACAAGCTGCCGCCGGAAGCCAATCTGATGGCCGTGGCGCACTATCTGGAAGCACTCGACTTTCAGAAGGAGATCGTGAAGATCCACACCATCTATGGCGGCAAGAACCCGCATCCGAACTGGCTCGTCGGTGGTGTGCCCTGCGCCATCAATGTGGACGGTATCGGCGCGGTCGGTGCCGTCAACATGGAGCGGCTCAACCTCGTCTCCTCGATTATCGACCAGATGATCGCCTTCACCGAACAGGTCTACCTGCCCGACCTCAAGGCCATCGGTTCCTTCTACAAGGACTGGCTCTATGGCGGCGGCCTCTCCGGCAAGTCGGTGATGAGCTATGGCGACATCCCCGAGCATGCCAACGACTACACGGACGCCTCGCTGAAGATGCCGCGCGGCGTGATCCTCAACGGCAATCTCAGCGAGATCTTCCCGATCGACCTGACGGCGCCGGACGAGGTGCAGGAGTTCGTCACCCACTCCTGGTACAAATATCCGGACGAGACCAAGGGTCTGCATCCCTGGGACGGCGTCACCGAGCCGAATTTCGTGCTCGGCCCGAACGCCAAGGGTACCAAGACCAATATCGAGGCGCTCGACGAAGCGGCCAAGTATTCCTTCATCAAGTCGCCCCGCTGGAAGGGCAATGCCGTGGAAGTGGGCCCGCTCGCCCGCTACATCATCGGCTACGCCCAGGGCAAGCCCGAGTTCAAGGAGCCGGCCGACAAGTTGCTCACCGATCTCGGCCTGCCGGTGACCGCCCTGTTCTCGACGCTCGGCCGCACCGCCGCCCGCGCGCTGGAATGCCAGTGGGCCGTGCACCAGCTGCGCTACTTCCAGGACAAGCTGATGGCCTCCATTGCCGCCGGCGATCTCAACACGGCCAACACCACCAAGTGGAAGCCGGAGACCTGGGACAAGGAAGTCAAGGGCGTCGGCTTCACCGAGGCTCCGCGTGGCGCCCTTGCCCATTGGGTCAAGATCAAGGACGGCAAGATCGACAATTATCAGTGCGTCGTGCCGACCACCTGGAACGGCTCGCCACGTGACGCCGCCGGCAACATCGGCGCCTTCGAGGCGGCGCTGATGGACACGCCGCTGGCCGATCCGGAGAAGCCGCTCGAGGTGTTGCGCACCCTGCACAGCTTCGACCCGTGCCTTGCCTGCTCCACCCACGTGATGTCACCCGATGGCCAGGACATGGCCACCGTGACCGTCCGCTGACGCCGCGCCGCGTCGGGTCTCAGGCCCGGCGCGCCACATCCAATGGGGGAGGTTCGTCATGACGCATAAGCAGGACATGTTGCGCGGCGTGATGGATGCCGGCGATAACGTCATCGTCACCGGTCCGTCCATCTACGTCTATGAGGCCCCGGTGCGGCTCTGGCACTGGGTCAACGCGCTGTGCATCACCATTTTGGCGATCACCGGCTATTTCATCGGTTCGCCCTTGCCGACCATGCCGGGCGAGGCGTCCGACAGCTTCGTCATGGGCTATATCCGCTTTGCCCATTTCTCGTCCGGTCAGGTGCTGGCCGTTGCCTTCCTGGCCCGCATCCTCTGGGCCTTCTTCGGCAACAAATACTCGCGCCAGATCTTCTATCTGCCGGTGTGGGAAGCTGCCTGGTGGAAGGGCGTGAAGCGGGAGCTGCGCTGGTATCTGTTCCTGGAGAAGGAACCCTACAAGTATATCGGCCACAATCCGCTGGCCCATGCCGCCATGTTCATGATGTTCACGCTGTTCAATCTCGGCATGATCATCACGGGCTTTGCGCTCTATTCCGAAGGCGCAGGTCGCGGAAGCCTGCCCGACCAGGCCTTCGGCTGGGTCTTCATCCTCTTCCCCAACTCGATGGACGTGCACACGATTCATCACCTGGGCATGTGGGTGATCGTGATCTTCGCCATGATCCACATCTACGCGGCCATCCGCGAGGATATCATGAGCCGCCAGACCATGATCTCGACCATGATCTCCGGTGAGCGCCAGTTCCGCGACGAGCGGGAGGGCTGAGGCATGGGCAAGACGCTCATCCTCGGCATCGGCAACATCCTCTGGGCAGACGAAGGCTTTGGCGTGCGCGCGGTGGAGGCCTTCCACCGCGCCGTCGAGCTGCCCGACGACGTGACGCTGCTCGATGGCGGCACGCAGGGGCTCTACCTCGTCAACTTCCTTGAGGACGTCGACAGCCTGCTGGTGTTCGACGCCATCGATTATGGCCTTGAGCCGGGCACGCTCAAGGTGGTGGAAAATGACGAGGTGCCGAAGTTCACCGGTGCCAAGAAGATGAGCCTGCACCAGACCGGCTTTCAGGAAGTTCTGTCGGCGGCGGACTTGCTCGGCTACTATCCGAGCCGCCTCGCGCTGATCGGCTGCCAGCCGCTCGATCTGGAAAACTGGGGCGGTCCGCTGACCGCGCCGGTGAACGGGCGGATCGGCGAGGCGATCGACATCGCACTCACTCTCCTGAACGGCTGGGGCATCGACGCGCGCCGTCGCGTCGTGCCGCTGCCGGAAAGTGCAGGACTTCTGACAAACGACATCGGTCAGGCTGCCTATGAGCGGGCTGCCAATCCCACCCTCGTCTGAGGAGTTCCGCTGTGTGCCTTGGCATCCCCATGACCGTGCTGGAAGCCGGTGACTTTTCTGCCCTCTGCGAACGCAAGGGGGAAGTCCGGCGCATTTCCCTCGCACTGGTCGGGCCGCAGAAGCCGGGTTCGCGTGTCCTGGTCCACGTGGACAACGCCGTGCGGATTCTCGACCAAGCTGAGGCCGATGCCATCGACCGGGCCATCGACGGTTTGGAGGCGGCCATGACGGGGCAGTCCTTCGACCACCTGTTCGCCGACCTCATCGATCGCGAGCCTGAACTGCCCGAGCATCTGAGGGGGTGAGAGGGGCTTTCGCCCCCTCAAGCTGCGGCCGCTCCTCACCTCTTCCAACTCTGCAAGGATCTCATGTCCGCTCTGATCGCAGCCCTTTCCGAGACATATGGCTACCCCGTGGTCGACGTTGACACGGTGGACGCGTTTCTTGCGCCCGCTGAAGGCGAGGCTCCGCATGCGCTCCTGTTCTTCACCGGAGACCCGAAGCAGCGCAACGATACCAATGACGTGGCTGTCGTGCTGCCCGAGTTGATGCGCACCTTTGCCGGTCGCTACCGCGCCGCCGTTGTGGCACGCGAGGCCGAGGCTGATCTGAAGGCCAGGTTCAAGGTGCAGGTCTTCCCATCTCTGGTCGCCACGCGCGGTCTTGACCCGGTCGGCGTGCTGCCGCGCATTCGTGACTGGTCGGACTATCTCGGCCAGCTCGAAGCCTATCTCGACCCCTTGGCGCCTGTACTGTCGGACGCCATCAACCGGGTGGAAATCACCCATTCCAGCCGGAGGATCGACGGATGAAAGCCGGGTTCTGGGTCGCCCCCGAAGGCGAGGATGCCGCCATTTCCATGCAGCCGATCGGCAGCGACGGCGCTGAGATCCGCAAGGGCAGCGTGACGGGGACGGGAGCTCTTTCCTTCCTCGCCACATCCAATGCCGCGGCCCTCATCGCGCGCTGTCCGGCCATTGCCGACATGCTGCCGAAGATCACGGCTGCTCTCGAGGTTCAGTCCGAGACGGCGCCGGGGATCCTGTTCGATCTGTCGCCGCTCAATCCGGACGAAGCGCTGCTGATCACCGAAGTGCTCGGCGAGGGCGAAGTGGCGGCCACGGTCGCCCTGCCCGACGGCGTCGTGGCGCAGATCCAGGAGAGTGTGTTTGCCGGCCTCTGGCGGGTGCGCTTCACGAGCGCCACGGGCGAACTTCTGGCGGACTATGCCGAAGTGTCTGCCGTGCCACAGGCGATCCGCCGGGCCGCTGCCATGACGTTGCCGGAACTCAGCATTGGCGACGCGCCCGCAGGGCTGATGAATGCGATGCCGGTGCTCACCGAGATCGCCGACCGCGCCCGACGCTACGAACCGGACGCACCCTCGCACACGATTTCGCTGACCCTGCTGCCCATGTCGCCTGAAGACATCGAGTTCCTGATGGCGAGCCTCGGTACGGGGCCAGTGCGCATCGTCTCACGCGGCTATGGCACCTGCCGCGTCCAGGCCACCGCCATCCATAACGTCTGGTCCGTGCAGTTCTTCAACGCCATGGACACGCTGTTGCTCGATACGCTGGAGATCGGCGGCGTGCCGGTGGTTGCTTCGGCGGCCGAGGAGGATTTCCGCGACAGCGCCGAGCGCCTGCGCGAAATCGAGGAGGCCTATTTCCGTGACTGACGATGAGACGGTCCGGTTCGAGTGCGGCGTCTGCTGGCACGTTTACGACCCTGCCGAGGGTGACGACGTGGCGCAGATCCCCTCCGGCACACCTTTCGACGCTCTTCCGGAGGACTGGCGCTGCCCCACCTGCGACGGCCCGAAGCACAAGTACATGAGGATTTCGGGATGACCGCCGCCGCTGCGGATGATCTCGATCTTGGCGCTCGGCTGGTTCGGCACTGGCAAGCCACAGCCGATCAGATGCGGGACTTGCCGGTTTTCAATCCGCACCTCGGTGTCCATGTGACGGAGGTGCGGCGCATTGCGGGTTGGTCCGCGGTGGTCGTCGCCACGCCCTGGTTCATGAACCTGTTCGCCTTTCCCGGCACTGGCTCGATGTTGCCGGCGATAGGTGACTGGTTCCGCTTGCCGTTGCCGGCCGGTGAGGTAGACGCGGTGTCGGCAGCGCTCGATGGCTTCGGTGCCTATGCTTCCGTACCCATTTTCTCGCCGATGGACGAATTCTCCGAGCAGGCGGCCGTTGCCGATCTTGCCGACGCGTTGCTGGACAGCCTCCTGTCCGTGCCTCCCGCGCCACCAGCCACCTTCGATCGGACGCTCGATCGGCGCAAGCTGCTGTTTGGACTGGGTGGCCGGGAGAGCCGCGCATGAGCGGGCTCGCGCCGGGCACGCTGGCGATCACGGTTGGCGTCGCCGGTGGCGTGGTGGCCTCGGTGGACATTCGATCCGACCGGCCCTTGTCGCTCGCTTCGCGTCTTGTGGGGCGTCCGGTCGGCGACGCGGTAGCGGCGGTTGGTCTTTTGCACGCGGTCTGTGGCCAGTCCCATGCGGCTGCCCTGCATTTTGCGGCAGAAGCAGCACTTGGCCGGACACTGCCCACTGACGAACAGCGCCAGTGGTCCGTGCGATTGGCGGCGGAGCGGATCGGCGAGCATCTTCGCGAGTTGCTGATCGAGCAAGCGGACGAAGCCGCCCTCCCCCTGGGACGCGAGGCGATCGCCCTGGCGCATGCCCTGGCGCGCGGCGGCGCGGATGCGCGGCAACTCGAAGCGCTGCGCGACCAGACTGAAGCCTTGTGGCCGGCACTGGGTCGCAAGATCGCGCGGGACACGGCGTCGGCTGGCGCCGCACCGCCCGCCAGGGATCCTCTCACTGCCGTCGACGACTTGGTCATTCTTGCCGGCCTATCCGCCTCAGAAGGCTTTCTCGCCCACCCGTCGCTCCCCGGTCGATGCCCAGAGGTCGGCCCGGCCGCGCGGCTCATGGGAACTGCGGCCATGCCTGGCGCGACCCGCGCGGCCCGCCTCGCGGAAATGGAAGCGGCGCTGACGGAGATCGGTCTCAATGCGCTTGCCCCCCACACGATAGCCGTTGGACCGGGACAGGGCTTTGCCGCCGTAGAGTCACCACGCGGGCGACTTTGCTATCTGGTTGAAGTGAACGCGGACGGACGCCTGGTCGGTGCGCGCGTGCTGGCGCCGACAGAATGGAATTTTCATCCGTCCGGCCCGTTTGCCAAATCACTCGTGGGGCGTCGCCCCGCAAATGATGCGCACACCGCCCTCGCACGCCTCGCGGCCGATTTCTGCCCTTGCGTTGCTGTCGCAATCACAGTCACGGACCTGGACCATGCATGAAATGTCGCTCTGTGAAGGCATCGTCGATCTGATTGCGGAAGAGGCGCGCCGTCACGGCTTTGCCCGCGTCAAGTCGGTCATGGTCGATGTCGGCGTACTCGGTCACGTGGATCCGCAAGCCCTCGCCTTCGGTTTCGACGTGGTCAGTCGCGGGACGGTCGCCGAGGGGGCAAGGCTTGTGATAGAACAGATCCCCGGCGCGGGATGGTGCATGGACTGTGCGAAGACCGTTCCGCTTGCCGAAAGGTTCGGTGCCTGCCCCGAGTGTGGGCAGCATCACGTGCAGATGACGGCGGGTGACGAACTCAAGGTGCGTGAACTGGAGGTGGAGTGATGTGCAAGACTTGCGGATGCGGCACCGGTACGGATGCCGGCTACAGGATCAACGGCAAGCTGCCGTCGGAGCTGCACGACCATCATCCCCATGACCACGATCACACACATGATCATGACCACCCACACGATCATGATCATCCTCACGATCACGGCCATGAACATAGCCATGATCATCACCACCACTATGGGCATGCGCACAGTCATGATCATGGCGACGGTCATGTGCACAGCCATGACCACGCCCATGGCTACAGCCATCACCACCATCATCATGACCATGATCACACGCATGACCATGGCCACGATCACGACCACGCGCATGATGCCCATGATCACAGCCACACCGATGGTGTCCAGATTTCCCATGGCCTGATCGACGCCGGTGCCGGTCCTGCCGGCGTACACGTGGCCGGCCTCAGCCAGACGCGCATCATCGAGATCGAGCGCGACATTCTTTCGAAGAACAACGGCTTCGCCCGGACCAACCGCGATCGGCTGAAGCAGACGGGTACGCTGGCGCTCAATCTCATGTCGAGCCCCGGTTCGGGCAAGACCACCCTGCTCTGCCGCACCATCAACGATCTCAAGGCGAAGTTCCCGGTGGCGGTGATCGAGGGCGACCAGCAGACGTCCAACGACGCCGACCGCATCCGCGCCACCGGTGCTCGAGCCATCCAGGTCAACACCGGCAAGGGCTGTCATCTCGAGGCGCTGATGATCGGCCATGCACTCGATGCGTTGCCGCTCGACAACGGCGGTCTGCTGTTCATCGAAAATGTGGGCAATCTCGTCTGTCCGGCCGGCTTCGATCTGGGCGAGGCGCACAAGGTGGTGGTTCTGTCGGTCACCGAGGGCGAGGACAAGCCGCTCAAATATCCGGACATGTTCGCCGCAGCCGACCTCATGCTGCTCAACAAGTCGGACCTGTTGCCGCATCTGCGCTTTGACGTCGGCGCCTGTTTGGCCGCCGCCATCAAGGTCAATCCGCATATTCAGACGCTGGTGGTCTCCGCCGAGACCGGCGAAGGCATGGCCGCCTTCTATGCCTGGATCGAGGCGCGCGCTTCAGTCTCGCGGGCGAGCGCCGTGAGGAGCGACGGCTGAGCCCGTTGACGTCACTTCAAGGTGACGGTCGTTCCCTGCCGGGGGCGTGCCAGTTCCTGTTCGTTGAAGTTGACAGACTGGCCGAACAGGTTCGAGAAGGTCGGCGAAAAGGTGTACTGCACCTGCGCCGCGACCACATCGACACCATTGACGGCCATGTCCGACGGAATGGTTGCGGTGGAGACGCTGTTGGCAACCGGTGCTGTCGCCCCAGAGGCGGCGGCCCACACCACCTTGTTTTGAGTGTCGACGTGCACGACGGATACGATGATCTTCAATCCGGACGTGTTGTAGGGCAGCAGGATCGCTTGCGCGCCCTGGAGAATGGCATTGACGTCGGATGTGCTGATATCGCTACGTTGAGCGACCAGATCGGCGACGGACGACGAGATCTCGACCAGTTTGCGATTGACCGCCAGCGCCTGGGCCACGTCGATCAGACCGGCCATCAGGACGATCACGACCGGAATGATCAGTGCAAACTCCGTTGCCGCGACACCCCGCTGGTCGGAGACCAGATCCTTCATGCCCATGCGCGACCGCTTGCCTGCACCAGAGCTTCGTTTGCCGAGACCAAGCATGTTCAGCCCTCCTGTCAGAACGGTTCGTTGCGGAAGAGCGAGGCGCTCGACAGTATCACCGAACCGTCGGCCAGGCGCCCGGCGGCATTCGCCAGGATAGCCATCGGACTGGTCCACTTCAGGAAGCCTTGGGCCAGAACGTAGTCGCCGGCATTGCCCGTGTTGAAATTCATGTTGGTATCGAAGTTGCCGCTGCTGTCGACAGGGTTCAGGAAGCTCACATTGGAAATATCGGTGACGACCTGCACGTTGATGTAGACGTTGTCGTTGCAGTTGAACATGCTCAACATGTTGCTGCAGACATATGACTTGAAGGTTGTTTGCGTCATGCCTGCGGTCTGCGCCTGACCTGTCTTGATCTGGCGCGCCACCTTGTGCAGCGATCGATCCAGCAGCGAGTCCGCCAGATACATCATCGAGACGTCCAGAACAAAGTAGATGATCAGGACGAAGGGGACGGCCAGAATGCCGAACTCGACGGCCGTCGTTCCCTTCTTCGAGCGGAGGAAGGCCGGCAGCAGCCGTCCCCTCTCCTTTCCGCCAGCCTGCTTGCCCTTGGTGGTCATCGCGGGTCCCTTTCCGGTCAGACCGTCAGACGCGTCTTGCTGACGACGGCGTTGAACAGAGATTGCAGCGTAGCGCTGACGTCACCGGACGGGCCCACTTCCTGATAAAGCCCTTCCGAGGAGCAGGACTTCATGTTGTTGGCAATCTCAGGATAGAATGGCTTGATCCAGCTGTTGTACCAGCCGTTGTTCGGGATCTTCTGGTAGGTGGTATAGAGCACCGAGACCTTCACGCCATTGTTCTTGATCTGCGTGCAGGCGGAGAAGTCGAGCGGCTGCTGGCAGCGCGTTCCGCCAGTCAGCGTCTTCTTGCAGTTGGTCGGGCGATTTGCATCCTCAACGCCGTCACTGATGACGAAAAGTACCTTGATGGGATTGCTTGTGCTGAGGCCGTTGCCGCTTGTGCCGATGATGTCCTTTATGCTCGTCATGTTGGGCATAAGATCGGTCATCTGGTCGTTGTTGTAGCCCTGGTAGGGAATGCTCATGATGTCGATCTTGGAGGCCGTGGTGGCCACGGTGTCCAGGTCAGACGTCATGGTGGTCAGTTGCTTCAACCCCATGGAGTCGGCTGAGGTGCCCATGGAGTAGACGGCCATCTTGTACTGGTCGGTGGCGAGCACCTTGGACTTGGCCATGTTGACCATCGACTGCACAGCCGAAGCAACGACCTGGATACGCAGCTTGGCGCCGATGTTCTTGGCAAGCGCATAGGCATCGTTGGTGCTGCCGTCGATGTGGCAGGCGAAGGCACATCCGCCGTTGGCGTTTTCCAGTTTGGTGATGTCGGCGGTGGTCGCACCCAGCCCCATGGACGGCGTGTTGTCGACCAGAATGTAGAAGTTGAAATAGAGAACGGGCGTGTACTTGCTCTGCGATGTGGCGGACACGGTCAGAGTGCGCACGCCGATCAGCTGCATGAAGTAGGTCGGCACGGTTGCGACCAGATTGACGTCCGAGGTGAAGGTGTTGTTGGTGTAGTCCACACGGATGGTCGTTCCGGTGATGGCCCCCATCGTAGCGCCCTGGAAGTTGGCGTTGGCGATGTTCAGCGCGTCAGCCTCAGCGGCCGTGATCCGGCCCGTAGTCTGGCTGGATGCAGCGGTTCGAACGGCCACGGACTCGGCCGAAATGGAACCCAACGCAGCAGCGTCGGCCGCGTTCTGCAACTGAACCTCGACAATCAGCGCCACGGCATAGTCGACGCAGGCGCCAACCGCCGAGATCAGCGGGATCAGCGTCATGGCAAAGATGATCGCGATCGTACCCGAGCGGTTGATCGCAAACCGGCGCCAGACATTCTCAAGCCTTACACTCATCTCACGCCCCAATCCGTGCATGTGGTTGCCGCCTCACACTGGTCTTTCCTCAAGTGAATCAGTTCTGTTTCTGACGGACCTGAAGACCTGGCGTTCAAAAGCGGGCAAGTTCTTTAGAGCGACTTGCTAGTCAACCTCGCAACAACCACTCGATCCCATGGTCTTGGTTTCCGCAATGTTAAATTACATAAAACATAGAGAATATAATTTGCGGTCTGCCTAACAATCTCTCACCGGAAATGCAGACTCGCGACAACTGCTTTCAGTGGAATGAGCCGCTCCGATCGTTGTGGCTCTCGACATGATCAGGACAGTTCAGACCTCGATTTGATTTTTGTTTTGATTGCAAGTGGTTAGACACCTGTCACGGCAAGCAAGTTTGTGCCCCCGCCCTGTGCCGATCAACGTTCGAAATTGTGTTCTTGGAGATCGATACAACGGGAGATCAGCACAAACCGAGCAATGCACACCAAGATTTCAAAAGAAACTTCACGCGAATTCCAGCAAAGCCATACATTAATTTGTAATTATTCCAGATCTATATGCCCATACTGTACTGTAATATCGAAAACTCACGCAGAATACATGCAAACAATGCAATCTACTGCTCGCCATCTTTCTCGCCATATATCAAATTCAAAATACTTTATATTTATGTATACACAAAAATATAGGACATATTGCATTCAAAGACTGAGCACATTCAACCGCAGCGATCGCGGAGCTGTGGCTATCATCGTTGCGCTAATGGTGATCCCCCTTCTGTTGGCGACCGGCGTCGCGATGGACTATGTGCGCGCCTACAATGTGCAACTGACCCTACGCGCCGACCTCGACATATCCCTGATTTCCGCCATCAAAAAAATCAACAATCTTGACGACAAGGCGATCAAGACACTCGTCATCAACTGGTTCAAACAGAACAACAAGTGGGAGCTGTATTCCCTGACGGAAGATGCAATAACCGTCACAAAGACAGACTACGAGATTTCTGCTTCTGCGAGTGCAACGGTCCCAACGTCGTTCATGATACTGGCGCACATCGATGAAATTACGGTGGGAGCGACGTCCAGCGTCCGCGGCCCGTCAACATCCTATCTGAACGTCTACCTCGTGCTCGACAAGTCGGCATCGATGATGCTCGCTGCGACACCGGAAGACCAGAATATCATGCGAGACAACTTCGGGTGCGTCTTCGCATGCCATGACGTCGACAGTCACATCAGCCCGGAACCCTTGTACCCACAAGCGCGCGCCCTGAATGTGAGGTTGCGCGCGGATATCCTCCAAGACTCCGCGAACGCAGTTCTGACGGAAATCGAGAATGCTGATCCAACGCGGGAGCGCATCAAGGTCGGGCTCTACCGTCTCGCGCGGAACGTGACAAAGGCAGTGGACCCCACCTTTGACATCGGTTCAGCCCGGGCGGCGCTCACCAGCCCCAACTCAGGTCTCGACCAGGACTCGTCCACCGACGGAACCTTCTTTCAACAATCCATGAAGGACCTGGCCGCACTGGTGGGACAGCAGGGCGATGGGCGAACCGCAGCGTCGCCGCTCAAACTGGTCCTCATGGTTACGGACGGAGTCACCTCACAGCGCAACAAAGTGGTGCGAACAGGCTCTGTCTGTTCGACGGGGTATTTTCTCGGCGTTGCCTATCCTGAAACGACTTGCCAGGTGAGACCGTCCACCTACTCGGTTGGTCCCCTCAATCCGGCATGGTGCAATGTCGTCAAAAATCAGGGCGTGACTTTCGGCATTCTCTACACAAAGTACCTCCCCGTCCCGGAGGACTGGGGCTGGATGGATACGCTTGGCTGGCCCATGAGCAAGATGGACTGGTATGCAGCCGGCGGCTCTCTCGAGCGTGGGTATTCTTCATCCATCCTCCGCTTTGACTACATTCCCGTAGCCTTGCAGGCCTGTACGTCAAACACGGACCTTTTCCTCAGCGCCAATAGTGTCAACGAGATCACCAATGGGCTGAGACTCCTGTTCAAACACTATATTTCCGAAGTGAGGATCACCAGATGACCGCTCGTGCCAAGAGGCGTCTTTGCGACTGGAAGCGGTTCTGGCGCGGTACCGACGGCAGCGTGGCGGTCGAATTTGCCTTCATCTCGATCCCTCTGTTCGGGCTGGTGTTTGGCATCATCGAACTCAGCCTGATGTATTTTTCCGGCACTCTCCTCGATCACGCGGCAGATACCCTGGCGCGTGAGATCCGAACCGGGCATGCCCACGTATCCAACGTCTCAAAAGCCGACGCCAAGACTTTGATTTGCGACGGCGTTCTCGATCTCTTCAACTGCAGGAACCAACTGCAGATTTTCATAACATCCAGCTCTGACATCACCTCGATCACTCCAGTCAATCCCATCGTCAATGGCGACATCAACAAAGCCAACATCTACGACATCGGGCGCGCAAAGTATTTCGTGATCCTGCAGGTCTACCTTCCGTGGTCGTCGTTCTTCAACATCTTCACCTCGACCAGCATTACACTGAAGGATGGTCGCTACCTTCTTGGCTCAACTCTGTTTTTCCGAAATGAGCCCTATGATGAAAATTGAGCAGACCAAAGTGAAGACGAAGTGGCTCGTTCAGTTCGTCAGGCTGACGCGGGACAGGAAGGGTGTCGCCGCCATCGAGTTTGCTCTCCTGCTTCCTCTGCTGCTGCTGATCGTGGCAGGTCTCGCCTATTCCTATGAAGCACTGACGGTCAGCCGCAAACTGGACCAGATCGGCGCCACCATCGCGGACCTCATTGCCCAGCGTAACGCCGTCAACACCAGCCAGGTCGATGGGATCATGACCAGCTCGGCCTCGATCATCAGCCCCTTCCCGGCGCAGAACCTCTCGATCGTTGTCTCTGTGGTCAGCATGAATGCGACGTCCGCGCAGGTCGCGTGGTCGAGAGCCTATCAGGACACCGCTCAGGCGGCGAATGCGCAGCCGCTGGGCCCCATCGCCACGAACATTCTGGAGGATGGCGTGCAGCTGGTCACCGTGAAGGTCAGCTATCCCTTCACGTCCACCTCGATTGGCGCTCTCATGCTCTCCGGCTTTGGGTTCAGCACACTCAACTTCGACCGCTTCTACGTCGAGCGTCCCCGTACGAGTGACTCCATCGAGCTCACGGTCAACTGAAAGCGCATGTTGCTGGAGACTGGCTGGCCGCGCACGCTTTCGCGTCAGACCGCCGCATTTTCGAAGAAGTCGGCCTTGCCGGATCTCAGTTGCTCCAAGTGCTCGTAGACGCGGCTGAGGTGCGCCTGCATGGCCCTGGTGGAGGCGTCAGGATCACCTGCCCTCAGGGCTTTCATGATCTCGCAGTGCTCAGCATGGGCCAAGTCCGACGAAAAGGACAATGACAGAAGGCGCACCCGGTCCATGTGCGCCTTCGTATCGCGCACGAGATCCCAGGAGAAGGCAAGCCCGGCGCGTATTGCGATCTCGCGATGGAAGGCGTCGTCCAGACGGTGGAAGGCGACGTGGTCACCGGTATCGATCGCCACCTTCTGCGCGGCCACAATCTCCTCAAGCGCATCTAGATCACTGGATGACAGCCGGGTCGCCGCGGCGCCAATGGTCGCCACTTCCAGCGCCGTTCGGATGAACTGGGCCTGCATCACCGCCGCGGCCGAGATCTTCGACACCACTGTCGCCCGTTGGGGGCGGATCGTCAGAAATCCCTGACGCGACAAACGGAAGAAGGCGTCGCGCACCGGCTGACGCGAGACGCCATAGCGAGTAGCGATATCAGATTCCGAGAGCTTGCTGCCCGGTTCGAGCTTCAGGGTGACGATCTCCGCCTTGAGACGCTCAAACACCTGATCGGCGACGGAGACGCGCTGGCTGACGTCGGGCAACTCCGGCTGACTGGTCATCGCTCCTGCCCTCTCGTTGACTCAACTGATAGACTAGAATATCAGTTTAGCATATTTGTCGGCCGATGGTAGAGCCGATCAGCGACGGGCTGGAGGTTTCCATGGCACTTGCCGAAGACAGGCTGTTCCCGATCGAGGGCAAGGCGCGCGACATGGCGCGGGCGCTATATGCAACGGTCCGGCATCTGCCGATCGTCAGCCCGCATGGGCACACGGACCCGCGCTGGTTTGCCGAGAACCAACCGTTCCCCGATCCGGCCCGCCTCTTCGTGACACCGGATCACTATGTCTTCCGCATGCTGCATTCGCAGGGCGTGCCGCTTGACGCCCTTGGCGTGCCGCGCGCCGACGGTGGGCCGGTGGAGAGCGATCCGCGCGTCATCTGGCGGCTGTTTGCCCGCAACTTCCATCTGCTGCGTGGCACGCCCTCGCGGCTATGGCTGCAGCACGCCTTTGAAGAGGTGTTCGGCGTGCGCGAACGGCTGTCGGAGGCCAATGCCGACGCCGTCTACGACCAGATCGCCGATTGCCTGGGCAAGCCGGAGTTCCGCCCGCGTGCGCTGTTCGAACGCTTCAACATCGAAGTGATTGCAACAACGGAAAGCCCGCTCGACGACCTGCGCTGGCACCAGATGATCCGCGACAGCGGCTGGAGCGGTCGCGTTCTGACCGCCTATCGCCCTGATCCGGTTGTCGATCCCGAGTTTGAAGGCTTCGCCGCCAACGTTGAAGCCTTCGGCGCATTGGCCGGTGTCGACGCGACGCGCTGGCAGGGCTATCTCGAAGCCCATCGCATCCGCCGGGCCTATTTCAAAAGCCATGGTGCGACCTCTTCCGACCACGGGCATCCGACGGCGCGGACAGAGGATCTGCCGCAAGCTGTCGCCTCCAGCCTGTTCGACAAGGCCCTCAGCGGTACGATCACGCCCGAGGAAGCCGACGCCTTCCGCGGTCACATGCTGACGGAAATGGCGCGCATGAGCTGCGACGACGGGCTGGTGATGCAGATCCACCCCGGCAGCTTCCGCAACCATTCGCCGGTGATCATGGGGCGGCACGGCCGCGACAAGGGCTATGACATTCCCACCCGCACCGACTATGTCCGCGCCCTGAAGCCGCTGCTCGACGCCGTCGGCGAAAATCCCGAGCTGACCATCATCCTGTTCACGCTGGATGAGACGGCCTATGCGCGGGAGCTGGCGCCGCTGGCCGGTGTCTACCCTGCCCTGCGGCTCGGTCCTGCCTGGTGGTTCCATGACAGCGCCGAGGGCATGCGGCGCTATCGCGAGATGACCACCGAGACGGCCGGCTTCTACAACACCGTCGGCTTCAACGACGACACGCGCGCCTTCTGCTCCATCCCCGCCCGTCACGATGTGGCGCGGCGCGTCGATTGCGCCTTCCTGGCGACGCTGGTTGCCAGCGGCCGCCTCGACGAGGACGAAGCCTTCGACGTGGTGCAAGACCTCACCTATCGGCTCGTGAAGAAGGCCTACAAGCTATGACCTTGCGCCTTACCCGCAGTTCGGCCCCCGCCGCGAAGACCGGGATCGTTCACCTCGGCCTCGGCGCCTTCTTCCGCGCCCATGGCGCGGTCTATGTGGCCGAGGCGATGGCCCGCTCCGGCGGCGATTGGGGCATTCTCGGCGTCAGCCTGCAGAACCCGACCATGCGTGACGCGCTGGCGCCACAGGGTTGGGCCTACACGGCCCTCGAACTTGGTCCTGATGGAGAGATCGCCCGACCGATCGAGGTGCTCACCGGCGTTCTGGTGGCGCGCGAGGGCGCCGAAGCCGTGCTGGCGGCCATGGCCGATCCCGCCGTGCGCATCGTGTCCCTGACGGTGACGGAAAAGGGATATTGCCATCTCCCCGCGACCGGGGCGCTGAATGTGGAGCATGCCGACATCCAGCATGATCTCACCAATCCGCTGCCGGTGTCGGCCCCTGGCTATATCGTCCGCGCCCTCCAGCGACGCCGGCAAGCCGGTCTCCGCCCCTTCACCGTCCTGAGCTGCGACAACCTGCCGAACAACGGGCGCGTCGTCCGCGGCGTGGTGCTCGAACTGGCCCGCCGGATCGATCCGGATCTCGCCGACTGGATTGTCACCGAGGGGCGCTTTCCGGCCACCATGGTCGACCGCATCGTGCCGGCCACCAAGCCGGAGGACATGGCGCGTGTCGAGGCGCTCATCGGGGCGCATGATGCGGCCCCTGTGGTGCACGAGCCCTTCCGCCAATGGGTGGTGGAGGACGATTTTGTCGATGGCGCGCGCCCCGATCTCGGCGCGGTTGGTGTCCGGCTGGTGAGAGATGTCACGCCCTACGAGCACATGAAGCTGCGCATGCTCAACGGCACGCATTCCTCGCTCGCCTATCTGGGGTATCTCGCCGAGCACGAGACCATTGCCGATACGGTGGCCGACCCTGTGTTTGCCACCTTTGTGAAGCATCTCTGGCACCGTGAGATCATCCCGGCCGTGACCGCACCGCCGGGGGAATCCCTCGCCGCTTATGCGGACGCGCTGTTTGCCCGCTATTCCAACCCCGCCATTCGGCATCGCACCTGGCAGATCGCCATGGACGGCAGCCAGAAGCTGCCGCAACGTCTACTGGGCACGCTGGCTTCAAACCTGTCCAAGGGTATCGCCTGCCCCGGTCTCATGCTCGCCATCGCAGCGTGGATGCGCTACGTCGGCGGCATCGACGAGCGAGGACGGCCGATCGAGGTCAAGGATCCACTGGCCGCGCAACTGCGGGCTCTGTCGGATGGCGCCCAGACGCCAGCCGACCGTGTAGATGCGTTGTTGTCGGTGCGAGCCGTGTTCCCCGAAGAGCTGGCGGCCACCATCCGGCCCGGCATCACCGGTGCCTATGAGCTGCTCCTGCGGCTCGGTGCGCGCGCCGCAGCTTCCCTCATGAGCGAGGATAAGTGAAATGAAAGAGTCCTGGCGCTGGTACGGCGATTTCGACAAGATCACACTCGACCAGATCGGACAGACCGGGGCGAGCGGCATCGTCAGCTCGCTCCATCAGATCCCCTATGGCGAGGTCTGGCAGCGCGAGACGGTCGCCAGCCACAAGGCCCGCATTGAGGCGGCCGGCTTCAGCTGGGTGGTGGTGGAAAGCCTGCCGATCCACGAGCGCATCAAGCGCGGCGAAGGCGATCTCTCGACCCTGTTCGCCAACTACCGGCAGTCCATGGCCAACCTCGCTGCCGAAGGCGTCAGCTGCATCTGCTACAACTTCATGCCGCTCATCGACTGGACACGCACCGACCTTGCCTTCCCGACCAGCGGCGGCGCCACCTGCCTGCGCTTCGAGGCCTACAAGATGGCCGCTTTCGAAGTGCACATGCTCAAGCGCGCCGGTGCCGAGGAGGACTATCAGCCGGACGTTCTGGTGAAGGCCGAACACTGGTTCAAGGCTTCGACCGAAGCCGACCGGGCCATGCTGCTCTCTTCCATCATGTCGGGCCTGCCCGGCGCCTTCGACCGCTATGACATCGACGGCTTGCGCAAGGCGCTCAAGGGTTATGAAGGGCTGGGCCGTTCCGAGTTGCGGGCCAACTTCAAGCGGTTCCTCGACGAGATCATCCCGGCGGCCGAAGAGCTCGGCATGCGCTTCTGCGTGCACCCCGACGATCCGCCACGCGACATCCTGGGCCTGGCGCGCATCGTCTCCGACGCCGAGGACATCGCCTGGCTGTTCGATGCTGTGGATAGCCGAGCCAACGGCCTGACGCTCTGCTCGGGTTCGCTCGGCGCCAGTCCGCGCAATGATCTGCCTGCGATTGCCAGACGGTTCGCCGACCGCATTCATTTCGCCCACCTGCGCAATGTCGCCAAGGACGCCGACGGGTCCTTCGAGGAAGCGGCCCATCTCGACGGTGACACGGACATGGTGGCCCTTGTTGCAGCGCTGCTGGATGAAGAAGCACGACGCAAGGCCGAAGGACGCGCCGACTGGGAGATCCCCTTCCGCCCCGACCATGGCCATGAAATGCCCATCGATCGCGATCGCGGCTATGTGGTCGGCTATCCGCTGGTCGGTCGACTGCGCGGGCTCGCTGAAGTGCGCGGCGTGATCCGGGCGCTCAACGCCGTGCGCAAGGTGGCGTGAGGCGACGGGCGACGAACCGTTGAAATGTTTCATGGGCGCGTCGCCAAATCTTGCATGAAACAGTCAGGCATGGAAACATCCTCGGGGGCCAAGGCGACTTTCGCGCTGACCGGGCTTGAGGCGAAATGAACAAGCGGTCGTAAATCACTGACCGACTTTATCATTTCTCCCAAGAGCCAGGGCAGACAAGGCCAGAGCGCCAGGCATTCCGAGGAGGAAAACATGCCGTCGATCATTTCCAAGATTGCCCGCGGGCTGTCCCGTGCTGCTGTGGGCCTTGCGCTCTGCGCCCTGCCCACCGCGGCATCGGCCTATCAGCTGGTGAAAGTGGACAGCGGTTACGCTGATGCCATGGACATCCGCCTTGCGCCGGGCAACAGCCAGCTGCTGTTCGTCACCGACAAGTCGGGGCAAGTCTACGTCCTGAAGAACGAGAAGCGGGAGGCCACGCCGTTCATCGACATCTCCAGCCTCGTGCTGAACGAGGGCGAGCGCGGCGTGCTGTCCATGGCCCTGGCGCCTGATTACGCCACCAGCCGTCGTTTCTACATCGACTATGTCAATCTCAAGGGCGACATCGAGATCGACGAGTTCATGCGCTACAAGAGCAGCGAACTCAAAGCCAGCCTGGCCTCGCGCCGCAAGGTTCTGGTCATTCCGCACTCCCAGTATATCTATCACAACGGCGGCCAGTTGCAGTTCGATGCGAATGGGTTGCTCTACATCTCGGTCGGCGACGGCAGTACTGACCCGCAAGGCATCTTCGCTGTCAATCTCAACTCGATGCTCGGCAAGGTCCTGAGGATCAACCCGTTGCCGAAGGGCACCAAGGCCTATCAGATCCCGCCGGGCAATCCCTTCGTCGGCGTCGCCGGTGACGATCGGATCTTTGCCTATGGCCTGCGCAACCCCTTCCGGTTCTCGATCGCCGACAACGTGTTCACCCTTGCCGACGTCGGGCAGGATGCTTGGGAAGAGGTCAACATTCGCAAGTTCGCCAGCGTCAGGGGCATGAACTTCGGCTGGCCGCAGTATGAAGGCCGCGCGTTGCACGATTCCACGAGGCCTGGTGCCGCCACGGCGGCGATGCCGGCTCTGGCCTACGGGCATACGGATGGACGCTGCGCTATCATCGGTGGCGTCATCATCCAGGACCCCGGCCTGCCCAAGCTGAAGGGCCGCTATATCTACGGTGACTTCTGCACCGGCGAGCTCCGCACCTTCCTGCCCGACCTCGTCAAGAACAAGGCGGTGGGTGACGCGGCGCTGGGGCTTTCCCTGCCCTATTTCAACGCTTTTGGCGTTGGCGCCAACAACCAGCTTTACGTCGCCGACAAGGGGAACCTATATCGCATTGAACCTTGATCTTCACTGAGGCCTGTTCATGCGCCGGATCGTCGCCATTGCCCTGGCAAGCTTGTGCCTTTCGCTTCCTGCCGCTGCGCAGGAGCGCGAATGCAGCAACCAGAATGGTGAGTATGATCCGGCGCTGTCTGCCGATTGGAAGAACCAGCTTGCCGCGTCCGATCCGACGGCGATGACGGCCATTTCCGGCGTCTGGCGACACCAGTTCGACAAGACCGCGGACGGCTATGTGGAAGTGCAGGTTCAGCGCTTCTTTCCCGATGGCCTGTTCGAGTATCAGAGCCGGGTCTGCTTCGGCATCGGCAACGATTGCAAGGACCGGGAAGGCCACGGCATCTTCACCGCCCATGATGAAGGCGGCGGGATCTTTGTGGCCGTGAACTACTCCGACGACACGCATGCCTACAGCTGCATCGGCTTTACCGTGCGCCTCGATGGCACCGATCAGTTCTCAACGGATTCGGGTGTGTGGACGCGGGTTCGATGATCTGAACGACCAGATCCAGGGCGTCAGGGTAGAATGTCGATGGGCGTCCCGTCGTCAACGACACGCCAGATTTCGTCCATTTCGGAGTTGGTGACGGCGATGCAGCCGTTTGTCCAGTCGGCAAGCCGGTGCCAGGAGCCGATCCAGCCGAGCCCCCAGCGAATGCCGTGGATCATGATGTCGCTGCCCGGAGGGACGCCGGCAGCTGCGGCGCGCGCCACATCATCGGCTTCCGGATAGCTGGTGCGCAGCGACAGGTGCCAGCCGCTGCGCGCGTTGTGGAAGGTGATGCGATAGTGCCCCTCGGGCGTACGCCGGTCGCCCTCGCGCTGCTTTGGCCCGGGACTGCCCGAACCGATGGCGACATCGTAAGTCGCCAGCACCGTTTCGCCAGCGAGGAGGCGCATGCGATGCGCAGCCTTTTCCACCACGATACGATCGGCCTTGGCACCGAGTGGCACCGACGACCCAAAATCACGCCCGGTCCACCAGATGGCCGTGCCCGCAACACCCAGCACAATCGCGGCGCCGAACGCCAGATACGATCGGCGCACGGTGATCATACCAGGCGGCTCTGCTCCACAGCCGCCTCGATGAAGCTGGCGAACAGCGGATGCGGTTCGAAGGGCCGGCTCTTGAGTTCAGGGTGGTACTGCACGCCGATGAACCAGGGATGCTCGGGGATCTCCACCGTCTCAGGCAGCACACCGTCAGGCGACAGGCCGGCGAACTGCAGGCCACAGGCCTCCAGACGGTCGCGATAATCGATGTTCACCTCGTAGCGGTGACGATGGCGCTCGTGGATGGTCTGCGAACCGTAGATCTCGGCGATCTTCGAGCCCTTGGTGAGCTTGGCCTCATAGGAGCCAAGGCGCAGCGTGCCGCCGAGGTCCCCGTCGGCCTTGCGGCGTTCGAGATCGTTGCCCTTCAGCCATTCGGTCATCAGGCCGACCACCGGCTCCGACGTCGGACCGAACTCGGAGGACGAAGCGCCGGTGACACCAGCCAGCGAACGGGCCGCCTCGATCACCGCCATCTGCATGCCGAAGCAGATGCCGAAATACGGCACCTTGCGCTGACGGGCAAAGCCGGCCGCCTTGATCTTGCCTTCCGAGCCGCGTTCGCCGAAGCCGCCCGGCACCAGAATGCCATGCACATGCTCGAGATAAGGCGCCGGGTCCTCCTTCTCGAACACTTCGCTTTCGATCCATTCGAGATTGACGCGCACGTTGTTGGCGATGCCGCCATGCACCAGCGCCTCGATCAGCGACTTGTAGGCGTCCTTGAGCACGGTGTACTTGCCGACCACGGCAATGTTCACCTGCCCCTCGGGGTTCTTGATCCGATTGACGATGCCCTGCCAGCGGCTGAGATCCGGCGCCGGTGCGCCATTGATGCCAAAGGCGGCCAGCACTTCCTCGTCGAAACCCTCGGCGTGATAGGACAACGGCACCTCGTAGATGGTGCCGACGTCGAGGCCGGGAATGACGGCAGACTGGCGGACGTTGCAGAACAGCGACAGCTTCTTGCGCTCGCCTTCCGGGATCGGACGGTCGCAGCGGATCAGCAGGATGTTCGGCTGGATGCCGATGGAGCGCAGCTCCTTCACCGAATGCTGGGTCGGCTTGGTCTTCAGCTCGCCCGCTGACGGGATATAGGGCATCAGCGTCAGGTGAATGTAGACGGCATGCTGGCGCGGCAGCTCGTTGCCCAGCTGGCGAATCGCCTCGAGGAACGGCATGGCCTCGATGTCGCCGACCGTGCCGCCGATCTCGCAGATCACGAAATCATAGTCGTCGTTGCCCTCGAGCACGAAGCTCTTGATGGCATCCGTCACATGCGGAATCACCTGCACGGTGCCGCCGAGATAGTCGCCGCGGCGTTCCTTGGCGATGATCTCCTGATAGATGCGACCGGTGGTGATGTTGTCCTGCTTGTTGGCCGGACGACCGGTGAAGCGCTCGTAATGGCCGAGATCGAGGTCGGTTTCCGCCCCGTCGTCGGTCACGAAGACTTCGCCATGCTGATACGGAGACATGGTCCCCGGATCGACGTTGAGATAGGGGTCGAGCTTGCGGAGACGGACCTTGTAGCCGCGCGCCTGCAAAAGCGCCGCCAGGGCCGCTGCTGCGAGCCCCTTGCCCAAGGACGAAACCACGCCGCCAGTAATGAAGATGTACCGCGCCATGGGCCTTCAACCTATCTGCTGTCGGCCCGATTCGGGAGGGGGTGGGCCGGTGTTATCAACCAAAAAACAATCCGAGCCGGCTGGACGAAATACGCGCCCCGGCTGGATCATTTCCAACTTTTATATTCATTCGCAAAAACGGCCGCGGAATCCGCGACCGTTGTCATTTGGGCAACGGAACTGACCGGTCTATTACTGAGCCGGAGCCACCGGAGCGGCTGGCGTCGTCGCCGCCGGAGCGGTGGCAGCGGGAGCCGGAGTCGTTGCAGCAGGCGCAGGAGTGGCCGGGGTCGCCGCAGCAGGAGCCGGAGCTGTCGGAGCAGTAGCAGCCGGAGCCGGGGTCGTCGCAGCAGGGGCTGCCGGAGCAGTGGCAGCCGGGGCAGCCGGTGCTTCAGTGGTCGGCAGGGCCGGAACGTCGATGGCCGGAGCGACCGGAGCGTTGGCCGGCTGCTCGGTCTTCTTCATCTGGTTCAGCTGGTTGAGCACGCCGCCGGTGCCGGTGCCGATCGGAGCCGACGCCGGATTGGACGCGGGAGCCGGAGCCACGTTGTCGAGGATCGAGCCCTGCGTACCGAGGAAACGCGGCAGGATCGACAAGGCCAGCGACGTGGCGAAGAAGATGGCGGCCAGAATGGCGGTGGTGCGGGTCAGGGCATTGGCGGTGCCGCGGCTGGTCATGAAGCCACCGCCGCCACCGATGCCAAGCGCGCCGCCTTCAGAACGCTGAAGCAGAACAACACCGACGAGGGCAACAACCACCATCAGATGAATGACGAGAAGAACGGTTTGCATGTAAGTCCCAAAACTCTCGAGGAGGCACCGGACGCGCGCGCAAAGACGGCGCATGGCGGACCGAGGCCCTCCATTTCCGGCGGCGTTGTACACGAAGGCGTCGCGGGTTTCCACCTTTGTGATGATTTTTATTTGGGATAGGCTCGCTTAGGTTCAAGCGCCGATTACAGAGAGTCTCCATGCGCATCGAAACCACTAGGCTCATTCTCCGCTCCTGGACCGATGACGACCGCGCGCCTTTTGCCGCGCTCAATGCCGATCCCGAGGTGATGCGCTACTTTCCCGCCGTGCGAAGCCGAGAGGAAAGCGACGCACTCGTCGACAAGCTTCTGGAGTTCGAGGCCCGCGACGGCTTCGCCTTTTGCGCGGTTGAGCGCAAGGCAGACGCGGCCTTCATCGGCATGATCGGGATCGCGACCGTGGACTATCTCGGACTGCCCTTCGAGCCGACAGTTGAAGTCGGCTGGCGGCTGGCCCGCCCGTTCTGGGGCGAAGGCTATGCCACCGAAGGCGCCGTCGCCGCGCTTGCCCATGGTTTCGACGCCCTCAATCTGCCTGAGATCGTGGCTTTCACGGCCACCATCAACCTGCCATCGCAGGCGGTGATGCACCGGCTTGGCATGTCACACGATGCGGCTGATGATTTCGACCATCCGCGTGTGCCGGCCGGACACGTTCTCAGTCGGCACGTGCTGTACCGCAAGCGCCGACCAGTCTCAGATTGACAGACGCAAAGGCCACCGGCACTCTCATGATTGTTGTCAGCGTACCGTCGACATTCAGTTCAGTCGACCATCAATTTTGATCTCCTCGGATTTCAAGGGTGCCATTCATGACGTTCCATCGCGTCGGCGCATTTGCCGCAATTGCTTCCGCGTGTCTTGCCCTTTCCCCGACAAGTGCTTCGGCAGCCAAGCCCTGGGTCATGGGCTACCTGCCGGGCTATGAACAGGCACTCTACCCGGTGGCAAAGATCGACTTCTCGTCGCTGTCGCATATCGCCGTGGGCCGCTACGTGCCGCGTGCCGATGGAAGCCTGGACAAGAGTTGCGATTGGGACGCCGCCAAATGTCCGGCTTGGGCCAAGTCGGTTGGCGCCAAGGCGCACGCAGCCGGCAAGAAGGCCATCCTTTTCCTGGGAGGTGCCGGCGCTCACGACGGATTTGCCGGCGCGGCCAGCTCCGCGAACCGCGCGCGATTCGTGGCCAATGTGGTCAAGGAAGTTAAGGCGCTGCAGTTCGATGGTGTCGACGTCGACTGGGAACCGGTTCAAGTGGCCGACCGGGCCAATCTGGTTGCCTTGCTGAAGGACCTGCACAAGGCGCGACCGGCGATGACCATCACCATGCCGATCAACTGGGTCAATCCCAATATCGGCTCCGGCGATTTCGTGTGGCTGAAGAAGGCCGCGCCCTATCTCAACCAGATCAACCTGATGACCTACGGCATGGACGGCTCCGACTGGGGCTGGACGCAGACCTGGCATTCGTCGGCGCTCAAGGGCGCGACGCCGGAACGGCCATCATCGGTTACCGGCAGCGTCGATGCCATCCTGGCCCTGGGCATCCCCGCCGCCAAGCTCGGCATCGGCATGGGTTTCTATGGCCAGTGCTGGACGGGCGGCGTCACCGCCCCACGCCAGGATGCCAGTGAGGCCACCATTGCCGGCGACGACGGCAAGATGAGCTATGCCGCCATCATGGGCAGCTACTACAAGGCGGCCAACTATCACTTCGACAGCCAGGCGGGTGCCAGCTATCTCGGCTCCGCTGCCGGCCTCGGTCCGCTCGGCTGCACCTATATTTCCTACGAGGACCCGAAGTCGATTGCCGCCAAGGTGGCCTATGTGAAGTCCAAGTCCTTGGGTGGCGCGATCATCTGGACCATTTCGCAGGGCTATCAGGCCAAGCAGAATGCCAACCCGCCACTCACGGCCGCGGGCAAGCTACTGAAGTGACCGTCAGTCCCGACTCGTTGGCCGCTAGGTGTCGCGTTCAGGGCCGCCCAAGGGCGAGCGCCGCCACGTCGAACTCGGCTCGGCGATAGGTGCGGCGCGCTTCCGCCTCGCTGTCGATGCCCCAGAGTTCGATGTTCCAGTCCTCATCGATGTGCGCGGCCGTCCATACGTCGTCGGCCGAGCGGAAACCTTCGGCCAGCGCCAGCGCCAGCAGCACCGAGCCTGACAGCGTCGTGGCCGAATGGAAGGCAGCAAGGCGGAGCGGATCATCCGGCAGGCGGGCACGGACGGCGTCCAGCAGGGCGGGCGATTGCGCCACATGCATGACGCCCTCGGCGAGCACGATGCGCACGCCAAGGCCCGCCTCAGCCCAGGCCACGACGGGATCCCAGGCTGCGGTCTGGCGGGCAACCAGCCGTCCCGGGCCGTCGGCGCGATAGCAGATCATGTCGCTGCCGGCATAGCCCTTGAGTTCGTCCTTGACCGCTTCAACCGCTTCGGCCACGCCATCGATGGCCGAGTTGACGAGCCGCGTCAGGGGCATGGTCGCCGGATCGATGAAGGTGCCCTGCGCCGCCCACTCAGCGACGAGCCGCTCTGCCACCGCCTGGTCCGCGACGGCAAGAAGGTTGCGCGTCGGCGTCCGGACCGGCTTGCCATCCAGGAGAACGCTCAGCTTCCCCTCGGTGTTGCCAATGGTGACGTCGGTGTAGAAGCGCTTGGGCAGAACGCGCTGCATGTTGGCTTTGGCCCGGTCGGTCGCGTCGGTCGAGCCAACGGACTTCGCCAGTTCATCGAAGAGATCGCTCATGCGCCCTGCCCCATCAGTTCATCGATCATGGAGGGAATGTCGTGGAAACGCTCCGCTATCATTTCCGCGCCGGTCGCTTCAAGCAGGCCTCTCGCATGATAGCCCCAGGTAACGCCAATCGTGCGCGCTCCGGCGGCGCGGCCCATTTCCATGTCAAAGCTGGTATCGCCGATCACCACCGTGTTGCCGACGTCAGCGCCAACGGCGGCAACGGCATCGGCCACCATGAAGGGATGCGGCTTCGAGGGGCCATCGTCGGCGGTGCGGATCACCTTGAAATGCTCGGTCAGGCCGTGCATCGCCAGAATGGCGTCAACGCCCCGGCGCGACTTGCCCGTGACGATGCCGAGCAGCGTGTCGTCGCGCGCCGACAAGGCCACGATCGCCTCACGAGCCCCGTCATAGAGCGGCTCTGCATGATCGGGCGACTGGCGCAGCGTGAAGAACTGGGCGCGATAGGCATCGGCAAGGGCGTCCGGCGAAAGGTCTGTTCGCCCCTTTGCCAGCCGCTCCATGGCAATCGGCAAGGACAGGCCGACGATGGCGAGCGTTTCCTCGCGACTTGGCGGCGCCACTCCAAGCGCGGTGAAGGCACCGGACATGGCGGAGGTGATCATCACCTGGCTATCGACCAGGGTACCGTCGCAATCGAAGAGGACCAGGCGAAATGACATGGGCAGAGATCCTTTTTCCCTGCCATAGCCGATCAGCGGCGGCCTGCCTACCCGCTTACTTGATTCCCAGGAGCAGCTTCAGTCGGTTGACCGGATCGAGAAGCATGGGATGCCGCAGGATGGAGCGCAGCTTTTCCTGCTTGTCGTGCGCTTCACGGGTCCAGGGAAAGAAACCGTCGACGGTTGGCTTGGCGCGGCGAACGCCGAAGCCCCAGGCGATGGCGCGGCGCGGCTCGTCGGTGGCGTTGCCTTCGGCGGCATGTAAGGTGCGGAAGTGATGCACCACCGCTTCGCCGGCGCGCAGCGGACAATCGATGGCACCATCGGTTGGAAAGTCATCTGCCGCCAGACCGCGGCGATTGCCCTCGACAGAATGATGCGGCACCACCGGTCCCTTGTGGGTGCCGGGCATGTAGCGCAGGCAGCCGTTGGCCATGTCCACATGCTGCAACGGCATCCAGATGGTGATCATCTCGAAGTAGCTGCGGTCGTAGACAAAGGCGATGTCCTGATGCCAGGGCGTTGCAAGCCGGCTTTGCGGCGCCTTGTTGAGGCCGAACTCGAACAGCGGCTTCACCGTCGGACCCAGCAGCGAACGGGCGATGCCATGGGCGCGCTTGGCACAATCGAGCGTCGGCAGCAGGGGCATGTACTGTGACAGATGCTCGAGTTGCGGCATCTGATAGGCCTTGGGATCCTTTGCAGTGCCGCCGAAGTTGAAAAAGTCGCGCGAGCCGTTCTCGGTCAACTCCGAAAAGACGCGATCGAAGTTGCCCTTGAGCGCCAGCACCTCGCCTTCGCTGGCGATGCGGCCGAGATCGAGAAAGCCGTCACGCTCAAAGCGCGCCAAGGCCTCCGCCGACAGCGTGCCGTCGGAAGCGACAGACGGTTGGTCAAAGGCTTGAAATTCCGAACGGTTCGCTTCGGCCATGGCAGTCGTCCCGATTCAAAAGGGCGGCCAGCGGCCGCCCACTCAATCAGGACGATAAGGAACGAGCGTTAAATCCGTGTTCAAATGACGACGGATGTCATCGCCATTTTTTGTGCGGCAGGCTCAGCGGCTGATGGTGGCGCCGCCGGCTTCCGTCTTCAGCCAGGCCTCACCGCAGGCCTTCGCCAGTTCGCGCACGCGCAGGATATAGCCCTGACGCTCGGTCACCGAGATCACGCCGCGGGCGTCCAGCAGATTGAAGCGATGGCTGGCCTTGATGCACTGGTCGTAGGCAGGCAGAACGCACTTGTGCAGGCTTCCCTCGTCGGCGCCCTTTTCAAGGAGCGAGCGGCACTCGGCCTCGGCGTCCTTGAAATGCTGCATCAGCATGTCGGTGTCGGCATACTCGAAGTTATGACGGGAATACTCCTGCTCGGCTTGCAGGAAGACGTCACCATAGGTGACCTTCTCATCGCCCTCACGGCCGTTGAAATTCAGCTCATAGCCGTTGTCGACGCCCTGCAGATACATGGCGAGGCGCTCAAGACCATAGGTCAGCTCGCCCGAAACAGGCGAACACTCGATGCCGCAGACCTGCTGGAAATAGGTGAACTGGCTGACTTCCATGCCGTCGCACCAGCATTCCCAGCCGAGGCCCCAGGCACCAAGCGTCGGGCTTTCCCAGTCGTCTTCAACGAAGCGGATGTCGTGCAGCTTCGGATCGATGCCGATGGCATAGAGGCTCTCAAGGTAGAGCTCCTGCAGGTTCTGAGGCGACGGCTTCAGGATCACCTGGAACTGATAGTAATGCTGGAAGCGGTTCGGGTTCTCGCCATAGCGACCGTCCTTGGGACGGCGCGAGGGCTGCACATAGGCAGCCTTCCACGGCTTGGGCCCGAGCGAGCGCAGCGTGGTGGCCGGATGGAAGGTGCCGGCGCCGACTTCCATGTCATAGGGCTGCAAGACAACGCAGCCCTTCTCCGCCCAGAAACGCTGCAGCGTCAGGATGAGCCCCTGGAAGGAGCGGCGGGGATCATTGACGTCGACGGTCGCGGTCATCTTGAAATCCAAAAATTCGAGGCGGCGCGAAAATATGTGCGCCCCTCCCCCCCGTCAACCGCAAATCACCTCCAAAGCCAGACCGTAAGCTTGCATCAGACGCCGACCACATACACGGCGCCGCCAAATTAGGAGGGAAAATCATGTTGCAGTCGGTTCGTTCTTTCGCCATCGCCGCCTTTTCGGTTGCCGCCCTGGTTTCCGCCGCCTCTGGCGCCAGTGCCCAGTCCTTCACCCACGGCACCAACAACAATCCCGGCAGCGGCATTTCCGCGACCGCCACGCCTTCGGAAAGCAGCGGCGGCAGCAACTACTCGGTCCAGTGCTACACCACGGCAGTTGCTTACGTGGTGAAGTGCAACAAGCCGCAGGTGCCGAGCAAGGTTTCGGAGCGCGATTGCTATTGCCACGAGAACCGCATCAAGACCGCTGACGGCTCCGTGGTCGGCAAGGTTCGCTGCGGCAACTTCCGCACCGAAGACCTGATCAGTCTCAAGATCGTCGCCGACAACTGCGACAGCATCCGCAAGCTGCCCAAGGTCGCTTCGAACTGAGTTTTCATCACGTAACCCTTTGAAGGTCGCGACTGATGACCGACCCTGGTCGCGACCTCCCCTTTTTTGTGATTTCCGCTGCCTGCGGCGACCGCGCGCCAAAGCGGCACAAGTGATTGTCTAAAATGCAAAAGGCCGAAGCTCACCGCTTCGGCCTTCTTTGCTTCCAGATGGAGGCAGAAATCGTATTGGGAGATCAGCGCTGACGGTCGCGATAGACGCCGGTCACCGGGTCGCGCTCCAGACGAATCTCGATCGGCTTGGGCTCGGCATTCGCCGTCTTCAGATATTCACCGACGCGCAGCATTTCGCGCTTGATGAATTTGCCGGCAACATAAGCGCCAGCGCCTAGCAGGGCCAAACCAACCAGAGGAGGCATCAGCGGATCTCCTATTCAGACGAGGCCATGAGAACACCGTAAGCGGAATCTGGCAAGCCTCATTTTGTCGAAAATGATCACAAACCGTAGCGCGAAAAGTGAAGCCGACTTTCGATTGCCGAAAGCAGTTCCTCTCCAGATAACAGGCTTGCCGGTAAACGAGGCGTTGCCGAACCGAACAGACGCCGGCGCAGGAAACCCTTTTCGCGGCCCATCAGGCGTATCTCTGCCTTTTCGCCGAACTTTTCCCGGATGTCCTCGTGCAAATTGCCGAGACGATCAACCAGTCCCAAACCGAGCGCCGAGCCGCCGGCCCAGAACAGTCCCGAGAACAGATCGGCCTCGTCCCCTGTCAATTTGTCGCCGCGGCGCGCCTTCACCAGATCGATGAACATGGTGTGCACCTCGCGCTGCAGATCCTTGAGATGATCGATGTCCTCGATGTTCTCCGGCTGAAACGGGTCCAGCGTCGCCTTGCGGCTGCCGGCGGTGTAGACGCGCCGATCGATCCCGAGCTTTCCGATGGCGCGGTCGAGGCCGAAGCCGGACGACACCACGCCGATCGAGCCGACGATGCTGGACGGATCGGCAACGATCTCGTCGCCGGCACAGGCAAGCATGTAGCCGCCGGACGCCGCCACATCCTCGAGATAGGCGATCACCGGCAGCTTCTTCTCCTCGGCGAGCGCGCGGATGCGACGATAGATCAGATGCGCCTGCACGGGCGAGCCGCCCGGCGAGTTGATGGCCAGAGCCACCGCCACGGCTTCCTTGACGTCGAAGGCCTCCTTGATCGCCTTTTCCACGCCGGCCAGCGACAGGCCGCTCTGCAGCATAGACCGCGCACCAATCACGCCGCCGAGCCGGATGAGCGGAACCACCGGCGTCGTCTTCCGGAAAGGCTTGGGGATCAGGTGTTTGAAAAGCGCCAAGGTCGCGGCCTCCTGATGATCTCGCAGGGGCATATGGTTGCTGGCGGCGCGCTCCGCAAGTTCACGGCCACCATTTGCGGCGGACGGCGTCACCCTTGAGAATGGCATCCGCCTCTGTCGTCCAGCTTCCATCTGCCTCATGCAAGACCAGAGGCGGCAGCATGCGCAGCGGTGCCCGTCCCTGAGGCCGGCCGCGCAAGATGAGCCTGTGCGCCGCCTCATCCGTCCGCGGATGCACAGGCAGCAGCGACAAGCTGCCGAAGCGGGTGCCGATGGCGGACAGCAAGCGGGGCAACTCGTCGGCCCGGAAGATCACCGTCAACGTTCCGCGCGGATGCACCAGCGCGGCTGCCGCGCGCACCCAGGCCTCAAGGTCGGATGGTACGAGCGCGTGCGCCCGTGCTCGATCGTCGTTGGGCGAGGACCGACCGCGGTCGGCCATGTGGAACGGCGGGTTCATGATCACGTGGTCATGGGCGTTGCCCAAAAGACCGGCGGCCTCGCGATCGGGCGCACGCGCCAACACGTCCGCCACCAGCACCGACGCCCGCCCTCCAAGCTCGGTCGCGTTGAGATCGAGATTTGCGCGCGCCAGGGCGGCTGTGTCGGGATCGATCTCGGCCAGCGTCACCCTCACGCCCTCAAGGCGGGCGGCAATCGCCAATCCCGCGACACCGACACCTGCGCCGAGATCGAGCACGCGCCCAGCCGTCGTCTCGTCGAGGCAGGCGGCCAGCAGCACGGCGTCGAGCCCTGCCCTGTGCGGCCCGCGCGCCGGCTGGCGGATCATCAGGCGACCGCCGAGAAAGCCGTCGTCGGTCGTTTCGATCACCGCTTCTTCTCCGGCCGCAACTCGTGGCCCAGATCGGCGTCACGCATCAGCGCGCGCGCTTCCTCAAGGTCTTCGGCCAGAACCAGAACGCGGCGTGGAAACAGGCCGATGGAGCCTTCCACGGCACTGATGGCCTGATCGGCAACAAGATAGCCGATATCGGCATCCTTCAGCAGCGCCTCGACGAAGGAAATGGTCACGAGATCATTGGTGCGGATCAATTCTTCCATGGTCCCTCAGCAAAACGTTGAATTGCCGGTGCTTCGGATTCGACATTACCGCGCACTCGGCATAAAGGTCACCTCCTTAAGGGACGGAACCTTGATGACCGGGACGGCCGCTTGCTCCATGCAGGCGAAGTGCCTAATGTTCAGGCGTCGAGATACAGTCTGGAAGCAGGACAGGTTGGAGTGATGGGCGTGGGCGCAGTCGCATCGCAGGATAAGCAGGCCACCCTCAAGGGCAGCGAGCCGTCGGTGGCGCCGCTGATGCGGCTTGTCGAACCGGGCATGGCGCGCGTCAATGCGCTGATCCTGGAGATGGCCGGCTCGCACGCCAAGATGATTCCGGACATCGCCCGCCATCTGATCGATTCGGGCGGCAAGCGCTTGCGCCCCATGCTGACGCTCGCCTGCGCCGAGGCTTGCGGCTACAGCGGTGAGAACCATGTGAAGCTCGCCGCCGCCGTGGAGTTCATGCACACGGCGACGCTGTTGCATGATGATGTGGTCGACGAAAGCGAGCTGCGCCGTGGCAAGCCGTCGGCCCGCATGCTCTGGGGCAATCAGGCCAGCGTCCTGGTGGGCGACTATCTGCTGGGCCAGGCCTTCCAGACCATGGTGCAGGTGGGCTCGCTCGATGCGCTCGCCGTGCTGTCCAAGGCCGCGTCGGTGATTGCCGAGGGCGAAGTGCTGCAGCTGGTGGCTGCCAAGAATCTGGCCACCGGAGAAGAACAGTATCTCAAGGTGATCAACGCCAAGACCGCCGCGCTGTTTTCTGCAGCAACCGAGGTCGGCCCGATCATCGCCCAGTCGACGGCGGACATGCGCCGCGCCATGGCCGAGTATGGCACCCAGCTCGGCCTCGCCTTCCAGCTGGTGGACGATGCGCTCGACTACGGCGGATCGTCCATGACGCTTGGCAAGAAGGTTGGGGACGACTTCCGCGAGGGCAAGGTGACCTTGCCGATCGTGCTTGCCGCCCGCGCCGGAACCACCGAAGACCGCACCTTCTGGTCCCGTACCATCGAGCATGGCGAGATCAACGACGGCGACCTTGAGCGCGCCATCGACATCCTGCGCAAGCAGGGCGCCATCGCGGCCACTGTGGAACGCGCGCGCAGCTATGGTGACAAGGCCATCGCTGCCCTTGCCGCCCTGCCCGCGGGTGCTCATCGAGATGCCCTTGAGGAAGTAGTCCTCTACTGCATCAGCCGCGTCAGCTGATCTTCAAGTTTTGGAAGTGAGTCCGCAAGGCGCGCCAAGCTATTGGCGGCGCGCCGTTTCCGCTTGCGCGTTCGCGCCGGTGTTCCGGCACCGCCCAGCCGTTCAGAGATTGAATCACCCAGAGTCAACGAACGCTCCTAACCTGTTGAATATATTATACTTCAGGTCGAAGCTCAGTCTTTGATTCAAGTGCGACCCGCCGGGCGGAGGTTGCCCACCCGGCGGCCATGTGAGGTCAGCCCTTCTCGTCGACCCCGGCCTCGCCGAAGGTGGCCATACCGTTGTGAGTATCGGCAGCGGCGCGCACGATGGCACCGGCAATGGCCGCACCCGTGCCTTCGCCAAGGCGGAGATTGAAGTCGACGACGGGTTCCTTGCCCATGCGGGCGATCACGTCGCGATGGGCGCCCTCGACCGAGGCATGGCCGATCAGCACATGCTCAACCGCGCGCGGATCGATGGCGTGCAGGATGGCGATGGCTGCTGTCGCCACATAGCCGTCGGCGATCACCGGGATGCGCTGGTGGCGCGCGGCCACCACGGCGCCGACCATGGCAGCGATCTCGCGACCACCAACCCGGCGCAGCACCTCAAGGCCGTCGCGCGGACTGTCGCCGAGGCGGGCCACGGCGGCAGTCACGGCGGCGCGCTTGCGCTCGAGGCCGGCGTCGTCGACACCGGTGCCGCGACCGATCCAGTCGGCAGCGGTGCCGCCGTAGAGGGCGTGATAGATGGCGGCGGCGACCGTGGTGTTGCCGATGCCCATTTCGCCGATCATCATCAGGTCCATGCCGTCGGCCGCCGCTTCCATGCCGTAGGCCATGGTGGCGGCACAGCCGGCTTCGTCGAAGGCGTCCTGTTCGGTGATGTCCGGCGTCGGCACGTCGAGCGCCAGCTCGAAGACACGCAGGCCGAAGTTGAAGCTCTTGCACATCTGGTTGATGGCCGCGCCGCCAGCGGAGAAGTTGGCCACCATTTGATGGGTCACGGAAGCGGGAAAGGCCGACACGCCCTTGGCGGCAACGCCGTGATTGGCGGCGAAGATGCAGACCATGGGCCGCTCGACCACGGGCTTGGACTTGCCCTGGTGGGCCGCCAGCCATTCGGCATAGGATTCGAGCTTGCCGAGCGAACCGGCAGGCTTGGTGAGCATGGCGTCGCGCTTGCGCACGGCGGCCACCGCCTCCGCGTCAACCGGCGGCATCTTGGCGATCAGCGCACGGAAATCATCAAACGGGCTGCCGGATCTGGCGTGGCTCATGGCGACTCTCCCAACTACTACATTTAGGGTGGGTTCTATACAGGAGCCGGCTTTCGCCCTACAAATAGAGAATGTCGTTACGCACTGTTCTTATCCGAATTGCCGATCTGGCCGCCTGCTTGCGGTTCTTCTCGCGCCTGCCGATTCCGCGCCTCATGGCGCTCGACGATCCGATGGCTCCGCCCGCCCTGCCGCGGGCCGCAGCCATGATTCCCATTGCCGGATCGATCATCGCACTGCCCGCGGCATTGCTGCTGGCGCTCCTCGCCATCACCTCGCTGCCGCCGCTGGCCATCGGCTTCCTTGCGGTGGCTGTACTGGTCACACCGACCGGCGGGCTGCATGAAGACGGCTTGGCCGACACCGCGGATGGCTTGTTCGGCGGGCACGACAAGGAACGCCGACTTGCCATCATGAAGGACAGCCGGATCGGAGCCTTTGGCGCGCTGGCCCTGATCGTGGTGCTGGGGCTGAAGGCGTCGCTGATCGGCGGCCTTGCAGAAACGGGTGCCTTCACGGCCTTTGCCGTTCTCTTGGGTGGCGCTGCCGTCAGCCGTCTGGCGGTGGTGGGCCTGTGGGCCGCCTTGCCGCCGGCGCGGTCCAATGGCCTCTCCGCTTCCTTCATGCGCCCGAACCAAACCGCCTTCGTGCAAGCTGCCATCGCCGCCCTCGCCGCCTGCCTTCCTGCCGTCTTCGTGCTTGATCCGGGCGACCTGCTGTTGGGGCTCGCCCTCGCGGCTGCGATCACGCTCGTCGTGGGGCTGTTGGCACGATCGAAGATCGGCGGACAGACCGGGGACATTCTCGGCGCGGTCCAGGTGCTGGCTGAAGCGGCGTTTCTGTTGGGTATCCTCGTATGAGCGCAATCAAGTCGCCCTGCATCAAGGTCTGTGTCATCGACCCGGCTACCGAGGTGTGCCGCGGCTGTCGCCGCACGCTCGACGAGATCGCCAACTGGATCGTCATGAGCGCGGATGAACGAGATGTCATCCTGCGGCGCCTTGCCAAGGAGCGCAACGGAGACGACATATGAGGCCTGAACCGGCTTCGGAAACTGCCGGTCGCTTCAGAAAGACAAGGCCCTGACCATGCGGATCCCGGTTTTCGGCATAGCTCTCGTCCTGTTGGCCGCTTCGCTGCTGACGCTGCTGGTGTTCGGCAAGTCGCCTGCGATCCTCGGGCTGTCGCCTGACGACTTTGCCAGCGCCGGCTACCTCACGGTCTGGGGCTTGCTGGTTGCTTCGGCGCTGGTATTCGGTCGCCCGCGGATCCACGCGCGGCTGTGGCACATCGCGGCTTGGCTGGCGATCTTCGCGGCGCTCGCCGCCGGCTACACCTACTTCCATCCGGAAGTCATGCATTTCGACCCGACGGCCGAGACGCGCTCGGCCTGATCGGGCAAGGTCTGACGCTCAGTCCGTCACGCGTCGGGAGAACCGCGCTGCCAGCCAGGACACCATGACCAGCTGCAGGAAGTGGAACATCATGATCGGTGCGATCAGCAGGCCAAGGCTCGGCGTAGCGCCGAACACCACCTTGGCCAGCGGTGCGCCTGTGGCCAGCGACTTCTTGGAGCCGCAGAACTGACAGGCGATACGGTCGCGCATGTCGAAGCCGAGCAGGCTGCAGACCACGTCCATGACGGCGTAGACGATCAGGAACAGCGCAACGCTCAGCGCGGCGATCTTCAAGACGTCGATCAGGTCGCCGGAGCTCCAGACGCCGGCGGCGACGCTGTCGCAGAAGGAGTTGTAGACGATCGCCAGGATGGTCGTGCGGTCGGCGAGCTTCACCCAGCGCGCGTTGCGCTTGGCCCAGTCGGCCAGCCAGTGACGCGCGACCTGGCCGAGAATGATCGGCAGCAGCACCAGCAGCGTCACCTTCAGGATCACCGGCATCAGCGGCATGTCGATGCCGTTGCGGCTCATGTACCAGCTCATCCAGATCGGCGTCAGGAACACGCCGAGGAAGCTCGACAGGGACGCGTTGAACACCGCCGCCGGCACGTTGCCGCGCGCAATGTTGGTCATCGCCACCGATGACGACACCGTGGACGGCAGTGCCGCCACATAGAAGAAGCCGAGCCAGAGATCGTCGGACATCAGCCCGGGCACCAGCCAGCGCGCGACCAGCACGATCGCCGGAAAGAGCAGGAAGGTGGCCAGTTGCACGGCGATGTGCAGCTTCCACAGCATGATGCCGGCTTTCATCTTCTCGAACGAAAGGGTCAGGCCATAGAGGAAGAAGACGATCGAGACGCCGTAGGTGGTTGCATAGTCGAAATGCAGCACGCCGCCACTGACGCCCGGCGTCGGCCAGATCAGAGCCAGCGCGACCATGGCGACCAGGCCGATCAGGAAGGGATCGATGTTAAGCTTGCGGAAGATGTTCATGAGGATCACGCTGCCTTGCGCCTGACGATGGACGCGAGGGCCGCGTCGAGAACTTCAAAACCGGCGCCATCCTTGATTGCGCCTTCGGTGAGAATGCGGCGCCAGCCGCGCGCTCCGGGCACCCCATGGAAGAGACCCAGCATATGGCGGGTGAAGGCGCTGAGCTTGCCGCCGTCCGCGATGTGTTCGGCAATGAAGGGCCGCAACCGTTCGATCGCCTCGAAGAGGTCCACGTCCTCGCGCTCTTCGCCATAGATCTCGCGATCGACGCGCGCGAGCAGCGCCGGCTCGTGATAGGCGGCACGGCCAAGCATCACCCCATCGAGGCTTTCCAGCAGCGACTTGGCAACCTCAAGATCGACGATGCCGCCGTTGATGCCGATGAACACGTCTGGATAGCGTGCCTTCAGACGCTTCACCCGCTCATAGTCGAGGGGCGGAATGTCGCGGTTTTCCTTGGGGCTGAGGCCCTTGAGCCAGGCCTTGCGCGCGTGCACCCAGAGCGCATCGACGCCGGCCGCGATGCACTTGTCGGCAATGGCGTCGAGCGCGGGCTCGGGGTCCTGCTCGTCGACGCCGATGCGGCACTTCACCGTCACGGGGACGGACACCGCCGCCTTCATCGCCGCGACGCAGTCGGCCACGAGTTCGGGCTCCAGCATCAGACAGGCGCCGAAGCGGCCCGATTGGACCCGATCGGACGGGCAGCCGACGTTGAGGTTGATTTCGTCATAGCCCCAGTCTTCGCCAACCTTGGCGGCCAGCGCCAGTTCGGCCGGATCGGAGCCCCCCAACTGCAGCGCCACGGGATGCTCGACGGCGGAGAAGTCCAGGAGCTTCTTGCGATCACCATGCTTGATCGCGGCCGAGGTAACCATCTCCGTATAGAGAAGCGCGCGCGAGGACAGCAGCCGATGGAAGACACGACAGTTGCGGTCGGTCCATTCCATCATCGGCGCGACGGCGAATTTATGAGCTTGGTATCTGGACATGCCGTCTTGTGCCATTGGGCGCCGGCTTGTGCAAGGCGCCCCGCCTTCGACAGAATGTGATTGCATGCAGTTCGTTTCCCGCATTCTCTTCCGAACCCGAGTGTGATAGCCGTGACGCCGGCTCAAGGCGTGTCATTCGCCCTCCTCGCCGGACCTCCCCGGCCGCCCTTCTCGGATCAGACAAACTTCATGCGCGGCGTCCTCGTTTCCTTCCGGCACGAACTGATGATCGTGTCGGCCACCCTGCTTGCCGCGTTTGGCTGGTTCTTCTCCCTCAACTCGCTCAGCGAAATGCCGCCGATGCTGTTCGTCGGCGTGCGATTTCTGACAGCCGGCATCATCGTCGGCGTGGTCGGCAGGGTGAACTTGCGCGAGCTCGGTATCCGGCAACCCTGGACCCTGGTGCCCGGCCTCTGCATCGGACTCGGCATGGCCTTCTGGGTGCTGGCGCTGGCGCGCGCCACCAATCTCGGCGTCGGTTCCTTCATCGGCGGCCTCGGCAATCTCCTGGCGCCGATCGTCGGGCTGATCCTGTTCCGCTGGCCGGTCAACCGCGCCACCTGGATGGCACTGGCCGTGGCGGCGGTGGGCATGGGCTTTCTGTTTCTGCATCAGGACGCGAAGCCGCAGCCGGCCGACTGGCTGTTTCTCGCGTCCGCCGTCGGCTTCTCGCTGAACTTCGTGATCAACACCCATCTGACCTCGGCGCGCTCGCCGGTGCTGTTGACCTCGGTGCAACTGGTGACGGCAGGTGTCTGCAATCTGGTGTTCTCGGCCCTTCTCGAAACCTGGCCGACACACATTCCCTCTTGGCCGGTGATCAGCTGGATGACCGCCAGCATCGTGCTGGCCACCAGCATGCGCTTCTTCATCCAGATCAAGGGACAGTCCGGCATCCCCGTCAGTCGATCGGCCTTGATCATGTGCCTCGAGCCGGTCTGGACAACGGCCATTGCCGCGCTCTGGCTGGGCACGCGCATGAACCCGTCGCAGATGATCGGCTGCGGCCTCATCTTCTGCGCACTGGTGCTGCGCAGCCTTTCCGCCGATCGTCGACAGGCAGCATCGCAGTCCAGCCTGCAAAACGGCTGAAAAGACCGGATCAGCGTGTGTCGTGGAATTTCACGGCGGCCTCTTACACTTTGCACAGCGATAGTCTAAGGCTGACCGGACTCACCCACGATATCTTCAGGATTCTGCCGTGTCCGAGAACCCCGCCGACTATCTGCTGACCGTGCGCGACATGCTGCGCTATGCCGTTTCACGCTTCAATGAAGCGGAACTGGAGTTCGGTCACGGCGTATCGGGGCTGGTGGACGATGCGGTCTATCTGATCCTCGAGACGCTGCATCTGCCGATCGACGAAGTGAATCCCTGGCTCGATGCGCGCCTCACCGGCACCGAGCGGCAGCTGGTCGTCAACCGCATCGAGACGCGGGTGCAGACGCGCGTGCCCACGCCCTATCTGGTCAACAAGGCCTATATCCACGGCATCCCCTTCTATATCGATCAGCGCGTGATCGTGCCCCGGTCCTTCATCGGCGAGATCCTGTTTTCCGACCGCGTCGGACCGGAGAGCGGCTCGACGCTGATCCCCTCGCCGCTGCAGGTCGCGTCGGTGGCCGACATCTGCACCGGCTCGGGCTGTCTGGCGATCCTGGCGTCCATGGTGTTCCCCAACGCCGAGGTCGATGCTGTCGATCTCTCGCCGGAGGCACTTCAAGTGGCGGCAATCAACGTGGATCAGTTGGGCGACGGCCGCGTTCACCTCCATGAGGGCGACCTGTTTGGCCCGCTGACCGGCCGCACCTACGACCTGATCATCACCAATCCGCCCTATGTCGATCAGGAGGCCATGGAAGCCTTGCCGCCGGAGTATCTCGCCGAGCCCTCCATGGCGCTCGATGGCGGCTTCGACGGCCTCGACATCGTCCGCCGCATCCTCGACAGCGCCGCACAGCATCTCAACCCGGGTGGCGGGCTGTTGTGCGAGATCGGCACCGGGCGCGAGATCCTGGAGCTCGACTATCCCGACCTGCCCTTCCTGTGGCTCGATACGGCCGAATCCGAAGGCGAGGTCTTCTGGCTCAATGCGGACGATCTGATTGCCCGGGCGCAATAAGACCCATATTTCCGCATACCTGGAAGCCAAAACGCCGAACATCATGCACTAGGCGCATAAATCACCTGCGATTTTTGCGTAAATTGCACGTGTGTGTCTTCTTGGATATGGACAGACGCTTTGCGTAAGGTCAAATCTCGCAGCACTGGCAAGCCATGAGTTCGTCGCCAGACGACTGTCATCCAGCCTGGCGCGATCGTTGACGCTGCCGTCGGGACCGTCCCCCGCAAGGATCGGTTTCCGCCACAGTGCGGTAAGACAAGAGATTTCGATGAACGCAACATCCAAGATCGAACCCATTACCGAGCCAGCCGTGCCGTCCCGCGAGCGCACTGCGGCCGCCCTCAAGGCGGCGATCCTTGAAAAGCTGACCTATTTTGTCGGCAAGGATCCCGGGCACGCCACGGAGAAGGATTGGAGCACAGCGCTTGCGCTCGCGGTGCGCGACTATGTGGTTGAACGCTGGTTCGAAGCCACGCGCGCCACCTATGACGGCCAGAAGAAGCGCGTCTACTATCTCTCCATGGAGTTCCTGATCGGCCGTCTCCTGAAGGACGCCATCGCCAATATCGGCCTTGAAGAGGCAGTGGCCGGCGCTTGCGAAGAGCTCGGCCTCAACCTCGAAGCTCATCTGCAGCAGGAGAGCGACGCCGCGCTCGGCAACGGTGGTCTCGGTCGTCTCGCCGCCTGCTTCATGGACTCCATGTCGACGCTCGGCGTGCCGGCGCATGGCTACGGCATCCGCTATGAGCACGGCCTGTTCCGCCAGCGCTTCCATGACGGCTGGCAGGTGGAAGAGCCGGAAGACTGGCTGGTATCCGGCCATGTCTGGGAGTTCGAGCGGGCTGAAGTCGCCTACCCCATCAAGTTTGGTGGCCACATCTCCTTCGACGGCCACGGCCGCACCTTCTGGCATGCCGAAGAGACGGTGAACGCCGTCGCCTATGACACGCCGATTCCCGGCTGGAAGGGGCGCCACGTCAACACGCTGCGCCTGTGGGCCTCGAAGCCCGTCGAGGTGCTCGACCTTGGTCGCTTCAATCATGGCGACTATGTCTCGGCCGCCGAGAAGACCATCCGCGCCGAGACGATCTCGCGCGTGCTCTATCCGGACGATACCACGCCGGAAGGCAAGGAGCTGCGGCTCAAGCAGGAGTATTTCTTCACCTCGGCCTCGCTGCAGGACATCCTGCGGCGCTTTCTGGCCAAGAATGACGACATTCGCGACCTGCCGAACCATATCGCTATCCAGATGAACGATACGCATCCGGCCATTGCCGTGGCCGAGTTGATGCGCATCCTCGCCGACGAGCATCGGCTGACCTTCCCCGATGCCTTCGACATCACCCGCCACTGCCTGCATTACACCAACCACACGCTGATGCCCGAAGCGCTGGAGCGCTGGAACACCGGCCTGTTCCGCAAGGTACTGCCGCGGCACATGCAGATCATCGAGTGGATCGATTACCATCACCTCGCCGAGGTGCAGGGCCGCAATCTGCCGATCAATCTCGACGCCATCCGCATCATCGAGTGGGGCAACGAGATCAAGATGGGCAGCCTCGCCTTCGTCGGTTCGCGCCGGGTGAATGGCGTGTCGGCGCTGCACACCGAGCTGATGAAGCAGACGGTGTTCAAGGACTTCCACACGCTCTACCCCGATCGCATCGTCAACCAGACCAACGGCATCACGCCGCGCCGCTGGCTCTACGAGTGCAATCCGGGCCTGCGCGCGCTGCTGCTGGAGTCCATCGGCGACAAGTGGGTCGACAATCTCGAGCTGATCGACGAGGCCTCGCAGTTCGCCACCGATGCGGCCTTCCGTGAGAAGTTCGCTGCCGCCAAGCGCGCCAACAAGATCCGTCTTGCCAAGGAAATCGAGACCCGCATCGGCCTCAAGGTGGATCCGTCCGCGCTGTTCGACATCCAGATCAAGCGCATCCACGAGTACAAGCGCCAGCTGCTGAACCTCCTGGAGACCATTGCGCTCTATCAGGCGATCCGCCGCACACCGGGTGCCGAGTGGACGCCGCGCGTCAAGGTGTTCGCCGGCAAGGCGGCGCCCGGCTATCACATGGCCAAGCTGATCATCAAGCTGGCCAACGACATTGCCAAGGTGATCAACGCCGACCCGATCGTCGGCGATCGGCTGAAGGTCGCGGTTCTGCCCAACTACAATGTGTCGCTGGCCGAAGTAATCATCCCCGCCGCCGATCTCAGCGAGCAGATCTCGACCGCGGGCATGGAAGCCTCGGGCACCGGCAACATGAAGCTGGCGCTCAACGGCGCGCTCACCATTGGCACGCTGGACGGCGCCAATGTGGAGATCGCCGAGCGGGTCGGGCCGGACAACATATACATCTTCGGCCTCACCGCCGACGACGTGGCCGGCATCCGCCAGCATGGCTACAATCCCGTTGCCACCATCGACAGCGACCCGACGCTGAAGGCGGTCATCGACGCCATGGTCAGCGGCACCTTCAGCGTTGACGACAGCCACCGCTTCCACGGTGTCGCCGACCGCCTGTGGCATACCGACTGGTTCCTGGTTACCGCCGACTTCCAGTCCTATTTCCAGGCCCAGCGCGCCGTCGACGTTGACTATCGCGACACCGATCGCTGGACGGAACGCTCGATCCTCAACACCACCAAGGTCGGCTGGTTCTCCTCCGACCGTACGATCCGCGGCTATGCCAAGGACGTGTGGAACGTCGAGCCCAAGTTCTGATCGGCAGGAAAAGACAGACAGAAAGGCCGGAGGCTCGATGCCTCCGGCCTTTTTCATTTGTACTGCGCGCCACCGCAAGTCACGTCCGGATGACGAAGCCCTTAGCGATGTGGTTGCGCACGAAATAGATCAGCGCCACGCTCGGTAAAAGGGAGAAGACCGTCATGGCCATGACGAGGCCCATGTCGGTCTGAAAGCCGAACAGGGCAGTGATGGCCATGGTGATCGGCTTGCCTGCTGTTACCGTGAGGATGCGCGCGAAGACCACTTCGACCCAGGAAAAGATGAAGCAGAAGAAGGCAGCGACGCCGACGCCCGGCGCGATGGCAGGCAGCAGTTGCTTCAGAAAGAAGGAGGGCAGCGAGTGGCCATCGATGAAGGCGGTCTCGTCGAACTCGCGCGGGATCGCCGAGATGAAGCTTTCCAGGATCCAGATGGCGATGGGGACGTTGAAGAGGCAATGCACCAGGGCAATGCCCAAAGGCGAGTTGACCAGTCCGAACTGGGCAAACAGCACGAAGATGGGCAGCGACAGCACCACCGGCGGGGTGATCCGGAAAGTCAGCAGCAGGAAGAAGAAGTGGCGGTCGCCGATGAAGGCGTAGCGTGAAAAGGCATAGGCGGCGGGCAGCGCCGTCAGAAGGCAGAGCGCCACGTTGAGACTGACGTAGACAAGCGAGTTGCCGATGGATGCCACCAGTTCCGGCGTGCGCGCGATGTTGAGATAGTTGATCAGGCTGAAGCTGCCTTCGGCGATGCCGTCGCGTGGGATCGTCGAAGTAAAGCTGATCAGCACCGCCTCGCCGAGCGGCAGCAGGATGAAGACCACAGCGGCGGCCAGGGCCAGCCAGAAGCCGAAGCCTTGGCGTGGCTGGGACGAAGTTGCCAGGCTCATGCGCGCACCTCCCCGGAGAAGGCGCGGCGCCGTTCGGTGGCGGTGCGGAAGGCCCAGGCGATCGTCAGGATGATCAGGAAGTAGACGATGGAACGGGCTGCGGCCGATCCATAGTTATAGGCCTTGATGTCCTCGCCGAGGTCCAGTGACAGGAAGGTGGTGGCGTTGTTGGGGCCGCCGGCATTGATGGTGAAGGCTTCGGTGTAGATCATGAAGCTGTCGACGAAGCGGAGCAGCAGTGCGATGGAGAGCACGCCACCGATCTTGGGCAGCTCGATATAGCGAAACACGGCCCAGCGCGACGCGCCGTCGATGGCCGCCGCCTGGTAGTAGGGACCGGGAATGCCGGACAGACCGGCATAGGTGAGGATGATCACCAGGCCGAGCCAGTGCCAGGTGTCCATCACCACGATCAGCGTCCAGGTATGCAGGGCGTTGAACTTGTAGTCGAAACCGGCGCCAAGCCAGGCAAGCGCCCTGCCGACCGGCCCCGTGTGCGCGTCGACCAGCGATAGCCAGAGCACGGGGATCATGTTCCAGGGCACCACAAGCGGCACGGCGAACAGCATCAGCATGCCCGTCCGCAGCCGGCCAGCGCGTTGCAGCAGCAGCGCCAGCGCGATGCCGAGCGGGATCTGGACGCTGAGGACGATCGCGGAAAACAACAGGCTGCGCGCGAGGCTGAGGCCAAAGCGGCTCGATCCGAAGATTTCTTCATACCATTGCGTACCGACCCAATAGGCCTGCTTCAGGATGAAGATATCGAAGAACGAATAGTTGAAGATGGTGACCAGCGGCACGATGCCGATGCAGAAGATGATCAGTCCGGCCGGGGCGACAAGGAGCCATCCCCTGTTGTTGTATACCCGCATGCCCTCCTCCCGCGCCGATCCTCCCGAAGGGCCATCCCCAAGCCCTCCCCTCGACGCCTGCGGACATCCTTGCAGATCCAGGATGCTTTAAAAAGATCGTCTCCGCATCAAATCTAGCAAAAATGCGTAGGGCGGACCCGAGGCCCGCCCTGCTGGTCGTTTCTATTTGAGGCCGGCGCTTACTGAAGCGCGCCGACGACCTCCACCTTGCCGGCGTCGGTGCGGGCCTGCTTTTCCGGACGGTACATGTCGACAAGCGTCGCGGCCGGCAGGTTGAAGCTGCCGGGGGCGATGGCGCGGGCCATGTAAGCGAACTGGAACTGCGAGGTGTTGCCTGACAGGTCGACGGCGGCGGTGAAGCGGTCCGTGCGGTATTCCACATGGGCCGCGCTGTCGAGCGTGCTCAGCCAGTCGAGACCACTGACGTCGCCCGAACGCACCAGCGACGGATTGTCGATGGCAAAGCCAGCGGGCAGCGGATCGTCGATCATCAGGTGAGCCCAGGCGCTTTCGGTCGAGGTGACGTCGAGCACCACCACCATGCGCTGACCGAGCGGCACCGCGGCCGGGTCGATCTGGTTGCCTTCCAGGTCATAGAAGGTGCGGCTCAGGCTGTAGCCGTTGCCGCCGGCCGGATCGGGCTTGACCGGCACGCCCTGCACGGTGATGCGGGCGTTGACGGCCGTGGAGCCGGCATTGGCCACCACCACGTCGGACGAGGCGAGCTTGCCGGCGCCGTAGCTGGCGGTGAACACGCCTTCATGCTTTTCGCCGCTGACATCGAGGACCGGCTTCAGGCCGTCCTTGAGCATGGCGTTGGCGGCCAGCAGCATCCAGGCCTGTTCCTGCGTCGAGGTGTAGCTGCTGTCCTTGTAGAGCTGGCCGACCTGCCGGCTGAGATCCTCGAAGTCGACGGACGTCAGGCGGGATTCGGAGGCCAGCGCCAGGATGGCAGCGCTGTCGCGCAGGTCGGAGCCGTAGTCGGTGCGCCAGCTGCGGGCCTTGTCCGGATGATCGGCCAGGAGGCCGAGGGCCGAACGGAACACGTTCGAAGCGCCCTGCGCGTCACCATAGAGAGCCAGAGCGGCGCCCAGCTGCGCGCGCGCCAGCGGCGTGCCGAAGCTGTCGAGCTTGGTCTCGGCGTAGTAACGCAGATCACCGATGGACGCGCGGCCATTGCGGGCCAGCACATAGAGGCCATAGGCCACGTCCTCGCCGCCGTTGGTGAAGTCGGAGGCATAGGCGACGCGGTTCTTCAGGTTGGTCACCGCCAGATCGAAGGCGACCGGCGGAACGTCGTAGCTCTTCTCCTTGGCGCGGGTCAGGAAGTCGGTGACGAAGGCGTCGAGCCACAGATCCTGCGACTCGCCCGGCGACCACAGGCCGAAGGAGCCGTCCGAACCCTGGTTGACCAGGACGCGTTCGATGGCGCCCTGCACGCGATCGCGCACCGGCTCTTCCGAACTGAGACCGGCGGCGAGGATGACGTCGTCCAGATAGACGAGCGGCAGCGCGCGGCTGGTGGTCTGCTCGGTGCAGCCATAGGGGTATTTGTCGAGTTCATGGACGAGACCCGGCAAATCGATGCCCGCCACCGTGCCGACCGTCACCGTCGCATAGCCGGTGCCGGGCTGCATGTCGGCGAGGAGATCGCCGTTGAGCGTGATCTTGCCGGAACCCGGCTTCAGCGACACGTCGGAGACGCGCACGACCGGCGGCTCGTTGTTGCGCACGCCGAGCGTCAGCGTCTTGGTGAGCACCGTGCCGTCCGGCCCGGTGAGCGAAGCGGTGATGGTCTCATCGCCGACCGCCTTGCCGGAGATCGGAATCAGCACCTCCGCCTTGCCCTTGTCGGCAAGCTCGATGGTCTTGTGGGCGAGCTTGTCGTCCACTTCCACCAGCGAACCGGCAGCGGTGACGTCCAGCTTGAAGGCGCCGCTCGGACCCTGCACATGCGTCAGGTTCAGCTGCAGGCGCGACCGGTCGCCGGGCGCGAGGAAGTTCGGCAGCGAGGCCTGGATCACCACGGGGTCGCGCACCAATACATCGCGTGAGCCGTGACCGACGCCGGTCTTCGACCAGGCGATCGCCATCACCTTCACGGTGCCGTTGAAGTCCGGCATCTTGAAGGACGCATGCACCATGCCGTCGGCACCTGCCTTGGTGACGCCCTGATAGAAGGCGACGAGGCGTTCGGTCGGCGGCGGTCCAAGCAGCTTGGAAATGCCACCGCCGTCACCGCCGGTGCGCACCTGACCGAGGGCACCGATGGTGGTGTCGATCAGCTGACCATAAACGTCGCGGAACTCCATGCCGAGCTGACGCTGGGCGAAATACCAGTCCTCCGGAGCCGGAGGCGCGAACTGGGTGAGATTGAGGATGCCCACGTCGACGGCAGCCACCGTCACATAGGCGTCTTCGCCAGCGCGAACGCCGTCCACCTTCACGTCGACCTTGAGATCGTTCTGCGGCCGCATTTCCATGGGCGCGTCGATGTTGACGCCGAGCAGACGATCGCCCGGATCGACGGTGGCCCAGGTAAGGCCGATGGCCCGCGAGGGCATGCGCTTGGCCTGCATGTCGAGCGGACGCAGCAGCATGGCCGAAACGTAGGCGCCGGGGCCCCATTCAGACGTAACCGGCAGTTCGACGCTGGCGCCGCCCTCAGCCACTTCCACCGTCTTCATGGTGATCAAGCGGTCGTCGACCACCGACACCACGGCCACGCCGCCGAACTTGGACTCAAGGTGAGCCGTCAGCGTGTCGCCGATCTTGTAGCGCGGCTTGTCGAGCGAGACCTTGAGCAGGTCCGGCGTGTCCTCTGCCGTCACCGGCACATACCAGCCGGCTTCGAAGGTGGTGGAGACAGGAACAAGCTCGTCGTCGGCATCGGCCACGTCGAGCTCATACTCACCCCACTTCACCGGAGCCTCGATCTTGGCCGGCGCGTCGGCGGTCACGTCGACGGTACCTTCCGCAACCTTCTCCGTCGACTTGACGGCATGATAGTCCCACGAACCGTCCTGGCGGTACCACTGATAGGAGGTGGTGACGCGCGACAGGGTCCAGTTCAGCTTCTCAGCTGCAGTGGGGTTGTTGTCGCCGTCAAGCGCCATCACGTCGAAGCGGGCGTTGCCGTTCTCGTCCACCATGTTGTCGGCGAACTGCGGCTTGATGCCGATGCGCGTGCGCCCATCGGAGACCGGCATGGTCATCCGGCGCTCCACCGGGCGACCGTTGGTGTCGAGCACACGAATATGCACCGCCGCCTGCAGCGGGCGCGTGGTCTCCGACACATCCGGCGTCACCAGCGTCACGGTGGCGGTGCCGTCTTCGGCGGTGCCGTCGGACTGCACATTCTCGGCAATGGGCGTGAACTCATCGTCGGCAAGGCCGAAGCGATAGCCAGGAGCCGTGGGGATGCTTTCGGCCGGGGTCACATAGACCTCGCCCTCGATGGCGAGATTGGCCGCCGGAGAACCATAGAGCCAGTCGGCCTTCAGGGTCGCGTCAACAGACTCGCCCGAATGCAGCACCTTGGCATCCGTCTTGACCGTGAAGTCGATGCGTTCGGGCTGGAAGTCCTCGACACGCCAGGACGTCTCGGCAATCGACTCGCCCTTGGGGTCGGTATAGGCGGCGACGCGCCAGGTGCCGCGCTGGGCCTCACCAGGCAGATCGAAGGACAGCGACCGGCCGCCGGCGCCCTGATCGTCGACCACGCGGCGCAGGAACTCGTTGCCGTCGGGACGGCTGACCACCAGCGTCAGCGGCACCTGATCGGTGGCCGCAGCTGCCGCGTCACGCGCCAGTGCCGTGAGGTTCACCGTCTCGCCGGGGCGATAGACGCCGCGTTCGGAGGTGACGAACACGTCCACCGGCTTGGGAGGCGCCCTGCCCTCCACGCCGCGGTCGGAGAGATCGAAGGCGGCCTTGTTGAGGTCGATGAAGGCGAAGTCTTCGTCCTTGCCCATGGCAAGCAGCACGGCGGGAGCCTCGCCACCGGTCCCCTTGATCAGGCCGGCGTCGAAATGGGCATAGCCGTTGTCGTCTGTGGTGGCCTTGCCAAGGATGTCATTGTTGGTGGCCAGCAGCGTCAGCTCGACACCGGAGATGGCCTTGGCGGTCGACAGCGAACGGATGACGGCATGCAGGCCATCGTTGCCGCTCATGGTGGACAGGCCGTAGTCCGACACCACGAACCACTGGGTGGCACCGACGTCATACTCGTCCTTGCTGGCCGCATCGCGCGCGGTCAGCGCATAGACACCGGGCTCCAGCTTCTTGACCAGCTCACCCACGGGAATGGCGGTGACCACTTCCTTGTTGGTGTCGCGCTTGACCGAAACCGTCCCCTTCCAGATCTCCTTGCCTTGCTTGGAGGTGATCTCGTCAACGTCCCATGAGCCGAGCTGGCTCAGAAAACGCTCCTCGCCGATGAGGTTGACCAGATTGCGGTCGCCAACCTTCAGAACCTGGGCGTCCAGCGTATCAACGTTGACGGAGGCAATGGGAATGGTTGCGTCCGGCCCCTTGGGCAGCACGTAGCCCTTGCCCATGAAGTGCATGGACGCATCACGATCGCGGACATAGATGTCGAGCTCGACGGTCTTGAGCAGGCTCTCTTCCGTGTCGAGCGCCGGCAGGCCCTGGCGAACCGTCACATGGTAGCGATTGCCGAACTGCACGCCGACGGCGCATAGCTGGTCGGCCGAGGCTTCGATATCCAACTGGTCCCCGCCTTCCACCGACATGTAGCTGGTGATGTTGGGATCGGAGGAGTTGATCGACTGGGAGAACTGTACGCAGATGCGCGGCGTCGCCGACTCCGTGTCGACCGAATTGTCGGTGACGCGGAAGCCGTGTTCGGCCACCCATTTCTCATAGGCTTTGCGCCAGGCGTCATCGTCCTGCAGCGACAAGCGGTAGCGGGTGGTCTTGATGGCGAAATCCCACAGCTCGCGCGTCACGAAGCTGTTGGCGAGGGAGTTGAGTGCTTCAACCTGCGCATCGACCGTGGTGGCGCGGGTATAGGCGTTGATGGCCGCACCGGTGGATTCGGTGACCATCTTGTCGCGGACATTATAGTCGTTGGACTGAACGAGAATGGCCTGATCGGAGAACTTGGACCAGAGCGAGCCGTTCTCCGGATCGAGAGCCAGCGCCTTGCGCAGCGCATTGGCAGCGTCCAGGTTGTTGCCGGCGTCTATGGCCTTGTCGGCAGCGGCATTGAGCTTGTCGAGCTTTTCCTTGACGGCCTGACTGGTCACGTCACCGAAGAGCTGGCGGGCGGCGTCGATGTAATCCTGCGGCACGAACTCGATTTCGGAGAGGCGGGTATCCTCCACATTGACATCGGGCTCGTCGGTTTCAACGATCTTGCCAGAGGTAGCACCGGCGAACTTGCGCAGATCACCGATCTCGGACTTCTTGAAGCACCAGCGCGCCTTGCTGTTGTAGGTGAAGCCGACGCACTCCTTGTCGTCGACGCACGCCTTTTGGCAATCCTCAAGGCTGACGTCCTTCACGGTGCCGAGATCGCGGCCGAAATAGTCGGCACCCTCGGTGATCACCGCCTTGCGCTGCCCCGCCTCCACGCTCGCCACACCACCAAAGGCAGCAAAGGCAAGCGAAGACAGCAGCACGACGCGCGCGAGACGCCCGGTCCACTTCAAATTCAACATTGTGAAAGCTCCCGCCAACATGGACTTCCGGCGGTTCCATCCCCCGGGACGCGCGGAATCCAGACAAACCAAAAAAACAAATCAGCAAACGATTGGTCGCGAGCTTATCGGCAAAGCCGGGGAGCCGCAACCCGAATGAAAATCGCTGCAAACAAGGTATCACCGCGATCATGGCAATTCGAGGACGTGGTTCAACGCGTCCCAAAACGCGGTCAAAGTCCCCGCCCCACGGGGGCAGCATCCACCACGCGCAGCTGCACCCTCGGCTCACCCTGCCAGTGATCCAGTCCGAGATGGCCGGCTATATGGACCGGGGCACCACGCGACTTCATCAGGAAATCGCCGAGCGGCTGGTCGGCAGCGCGGAAGGCCATGGCCTTGAGTTTGCCGCCGTTGGCAGAGGCGATGGTGAGACGCAGATGGTTCTGCCCGACCACATCAGCGTAGATCACCTTGTGCGCCGGGAAGACGAACAACGGCTCGGGCTGGGCCGAACCGAAGGGGCCGACGCGCTCCATGGTCTCGATCAGCTGCACCGTTGCACCGTCGGCGGTCAGGGCGCCGTCCACTTCCAGGGCTTCGGCGGCGCGGGCGGCGGCGACACCGCTTTCCACCTGCGTTTCAGCATAGGCGCGGAACTCGGCGATGCGGCCAGTTTCGATGGTGAGGCCAGCCGCCATGCTGTGACCGCCACCCTTGACCAGCAGCCCCATGTCGACGGCCGCGCGGACGACCGATCCCAGGTCGACGCCCGGGATGGAGCGACCGGAGCCAGCGCCCTTGCCGTCTTCGCCAATTGCAATGGCAAAGGCGGGGCAGCGATAGCGTTCCTTGAGGCGCGCCGACACCAGGCCGACAATACCGGGATGCCAGTCGCTGGACGCCGCCACAATGATCGATGGTGCCCGCCCGCCGATTTCAACGGCCACCATGGCTTCCGCCTGGTCGAGCGCTTCGGCCTCCAGCACCTGGCGTTCGCGGTTGAGGCGATCAAGTTCGACAGCGATGCGCCCGGCTTCGACGGGATCGTCCATCGCCAGCAGCCTGGCGCCCAGGGCCGAGTCGCCGATGCGGCCCCCGGCATTGATCCGCGGCCCCAGCATGAAACCGAGGTGATAGGGGGTCGGCGGGCCACTGAGCTTCACCACGTCGGCCAAAGCCGCAAGCCCTCGATTGGTGCGCGCCTTCATGACGTGCAGTCCGCGCGTCACGAAAGCCCGGTTGAGAGCGATGAGCGGGACGACGTCGCACACCGTACCCAACGCCACGAGGTCGAGCAGCGCGAGGAGATCGGGCTCTGTTACATGTGCGAACAAACCGCGACGTCTGAGCTCGCGATTGAGCGCCACGAGCGACATAAACGTGACACCCACGGCAGCGATGTAACCCAGGCCCGAGAGATCGTCCTGGCGGTTGGGATTGACCAGAGACACAGTCGGTGGCAGCTCGACACCTGCCTGATGGTGGTCGAGCGTGACGACGTCGAGACCCAAACGGCGAGCTTCTTCAAAGGCTTCGAAACTCGACGTGCCGCAGTCGAGCGTCACCAGCAGCGTGGCTCCCGCTGCGGCCAGCTCCCCAACGGCGCGCGGGTTCGGCCCGTAACCGTCGGCCAGACGGTCGGGGATGTAGACATTCGGCTTCAGCCCCAAGGCCTTGAGATATCTTGTGAAAATCGCAACCGACGTGGCGCCGTCAACGTCATAGTCCCCAAAGACGGCGATCTGTTCTCCCCGCTTCACCGCATCGGCAATCCTGCCGGCCGCCGCCTCCATCCCCGTCAGCACAAAAGGGTCTGGCATCAAGGACTTAAGTGACGGATTGAGGTAGGCTTCCGCTTCTTCGGCCGCCACATCCCGCGCCGCCAGAAGGCGGGCGACAATGTCGGGAAGCCCGGTTTTCTGGGCAATCTGCCGGGCCAATGCCGCCCGCCGCTCACCGAGGCGATCGCGCCAGGGGCGGCCGAGCGCGGACTTGTCCACACCCAGAACGGATCTGACGGGATCTGGGGCGATAGCGTTGGGCTGCATGATGCCTCTGGCGGTAACTGACACTGACCGTCCATATCCCAGCCGCGCGAATCCGGCAAATGCGCCGGCACATTACCCCTTCGTATTGTGGAGTGGAGGCGGTTTATCCGGCTCAGCTTTGCGTGTACCCGCTCCCTGCCCTTCCGCTTTCCGGGTGCAGGCATTGATAATTCTGTCATGTTTCCTTTGCGCAAGTGTCATGCAGCGCCACTATCCCTGCCCCATCGTTTTCTCTGACCCTGGGATAGCCCGTATGATCAAGCGCTTGGTTTCCTTCAGCATTTCGCTCGCTCTTCTGTCCAACACGGCTCTTGCCGCCACCGAGATCACCTGGTGGCACGGCATGGGCGGCAAGCTCGGCGACGTCGTCAACGAAATCGCCAACCGCTACAACGCCTCGCAGGCCGACTGCCACCTGACTCCGGCTTTCAAGGGCACCTATGAAGAGACGCTGACGGCCGGCATCGCCGCCTTCCGCGCCGGCGAACAACCGAACATCCTGCAGGTGTTCGACGCCGGTTCGGCCACGATCATCAACGCCAAGGGTGCCGTCATCCCGGCGCAGGACCTGCTGGAGCAGGAAGGCGTGAAGCTCAATCCGGACGACTATATCGACGGCGTGCGCAACTTCTACGCCGACGCCTCGGGCAAGTTCATCGGCATGCCCTTCAACTCGTCGTCGCCGATCATGTATTTCAACAAGGAAGCCCTGGCCAAGGCTGGCGTCGAGCCGCCGAAGACCTGGGAAGAGTTTGAAGCGATTGCGCCGAAGCTCAAGGACGCCGGCTATGTGCCGCTGGTGCAGTCGCACATGCCCTGGATCTTCGTCGAGAACTTCTTCTCGCGCAACAACGTCCAGTTTGCCAGCAATGACAATGGCTACAAGGGTGCCGAGGGTACCAAGATCCTGATCAACACGCCCGAGATCAAGATGCACTGGACCCATGTGAAGGACTGGAAGGACAAGGGCTGGTTCGGCTTCTACGGCGTGCCCGGCCCGGACAACCAGAAGCCCTTCGAAGAAGGCAAGGTCGCCCTGTTCCTCGCCTCGTCGGGCGCCTTTGGCGGTCTCGCCAAGACGGCCAGCATGCCCTTCGGCTCGACCTTCCTGCCCTATTGGGGTTCGATCAAGGGCGCCGGCGTCCACAGCTTCATCGGTGGCGCTGCCCTGTTTGCCATGTCGGGCAAGGCGGCTGCCGAGAACGCCTGCACCGCCAAGTTCTTCTCCTTCCTGACCTCGCCGGAAATCCAGTATTACTGGCACAAGGAAACCGGCTACGTTCCGGTGACCAAGGCGGCCTATGAGCTGGCCAAGGCCGACGGCTACTATGCCAAGACCCCCGACGCCGAGACCGGCATCAAGCAGCTGTCGCTGCCGGGTGCCGAGTGGGACAAGGGCTATCGCATGGGCTTCTACGTCCAGATCCGCGACGTGATGAACCGCGAGTTCGTCAAGCTGCTCAACGGCGACGAGAGCGTCGACGCTGCCTTTGCGACCATCGAGACGGACTCCAACGCCCTGCTCGAGAAGTTCGCCAAGACCACCGCTGCCAGCAACTGAGGCCGATAGGTTCGGGGTCGTCAAAGGCCCCGACCGCTTCAGCAAAAGCAACAAGGCGCAAGGTTCCCCCTTGCGCCTTTTCCTGCATCAAGACCTCAGCGGGCGTCATCCTCAATGAAACGCGTGCAATTCCAATCCCGATGGGTACCCTATGTGCTGCTGCTGCCGCAGCTCACCATTGTGTGCCTGTTCTTCCTCTGGCCTGCCGGCGAGGCAATCCGGTCCTCCTTCTACCTTGAGGATCCCTTTGGCTTTGGCTCCACTTTCGTGGGCCTGGACAATTTCAAGACGATCCTGAGCGATCCGGAGTATTTCAAGGCCGCGGCCTTCACCGCTGTCTTCACCTTCCTGGTGGCCTTCTTCGCGCTCAGCCTGTCGCTGCTCCTGGCGGTCAAGGCGGACAAGGTGGTCAAGGGTGCGACCGTCTACAAGACGCTGATCATCTGGGTCTACGCCGTCGCACCGCCGGTTACCGGTCTGATCGGTGCCATGCTGTTCGACGTGAACATCGGCCCCTTCACCCATCTCGCCCATGACTTCGGCTGGGACATGCGGGTTGGCGTCAACTATTACGACACGGCCTTCGCCATGGTGGTTGCGGCGGTCTGGAACCAGATCCCGATCAACTTCATCTATTTCCTGTCGGGATTGCAGAGCATTCCCAAGGCGGTTCAGGAAGCAGCCAGCATCGACTGCCGCTCGTCCTTCAAGCGCTTCTGGACGGTGACCTTCCCCCTGCTCGCCCCGACCGGCTTCTTCATGCTGGTGATCAACATCACCTATGCCATGTTCGACACCTTCGGCCTTGTGGACGTGATGACCAAAAACGAGCCGGCCAACAACCCGGTGACGCTGGTCTACAAGGTCTATGCCGACGGCTTCCGCGGCAACGATCTTGGCGGTTCCTCGGCCCAGTCGGTCGTTCTGATGATCGTCGTCTTCGCTCTCACCATCGTGCAGTTCCGCTTTGTCGAGCGGCGCGTCCACTACAACTGACGGAGAGCCAAGTTGCGCAAAGTCACGATCTGGGACCACCTCATCCTGATCCTCGGCGCCGTCATCATGATGGGGCCGCTGGTGGTTGCCTTTCTCACGTCCACCCATGACTCGGTGGACATCTACATGAGCGGACTGCAGTTCACCTTTGGTGACCGGTTCGTGCCGACCTATGACAAGGTGCTGGCTCACTCCGGCGGCTTCACCAAGGAAGTCACCGGACTGACAATGCTTTGGAACTCGCTCATCCTCGGGCTCGGCTTTGCGATCGGCAAGATCGTCATCTCGATGATGGCCGCCTATGCCATCGTCTATTTCCGCTTCCGTTTTGCGACGGCGGTGTTCTGGCTGATCTTCTCGACGCTGTTGCTGCCGCTCGAGGTGCGCATCATCCCGTCTTACGAAGTGGTGCAGAAGTTCGGCCTGCTCAACAGCTACGCGGGCATGATCGTACCGCTGATCGCCTCGGCGACCGGAACGTTCTTCTTCCGCCAGTTCTACAAGTCGGTGCCGGACGAGTTGCTTGAGGCCGCCCGCATCGATGGCGCCGGGCCGTTCAAGTTCTTCATCGACATCCTGGTGCCACTCTCCACCACCATGATGTCGGCGCTGTTCATCATCATGTTCGTCTATGGCTGGAACCAGTATCTCTGGCCGACCCTGATGACGACGGACGAGCACTATTTCACCATTGTCCGCGGCATCAAGCAGATCCTGCAGGTGTGGGTCGGCGGCAATCAGATCCCGGCCTACAACGAAGCCATGGCGCTGGCGATCCTCGCCGTCGTGCCGCCGGTTCTCGTGGTGATCCTGTTCCAGCGCTGGTTCATCAAGGGCCTCACCGAAAGCGACAAGTGACCGACCGGCGCGCCTGCCGCGCGCTGTCCGTCCGTTTCATTCTTCAGTCAAGGAGGCCGCAATGGGCCGCATTCACCTCGAAGCCGTCCGCAAGACCTATGCGGGCAATCTGGAAGTGGTCAAGGGTGTCGACCTCGACATCGCCGATGGCGAGTTCATCGTGCTCGTGGGGCCGTCGGGCTGCGGCAAGTCCACGCTGCTGCGCATGATCGCCGGCCTTGAAACCATCACGTCCGGCACGATCACCATCGGCGAACGCGTGGTCAACAAGCTCGACCCCGCCGACCGGAACATCGCCATGGTGTTCCAGAACTACGCGCTCTACCCGCATATGTCGGTCTATGAAAATCTCGCCTATGGCCTGCGCAATCACGGCACGCCCAAGAGCGAGATCGAGGCGCGCGTGCAGGAAGCCGCGCGCATGCTGCAGCTGGAACCCTATCTCACCCGCAAGCCGCGGGCCCTCTCCGGCGGACAGCGCCAGCGCGTCGCCATGGGGCGTGCCATCGTGCGCAAGCCGGACGCCTTCCTGTTCGACGAGCCGCTCAGCAACCTCGACGCAAAGCTGCGCGTCTCCATGCGCGGCGAGATCCGCCAGCTGCAGCGCCGGCTCGGCACCACGGCTGTCTATGTGACCCATGATCAGCTGGAAGCCATGACCCTGGCCGACCGGCTGGTGGTGCTCAATGGCGGCCAGATCGAGCAGATCGGCACACCGCTTGAGGTCTATCACGCGCCGGCCTCCACCTTCGTGGCAGGGTTCATCGGCTCACCAGCGATGAACCTCCTGCCGGCTGAAGTTTCCGGGCAGGATATCCGGGTCGGCCAGACGCGGGTTGCCTCCTGTGCGCCCGAGGGGATCGCCGGCGCCGTCACCCTGGGTGTTCGCCCGGAGGACGTCACTCTTGCCAGGGACGCGTCGTCTGGCGTCAGCCTGAAGATCAGCTACATCGAGGAACTCGGAGCGCAACGTCTCGTGCATGGCACCGTGGAGGGGCAGCAGCTGACAATGGCCATTTCGCCGAGCGAGCCCCTTTCCGACACGGTCGAAATCGCCATCGCATCGGATAAGTTGCATTTCTTTGGCTCGGACAGCGGAGCTCGCCTCAACCGTTAAGTTTGACACCTGGATCACCGGTGGGGCAGCGCCCCGCCGGCACCCCAAGGAAGAAAAGCAATATCATATTGCTTTCATTGTATTTTCCGGACAATTGTGAACTTCCCCCTTCATCTCCCCGTCGGGAGAATTACAACCCAGAAAAGAACTATTTTCATCTAATTCCTGACTCACGCATCACATTTAAACAATTCATAAAGGTCTCAGATTCAAACATTCGCCCAGGTTCATAGCGGGTAGGAAAAATGGATCGTCAGACGTTCTTTGGATATGTTTTTATTGGTCTTTGCGGCTTGGGGGCAGCCGGCTTCGTTGCACACAAGGCGACGCTTGACATGCAGGGCGCCTTACACGCCTACAGCGAACGGGAGACGGCCAACGCCGACCTTGCTCGCGATCGCATCGAGTCATCGCTCGTCAGCGTCTATCGCAACATCCGCACCATTTCCTTCTTGCCAAGCGTGCGCAAGCTGCAGCGGCATGGCGAAAACCTGGATAATGACGCGCGCGAGTCCATTCAGCAGATCTACAACAATCTGGCGTCGTCGGTGTCGGTGTCCGAAGTTTACCTTGTCCCGGCATCCTTCGATCCCGCAAAGGTCGATCCAGTTACCGGTGCTCCCGAGACGCCGTCCTTGATGTTCGACGAGCTGATCCCGGCCTTTGGCAAGGCCAAGGAAAGCGGGGCGCCTCAGGATCCCGCCATTGCAGCTGTTCCGGAACTTGAGGACGAAGAGTATCGCCTCCTGGTCAACCAGATTGCCCAGTTCAAGTCGCAGATTCCGGAGATTTCCGAGGCGGTCGGCATCAATGTGCCGATGCTGAGCGGACCGCAGGTGATCACCTGCGACAACTCCCGCATGACGTCGGCCACCGACGACAAGGGGCGTTCCGGCATGCTCTTCACCGTGCCCACTTTTGATGACAACAAGAAGTTCAACGGCGTGGTTGCGGCAATCATCCTCGATGGGGCGCTGCAGGATCTGCTGCCGAACAAGGACTTTGCGCTGGTCAACGCCGGCTATCATTATGTGGCGTCGTCCAGGGACCCTGGTCAGGTGACCGCCTCCGCAGACTATGTCGTCAAGGCCCAGCCGGATCCGAGCCTTGCCTTCTCTACGGTTCTGCAGATCCCGTCCGCGGACTCGGCCAATCCCTGGCAGCTATGGGTCGGCCGTCCGAACGACGACTTCCTGAACAGCGCCGATGTGAGCTTCATCCGCACCTTTTCCTGGATCGGCTACGGTGTGATCCTTTTCGCGTCCGCGACCATGGCGTTCGTCTGGTTCCTGCTACGCAGAAGCGCCGCTCAAGCCAAGCTTGATGCGATCAAGCTTGAGCACCGCCTCGCTGAACAGGCCGCCGAACTTGCGGCTCTGGCCAAGGCGCGTGAAGAAGATCAAGTGCGCGAAGACGAGCAGCGCCGCTCCATCCTCATCAAGATGGCCGAGGAAGTGGAACGCTCCACCGACATCGGTCTTGAAGACGTGGTTGGGGGTTCGGAACGGATGCGCTCGCAGGCAAGCGACATGTCGAGCCGGCTATCTGAAGCGCGGCTGGCTTCCCAGGCCATTGCCGATGCATCAAAGACCTCTTCCGAGCTCAACCACAGAGCCATGCAGCTCTCCGATCAGGTAATCACCACGGTCGGCACCATATCCAAACAGATCGAGCGCAACGCAGAGATCAGCCGAGGAGCGCTGGAGGCCGCTTCCGCTTCGCAGACGACCGTCGAGGCTCTGTCCAAGGCCGCCAACGACATCGGGCAGATTGTCTCGGTCATCTCTTCGATTGCCGCGCAGACCAATCTGCTGGCGCTCAATGCCACCATCGAGGCCGCACGTGCCGGTGACGCCGGTCGGGGCTTTGCCGTTGTCGCCAATGAAGTGAAGTCACTTGCCGTTCAGACGGAGCGCTCCACCCAGGAAGTGACGGCCAAGATCGAGGAGATCCAGTCGGCGACCAGCCAGGTCGTCGGTGCGTTGCAGGCGATCAACTCAAACGTGGTGAGCCTGGAGAACGCCACAGTCGGAATGCTGCAACAGGTGCAGGGACAGCGAGATACGGTTCACGGCTTTGCAGAGTCGATCCGTGCTGCCAATGTCGCCGTCAGCGAAGTAGCCGACCATGCCGCAACCGTGGAATCGGCCATCACCGAGTCATATGGCGTGGCAATACAAGTCAACGACGTCGCCACCACCATTGAACAATCGTCACATGCGCTGCGCCAAGAAGTGCCGATGATCATTCGCAACGCCATGGACCGGGCCGATCGCCGCAAGTCGGTCCGGACCGAAGTTGCCCTGCCCTGCCAGATCAGTGCGCAAGGCCAATCGGTCGAGGCCAGGATGTGTGACGTCAGCCAAAGCGGTCTCAAGATCAAGTGCCGCCTGCCGCTCGACGTGGGTGATGGTTTGCGTGTCGATCTGCCGATCGGACGGACCGTTGACGGCACAGTTGCCTGGGTAAACGGCGACTTCTTTGGTGTTGCCTTTGCCGAGAAGCTCTCTGCCGGCGAATGTGCCCGCATTGTCTCCCTGAGCAAGCAGGGCGCCAACAGGGCGGCCTGAGGCTAGGCCGTGCGCCGAGAGGCGTAGCTCGGCCGAAGTCGATAGCAGTTCAATGACAAAGGGCTCGGGATGTCTCCCGAGCCCTTCTTGTTTGCAATCACAGAAGCAATCAGCCCTTGAGGATCGAGCGGCCGGCGTAGGAAGCCTGCGGGCCGAGCTGTTCCTCGATGCGGATCAGCTGGTTGTACTTGGCGATTCTGTCCGAACGGGCCAGCGAGCCGGTCTTGATCTGGCCGCAGTTGGTGGCAACCGCGAGATCGGCAATGGTCGAGTCCTCGGTTTCGCCCGAACGATGGCTCATGACGGCGGTGTAGCCGGCCTTGTGGGCGGTTTCCACGGCGTCGAGCGTCTCGGACAGCGAGCCGATCTGGTTGACCTTGACGAGGATCGAGTTGGCCGTACCGGCCTTGATGCCACGGCGCAGGCGGGTCGAGTTGGTGACGAACAGGTCGTCGCCGACCAGCTGGCAGGTCTTGCCGATGGTGTCGGTCAGGAGCTTCCAGCCTTCCCAATCGTCTTCGGACATGCCGTCTTCGATAGTGATGATCGGATAGTTGGCGGCCAGCTTGGCGAGGTAGGCGACCTGCTCTTCGATCGAGCGGACAACGCCTTCGCCTTCATAGTGGTACTTGCCGTCCTTGAAGAACTCGGTCGAGGCGCAGTCGAGGCCCAGGTAGACGTCCTGACCGGGCTTGAAGCCAGCCTTCTCGATCGAAGCGACGATGAAGTCGAGCGCTTCGGTGGCCGAGCCGAGGTTCGGGGCGAAGCCGCCTTCGTCACCGACGTTGGTGTTGTGGCCGGCCTTCTTGAGGCCCGACTTCAGGGTGTGGAACACTTCCGTGCCGATGCGGACGGCGTCGGCGATGGAGTCGGCGCCCACCGGAAGGATCATGAATTCCTGGAAGTCGATCGGGTTGTCGGCATGCACGCCGCCGTTGATGATGTTCATCATCGGAACCGGCAGGACGTGGGCGTTCGGGCCACCGACGTAGCGATAGAGCGGCAGGCCGGCCGATTCAGCGGCAGCCTTGGCAACGGCAAGCGAGACGCCGAGGATGGCGTTGGCGCCGAGGCGGGCCTTGTTCGGGGTGCCGTCCAGCTCGATCATGGTCTTGTCGATGTGCAGCTGGTCTTCGGCGTCGAGGCCGGAGATGGCCGAGAAGATCTCGTCGTTGACGGCGTCGACGGCCTTGGTCACGCCCTTGCCGAGGTAACGGCTGCCGCCGTCGCGCAGTTCGACAGCCTCGTGCGCACCGGTGGAGGCGCCCGACGGCACGGCGGCGCGGCCAAAGGCGCCGTCTTCGAGGGTCACGTCCACTTCAACGGTGGGGTTGCCGCGGCTGTCGAAAATCTGACGCCCGACGATATCGATGATGGCTGTCATAGAGGTAAGCTCCGTTGTGAAACCGGTGAAAATCTGCTTCGCCCGCCGGTTCTATACCCCCCAAAGATGACGCTGCAAAGATGCGAAAAGGCACGGATGGCGTTATTTGAAATCGTTCCCACACCCGAGGCGCTTCAGGAGGGATTCGAGGGCGTCTCTTGACGCGCCGTGCGCGGCAGGATTTAGCTCGCGCGCTCATGTCGAGACATCACTTTTGCCCGGAAAAAACGGACTTCCTCCGTTAGCCGGGCTGATCAGGAGTGCTACCGTTGACAGCCATCGACCCCGCCAGCGTCAAGCTTGGCAAGCCTTCCGCCATCCCGGATCATCCCGATGCCGGAGTATTGGACAAGGTCCCCAATCCGCATCCGGATGTGAATTATGTGGCGCGATTCACCGCGCCGGAATTCACCTCGCTCTGTCCGGTGACCGGACAGCCGGACTTTGCGCATCTGGTCATCGATTACGTGCCGGGCGACTGGCTGGTGGAATCCAAGAGCCTCAAGCTCTATCTGTTCAGCTTCCGCAACCACGGCGCCTTCCATGAGGGCTGCACGGTGGAAATCGGCAAGGCGCTGACCTCGCTCCTGCAGCCTCGCTGGCTGAGAATTGGCGGCTACTGGTATCCGCGCGGCGGCATTCCCATCGACGTCTTCTGGCAGACCGGCACCGCGCCCGAGGGCGTGTGGGTGCCCGACCAGGGCGTTGCCGGCTATCGCGGCCGAGGCTGAACGACGAAGGGGCGCCGAGGATATCCCCTCAGCGCCCCTTTGATATCTCAAGATGATTCCGCTGTCAGACCACTGCACGGGCGATGAGGATGACCACGATCGCGCCCATGGCGGAGACCAGCACATCGCGAATGAAGGGGCTGGCGACGGGGATGTTGAGGCCGGTCCACTGCAGGATCAGGCCGCCGACGAAGGAGCCGATGAGGCCGGAAATCAGGTAGCGGATCAGCCCACCGCCACCAACGACGAAGCTCGCAAGCCAGCCGGCAACGAGGCCGATAACAATCCACATGATCAGCGATTGGGACGACATTTGACGCTCCTGTTCTTCCTTGAATGGGCGGGCATGACCCTCCAGGGGCAGCCGCACCAACGTCCTTGCCTTGGCCGATGACCCAACGCAGAAGCACGGCCATAGGTCAGTTTGGGCGGGGATAATCACCCCTGAACATGGTTTACGGTCTGTTTATGGTCATTTCCTGCAAGTCACGACGAAAAATTGCATGATTGCAATTATGCGCCTGAAAAATGACAAGCGCATAGAAAAAGGGGGCAAGCCTTCACCTGCCCCCTCGTGGTCCAGATCGTCAGACCTTGCGCGATCAGATGTGGATCGCGCGGCCGTAGGCGGAGAGCACGCTTTCGTGCATCATCTCGCTGAGGGTGGGATGCGGGAAGACCGTGTGCATCAGGTCTTCCTCGGTGGTCTCCAACTGCATGGCGACGACGAAACCCTGAATGAGTTCAGTGACTTCCGCGCCGATCATGTGAGCACCGAGCAACTGGCCGGTCTTGGCGTCGAAGATGGTCTTCACGAGGCCTTCCGGCTCGCCGAGCGCGATGGCCTTGCCGTTGCCGATGAAGGGGAAGCGGCCGACCTTGATGTCGTAACCGGCTTCCTTGGCCTTCTTCTCGGTGAGACCGACAGAGGCGACCTGCGGATTGCAGTAGGTGCAGCCCGGAATCTTGCGCTTGTCCATGGGATGGACGTGCTTGCCGGCGATGGCTTCGATGGTCAGCACACCTTCGTGCTCGGCCTTGTGGGCGAGCATCGGCGGGCCGGCAACGTCGCCGATGGCATAAAGGCCGGGCACGTTGGTGCGGCCGAGACCGTCGGTCACGACGCAGCCGCGATCGGTCTTCACGCCGAGGGCTTCAAGGCCCAAATTCTCAATGTTTCCAACGACGCCAACGGCGGAGATGACGCGGTCCACGGTCATTTCCTGCTTGGAGCCATCCTTGAGTTCGATGGTGGCGGTGACCTCGTCGGCGCCCTTCTTGAGGCCGGTGACCTTGGCCTCCAGCAGAATCTTGAGGCCCTGCTTCTCGAAGCGCTTCCTGGCGATCTCGGCGATCTCGTGATCCTCGACCGGCATGACCTGGCTCATCACCTCGACGACGGTGACGTCGGCGCCCATGGTCTTGTAGAAGCTGGCAAATTCGATGCCGATGGCACCCGAGCCGACGACCAGGAGACGCTTCGGGATGGTCTCCGGCACCATGGCTTCGAAATAGGTCCAGACCAGCTTCTTGTCGGGCTCAAGGCCGGGCAGGACACGCGGGCGAGCACCGGTGGCGACGATGATGTGCTTGGCCGAGTATTCGCCGGCACCGAGGGCGCCGCGGGGGGCGGGAGCCTCGGAGGCGGTGACGGCAACCTTGCCGCCGGCCTGAACGGTGGCGCGACCCCAGATCACGTCGACCTTGTTCTTCTTGAGCAGGCCGCCGACGCCGGTGTTGAGCTGCGAGGAGACGCCGCGCGAGCGCTTGACGATGGCGGCGGGATCGTAGGAAAGCCCTTCAATCTTAAGGCCATAGGCGTCGGCATGCTGGGCGTAGTGATAGATTTCCGCCGAGCGCAGCAGCGCCTTGGTGGGGATGCAGCCCCAGTTAAGGCAGATGCCGCCGAGGTGCTTGGCCTCGACCACGGCGGTCTTGAAACCGAGCTGGGCCGAACGGATGGCGGTGACATAGCCGCCGGGGCCGGCACCGATGATGATCACGTCATAATTGGACATGAAAGACGTCTTCCTTCCAGGTAAGGCGGCGCCACAGCGTCATCAACTGACCGGAAGAGGAAGACGACCCGTATTCCTCAATTCTTCTGCTGTTCCAGCAGGGCCAGACGACGCTCGACGTCCTTTTTCCATTCGCTCAAGGTCTCGATGTCGACCTTGTTTTCACTGTGCAGACCGATGGCGGAGGTGATGTAATGCTGAATGGACTCAAGGGTTTGTCCATGCGCACCAACCTTGTCGGTCAATCCGGAAATTTCCCGCTTCAATCCTGCGACTTCCATCTGAATGTTGCGCAGGACCGGCATGATCACATCGGTGACTTCAGACATCTGGCGCCCTCCATTCCGATGAGATCATAACGTGAACGCGAGCCGTTTACAAGGCACAACCCGCGTTCACTTACCGCATCAAATCACACCAGCATCGAGAAGGGCTTCTCGATGAAGCCCTTGAATGCCTTGAGCAATTCGGCACCGAGCGCTCCGTCGACCGCACGGTGGTCCGTCGAAAGCGTGACGCTCATCACGGTGGCGACCGCCAGTTGTCCGCCCTTGACGACGGGGCGCTGTTCACCGGCGCCGACGGCCAGGATGGTGGCGTGCGGCGGGTTGATGACGGCGGCGAAGTCCTTGACGCCGTACATGCCGAGGTTGGAGACCGAGGTCGTGCCGCCCTGATACTCTTCGGGCTTGAGCTTCCGATCCTTGGCCCGCTTGGCCAAATCCTTGATTTCGTTGGAAATCACGGACAGGGACTTCTCTTCGGCATGGCGGATGATCGGGGTGATCAGACCACCGGGGATCGACACGGCGACGCCGACGTCGGCGTGCTTGTGCTTGAGCATGCCGCCTTCGGTCCAGGAGGCGTTGGCGTCCGGAACGGACTTCAGCGCCAGGGCATAGGCCTTGACGACCATGTCGTTGACGGAGAGCTTGTAGGTCGGCTTGCCGTCGATTGTCGTAGCAGAATCATTGAGTTGGGCCCGCAGCGCCAGGAGCGCGTCGAGCTCGCAGTCGACCGTGACATAGAAATGCGGCACGGTCTGCTTGGACTCGGTGAGACGGCGGGCAATGGTCTTGCGCATGCCGTCATGCGGGATCAGCTCATAGCTGCCCGGCTCGAAGAGCTTGAGGATCTGCTCGTCGGAAGCCCCTGAAACAACAGGCGCTTTCGCCGCCGGAGCGGCGGCAGGCGCGGAAGCTGCGGCCGGAGCCGGAGCCGCCTTGGCGCTTTCGACGTCGCGCAGGATGATGCGGCCACGCGGACCCGAGCCGGCGACGGCCTTGAGGTCGATGCCCTTCTCCTTGGCCACACGCTTGGCGAGCGGCGAGGCGAAGATGCGGTCCGGCGCGGATGTCGCGGAAACGACGCTCGCGGCCCCGATGGGGGCGGCGCCAATGTCGCTGTTTTGTCGCGCAGCCGGTTCCGGTGTCGCAGCGGCCGGCGCGGGGGCAGTTGTCCCCGTCGCCGCAGCGGCGGCGGCCACGTCTTCCCCGTCTTCGGCGAGGATGGCGATCACGTCGTTGACGGCCACGTCGGCAGTGCCGGCCTCGACGACCAGCTTGGCGACGACGCCCTCGTCGACGGCTTCGACTTCCATGGTGGCCTTGTCGGTCTCGATCTCGGCGAGCACGTCGCCGGACTTGACCTTGTCACCCACCTTGACGTTCCACTTGGCCAGATTGCCCTTCTCCATGGTCGGAGAGAGCGCCGGCATGAGAATCTTGATCGGCATCTATCCCCTCCCCTCAGCGATAGGTTACGGCGCGCACCGCCTCGACGACCTCGGCCACCGTGGGCAGCGCGAGCTTTTCGAGATTGGCGGCGTAGGGCATCGGCACGTCCTTGCCGGCGATGGTGATCACCGGAGCGTCGAGATAGTCGAAGGCCTCGCGGCTGACGCGGTTGGCGATGTAGTCGCCGACCGAGCCCTGCGGCCAACCTTCCTCGATGGTGACGAGGCGACCGGTCTTCTTGACGGACTCGATCACGGTGGGCAGGTCCATCGGGCGGATGGTCCTGAGGTCGATCACCTCGGCGTCGATGCCGAGGCCGGCGAGTTCGGCGGCGGCCTTGACCGCATAGGTCATGCCGATGCCGAAGGAGACGATGGTGACGTCCTTGCCCGGCTTGTGGATGCGGGCCTTGCCGATGGGCAGCACGAAGTCATCGAGCTTCGGCACGTCGAAGGTCTGGCCGTAGAGGATCTCGTTCTCGAGGAAGATCACCGGATTGGGATCGCGGATCGCTGCCTTGAGCAGGCCCTTGGCGTCGGCTGCCGTGTAGGGCATGACCACCTTGAGGCCGGGGATCTGGCTGTACCAGGCGGCATAGTCCTGGCTGTGCTGGGCGCCGACGCGGGCGGCGGCACCGTTGGGACCGCGGAAGACGATCGAACAGCCCATCTGGCCGCCGGACATGTAGAGCGTCTTGGCGGCGGAATTGATGATGTGGTCGATCGCCTGCATGGCGAAGTTGAAGGTCATGAACTCGACGATCGGCTTCAGCCCGCCGAAAGCGGCGCCGACGGCGATGCCGGCAAAGCCATGCTCGGTGATCGGGGTGTCGACAACGCGCCTGGGACCGAACTCCTGCAGGAGACCCTGGGTGATCTTGTAGGCGCCCTGATACTCGGCGACTTCCTCGCCCATGATGAACACGTCACCATCGGAGCGCATTTCCTCGGCCATGGCCTCGCGCAGCGCTTCGCGAACGGTCATCGGCACATAGGCCGTGCCGGCGGGAATGGCCGGATCGGCGGCAACCACGACCGCAACGGGAGCGGCGGCAACGGTGGCCGGAGCAGCAGCCGGGGCCGGCGCGGAGGCCGCCTCAGGGGCCGGAGCGGGCTTGGCCGACGAGCCTTCGCCGGCGATGCGGGCGATGACGGCGTTGACCTTCACGCCTTCGGTGCCTTCGGGCACGAGGATCTCGACGATCTCGCCCTCGTCCACCGCTTCCACTTCCATGGTGGCCTTGTCGGTCTCGATCTCGGCGATCACGTCGCCGGACTTGACCACGTCACCCACCTTCTTGGACCACTTGGCCAGCTTGCCCTCTTCCATCGTCGGCGAGAGAGCCGGCATCAGAATATCGATAGCCATGTCAGAACCTCACCGCTTGATCAGATAAGAATGTCGGTCCAGAGCTCGGACACGTCCGGCTCGGGATCAGACGAGGCGAAGTCGGCGGCTTCGGTGACGACGGCGCGCACATCCTTGTCGACGGCCTTGAGGTCGTCTTCGGTGGCCCAGCCATTGTCGATCAGGCGCTTGCGGACCTGCTCGATCGGGTCGCGCTCGTCGCGCATCTTCTGCACTTCGTCCTTGGAGCGATATTTCGCCGGGTCGGACATGGAGTGACCACGATAGCGGTAGGTCTGCACTTCCAGGATATAGGGACCATTGCCGGTGCGGCACCATTCGGTGGCGCGTTCGGCGGCAGCCTTGACGGCGCGCACATCCATGCCATCGACCTGCTCGGCCGGAATGTTGAAGGCGTCGCCGCGCTTGGCGAAATCGGTCTGGGCCGAGGCGCGGCTGACCGAGGTGCCCATGGCATAGCGGTTGTTCTCGATGACGAAGATCACCGGGAGCTTCCACAGCTGCGCCATGTTGAAGGTCTCGTAGACCTGGCCCTGGTTGGCGGCGCCGTCACCGAAATAGACGACGGAGACGTTGTCGTTGCCGCGATACTGGTTGGCGAGCGCCAGGCCGGCGCCGATCGGCACCTGGGCGCCGACGATGCCATGACCGCCGAAGAACTGCTTCTCCTTGCTGAACATGTGCATGGAGCCGCCCTTGCCCTTGGAATAACCGCCCTTGCGGCCCGTGAGCTCGGCCATCACGCCCTTGGGGTCCATGCCGCAGGCGAGCATGTGACCGTGGTCGCGGTAGGAGGTGGTGTTCTGGTCAGCCCCTTCCCGCAGGCACATCTGAATGCCGACGACGACCGCTTCCTGGCCGATGTAGAGGTGGCAGAAGCCGCCGATCAGGCCCATGCCATAGAGCTGGCCGGCCTTTTCTTCGAAGCGGCGGATCAGCAGCATGTCGTGATAGGCCTTGAGCTCCTCGTCCTTGGAGAAGTCGGCGACCTGATAATTCACGGGGTTCTGCTGAGCCTTGGACGGCTTTGCGCCAGCCTTGGCGGCAGCCGGAGCGCGGGTGCGCTTCTCAGCTTGCGGTCGAACAGCCATATGTGTCCCTCCCGAGATATGCGTTTTCTCGTAGGGACAAGACGGAACGGTAAAACGGGGTACGAGTCAATCACTGTCTTGCATGCCACGCATGCACGGCTCGCAGTGCTCGACATGTCGATTAACTGAAATCCGGTTTATTCACATAAGTTACCGGGAAATCAATTCTTTTGCGCTGCAATACGATCGAAATCCATGATCACGACCTCGTTGGGATTGACCACGGAGAGTTCGATGCGCGCGCGCTCGTCGACCATATCCTGGTCGAGACTCTCGGCCCGCAACAGCTTGACATGGCTCTCAAGATTGGACTTTTCCGCATCGAGACGGGAGAGCTCGGCGTTGAGTTCCCGCGTCCTGGTTTCCAGGCGTTCGCGCCCGACCATGCCATATTCGCCATTGACGGCATGGTAGCCAAAATAGCCAAGAAAGACGGCTGTCACGCCCGGGAGCACGAGACGACGCAGCCAGGACGGGCGATATTGGCGGGTAATCATACGCTTACAACTCACACAACTTGAGGAACTTCCTGTTCCCTGAAAGTGAGTCTGCGCACATCATGGTAAAGGGAGGGTTTATCGCAGCTGCGAAGTGAAAGGATTTGATAGGGGGACGGGGTGGTGGGGCATCACGCAAAATGGTAGAAATATGGGCTGAATGGTAGAAGGGCTGATCGCATGGGACTGAACATCAAAGATCCAGAAGCGCATCGGCTGGCCAAGGCGATTTCCGAGGCGACCGGCGAGAGCATGACGCATGTGGTGACGCAAGCGTTGCGCGAGCGGCTGGCGCAAATCGAGGCCCGCCAGTCTCGCGCCAGCGTCGCCGAACTTGTCGACATTTCCCGGCGTGCGTCCGCGCTCCTGGAGCGTCCTTATGTCGATCATGCCGAATTGCTCTATGACGAAGGCGGTCTGCCGAAATGATCGTCGACACTTCGGCGCTGGTTGCCATTCTCCACACGACACGACACACTGCGGGACAGGGCGAACGAACAGCGGGGAATGGCTGGCAATTTCGCGCGGACTTTCGCGCTGGCGATGAAACGAACGCAACCTAACCCTTTGTATTCCTGCGCAATATATCGCTTGTCATGGTCCGCGAAGGCGGACCATCCACGCAGTCATTGCAAAAATATCCGAAGGTCCTTGCCAGCAATTAGGAAAACGCAACACCCATCGACGCAGCGCAGTCCATCACCACAACGCCAAAAATTGCCATC
>NZ_JAKJIC010000012.1 GCF_021864535.1 Oryzibacter oryziterrae
CCCCCCCCCCCCCCCCCCCCCCCCCCCCCCCCCCCCCCCCCCCCCCCCCCCCCTCTCTCCCACCAGCCGCCGGCTTCCCTGCTCGTGATGTGACTCGAGTTCAGTCGTGTGCTCTTCCGGTCCGCGCGGATGCGTGTTTCAGATCCTCGCCCATAGGTTCGATCCGCTTGTGCAGGCCGGGTGATCCCCCTCCGTCCCGGCCGCCCTTGCACCTTACACCCCCCGGTCTCGGCGACGGCCAGGGTTGCAGCGCAGCGCTGCGCTCCAACCCAAGCCAAAGGATCAAGATCATGACCAATATCATCGAAACGACCACCACTGTTTCCGAAGCCTCCGCCATCGAGAACGGCGCGGTGCTGTTCGTGCCGCTGAACAAGTTGAAGAAGTCGCCCCGCAACGCCCGCAAGACCCCGCACAGCGAAGCCCATATCGAAGCGCTGGCGGCGAGCATCGCTGCCAAGGGGATGCTGCAAAATCTGGTGGTGGAGCCGGAAATGAACGCGGACGGCGAGCCGACCGGCAGCTATTTCGTGACCATCGGCGAAGGCCGCAGACTGGCGCAGATGCTGCGCGTGAAGCGCAAGCAGATCAAGAAGACGGAAGCCATCCGCTGCGTTCTGGATACCGAGAACGATGCGACAGAGATCAGCCTCGACGAGAACGTCACCCGCGAGGCCATGCATCCCGCCGACCAGTTCGAGCGCTTCCGCGAACTGGCGGACAATCGTGGATGGGGTGCGGAGGAAATCGCCGCCCGGTTCGGCGTCAGCGCCCATGTCGTCAGGCAGCGGCTTCGCCTCGGCGCGGTCAGCCCGAAGCTGATGCAGGTCTATCGCGACGGCGGTTTGTCGCTGGATCAGTTGATGGCCTTCGCGATCACCGAGGATCATGACCGGCAGGAGCAGGTCTACGAGACCCTGTCGTGGAACCGTGAGCCTTCCACCATCCGGCGCGACCTGACCAAGTTGAATGTCGCGGCGACCGACCGGCGCGCGATCTTCGTCGGCGCGGACGCTTATGCCGAAGCGGGCGGCACCATCATCCGCGACCTCTTCACCGAGGATCGGGGCGGCTATTTCGAGGACGCCGCTCTGTTGGATCGGCTCGTCATTGACAAGTTGGAAGGTATCGCGGCGCGAGTACAGGCAGCCGAGGGCTGGAAGTGGGCTTCCGTTCACATCGACTTCCCCCACGCGCACGGCATGCGCCGCAGCTATCCGCATCCGGTGGACCTGTCGGAGGAAGACGCCGCCGCCTATGGCGCCGCGCAGGAAGAGTACAATCGCCTGTCGTCGGAATATGAAGGCTATGAGGAATTGCCGGACGAGGCGGACCGGCGGTTCGCCGAGCTTGAAGGGGAGATCGAGCGGATCGACGCCAAGCGCCACGCCTATGACGTCGCCGAGATCGCGCGCGGTGGCGTGTTCGTCATCCTGAACCATGACGGCACGGCCCGCATCGAACGCGGCTTCATCCGCGCCGAAGACGAGGCCCCGAGACCGGAGGACGTGGAGGGGGCCACTGTCACGGAGGATGGCGAAATTGTCGGCGAGGGAGACGCCGAGGACGCCGAACCGCAGCCGGAGGACGAGGACGCCGGGGACGCGGGCAAGCCGCTATCGGAGCTTCTCATCCGCGACCTGACCGCCCATCGCACCCTTGGTCTGCGTCTCGCCCTTGGCGAGCAGCCGGACATGGCGCTTGTCGCCGTGGTCCATGCGCTGGCAGCGCAGACCTTCTATCGCGGCGGGGAAGCGTCGTGCCTCGAAATCCGTTTGACCAGCACTTCTCTCGCCTCCCACGCGGACGGGGTCGAGGATACGCCTGCCGCGAAGGCGCTGGCGGATCGTCATGCCGGATGGGCATCGGACATGCCGCGCGATGTGTCGGACCTGTGGGCTTTCGTCGCCGGGCTGGACCATGCGAGCCTCATGGCGTTGCTCGCTCATTGCGTATCGCTGACCGTCAATGCGATCAGGATACCGTGGGAACAGAAGCCGAACGCCCGCGCCACGGTGGAGAAGCTGGCGAGCGCGGTGGCGCTCGACATGACGGCACACTGGACCCCGACCGTGCAAACCTATCTCGGTCGCGTCACCAAGGCGCATATCCTCGCCGCCGTGCGGGAAGGTGTCGGTGATGAGGCCGCCGAGCGGATCTCCTGCTTGAAGAAGCCGGATATGGCGCAGGCTACCGAACAGCTTCTGGCCGGAACCGGCTGGCTGCCTTCCGTGCTGCGCACCGCAAGGCCTGTGTCGCGAGACGGGGAGTCGGAGGTGGAAGCCATCGCGCAAGCTGCCGAATGAGGACGAGCCGGGATCGCGCGAGCGGTACCGGTATTTCCCCCTGTTACTTGGAAAAATCACGGTCGCGCGAGGACGAGCCTCGCGCGACCAATCGATGACCGTCATTGGTTCGGGAGGAAATTGCGATGACCGCGCTCTTGGGTGTGGCCGTCGCTTTGGTCGCCGGTCTTTGTGTCCTGGCCTACGTGCTCGCCGTCTATGCACTGCCCTTCATGCTCAGCGTGGAGACTGCGCGTTGGGCTTACGCCTCGGGCTCTGGCCTGATCGGCGCGGGACTAGTCGGGCTAGTGGCAGGCGCTGCCGCCTATGGTCTGTTGCTGATCCTGTTTAGGGTGGTCCGTCTGCCGATCCTCCGTCTTGCGGTGGCGCTCGTCTTCGCCGCTCCGGCTGCCATCGCCGGCTATGCGCTGGTGGACGGCATCGCGCGCGAAGCCGTGCCGTCCCATGTCTCGCGCGTGATCTTCTGCTTGATCGGCGGTGGTTTCGTAGGCGTTTCGGCGCTGATGCGATTGGCAGCAACAGGCTCGACGATTCATCGCGGAGGCTGAAAATCCCGGTAAGTCACGCTACCATTGCTTAAGCTGATCAACACATGAAAGAATATTCCGTGCTCAAGAACGTGTCAGACCTCACCCGGCCAGACCCATATTTTTCAGGGGAAGCCGGCTTTGTCGGCTCCGCACTGCAAGACTTGCACAGGGATATGTGCGCGTTCGAGCTTCCCGCTTCACTTCCCGATTCCGTCCGGCGGTCCCATGATGCCGTGCGACACGCCTATATCTACGCGTACTTCTCGTATGATCTTTTGACCATGGCGGCGAGCCAGACATTCCCTTGCCTTGAACTGGCTTTGCGCGAACGGATCGGGCACCAGTTTGCCGGAAGAGTGGACAAGAGAGGAAAGCCTCGCCCTGTCATGCTCGACGAGCTGTTGAAATCCGCCAAGAAGCAGAACCTGATTTCCTCTGAGATCGAACATCTGAGCCAATTGCGCAATATGTTCGCTCACGGAAGCGATACAGTGTTGAACCCGCCCATGTTTCTGACCACGTTCGAGATTGTCACCGACATCATCCGGGAACTCTACATAAGCCAACAGGTGTGATCGGCGTTGCCCCTCCTGGGCCGCGCTCTCGGCTGCGCCGGAACCACGTTTGAGGCGTGTTTCCGCCATTCGGCTTCGATCGCTAACGCAAAGCAGCGGCGGGAGGCATGAAGCCCTGCATTCGACCGATGCGCGATGGCGGATTGCGTCAGTCGGTATGGCGGCGAGACCCAATTGTGGCAGTCTCGCAGCTTGGCCCCCGGAACAGCGGATCGTGCCGGGGCGGGTCACTCAGCTTCGTCGTTCGATAACGATGCTTGGCGGGAGCCGTGCGTCCAGCCGCTCAGTCTGGAAATACCGACGATCCACGAGCCGTGGCCGCAACTTTCACCATCTTGGTCGGGATAGCCGGCCGTTTCTGGAACGGGGCCAACGATGCCAGTGATCCCATCGGTCGATCTCACCCGGTGACGGGCCGCCGGCTCGCATCATCGTATCTCCATCGTTTCGTCGAGCCGCACCCACGGCGCCCTCGAAGGAATGGGTCTGACCGAAGACCGGCTCCGCCTCGATCATCGTCCCGCAACGTTTGTCGCCGGCTTCTTTCCGCCGCGCGCGAGCGCGCTTTGCATCGCGAGGCAAAAAAGCCGTCGCCGGCCGCCTTCCACTTCGTTCCAGCCTTTCAGGTGCGGGCTGATCGTCCCCGGTCGCACGACCACCATCGAGGTCGCGATAGGCGCGGCCCGAGCAACGGAGACACGACAATGGCGACCATCGGCACCTTCACCAAGACCGCGAACGGCGACATCACCGGTACGGTCAAGACCCTGACCCTCAACGTCAAGGCCAAGTTCGTTCCCACCGAGGGTGACAGCGAGCGCGGCCCGGACTATCGGATCTTCGCCGGCACCACCGAGTTCGGCGCGGCGTGGAAGAAAACCGCCCGCGAGACCGGCCGCGACTATCTCTCAGTCAAGCTGGACGATCCGAGCTTCCCGGCCCCGATCTACGCCAGCCTGGTCGAGGACGAGGGCGGCGAGGCTCACAACCTCATCTGGTCCCGCCGCAACGGCGACTGAGGCCGGACACCTCCTGAAGCCCCGCTCACCAGCGGGGCTTCGTCATGCCGGTCCGCCGCCTTTCGGGGAATACGACCGTCACGATAGGCCGCTTCCAGCTTCGGCGAATTGACGCACATGCAGCCGGAACCCGGACGTACTGGCTGCTTCGAGACCGGCACGCAGTTCCATCGTCGGGATGTGATAGTCGCCGCCGTTCTGACGCCGATACGGAATGGGCTCCACCGTCTCTAGTGTCCGCATCCGTTCGCGCAGATGCCGGGCGGCAGTCTCGAAGCACTCTTCGTTGAAGCGGTCTGTGCTGTAGGTGACGAAGGGTGGCAGCACGTCATAGCCGGGATAGAAGAGAATGCCATGGTTGATAGGGAACAAGAGGTCATCGATCGGCCCGTTCACCCCGCGCGGGCCGTAATGCTCTTCCCAGCCGCCGGCCGTGACGATCAGCATGGCGCGCTTGCCGGCGAGCGTGCCTTCGCCATAGCGGTCGCCCCAACGCTTGTCGCTGTGCTCGCCGACGCCATAAGCGAAGCCGTAGGCATAGACCCGATCCACCCAGCCCTTCAGTATCGCCGGCATGGCGAACCACCAGAGCGGGAATTGCAGAATAAGAGCATCGCCCCAGAGAAGCTTGTCGACTTCAGCCTTCACATCGTCGGTCAGTGTGGCGGCCGAGAAAGCGTTCTTCGAGGCCGCAATCGGTAGTAGCCGCTCGTCAGACCCGAGCGCCGGAAAGTCGGCCCGATCGATCTGAGACTTCCAGCCCATGGCATAGAGATCGGACACACGGACCTCGTGGCCGGCGGCTTCGAGTTCGCGGGTGGCGACATCGCGCAGTGAGGCGGACAGGGATTGCGGTTCAGGGTGCGCGAAGACGAGGAGAACTTTCATGGCGGACCATCCGGTTGAGGTTGACTCTGGCCCGCAAGGTAGTTCTATCTCTAGTATTCCGGTATATATCTGGAATGAATATGATAGTGCCGGATAATGGATCAATCTGACATCACGCTCGACCGGATGCGCACCTTTGTCCGCGTTGCGGAACGCGGAAACCTGTCGGCTGTAGCGCGCGAGCTGGGGACCGGCCAATCGACCGTGACCCGGCACCTGCGCGAACTGGAGGAAGCGGTGGGCGCACCGCTGCTCAACCGCACGACCCGCCGTGTTGCGATGACCGAGGAAGGCAGTCGCTACTACGCCCAGTGCATCCAGATTCTCCGCCTAGTTGAACAGGCGAGCGAGGAAATCCGCGACCATCGTGGTGCGCTGTCCGGTACGATCCGCGTGTCCTGCACCGCCGCGCTCGGCGTCCTGCACGTCACGCGGCTGATCTTCGCGTTCCAGGCGCGCTACTCGACATCGGCATCGACCTCAGCCTGACCGATGAACGGATCGACCTGGTGAAGGAAGGCGTTGACATCGCGCTGCGTCTCGGGCCGCTCGCCGACAGTTCGTTGAAACTGCATCACCTTGGGCAAAGCACGCGCCTGTTGGTCGCCTCACCAGCCTATCTCGCGGCACACGGCAAACCCGAGAGGCCGGAAGACCTGACCGCGCACAACGTTATCCGTATGTCGAATGTCGCGGGCAGCGACGTGCTGGCGCTTACTGGCCCGGATGGCCGCGCGCATTCTATTTCCGTGAGGAGCGACCTGCGGGTCGATCACGGGCTTGCGGCGCGCGAAGGGTTCCGCGCCGGACGGGGCATCGGACCGGCGCACCGCTGGCTGGTCCATGACCTCATTGAGAGCGGCGAGCTTGAGCCGCTACTACAGGGCTATTCGCTGCCCTCGACGCCGCTCAACATGCTGATCGTGCCCGAGCGCGCCAAGGTGACACGTGTCCGACTGTTGATCGATTATTTGGTCGATGAGATCAGTCGCCTGCCGGGGATTGCCTGAGTGACTGCGACCGCTACCGCCCCACTTTGTAGTTGAGGGCTAAGGGCTCCGCCCCCGCGCGGTGCAAGGGATCGCTGACGCTCGTCCGGGCCGGTGTCCCCGGCCTTCCTCCATTTCATTGCGTGCAGGCCGGGCGATCCCCCTCCGGCCCCGCCGCCCTTGCACCTTGCTACCCCGGTCTCGGCGACGGCCAGGGTTGCAGCGCAGCGCTGCGCTCCAACCCAGCCCCACGGAAACAGATCATGTATCATCATCTCGCCACCCGGTTCGGCCGCAACGCTCACCAGATCAGCGGACGCGAAGCCCTCGACAACGAAGCTCTTTTTCGTCACGTTCCCTCAGCGTTCGCCCGCGAAGCGCATGACAGCCGGTCGGAGCGTTACGTCTACGTGCCCACCATCGAGATCGTGGAAGGATTGCGCCGGGAGGGCTGGTTTCCGTTCTTTGCGGTGCAATCGGTGCCGCGCGACGGCAGCCGCCACGGTCACGCCAAGCACATGCTACGCCTGCGCCGGGATGATGGGATCGGCAAACCCGAGGCGGCGGAAGTCATCATCGTCAATAGCCATGACGGGACCAGCGCCTATCAGATGTTTGCCGGGGTGCTCCGCTTCGTCTGCACCAACAGCATGATTGCGGGCGAGCGGTTCGAGGAAGTCCGCGTTCCTCATAAAGGTGGCATTCAGGACCAGATTATCGAAGGCGTTTACACAGTCGCGGAGGACTTCCCGCGCCTGATCGGTGCGACCGAAACCATGAAGGACACCCGGCTCTCGCGGGACGAACAGCAGGTCTTGGCCGAGGCGAGTCTCGTTGTGCGCTATGGCGAGGAGGAAAGCCCGGTTCGCCCGGATCAGATCATCGCCCCGCGCCGCCGCGAGGATGCCGGGCAAAGCCTGTGGCAGACTTTCAATGTCATTCAGGAAAACCTCATCCGGGGCGGGCTGGATGGTCGACGGCACACTTCGAATGGACGCATCCGCCGCAGCACCACGCGGCCCATCAACGGCATCGACCAGAATGTCGGACTGAACCGTGCCCTGTGGACGCTGGCCGAGGGAATGCAGCGGCTGAAGAGCGCCTGATACCCGCAAAGCCGTGGGGCCGAAAATCCGGCTTCACGGCTTTCCCCAGAAGCGTGGATCAGATTTCACGGCGATCCGCCTTTACGTTTCGGCAGGTTCTGCCGACCAGACGAAACGCGGCTCGCCGGGCATGGCCCGGCTCGCGAAGGAACCTCAAAAGCGATCTAATTATCTTCAAATATTGATCGTCCAACGCGATCAACATATCGGGCAATAGTAGCTTCAACGTGAGCCTCGTATCGCGAACATTTCCTCTTTCCAGCAACGCGAAAATGCTGGACGAGAGGTGACGCCATGCCGAGTACAGATTGGCGCTCGCCGGCCGCCTATGCACATACCAAGGGCATTTCTGCCGCCGGCTTTGCCTGGGAGTACCTTCGTCGCGATGAAGATTATCGCCGCGACTTCCATCGCGTGAGGCGATTGTCACGCCTCAACAGCGGAGCGCAGGCCGCGTTCTCGGAACGATGGGGGTTGCGATTTCCCGACGGACCCGGCTCTCTCCGCCGACCGGGCTGCGCTGTTTTGGATGCCATCTCTGCTGCCTGACGCCTTTGAGCTCCAACCCATTCCAGGAAGCGTTGGCGATCCCGCCAGCATGACGATCAGCCTGCCGACGTTGTCGGGTCTCGATGCTCGTGCCGCCGAGGATGGGAAGTGGCATGGCCTCTGGCGGTCGGCGGAGGTGGACCATCAGTTCTGGCTCTCAGATCCGCCGCCCGGCACCAAGACGGCCTATGTCGTCATCCTGCCGGTCGACGCCTTGCTGGAGCATCGCGCCGAAGCGGTGTTGCGATTCTGGCGCACGTTGACGGGGCGGCCAAACGGCGAGCGCCATCACGCGTTACCCGCGCAGACCCGAGACCGGCATATCCTGATCTTGCGCGCCCTCGATGGGCGCACCGATGGCGCCAGCTATCGCAAGATCGCCGAAACGCTGCTCGGATTTCACGGCAGCAAGACGGATTGGGAAAGTGATCCCCGCAAGAACCAGACGCGTCGGCTTGTTGCTGATGGCACCCACTACGTCCGCGGCGGATACCGCGAACTGCTGTGCTATCCAATTCGCCAGTCAGGTTGGCGTTGATGTCGCGAGCCCCCATCACAAAGCTCGAGCTTGTGCGGGCGACCTTTGCAGAAAACGTCTCGCAGAGCCTCCAACGGCTCCCCCAACTCTGTCGCGACGCCAGAACTCCGCGACAGAGCAGATCACCTGTGTCGGCTGAACACCAAGGCTGCATTGACGCCGCCGAACCCGAAGGCATTGGACAGCACGTGCTCGACGTCCGAGGCGCGCGCACCGTCTGAAAGCAAGTCGAAACCCTCCGCCTCAGGCATGACGGCCTCGATGTTCAGGCTCGGGGGAAGTAGCTGGTTCTGGATGGCGAGGACGGAGAATACCGCTTCGATCGCACCGGCCGCGCCCAGCATGTGTCCTGTTGCCGACTTGGTCGAACCGACAGGGACGCGATCGACATCCGCTCCGAAGAGCGTTCGCAGAGCGGCCAGTTCTGCCGCGTCGCCGACCGGAGTGGAGGTGGCATGCGCGTTGACATAGCTGACTTGATCGCTGCCGATTCCGGCCATCGATAAGGCGATTTGCATGGCCCGGGCGGCTTCTCGGCCATCAGGCCAACCCGCCGTGACGTGGTGGGCGTCGGTCGTTGTGCCATAGCCCGATATCACGGCAAGCGGATGCGCACCGCGCTGCTTGGCGTGGGACAAGCGCTCGATAACCAGCATTGCTGCGCCTTCCGACAGAACAAACCCATCATGATTATTGTCGAATGGCCGCGACGCCCGCTGCGGAGCGTCATTGAAGTTGAACGTCAGTGCCTTTGCGGCCGTGAACCCTCCGATGGCTACGGGATCGACACACGCTTCAGCCCCTCCGCACAGGGCGATGTCGGCCTCTCCCGACCGTATCAAGCGCATGGCGTCTCCAATTGCCTGCGCCGACGCCGCGCAAGCCGTCGTCGGGGAGCCCGCCGGACCGTTGAAGCCAAAGCGAATGGAGACTTGTCCCGCCGCGAGGTTGGGCAAGAACGACGGGACCACGAAGGGCGACAAGCGGCGTACGCCGGACGTGCGGACCACCTCGCTCGCGGCCGTGATCGCCGGAACACCACCAACGCCGGTTGCTATGATCGTTGCGGTTCGCGCCCGCTCGTCTGCGCTGTCGGGAAGCCAAGCCGCCTGTTGCAATGCTTCCAGAGCTGCGGCCATCGCATACTGGATGAACAGATCGTTTCGACGCAACTCTTTGGAATCCATGGCCGTTTCCGGGTCGAACCCCTCCGGATCTTCGGCGATCGAGGGGACGAGGCCCGCCACACGGCACTTCCATCCCTCGGCATCGAAACGCGTATTCGTCCGGATGCCGCTTTGGCCGGCGACAAGCCTTTTCCAGTTGGTCGCCACGCCAGCACCGAGGGGGGAGACGGCGCCAAGGCCGGTAACTACGATAGGGTCGCGCATGCTCACTCCTCGGTGGGTTCGTAGTGTGTATATACACAGCAACGAACGCAAGCGCCACCGGTTTTCGTGGAGGTTCACCCACTAGCGAAATGCTTGGCCATTTGCAGATAGGTTGCCGCGTCCTCTTTGGAAAAGCCTCTCAGGAGTCCGGTTTGTGCCTGCTGCCACTCGACCAGAAGCTGGTCCAGAAGGTGGTTTCCGTCTTCCGTGAGTTCGCAAAGGCGCGCATTCCCGGCGGACTTTGACATCCGCCGCACCAAGCCCTTTTGCTCAAGAAGATCGAGATTTCGGGTGAGGCTTGTCCTGTCCAGCAGAATTCGTTGCGCCAAGCCCATGACCGGTACGTCGGGATTGTAGCGAATCGCTGCCAGGAGCGAGAATTGCTGCACAGTTACGCCGTACGCCTTCATCTTTGCGTCGCCTCGCCGCAGAAGCGTCCGCGCCGCTGCGATCGTATTGAGGACCAGGCATCTCGAGAGTTCATCAGGCATAGACATGAAGCGATCCTTCCAAACTACAGGGAGCAATCGGAGCGAAGGCTACCCCACAATCCTATGGGCCGAAATATGCCCGCGCGTTCGTGATCTTTCGTCTGTCATTTTGTTCCATTGCCACACTGGGAGTTTCTAAAACTACACCGAAAGCGACTTCGGCCAAGTTGCTACGCTTACATCGGCTTCTGACGTCGGGGGTGCCGGAATCGTCCCCCCCTGATTCCGGCACGCTGCAAGCCGCCGTTCCTCCGCCACGGTTCGCCATGACCCGCTGCCGTCACCGGCAGCCATCCGAACCGCCCCGGAGGCCCGATCATGCTCGACCCGAAGACGGGATTGCCGCCGCGTTTCCTGCGCACGCCCGACGCGGCGCGTTTCCTCGGCATCTCGCTCAGGACGCTGGAAAAGCACCGCACCTATGGCACCGGTCCGACCTATCGCAAGATCGGCGGCCGCGTGATCTACGCGCTCGAGGACCTGCAGGCCTGGACGGCCATCGGCGCGCGCAAATCCACCACGGACCAGAATGCCGGCCGGGTCTTTCCGGCGCGTCCTCTGACGCCTGCCGAGCGGGGAGCGCGCTGAATGAGCGGCTCCTCTCGACAAGACGGCAAGCACGGGAGCGAACGCCAGCGGCTCGATCCCTTCGTGGTCGCCACCGGCGATGCCAGCCCGCGCGATCAGCGCGATCTCATGGAACGGCCGTTCTTCTCGTTGTCGAAGACGCCGCGCATCAAGCCGATCCTCTACAAGGCCGCCGATGTCGAGGTGCAGGTGATGGGGATGCCCGAGCACGGCATGGCGACGATCTGGGATGCCGATGTGCTGATCTGGGCCGCCTCACAGATCGTCGCGGCCGAGAACCACGGCCTGCGCACGTCGCGCTTCTTTCGTTTCACGCCCTACCAACTCCTGCGCGGTGTCGGCCGTCCGACCGGAAACCAGCAGTATCTTCTCCTGAAGGCTTCGCTGGCGCGGCTGCAGTCGACCGTCATCGCCACGACGATCCGCAACGGCGTGCAATGGCGGCGGCGCCAGTTCTCCTGGATTAACGAGTGGGAGGAGATGACGACGCGGGAGGGCCGCGTCGAGGGCATGGAATTCGTCCTGCCCGAGTGGTTCTACAACGGGGTCGTCGACCGCTCGTTGGTGCTGACCATCGACCCGGACTATTTCCGGCTGACCGGCGGCATCGAGCGCTGGCTCTATCGCGTCGCGCGCAAGCACGCCGGTCATCAGCGACACGGCTGGCTGTTCGAGATCGGCCATCTCCACGACAAATCCGGCAGCCTTGCGCGCATCCCTGATTTCGCGCTCGATCTTCGCCGGATCGCTCTCCGTCAGCCCTTGCCTGGATATCACCTATCGATCGAACGCGAGGGGCGGCGTGAACTGCTCCGCATACGGCCCGTCCAACAATTCACAGTGCCTGTGGATGAGCCTGTGAATAGCATCGGCAGATCAGGCGCAAAGGGTATCGGCACATCAGGCGCAGGCCTATCGGCAGATCGGGCGCACGGACCGCAGTTAACACTCTGGCCTGAAACACGAAATCCGGCCACTAACTTAGACTCTAACAGAGAATCTAACTCTTCTTTGTTGGCGCGCGGGAAACGCGGCCGTGGTGCCGGTGCCGCCGGAAGGCGGACGCCATGATCGTCGCGCTCCTCAATCAGAAGGGCGGCGTCGGCAAGACGACGCTGGCGTTGCATCTCGCCGGGGAATGGGCCGGGAGGGGCAAGCGCGTGACCCTCATCGACGCCGATCCGCAGGGTTCGGCGCTGGATTGGTCGCAGCAACGGGCGCGTGAGAATGGCATCCGGCTGTTCGGCGTCGTCGGCCTGGCGCGCGATACCTTGCACCGGGAAGCGCCGGAACTGGCGCGCGACGCCGATTTCATCGTGATCGATGGACCGCCGCGTATCGCCGGGCTCATGCGTTCCGCGTTGCTGGCCGCCGACGTGGTGCTGATCCCGGTGCAGCCATCGCCGTTCGACGGCTGGGCCTCTGCCGAGATGCTGGCGCTCGTCGCCGAAGCGCGCATCTACCGGCCTGCCTTGGCGGCACGCTTCGTGCTCAACCGCTGCGGCGCACGCACCATCATCGCTCGCGAGACCGCCGAAACGCTCGCCGATCATGACCCGCCGGTTCTGGTCACAACCATCGGTCAGCGTGTCGTCTTCGCCGATGCCGCGCAGTCAGGCCGGCTCGCCTCCGAAATCGATCCCGATAGTCAGGCCGCGCGAGAGATCGCGGCACTCGCTGCGGAGATCGGACGGCTGGTCACGGGAAGGACATTGCCATGAGCGCGCACCCGATCCGTCGCCGTTTTGCGGCCCGGCCCGCTGATCCCGAAAGCTGGATCAAGGCAGCCGACACGTCGCGCACCGACGAGGCGGTCCGCTTCACCGCGCGGCTGACCATCGACATCACACCCAACCTGCGCGGCCGCATCAAGATCGTCGCCTTTCAGCGCGGCATCACCGTCGCCGACATGCTGCGCGATCTGCTCGCGCGCGAATTTCCTCTGATCACCGATGGAGATCGCCCATGACCAGCACCACCGCTTCCCGTTCCCATGGCGATGCAGCGCCGCGCACCCAGTCCGCCGACGCTTTCACACAAGTCGAACTGACGCACATCGAGAAGCGGCTCGAGAACTGGATCAGGTTCGGCGACAAGGTGCGCGAACAGGTGCTCGACCGCCGTCGGCGTGTCCTTTTCTATCGACCCGGCAGCGTTTTCGCCTTCGTGCGGTGGGCGTCGAATGATTTTGGCACGATCACGTCGCGGTTCGACATCGTGCGCGCGGTGGTGCCGGGCGAACCTTATCAGACGCTGCCCTTCGTGCGTCCCGGCGGCGAGATCCTGCTCAGAATCGAGGGCTGGCCCAAGGTCGAGCGCGTCCTTCAGCACATCGATGCCATCGAGGCGATCGGCATTGATCCGACCGAGGTGTCGCCCGATCACTGGCGGCACGTCCACAACCGTTTGACCGTTGGACACGAGCCGCGTGCCTATACCGTCGATCAGCATCAGGCGTTTCTATTGCGCCAGAGGGCTGAACCATGACCCGGTTCGGCTACGTCATGGTGACGTACTTCTCCGTGATAGGCGTTGCCGTCGCATCGTTCATTCCCACGCCGTTGCGCCTCGTCTGGAACGCATCCGCGAGTGTTCCGATTGGTCTCTACGATCTCGCCCCCACGCAGAGTCTCGAGGTGGGCGATCTCGTCGCGCTCCTGCCCGACAAGCCGCTCGCCGACTTTATGGTGGAGCGCGGCTATATCGGTCGTGGCGTGCCGCTCTTGAAGCGTGTCATGGCTCTGCCGGGGCAAGAGGTCTGTCGCGTCGGGCTCGCCATTACGGCCGATCACGTGCCGCTCGGTGAAGCGCTCGACCGCGACCGAATGGGTCGCGCTCTACCGGTCTGGCAAGGCTGCCAAAAGGTCGCGCAGGGCGAGTTCTTCCTGATGAACCCGGATGTCCGCGACAGCCTGGATGGCCGCTACTTCGGGCCGATGCCAGCGCGCACCGTCATCGGCAAGGCGACGCCGATCTACACCGACGAGGAGGGCGACGGCCATTTCATCTGGCGTGCCCCGACACGGTGAGTGCCGCACCACCGTTCATCCCACCACCAGCTCATGGAGGTTCTACATGCCACAGATTGGCGAGTTCACGCGCGAATCCAACGGCTTTGTCGGGCGCGTCCACACCTTCACGCTTTTCCGCGAGATCACCATCGTTCCGGCAGAGCCGTCCGACGCCGACAACGCGCCGGACTACCGCGTCCACAACGGCAACGAGGAAGGGCCGGAGATCGGCGCGGGCTGGAAGCGCACCGGCGAACGAGCCGGCGATTACATTGCGGTCGTCATCGATGATCCCGGCTTGCCGCAGCCGATCCGCGCCAATCTGTTTCGCGACGACGACGGTGGCGCGTCCTGGTCGCTGCATTGGAACCGTGCCCCGAAGCGCGGTGAGCGGGAGTGATATCATGCGGTCCGTCAGCCTGCGCGCGAGCGCGATCTCCTTACGATCGGTCATCCATTTGTTCGCGGAAAAGCCGTCTCATCCCTTCGTCCCGCTCGACGACCGGTCGGCCGGCGCGCGCAGCGGAGGTCACGGGCGATCGAAGATCGGCGCATTGCGCGTACCCTTGACGGCAGCGAGCACTCTGGCAGGCTGGTGTCGCAGTGGAGAGGGCGCGCCGGTTCGAATGGCGGTCATTCTTCTCTCGGGCTTGCTCTACGGTGTTGTGATCCCGGCGATTGCGCTGGCGCAGCCTCTGCCTATCGTCCAACCGTCATCGCGCGATCCCTATGGCGATCACATCGCCGAGGCGGCACAGCGCTTCGAGCTTCCCGCCGCCTGGATTCGCGCGGTGATGCGCGTCGAGAGCGACGGTGATCCGCGCGCGCTCTCGCCCAAAGGGGCGATCGGGCTGATGCAGATCATGCCGGAGACCTGGGCCGAGCTGTGCGTGCGTTACCGCCTGGGCGACGATCCTTACGACCCGCACGACAACATCGTGGCGGGCGCGGCCTATATCCGCGAGCTGTTCGATCGCTATGGCTCGCCGGAGTGGATAGCGGCTTACAACGCCGGTCCCGGGCGCTACGAGGAGGCGCTGAAGGGCCGCCCACTTCCACCGGAAACCCGCGCTTATGTCGCCGCCCTCGCGCCGATCATCAGCGGCGGCGAGACCACCGGCGCGGTCATGATCGCGTCCGCCGATCCGCTCTCCTGGACCCGTGCTCCGCTCTTCGTCATGCAGCCTTTGAGCAAGACGACGGTCCCTCCCGTGCAGTCCGACGAGCACAAGGACGACATTCCGCAGGCGATCACCGTGCGCGACCTGTCTGCCATCGTGCCGCAGTCGGGCGGTCTGTTCGTTGCGCGAGCGGATGCGAGACAACAGCCATGAAGCTCGTGATCGCGTCCGCCCGGCGGGAGACTTCAGTGTGCAGCGGATGGGGCTGGCAACGGTCTCATCCATTAGCAGGTGGGGCACGAAGGGGGCAAAGGGCGGAGGGCAAGATTAAAGCGGACGGCACCCTATGGGTCCGATCCGCAGGGCAAGCCCTTGTCTGCACACTGTTTGGGGCGGCACCGTCTTCGGACCTACATGGTGCCGCGAGGTGTGGAAAAGCCAGCATTTCCTGCGTTTCTGGTGGCACTCCTGTCCGAAATCGGCGGTTTCAAGAGAATCGGCCATGAGCGGCGATGACGAAAATCGCTTCCGGCCGAAGCCCGGCCGCGTCCGATCTGACGGCGGGAAAGCCGGACAAGCCAAGAGCTTTCTCAGCAAGGTTCGCAAGATCACGCGCCAGCAGCAGGCCGCGTCTGGCCGAAGCCGATCGACGAAGGGTGGCGGTCCCGGATATGCGGCGACGGGCTCGCGTGTTGTCGCTTCCGGCCGGGGCGTGCAGCGAGGGCGTGGCGCATCTTTCGTGCGCGCCCGCAACCTCTCGAACGGCTGGAGCCACCGCCAACCCGGCAACCGCCGGGTCATCGTCAAATCCCGTTCCGTCCGGGGTGCGGGCAAGAGCGGAAAGGCCGCCGCGCACCTGCGCTATATCCAACGCGACGGCACATCTCGCGATGGCGAGCGCGGTCGGCTCTATTCGGCGGCGGACGATCGTGCCGACGGCGATGCCTTTCTCGATCGCGGCCAGGGCGATCGCCATCAGTTTCGGTTTATCGTATCGCCGGAAGACGCGGCCGATCTTGCCGACCTGAACGGCTATACCCGCGAGCTGATGGGGAGGCTCGAAACCGACCTTGGCACCAAGCTCGATTGGGTCGCGGTCAATCACCACAACACCGGCCACCCCCATGTCCACGTCATCGTCAACGGCCGCGACGAGCTCGGCGAGGATCTCGTCATCAATGGCGACTATCTCGCCAATGGCATTCGTGAGCGGGCGAGTGAACTAGCGACTCTGGAACTCGGCCCCGTCACCGAGATCGAGCAGCGCCGCAAGCTCATGGTGGAGATCGACCAGGACCGGTTCACTCGCATCGACCGGGCTTTGATCGCCGAGGCCGAGGATCGTTTGCTTGACCTCCGAAATGAACCGAACGATCTGCGCGGCCAGTCTGACCGGACGATGCGCCTGCGCCGTCTTGGCAAGCTCGGCGACATGGGCCTTGCCACTGAGCATGCGCCGGGCGTCTGGGGGTTGAGCGAGAGGCTGGAGCCGACCTTGCGCGAGATGGGCGAGCGCGGCGACATCATCCGCACCATGCAGAAGGCACTCCGGGCCGAGGGAGCCGAGCGCGACCCGATGAGCTTCCAGATTCACGATGCCGCGCCAGCGACGCCGGTCCTTGGCCGCGTCATCGACAAGCATCTCTCCGACGAACTGGGTGAGAACCTGACGCTGGTGGTCGATGGCATCGACGGACGCACGCATCATGTCTCCGGCATCGATCCGGCGAGCGTCGAGGACGCCCGCATCGGCAGCGTCATCGAGATTGGGCCGCCCAACAGCGCTGGCCGTCCATCTGATCGCGCCATCGCCGGCATGGCCGAAGACGGCCTCTATCGGCCGAGCCGCCATCTGGAGCAGGCTCGGTTCGAGGGGCGTGTGCCGAACGGCGATTATGAGGGGTTCGTCGATGCCCATGTCCGTCGGCTGGAGGCGTTGCGCCGCGCCGGGATAACCGAGCGGATCGACGCCGATCATTGGCGCATCCCGGCAGATTTCGAGGCGCGCGCCGCCGCCCATGATGCGGGCAGCAACGCCCGCGTCAATATCCGCGTCCTCTCGACTTTCGACCTCGAGCGCCAGATTGGCTCGGATGGCGCAACCTGGCTCGACCGACGGCCGGTCGGTGTGGGCGTGTCCGACCTGTCGTCGTCAGGATTTGGCGACCACGTGCGCGAGGCGATGGCGCGCCGGCGCGAGGCGCTGATCGATCACGGCGACGCTGTCCGTCAATCCGATGGCCGCGTCGCCTATCGGCGCAACCTGATCGCCACGCTTCAGGAGCGAGAGGTTGCCCGTGTCGGCGAGGAGATGGCAGCGAAGAAGGCCCTGCCGTTCCGGGCCGCCGCCGATGGTGAGACCGTCAGCGGCACCTTCACCGGAGCGGTGCAGCTATCAAGTGGCAAGTTCGCGATCGTCGAGAGGTCTCACGAGTTCACCCTTGTCCCCTGGCGACCGGTCATCGACCGCCAGCTTGGCCGCGAGGTATCGGGCATCGTCCGTGGCGGATCGGTGTCGTGGCAATTGGGGCGGCAGAAGGGGCTCGACCTGTAAAGGGTGATGCCACATACGTCTGACCACTCGGCCGAGAACGTGTCCGGTCACGCGCTTGACTCTCACAGCGCTGTCAGGCGCGAGCTTCGCATCTCCATTCCATCAACTTGGAGATGATGACGTGAAACTCTATCGATTGCAGTCCGAGGGTGGGCGGGTGCGGCCCGCTTTAGGTGAGGCACCGATCCCCGAACCCGCTCCCGGCGAGGTGCGCATCCGGGTCGTCGCCGCCAGCCTCAATTATCGCGACCTCCTGATTCTCGCCAATGCCGCTGATGGCAGCCTAGACGGGCGCATTCCGCTCTCGGATGCTGCTGGGATCGTCGATGCGCTCGGTGATGGTGTGACCTGTTGGAAGGAGGGGGACCGCGTCGCTGCTTCCTTCTTTCGAGGCTGGATCTCAGGACCGTTCGATCCAGCCTATCTGCCGACTTCGTTCGGCGGACGCTCGACCGATGGCGTGCTGGCCGAATTCATCACTGTTCCGGCGGTTGCATTGGTGGCTGTGCCGCATCACCTTTCGCTGGTTGAGGCTGCGACTTTGCCCTGCGCCGCAGTCACGGCCTGGCACGGGCTCGTCGAGCGCGCGGGGCTGAAGAACGGCGATACGGTGGTCATCCAGGGAACCGGCGGCGTCGCTCTGTTCGGGTTGCAATTCGCAGTTGCCCTCGGAGCCCGCCCGCTCGTGTTGTCGTCGTCGGACGAGAAACTCGAACAGGCCAGAGCGCTCGGCGCGGTCGACTTAATCAATTACCTGACCACGCCTGACTGGCATGAGGCGGTCATTGCTCTGACGGATGGCAAAGGCGCAAGCCACATTCTCGAACTCGGCGGACGAGAGACCTACACACGGTCTCTGAAGGCGGTCGCGGCCGGGGGAAAGATCGTGCAGATAGGCGTACTGACTGGCGCCGGTCCGAGCCCCGACCTCGAGCGGCTGCAGACGGTCAATGCCGACATCATTGGCATCACTGTCGGGGCGACCGCGCATTTTTCGGCGATGAATGCCTTTGTCGCTGAGAAGAATCTCGTGCCTGTGATCGACGGGGTCTTTCCCTTCGAGGTCGTACCGGACGCCTACGCGCATCTTCGTGCTGGCGCGCATTTTGGCAAACTGGTGATCAGCGTTTCGGACTGACTGGGTTCAGCCGAGACGATCGAGGTAGCCGGTAAGGATGGCTCGGCTCGATTGGAGACAGTCGATCTTGTCGTCGAGGCCCGTCACCTCCCGGCGCAACGTGGCCAGAACTTCCGGGCACGGTTCGAAATCGGGGCGATCGGAGAGCACGCAGGGTAAGAGGAAGCGGATCGTATCGAGCTTCAGCCCCGCCTCGCTGAGGAGCCGGATACGCCGAGCGATTCGCTCCTCGGCTTTGCCGTAGTCGCGGTAGCCGGACGCGCGCCGGGCCGGCGTCAGCAGACCTTCCTCCTCATAGTACCGCAACATGCGGATGCTGATGCCGGTGCGCTTCGACAAATCACCGATCTGCATGCTTTGATCCCTCTTGACCCTCACATTGCTGTCAGACTGTAGCGTCGCCTTCGACTGAATGGAAGAAGGGAGTCGATGGTCATGGGAATTGTCGAACTTGGCGGAACGCGTGTCGCTTACCGCGTCGATGGCGAGGGCCCGGGGCTGGTGTTCGTCCACGGCACGGGCGGCAATGCAGAAACCAATTGGGGGCACTTGGTGCCGGATCTTGCCCGAGACTGGACAGTCGTGCGGCCCGATTATTCAGGCTCTGGCGATACGTGCGACAAGGGCGGCGAACTCAGCGTCGAGCGACTGGCGGGCGAAGTCGTCGCTGCGGCGGAAGCGGCGGGTGCCGTGCCGTTCGATCTCGTCGGCTTCTCGCTCGGCGCGGCAGTGGCAACGAAGATCGCAGCGGATTACTCCCATCTCGTCCGCCGGGTGGTGCTGCTCGGCGCCTTTCTCGATGGCGCAAATCCGCGTCAGCGCATGCAGTTCGGGCTCTGGAACGACCTTATCCGCGGCGATCGTCACGCGATGGCACGGTTCGTCCTGTTGACCGGTTTCAGCCCGACCTTCCTGGCGAGCCTCGGCCATGACGGGATCAAGCAAGCGGTCGAAACGATCGTCTCCGGTAACGACTGGGAGGGCATGGCGCGGCAAGTCGACCTCGATCTCACGATCGATGTCGCCGAGGCGGCGCGCCGGATCGAGAAGCCGGTTCTGGTCATCGGTGCGACCCACGATCACATGGTGCCACCGGACGAGGCGCGGACCGTGGCGGCGATGATCCCCGACGCGCGTTACACGGAGATGCCGACCGGCCATCTCGCCGCGCTCGAACTGCCGGACGCCTTCATTGCGCTTCTTCGCGACTTCCTCCTGAGCGACCTGCGCTCATGATCCGGTTGCTGATCGTGATGTTGGCAGCCTTCGTGGCGCAAACGACCGAATACCTGCCGATCGGTCTCGTGCCTGCGATCCGGCAGGATCTCGGGGTTTCTGAGGCTGCAGTCGGAGCGTTGGTGACCGGATACGCCTGGATTGCGGCCCTCACGGCCATACCGCTGATCGCGTTCACTCTGCGGCTCGACAGACGGATGCTGTTCGTCGGTTTGATTGCCGTCGTCATCGTGTCGAACCTCATGGGTGCCATCGCGCCCAACTATGGCACACTCGCCACGACACGCGTGCTGACGGCCCTGACCCATGGTGTTTTCTGGTCGATCCTGGCACCGCTGGCGACACGCCTCGCGCCCGATGTGCCGGAGAACAGGGCACTGGCCATTGTCTTCGCGGGGATTTCGATCGCGATTGTTGCCGGGGTTCCCGCCGCGAACGCCATAGGACAGTCGCTCGGCTGGCGGGCCGCTTTTGCAGCCTTCGCCGGCCTCGGCCTCGTCGCCCTGATCGCGGGAGTCGCCGGTCTCCCCGCCGTGCCACCTCTCGAACCGCGTGCTCCGCCGAGTGGTGGCCGACCCGTCAGGCAACTCGCCGTCATCGCGGGCATCACGACGCTCAGCGTTACAGCGCATTTTTGCGGCTATACCTACATTGTGGCACTGCTTGATGATGTCGCCGCGATCTCGCCGGCTGCCGTTCCCTGGTATCTGCTCCTATTCGGCCTTGCCGGTGCTGGGGGCACCATCGTGAGCGGCTGGTTCCCCGGTAGGCCATCGACACTCGCAATGGTCGCGATTGCCCTGGTCACCTCGAGTGAAGCCTCTCTGGCGCTGTCAGGTCGGCATTCCATCCTCACCGCCGTCGAAATGGTCTCGTGGGGCAGCTCCGTTTCCATGCTGATTATGGGCTTGCAGGGCTGGGTGCTGACGGTCGTTCCCGAAACGCCTGATACTGCGTCAGCCGTCTATGTCGCGGCTTTCAACGGCGGGATCGGCCTCGGGGCAGCGCTCGGTGGGCTCGTCCTCGCTATGGCCGCACCAACCACAGTGCTGTTCTGCAGTGCGGTTCTGGGGATCGCTGCACTGATCATGTTCTCAGTGTTTTCCAAAGGAAGCATTCATGATGCCCGATGGGGAACGACGCTATGAGACGGCGTTCCGCAATCCCGACGGATGCGCCAGATATCAGGCAATATGACTGCCAACCAAGGGCATCTTTGACGCGCCCGCTATCCGGCCATCGAACGATGCTCACGGAACGCAGCGGCGAGCGTGCGCAATGCAGCGCGCGACTTGGGATCGGTGAGTGTCGAGTGCAGTACGATCTCGGACGACGGCAGGCGCGGCAGCCTGAAACGCTCGCCGACTTCGACGGTGCCGGGCGGAGCAAGGCGACAGGAAAAGACGGCCATTGCAAGTCCGGCGGAGACGGCTGCCGTCACTGCCGACGAGCCGCCACCCAGGAACACTTCCGTCCAGGCGATGCCTGCCTCGTCGAGGGCGCGGGTCGCGATATCGCGAACGCCGCAGGAAGGCGACAGGGCGGCAAGCCGCAGGGGTTCGCCCTGGCGATGCTCGAAATCCGGGGAGGCGAACCACCCGAAATGCTCGGGGCCAAGAGCCTCGCCGTCGCGCCGGTCGTCTTCGCGACGAATGATGCAGGCGTCCAGTTCTCCGCGATCGAAGGCGTCGAGCAGCGTGCGCGAATTCTCCAGGCGCACCTCGATGCGCAGGCCCGGATCATACGCGTTGAGTTGCGCCAGAAGGGTCGGAAGCTCCGGCCCAGCCACATGCGCGGCGATACCGAGCCCGAAGCGGCGTGGGGTCGTGTAAGCGAGCGCCGACAGCGCGGCTTCGTGCGCGGCAAGAAAGTCGCGAGCCCGGTCGAGAAAGACGGCGCCGTGTGCGGAGAGCCGGACGTGGCGCGGCGTGCGCTCGATCAGGCGTTGGCCGATCCGTTCTTCCAGGCGCCGCAGCTTTACGCTGATCGCCCCCTGGGTGGTGCCGAGGGCTTCCGCCGCTCGCGTGAAACTCTGAAGGTCGGCGATGGCCACGAAGGCCTGAACGGACTCGACATCGAGGGATGCCATTTCGATCATCCAGATTTGTTGTCTCTGAAATATTCAGCCATATCATTCTTATATCGTCAAGTTTCGCCTACGATCAGGTCCATTAACAACAGTCGCTCGCAAGACTGCCGTGCCACTCCGGCTTCAGCCGTTGGGGGTGAACGGCCGCGCGCGAGACGCCGAGTGATCTCGGCGCTGAAAGGCCTGACCATGTCCTTTGCTTCCTCGCGGCAAGGTAACCTTGCCTTGGCCGCCATCTGCTTGTCGGCTCTGATGTTCGGTTTCGAAATATCAAGCGTTCCGGCGATCCTGCCGACGCTGGAGAAAGTCCTTCGCGCCGATTTTCAAGAACTCCAGTGGACGATGAACGCCTACACCATCGCCGTGGCGACGGTCCTCATGGCTGCCGGCACACTGGCGGATCGCTTCGGGCGCAAGCGTCTACTCGTCGGCGCCATCGTTGCGTTCGGTGCCACCTCCCTGCTGTGTGGCCTTGCCCCCAACATGATAACCCTCATCGCCGGGCGCGCGCTCCAGGGAGCGAGCGGCGGCGCCATGCTGATTTGTGGGATCGCCGTGCTCTCGCATCAGTTCAGCACGGCGGCCGATCGAGCCCGAGCTTTCGGCTGGTGGGGCATCGTTACCGGGTTCGGTCTCGGCTTCGGTCCGGTGATCGGCAGCGGGATCGCCGCCCTGATGGGCTGGGCCTGGGTGTTTCTGATCCACGGTTTCATCGCCGTGCTGACCGTCATCCTGGCTTGGCGCGGTATTTGGGAATCGAAGGATCCAGCTGCTCGGCGCCTGGATCTCGGCGGGATCGCAACCCTGTCACTGGCCGTCTTTTGCGTCGCCTACGTCATCACTCAGGGCAGCGAACTCGGTTTCACCAGCCCGATCGCGCTGGCGATCGTCGCAATAGCCGCCCTCAGCCTCATCGCCTTCGTCATTGTCGAGCAGATCACGCCGCACCCGATGTTTGATTTCTCGGTGTTCCGAATCCGGCCGTTTTCCGGAGCTTTGTTCGGCTCGATGGGCATGAATTTCAGCTTCTGGCCGTTCATGATCTATCTGCCGATCTGGTTTCAGGCGGGGCTCGGTCTCGACGGGCTGACCGCTGGCCTTGCACTTCTCGCCTACACCCTGCCGACGCTGGTCGTGCCGCCCTATGCCGAACGCCTTTCGCTGCGTCTTGGTGCCGGCACCGTCATCCCGGCGGGACTGTTCGTGATCGGTCTCGGCTTTTTCATCATGAAGATCGGAACAGGCGGTGGTCCGGCTGCCTTGCCGACGGTGCTGGTCGGCGCGTTGCTGGCCGGGATTGGCCTCGGGGCGACCAACACGCCGGTCACCAACACCACGACTGGATCTGTGTCGAGCGACAGGGCCGGCATGGCATCCGGCATCGACATGAGCGCTCGGATGATCTCGCTCGCCATCAACATCGCGCTCATGGGCTTTGTCTTGGTCGACGGTGTTTTGAAGCGCCTGAGTGCGGCGTCAGGAGCGTTCGACGCCACGCAACTTCGGCACATCGCCGAACAGATCGCCGCCGGAAACGTCGGTGCTCTCGATCAAGCCGCTCCGGGAATGTCGAAGGTGCTCGGTCCTGCCGCACTGGCCGGCGGCTTCGGTGAGGTGATGCTCTACGGCGCCATTGGTGTCTGGGTGCTGGCCGCACTCAGCTTCTTCACCTTCGGGAGGAGGAGGGACGCCCATGCCGCTAGGTGAGGTTGGAGACCGGCAGCCGGCCCGTCCGAGTGTCTTGCGCTATGCCGAGGTCGGCGCGGTCGAGCGACGCGCCACCTCGACGAACAGGTTTCCGGCCCGGGAGAGCGGTCGCACTTGCGAAGCGACGAGTCCGAACTCGCGATGCAACGGCGATGCGAGCTTCGAAACCCGGAAGCCGCGGTGCTGTTCCGGCAGGGTGGATTCCGGCACGAGGCTGACACCCGCGCCCTCCCGAACCAGGGCAATCGCGCTCGACCAATCGCGCACCTCGATCTGCACGTTCTGGAGCGTCAATCCAGCCGCGTCGGCAAGCGAGCGGGCGTTCGTATGGCACCCGCCGGTGGCGAGAACGAAAGGCGCTGCCGCCAGTTCGGCCAACGAGACCGAAGTACGCCGTGACAGGGGATGCGCCGCCGGCAGGATCGGAACCCAGGCATCCCGTCCGAGTGGAACGGCTTTTCTGGCCGGTGACGGGTTGAGAACGACGCCGAGGTCGATCGATCCCGCCGCGAGCCAAGCCTCCACTTCCAAGTCGTCGGTTTCGAGCGGCACGAGGTCGATGCCCGGATGGAGCGTGCGAAAACGCCGAAGCAAGGGCGGAAGGACAGTGGCGAAGACGCTTGGAAACCCCGCCAGACGGATGGCACCGGTCTCCTCGCCGATCAGCGCCATCGCCTCCCTTTCGATCGCCTCCAGATGCGAAAGGGCTGTTCGCGCATGCTCGAGCGCGCGCTCTCCGAAGGCGGTCAATTCGACTCCCCGTGGCTGGCGGATGAGCAGTTTCACGCCCAGACTCTCTTCGAGCGCGGCCAGGGCTTGGCTCACCCCCGATTGGGTGACGCCGAGCTTATCCGCGGCTGCGGTGAAGCTGCCGGCCTCGGAGACGGCGATCAGGCTCTGGAGTTGGGTCAGGTTCATAGTAGTCAAGCTTATGTCAGAAAAATATGGGAGTAATTTTTATTATATCACGGGACCTGCCAATGTGGGTGGCGATTTTCCCCCTCAGCGAGGCCCCGACGATGAAGCTCTATTTCGCCCCCGACACCTGTTCGCTCTCGCCGCACATCGTGCTTCAGGAACTCGGAATGCCCTACGAACTCGTCCGTGTGAACAATCGGACGAAACGCACATCCACGGGAGAGGACTTCCTCTCCATCAATCCGAAGGGCTATGTCGCGGCGCTCGAACTCGATACCGGCGAGGTTCTGACCGAAGGACCGGCCATCGTTCAGTATTTGGCCGACCTGATGCCGGAGGTGGGATTGGCTCCGGCCGCCGGTACGCTGGCGCGGGTTCGGCTGCAGGAATGGCTCAACTTCATCACCAGCGAAATCCATTCCGGATCGAGCCCGCTGTTCAATCGAGCCTTGCCGGAGGAGGTGCTGGTGATCTTCCGGGACCGGCTGTTCCGGCGTCTCGACTTCATCGAGATGAACCTCGCATCTCGGGATTATCTGGTGGGCGACGGTTTCACGGTCGCCGACGCCTATCTCTTCACCGTGCTCGGCTGGATGAAGGGTTTTTCGATCGATCTCGACCGTTGGCCGGCGATTGCGCTCTACATGCAGCGGATCGACGCGCGGGCGTCCGTCCAATCTGCTTTGGCACGGGAGGCCGAGACGTCTCCGGTGGCATAAAGGAGGAAATGGGGTGCTGGGCCGGTTCAAGTCAACATGGCTGGGGCCGTTCCAGTCGCGTTGGATCGCCGAGCGCGTAGCGGGATCGGAGGCGCGATGCGGCGACGAGCGCACAATGGCCAGGAGGTTGTCGATCAACAGAATGCGCTGTTGAGAGGCCGCATCCCCCTCGCGGCGCTGATCCAGACGCTGTCCGTGGCCGAGTATCTGAATTTTCGCCACGCCGCGAATGCTCTCGGCGTCAGCCAGTCGAGCGTGAGCACCAGGATCAAGACGCTGGAAGAGGATCTCGGTGTTGTTCTGTTCGAGCGCCGCCACCGTGGCGTCCGCCTGACTGACGCCGGCCGCAGTTTCATCACGGAGGTAGCCGTTGGGATCGGTCACCTCGATCTTGCAATCAAGACCGCAGGGGCGGTTTTAAACGGCGCGATTGGTCATCTGTCGATTGGACTCCTGTCTTCGATCGCTTCGGGCTTCCTGGCCGATCTGCGCCGCCGGTATAGAGACGAGCATCCAGAGATCGAACTCGACATCGTAGAGGGACGTTCCGACGAGATCATTCGTCAGGTCCGCGAAGCCAAGCTCGACATCGCCTTCGTGGTTGGGGCCGTAGAAGTTCCCGACTGCCATTCACGGCAACTATGGTCGGAAGCAATGATGGCCGTGCTGCCACAGGACCATCCGTTGGCGAGCGCCGAGCGTCTCGTGTGGCGTGATCTTGCCCCGGAAACCTTCTTAGTACGGCAAGACGGCGCTGGTCCTCAGGTTCTGGACCATATCGTTCGCAGACTCTCCGAACGTGAGAAGTCGCCGCGCATTCGCCGATGCGATGTCGGTCGAGACACGCTGATGCACATGGTTGCTGCCGGTGACGGGATTACGCTGACGAGCGAAGCTGCTGCTCATGTCCCGTTTCCCGGCGTTCTGTTCCGGCCTATCGCCGATGAGCCGGATCGGGCGAGATTCAGCGCGGTCTGGTCGCCGCACAATCGCGGTCCAACCCTCATGCATCTGCTCGATCTTGCTACCGAGATGAGCAAATCAGCGCGATCTGGCTGATTCCTTCAAAAGCTCACCCGGCTCAATTCCAAGCGCCTCGGCAATCTGCCCAAGAACCGTGACGCTGGCGGAAACGTCGGCGCGCTCGATAGCGCCGATATAGCGCGCGCTCAGGCCGGACTGGTCGGCCAGCTCTTCCTGCGTCATTTGCTTGTCATGGCGCAGCCGACGCAGATTGACCGCCATAACCTCCTTGAGATCCATGGCGAAATGAGAGCCTGCATCGGAATGATCGTTCCAGGAACGATCATTCCGATTCGTGCTGAAACGTGCTATAGATGCGCGCGGCTAAGCGATGAATTCCTGCCCGCAGCCGCAGAGGTCCGTGCTTCACCAGGCTCTTTGTCTCAAAATTGAGGAGCTGTTGAACTATTCCTTGCGGGTCGCTGTATTGTCGAAAGGAGGGCCGTCCGATGCGGACACGCCCCGAACTCGATCCCGATGTTGACGATCTCGCTCCCAGCGAGCGAGAGATCACGGCATACGATGAACGGCACTTCGTGACCTATCTTCGGCTGCTTGATGCCGAGACGGACGGAGCCGATTGGACCGAGGTAGCTCGCATCGTTTTGCACCGCGATCCGACAGCGGAAACGGTTCGAGCCCGGACCTGTTGGGAAAGCCATCTTGCGCGCGCGCAGTGGATGACGAAGACCGGCTATCGCAAGATACTGGAACAGGCGGCGACCGAGGCGCGATCAGCGCCGCACTGAGCGTCCTTTTTCTTCGCCGTGGTATCCGAAACCCCGGTGTTTCGGATTTTCTGTTGCTTCTGGCTGGCACGGCTATTCTCTGATCGGCTCCGTCTCTTTTGCCGATTGGAGCCTTTATGTCCGGAAGCCGCGTCCTGTGGGGACAAGTCGCCGTCGTTCTCGTGATCGTGCTCACCGCCATCTGGTGTGCGACCGAGTGGACGGCGTGGCGTCTCGGCTTTCAGGCGCAGCTTGGCGTCCCATGGTTCGAGCTAGCCGGCTGGCCGATCTACTATCCGCCGATCTTCTTCTGGTGGTGGTATTGCTACGACGCCTATGCGCCGCCGATCTTCATTGAAGGCGCCTGCATCGCTGTGTCGGGGGGCTTTATCTCGATCATCGTCGCCATCACCCTGTCGGTGATCCGAGCGCGCGAGGCGAAGAACGTCGCCACCTGCGGCTCGGCGCGATGGGCCGAACCGGAGGAAATCCGCGCCGCCGGATTGCTCGGCCCCGATGGGGTATTGCTTGGCCGGCTCGACGGTGACTATCTCCGTCATGACGGCCCCGAGCATGTGCTGTGCTTCGCCCCGACGCGATCGGGCAAAGGCGTCGGCCTCGTCGTGCCGACGCTGTTGACCTGGCCGGGCAGCACGATCATCCACGACATCAAGGGCGAGAATTGGGGTTTAACGGCTGGTTTTCGCGCACGGTACGGCCGCGTGCTGCTGTTCGATCCGACCGATCCGGCATCGTCGGCCTATAATCCGCTGCTGGAGGTGCGGCGCGGCGACAAGGAAGTCCGTGACGTGCAGAACATCGCTGACATCCTCGTCGATCCGGAAGGCGCGCTCGACAAGCGCAACCATTGGGAAAAGACCAGCCATTCGCTGCTGGTCGGCGCGATCCTGCATGTTCTCTACGCGGAACCCGACAAGACGCTGGCCGGCGTCGCCAACTTCCTCTCCGATCCGAAGCGGCCCGTTGAGGCGACGCTGCGCGCCATGATGAACACGGCGCACCTCGGCAAGGCCGGTGTCCACCCGGTCATCGCGTCTTCGGCCCGCGAGCTTCTCAACAAGAGTGACAACGAGCGGTCAGGCGTGCTCTCCACCGCCATGTCGTTTCTCGGCCTCTATCGCGATCCCGTGGTGGCGAAGGTGACGGCACGGTGCGACTGGCGCATCGCCGATCTGGTGGAGGGGGAGATGCCGGTCAGTCTCTACCTCGTGGTCCCGCCTTCAGACATCAATCGCACCAAGCCGCTGATCCGCCTGCTGCTCAATCAGGTCGGCCGGCGCCTGACCGAAGACCTGAAGACCTCCACCAACCGCCATCGCCTACTGCTGATGCTCGACGAGTTTCCGGCGCTCGGCCGTCTCGACTTCTTCGAGAGCGCACTCGCCTTCATGGCGGGCTACGGCATCAAGTCCTTCCTGATTGCCCAGAGCCTCAATCAGATCGAGAAAGCTTACGGCGCGAACAACAGCGTGCTCGACAATTGCCATGTGCGCGTCGCCTTCGCCACCAACGACGAGCGCACCGCCAAGCGCGTGTCGGACGCCCTCGGCACCGCGACCGAGATGCGCGATTCCACCAACTACGCCGGCCACCGGCTGTCGCCCTGGCTCGGCCACCTCATGGTGTCGCGGCAGGAGACTGCCCGGCCGCTGCTCACCCCCGGCGAAGTGATGCAGCTCCCGCCCGCCGACGAATTGCTGCTGGTCGCGGGTGTGCCACCCATCCGAGCGAAGAAGGCGCGCTATTACGAGGACGCGCGCTTCCGCGAGCGCCTGCTGCCAGCGCCCAAACCGCAACCGGCAAAAGGCCCGGCAAAGCCACCAGCCGATGATTGGACGGCGCTGGCAATCCCCACCGCCTCAGCGGGGGCGCCGCAGAGAAATGCTGATAGCGGCGACGGCGACCCGGCCAATGCCGGTATCCGACGCGAGCCGGAATTGCCGGAGCATGAGGAGATCGCGCCGCCGGATCACTCGCCAATCGGGGAGTTCGACCTGCTCGACGATGAACCTGACGTGGATGCCACCAAGGCGCGCAGCCTCCGCCAGCAGGTCACATCGGTCGCCCGGCAGGCGTCGCTGGACCCGGCCGATGGCATTGAATTGTGAAGGGGACGGCCATGCAGACCAAGACCCGCATGAACGTCTATTTCGACCCTGACCTCCTGAAGAAGGTCGAGGCGCTGGCGCTCCGCCGCAACATCTCCAAATCCGCCGTAATCGAAGCCGCTGTCGCTTCCTTCCTGTCCGCCGATGCCTCCGAACGGCTGGAGGCCGTGTTCGCCCGCCGCATGGATCGCATCGGCCGCCAGATCGAGGGCATGGACGAAGACCTCGCCATCCTCGGCGAGACGTTATCGCTGTTCATCCGCTTTTGGCTGACCATCACACCGCCATTGCCCGACAGCGCGCAGGCGTCGGCAAGGGCGAAAGGCGCGGAGCGCTTCGAGAGCTTCCTGCAAACGCTTGGGCGGAGACTCGCGACTGGGGATCGGTTTTTGAAAGAGCTGTCCAGGGATGTCTATTCTCGGGGCGAAAGGTGATGGTTAGTCCAGCCCGCGGTGAGTTGGCCGTCGCTGCGACTTAAGTTGGGGGTCGACCCGGAAGGTGATACGCAATGCCGGGACACCTGTAAAACCGCTGCGGCGAGTATTTCAGGCTCATAGGCACTGCCCTACAAGGTAGCCGGCCTAAACGGCTTGGTTCACGGCTGGGGCTAGAATGGCCCGCATATCCGGCGTCGCCAGAAGCTGCTGATAGTCGCTTGCCGGCATCGCGTTGATGAGCAGACGACCGCCGACATCGGCCTTGATGTATTCCACTGCCAAGAGGCACGTCACCGGGTTGGTCGTCAGCACGGCCTGATCGGGCGTGCGGTCACCGAATTCGGCGACGACAGTCTCGCTGTCGTCCGCCACGACCACGGCCAGCCGGCGGCCGGACAGGCGCAGGCGCGCACTCGCACCGCATTCGGAGAGATCGTAGGTGCGCGGCCCGACAAGCGTCCGCTTGCCGTAGATCGCCACATGGGCGTCGACGCCCCGCGCGGCCGCTTGCTCGATCAACGGACCGATCTCGTCCATTTCCTCATCCCAGATGCCCGCAAAGATGCTGCGCTTGGCTCCGGCCGCAACGCGCGCGAAGGCCTGCACGATCGCCTGCCGGCTGCGCAGCGACCAGACGAGACCCGGCTCCTCCTGGGCAGGGAGGCTGTCGAGCTTCTCTTTGGCGGCACAGACATCGGCTTCGAAGCGAGACTGCATGACGGCCAAAAGATCGGCATGCGGAACCGCGCTGTAGCGGACGGGCTCGGACCGGTTGACCAGAACCGCCCCCTTGCTCTCAAGCCGCGCGAGGGTCTCGTAAATTTTGGACGGCGGCATGCCCGCGCCTCGGCCGACCTCAGCGCCGGTCAGGGCGCCTTTGCCAACCAAGGCGATGTAGGCCTGCGCCTCGTATTGCGAAAACCCGAGACGGGTCAGTGTGTTGATCAGGTCTGGGTCGGTGGTCATGACACGCGCGCCACCCGCACTTGACCAGGCGGCTCCTCGAAAAAGCGGATTTGGAACTCTTGACTACCATGGTGGTAAGTGGCACCAATATCAACTACTACCACAGTAGTAATTGGAGAAGCATCCATGCGCACACTCATCAGCACGGGCTCCCCCTGGGAGCCGAAGGTCGGCTATTCGCGGGCCGTGATCGTGAACGACACGATCTTCATTTCGGGCACCGCGGGGAAGGGACCCGACGTCTATGCCCAGACCAGGGACGCGCTCGCCACGATCGAGACGGTTCTGACGGAGAACGGCTTCGCCTTGAGCGATGTCGTGCAGAGCCGGCTGGTCGTCGCCGATTTCGAACACTGGCAGGACGCTGCGCGCGCCCACGGCGAGGTCTACAGCACGATCCGGCCGGCGTTTTCGCTGGTGCACGCGCTGCCCTTCGTCGAGGACACGATCCTTGTCGAAGTGGAGGCCATTGCCGTGCGGAGAGCCGCGTGACGACCGCGCCCGATCCGCGGGAGCGGCCATTGTCCGCCGGCGTGATCGTCCTCTTGGCCATCACCGCCGGCGGAGCGATCGCCAACAATTATGCGATCCAACCGAGCCTCGCTGCGATCGCGCAGGATCTCGGTACCACGCCGAGCGCCATCAGCCTGATTGTCTCCGCCATCATGTTCGGATATCTCGCAGGGCTGGCGCTGCTGGTGCCGTTGGCTGATCGCGTCGATCCGCGCTGGCTGATCCCCGGTCAGCTCATTGCGCTGGCGGCGGCGCTGACGGCGGCCTCGGCGGCACCGAACGCCGGTCTTCTCTTGATCTGCCTCCTCGCTGTCGGGGCGACAACCACGGTCGCGGCACAGACGAGCGCCATTGTCGGCAAGCTCGCGGCACCCGCTCACCGAGGCAGGCAAATGGGGCTGATCTCGGCGGGCATCTCGGCTGGTATTCTCCTGTCACGCTTCGTCGGAGGGCTTCTCTCGACTTGGGGCGGATGGCGGGTGATGCTGTTGTGTTTTGCCGGAGCTTGTTGCGTTGCCGCACTGGCGACAGCCTTGAGGCTGCCAGATCGCCGGCTGCAGACCACGAAGGGGTATTTCCTCACCTTGCGTTCGGTGCCGGGATTGCTGGTTCATTTTCCGCAACTGCGGCTTTCGGCGGCGGCCGGCATGCTCTGGTTCTTCGCCTTCAGCTCCATCTGGGTTGGGCTGGCGATTTCACTGGCAGAGCCGCCGTGGTCGCTGAGCGCCGACGCGATCGGCCTCTACAGTCTTGCCGGGCTGCTTGGACTCTTCGTCACACCGATGGCTGGACGCTGGGCGGATCGGTACGGCGCGCGACGGGTCAAGCTTGTCGGCCTTACGGTTGCGGCCGTATCGAGCCTCGTTCTCCTATCCTCTCTCGGTCAGCCCTTCGTCTCGGCTCCGGCCCTCGCGGTTTTTGATGCCGGCTGTTTTGCCGCGCAGGTCGCGAACCAGGCCGCCGTCGTCCGGCTCGACCCCGACCGCTCCGGCGCCCTGAACGCGGCCTACCTTCTGCTCTATTATGCGGCTGGTGCGATCGGGACAGCCGTCGCCGGACCGGTCGTGGCGGCGGGCGGATGGCCCCTTCTGACTGGTGTCGCCACCACGGCCATCGTCGGCGCAATCGTGGCGTCTTGCTTTCATGTCGAGTCGGAGACGAAGAGGGTCTGAAAGATGTTCCAACAAGGCGAACTCGGCACGAAATTCGCTGCTTTTTCCGAGCATTGGCGGCCGAAAGTCATCGCCAGCCTCAATGGTCAGGAGGTCAAGATCGTGAAAGTTCTCGGGGTCTTTCCTTGGCATAGACACGACGACTGCGAGGAAATGTTCGTCGTGTGGAAGGGCCGTTTTCGCGTCGAGTTTCGCGACCGGATTGCTGATATGGGGCCGGGAGAATACGTGGTTGTTCCGCGTGGCGTAGAGCATCGAACCGCGGCTGACGAGGAAGCGGAGGTCATTATCTTTGAGCCTGCTGAAACCCGTAACACCGGCAACGTCATCGACGAGACCTTCACCGCCCCTCAGGGGGTAACGATTTGACGCTCAGAAATAGCCGCAAGCGCCTGCTTCGTTCGGCGATCTGCAGGCAAATCTATCGGCTGGCTTCGCAGACAGGGCCTACTTGCTGCGATCGCCGGTCGACGAGATTGACACCAAGTGCGACGAGCGTGCAGACGCCGAGCAGAATGGCCGCGTTGACGGTGTCCCCACGTCCGATCCAACTCGCGACGATCGGCGCCAGCGCGAGCAGCGCGCCGTTGTTCATCGATTCCGACGACGCCAGCACGAAGCCCGCATCGGTGCCGGCTCGGCTCGCCTGAATGGCGGTGTTGGCGGGGGCGGCGAGGCCTGATGCAAAACCCCAGAGAGCCAGTAGTCCGATGGCGAAGCCGAGGCTCGGTTCGGTCGCCAGGAAGGCGCTCTGCGTTACGAAGATGAGCGCGATGGCGAAGACGAGGACGGTTTCTGGACGGCCGACCCAGGCGGTGAGGCGCCCGATGGCGAGATTGCCCGCCGCGAGGCCGACCCCGAAGGCGGTGACGGACAGCCCGACCATGCTGGTCGAAAGACCGTAGCGGCTGCGCAGCACCTCGCCGGAGATCAGGAACCCTGCGATCGTCGCGCCGAGCCAGAAGCCCTTGGAGAGGTTGGGCCGGAGGATTGCGCCATCGAGCAGGCGAGCGGCCGAGCTTTTGAGCGGTTGGCCTTGCCGTGCAACAGACGGCGGTAGAATGCGCGCGGCCAGCACGAGAACGGCGAGGCAGCCGCAGGCAACCGCGATGAATGGCGCCTGCCACTCGAAGGCATCGGTTAGGAGCCCCGCGAAGGTCGGCCCGGTGGCGATGCCGAGGGTCAGGCCGAAGAGGACGAGGCCCATGGCGCCAGCTTGGCGGTCTTCGGGAACGGTCTCGGCGATGAGGGCAAAGGCGGTCGGCGTCAGGGCCGCGCCCGCTGCGCCGCCGAGAATGCGGGCGATGATCGCGAAGGTGAGCGAGGGGGCGAAGGCGACGGCCAGCGCATCGGCGGCAAAGAGCCCCATGGCCGGCAGGAGAAGGCGCCGCCGGCCGATCCGGTCGCTGAGGAGGCCGATGAGCGGCGCGAGCACCGCATAGGACACCGCATAAGCCGAGACGAGCCAGGCGATATCGGCTGGTTTCGCGGCGAAGGCCGACGCTAGCGGCGTCAGCATCGGCGCGAGCATGAATTCAACTGCTCCGACGAAATAGACCGCGAGCGCCAGGGTGGCGAGGATGAGCGCGGGCGATGGGGCTGGCTTCGGCATGAACAGGCGCCTCCGGTACGCTGGTGTCGTCCTGACCGGAGGCAGCCTTCAGGGTGATGAGAAGCTTCTGGCGGCGGGTTTCGAGATCGGCCATCTGCCGTTCGATCGCCGCAAGCTTCAACCGATGTGCAGCGGCCACCTTCGGACAGGCGGTGACCGTGGCGGGATCATCGACGATGCAGTTGAGAAAGGTCGCGATTTCCTCGGTGGTGAAGCCGAGCCGGATCATCCGGCCGATGCGGCGCACCAGAAGCACATCGGCTTCGTCGAAATCGCGGTAGCCGTTCTCCTCGCGGGTGGCGCGGATCAGGCCGACCTTCTCGTAGTGACGGATGGAGCGCACGCTCGCCCCCGTCCTTTTTGCAACGTCTCCGATCTTCATCCGCCCTCCTGCTGCATCTCGTAACCCCTGACATCAATGTCAGGGTCAAGAGCAAATCGATCAAGGAGCAACCGCGTTCTTTTCCGTGCCGACCGGGTGCTGCATGCGGGAACTGACCGCGATGCGATTCCAGATGTTGATGGTTCCGATGGCGATCGTCAGCTTGGCGATGTCGGTCTCCGAGAAGATGGCGCGGACGGTTTCAAAAGCAGCGTCGGGAATGCCCGTTTCGGCGGCGAGCGTCACGCTTTCGGTCCATTCGAGGACCGCCCGATCGCGCGCGTTGAAGAACGGGGACTCGCGCCAAACGGCGACGAGATGCAGCAATTGGGCGTCCATCCCGTCCGCCAGCGCGTCCTTCACATGCAGGTCGACGCAATAGGCGCAGCCGTTGATCTGCGAGGCGCGCAGCTTGACGAGATGAAGCGTGCGCTTGTCGAGGCCCGACTTGGTCACTGCGCCGTCGAGGGCGCGGACGGCCTGATAGAGCTCGGGCGCCAGGGCGGCGATGTTCAGTCTGGGGTGCATGGGTGCCTCCGGTAGCGAGAGGGGTTGGCTGAGAATCATGGATAATATATATCCATGATTAGGACGCAATCCAAGAACGGAACGGGAGAAGGCGATGCGGCGCATGAGCGACGGGGTGGAGGCGGCGCTGCACTGTGCCTTGGTGCTGGCCGGATTGCGGGAGGGCAAAGTGCTTCCGGGCAAGAGTCTCGCCGAATTGCACGGCGTTTCGGAAACCTATCTTCTGAAGCACCTGCGGGCGCTCGCTGCGGCTTCCGTCATTGATGCCGTGCCGGGGCCGCGCGGCGGCTATCGGCTGGCGCGCGACCCGGCGCGCATCACGTTGCTCGACATCGTCGAAGCGATCGACGGACGGGAGCCCGCCTTCGTCTGCCGCGAAATCCGACGGCGCGGCCCCGGCAAGGCGAAGGACCCGTGCGTCTACAAGGCGGACTGCTTCATCAAGACCCGCATGATCGCCGCCGAGGAAGCTTGGCGGGCTGTCCTGAAACAGCAGACCCTTGCCGATCTCGTTGCCGACGGAGCCCAATTGATCGACGCGCATAACAAGAAGGCGGTGGCGACCTACGTCGAGAACGCACAGCGCTGAGCGATATCGACCGGCCGACAGCGAATAACCAATCCCGCCAATCACCGCCTTTTCTTCGCCAAGGCCGCTCGTCATCAAATCCTTGTTGAATCAGCCCAATTTCCGGCTCTTTTAATCGACCCCGTCTGGGGACCGTCTGACTTCTCCCCGGCGAGATCGGGGATCGGATGGCGGCTTCGCACCACAATTCTGAAGGGCTTGCACGTGGCGCGCGGATGCTGCGCACGGCGCTTGGGCCGGCGATTGCCCTGTTCCTGGAAGACGCTTCCGTTGTCGAAGTGATGCTGAACCCGGACGGGCGCATCTGGATCGACCGTCTTTCCGAAGGGCTTTCCGATACCGGCGAGGTGCTGTCACCCGCCGATGGCGAGCGCATCGTGCGTTTGGTCGCTCATCACGTTGGCGCCGAGGTTCATGCAAGTCGCCCGCGTGTTTCGGCCGAACTGCCCGAGACCGGCGAACGGTTCGAGGGGCTGTTGCCGCCCGTGGTCGCAGCACCGGCCTTTGCCATTCGCAAACCCGCTGTCGCTGTGTTCACGCTCGACGATTACGTGCGCGCCGGGATCATGTCCGCGGCACAGGCGGAAGCGCTCCGTCAAGGTGTTGCCTCCCGCGCCAATATCCTCGTCGCTGGCGGCACCTCGACCGGCAAGACGACGTTGACCAACGCGCTGTTGGCGGAGGTCGCGAAGACATCCGATCGCGTCGTCATCATCGAGGATACGCGCGAACTGCAATGCGCCGCGCCCAACCTCGTCGCGATGCGGACGAAGGATGGCGTCGCCTCGCTCTCCGATCTCGTCCGCTCCTCGCTGCGCCTGCGCCCCGACCGTATCCCGATCGGCGAAGTGCGCGGCGCGGAAGCGCTGGACCTGCTCAAAGCCTGGGGCACCGGCCATCCCGGCGGCATCGGCACGATCCACGCCGGCAGCGCCATCGGTGCACTACGGCGCATGGAGCAGCTCATCCAGGAAGCCGTCGTCACCGTCCCGCGCGCTCTGATCGCCGAGACCATCGATCTCGTGGCCGTGCTTTCCGGCCGTGGTGCCGCGCGCCAGCTCGCCGAACTCGCCCGTGTCGATGGCCTTGGCCCGGACGGCGATTACCGCGTCGTGCCTGCCGTCGACGGCGCATCGAACGCGATCAGCACCAACCCGGAAGGAGAAACTCCGTGATCCAAGTCGCACCCCTCGCGCGCCAACGTTTCGCCATAACCGTATCCATCGTCGCGCTCAGCGTGGCGGTGACGGCACCCGCCTATGCCTCCGGCTCGTCGATGCCGTGGGAACAGCCGCTGCAGCAGATCCTTCAGTCGATCGAAGGTCCGGTCGCCAAGATCATCGCCGTGATCATCATCATCACCACGGGCTTGGCGCTGGCTTTCGGCGACACCTCGGGTGGCTTCCGCCGCCTGATCCAGATCGTCTTCGGTCTGTCGATCGCGTTTGCGGCCAGTTCGTTCTTCCTCAGCTTCTTCTCGTTTGGCGGCGGGGCGCTGGTCTGATGGCGGGTGTCGGCGACCAGAACGACGAAGTGCCGGGTTTCACCGTGCCGGTTCACCGGGCGCTGACCGAACCGATCCTGCTCGGCGGAGCGCCGCGCGCCATCGCGATCATGAACGGCACCTTGGCCGGTGCGGTCGGCTTGGGCTTACGCCTCTGGCTGGTCGGCATCGCCATCTGGGCGATCGGGCACTTCGCGGCAGTGTGGGCGGCAAAGCGCGACCCGTTCTTTGTCGAGGTCGGTCGCCGCCATCTGCGCATCCCCACGCACCTTTCGGTCTGAACGGGAGCGCGGCCATGATGAACCTCGCCGAATATCGCAACCGCAATCGACGGCTCGCCGATTTTCTGCCTTGGGCCGCGCTGATCGGCACCGGCATCGTGCTCAACAAGGACGGCGGCTTCCAACGCACCGCATGCTTCCGTGGTCCCGATCTGGACTCGGCTGTGCCCGCCGAACTGGTCGCCGTTGCTGGCCGTCTCAACAACGCCTTCCGTCGTCTCGGCAGCGGATGGGCGATCTTCGTCGAGGCGCAACGTCATGCGGCCGGCATCTATCCTGCGAACCGTTTCCCTGATGCTGCCTCAGCCTTGGTCGATGCCGAGCGGAAAGCCGACTTCGAAGAAGCGGGTAGCCATTTCGAGTCCAGCTACTTCCTGACCTTCACCTACCTGCCACCGGTCGAGGACGCCGCGCGCGCCGAGATCTGGCTCTACGAGGGCCGCGAGAAGACCGGCATAGACCCGCGTGAGGTGATGACCGGCTTCGCTGATCGCACCGACCGGCTGTTGCATCTCATCGAAGCCTTCATGCCCGAATGCCGCTGGCTCGATAACGGCGAGACACTGACCTATCTGCACGGCTGCGTCTCCACGCACCGGCATCGCGTCCGCGTTCCCGAAACGCCGATGTATCTCGACGCGCTCTTGGCCGATCAGCCGCTCACCGGCGGGCTGGAACCGCGGCTGGGAGCGCAGCACCTGCGCGTCCTCACCATCACAGGCTTTCCGACCGCGACGACGCCGGGCCTGCTCGACGAACTGAACCGGCTGGCGTTCCCGTATCGCTGGTCCACCCGCGCCATCCTGCTCGACAAGACCGATGCCACCAGGCTGCTCACCAAAATCCGCCGGCAGTGGTTCGCCAAGCGCAAGTCGATCGCCGCGATCCTGAAGGAGGTGATGACCAACGAGCAATCCGTGCTCATGGACACCGACGCCTCGAACAAGGCAGCGGACGCCGACCTCGCGCTTCAGGAATTGGGCGCGGACTATGCCGGCATCGCCTATGTCACCGCCACCGTGACGGTCTGGGACGCCGATCCGCGCGCCGCCGACGAGAAGCAGCGGCTGGTCGAGAAAGTCATCCAGGGCCGCGATTTCACCGCGATGGTGGAGACCATCAACGCCGTGGACGCCTGGCTCGGCAGCCTGCCGGGCCATGTCTACGCCAACGTCCGGCAACCACCGATTTCCACACTCAATCTCGCCCACATGATCCCCCTCAGTGCCGTGTGGGCGGGGCCGGAACGGGACGAGCACTTTGGCGCCGCCCCGTTGCTCTTCGGCAAGACCGACGGCTCGACCCCGTTCCGGTTTTCCCTTCATGTCGGCGATGTCGGGCACACGCTGGTGGTTGGTCCGACCGGTGCCGGCAAGTCGGTGCTGCTGGCACTGATGGCTCTGCAGTTTCGCCGATATCCCGGGGCTCAGGTCTTCGCCTTCGATTTCGGCGGCTCGATCCGCGCCGCGGCGCTCGCCATGCGTGGCGATTGGCACGATCTCGGCGGCGGGCTGACCGACGGATCGGAAACCTCTGTCAGCCTTCAGCCACTTGCCCGTATCGAGGAAACATCCGAACGGGCATGGGCCGGGGACTGGATCGTCGCCATCCTCATCCGCGAAGGCGTTGCTATCACGCCAGAGGTGAAGGAACACATCTGGACAGCGTTGACCTCGTTGGCATCCGCGCCGATCGAGGAACGCACGATCACCGGCCTCTGCGTCCTGTTGCAGTCGAACGACCTGAAGCAGGCGCTCCGCCCATACTGCATCGGCGGAGCGTGGGGCCGGTTGCTCGACGCCGAGAGCGAGCATCTCGGCACTGCGACGGTGCAGGCCTTTGAGACCGAGGGGTTGATCGGCACCGAGGTCGCGCCTGCCGCTCTGGCCTATCTCTTTCACCGCATCGAGGATCGGCTCGACGGATCGCCGACGCTCATCATCGTCGATGAAGGCTGGCTGGCGCTCGACGACGAGGGCTTCGCCGGCCAACTCCGCGAATGGCTGAAGACGCTGCGCAAGAAGAACGCCAGCGTGATCTTCGCCACGCAGTCGTTGTCCGACATTGACGGCAGCGCCATCGCGCCCGCGATCATCGAAAGCTGTCAGACCCGGCTGCTGCTCCCGAACGAACGCGCGATCGAGCCGCAGATCACCGCCATCTATCGCCGTTTCGGTCTCAACGACCGCCAGATCGAGATCATCGCGCGGGCCATGCCGAAGCGCGACTACTACTGCCAGTCCCGGCGCGGCAATCGGTTGTTCGAGCTGGGCTTGTCGGACGTGGCGCTGGCGCTCTGCGCCGCGTCCTCGAAGACCGATCAGGCGGCGATCGCCAAGATCGTCACCGAGCATGGCCGCGATGGCTTCCTCGACGCCTGGCTGCGCCATCGCGGTGCCGGCTGGGCCGCCGACCTCATTCCCGACCTCACCAATCTGGAGATCCGCCCATGACCCTGCGCCGTTCGCGCGCGGCGCGCTTCGCCGCCGCCTTGCTGTCCGCCTCCGTCGCTGTCGCACCGATACTGGCGACGCCCGCGCACGCCATCATCGTCTTCGATCCCTCGAACTATGCGCAGAACGTCCTTCAGGCTGCCCGCGCTCTCCAGCAGATTACCAATCAGATCACCTCGCTGCAGAACGAAGCGCAGATGCTGATCAATCAGGCCCGCAATCTGGCGAGCCTGCCGTATTCGTCGCTCCAGCAGCTTCAGCAATCCGTGCAACGCACGCAGCAGCTTCTGGGGCAGGCGCAGAACATCGCCTACGACGTTCAGCAGGTCGATCGGACCTTCCAGCAGAAGTACTCGACCGCCTCGATGTCGGCGTCGGACCAGCAACTCGTCGCCGACGCCCGCTCGCGCTGGCAGAATACGGTCGGCAGCTTGCAGGACGCCATGCGCGTGCAGGCCGGCGTCGTCGGCAATATCGATACCAACCGCGCGCAGATGTCGACGCTTGTCGGTGCCAGCCAGTCGGCGACCGGCGCGCTCCAGGCAACGCAGGCCGGCAATCAGCTTCTTGCGCTCCAGGCACAACAGCTCGCGGACCTCACGGCTGTCGTTGCGGCGAACGGCCGGGCGCAGGCGCTCACCGATGCCGAGCGGGCGGCCGCGGTCGAGCAAGGCCGCGAGCAGCGCCGTCGCTTCCTGACGCCGGGCACGGGCTACCAGCCCGGCTCGGCCAAGATGTTCTACGGCAGCAACTGAGGTGGTGGCGATGGACGGCAAGACCTTCGCACGCATCGGCGCCATCGCTTTTGTCGCTGTGGCGATCACTGCCGCGGTGATCGAACTGACCCGCAACGACGCAGCGACGGAGATCCGCACTGTCAGCCGTCCTCACGTCGGTGATCCCGGATCGCTGCGAGCCACGCTACGGCATTGCCGGGACCTGGGCGAGGCCGCCAGCCGTGACGCGGTCTGCCTCAAGGCATGGGCGGAGAACCGGGACCGGTTCCTCGGCGCTACTTCACCGGAGGCGCATTGACCATGGGCGGCTCCGGCGTCATCGATCATTTTTTGGAGGTCTTCACCCGCTACATCGACAGCGGCTTCGGCCTGTTGCAGGGCGAGGTGGCCTTCATCGCCACGACGTTGATCGTCATCGACGTGACGCTGGCCGCGCTCTTCTGGTCGTGGGATGCCGACAACGACATCATCGCGCGGCTGATCAAGAAAACCCTGTTCGTCGGTGTCTTCGCCTACATCATCGGCAATTGGAACAACCTCGCACGCATCGTCTTCGAGAGCTTCGCGGGGCTCGGCCTAAAGGCGTCCGGCACCGGCTTTTCGGTCAGCGATCTCATGCGTCCCGGCAAGGTGGCGCAGACGGGTCTCGATGCGGGTCGGCCGCTGCTCGATTCCATTTCCGACCTGATGGGTTGGGTGTCGTTCTTCGAGAACTTCATCCAGATCGCCTGCCTGCTGTTCGCCTGGGCGCTGATCCTGCTCGCCTTCTTCATCCTCGCTGTCCAGCTCTTCGTCACCCTGATCGAGTTCAAGCTGACGACGCTCGCCGGTTTCGTGCTGATCCCCTTCGGCCTCTTCGGCAAATCCGCCTTCATGGCCGAACGTGTGCTCGGCAACGTCATCTCGTCGGGCATCAAGGTGATGGTGCTCGCCGTCATCATCGGCATCGGCTCGACGCTCTTTTCCGAGTTCACCGCCGGCTTCAACGGCGCGACGCCGACCATCGACGACGCCATGGCGATCGTGCTGGCGGCGTTGTCGCTGCTCGGCCTCGGCATCTTCGGTCCCGGTATCGCCAACGGCCTCGTCTCCGGCGGCCCGCAGCTCGGTGCGGGCGCGGCGATCGGAACGGGCCTTGCCGCTGGCGGCATGGCGGTGGCGGGTGCGGCGACGGTCGGCGCCGTCGCCTCCGGTGGCGCCGCATTGGCGGGAGGTGCTGCCGCAGCGGCGCGTGGTGGGGCTGCTCTCGCAGGCGGAGCATCGTCCGCCTACAGCCTCGGCGCGGCCGGACACACTGGCGCGACAGGCGTGGCAGCAGGTCTCGGTAATGTCGCCGGCACCGGTGCTTCCAAACTCGGCTCGGCCATCGCCAGCCCGTTCCGGCGCGCCGCGGCGTCGATGAAGGACAGCTTCGAGGCGGGTGGCCGATCGGTCGCCGGCGAAGGCAGCGCCTCCGATACCACTGCATCTCCATCTGCAACCAACGAAGGTCCGCCCGCTTGGGCCAAGCGCATGAACCGCTCGCAAGCGATGTCGCACGGCGTCCAGGCCGCCGCCCATGCGGTCAGGTCCGGTGACAGCCATGGCGGCGGCTCGTCCGTCCATCTTTCTGAAAGCGACCGCTGATGTTCAAACGACCCTCCACCCACTACGGCAAATCGCCGGAACCCGAGACGCCCTATCAGCGAGCTGCCCAGGTCTGGGACGATCGCATCGGCTCAGCCCGTGTGCAGGCGAAGAACTGGCGCTTGATGGCCTTCGGGTCACTGGCCTTGTCGGCTGGTCTCTCTGCCGCGTTGGTGTGGCAATCGTTGAGCGGCTCGGTCGTGCCGTGGGTGGTGCAGGTCGACAAGCTCGGCCAAGCGCAGGCCGTAGCTCCGGCAACCGCCGACTATCGGCCGACCGATCCGCAGATCGCTTTCCATCTCGCGCGCTTCATCGAAGAGGTCCGCTCGATCCCAGCCGACGCGATCATCGTCCGCCAGAACTGGCTCCGGGCCTACGACTTCACCACGCAGGCCGGCGCATTGGCGCTCAACGACTACGCCCGCGCCAACGACCCCTTCACCAAGGTCGGCAAGACGCAGATCGCCGTCGATGTCTCGAGCGTCATCCGCGCATCGCCCGACAGCTTCCGCGTCGCCTGGGTCCAGCGGACCTATCAGGACGGCTCGCTCGCCTCCACCGAGCGCTGGACCGCCATCCTGACCGTTGTCGTGCAGGTACCGCGCGACGCCGAAAAGCTCCGGGCCAACCCGCTCGGAATCTACGTCACCGCCATCAACTGGTCGAAGGAGCTGACCCAATGACGCCGACCTTCCGCAAAGCCGCCCCCGGACAAGCGGGACGTCCGGCTTTCCGTAAATCCGCCTTGCCGCTTCTCTTGGCTTTCACATCCGTGCTCGCCGGCTGCGCCACGGCGCAGAAGCCGCCCGAGATCTCCTATGACGATGCGGCGCCGGCCGTCATCGCCTCCGATCCGCCGGCTCCGGTTCGGGTGGTGGAACTGCCGAAGCCGCTGCCGTTGCCCGGTCAGTTGAAACCGGTCGGCAAAGACGGCAAGGCGACGCCCGAGTTGCCGGACCCCGCCGCGCGGGTGAACGAGGCCAATGCCGCTGCACGGATGCAACCGGTCAGGAACGGCTTCATCAACGCCATCCAGGTCTATCCCTTCGTCGATGGTGCGCTCTATCAAGTCTACACCGCTCCGGGGCAGATCACCGACATTGCCTTGCAGCCCGGCGAAACGCTGGTCGGCTCAGGTCCCGTCGCCGCCGGCGACACGGTGCGCTGGATCATCGGCGACACCGAGAGCGGTGTAGGCGCGACGAAGCAGGTCCACATCCTCGTCAAGCCGACGCGGTCCGAGCTGATGACCAACCTCGTCATCAACACCAATGCGCGCACCTACCATATGGAGCTGCGCTCGACCGAGAAGACCTATATGGCCTCGGTGTCCTGGCAGTATCCACAGGATCAGCTCATTGCGCTGCGCCGGCAGAACGCCGAGGCGCAAGCCGTCCAGCCGGTGGCGACCGGCATCGATCTCGCTCGCGTCAACTTCCGTTACGAAGTGACCGGCGACCGCGCACCGTGGCGGCCGCTGCGCGCCTTCGACGACGGCCGCCAGGTCTTCATCGAGTTCCCGCGCGGCATCGGCCAGGGCGAGATGCCACCGCTCTTCATCGTCGGTCCGGAGGGCGATACCTCGGAACTGGTGAACTATCGCGTCCGCGACAACTACATGATCGTCGACCGGCTGTTTGCCGCCGCCGAGCTGCGTTTCGGCGCCGACAAGAACCAGAAGCGCGTTCGCATCTCCCGCACCGACGGGAGGCCGGCGTCGTGAGCGAGATCGCCCCCGATCGTCAGAAGCCGGGCGCGGACGACGAGGTCCGGCCGTTGACCGGAGAGCCGGTCGCGCCGATGCGGCTGCGGCCCGAACCGCCGCGCGTGACGCGCCTGTCGCGAAAGGTGCTGATCGTCCTTGGCTTGCTTGCCGGCACCGGTATCGGCGGCACGTTGATCTACGCGCTCCAAACCCGGCACGGCGGCAAGACGAACGAGGAGCTGTATTCGACCGACAACCGGACGACGCCCGACGGCCTCGCCGCCCTGCCAAAGGACTATGCCGGTGTCCCGAAGCTCGGTCCGCCGCTGCCGGGCGACCTCGGCCGCCCAATCCTCAGCGCCCAGAACGCCGGCCAGCCCGTACCAACACCGGGGATCGCGACGCCCAATCCGGGGATCAGTCAGGAAGAGCAGCGCCGCATCCAAGAGCTGGAGGCGGCGCGGACGGCCCGTCTCTTTGCTTCGACCGAGACGCGGCCAGCCAACACGGCTGTCCCGCAGCCGCAAGCGACAGTCTCGCCGCAGACGGACCTTTCCAGTCTCGGGCTTGCGCCACCGCCCGCGACACCATCAGCGCAGGATCGTCAGGTCGCGTTTCTGAACCAGACACCCGACAAGCGCACCGTCTCGCCGGATCGCGTCGCCGCTCCCACGTCGGCCAATGTGCTTCAGGCCGGGGCGGTGATCGCGGCGGCGCTCATCACCGGCATCCGCTCCGATCTCCCCGGCCAGATCATCGCGCAGGTGACGGAGAACGTCTATGACAGCCCGACCGGGCGCATCCTGCTCGTGCCGCAGGGCACGCGGATCGTCGGCCTGTATGACAATGGCGTGGGCTTTGGTCAGCGCCGCATCCTGCTCGTTTGGAACAGGCTGATCTTCCCCAACGGCCGCTCGATCGTGTTGGAGCGCCAGCCAGGTGCAGACGCCGAGGGCTATGCCGGGCTCGAAGATGGCGTCGACTACCATTGGGGTGAGCTGTTCAAGGCCGCGGCGCTGTCAACGCTGCTCAGCGTTGGTGCCGAGGCAGGATCATCGAGTCAGGAGAGTGACATCATCCGCGCGCTGCGCAACGGCGCATCCGACAGCATCAACCAGACCGGCCAGCAGATCGTGCAGCGCCAGCTCAACATCGCGCCGACACTGACCATCCGACCGGGTTTTCCCGTCCGTGTGATCGTCACCCGCGATCTCGTGCTTGAGCCCTACGGAGGCTGAGATGACAAAGCTGAAACTCGGTCCGATCGCCGACGACAAGCCCGTGAAGGTCACGCTCGAGCTACCCGCGGGCCTTCACCGCGATCTGATCGCCTATGCCGAAATCCTCGCCTGGGAGGCGGGGCAAACCGCTGCCGATCCCGTTCGCCTGATCGTCCCCATGCTGGAGCGGTTCATGGCAACGGACCGGGGATTTGCAAAGGCGCGGAGGGTAAAGGCAAACGCGCGTTGACAGTGACGGTAGTCAATGATCTGCCAACAGACGCGCCGTTTGCTGGCATTTAGACAGCCTGAGAGGCATCTTTCGTTTCGCATCATTGTGCTGGCAGAAAGGTATTCACGTGGGGTGTTCTCCCACAAACGCGAGCCTTTTCAAGGGAAGTGCCATTTTCCTAATGGGTATCTCGTTGTATCATCTGACATGAACAACTGGGAGGATATCCGCATGGAAGGCGAAGCTGAAGTGGCAGACACGCCGGACGCATTTCTTAAGGCGTTGGCAGAAAGCCTAAAGGGAAAGGAAGGTGTCGATGCCGGAATGGCGGACATCCTTAAGACCCACATCTTGAAAGTGGCACCTGCGCAGAACGCCGTCGCTCAGGCCAAGGACGCCATCCTGAAACTCGCAGGCGAACGTGCCAGTCCTCCTAAGCCGGAGTTGGCCAATGGCTGATCCTTACTTTCTTCAGTCCTTGGGCCTTTCCGGGTTTCGCGCGTATCTCCAACCGAAGACGTTCGATTTCAGCAAGAAGCGTTGCTTGGCGATCTTCGCGCCGAACGGCAGCGGCAAATCCAGCGTCATCGATGCGCTGGAATTCATGTTCTCCAAGGACGGAACGCTCGAAAGGCTCGGGCAGCGCGCCATCAACAACCAGGCTGGACCCGTGGCGCTGGCGCACAATCTGGCTGAGGAGGCGAAGATTGCAGCGGCGGTTACGATCGGCGTGGTCTCGGGCAAGGATGCCACCAACGGCAGTCGACCGGCGACGGGGGCGAAGCGACCGATACCGGCGGTGGCCACGGCAGTGAACGCCTGCTTCGCGGTGCCGCCGATCATCCGCGGGCATGCGCTGCGCACGTTCGTCGAAATCCATACGCCCGAACAGCGCTACGCGGATGTCGCCAATTGGCTGCAGCTCGGCCCACTGGTTGAGGTGCAGAAGAATATTCGTTCGCTGCGCACGCAGGTGAAGGCTGCGGCCGAGGACGAGACGACGCTGCAGCGCGTGGATACCCAGCTTGCCAAGGAGACGGCCCAGGGGGTGAAAGCCTGGGATTCGGCGGCGGTGCTTGCCTACGCCAACGTGTCTGTCCTGGCGCCGCTCGATCCGGCGCTGATGCTGGCGACGGTGGCGGCCGGCGATCCGGCCTATCTCGAACTGGAATCGCGCGCCAAGGCCGAGGAGAACAAGATCGGACTTGCGGGCCTGCGCCAGATCCGTAATGCCGCAGCCGCTTTGCGAGCGGAGGCGACCGATACGGAGAGCGGCGAGACTGTCGTCAGCGGTGCGATTCCGATCTTTGACGCGGCTGTCGCGGCTCTGTCGGCGGCGGAGAGTAAGGAAACGGAAGAACGGGGCAAAGCGGCGAGCACCGTGTTTCAGGCTTTGTGGAAAGCCGCAGAGCCGCTTTTTGCCGAAGGGGTGGCGGCACCTGACATTTGCCCCGTCTGCGCGACACCTGTCGCGGACACGGCGGCTGGTAGCGCTGAGACGATCCGGGAACACATCGCCAAGCACCTCGAGGAGTTGGCGGACTACGCTGCCGCCAAGAAGGCGCTCGACGAGGCCAAGACTGCGGCGACCAAGGCCCATACCCAGTTGGTAGCGGCGCTGCCGGGACTGATTGGCCACCTCGGCGACGGCGAGGCTGCATTGAAAGCCGATCTTATCGCCTATCAAGCAGGCATCGCCGGCTGGCCTCAGACCGCCGTTCCGGCCTCGGCCGACATTGTTTCGGCAATCGCCAAGCTGCTCGCTACGCTCGATCAGGCCATCGCCGACATCGAATCGAAGCAAGGCGACCACACCTATATCAAGGCCAAGGCGAAGATCGATCGACTGCTGGAGCTACAGACCGAGCGGAACCTTGCGCTGCGAACGCTGGATGAGCTGGGGAAACTCTCCAACGCCTTGACGGCGCAGGCGACGATAATCTCAGCCGAAATCCGCAAGAAGGTGCAGGCTCTGCTCGACAAGCTTCAGACGCCCATGAACGATATTTACAAGCTGATCCAGGGCGCTGGCGCCACGCCAATCCGGCTGGAGCTGCCGGCGGAAGACGACACGAACCAGCAGCGGCTCAACCTCCTGATCGACTTCGCCAAGAACCGCACGGGCGTGCAGCCGGGCGGCTATTTGAGCGACTCACAGATCCATTCGGTGGCCCTGGCGTTGCGGATGGCGGCGATCCAGCAGTTTAACGTCGGCGCGCCCATCATCGCGCTGGATGACATCGTCACCTCCTACGATGCCGATCATCGGCGCACCATTGCCGGGCTCATCGCCACCATGTTCGGCAACTGCCAGATCCTGATCACCACGCACGACGAGCGGTTCTTCAATTATTTGAAGGATCAGCTCGAGGCGAAAGCGTGGCACTTCACCCGGATCATTGGCCTCGATCCGGCCTACGGGCCGCGTTTCGCTGATCACAAGGTCAGCGATGAGATGATCGAGGCGCGTTGGGCGGCGGGCCAGTCGGCGGCCAACGAGATGCGCCAGGCCGAGGAGGAATGGCTTCTCGGCATCTGTCGGGATTTCGGGGTCAGCGTCCGCATCCGACCGCTGGAGAGGGCCTATTCCTACGAACGCAGCGAGTTGGCCTCGGCGCTCGCCGGCCTGCTCAAGGATGCCAAGCTGGCGCCGGCGCTGGTGCCGGGCGTCAACAACCGGTTCCTCGACAGTTTGGTGAAGGGCGAGATCGAGAATTTCGGCAGCCACTTCCAGGACGGGCCCTATGGCGACGGTTCGATTGGTGACGAGAAGGCGCGCTGGGAGGAGTTCAAGGCTTTCCGCAGCCAGTTCGGCTGCAAGAAGTGCAGTCGAACGAAATTCCAGCGGCCCTTTACTCTCAAAAAGCCAGTTTGTGCGCATGATGGCTGCGAGGCGCAGTTCGAGTTTGCGGCAGCGCCGGCAGGGGTGGCTTGAATGGGAGGGCGTGCGAAACCAGTAGAGCTGGCGACGCGCAGCTTCGAAAAGCAAGGCGACGCCACGGCTTTCTTCAAGGCCATGCTGAACCGCTACCGGCCTGGTGAGCGAGTGAGTGACGAGGATGGCCTCGACGTTGCCGCCCTTCTCGAACGCCACACCGAATATGTCGCCAAGGTGGGCTGTGGCGTCAGCCATTTCCAGGTCATGATGACCGAGCATGGGACGCAATGCTTCCGGATCATCCGCACCGATGGCAGCGGCACGGATTTCTCCTATCCACACTGCATCTCCCAGCGACCACCCAGCCGTAAGCAGGAGGTCGCTCAAGCCTTTCGACGTGCGGTGCGCTTCGATCTCTACAAGGCCCGCGATAATTTCTTCGCCACCCACAGCGGTTCTGACGGTTTGGTTTCTTGCGCGGTCACCGGCGAACGCATCGCGCGGGACGAGGCGCATATGGATCACCGTCCGCCAATGACCTTCGAGGTCATCGTGACGACGTTTCTCTGCGGGCGCGGTCTATCACTCGACGATGTGCCGCTCACGACAGGCAAGGATGATCAAGTCTCGCCCGAGGTGACCGATGACGCCCTGAGCGAGGCGTTCCGAGCCTACCACGCTGGGATCGCGCGCCTCGATTTCGTGCGGAATACCGTCAACCTGGCCCAAGCCAGTCGGCATCGGCTGAAGGACGGCCGGATCACGCTGACAGGATAGCCGCTGCTTACCACGAGAGTTTAGTCGCGCTTTCTCGTCTCATCGACGTACTGGGAAAATATGAGGTCGGCGGCGACGCTGTCGTCGTCCGGCACCGCTCGGCCAAGCTTCGAGAAGGATGGTGGTGGGCGAAAACCGGGGATTCCCAAGCCAGCCAGCTTGTGATAAAACCTCTGCTACATATTTCTTTGTCAGAGGAAACGTCACCGTCCATGCCATCCACTAGCGCCCAGCGGCTTCGTGCGCTGAAACTTCTAGAAGCCCGAGGTATGCTCCGGCTGAAGGAGTTCGTTGCCGAAGGCATCGGCCCGGAGACGCTTGCGCGCCTTGTCCGGGAGGAGGCGGTCATCCGCCCGGCACGTGGCCTCTATCAACTCCCCGACGCACACGTCGAGGCTGCCCATACGCTGGCTGAAGCGGCGGTTCTGGTTCCAAAGGGCGTGGTCTGCCTAACCTCAGCCCTCCAATACCACGAACTGACGCTGCAGATGCCGTCGGCTGTATGGATGGCGATCGACCGTGCCGCCTGGCGGCCCAAGATCGATTATCCCCCTATTCGGTTCGTGCGCTTCACTGGGGCGGCACTGACCGAAGGGGTCGAGCGTCACCGCATCGAGAATGTCGACGTTCCCATCACGGATCCGGCGAGGACAATTGTCGATTGCTTTCGCTACAGGACGAAGATCGGCCTCGACGTCGCGATGGAGGGACTGCGCGAGGGTCTCCGCCGTCGCCGATGCAAACCGGATCAAATCTGGCGTTACGCGCGCAAGGCGCGGGTCTGGTCGATCATGCGTCCTTACGTCGAGGCAATGGTGTCTGATGCCGCGTGAGCCTCGCAACATCGGCGCATCAGTGCGAGCGCGGCTCCTCGATCGGGCACGTGCCGAGCGATCGGATTTCCAGATTCTCCTGACGCGATATGCGCTCGAGCGTCTGCTCTACCGGCTAAGCGCGTCGCCGCACCGCGACCGCTTCATCCTCAAAGGTGCGATGCTCTTCGTGACATGGGTCGCCGATCCGTTTCGGCCCACGCGCGATCTGGATCTGCTTGGCCACGGCGACAGCGACGCCGAGGCAATTGCCGAAACCTTCCGGGCCATTTGTGCGCAGCCGGTCGCCGATGACGGTGTGACGTTTGATGTCGCCGCGCTGATGGCGGCCCCGATCCGTGAGGAGACGGAATATGGTGGTGTGCGGGTCCGCACAACGGCAACCATCGCCGGGGCGCGTATTCCGATCCAGGTCGACATTGGTTTCGGCGACGCCATTACACCTGCGGCCGTCGAGATCGACTATCCCACCCTGCTGGACGCCCCAACGCCGCGCCTTCGCGCATATCCGGTCGAAACGGTGGTGGCCGAGAAATTCGAAGCGCTCGTAACGCTCGGCGTGGCCAATAGCCGGCTCAAGGATTTCTATGATCTCTGGGTGATCTCCCGAACATTCGAACTTCGCCAGGCTCCCCTTGTCGAGGCAATTCAGCGGACCTTCGAACGACGCGGAACGGTCCTCCCGTCTGTTGTTCCGGTCGGTCTGACCGATGAATTCGCGGAAGCATGGACCGCTCAATGGCGCGCCTTCCTGGACCGGGACCGGATGGCAGCCGCACCAGATGCTTTCGCCGCTACCGTCGCCGATCTTCGCCTCTTCTTGATGCCGTTGGTCGTCGGATTGAAGGAGGAACGAATTTGGCCGCCGAACGGGCCGTGGTCGCCGGGGGAAGCAATCAATGAGGCGTAGCGGAACGAGAAAATTTCTCCGTCCCGCATGGCGCGACTGACGAAGAAAGGAGCCGCTGTCGCGGTTGGGGGGAAGTATGGATAAGAAGCACTTTTATCGCGTAGGCAGCCACTCTGGCGCCTGGGACGATCTACCCACTGACCCAGATGAACTGGATTCTCTGACCAATAGTGCTCGAAAGCACATCGAGCCGTGGCTCTCTGCTGTCTTCCAAGCAGAGCACCTCAACCTACTGCTCGGCAGTGGGTTCACCGCAGCGATTGGTTATCTCGCGGGCGTAGGGGCCACAGGCATGGCCAAGGTTACATTTGGCACGTCTTATGACGCCGCCATCGATGCGCACGCCCAGGCCGGAGCGACGGCCATGAAAAGAGGTGCGGCAAACATCGAAGATCAGTTTCGAAGTGCGCTTGCTCTGCTCGAGGGCCTGGGGGTCATAGACAAGGGAGCAGAAAAAACTCTTAAGGATGGCATTGATGCCCAGATGTCTGGCTTCCTCACTTCATTATTGAAGACGGAAAGCGGGATTGTTGCTGGAAAGGATCCGACATCGAAAGATGCTGCCCAGGGCGCTCTGCAATCATTCCTGCTGAGTTTTGCGAGCCGCGCTGCATCCCGTGAACGTTTGCACGTCTTCACAACCAACTACGACCGCCTGATCGAACATGGTTGCGACTTTGCGGGTCTTCGGATCATCGACAGATTCGTCGGCGCGCTGAATCCGGTCTTCCGCGCGTCGCGCGTTGAAGTTGATGTCCACTACAATCCACCCGGCATTCGGGGAGAACCGCGGTTCATGGAGGGCGTCATTCGCCTGACTAAGCTCCACGGCTCACTGGATTGGTTTTTTGATAAGGACGAGCGGCGAATCTACCGCAAGGGCATCCCATTCGGAGCGCCTGCGGATCATACCGACATTCCCAAAAAACCCGTCGACACGGTGATGATCTATCCCAATCCCGCGAAGGACGTCGAAACAACACAGTATCCCTATGCGGAGCTCTTTCGCGATTTTGCGGCAGCAGCTTGCCGACCTAACGCCGTTGTCGTGACCTATGGCTATGGTTTCGGCGACGATCACGTCAATCGAGTGCTGCTCGATATGCTCACGATCCCGTCGACCCATTTGGTGATCATGGCCTATTCGGCTGACGATCGCCTCAAAGCATTCGTTGAAAAGACGCGAGATGCGCAAGTCTCGTTGCTGATCGGGCCTCATTTCTCGGATCTTGCAACGTTGGTTGCAAGCTACCTGCCGAAACCGGCGCTCGACTACATATCGGGCCGAATGACAGAATTGTTGAAGCATCGTCCAGGCGATCCAAAACTCAGCGACCCGCCTGCCGCACCGCCTTCAGTGACTGCAACCGGGCCGGTATGAGGCGATCATGACAACTCCAATCGAACGACTGTCGGGCCTTGTTGTCGGTGTCGTCGAGTCGGTTGCGCCTGACGAAGTTCGGGTGCTCCTTGAACTGGACGCTCCGCACTCCACAGCATTGAATACCGGAGTGCCGGCGGGGTTTCCGCGTCTCAATGGGTATGTGATCATCCCAAATGAAGCCGGTGCGACAGTCGCCTACATAACCTGGATTGGGATCGAACGCTCTCCCTATCCAAAGCGCTCTGGCCTGAAAGACTTTGGCCTGATCGATCTTCCATTTCCACTACGGAAGATGTCGCTATCGCCAGTGGGTACATTGACATCTCGGCGCGACCGCGCTTCGGGAATGACCAGATACGAACTCTCTCGTGGCGTGGTAGCGTTTCCGTCAGTGGGGGACCAAGTCCTTATCCCGACACCCCCGCAGGTCGAAGCCATCGTGGGCGCGAGGGACGACGATAAGAGAGTCAGAATAGGCTCCTCTCCGATGGCATCGAACGCGGCCATCATGGTCGACCCTGACAAGCTTTTCGGTCGGCACCTGGCGGTATTGGGAAACACCGGCAGCGGTAAATCATGCACGGTAGCGGGCCTGATTCGATGGTCCATGGAGGCCGCCGAGAAGGCCATCAAGGATGCCGGCAAGACGGGGGTGCCCAACGCGCGGTTTATCATCCTCGATCCAAATGGCGAATACGCCAGGGCCTTCGCTGATCGCGGAGACGAGCTACGGTTGTTTCGCGTTCCACCCGTTGCAGATGGAGAGCGACCGCTCGATGTCCCTGCGTGGCTCTGGAGTGGGCACGAGTGGACCGCGGTCGCTCACGCCCAACCAGGGGCGCAACGCCCGTTGCTTATGCAGGGGCTGCGGGAGCTGAAGGCCGGTCAAACGGAGGGAGTGCCCAGAGAGGCGATGATCCGCCGCTACCTTGGTTCCTATTCGATCCGGATATCGGCGATGTTGAACACTGGCACGCAGGCCTTCGCGGGGGCTCCGAGACCGAGATTCGAGTGCGCGCGGCTCCTTGAAACGATCGCGTCAGATTGTTCGCAGTTTGGCGGGGAGGCCCTCGATACAGCTAGCGGCGCTCTTGCCGCGATTTCCACCACGATCACAGGGATTGTCGATAGCCGACGATCTGGAAATTTCTTCAACGATTTTGCGATTTCCGACCTGGAAACGATCCGCAGCGCACTGGATGCATTGGCTCAGACGCTGCCGGATATCGGTCACGCAGCCCTCATCAGTGAGGACGCTCCACAGTTCTTTGACGTAAACATTCTCGCCGAACATCTTGATCGGGTGGCAACCGAGCAGGGAGGTAACCTCGCAGGGTTTATCTCGACGCTCGGACTTCGGATTCGCGGAATGCTCGCCGATCAGCGGCTCGGCGCCGTAATTGGTCGCGACCCGCCGACTTCCTTCGAAACCTGGCTGAAGGATTATGTCGGCGACGATGGCGCGAGTAACGGCCAGATCGCGGTCGTCGATCTGTCTCTCGTCCCATCCGAAATCGTCCACATCGTTGTGTCCGTTTTGGCGCGGCTGATCTTCGAATCGCTTCAGAGATACCGCCGCGGCCATCCGAAGGGCCAGACCTTGCCGACAGTCCTCATTCTCGAGGAAGCGCATACATTCGTTCGGCGCGGCAAGGACGATGACGGCCCTGCCTCATCTCCGACCCAGCTCTGCCGCGAAGTGTTCGAGCGTATAGCCCGCGAGGGGCGCAAGTTCGGGCTCGGGCTCGTCCTTTCGTCGCAGCGACCATCAGAGCTTTCTCCAACGGTTCTCGCCCAATGCAACACGTTTCTGCTGCACCGTATCGTCAATGATGCGGACCAGAATCTCGTCGCACGCCTCGTCCCCGACAATGTCGGTGGGCTCTTGCGTGAGCTGCCGAGTTTGCCTTCCAGGCAGGCCGTTCTCCTTGGTTGGGCAGCGCCGATCCCGGTTCTGGTGGAGGTGGACGAATTGCCTGATGCACAGAGGCCGCAGTCGGCAGATCCGGATTTCTGGAACGTTTGGACGCTGGCCGAAGAGCGGAATGTCGATTGGGACTCAATTTCGAAAGCATGGTCGGGCTCTGCTCCGGTGCAACTGCCGGAGGAAGAATGATCCGTATTCTGCACACGGCTGATTGGCATATCGGTCAAACTTTACGCGGGTTCTCGCGGGAGCACGAGCACCATAAGGTGTTTGAGCGGCTTGAAGAGATCGTCGTGGAGCGAGATGTCGACGCCCTCGTTATCGCCGGCGACGTGTTTGACAGCCAAAATCCCTCCGGGGAAGCGCAACAGCTCTTCTACAATACGCTCGTGCGGCTGAGCCGCGCACATCCGCGCATGGCTATGGTGATCGCTGCCGGCAACCATGATGCCGCTGGTCGGTTGGAAGCGCCGCGGCCTCTGTTGGAGGCATTCAACATCCGCGTCGTGGGCAATGTTCGGCGGCGTGAAGGGCGGGTCGAGGCCGCACGCCATCTCGTTCCTATCGCTGACGCAAGCGGTGCGGTAGCTGCTCATGTGCTTGCAGTCTCCTACCCAACCGCAGCGTGCCTTCCGAATTTGACACGGCTGGATGGTGAAGCAGGCTCGCCCGTCATCGCTGGCGTGCGAAGCCTCTATGCCGAATTGGTCGATACGTTGCGGGGACCGATGGATGGTCTACCGTTCGTCCTAACGGGACACCTCCATGTCGCGGGAGGTATCGAATCGGAAGGCGCAGAGCGGCGAATTCTGGTCGGTGGCCAGCATGCCGTGCCGCATGACGTGTTCCCGGCAGAAGCGAGCTACGTGGCGCTTGGCCACTTGCATAAGGCTCAGGCTATTGGCCGCGATACCGTCCGCTATTCCGGTTCACTGATCCCTTTGTCCGCGACGGAGCTGTCCTACGCGCATGGGGTCACTCTTGTGAGCCTCGACGGTACAGCGGTTCTATCTGAGCACATCTCGATTGACCGGCCAGTTCCCTTCATCCGCCTTCCTGAAGCGGGCGATATGCGGTTGAGCGAATTTGGTGATCATCTGAAAGCAATGGACCTCTCATCGGACCTACCGCTTCATGAGCGGCCATTCGTCCAGGTCAGGCTTGCCCGCGAAGGGTTGTCTCCCGGGTTCAGAGAGGAGGTCGACCGCATCGCGGAGAGCTTCCCGGTGCGCATCGTCGATACCCGTGTTGCAGCAATACCCGGGGCGTTGAATGACGTGATCATCGCCGATCCTATGATGCGGCTGGCGGAAAGAGATCCGGAGGATCTGTTCAAGCTTGCATTTGAACGCACCCTCGGCGTCGCCCCGGATGCTGCTCACCTGGATGTCTTCCATCGAGCACGGGCGGAGATATAGCCATGCGGATCTTGGCTATCCGCGGCGAGAATCTGGCAAGTCTTGGCGCTCCCTTCGAGATCGATCTTGCCGCAGAGCCTCTTGCAGGTTCCGGCCTCTTTGCCATCACTGGCGAGACCGGCGCCGGGAAATCGACTATCCTCGACGCGCTCTGCCTCGCGCTCTATGGCGAGTATCCGCGCGTCTCTGTTAGCCGTCGTGAAAATACCCCCGATCCCAGCGGAGAGGCGATTTCAATTCATGATGGCCGGGCGATCCTGCGTCGCGGCGCTGGGAGCGGATATGCCGAGGTGGATTTCGTCGGGCAGGATGGCGAACGCTACCGCGTTCGCTGGGAGGCCAATCGGGCGCGGGGGCGAGCAAATGGGCGGCTGCAGAATGAGCAGCGCTCGCTGTATCGACTTGACGACGGCAGTGCGGTGGCGACCGGCAAGACTCAGGTCCGCGAGGCGGTGGAGACGAGAACTGACCTCACATTCGATCAGTTCCGGCGAACGGTGCTCCTCGCGCAGGGCGAGTTCGATGCCTTCCTGCTCGCCGCCGAGAGCGAGCGCGCGGAATTGCTCGAGAAGATCACAGGCACCGAAATCTACGCAGCGATCTCGGTCCGCGTTCATGATGGCACCGACGCACGACGAAGAATTGTCGAGCAATTGGAGCAGCGTCGGAACGACATTGGACTTCTTGATGACGAAGCCATGCAGGCGCTGCTGGAGGAGCAAAGCCAGCTTGCTTCGACCATTGCTCAAAAAGGTGCTGAGCGCGATCAACACAGCGAGCGATTGGATCATTTCAAGCGCGTCGCTGCTGCTCGCGGCGATCTCGCACGGGCTGAGGCCCAGGCGGTCGCAGCGCGCGCCGCACGCGAAGCAGCCGCCAATGAGTATCAATCTCTTGCCGAGTTCGATCTCGTCGAGCCGCTTCGTCCGCTAGCGGGTGATATACAAAATGCACGACGGACGGCAGCGGAGGCCAAGACCCGTCTCGACGGCTTGCTCATTGCGCGCGAGGAAGCGCGGACGCTGGATGCAGCGTCTACAACGCAACTGGCGGACGCTGTAACCGCCAACGTAGCGGCAGAAGACGTCCTCAAGAACTTCGGTCCCCTTTGGAGCGACGCCGAGAGGCTCGACGCCGAGCTGACGACAGCTCGGACGGAGTTTAATGATGCGGTGGAAAAATCGCAGCAAGCGGAAGCTACACTGCGCGATAAGGCCAATGCGCTGGCCACGATTGATCAGGCTCTCGGTCAGACATCAGAATCGTACCGCACAACCGCGGCGCAATTAAGCAATCAATCGGATCGCGTTCTTCTTGCTGATCGTCTTGGCGATGCGATGGACTTGTTGGCGAAGCGGGGAGCGCTCCAGCAGGAACACGCTACAGCCACGGTGGCGGCCATTGGAGCGGAAGAAACAGCGACGCGATTGCAAAGTGAAATAATCACCCTGTTGGAAAAGCTCACCGAGGATCGTGAGCGAAAGAATGGCCTAAGTCGTGAAATCGCTGATCGTAGAGCCGGTCTTGCCGGCATCGACGAGGCGACGCTCCACGAACGAGACATCGATCTGCAGCGCGCGCTCGAGGCTCTGCGCGAGGCAAGTACCGTCTGCGACCGGCATACTCGAGCATCGGCAGATCTAACACGGCGAGAATCGGAACACACGCTGGCGGCGCAAGAGGTAAGCACAGCGAAAAGCCAAATTGTTGAAGCCGAAGCGGACCAGCTCCGCGATCGGACCGCACGTGCGGAAATTGTTCCAATCGCAGAGCTCGCCGACGAGGCTGTCTCATCTGAGGCCATTCATCTGCGCAGCCTGCTGGCCCCAAATTTGGCCTGTCCGGTGTGCGGCAGCACCGACCATCCGCATCTTGCGCATCCCAGCGCGCTGAATGAAATTGCTGCTAGGCTTCGCCGCCGACGCGAAGAACTCGATGCCGCGTTGACCACGACGGGCCAGCGTTTGGACGCTGCAACGCGCGCGCTCTCCGCTGGAGAAGCTCGCCAGACGGAGACAAACCGCGGAATCGATGTGGCGCGCGGACAAATTCTGGCTGCCAACAGCGCTTATGGCGAACAGTTGTCGTCCTTGAACGATCTCTGCACGAAGGCTGGGATCGAGGAGGGTGTACCTCCCGTTCTCGATGACCAGGCTGCGTCGAAACTGGCGGCCCATATCTCAGTCGCGATCGCAGAACGATCAGCCATTGCATCTCCACTCGCAAACGCGCGCCGTCTTCGGACTGAGATCGACGGTTTGCAACGGGAGCATGACGCGCTCGGCGAGGCGATCGAGACGACCGCGCGGTCCATCGACCAAAGACGTTCTGATTTCCACGCCGCGCAATTGAAGGCAACTGAGTACACGGTTCAGGCGGCGGGCCTTGCTGAGCGCCTCATTTCCATTCGCCGTGAAATCACGCCGTTTCTCGCTGCAGCAGGTCTGGCCGTCGATGACCTCGATGTCGATCCCACCGGTGTTAGCGTTACGCTGTCAACAATCGCGACGGAGTATGCTGCCCTGCGCGAACAGGTTGGCCAACTTGAAATGACGCTCCAGCGTTTGGCGCCCGAGCGTGCAGCCGCGGGCGCCTCGCTTGAGCACGCGCAGGTGCAGGTGACGACGACGGCACTTCTTCTTGATCAACGTCGCATGGCCGAGGGAGAGAAGGCGCGCGCCAGAGCTCAACTTCTCGATGGCGAGGCGACAGCAAGCCACCGGACTCGGATCAATGAGGCTTGCCGGACCACCCGTGAGGCGCTCGCGCTCGCGCGCGAGACGAAATCCGCCACCGATGCAGCGTTCCAGGCGGCCGGCGCTCGTTGCGACGAGGCCGCCGCTGGATTGGAGACCGCCAAAGGCCGCAGTGCTTTAGCCGAAGAGGCATTCAACGCTGCGTGCCTGGATATTGCTCGCTCGTCAGACCAGGTTGCCGCGCTGATCGCAGCCGACCCAGCTTTGAGCAGAGCGTTGCGGGTCCGAATTCAGGAGATCGACCGAGGCGTGAACGATGCCGGCACCGCAGTGCTTACGCGCCAGAGTGACTTACACCGGGCGTTGGAAGGTTTCGACGAGACCACCGATGCAGAGGCGTTGGCCGCAGTCGTCGCGGCGTTGGCAACAGAAATCGGAGACTTGCAACAACGGACAGGTGTGCTTGCTGCTACGCTCGCGCGAGACGACGAGGCACGCCGCGCCGCCGCAAATCTATCTGCGGAAATCGACACCGCGAAAGCGGAACTCGCAATCTGGCAGGCAGTCGACGATGCTGTCGGCTCGGCCAGCGGTGATCGTTTCCGCCGCTTTGTGCAGGGCATCACACTCGACCACATGGTGCAATTGGCGAATGATCACCTCCACGCATTGACCCCCCGCTATAGGCTCGCGCGGGGGGCAGCGTCCGATCTCACTCTGCATATCATTGATCGCGACATGGGCGACGAGGTCCGCGGGACGCGAAGCCTGTCAGGCGGTGAACGTTTCCTGGTCTCCCTTTCGCTGGCGCTCGCTTTGTCAGGTCTCGAAGGACGATCGTCCTTTGTCGACACACTGTTTATCGATGAAGGCTTCGGATCGCTCGATGCGGAGACGCTCGACCTGGCAGTAGATGCGCTGGAGACCTTACAAGGTAGAGGTCAGAAGGTTGGCGTCATCACGCACGTCGCTGCCATGATCGAGCGGATCGCCGTGCAGGTTCGCGTAGAAAAACGTGGCGCTGGAAGATCGGAGATTAGAGTTTCCGATGGCATGGGAGCAGCATGGCCTACTACGAGTAGCGCGCAATAGTATTAGAAGTGACCTCGGAGTGTTCAAGTCGGAAGAGAAGGTAGATGAAGGCATGCGGGGCGAAGAGAGCGCGTTTGAGGACGGGACGATCACTGAGGGATCCGCCGTCTTCCGTGTGCTCGACGTCGAGACGGTTCAAGCCATTAGGGCCGAACAACGCCAGAATGCCCATCGCGACGCCGCGGCGTTTCCCGAACTCCTGGAGAGCTTGAGGACTTTGCTCCGAACCTACTATCCGCCCCACCTTATCGCGGTGTTTGCGGGTTGGGGGCTTCGCACCGCCTCAGGGCCTCAGGGCGTCGGGCGCGAATCGATGATCAAAGGTGTGTCTCAGCATCATGCCGAGCTCCTTCAGGTCATCGCCTTGGCGCTGCCGGCCGCCGAATGGGGGCAAGAGCCAGCGGAGATGGAGGACATCCAAAAAACGATCGACGTAACACTCGGACTTGCCAAGGCTTTCGTAGCAAAGCGCATGGTTGCCGCGGCGGCCGTCACCGACCCCTTGGCCGCCACGAAGCTGTCGTTGCAGGAACGCCTGCGCCAGCATACCCAGATGGTGCGCAACTGGGGTCCCTACAGGATGATGCTCCAGATCCTGTGCGACCTTTACGAGCCGCTCAACGTGGCGATGCGCGAGCACCATGGTTTCGGCGGGCTCGATGTCATTGCGGTGGCCGAGCACACCGTGGCGGCCATCGAAGCCCAGGTGAACGAGCGCTTCAGGCTATTGAAAGACATTTTCAAAGCCCGCGCGATCCCCGAACTCATCTACGATTTCTTCGGCCGCTTTCCAGGCGTCGCCGGCGATCCGGCGGCGTTTCTCTCCGCGCTCGATCCTGATGAGCCTCTGGAGTCGGTTCGCGCGCGCCTGCTTTCGCACGCCGATCGCTGGCTGGTGGTCAATTCGATCGTGCCTGTTGCGTCCATCGCTGCGGCCAGCGGCCTTTCCGAAACCCAAACTCGGGCGGTTTTGGATCGCCTCAGCTTGAGGCCGGGGGACCTGGCAGGGGAAAACCCCGATCATCTTTTCCTTGCTAACCCGGTATGGACGAGGCCGGGCATCAAGTCGGGAGACCAATATTTCTTCGCCTTCCCGCAGACGACGGTCAGCTTCCTGCATCAAATTCTCCGCCTGCTGTGCGAGGAAGCCGGCCTGAAGGCCGCTTTGGAACAACGACGGTCGATTTTTCTCGAACAAGAGACGCTCCGCATCGTCAGTCGGGCCCTACCAGGGGCCTTGATAAAACCCTCTGCCGAGTGGACATGGCAGAGCGGAAAGTTCGAAACCGATGTGCTTGCGGTGCTGGATCGAACGGTCCTGATCGTAGAGTGCAAGTCAGCCTCTCTGACGCCGCAAGGGTTGCGGGGCGCACCAGAACGCGTGCGCCGTCACGTCGCCGATCTGATCGCCGATCCTGCCATCCAATCGGCACGTCTGGAGAGCGTGATCACTCGAGCGCGCGGCGGTGACCAAGGCGCGCTCGCCATCACCCGCAGTCTTGGCTTTGACCCGGCCGAGGTCGACAAAGTCATCCGGATTTCGGTTACGTTGGACGATCTAACCGTGCTGGCCTCGGCCGAAAGGGAGCTTAAGGCCGCCGGCTGGGTTCCCGAGGAGCTTGAGCTGGCAGCGACGCTCAATATAGCCGACCTCACGTGCGTCTACGACATCCTGACCCGCCCGTCGCAGTTTTTGCATTACTTCAGCCGTCGCACGCAGGTGCAGAGGTCCGCTGACGTCATCGGCTTCGAGCTGGACTTCCTCGGGCTCTATCTCGCCACCAATTTCAGCCTGCCGGCCGCCAGCGGACATCGTCATATCGTCATCAGCGAGATGTCTCGGGACGTCGATCTCTATTATCAGAACATCGAAATCGGGCATCCGAGCGACAAACCCGCTCCACGGCTTGATCCCTTTTTCAAGGCGCTCCTCGACCAGCTCGAGACACGCCGGCCCCGGGGGTGGACTACGATGGCGCGGGACCTTCTCAGCATTGGAGACATCGACGGCCAAGCAGCCTGCGTTGAATCCCTCGAAGCGTTGCGGTGGAGTGCTTCACACACCCCGGCGGATCCCGATCATCTGAACGTGCTTGTCGCGATGCCGGACGATGCGCCTGACCTCGCCATTGTTTTCCACGTCTTCCTTCGGGCGGAGCGGGCGAGCAGGGACGACACTGTTCGAAGGCTTGTCCAACACGTGCTCGCTCAGCCGGGGCGGTCGCGATGCTTGTTCATCAGCCGCATGATCGAAACGTGGGACACTAATCCGTACGACGCGATCGGATTGGCCAGAGCCTTGGACAACTAGGCGGCTCTTCGACGGGGGGAGAGATTCTTGGCAGTGTCCGAGATCACGCGACCAGCTGTCGCCCCGGAAGGATGGGCTGCGCGCCTGAGCGCGGCGACCGAGCAAGGCCCTCAGCCGCAGAATGAGATTTCAGAAAGGGACGCTGTGGCTCGCCGACCAAAGATCCTCTATCTCGATCAGAACGCCTGGATCGCCCGTGGGGCCTGGGATAAGACTGAGCATCACCTCGTGCGCTGCGTAGGTGCTGACGCTGCGAAGAACATCCGCAGAGCCGACGAGATCGGCCGCGCTGGGCGATAGATGGCGAAACCACGTTCTTGGCGATTGAACGAAAAAATCCAATGTTTTCAGAAGTGCTGTTTTTTGACGGTGTGGCTGACGGTATAGTGTCGCGTCAGAATTTTTTTAACGAGTAAAATCAATTAGGTGTGGCGTCAGGAGATAATCGAGTGGGAGTGAGGCGCCTCGCCTAGCTACGGCCCCATATTCAGCTGCCCAAGCCTATTTGGCACTCTCGACGAGGGTGCCGAGTAAGTCTTGCAGAGCGGCTTCGTTGGCTATCAGCACATCTTCCGCAGCGTCTTGCTCGATTGTGACGAAGCGCAATCGTTGGCCGCTGGGCATCTGGGCGAGGCGCGGCACGTCGGCGGAGATGACGGTGGCGATCTTGGGATAGCCGCCAGTCGTCTGTCGCTCGGCCATCAGGACGATCGGTCGCCCCGAAGCCGGAACCTGGATGGAGCCCATGCAGGTGCCGTCCGAGACAATGTCGTGGCCGCGTTGGGCTGAAAGCGCCGGTCCCTCAAGGACTTGCGCCATGCGGTCGCGCTGGCTCGAAACGGTAAAGCGCGATCGGGTGAAAAGCTGGAGCACCTCGTCGGCGAAATAGTCTGCCTGAGGTCCGGCAACCACGCGGACCGGGCCGGAAATGGGCAGCCAGGGCAACGACGGGCACAGGAGCGGGGCGTCCGTGGCTTGCCCCAAAGGCAAACGATCGCCCGCCTGCAGGCGGCGTCCCTCGTGACCACCAAGACCCGTGCGCAGGTGGGTGGAGCGCGAGCCGAGAACCGGTGGGACGTCTATGCCCCCGGATATGGCGAGGTAGCCCCAGACGGCCGATCGCAAACCACCGACGACCAGCATCTGGCCCGGCAGGATCTCGTGACTTTCCCATGGGTAGAGGCGCACACCGTCGCGGCGTATGTCGACATCGCCGCCGGTCACGGCGATCCGGCATTTGTCGCCGAACTGGAACCGTCCCCCGACATGGGCAAACTCAAGCGCGGCAGCGCCTGCCTCGTTGCCAACGAGTGCGTTGGCAATGCGCAGAGACGGCGGATCCATTGGACCGGCTGCGGAAACGCCGGACGCCAGGAAGCCGGGACGTCCGAGATCCTGGACTGTCAGCATGGGACCGGCACTGAGAATGTCCACGGTACTCACGATAGCCAACTCTCCCGCTTTGACTGCTCGGGAGATCCGTCGATCGCCCGGGCCTCGGCGGCGTCTATGGCGCGGAAGCGGATGCGATCGCCGGCACGCAGGAGACAGGGGGCAGCACGTGCGGGATCGAACAGCCGGAGTGGCGTGCGGCCGATGTAGCGCCAGCCGCTCGGGCCGGCCAACGAGTTGATGCTGGCCTGCTGCCCGCCAATGCCGATCGAGCCGGCCTCGACGCGCTGGCGCGGTGTGGCGAGGCGGGGGGTGTGAAGCGCTTGTGGCAAGCCGCCCAGATAGGCGAAGCCCGGCGCAAAGCCGATCATGTAGACCCGGTACTCCACCGACGCGTGCAACGCGATCAGTTCATCTGACGTGAGCCCTTTCAGCGCAGCCAGTTCCTCGAAGTCCAACCCGGCGCCACCGCCATAGACCACCGGCACGTCAAACAGGCATCCCTCAGGTACGACAGCGCTGATCGAGGCCAGCCGCCGCTCAATCTCAGCGGCGAGCACCCTGCCCCGCGCCAACAACGGGTCGTAGGTCACCATCAGCGAGCGGTAGGTGGGAACAACCTCGGTTACACCCTCGATGGCATCCGCACACAAATCTTCGGCCAACGCGATGACCGAAGCGTTCACGCCTTCGTCAATCCTGTCAGCAAACTCAACAGACAAGGCCTTGTCGCCACAGGCAAGAATGCGCGGAAATACTTCAGTCATCCTGTCTGCATCCTATTCCGGTTGCGACCTTGATTCCGCAACCGGATTCCGTATTGCTGCCCCAAAGACTATGGTGACGCCCGCGCGTTATCAATAGAACCGGCACGCTCCGACGAGGTCTCTTCCTTGGCCACCATCGACCTGAACTGCGACATGGGTGAGAGCTTCGGCGCCTGGCGCATGGGCGACGACGAGGCCATGCTGGACGTGGTGTCCAGCGCCAATGTCGCCTGTGGCTTTCACGCCGGCGATCCATCGGTGATGCGCCGGACCCTTCTTGCCGCCAAGGGCCGCGGGGTTGCGGTGGGTGCGCACCCGTCCTTCATGGATCTCTACGGATTCGGCCGGAGGCAGATGTCGGGTGAGCGTCCGGAAGATCTGGAAGCGCAGCTCATCTATCAGATATCGGCCTTGTGCGGCATGGGTGCGGCCTATGGCTGGCCGGTCACCCATGTCAAACCGCATGGCGCGCTCAGCAACATGGCGGCGGAGAACTGCGAGTTGGCGGAAGTCTGCGTCCGGGCGGTCAAGGCGGTAGATCCCGGTCTTGTCTTCCTCACTCTCCCCTTCTCGGAGACCATGAAGGCGGCGGAAAAGGCCGGTCTGAAAGTCGCCTGCGAAGTGTTTGCCGATCGGGCCTATGACGACAACGGCATGCTGGCGCCACGCCAGCGAGACGGCGCCGTGATCCACGATCCGGACAGAAGCATCGCGCAAGTGCTGTCGGTGGTCTGCGACGGCGTCATCCCGACGCTCGGCGGCCACAAGCTGCCGGTGGAGGCTGCTTCCATCTGCGTACACAGCGATACCCCTGGTGCGCTGGACATGGCGCGTGCCTTGCGCAAGGCGATCGAGCAAAGCGGGCTCACCGTTGCCCCCTTCGTCCAGAGCACTCAGCGATCGGATTGAACCGAGGCGGCGGCACAAAGACTTGAAGCTGGAGCCTTTGCCCGTCGACCAAATCGTGCATTGTGATCGGCGAAGGCGCCGGGATGTGAGGATGCCGTGGCTCCAGATAGGGTGATCTCGCTGAGGGGAGACTTACATCAGACGTAGTGCGCAAATGCGGCGACTCGTCCCCCTCAGGCGTATTCGCCCCAAATCCTGACAAGTTTTGCAAACTGATGACAGATCTCGTGGTGCGGCAAAGCAGCCTCATTACCTCTCAGGCAGCCACAACGGCCAGAAGCCATAAATGACAGAAAAATCAATTTCCTAGTGGCTTGTTTGCTAAATGGGCCAGCCTCTACCGGCGAGACAGTTCCAACCGGTCAAACCCGATGCGTAAGAATGCGAATTTTTGACATTTTTTGAGAACTTGGTTTGCCTCCGGCGACGAAGCGCTCTATAAAATGCTCATGCTTAGAGAAGAACGCCATAACCTGATCCTGAAGGCCGTCGAAGGCCGGGAAGCGGTTTCCTATGAGGAACTGCTCAGCCTTGTCGACGCCTCCTCGGCCACCATTCGCCGCGACGTGGATCAGCTTTGCGACAGCGGGCAGTTGCGCAAGCTTCGGGGCGGCATAGCGCCGATCGCCGTTGCTTCCGCCCGGCCGCTGAGTGGCTACTATTTCAAGGACGAGACCAAGCTGCACAGCGCGGCAAAGGATGCCATCGCGCGGGCGGCGCTCGGTCTGGTACAGAGCCCGGATTCGCTGATCCTGTTCGGCGGCAGCACGGTCGCCCGCTTTGCAGAGCGATTGCCGACACACGGCCTCACGGTCCTGACAGACTCCATTCCTGTCGCCAACCATCTCGCCTACAACACCGAGAACCGGGTGTTCATGACCGGCGGCGAAGTGTTTGCCCAGCAGGGCATCGTGCTCAGTCCGTTCGACGACGCGCCTCTGTTCCATTTTGCGGCGAGTACCTTCTTCATGGGCTGCCACGCGGTGACGGAAGCCGGCGTGCTGGAAGACGATCCCCTGCCCTTGCGCGTCGCGCGCACGCTTCGCCGGCAGGCTCAGCGCATTGTGGTTCTGGCGGACAGCAGCAAATTCTCGGCGAGCCGCAGCCTTGTCATCTTCCCGCTGAACGAGGTGGACATCTTCGTCACCGACGATGGGATCTCCGAGCATGCCGTACAGATGATCGAAGCGGCAGGATCGAAGGTCGTGATCGCCAATCGGGACCTGAATGCTGTGTCTCCGATCGTGGACCGGAGCGTTTGAGATCAGGCGCGCAGCTGCACCAGCCTCGGCGCGCCAAAGAGGACAGACCGACAATCGAAGGCCGCTCGTCCAAGCGAACGGCCGAAGGAAACTGTTGCTCATTGCGGAGCGACAACGGGATTTCATTGGCCGTGCCCTAGACGGTCATGACAGGAGGAAGCCCAGGACATGCTGCCCAATCTCGACATTCGCGAAGACATCATCGCGACCTGCAAGCGCATGAACGCGGCAGGCCTCAACATCGGATCGGCGGGCAATCTGTCGGTGCGCATTCCCGGCGGCCTGCTGCTCACCCCCTCGGGCATCGCCTACGACAAGATGACGCCCGAAATGATCGTCGAGATGGACGACGACGGCCGCTATTTCGGCGACTATATCCCCTCGTCCGAATGGCGCTTTCACTATGACATTCTGAAAGCACGACCGGACGTCAATGTGGTGCTGCACAGCCATGCCACCAGTTGCTCGATCCTCGCCTGCTGCCGCATGGACATTCCGCCGATCCACTACATGATCGGTGTCGGCGGCGGTTCGATCATCAAGTGCTCGGACTATGCGCCCTTCGGCACCAAGGAGCTGTCGGTGCATGCCCTTGAGGCGCTCGGCCCCCGCATGGCGTGCCTGCTCGGCAATCATGGCGTCATCACGCTCGGCAAGACGACCGAAAGCGCCTTCAAGGTGCTGGAGGAAGTGGAAAATCTGGCGCGGATCTACATTGGGACCCGTGCGCTCGGCGGCGGTGTGCTGTTGACCGAGACGCAGATGGACGTGGTGCTCCAGCGCTTCAAGACCTACGGCAAGCAGCTCAAGGATATGGATCCGTCCATCACCGAACGCGTTGAGCCGCCGCCACATGGCGGTCCGGCCCGCGGCTGATTGCGACGCATGCAAAATAACAAAATTGGATCTTAGGGAGATCAGAAATGACCAGTGTTCTCAAGGAAATGCCGCGGGTCGGCATTCGCCCGGCCATCGACGGCCGGCGGGGCGGTGTGCGCGAGGGGCTCGAGGCGCAGACGCTCGGCATGGCCTATGCCGTGGCCGAACTCATCAGTTCCACGTTGAAGCATCACAACGGCGCGCCGGTCGAATGCGTGATTGCCGACACCACCATCGGCGGCGTCCGGGAAGCGGCGGCCTGCGCCGAGAAGTTCGCCCATCGCAATGTCGGCGTGTCGCTGACCGTAACGCCCTGCTGGTGCTACGGCTCCGAGACCATGGACATGGATCCCTCCATTCCCAAGGCCGTCTGGGGCTTCAATGGCACCGAACGGCCGGGCGCGGTCTATCTGGCCGCCGTGCTCGCTGCCCATACCCAGAAGGGGCTGCCGGCCTTCGGCATCTATGGCTCGGAAGTGCAGGACGCCGACGACCGCACCATTCCCGACGACGTCAAGGACAAGATCCTGCGCTTCGTACGGTCCGGTCTTGCGGTCGCGACCATGCGTGGCAAGTCCTATCTCTCCATGGGCGGCGTCTCCATGGGCATCGCCGGTTCGATCGTCGATCCCACCTTCTTCCAGAGCTATCTCGGCATGCGCAATGAGTATGTCGACATGAGCGAGTTCCAGCGCCGGCTGACGCTGAACATCTACGACCCCAAGGAATACGAAAAGGCACTGGCCTGGACGCAGGCCAACTGCAAGGAAGGCGCTGACGTCAACACCCGCAGCCCCTCGGATGCCGCCCGCAAGCGTTATGAGTGGGAAACCTCGGTCAAGATGTGCCTGATCGCCCGCGATCTGATGATCGGCAATCCGGAGCTGGCGGAACTGGGCTACGCGGAAGAGGCCGAAGGCCATCACGCCATTGCCGCCGGTTTCCAGGGCCAGCGCCACTGGACCGACTTCATGCCGAACGGCGACTTCATGGAGACCATGCTGAACACGTCATTCGATTGGAATGGCGCCCGTCAGCCGCTGATCCTCGCCACCGAGAACGATTGTCTCAACGGCGTCGGCATGCTGTTCGGCAATCTCCTGACCGCCCGTGCGCAGATCTTCTCCGACGTGCGAACCTACTGGAGCCCGGATGCCATCAAGCGCGTGTCGGGCCACACCGTCGATGGCGCAGCGGCTGGCGGCCTGATCCACCTGATCAACTCCGGCGCCACGTGCCTTGACGGCAGCGGCGAGATGTCGGTCGACAACAAGCCGGGCATCAAGCCCTTCTGGGACGTCACCGAGGAAGACCAGAAGCGCTGCCTCGAGGCAACGCGCTTCTGCCAGGGCGACCACGGCTACTTCCGTGGTGGTGGCTGGTCCACCGATTTTGCCACGCGCGGCGGCATGCCGGTCACCATGAGCCGGCTCAATCTGGTGGCGGGCCTCGGCCCGGTGCTGCAGATTGCCGAAGGCGAGACCGTGTCGCTGCCCGATCCGGTACATGACGTGCTTGACCAACGGACCAGCCCGACCTGGCCGACCACCTGGTTTGCGCCGCGCCTGACCGGTCAGGGACCATTCGCCTCCGTCTACAAGGTGATGGCGGCCTGGGGCGCCAACCATGGCTCGATCTCCTATGGCCATATTGGCGCCGACCTGATCACCCTCGCCTCCATGCTGCGAATCCCCGTGGCCATGCACAATGTGGACAAGACGCAGATCTTCCGGCCGAGTTCCTGGTCCATGTTCGGCATGGATGCGGAAGGAGCCGACTATCGCGCCTGCCAGACCTTCGGACCGCTCTACGGCTGACCGCCTCCACTTGCCGCAGAGTGACTGCCCGCCGCGCTCCTCCTCCAGTCGGCAGGGCAAGGTTGAGGGCGCACGGACCCGACCGTGCGCCCTTCCCCCTCACGTTGACAAGATCCGCCCCTGCGCCGGACGATGCTTTGCGTCCTGTTCCATTCCACTCCTTCAAGCTCCTGCACCAACAGATGAGATGAACCATGCTGCGCGGCATTTCCCCCTTGCTCTCCCCTGACCTTCTGGCCGTGCTCTACCGCATGGGCCATGGCGACGAACTGGTGCTGGCCGACGCGCACTTCCCCGGCGAGAGTTTCAATGGCCGAGTAATCCGGGCCGACGGCTTGCGCATCGCGCCGCTGCTCGACGCCATTCTGCCGCTGTGGATGCTTGACCAGTATGTGGACGCACCGGTGATGATGATGGCGCCGGTTGCCGGCGACAGCCTCGACCACACCGTCGTGGCAAGCTATCGCGCTGCCATCGAAGCCCATCATCCCAACACACCCGCGACCACCTACATCCCCCGTTTCGATTTCTACGATCGCACCCGTTCAGCCTTTGCCGTGGTGATGACCGGGGAGACCGCCAAGTACGGCAACATCATCCTCAAGAAGGGCGTCATCGGCGCCTGACACGACATTCGGGAGGATCGGATGCAAGAGACTTCGCCCAGCAAACCTACCCGCGTCGCCGCCGTGGACATGGGCGCCGGCAGCGGGCGCGTGATGGTGGCCGAACTCTCGGATGGCCATCTGTCACTGACCGAGGTTCACCGCTTCGAGACGCCGCATGTGGTCGATCAGGTGACTGGACACGAGGCCTGGGATCACGCCAAGGCCGTCGCCAACATCCGCGAAGGCCTTGAAAAGGCGGAAGCCGTTGCGCCCATCGACAGCGTGGGATGCGACACCTGGGGCGTCGACTTCGTGCTGCTGGATGAAGACCTGCAGCAGGTAGGGCCGGCGGTGGCCTATCGCGACCACCGCACCGACGGCATGATCGAGGCCGTGACGGCCACCATGCCGGCGGATGAGATCTATGCCCGGACCGGCATCCAGTTTGCCCCCTACAACTCCATCTACCAGCTGGCGGCGATCGCCAAGCAGCATCCCGACTGGTTGAAGCGAGCCCGCCATCTCCTCTTCACCCCCGACTATCTGCATTTCGCACTGTCGGGCGTGGTGTCCAACGAGTACACCATCGCCACCACCTCTCAGCTCCTGAACCTCAAGACTCGGGATTGGGATCCTGATCTCATCAAGCTCGCCGGTCTGCCGCATCCGCTCATGAAGACGCCGATCCAGCCCGGCAGCGTGGTCGGGGAGATGCGTCTTGAGACCTCCGGCCGGATCATCAAGGTCATTGCACCGGGAGGCCATGACACCGCCTCCGCCGTTGCCGCTGCCCCACTGACCGGCGCTGATGAGGCTTTCGTGAGTTCCGGCACCTGGTCGCTCATGGGCATCGAGAGCGAAACACCCTATGCAGGCGCCCTGGCGCGTCAGTTCAACGTTTCCAACGAAGGCGGGGTCTGCGGCCGCTATCGGGTGCTGAAAAACCTGATGGGGCTCTGGCTGATCATGGGCGTGCGCAAGGAGATGGGCGCAGCGTCCTTTGCCGAGGTGGTGAAGGCGGCCGAGGCTGCACCCGCCTGGGGCTTCATCTTCAACCCCGACGACCAGCGCCTGCTCAATCCCGACAGCATGCTAGGTGCGATCCACACCATCATCGCCGAGCAAGGGCAAGCCTTGCCCGAGGACATCGGCGTCATCGCCCGTGCCATCTTTGACAGCCTTGCCCTCGACTACGCGCGGGTGAAGGCGGAGTTGGAGGCGCTGACCGGGCGGCCGATCACCAAGGTCCGCATCATCGGTGGCGGTTCGCAGAACCAGCTTCTGAACCAGCTGACCGCGGACGCCTGCGGCGTCACGGTGAGTGCCGGGCCGATTGAGACCTCCGCCCTCGGCAATGCCTGTCTTCAGATGATGGCGCTGGGGGCCATCGGTTCGCTGGAGGAAGCCCGCGAGATCGTCAGGCAGTCCTTCGCCGTGACGGAGGTCGCGCCGAAGAGCACGGTTCCCACCGAGGTTCGCGAACACTTCGCCCAGTTGCATTGAGACGGTCCGAGACGGAAAGGATCCAGGTTCAGCCGCACCCCAAAGCCCAAGACTGCAAGACTTTCAAAGCTTTCCTGCGGAGACGGCGCAGGCGGCCCGGGAGTTTGCTCCCGGCATGACGGACCCAGGAAGCCGATGGCTCGGGGCCCGAAATCGCGACGACCGTCCTTCCCAATCCGAAGTCATGGCCGCCGCTTCCGACACTCCTCAGGAGACCACAGCCATGACCTTTCGCCTTTGCTTCCCCAAGATCAACCTTTCCGGCACCGGTGCGCTCGCCGACGTGCCGGCCGAGCTTGTCAGCCGCAATCTCAAGAAGCCGCTGATCGTCACCGATGCGACGCTGACCCGTCTTGGCGTCGTACAACCGCTCCTGGACGCCCTGAAGGCCGCAGGCCTTGCAGCCTCCGTCTACGACGGTGTGGTGCCGAACCCAACCGTTGTTCAGGTTGACGCCGCCTTTGCCCAGTTCAAGGCCGATGGTTGCGACGCCATCATCGCCGTGGGTGGCGGATCGCCGATCGACACTGCCAAGGCCGTGCGCATCCTCTCGGCCAATCCGGGGCCGATCACGCTCTACAACGGCGTCGGCAAGGTGGCCAAGGCGGGCGCTTTCCTCGTGGCCGTCAACACCACGGCCGGCACAGCCGCCGAGGTAACGTCCAACGCCGTGATCACCGACCCGGCCAATGCCGTGAAGATGGTGATCATCGACGCCAACATCATCCCGGATGTGTCGGTCAACGATGCGACGATGATGACCAAGATCCCGGCCCCTGTGACCGCCGCCACCGGCATGGACGCCCTGACCCACGCCGTCGAGGCCTATGTCTCCAAGGGCGCGCATGTGCTCACCGACTTCTCGGCGCTGGAAGCGATCCGCCTGATCGCCACCTATCTGCCGCGCGCGGTGAAGGACGGCAGCGATCTCGAGGCACGCGAGATGATGGCCTATGGCCAGTTCATCGCCGGCCTCGCCTTCAACTCCGCCGGCCTTGGCTATGTGCACGCCATGGCGCACCAGCCCGGCGCGGTGAAGGATCTGCCGCATGGTGTCTGCAACGCCATCCTGCTGCCGGTAGTCGAGGAGTTCAACCGCCCGCATGCGGTCAAGCGCTTTGCCAAGGTGGCCGCGGCCATGGGCGTCGACACCACGGGAATGGACGATGAAGCTGCCTCGAAGGCGGCCATCCAGGCGATCAAGGATCTGTCCAGGGAAGTGGGCATTCCCTCGGGCTTTGCGCAGCTTGGCGTAACCGAGGCGGACTTGCCGACCTTCGTCAAGAAGGCGCAGCAAGACCCCTGCGCGCCAGGCAATCCGGCACCGATGACGGACGAGCAGGTGCTCGCCCTGTTCCGGGCTGCCCTCTGAACTGAAAGCGAACAAGAACACGGCCGTGGTGAGTCTTTCGCTGCGGCCGTGGTCATTTTCCAGAGAGTCGCACCGACGAACTTTTTTGTTGCGACCACCGAATAGTCCTTGGGGCACGCGTGTTCATCTCACGCAACCCTCTTGCAAAGGACTTTTCCGATGACTTTCAACAAGACCATTGCCACTCTGATCGTCGCCGCCGGCCTCGCCACTCTGGCCCAGGCGCCTGCCGCGTTTGCCGCCGGCGAAGACAACTCCACCACGCCCACCTGCAAGCAGGGCGAAGTCTACGACCAGCAGTCAGGCAAGTGCGTGCAGCAGTCCGGTGCCAACATCACCGACGAAAATCGCACCGACTATGCCTATTCGCTTGCCAAGGCCGGGCGCTACCAGGAAGCCCTGGCCATGCTGGATACGGTCAAGGACCAGAACACACGGGAAGTGCTCAACTATCGCGGCTATGCCACGCGCAAGCTCGGCCGCACCGACGAGGGCATTTCCTATTACCTCAAGTCCGTTGCTGCCGATCCGACCTACGTGAAGGTGCGCGAATACCTGGGCGAAGCCTATGTCATCAAGGGCCGCATCGATCTCGCCAAGGAGCAGCTGTCGACGATCAAGTCGCTCTGCGGCACCGATTGCGAGGAATATCAGGACCTTGACGCGGTCATCCGCAACCCGTCGGCCATCTGACAGTTCCTCTCCTGACTGAAAAGGCAACAGGGATGGCGGGCCCACTCGTGGCGTCATCCCTGTTGCGTATCGCACCCCATGGTTACAAGCTCTCAACCCTGGTCGGATTATGCTCTCGGCAGCGAGGGCACGGTTCGACGCGCGACCGTGCCGCGCCAAGCCATTGCCAGGGAGGCGAACATCGCCAGTCATTCCACCGTCCGGTCGGGCCTGAGGGAGAACCTGCAACGGCTCTGGCGCTACGGCTTTGTTCTCTCCAGGGCACGCGATGCCGCCGACGATCTGGTGCAGCAAACCTGCGTTCGGGCGCTTGAACGCGCCGACCAGTTTGTCGAAGGCACCCGCCTTGATCGCTGGCTATTGACGATACTGCATTCCATCTGGCTGAACGAGGTTCGCTCGCGTCGCGTTCGCCTGGGCCAGGGCCTTGTTCCAGCTGAGGATATTCTGGTTCATGACGGGCAGCACGAGATGGAGATGCGCCTTGCGGCAGCGGACGTGATGAACCGGGTGAATGCACTGCCGGAAGCCCAACGGGCGGCGGTGTTTCTGGCCTATGTGGAGGGCATGTCCTACCGTGAAGTGGCCGAAGTGCTTGATATACCGATTGGAACCGTGATGAGCCGCCTTGCTGCCGCTCGCGCCAAGCTGGCTGCCGACACGGATGGGGGAGAATGACATGACCGACCGATCCTCACTCCCCTCCGACGAAGACCTGACCGCCTTCCTCGACGGCGAACTGCCCGCCGAGGACATGACCCGGATTGCTGACCTTGCCGAGAAAAGCCAGGACGTTGCCGACCGCATCGCCTTCCTTTCCAGGGCCGATCTGCCTTTTGCCGATGCTTTCGCGCCGCTGCTGGAGGCCGCGCCCATCGATCGGCTTGAAGCCATGCTCGATGCTGTGCCTGAGGTTCGTGGCAAGGCAGCGGCAACCGGATACAGCCGCAGGCAAGTCTTCACGGCTCTTGCGGCCTCGATCGTCGCAGGTATCGCAATCGATCGCTCGATCATCGTGGCCGGACGGATGGGAGCCAAAGAACAGGGTGGCGAATGGCGAGCAGCCGTTGCGCAGTATATGGCGCTCTATACGTCGGATACCTTGGCCGGAACCTCACCGAGCCGCGACGTGCAACTGGCGCAGCTTGCCACCGTGAACAGTCATCTTGGCCTTGCGCTTACGCCTGAGGACGTGGCGCTTTCGGGCAAGGAGTTCCGACGCGCGCAGATCCTCGCCTATGACAAGCAGCCCTTGGCGCAGCTCACCTATCTCGACCCGGCGACGGGACCGATGGCGCTGTGCATTACCCTGTCGGATGGCGGTGTTCGCGACATTTCGGACGAGCGGCGTTCGGCGATGAACATTGCCTTCTGGTCCGGTCCTCAGCACGCGATCATGCTGATCGGCCACGCCGATCCCACCGAAATTCACGTTCTGGCTCAAAGCGTTAAAGACCGGATCACCGTCTGATCCGGTCTTTGCTGTCGCTCCGATCAACCGGCGTAGACGTAGCTGGTCTTGACCGTGGTGTAGAACTCGGCGGCATAACGGCCCTGTTCGCGCGGGCCGTAGGAGCTGGCCTTGCGGCCGCCGAAGGGCACGTGATAGTCGACGCCGGCTGTGGCCAGGTTGACCATAACCATGCCGGCCTGGGCCTGGCGGCGGAACTCGCGCGAATACTTGAGGCTTTGCGTGCAAATGCCTGAAGACAAACCGAATTCCGTATCGTTGGCCACTGCGACGGCCTCCTCGAACGAACCGACCTTGATCAGGCTGGCGCAGGGCCCGAAGATTTCCTCGCGGGCGCTGGTCATGCCGGCCTTGGCGCCGACGAACAGTGCGGGACGCTGGAAATAGCCTTCGGTCGGGCCGTTGATCCGCTCGCCACCGACGACCTCACAGCCTTCCTTGGCGGCCAGAGCAACATAGCCGAGGTTGCCGTCGAGCTGGCCGGCGGAGGCCACCGGGCCGATCTGGGTTGTAGCTTCGAGGGCCGGGCCAACGCGCAGCGTGGCCATGCGCTTGGTCAGTTCCTCGACGAAGCGATCATGGATGCCGTCCTGGACGATGAAACGAGACGAAGCGGTACAGCGTTGACCTGTCGAGAAAAACGCGCCGTTGAGGCAGGCTTCGACGGCGATGTTGAGATCGGCGTCGTCGAGCACCACCATGGGATTGCGGCCGCCCATTTCCAGCTGGACCTTCTTCATCTGCGCGGCGCAGGACAAGGCCAGATTGCGGCCGGTTGGGACCGATCCGGTGAAGGAAATGGCGGCAATGTTGGGATCGGCCACCATGGCGGGGCCGATGACGGAGCCGCGGCCCATCACCATGTTGACGAGGCCCTTGGGGCAGCCGGCGTCGTGGATGATCTCGGCGAGGAGATGGGCGCAGCCGGGGGTGAGCTCGGCGGGCTTGAAGACGACGCCGTTGCCGTAGGCGAGCGCCGGGGCGATCTTCCAGGCGGGAATGGCGATCGGGAAGTTCCAGGGCGTGATGATTCCGACCACGCCGATGGGATCACGCACAACTTCTACGTCTACGTCCTTGCGGACCGAGCCGAGGGCGTCGCCGGGGATGCGGATGGCTTCCGCCGCGAAAAACCGGAAGATTTGGGCTGCTCGCTTGGTTTCGCCGATGGCTTCGGGAAGGACCTTGCCCTCCTCGCGGGCGAGCATGGTGCCGATCTCGGTTGTACGAGCTTCGATGGCGGCGGCGATGCGGTTGAGAAGGTCGACGCGGTCCTGCAGGGCGGCGCGGGCGTAAATGCGCTGGGCTTCGGCGGCGGCGGCAGCGGCGACGGCAACGTCGGCGGCTTCACCGCTGGCATAGAGGCCGATCACGTCACTGACGTCGGAAGGGTTTGTATTTGCTTGATAATTCTGCGCCTGATGCCATTCGCCGGCGATCAGATTGTGGTGCTTGTTCTGCATGTCCAGACCTTTCCACGGAAGGCGAAAATCGCCTTGATTCAAAGACTTCCCTCCCCGTCAGCTTCGCCGAAGCCCCAATGGCCCGATCCCAGTGCCGGGCCGGCACGATCGAACACCAAGGGACTGCGGGAGAACCTGACAGGGCTGCGTATCCCGGAAATGCCCTCGGGGGCAACCACCATTCCACGTGCCGCGATCTGCGGATCGGCAAGCGCTTCGTCGACGGAATTGATGGGCCCACATGGAACACCGGCGCCCTCAAAGGCGGCGATGATGTCACCCTTTAGTCGCATTTTCGTTCGATCGGAAATGATGGAACACAGGCGCTCGCGATTGCGGACGCGGGCGGGGTTGGTGGCGTAATCAGCGTCGGTTGCCAGCTCGGATATCCCCAGCACTTTCGCCAGGGCGGCGAACTGACGATCGTTGCCGCAGGCAATGATCACGTGACCATCGGCGACCGGGAAGACCTGATAGGGGACAATATTGGGGTGGGCGTTGCCGAGGCGATGGGGCACCTTGCCGCCGAGGAGAAAGTTCATGGCCTGGTTGGCGAGGACGCCGACGCCGCAGTCGAACAGCGACAGGTCCACATGCTGCCCCCGCCCTGACCGGGCGCGCTCGGCCAGCGCCGCCTGAATGCCGATGACGCCATAGAGGCCGGTGAAGATGTCGATCCAGGCGACACCGACCTTCTGCGGTTCGCCCTCTGGATCGCCGGTGAGATCCATGATGCCGCACATGCCCTGGATCAGGAAGTCATAGCCGGGATTGGCGGCACGCGGTCCATCCTGGCCGAAGCCGGTGATGGACGCATAGACGACGCCCGGATTGGCGGCGGTGACGCTTGCATAGTCGAGACCGTATTTGGCGAGGCCGCCGACCTTGAAATTCTCGATGACCACGTCGGCTTCTGCCACCAGCGCCTTGACGCGGGCAAGGTCGTCAGGGTCGGAGAAATCGCAACACACGGAGGTCTTGCCGCGGTTGGCGGCGTGGAAATAGGCGGCGACCTTTTCGGTGCCGCCCTTGCCATCGGGACGATCGATGAAGGGCGGCCCCCAGGTGCGGGTGTCGTCGCCCTCGGGGCTTTCCACCTTGATCACCTCGGCACCGAGATCGGCCAGCGTCTGGCCGATCCAGGGGCCGGCGAGGATGCGGGCCAGCTCCACGACCTTGAGGCCTTGGAGCGGCGGCAGGTTGGCTTCACGCAAATGACGGCCCTCCTCGCTGGGTGACAGGCTCAAAAGAAGGCCTGAAGGCCGGTCTGGGCACGACCGAGGATCAGCGCATGCACATCATGGGTGCCCTCGTAGGTGTTGACCGTTTCCAGATTCTGGGCGTGGCGCATGACGTGGTAGCCGATCTGGATGCCGTTGCCGCCATGCATGTCGCGGGCGGCGCGGGCGATGTCGAGGGCCTTGCCGCAGTTGTTGCGCTTGACCAGCGAGATCATCTCCGGCGCGAAACGCCCCGCGTCCATCAGGCGACCGACGCGCAGCGAAGCCTGCAGGGCCAGGGCGATCTCGGTCTGCATGTCGGCGAGCTTCTTCTGGTAGAGCTGAGTGCCGGCCAGCGGCTTGCCAAACTGCTTGCGGTCAAGGCCATATTGGCGCGAGCGGAACCAGCAATCCTCGGCGGCGCCGATGACGCCCCAGGAGATGCCGAAGCGGGCGCGGTTGAGGCAGCCGAACGGACCGCTCATGCCCTCGACACCCGGCAGCAGCGCGTCCTCTCCCACCTCGACATTGTCGAGCACGATCTCACCGGTGATGGAGGCCCGAAGCGACAGCTTGCCGCCGATCTTGGGGGCGCTGAGGCCCTTCGTGCCCTTGTCGAGCACGAAGCCGCGCACCTTGTTGCCATGAGCCGCCGACTTGGCCCAGACGATGAAGACGTCGGCGATCGGCGCGTTGGAGATCCACATCTTCGAACCGTTGAGGCGGTAGCCGCCGTCGATCTTCTCGGCGCGGGTCTTCATGCCGCCGGGGTCGGAGCCGGCATCCGGCTCGGTGAGGCCGAAGCAGCCGATGAACTCGCCGGAGGCGAGCTTGGGCAGATACTTGTGCTTCTGGGCATCCGAGCCATAGGCATAGATGGGATACATGACCAGCGACGACTGCACGCTCATCATCGAGCGATAGCCGCTGTCGATGCGCTCGACTTCGCGGGCCACCAGGCCATAGGCCACATAGGAGGCACCGACGCCGCCGAACTCCTCGGGGATCGGCACGCCGAGCAGCCCGGCCGCGCCCATTTCGCGGAAGATGTCCGGATCGGTGGTCTCGTTGAGATAGGCATCCTCGACGCGCGGCAGCAGCTTGTCGGCGGCGAAGGCGGCGGCGGCCTCCCGGATCATCCGCTCGTCTTCGGTCAGCTGATCGTCGATCAGGAAGGGATCTTCCCAGGCAAAAGCTTCACCCTTGTGCGCGGCGGACTTGATGTCGGACATGGCTTCCTCGGCTATTCCTCTGGTCAATCGGAGCACCGGCGCAGCGTCTTAAGAAAAGCAGAGACCGCAGCGGGACTCGATTGCCAACTCCCGCTCCTATTTAATCATTGCCTTCCTACGCGGAAAACCCTATTTGCAGGTGAGTTCATGCATGGAATGCATAATCTTGAACCGCCAACGCCGCTTTCTGCCGTCGATCAGCCTGCTCTCCGCCTTCGAAGCGGTGCTCAGGACGGGATCGACCGCCAGCGCCGCCCGCGAACTGGACCTGACGCAGGGCACGGTGAGCCGGCTGATCCAATCCCTGGAAGACCAGTTGGGGCGTCCGCTGTTCGAGCGGCACCGGCAACGCCTCATTCCCACCGAGGCGGCGCTTGTCTACGGGCGCGACATTACCCGGGCGCTCGACCTCATCCAGCGCGGCAGCATGGAGTTCGTGGCCAATCCCTCGGGCGGCGCCTTGTCGCTGGCGATCCTGCCCGCCTTCGGCACGCGCTGGCTGGCCCCACGGCTCGGTGCCTTTCTCGGCGCGCATCCGGGGGTGACGGTCAATCTGGCGACGCGGTTGAGGCGCTTCAACTTTGCGACGGAAGGCTTTGATGCCGCTATTCATTTCGGTGTTGATGACTGGCGCGACGCGGGGCATATGAAGCTGTTCGACGAACGCCTCACGGCCTGTGCGGCACCGGGCTTTCTGGCCGCACATCCGGTGGTGACGGCCGAGGATCTACGGGGACTGCCGCTGTTGCAGCTGGAGACACGCCAGACCGCGTGGGACGCCTGGTTCCGCGCCAACCGGGCGGACGGCGACGCCGCGGCGCCGGAGGTGCGGGGCATGCTGTTCGACCAGTTCGCCACCATGACGCAGGCGGCGATCGCCGGCCTCGGCGTGGCGCTGCTGCCCGACTACCTGGCCGCACCGGAAATCGCCGACGGGCGCTTGCAGCCGATCCTCAGACAATCGGTCAGCGGTACCGGCGCCTATTGGCTGGTCTGGCCGCTGACGCGCGCCAACTATCCCCCGCTCGACGCCTTCCGCACCTGGCTGGCAGGCGAGATCGGCGGCGGGGAAGAATGACGGATTGGGGCGGTGACTGGATAGAGCCGGCAAGGCCGGCGTTTCCCGCCCCCCCTCTCTTCCGGCGGTACGCGAGGCTTGGCTTTCTCGCTGCGAGATGGTGACAGTTCCCGCTCTTGGGGAAACAGTCACCCTCTCGGTATGCGATTGCCTTTGCGGGCCTGTTGCTAGACCGCACGTTCCAGTACGGCGATGAAGAAGCCGTCGGTGCCGGTGAGCGCCGGGGTGAGGCGGAGGGCCATGCCGGATTGACCTTCGAGGGTAATCGCCGTGCCCTCCACCACCGGCTGGCCGGTGACGGCTTGCCAGGCGGCGCCGGCGTCGGCGAGGCGGTAGGTGGGCGAGCGACTGAGGAAGGCGGCGATCTGGTCCTCGTTTTCTTCCGGCAGCACCGAGCAGGTGATGTAGACGAGGCGACCGCCGGCCTTCACCAGCGCGGCGCCGCGATCGAGCACCTCGGCCTGTTCCTTGAGGCGCAGGTCCAGAGCGCCGGGCGCGAGGCGCCACTTGGCGTCCGGACGACGGCGCCAGGTGCCGGTACCGGTGCACGGGGCGTCGACCAGCACGAGGTCGGCCTTGCCCTTGAGATCGGCCAGAGCGTCCGTGCCCTTGCGTGGCTCGCGGATCTGGATGTTGTGTGCACCGGCACGATCGATGCGATCGAGAATGTCACCAAAGCGGCGCTTGTCGCTGTCGTAAGCGTAGATCTGGCCGCGATTCTGCAGCGCCGCTGCGAGGGCGAGCGTCTTGCCGCCGCCGCCAGCGCAGAGGTCGACCACCTGCGTGCCGCCGACGTGACCGGCGATGGCCGCCGCAAGCTGGCTGCCTTCGTCCTGCACCTCGAACAGGCCCTTCTTGTAGGCGAGTTCGGACAGCACGTGCACCGGCTTGGCGTCGGCGGCACCGGTCGGGACGCGGATGCCGAGCGGCGCCCAGCGGCAAGGCTCGGCGTTGAAGGGTGCGAGGCCCTCGAGGATCTGGGCGCGGTCCGATTTCAGCGAGTTGACGCGGACGTCGACGTCGGCGCGGCCGGCAAGGGCGGCGCCTTCAAGCGCGGCGCGGTCGCCAAAGGCGCGTTCGAAGGAGGCGGTCAGCCACTCGGGGAAATCGCCCTTGATCCAGAGGGGGGCGTCGTCGGGGACCGAGCCTCTGGACAGGCTGGCGATCTCGTCAGCGGTGAGCGGTTCAGGGGCGAAGCGATCGTCGGCAAAGCCGGCGACAAGTGCGTCGACGGAGCGGCCCCAGATGTGGACGGCGGCGGCGAGTGCGAGGGCGCGCGGCGTCTCGGCGCCCATGATGGCGGCCAGCGAGGCACGCTTGCGCAGCACGTCGAACACAAGATTGCCGATGGCGCTGCGGTCCTTGGAGCCGGCGAAGCGATGCATCACGCCCCAATCCTTGAGGCAATCCTGCACCGGTCGGCGCGTACGCTCCACATCGGTCAAAACTTCGATCGCTGCCGCGATCCTGCCGCCGTCTTTCATATCGATTTCCTCGGTTGCCCGGAGTTCGGATGACCCGTTCGTTCCGTCATACATGCTAGGCCCTGGCCTTGCCAACCGCCAGCGCGAAAACAAAGAACCCTGCCGGAACGGGATATGCCCCGGCAGGGTTGCTTCTAACAGTCCAGGATGACTGAAATCACACGGCGCCCGGATAGTTCGGGCTTTCGCGGGTGATGGTCACGTCGTGAGCGTGGCTTTCGCGCATGCCGGCGTTGGAGATGCGCACGAAGCGGGCCTTCTCCTGCAGCTCGGGAATGGTGTGGGCGCCGACATAGCCCATGGCGGCGCGGATGCCGCCGACGAGCTGGTGCACCACCGAACCGATCGGACCCTTGTAGGGCACCTGGCCCTCGATGCCTTCCGGCACCAGCTTGAGCGCGTCGCGCACTTCGGCCTGGAAATAGCGGTCGGCCGAGCCGCGGGCCATGGCGCCCACCGAGCCCATGCCGCGGTAGGACTTGTAGCTGCGGCCCTGGTACAGGTAGACCTCGCCGGGGCTCTCGTCGGTACCGGCAAAGAGCGAGCCGATCATGCAGGCCGACGCGCCGGCGGCCAGCGCCTTGGCGAGATCGCCCGAATAGCGGATGCCGCCATCGGCGATGATGGGGACGCCGGCCTCATGGGCTGCAGCGACGCTTTCCATGATGGCGGTGAGCTGGGGCACGCCGACACCGGCGACGATGCGGGTGGTGCAGATGGAGCCCGGGCCGATACCGACCTTGACGGCGTCAGCGCCGGCGTCGATCAGCGCCTTGGTGCCGTCACCGGTGGCGACGTTGCCGGCGATGATCTGCACCTTGTTGGACAGCTTCTTGACCTTGGTGACGGCCTGCAGCACGCGCTCGGAATGGCCGTGGGCGGTGTCGACCACGAGAAGATCGACGCCGGCGTCGATCAGCATCTGCGAACGCTCGAAGCCCTGGTCGCCGACGGTGGTGGCGGCGGCAACGCGCAGGCGGCCTTGCTCGTCCTTGGCGGCGTTGGGATTGAGGCGAGCCTTCTCGATGTCCTTGACGGTGATCAGGCCGACGCAGTGATAAGAGGCGTCGACGACAACCAGCTTCTCGATGCGGTGCTGGTGCAGGAGGCGCTTGGCCTCCTCGTGGCTGACGCCCTCGCGGACGGTGATGAGGTTCTCGCGCGTCATCAGCTCATAGACGCGCTGCGACGGGTCGGACGCGAAGCGGACGTCGCGGTTGGTGAGGATGCCGACCAGACGGCCGTGCACGCGGCCGCCGTCACCGGCGTTCTCGACCACGGGAATGCCGGAGATGTTGTGGGCCTTCATCAGGTCCAGCGCGTCCTTGAGGGTGGCTTCCGGGCCGATGACGACCGGGTTGACCACCATGCCGCTCTCGAACTTCTTGACCTGGCGAACGTGCTCGGCCTGGATCTCGGGAGTGAGATTGCGGTGGATGACGCCGATGCCGCCGGCCTGGGCCATGGCGATGGCCAGACGGCCTTCGGTGACCGTATCCATGGCCGAGGAGAGCAGCGGGATATTGAGTTCGATGGACTTGGTGAGGCGGGTCTTCACGTCGGTTTCCGACGGCATGACTTCCGAGTGACCGGGCTTCAGCAGCACGTCGTCGAACGTGAGCGCGAGCTCACCGCCGTGGAGGGGATTGAAGAATGCGGCCATTGCCAACTCCTGCTCGTGGGTCCGGGTGACGAATATGAAAAGACCTGTCCGAAATCGCTGGCTGCGCGACTCGGTCCAAGTCTGGGTCACCGAAGAGATTGGCGGCGGTCTTTAACACGGGCGTGTCGGAAGGGAAAGGCGCCGTGTGCAAAAACTGGCATCGGCTGGCAGCCTTGCAAAAAAGGCAGAGGTCGGGGGCGCTTCCGCTGGCTCTCAGTCGAACAGGGTGACCAGTTCGCGCAAGGATTCGACGGCGTAGAAGCGCGGATGATCGACGGGCGGCAGGGCTTTTTCATAGTCCCAGGTGAGTTCGTGCGGGATATGCACGGCCCAGGCGCCGGCTTCGAGGGCCGGGATGATGTCGGACTTCAGGGAGTTGCCGACCATGGCGGCGTGTTCCGGGCCGGTGCCGTGTGAGGTGAAGACGCGGGCATAGGTGGCTGCGGTCTTGTCGGAGACGATCTCCACCCCCTCGAACAGATCGCCGAGACCAGACTGGGCCAGCTTGCGCTCCTGATCGAACAAATCGCCCTTGGTGATCAGGATCAGGCGGAAGCGCTCGGCCAGCAGCGGCAGGGTCTCGCGCACGCCGGGAAGCGTCTCGACCGGGTGGCGCAGCATCTCGCGGCCCATGTCGAGGATCTCGGCGATCACCGACTGGTCCACACGGCGCTCGGTGATGTCGAGCGCGGTCTCGATCATGGACAGCATGAAGCCCTTGATGCCGAAGCCGTAGAAGGCAAGGTTGCGCTTCTCGGCGGCCAGAAGCCGTTCGCCGAGATGATCGGGGTCGGCGTGGTCGGCCAGAAGCTCGCGAAAGCGGGCTTCGGTGAGCTTGAAGAAGCGCTCGTTGTGCCAGAGCGTATCGTCGGCATCGAGGCCGAGGGTGGTGATGGGCGAATGCGGCACCGTGGATCTCCTGAGCCCTGCAGTGAACAGGAGTTTGCCGACCGAGACAAGGCTGGAGCCAAGCCCCGACCAGGTGAGCGACAACGGAAGCGTTGCAGACTCCGTAAATATAGGATAGGGGGGTATCCTATCATGCATACGGTTCACAACAAGCAACAGCTCATCGCCCGCGTCCGGCGCATTGCCGGTCAGATGGCGGCCATCGAGAAGGCGCTCGACGAGGAAGTCGACTGCACGACGGTGCTGCATCAGGTGGCCGGCGCGCGCGGGGCCATCCTCGGGCTGATGGACGAACTCATAGAGGGGCATGTGCGCGAGCATGTGGCCCATCCGGGGCTCGACGACGCCGCGCGCGCCAAAGGTGCCGACGAGTTGATCGAAGCCATCCGACGCTACGGAAAGTGACCTCAGATGACCGCCCTGCCCTCAGCTGCCGGCGTGCCACACGCCCATGTGTTCCTCGGCCAAAGCCATGACGCCAACACGCGCCGCACCCTGTCCGTGGTGGCATTGACCGCGGTGATGATGGTGGGCGAGATCATTGCCGGACTGTGGTTCAACTCCATGGCGCTTCTGGCCGACGGAATCCACATGGCCACCCATGCCGGCGCTCTGGCGATCGCGGCGGGGGCCTATGTGTTCGCGCGCCGGCATGCCCAGGATCGCCGCTTTACCTTCGGCACGGGCAAGGCAGGCGATCTGGCGGGCTTTGCCTCAGCGCTGTTGCTGGCGGCCGTGGCGCTGGTGATTGCCTTCGATTCGGCCTTGCGTCTGATGGCACCGCAGCCGGTGGCGTTCACGCAGGCGACGGTGGTGGCGGTTGTCGGGCTGATCGTCAACCTTCTGAGCGCTGCCATGCTGGGAGGCGGGCATGCGCATGGGACCCATGGTCACCACCATGGGCATGAACACGCTCACGATCACCCCCATGGGCACGACCATCACCACGGCCACGGGCACCATCACGACAACAACCTGCGCTCGGCCTATCTGCATGTTCTCGCGGATGCCCTGACGTCGGTGCTGGCGATCGCGGCGCTGGTCGGCGGCAAGTACAGCGGCTGGGTCTGGCTCGATCCGCTGATGGGGATTGTCGGTGCAGTAGTGATCCTGAGTTGGGCCTACAGCCTGTTACGCGACACGGCCGGCGTCCTTCTGGACATGACGGACGATCACATCGAGGCGGAAATCCGCGAGGTGATCGAAGGGCCGGGAGACGCTGCCATTTCCGACCTGCACCTGTGGCGCGTCGGGCCTGGCGCGCATGCGGCAATCGTTTCCGTCTCAGGCATCGACGGCGCGACGGCGCGCGGACGGCTGAAACCGGTGCACGAGATCGTGCATCTGACGGTGGAGACGGCGGCCTGATCTAGCCTTTGGATGGGGTTGCCGGCGGTAGAGTCGCGGTCCAAGGATGGTCAGAACATTGAAATGGACCCACAAGATGCGCCCTCTCCTTCTCGCCGCCTTCCTGCTTGCCGCAACGCCTGCCCTGGCTGTCGACCATCTCGATCCGGCCGTCGTTGATGCTGCGGTGAGCGCCGGCCAGACGGTTCTGATCGACATCCGCACGCCCGAGGAATGGGCCGACACCGGTCTTGCCCGCGGCGCCACGCCGCTGGACATGACCAGCGCCAGCTTCCTCACGGATCTCAAGCAGGTCATCGACAGCAACCCCGGCAAGAAGCTGACCTTCATCTGCCGCTCCGGCCATAGCTCGGGGATGTTGACGGACCAGCTGGAGCACGCGGGACTGCCAGGACTCGCCGACGTCAAGGGCGGCATGAACGCCTGGGTGCAAGAGAGCTTGCCGATGGAGAGCCCGTGAGGGTGGTTATTGCGGGGGCAAAGAGACCGGCTTGAGGCGGATGCGCATGTGGCCAGAAGCGGGCGCATCAACGTCGAAGGCCTCGCACGCTTGAAACAAGCTCGACAGCTTCGGTCTCCCAAAAGCGCGACAATCGAACTTTGGATCGACAATCCTGAGGCGCGAGCCAATGGCGGCAAGATCAATCCAGCCTTCGGTATGGACGAGTTCGGACATGGCCTTGATCGCCAAGGCGGCAAAGGAGTTGGTGGGATGCACGTCCCATACCTTGTTGGCTTTGGGCGTCTTTTTGGGTGCGGTCGTCTGAGGCGCCGGTTTGACGCCTTTATCGGCCGTGTCCTTGACGGCGCTCAGCACCGATTCCGTTGGGCACTTGAGGACTTCCAACGGAAAGTGGCGGGTACAGGCATGGCGGAAGGCTGGCAGCGTCTTGGGGCTGCCGAAGCCGAACACAGCTAGCCCGCCCTCCCGAATGCGCATGGCCAACCGCGTGAAATCACTATCCGATGTGACAAGACAAATGCCTTCAACCGTCTGCGCATGCAGCAGATCCATGGCGTCGATCACCAAGGCGATGTCGGCCGCGTTCTTGCCGGAAGCATTGGCAAATTGCTGTATGGGCAGGAGTGCATGTTGGGCGCAAACGACACCCCAGTTACTCAGACCCGGTCTGGAAAAGTCGCCGTAGGCACGCCGAATGGGAGCTTCGCCCAGCTCGCCGACACTCTTGAACAGATCATCTGCGAGCGAGGCGGAAATGTTCTCCGCATCAATCAAGACAGCAAGCTTCACGTTGCCCTCCGCATTCCTCTTGGTCGCAAGACACAAGATATTGGAAGCAGTCTCCGGAGATACAACCTACGGAGAAGGCAATCGCAACTTATCGTAAATGAAACCCAACCGAGACTCGCGTGAGGTGCCCTGTCCTCAATCCCGGCTGGCGTTCTTCATGATGCGGGCCTTCTCGCGGTTCCAGTCGCGCTCCTTGGACGCCTCGCGCTTGTCGTGGAGCTTCTTGCCTTCGGCGACGGAGATCTCGCATTTGGCCATGCCGCGCTCGTTGAAATAGAGCTTGAGCGGCACGATGGTCATGCCATGGCGCTGGATGGAGGCGATCAGGCGGTTGATCTGCTTGCGCTGCAGCAGCAGTTTGCGCGGCCGGCGCATTTCGTGATTGAAGCGGTTGGCCTGCAGATATTCGGGGATATGGGCGTTGTAGAGGAAGATCTCGTCGCCATAGGGGCCGACATAGGCGTCGCTGAGGTTGGTGCGCCCCTGACGCAAGCTCTTGACCTCGGTGCCCTGCAGCATGATGCCGGCCTCAATCTTCTCGCCGAGCGCATAGTGGAAGCGGGCGGAGCGGTTGTCGGCCACCACCTTGGTATTGGGATCGGTCTTTTTCTTCTTCTGTGCCATCACCAAACCATTGCTATCCTGGTCGAACCTATAAAAGGCTTTGCCTCCGATTACCCCCCTCTCCAACTCTCTCCCTCAGGGGGGGAGAGAGTGCCGGAGGAGCCATCAAACCAAACCTATCAAGGTTCTTGGCGGAGCCACGCCCTACTCTCTCCCCCCTGAGGGGGAGAGTTGGAGAGGGGGGTATCTCCACATATGGCAAGCGAGCCCGTTCAGGTTCGCTTGCTTGGTCAAGTCGGCCTCAATTGATCAGGCCAGCGTGCTCCAGAGCCTTGCGCATGGTGGCCTCGGTCGCGGCGGAGGCCGGGACCAGGGGCAGGCGCAGCTCGTTGTTCATCTTGCCGAGCAGCGACAGCGCGTATTTGGCCGGCTGCGGGTTCGGCTCGACGAAGAGCGCGGTGTGGAGCGGGAACAGCCGATCCTGATAGTCGAGAGCGGTGGCAAAGTCGCCGCGCATGCAGGCTTCCTGGAACTCCGCGCAGAGGCGCGGCGCCACGTTGGAAGCGACCGAGATGCAGCCATGACCGCCATGGGCCATGAACGCCAGAGCGGTGCCGTCTTCACCCGACAGCTGGATGAAGCCGGGGCCCATGGCCTGACGCTGAGCGCTGACGCGCTCGACCTTGCCGGTGGCATCCTTGACGCCGACGATATTCTTCAGCTCGTTGAGCCGCGCCATCGTCTCCACCGACATGTCGATCACCGAACGACCGGGGATGTTGTAGATGAAGATGGGCAGGCCGACGGCGTCGTTGATCGCCTTGAAGTGCTGGTACAGCCCTTCCTGGTTCGGCTTGTTGTAATAGGGCGTGACGACCAGAAGCGCGTTGGCACCGGCCTTCTCGGCGAACAGGGCGAGGTCGATGGCCTCGGCGGTGTTGTTCGAGCCGGCACCGGCGATGACGGGCACGCGGCCATTGGTCACACGAATGCAGGTTTCCACCACCCGTTTGTGCTCGTCGTGGCTCAGCGTCGGGCTCTCGCCCGTGGTCCCGACCGGAACCAGACCGTGAGTGCCTTCCGAAATCTGCCAATCGACAAAGGCTTCGAAAGCCTTGAAGTCGACGGCGCCATCGCGGAAAGGCGTGACAAGCGCGGTGATAGACCCCTTGAACATGATCCCTCGTATAGACGTGCTGGATGAAATCTGATTGCGCCAGCCTCGCAGAGGCGGGACAATAGTGCGAGCGGTCCTTGAGGACAACTCCCGTTCGTCCAATTCTGAAAAAATGCCACATTGATCTGCTTTGAGGCTCAGAAGCCGGCATCAAGCTTTCATCAACCTCGCCGGCGCATATTGCAGTTAATTTTGGATTGATTGAGGCAAGCCCGCTACGCGTTATCGCGATGGGGCAAAAATCGGTCAGTCGATCTGGCACAGGCATCTGGAGGACCCATGCAAGGCACCCCTCGCCGTCCGCGTTTGACCACCCTGTTGCTCATCGGCACATTGCTGGCGAGCCCGGTGATGGCTGCGCCGGGGGTGCTGCCGCCTCCGCCGGGCACGGGGCTGGTGGTCGACGCGGCAGCTGCGCTGACCACAGGTGCGCTGCCGAATGTCTCCGATGCCACGGTGGCGAAGCTCAAGGGGGCGCTGGATGCGCTGGATTCCAAGGATCTGAACGGCGCGCTCGGCATGGCGTCCGGTCTGCCGCAGTTCGAGCGCGACGTGGTCACCTGGATGGCGATCCGGCGCGGCATCGACGGGCTGCAGCCGCAGCAGATCACCGATTTCGCCCGGCGGCGGCCCACATGGCCGTCGGTGGAGCTGATGCGTCGTCGCGCCGAGCAGGCGATGGCGGACATGCAACTGAAGCCGCAGCAGATTGTTGCGGCCTATGCCGGTTCCGACCCCATTTCCGACGACGGCATCCTGTCGCTGGTGCGCGCCAAGATCGCCGTGGGCGAGACCAAGTCGGCGAGCGCGCTGCTCGGCAAGTGGTGGAGCACTGAGACGCTGTCACCGCAGCAGGATGCGTCCATTCTCAAGGAGTTCGGGCCGATCCTGACGCGCGAGCAGCACAAGGCGCGTTACGACATGCTGATGTATGCCGACCGGGTGACGCAGGCCAACTCGCTGTCCCGCTTCCTGCCGGAAGGCCACGCGGCCATGGCGGCGGCGCGGACGGCGGTGCTTCGCGGCGCGGGCAATGTGCAGAAATTGCTGGACGCGGTGCCTAAATCCATGCGCGCCGATCCGATCTACACCTTCACCGTGGCCGAATGGCACCGGCGCAACGACCGGCCGGCGGAAGCGGCCAAGGCCATTCTCTCCATCGAGGGCAAGAAGACCGAGGCGCATGCCGATGCCTGGTGGGTGGAGCGACGCATCGTATCGCGCGACCTGATGGAAAAGGGCAACGCCCGGCTCGCCTACAAGGTGGCGGCTTCGCAGGTGGGCGGCGACTCCGAAGCACAGCAGGAATCGCACTTCCATGCGGGCTGGTACGCGCTGCGCTTCCTCAACGATCCGGCGACGGCGTTGAAGCAGTTCAAAGCGTTGGAGACGGTCTCGGGCAAGCCGATCAGCCGGGCGCGCGCGGCCTACTGGATCGGGCGCACCTATGAGCAGGCGGGACGCGTCGATGATGCGCGGCAGGCCTATCAGACGGCGGCGACGGACGAGTTCACCTATTACGGCCAGTTGGCGCGGGTGAAGCTGGGGGCGCAGTCGCTCGGACTGCCGCCGGTGCCCAAGCCGACGGAGGCCGACCGGCAGGCCTTCGCTCAAAACGATCTTGCACGCATCCTGGTGCTGCTGTTGCAGGCCGGCCACGAAAGCGACGCGGCCCTGCTCTATCCCGAGCTTGCCAAGCAGCTGCCCTCGGGCGGACAGGTGGCGCTGCTGGCGGATTTCGCGGCAAGCCGCGGCAATTACAATCTGGCGCTCCAGGTGGGCAAGCTGGCGGCCGACCGCAATCTCGGCGTGGAACGCCTGGCCTTCCCGCTCGACGCCATTCCGGAAGCGGCGCGCAAGCAGACGGTGGTCGAGCCTGCGGTGGTCTATGCCATCGCGCGGCAGGAAAGCGGTTTCAACCCGAAGGCGCGCAGCGCGGCCGGGGCGCTCGGGCTGCTGCAGATGATCCCGTCGACGGCGGCGGCAACGGCGCGCAGCCTCGGGGTGAAATTCGTGCAGGACAAGCTGACGTCCGATCCCGGCTACAATGCGGTGCTGGGCTCGGCGCATCTCAAGGAGCTGACCGACGAGTTCGGCGGCTCGTATATCCTCACCTTTGCCGCCTATAATGCCGGCAAGAACAAGGTGCGCGAGTGGATACAGCGCTTCGGTGATCCGCGCGATCCGCGCGTCGACCCGGTGGACTGGGTGGAGAGCATCCCCTTCGGCGAGACGCGCAACTATGTGCAGCGGGTGATGGAGAACATCCAGGTCTACCGCGAGCGGCTGGATGGGGCGAAGCTGGGGATCGCGGGCGATCTGAAGCGCGGGGCCTCGAGCTGAGGCTCAGGTCTTGTTGCGATCCCGCCGGGCCCGATCGTCGAAGACCAGGCCGGTTTCAACGGATTTGGCGCCGAACTTGGCGCGGATGGCGTCCATGGCGCGCTCGGCGGCGGCCTTGCGGGTCGACGTGATGTCGATGAGATCGGTGGGGTCGGCCTGCTTGGGATCGCCCAGATCGCTGACGGTGACGCCGATCAGCCGGTATTTGAGACCGTGCGCCTCCTTGGCCAGCAGGTCGTCGGCGGCCTGGAAGATGCGGTCGGCCAGCTGGGTGGGATCAGCGAGACGGCGGGCGCGGGTGGACAGCTTGAAATCGTGGGTCTTGAGCTTCAGCGTGACGGTCTGACCGGCCTTGTCGGCCTTCTTGAGGTGATCGGAGACCTTTTCGGAAAGGCGGCGCAGGATCGGCCGCAGGCTTGGCAGATCGGCGAGATCCTCGAAGAACGTGGTCTCGGCCCCGAAGCTCTTGCGCTTGCCGTGCGGGTCGACGCGGCGGTCGTCCTCCCCCTGACAAAGTTTGGCAAGACGGATGCCCATGGCGCCGTAGCGGCGGATCAGGATCTCGGGCTCCGTCTCCTGCAAGGTGCCGACGGTGCGGATGCCATCGGCCGCGAGACGCTCGGCAAAGGCCTTACCGACGCCCCAGATGGTGGTGACCGGGCGCGGCGCCAAGAAGGCCTTGGCCTCACCGGGACCGATTACCGAGAAGCCGCGCGGCTTGTCGAGATCGGAGGCGATCTTGGCGAGGAACTTGTTGGGGGCAAGGCCGACCGAGACGGTGATGCCGAGGTCGCGCTCGACCTCCATGGCAAAGCGGGCGAGCGTCAGGGCCGGCGAGCCGTGGTGGAGCTGCTCGGTGCCGGAGAGATCGAGGAAGGCCTCGTCGATGGACAGGGGCTCGACCAGCGGGGTCAGCGCCAGCATGCGCTCGCGGACCTGCCGGCCGACCTTGACGTATTTCTCCATGTTCGGCCGAATGACGACCGCCTCGGGGCAGAGTTCGAGCGCCTTGAACATAGGCATGGCCGAGCGGACGCCGCTCAGCCGGGCGATGTAGCAGGCTGTCGAGACGACACCGCGCTTGCCACCACCGATGATCACCGCCCGGTCGGCCAGCGAAGGATCATCGCGCTTTTCGACCGACGCATAGAAGGCGTCGCAATCGATATGGGCGATGGTGAGAGCGTGCTGGTCGGGATGGCGCAGGAGGCGCGGACTGCCGCAGGTGCTGCAGCGACGGCGCACCGGATCGACCTGCACGGCCAGACAGTCCCGACAAAATGCCCCCGCGGTCATGATCGGACACCTCCCCTGCCCGCCTTATTGCTGACGTCTACTGACTGTAGAAGTCAGCAGTCATTCATGATCGCCATCGAGCACATAGCGGGCGGCGGCAATCATGGTCGGGCGGATTGCAGCCGCCTCGGCAAAGGCTAGCAGCAGCGACTCGTCAGCCATGAAAAACTCGAGCACACCGGCGAGAAACCCCGGCTCGCTGGCCGCCTTGCGCAGCTCCGACGGTCCGATGCCGGTCAAAGACAGGAAACGACCGAGTGATTCCGGGTCTCCGGCCAGGAATGCGAGGCCCTGAATGGCGATTTTCTCGGCATTTTCGGCGTTGAGCCTGGAATCTCGGATCATGGTTGCAGCCTGTTTGTGATTGCTAAAGGAATCTATCCTATATTGATATTCTGAAAACCATTGAAGAAAGCGCGCCCCGTTTTGCGTAGACGCGTAGCCGAAAGTTATCCCTTGGCCGCTTGGCCCTGGAACGGTGAGGTGTCTGAGATCGTAATACTCCGAGAGAAAGTGTCGATCGGAGTGTTCCGAGTACCAAGTGGCGGAAGCTGGAAGTGAGCGGTATGGCGAAGACAGTTCTCATCGTCGAAGACAACGAACTGAACATGAAGCTCTTCCACGACCTGCTGGAGGCGCACGGCTATCGTACCGTCCAGACCCGCAACGGCATCGAGGCGCTCGATCTTGCTCGGACCCACAAGCCGGACCTGATCCTGATGGACATCCAGCTGCCTGAGGTCTCCGGTCTCGAAGTCACCAAGTGGCTGAAGGAAGACGACGATCTCCGCTCGATCCCGGTGGTCGCGGTGACGGCCTTTGCCATGAAGGGCGATGAAGAGCGCATCCGTCAGGGTGGTTGCGAGGCCTATATTTCAAAACCTATCTCGGTCGCAAAGTTTGTGGAAACTGTTCGCGCCTATGCTGGCGAGTAAGGTTGCTACATCGCTACCATTGAATGTATCCAAGGATGTCCGCCTGCAGTGCGTTGCATAGCGCAGCAAATCGTGGACCAGCCAAGGACTTTGACGTCTGAACCTTCATAGCCGGGCTTCGTACAATGACTGCGCGTATTCTTGTGGTCGATGACATTGCAGCCAACGTACGCCTCCTCGAGGCGAGACTGACGGCCGAATATTTTGACGTGCACACGGCCACGTCCGGCGCCGAAGCGCTCGACATGCTGGAGCACTCCCCCTTCGACATCGTCCTCCTGGACGTGATGATGCCAGGAATGGACGGCTTTGAAGTCTGCCGCCGCATCCGTGCCAATCCCAAGACCACGCACGTGCCGGTGATCATGGTCACCGCGCTCGACCAGGTCGCCGATCGCGTGAACGGCCTCGAAGCCGGTGCCGATGACTTCCTGACAAAGCCCGTTTCCGACGTGCAGCTGATCACGCGCGTGAAGAGCCTGGTGCGCTTGAAGCTGTTGACCGATGAGCTGACGCTACGCGCCAATCAGGGCAACATCGGCATGGACAAGGCGCTGACTTATGACGATCTGACGCGCGGCAATCCCAGCCGTATCCTGATCGTCGACGACCGCCGTTCGTCCTATGAGCGTCTGTCCACGGTGCTGGCGAGCGAGAGCGAAGTCGAGGTGGAAACCAATCCGCAGGAGGCCCTGTTCCGGGCGGCGGAGAATCCCTACGACCTGCTGATCGTCAACATCACGCTGGCCGATCACGATGCCCTGCGCTTGTGTTCGCAGATCCGGTCACTGGAGCGGACGCGCATGCTGCCGATCCTGCTGATCACCGAGATGGAAGACACCGTGCGCCTGCAGCGCGGTCTGGATCTCGGCGTCAATGACTATCTGATCCGTCCGATCGACAAGCAGGAACTGCTGGCGCGCGCAAGGACGCAGATCCGCCGCAAGCGCTACACCGACCGACTGCGTGACAACGTGCTCAGCAGCATGGAAATGGCGATCACCGACAGTCTGACCAACCTTTACAACAGGCGGTATCTCGACGGTCACTTGAAGGCCGTGGTGGCGCAGTCACAAGAGCGGCGGGCCGACCTGTCGCTGCTGATCATCGACATCGATCATTTCAAGCGCATCAACGACACCCACGGCCACGACGCCGGCGACGACATTCTGAGGGAGTTCGCGGCTCGCATTCGCAAGAACCTGCGCGGCATCGACCTGGCCTGCCGCTATGGCGGTGAGGAGTTCGTGGTGGTGATGCCGGATACCGACTATGACCTGGCGTCGCTGGTGGCCGAGCGCCTGCGCCAGAAGATCGCCCGCGAACCCTTTGCAATCGCTGGCGGATCGCAGTTCGTGGATGTGACGATTTCCATCGGTCTGTCACGCCTCAACGAGTCCGGGGACAGCGTGGAAGCGCTGCTCAAGCGCGCCGACACCGCCCTCTACCGCGCCAAGAACGAGGGCCGGAACCGCGTGGTACTCGCGGCAGCCTGATCGACCGACCAGACATGAAAACGGCCCCGGACGGATGATCTCCGCGGGGCCGTTTTCATTTGCAATCAGCCAGTTCTCATTCCGGCAGGGCGGCCGTGACGATGAACTCGACCTTGTACTCGGGGGCCGCCAGCTTGGCTTCGCCGGTGGCGCGGGCAGGCGTGTGGCCGGGAACGACCCAGGACTCCCAAACCTCGTTCATGGCGGCGAAATCATTGATGTCGGCCAGCCAGATGATGGTCTGCAGGATATGGGTCTTGTCGGTGCCGGCGGCGGCCAGCAGGCGATCGACCTCGGCCAGCGCGAAGGCGGCCTGGCTCTTGACGTCGCCCTCGGGCTTGCCGACCTGGCCGGCGAGATAGACGGTCTTGTTGTAGACGACGGCGTCGCTCATGCGCTTGCCGGTGCCGATGCGGGTGATGTTGGACATGGAAATCTCCAGGATCTGGGTCAGGCGATTATGGCCTTGTACCTATCCGCAGGATCGCTCTGCCGCAACCGAAAACGGTTGATGTCCACGCCCCTGCCGCAGCAGGAACTGCCGGTCAGTGTGCCTCGGCGTAGGCGTCGTAGGCTTCCTCGACGGAGATGAGATGCTGACGCATGGCCAGATAGGCGGCCTCCCGATCGCCGCGCAGGATGGCCGCGACCACATGGTCATGCTCTTCGAAGGAGCGCTGAAGACGCCCGATGGTGCGAAATTGCGCACGGCGGAAAGGTTGGATGCGCGTTCGTGTTTGCTGTGTTATTTCAAATAGATAGCTATTGTGCGCGCCGACATAGATGGCCGAATGGAACGACTCGTTGACGACATTGTAGCTCTCAGGCTCACCGATCCGGACCAGCTCGCGCAGCTCATCGTGGATGGCTTCAAGCTGCCGCCGTTCCGGTGTCGTCATGTTCTGGGCCGCAAGACCCGCGCAGGCGGCCTCAAGCTCGGCCATGGTGACGAACATGTCGTGCAACTGCCGCTCATCGAGCTTGGCGACGATGGCGCCGCGGTGGGGCCGGATCTCGACGAGGCCGCTGGCGCTGAGCTGGCGCAAGGCTTCGCGAACGGGGGTGCGCGACACACCGAAGCGGGAAGCAAGGCGCACTTCATCCAGCGCGGTGCCCGGCTCAAACTCGCCGCTGACGATGGCGTCGGCAAGGTCATGCCGCAAGCCCTCGGTGCGCGTCCGGCCGTCGGGCCGGGGAGCCGAGATGCTGATCCGCCTGGACTTTACCTTGCTGCGCACCGCCGACTTCATCACACCCTCGATCTTTGGGCCAACGTGCCAGGACGCCGGCACTCCGGCCTGCGGAAGTTACTTCGACTCGTCGATCACGCTCACATGCGCCGCAGCGACACGCCAGCCGTCGGACGTTCTCACCCACGTCTGCATCTGCCGCCCGACCCGTCCAGGGGCGCTGTCGCGCCGGAACAGCGTGGCTGCAACGCCAAAATCCCGGCCGTAGGTGGTGATCACCGTGCGGTCGATGGTGCGGGCCAGCCCTGCCGGCGAGCGGGCAGCGCGAAACGCGGCAACTTCGTCGTATCCATAGAGATTTTCCCCGATACCGTAGCGGATCGTCGACGGTGCCACAAGGAACAAGCGATCGAGTGCGACAACATCGTTGGAGACGAGAGCGGCTTCATATTCGGCGAACACGGCTTCGAGCTCGGCCTTCACCTCGGGCAGATCGATGTCTTCAGGAGAAATCATGAGCGCGTCTCGATGCGGGAGCGAAGATCCGTGAGGAAGGGTATGTCGCGGTATTGGTCCGGCTGGACGGCATCCCAATAGACGCCCCTGGGCTGGACGTGGCGGGTGCCGGTGACAGTGAGCCCCTGCTCGGTCGCCACATAATGCAGCGCGGAATCATGGGCTTGCATGGGCAGGCGATCAGCGTCGACCAGCTGCACGGAATGCACCGTGGTGGCGATCGGGGTCTTTTCGTCGACGAGGCCAAGTTCGCGGAAGATGCCGAGTTCGAGATCGGCGAAGCCTCCCCCCTTGCCGGTGCGTCCGCCGGCGCGCGTGACGGCAACGGAGCCGACGACGACGAAATCGATGGGCGACATGTCAAAGAACTCGAGCGGCTCGCCATGGGCGAGGAAGCCCTGACTGGTGGCGGCCAGCTCGAACTGGATGCCGTCAGCCCGCAGTCTGGCCGGATCGAGACGGACAAAGGGAAAGCCCTTGGTCAGCTCGGGAACCGGCGCATAGACCACCTTGCCATCATACAACGCCCTGAGGCGGACGGGGATTTGTCCGGCGTCCGGATTGCATTTGACGATGTGGGCGGCGGCCCATTCGGGCGCCCTCGACAGGTGCAGGGCGGCGAGATCGGCACCGGCGAAATTGGGAATGCGACCGGCGACCGGGCCGACATTGACACCGGTCTCGACCAGTTTTTCCCAGATTTCCGCCCTGAGATCATCCTTGGTGTTGTTGCGTCCAGTCCAGCGCGGGCTATCGGCCATCGGTGTCAGTCCCCCGTGATCATGGCGATGGGCGCCTTGGCGGTGCCGAGCAACTCGAGGCGGCGAGCCACCTTGAGGGCGATATCCTCGCGCCAGGGCGCGGCGATCACCTGAACGGCGATCGGCATGCGCTCGCCCTCCAGCCAGACGGGAACGGCGGCGACCGGCAGGCCGGCAAAGGAGATGGGCTGGGTGAACAGGCCGATGTTGGGCCGCGCCGGAACCTCCTGTCCGTTCAAGGACATGGTGAGCTGGTCGCGGTAAAGCGCCGGGAATGGCGTCGCCGGCGCGAGGATCACGTCGACCTCCTCGAACAGGCGATTGACGGCGGCACGATACCAGGAGCGGAAGCGCTGGGCGGCGATCACCCAGCCGGCGGGCAGCAGGGTACCGGCGAGGAAGCGGTCGCGCGTTTCCGGGTCGAAATCGGCGGCGCGGGTCTGCAGGCGCTGAAGATGCAGCGTGGACGACTCGGCGTTGGTGATGAGATAGGCGGCCGCGCGAGCGCGTTCGGCCTCAGGAATCTCAATGTCGTCAATGAGATGGCCGCCCTTGACGGTGATGCCGCCCGAACCGATCAGCGCTTCGGCAACCACATCCACGGCCTTGTTGGCCAGCGGGAAGCCGGGGTTGCAGAAGTAGCCGCCGGCGCGGGCGACGCGGAGGTCGCGCGGCAGGAAGTCGAGCTCCTCGGAGGCATAGACGGGCGGGCGGGAGGCGAGATGCGGATCTGAGGCGTCCGGGCCTTGCAACACGTCGAAGGCGAGGCTCAAGTCCTTGACGGAACGGGCGAAAGGCCCGAGGTGGTCAAGGCTCCAGGTGAAGGGGAAGCTATGGGAGCGACTGAGACGGCCATAGGTGGGTTTGAGGCCGAAGATGCCGCAGAAGGACGAGGGAACGCGGATCGAGCCGTTGGTGTCCGAACCAAGCGACAGGGCGACCAGACCGGCGGCGACGGCAGCTCCCGAACCGGATGAGGAACCACCGGTCATCCTCTTGAGATCATGGGGATTCTTGGCGTCGCCATCATGGGCGTTGCGACCCGTGAAGTCATAGGCATATTCGCCCATGTTGAGGGCACCGAGGCAGACGGCGCCGGCTTCGGAGAGGCGGGTGATCAGGGGGGAGTCGGCCGTGGCGGGGGGATGATCGCGATTGATCTTCGAGCCGGCGCGAGTCGACAATCCATTGATATCAAATAGGTTCTTGACACCGTAGGGCACGCCGGCCAGGGCCAGCTGCTCGCCGGCGGCAATGCGCGCGTCCACCTTGTCGGCCTCGGCCAGGGCACGATCGGCGGTGACGTCGGTGAAGGCGTTGACCGCCTCGTCGATGGCGGAGATGCGATCGAGCGAGCGGCGGACGATGTCGCGCGCGGTGATCTGGCGCGAGTTGACGAGATCGGCAATCTCGGACGCCGTTCCGTTGATGGGATCGAGCGTCATTTGCCGGCCTCGAAGACGTTGGCGATTTCCACATGGTCGTCGAGCGGGAAGTTCAGCACCAGTTCGGCCATGCGCGCGGCGGTCTCAAGGTTGACAATAACACCGTTGCGCCACTCGGGGACAATCTCGATTCCCACCACCGGAGCCATGTGATCCACATGGGCGGCCGCGTCGAACTTCCGCTCAACCATCTGATTTCCCTCCCGAAACGGCTTCCGCAAGCGCGGATAGCGGCGCCACCCAACCGACGATGGCGCCCTGGGCGGCGATCATGGCGATGGTAGCTTCCTTGAAGGCAGGAAAATAGCTTCCGGTGGCATCTGCAATGAGCAAGTTGGTGAAGCCACGATCGTTGGCTTCCCGCATGGTGGTTTGTACACAGACTTCTGTGGTGACGCCGGCAAAAACGAGGTGGGTGACGTCCAAGTCCTTGAGGATGCTGGATAAGTCGGTTGCGTAGAAGGCGCCTTTCCCCGGTTTGTCCACAACATATTCACCGGGTAGCGGCTTGAGGGCGTCGATGATGTCGGCACCCGGTTCGCCACGGATCAGTATTCTCCCCATGGGGCCGTCGTCGCCGATGCGCAGCGCCGGATTGCCACGGTCACGCTTGGCGGGCGGACAGTCGGAGAGGTCAGGCGCGTGGTTTTCGCGCGTGTGGATCACGGGCCAATTGTTCTTCCGGAACAAGGCGATAAGGTCAGCTACAACGGGAATGACCGGGGTGAGAAGCGACACGTCGTTGCCAAGCGTTTCGCCAAAGCCGCCGGGCTCGACGAAGTCGCGCTGCATGTCGATGACGATGAGGGCGACCTTGTCGGGCGGGAAGGAATAGTCGAAGGGGGCGGCCTTAACGGTGAACATCACGGTCATTCCCAAAATGTCGCAGGTTGCGTGCAGAAGGCCGGGGGCATTGTCACATCCTCCCAGGGTGCATGACACGGATATGTCACCTGGCGCGGCAAGACGAAGAAGGCTCCGCCGACGAAACCGCGAGAAGCGCGGAGTTTCCGGTTTAGGCCTAGTGAAAAGCTCCGAGAGCGTGCCATGGCGGTCGCAGCCTCAGTGATGGCCGGCCATATACTGGCCGATGGTGGTGCGGTCGGTCTCGGCGGCGTTGGCGACGTAGGTTATCTTGCCCTCGCTCATCACCGCGATGCGGTCGGAGAGTTCGAGGATCTCGTCGAGGTCCTCGGAGACAAGAAGGACGGCGGCGCCCCGGTTGCGCTGGTCCATGATCTGGCCGCGGATCTCGGCGATGGAGGCGAAGTCGAGACCGAAGCAAGGATTGGCGACGACGAGCACGTCGACCTCGCTGGAGAGTTCGCGGGCGAGGATGGCGCGCTGGACATTGCCGCCGGAGAGGTTCTGGATCGGTTCGTCGGGACCGGGGGTCTTGACGCGGTAGGAGGCGATGAGTTCGCGCGCCCTCGCCCGCATGGGACCGGGCGACAGCCAGCCCCAGCCCTTGGCGATGGGCGGCTGGTCGAAGGTGCGGAAGGCGAGGTTCTCGGCGACCGACATGCGGGGGACGGCGGCGTTGCGCAGCGGCTCCTCCTGGAAGCCGAAGACCTTGAAGCGGGCCATCTTGCCACGCTCGGGCTCATAGGGCTCACCCTTGACGAAGAAGCGGCCGTCGGCGAGCGGGCGCTGGCCGGACAGGGTCTCGATCAGCTCGGACTGGCCGTTGCCGGAGACGCCGGCGATGCCGACGATCTCGCCGGAGCGCACCTTCAGGCTGACCGCCTCGACGGCCTTCAGGCCTTCGTCGTCATCGGCGAAGACGCCGGCCAGTTCCAGCACCACGGGCTTGTCCTCGAAGGACTGGCGGGCGGCGCGCTCGCGCAGCTTCATGTCGCCGATCATCATGCGGCTCATCTCGCCGACGGTGAGCGATTTGGCGGGGGCCGAGCCGACGAAGGCGCCCTTGCGCAGAACCGTGACGTCGTCGGCAAACTGGGTGACCTCGCGGAACTTGTGCGAGATCATGAGGATGGTGAGGTCGCCCCGCTCGGTCATGCCGCGCAGGAGGCCGAGGATCTCGTCGGCCTCCTGCGGGGTGAGGACAGAGGTGGGCTCGTCGAGGATGAGGAAACGCTGGTCGAGGTAGAGCTGCTTGAGGATTTCCAGCTTCTGCTTCTCGCCGGCGGCCAGAGCGGACACGGGGACATCGAGGGGCACGCGGAAGGGCATGCGGTCGAACAGCTCGTCGAGGCGGGCGCGTTCCTTCTTCCAGTCGATGACCGAGGGGACGTCGGCGCGGGCGATGACCAGGTTTTCGGTGGCGGTGAGCGAGGGTACCAGGGTGAAGTGCTGGTAGACCATGCCGATGCCGAGATCGCGCGCCGCCTTGGGATTGGGGATCTGCACCTCGCGCCCGTCGACCATCACCGCGCCGCGGGTGGGCTGGTAGAAGCCCATGATGCACTTGACCAGCGTGGACTTGCCGGCGCCGTTTTCGCCGAGCAGCGCGTGGAACGAACCCGGCGCGACCTTGACCGACACATCGTCGAGGGCAGTGAGCGGGCCGAAGATCTTGGTCATGCCGACGGTTTCAAGGCCGATGGCGCGCGGGGCGGGACTGGCAAGGGCCGTCATGGGCAGGCTCCGGATCTCGAGGCGATGATGGCAACGGGGCCGCCGCCGTCCGGTCCCTGGTGTTCGGCGCCGCCGGAGACGAAGATCTCGGCGTGTCCGACCAGGGACGACAGGACGCCGGCCACGAAAGCGCGAGCGTGGCGGGTGGAGGAAATGTCGCTGTCGTCCAGCATGGTGTGGCGACGACCGCGCAAGCTGCCGGAAGTACCAGCCTCGGCCTTTGCCAGAAGGGCAACGAGGCGGGTCTGCTCGGCGACCGTCAGCTGGCCATCGGCGGCAAAGCCGAGGCGGCGCAGGCAATCGCGCACGGGCAGGATGTCGATGGAGTCAGCCATCACGGCATGATCGACGGCGAGATCGCCGCTCCAGAGTGCGCTCATGCCGATGACGACGATTTCGTGGTTGAGGAGCTCGACGCCGCCGGACGTGCTGGCGCGGCTGGAACTGAGGGCAAAGTTCCGGCCGATATCGGCGTCGGTGATGGCGTCCAGGGCCACCTCGCCGAGGGCAACGGCAACGCCGAGGGCGGAAGCGCCGCGGGAAAGGCCCATGGACTTCAGGGTGTCGCGCGTCGCTGTGGACTGGCTGGCGGCCTCGGCTTCGGCAATGCGCGCGGCGGTGAGGAGCGGGCACTTGATCTGGACGAAATGCACGTCGGCCGGATCGACGATGCCGGCGTCGGCCATGGCGGCGCGGACGCCGTCGGCGACCATGCGAACCTGATCGCGCCTACCGAGCGCGTGGAACGGCAGATCAGCTGTGTGAACCGAACCGATGGCCAGAGACGGCTGGTCCGGCACCCTGTCGGTCGGGCGGCGTTCCAGCACCAGCAGGTGGGGCGACAGGCCGCCCTCGGTGCCGCCGGACATGACGGTGGAGACGGCATCGACGGCGCCAGCGGGCAGGAAGGCAGCGAGCGTGTCGCGAATGGCGCGCACGGCAAAGGCGCGGGTGAAATCGTTGACGCAGCCGTTGCCCTCGGTCTTGCCGAGGACGGCGACGACGCCGGCAGGGTCAATCGTGGCATCGGTCAGCGCGCGGTGCAGCGCCGACATGTCGTCGGGCGCCGCACAGGGCAGACGGTGCACGAAGGCCTGCCGCACTTGCATCAGATCACCTCGATCAGTGCAGACGACGGGGCGACGGCGCCGAAGACGCCGCCCTGCATCTTGACCATGTCGATGGCGGCAAGGTGGTTGGCGTATTTGGTGGCGCCGCAGCAGTCCTCCACCAGCAGGCATTCGAAGCCGCGGTCGTTGGCTTCGCGCATGGTGGTGTGGACGCAGACGTCGGTGGTGATGCCGGTAAGCACGATGTTGCGGATGCCCTTGAGGCGCAGGATCATTTCAAGATCGGTGGCGCAGAAGGAGCCCTTGCCCGGCTTGTCGATGATGGTTTCGCCCGGCAGCGGGGCGAGTTCTGGGATGATCTCCCAGCCCGGCTCGCCGCGCACGAGGATGCGGCCCTGCGGCCCCTGATCACCGATGCCGGCGCCGATGGCCTGAGAACGCCAGCGCTTGTTGGCGGGCAGATCGGAGAGATCGGGACGATGCCCCTCGCGGGTGTGAATGATGCTGTAGCCGCCGGCGCGCATGGCGGCCATCAGGCGGGCGATGGGTTCGATGGGCGCGCGGGTGAGCGAGATATCGTAGCCCATGCAGTCGACATAGCCGCCGGGGCCGCAGAAGTCGATCTGCATGTCGATGACGATGAGGGCGGTGTTGTCGGGCCGCAGATCGCCGTCGAAGGGCCAGGCGTAGGGCGTGGAGGCGATGGTGCGACCGGCGGGCAGGCGGACGGCCCCCACCCGCTCGTCCAGCGTCGCCGGACTGGTCAGGCTCATGGACAGACCCCGAAGATGTGGCAGCGCGACAGGGGATAGGCGAGCGGGATGATGACGGTCTCGACGGCGCGGCCGTCGGGGTCGCTCGGCATACGATCGGCGTCGGTCCGAGGCGGCGTGGCGCCGGCTTCGTCCTCATCGCTCCGCGGGCGGATCAGCCAGCCGATCAGTGCTTCAAGTCCGTGCATGATATCACTCCCTGCAGTCAGCGTTGAATGTGGATGGAAGGCGTCACTTGGTAATCGACAGTTCGCCCGGCGCGCCCTTCAGGCTGCGCGTCGGCGAGGTGGTGAGGATCATGATGATGAGGGTGAGCAGATAGGGCGCGGCGTTGAAGAAGTGATAGCCGCGCGAGATGCCGATGGATTGCAGTGCCGGACCGAGGGCGCCGGCGGCGCCGAACAGCAGCGCCGCGCCGACGCAGGCCAACGGGTTCCAGCGCGAGAAGATGACGAGAGCAACCGCCATCAGGCCCTGGCCGGAGGAGAGGCCCTCGGTCCAGGAGCCGGGATAGTAGAGCGACAGGAAAGCGCCGCCGATGCCGGCGAGGAAGCCGCCGAAGGCCGTGGCGAGGAAGCGCACCAGATCGACATTGATGCCGAGCGCGAGCGCGGCGGGCGCGCTGTCGCCGGTGGTGCGCAGGATGAGGCCCATGCGCGTGTTGGCGAGCGCCCACCACAGCAACACCGCAAGCGCGATGCCGATGAGGAACAGAGGGTTGATCTCCAGCGCCTTGGCGAGATTGGGATTGTCGGTCCAGAAGCCGAGTGCGATGGACGGCAGATGCGGCGCGACCGGCTGGATGTAGGCCTTGCCGAAGAAGAAGGCGAGACCGGTGCCGAACAGCATCATGGCGATGCCAATGGCGATGTCGTTGACGCCCTTCAGGCGGCAGATGGCGCCGTGCAACGCGCCGAACAGCGAGCCCGAAAGGCCGGCGACGATGACGCCGAGCCAGGGGCTGCCGGTGAGGAAGGAGGTGGCATAGGCGGCCATGGCGCCAAAGACCAGGGTGCCCTCGAGGCCGAGGTTGATGCGGCCGGATTTCTCGGTGAGGCATTCGCCGAGCGCCACGAACATGAAGGGCGTGGACACGCGGATGGCGCCGGCCAGCATGGCGAGCAGCACGGTGACGAGACCGGTATCCTCCATGGATCAGGCTCCCTTCGACTTGAAGACGGCAAAGCGGCCGTAGAAGGTGTCGGAGATGAGGAGCACGACGAACATCAGCCCCTGCAGCACGAGGACGGTGGCATCCGGCAGGTCGAGCCGGCGCTGGATCAACCCGCCGGAGGAGTTGATGGCGCCGAGGAAGATGGCGACCGGCACAATGGCGAGCGGATTGTGGCGGGCGAGGAAGGAGACCAGGATGCCGGTGAAGCCGTAACCGGCCAGCAACGAGGCATTGGCCTTGCCCTGGATCGCGGCCACCTCGAAGAAGCCGGCAAGACCGGCGCAGGCCCCGGCGATGGCGGTGGAAACCAGCACCAGCTTGCCCACCGGCAGGCCCTGCGCCTTGGCGGCGCGGACGTTGCCGCCGGTGATGCGGGCGGCAAAGCCGAAGGTGGTGCGGTTGAGCAGGATCCAGATGAGGACGCAGGCGACGATGCCGGCCGCGAGCCCCCAATGCACCGTGGTGCCGGGGATGGCGCCGATCATGTTGTCGGCGCCGATGGGCATGGTGGAGGGCTTGTTGGGATCGGAGGGATCGCGCAGGGCGCCCTCGACGAAGAAGTTCAGGATCGAGCGGGCGATGTAATAGAGCAGCAGCGAGGAGATGGTCTCGTTGATGCCGCGATAGTGGCGCAGCACGCCGACGGCGCCGATCCAGAGGGCGCCGGCTGCCACGGCGGCGAGCGCCATCAGCGGGAGGATCAGCACCGCCGGGGCGTGGCCGACGAAGGGAATGGCGATGACGGCGGCAGCGAAGCCGCCCAGCACCAGCGCGCCCTCGCCGCCGATGACCACCATGCCCAAACGGGCGGGAATGGCGACGCAAAGCGCGGTGAGGATGAGCGGCGAGGCCCGCACCAGGGTCTGCTGGAAGGCGAAGGCAGAACCAAAGCCGCCTTTCCAGATCAGTTCGACGAAGGTGACCGGCGATTTGCCGAGGGCGAGCAGGAAGAGCGAGAACAGGAGAGCCGAAGCCAGCAGGGCGGCGAGCGGAATGACGACATATTCAGAGCCGCGACGGAGGCGGTCACCGAGATCGGCGAGCGGGTGGGACGGGGTCGTCAGGGTCACATCGGTCATGGGCGGTCCGGTGATCTTGAGGGCGTCTAGTAGTCCTGGCCTGGAAGTGGGTTACCCCCCTCTCCAACTCTCCCCCTCAAGGGGGGAGAGAGTGCGGTGTGGTTCCGCAGAAAGGTGAGTTCCGCGGGTTTACCCCTCTCTCCAACTCTCTCCCGCAAGGGGAGAGAGGGTGTGGCTTGGTTCCGCGGGTTGCTGGATTCAGCGGGTTTTACCCCTCTCTCCAGCTTTTTCCTTTTCCCGTGGGTTTACCCCCCTCTCCAACTCTCCCCCTCAAGGGGGGAGAGTTGGAGAGGGGGGTGCAGGGCGGGGGCTGAACGCGCATTCCCACCGCCCTGCCCTCAGGATCAGGTGATCGAGCCGGAGACGCCTTCGATCAGGTAGTCGGTGGCGTTGAGTTCCGGGGCGTAGTTGTCGAGCGAGGCGCCGGCGGCGACGAGCGGGGTGCCGTCCTGCTTGTTGATGGGGCCGACGAAGATCGGCTTGCCGACCTTGACCTCGGCGCGGGCGGCGTCGGCGGCGGCGATGGCCTCAGGCGTGGCGCCGGCGCCGTAGGGCGTGTTCTGCACGAAGTCGAGATCGAAGCCGCCGCCGATGAAGTTGGGCAGTTCGGTGCCGGCGGTGATCTTGGCGGCGTAATCCTTGTAGATGGTCTCCCACTTGTATTCGGCGCCGGTGATGAAACCCTTGGGCGCAAGCGGGGCCTGGGAGGCGTTGTGACCGCAGGTCTTGACGCCACGACCCTCGGCCGTCTCGATCACCACCTTGGGGCCGTCCACGTGGCAGGTGATGACGTCGGCACCGGCGTCGATCAGAGCGTTAGTGGCTTCGGCTTCACGCACGGGCATGGACCAGTCGCCGGTGAAGATCACCTGCAGCGTGGCCTTGGGATTCACCTTCTTCACGCCGAGCATGAAGGAATTGATGTTGCGCAGCACGGTGCCGATGGGCTTGGCAGCGACGAAGCCGAGCTTGTTCGTCTTGGTCGACAGGCCGGCGGCGATGCCGTCGACATAATGGGCCTGGTCGAGCTGGCCGAAATAGGAACCGGCGTTCTTGGGGTCCTTGTCGGTCCACAGCGGCGCGGCGTGGCGGAACTGGACGTCGGGGTACTTCTTGGCGGTGTCGACAACGAAGGGATTGTAGTAGCCGAAGGAGGTGGCGAAGATCAGCGAGGCGCCGTCGATGTTGATCATCGACTCCATGGACTGGGCGACGGCGACGGTCTCGGGGACGTTCTCTTCCTCGACGACGGTGACGCCCGGGACTTGCTTCAGGGCGGCGGCGGCAACGGCGTGGGCCTGGTTCCAGCCGAAATCGTCCTTGGCGCCGACATAGAGGATGCCGACGGTGAGGCCCTCGGCGCGGGCGGGAAGCGCGGTCAACAGACCGGTTGAGATGCCGACGAAGCCGGCGCCGGTCCCCTTGAGAAATGAGCGGCGAGCAATCCTGCGATCGAACATGACGAAGAAGTCCCCCTGGCTGAAATACGGCCCGCCCTAGGCGGCGGGTGTTGCCAGGACACTCATTCGCAATGCCTATGCCAAATCGGAAAGAGAGTGTTAAGATTTACCTATGCTGTTTCCGATCAAGGTGTTAGGCTGCCCCTCGTTGACTTGGCGCGTGCGGCTGGCCGGAAGTTGCGGCCGGCGGTCAGAGCGATTGCATACAATCGCCCTAAGTATGCCTACGTATTAGGCGCTAGGCAAAATGCCTGCTGCGAAAGCCGGCTCAGGATAGTCCCTCTCCCCGTCACGGCCGCTCAAAGGCCTCTGAAACTGGCCTGATTGTAGGCAAAGCGCATCATTGCGATGGGCAAGCATGGCCAAGCCGCGGCACGAAGCCGTGCGTTTGGGACTGCCCGTGGCCGGCGGAGACGCAGGTCAGGCCGCTACATCGGCAGCGCCGCCAAGGGCCTTCATCTCGGCGTCGGTGAGATGCGAGCCGACGAACTGGCAGCCGAAGGAGTCGTCGCGGACCCAGACGATGGCGGTGTCGATCACCCGTCCCAGCGGCAGGCGAAGGCCGATGTGCTTGCCCTTCACGACCAGAGTGCGGAAGTTGGCATCGACAGCGCGGGCACGGATGCCGCTGGCGGAATAGTCGAGGATGTCGACCTGCGAGCGCGTATCGTCCAGTTGCACTTCCAGGCGGACGTCGGTTTCCTTGCGAATGTAGAGGCGGCGATCGGTCAGCTCGTGCAGAAGCTTGCCGACATCGTGTTCGAGCGTGGCAACGCGGTTGTTCAGGTCGCCGCTCAGCGAGGAGAGATCGCCGGACATCAGTTCGGTGGCGCTCGCCAGCTGCGGCAGCGCGTTGAGACTGTCGACGGCATGGCGGGTGAGCGAGATGGACTGGCCGAGGTTGTCGTTGATGACGTGGATCGCCTGGCTCTGCTCGTTCACCATGCCGGCGATGCTGGTCGAGAGCGAGGACATGCCGTCGATGGCACCGGTGATCTCGGAGACGGCGCCGGCAACCTCGTTGGCGACCGTGCGGATATCCTCGACCTGGCGCTCGATCTCCTCGGTGGCCTTGGCGGTCTGACCGGCCAGTGCCTTCACTTCGGACGCGACGACGGCAAAGCCCCTGCCCGCCTCGCCGGCGCGCGCGGCTTCGATGGTGGCGTTGAGGGCGAGCAGGTTGGTCTGCTGGGCGATGGTGGAGATCAGAGTGGAGATCTCGCCGATGCGGGCGGAGGTTTCGGCAAGCTTGGTGCCGAGCGCCTTGGCGGCCTCGGCGCGCACGCGGGTGCGCTCGGCGTCCTTGGAGGAGCGCGCCGTCTGATCGGAGATGGCGACAATCGCATCGGCGAGCCGGCCGACAGCCCCGATGACGCCATCCACGTCCTGCACGGAGGTGTTGAGGCGGGAGAGCGAGTCCTCGACAGAGGCGCGGGTCTCCGATGCGTTCATCTGCATGGCGCCGGTGGCCTGGCCGATTTCGGTGGTCATCGAATGGATGGATTTCACGACGACTCCGACCGAAGTGCTCAGGGTCTCGGCGACGCCTGCGAGCGCCTTCTTCTGGCTGGCGGCGACTTCAGCGCGGTGCTCGGCGGCGCCGGCTCCGGACACCTTGGCAACGACGCGGTCGCGAAAATAGGCAACGGCACGGGCGACCTTGGCGATTTCGTCCTTGCCGTCGATTCCGTCGATCTGCCCCTCGATGTCCCCATCGCCGAGGCTGCGGATGCGCGTGTCGAGGCCGTTGATGGCGCGGACGATCGACTGGCTCATGACGACGGCAAAGGCGATGGCGGCAGCGGTCACCAGCATCGACAGGCCGAGCATGCTCCACAGGCGGGTCTGGAACCGCCCGATGCGGGAGACGAGCAGCTGGTCGAGCAGCTTGTCGGTGCTGGTCCAATAGGTCTCGGCAGTCTTGATCAGGGCCTGGCGGGCGGCACCGACGCCGGCGAGATCGGCGGAGGCCTTGCGGGCGGGATCACGGATGGCGACGATCGCATCGTTGACGGCCTTGGTGAAGGCGTCGGCGGCGGCGAGCATCGAGGCGGTGGGGCCGGACAGGCCGGGTTCGGCGGTACCGTCGAGATTGCCGGCGATGGCGCCCTTTGAAGAGGCCTCGATGGCGAGCCGCAGGCCGGTGACCTGACCGAGCTCGACCATCAGCGCGGCCTTCTGCGCGTCATCAGGCGCGGCGGTGGCAGCTTCCAGCTCCAGCATGGCGTTCACGAGATGCACACGGCCGACAAGGTCGGGCAAGCGCATCACGGAAATGTCCATGACATAGTAACTGTCGAGATCGGGATCGAGGATGAGATTGGAACTGTTGCCGATGGCGGTGGCGAGATCGCGCAGGGCACCGGTGTGCTTGTCGAGCGGATCGTTCGCCTTCAGCGCCGCGAGGGCTTGGGTGGCAGCCTTGACGTCGGAGGGCATTCCATCGGTCGACAAGGTGGAGATGGTGGCGGCATCGGGCTGGGGCAGCTGATCGGTGGCGGCACCAATGGCGAGAGCCATCGGTCGCAGGAGCGCCATTTCGGCAACGCCCTCGCGCTCGGCATCGGCGAAATTGATGTCCTTGAAGCTTTGCTGAATGAACAGACCACACATCAGCGCCAGGGGCGCAATGAACAGCGCAACGATTGCCCAAAGGCGTGCACGAATGGACAGCGACATCTGATCCTCGAAATCACCCGCTACGATCAAGGAACAACTTCGCATGCCATGGTTAAGGAAGTGCAATCTTTTGCAGGCAGCGTGTCTGCAAATAGATGATTTTCAAAGGGAAATCGGATTGATGCACCTGACGATCCGTCAACGGTGCGCAGCGTACCACCCTGCACAAGCGACAATAAAATAGTTATATTTCACAGTCCAGGCGCACAAAATTGCAATGCAAAACGGCCTGCCCGAAGCACCGATTACGGTTTGGCCAGGGGAGTCCGTTGCAAGACTTGCAAGGGCCGGAGCGAAGCAGAGCGGAGCAGGAGATCGCCGATCGCATTTGCCGCAGGAGGCCGGCCCGGCCTGGCCGGATTGTCGAATCAGCGATCGGTGACGTTCCCGATCGGATTCGAACCTAGAGACGAGGATTGAGCCGGAAATCCGGCAGTTTCCGGTCAACTTTCGCCGCGATGATCCTTGTCCACATGGCCGAGATCACGCTCCGGAGCGATGACATCGCGCACGCGCTGCTTGAGATCCTTGGGACCGGGAAATCCGCCGTCCTTCTTGCGTTCCCACACGATTTCGTCGCCGACGCGGATCTCGAACACGCCGCCTGTGCCGGGGATCAGGGCGACTTCGCCGAGGTCGGTTCCGAAGGTGGACAGCAACTCCTGAGCCATCCAGGCGGAGCGCAACAGCCATTGGCATTGGGTACAAAACTGAATGGACACGCGGGGCTTGCTGTCGGACACGATCACCTCCCTGAAGCTTTGACCCAGATCATCGCAGCAGGCGGTGTTTGCTGCAAACCTGATCAGCGTGAAAATTGTGCATTGATGGAGGGTCACACATGTCCACTGAACCGTCCTCCAAAGCTGAAGGCAAAGCCGAATGCGGCTGCGGCGGGCACGAACGCCCGGAAGCCGAACTGATGCAGCGTATGGCAAAGACGCTGGATACCGACCATCTGCTGGCCGGAATCGAACGCAAGCTGGCCTCCGATCGCTGCCACGCCTGCACGGATCTCGATGCCTGCAAGGTCTGGCTCGACATCACCTCGATCCGAGGTGCGGTGAAGGCACCCAAGTTCTGCCGCAACGCCGACCTGTTCGACGATCTGGCCAACGACGCCGCGGCGTCGTCCTTCTGAGGCAAGGGCAAGCGCCCTGCCCTGACCCAAGACGTGAGACCAATGCGTCGGGATGCCGACGCATTGGAGCTATCAGGATATTTCGAATTTCTCATCTGCCTCGGGGCACGAGGCTTGCGATGCCGCCTTGCGCCGCCATCAGGCGGCGGGGCGCTGTTCCTCGGCCAAGTCCGGTGACGCGTCCGCGTCGGACGCGGCAGCCGGATCGGCCTCGTCCACCGTCAACGCGGCGAAGCTCTCGCCGACCTCGGCTTCAGCCTCGGCATCGGGCGCGGTGCGGGCCGGGGCGACGTCGCCTTGCGCCTTGCGGGCGAACTCCAGGAAGGCCTTGGCAGATAGCGGCGGCGAATAGATATAGCCCTGTGCTGTGGCGACACCGATGGATTTCAGATGCTCGACCTGATCGGTGCGCTCGACACCCTCGGCGATGATGCCGAGACCGAGCTGATTGCCGAGATCCACCAGCGTATCGACGATGGTCTGCGAGGAATGGTCGGTGCCGATGTGATCGATGAACATCTTGTCGATCTTGATGATGTCCACGCCGAGCTTCTGCAGATAGGCAAGACCACCGTGGCCGGTGCCGAAGTCGTCGATCGCGACCTGCGATCCCAGCGCCTGGATGCGACCGATGATGGCGCGCGACAGCGCGATGTCCTTGAGGGGATGCTGCTCGGTGACCTCGAAGCAGAGCTGCTCGTAGCGGATGAGGCTGTCGCCGTAGATCTGCTTGATATCCTCCATGATCTCAAGGTCGTTGAAATGCATGGCGGTGAGGTTGATGGACAGCTTGAACCCGGGATTGCGGTTGTAGAGCTCGCCGACATCGCTGACGGTCTGGGTCATCAGCTGGCGGGTGATGTCGCGAATGAGGCCGGTCGCCTCGGCATAGGGCAGGAACTGGCCGGGCGGAACCATGGTGCCGTCGGGCCGCAGCCAGCGAACCAGAACCTCGCAGCCGCGGATCTCACCGGTGAAGAGGTCGAAGACCGGCTGGTAATAGGGAATGAACTCGCGATTGCGGACAGCACGGGAGAAGGCATCGCCTTCAGAGGCACGCAGCGTGGTCCACAGAGCAAAGCCGAAGGCCAGCACACCGCCGATGGTGGCCATGACGATGGTCATGGTGCGCAGCGAGTTGATGTTGGAGAGCGCGGCGGCCGTCGATGCCGTGACCATCACCTTGATGGGATAGCGCTCGGAAACGGCGTTCTCGATGATGGTGTCGGACTCGCTGGTCGGCTGCCAGTTGCCCACCTGCTTCATCCATTCGGCACCATCCTCAAGATAGACGCCGACAATCGCATTGTCCTGGAAATAGGACGCGCCGGCCTCGATATCGAGGGCCTGCATGGACAGGCGCGCGACCAGGCGGTTGTGATCGTTGATGCGCAGGGTGACGATAGCCTGCCGCATCGTCTTGCGGTCTGAGAGGATGCCGAGCATGACGGTCGGATCGCCCTGCTCCGTGGCCGGCAGCCTGGCCGGCTGGGCAAGCGCGCCCATGGGCTCGCTGCACATCAGCGCACCCGTCTCGTCGGCGATGCCGATCTGGCTGACATATTTCGAGCCGAAGGCCTTCAGGCCGAAGAACTGGCGGCTCTCCGCGCTGCAGTCCTCGTGATTGGACGTGCGAATTTCGCTGAGCAGGGACAGCGCCTCGCCGGTGGCGACTTCGGCGCGCTCAAGATACTGGGCCGCGATGTAGCGCGCCTCTTGCCGCCCCAGGGACAGGGCGTGATGGGACAGGACGTATTCGGACAGCGCAATGGGAGCACCGGTCACGAAAACCGTCACCCCGATCAATCGTATCCATTTGACCAGCCTGTGACCCACGCTACGCCGCCCTTCTGGGCTAGGTCCGTGCCGACGACCTCCATTCTGGACATCGCAAGGGCAATCGGGACTTGATTTCCTATCGCCAAAGACTGTTGCTAGCGGTCGATGAAGAAAGGGTTTGCAAATGTGAAAATTAGAAAGATCTGCAAATTGCGAGAGGCTATGGTTTTCATCCCGTAAACGAGCACCGACCGAGAAAAACCTTGTGCTTGCAGCGACTTTTGGCCACAATGCGGGCCTTATTTCAGTTGCGCAGCCATTGCCCGTCAGGCTCGGGATTCGATTACACTTGGGAGTAAGAAATGGGTTTTCGTTATCGTTTGACTACGTCGGTCACCGCAATCGTCGTCTTCGCCGGGCTGACCGGGACGGGCTATGCCGCGACGCCGGAAGAGTTCACTGCTGCGTTGACCAAGCTGGTCCAGTCGGCCCCCAAGGGCGGCTCGATCACCCTGGGCACGCCGACTGAGCAGGACGGTGCCATCGTCTACAAGGACGTGGTGCTGAAGATGGACAAGGATGAGTCCAAGATTGCCACGCTGACTGTGACCGGTGGCGACGTGGGCGCCGATGGCGCGGTGTCGGCCGAGACGATGCTGGCCGAGGGCGTGAGCGGCAAGTCCGAGAACAACACCTACGAGATCGAATCCTTCGAGCTCGACAATGCGGTGTTCACTGGCAAGGAAACCGGCAACAAGGTTGACTCGGTTGCCATCCAGGGCATCACCAGCACCGAAACCGGCAAGCCGGCGACCAAGATCGACTCGATCAGCCTGGACCTGTCGGATTACGCCAACGACGTGCCGCATGGCGTTGACCTCGCCATTGAAGGCGTGCAGATCGACCCGGCGATTGCCGGCGGCGAAGGCGATGCCACGGCCCAGCAGCTCAAGGCCATGGGTTACGACAAGCTGTCGCTGAACTTCTACGGCACCGGCAGCCTGGACCAGGACAGCGGCGATCTGTCGATCGACGAGCTGACCGTTTCGGGCGACGACATGGGCTCGGTGACGCTGACCGGCGTGCTCGGCGGCTTCAGCCCCGACGTGCTCAAGCAGCTGGCCCAGCCCAACCCGCCGCCGGAAATTGCCACCAAGGTGACCCTCAAGGAAGCTGCGCTGTCCTATTATGACTCGTCGCTGGCCGGCCGCGTGATCTCCATGCAGGCCAAGGCTGCCAACCAGGAGCCGGCCGCCTTCGTCGACCAGATCACCGGCGCCCTGCCGCTGCTGCTGACGGTTGTCGGCAACCAGGGCTTCCAGGACAAGCTGGCCGCTGGCGCCACCACCTTCCTCAAGGACCCCAAGAACATCACCATCTCCGTTGCCCCGGCTACGCCGATCTCGCTGATGGACGTGTTCATGAAGGCCCAGACCGAGCCGCAGGCTCTGCCGGATACGCTGAAGGCTGACGTTGTGGCCAACCAGCCGGAAGACGACGGTGACGAAGACAGCGGCACCGACGGCGGCGACGCTGGCACCGAAGGTGGCGACGCCGGTACCGCTCCGGCCAAGTGATTGGACCAGGCTGTCCGGGCGGTGCAACGTGCATCGCCCGGCCGGCCGTTTTCAGGGACTGTCGTTCCCTTAGTTGTACCCGGTCGCCTGCCCTGCCACAGCGTGAGCGCATCGAGATCGCGGCCTGGAGCCGGACCGAGCGCAGAGCTTTATGCCGCAGGGTCGCTGCCGGCAAAGTCGTCTTACGTTTCAGTTCGATGTGTTGTGTTCGGTCGCGTGCAAGCCGTGCCTCGAGGTCTTCGGGCTTGCCGATTTTTTGCCGATCACCGGATTTGTCGTCACGTTGTTTGAAGCCCGCCACCTAATCGATCGGCGGCTGCTTCCCTTTGAAGGAAGAGACATTCACCATGCGTCGCACCCAAATTCTACGCGCCGGTACCGCGCTGACCCTGTCCTTGCTGAGCACCTCCGCCTTCGCGGGCAACGCCCGGGAAGACCTAGTGATGAAATGGCTCAACGGCACGTCCCTCGGTCTCGACGTCAAGGTGGGCAGCACGTCCTATGATCCGACGACCCAGGCGGTGGTGCTGGAGAATGTGGAGCTCGGCAACATCGAGAAAGACCTGTTCTCCTTCAAGGTCAAGAACATTGCCTTCGAGGACCCGCATCTTGAAGGCCCCAACACCTTCGCCGCCCATGCGATCCGGTCGTCGGGCTACCACATCGAGGTGCATTTCGACGTCGCCAAGTGGTTCCCTGAGTTCACCGAGCTGATCCAGAAGACCGAAGGCGGCGCCACCGGTGGCAGCGACGCGACGGCGACCGACGGCGGCGACGCCGCTGCGACCGACGGCAACTCGGGAGAGACCTCCAACGCGCCGGCGGACAAATCGGCATCGAACAAGAAGCACGGGTCGAGCCGCGACAGTCACAAGAACAAGCAGACGCCGCCTGTCGGCGGCGACATCGCCAGCCCCGACAAGGCCGAAGGCGACGGCTCGACGGCGACGGATACGCCCGCCGAGACGGCAACCAACACGCCGCCTCCGGTGGTGGATTATGCGGTGGACGTGGAGACGCTGACCTATGAGCGCCCAGTGTTCCCGATGACCGGGCCGGACTTCAAGTCCGGCGACAGCCTGTTCTCCAAGTATTTCGCCATTGCCCGCTGGACGACGACATTCCGCGCCGACTGGATCGAGGCCGACAATGTCTCGGTGACCACCAAGGGCGCCGGCGAAGGCGACTTCACCGCCAATTACGAAATGTACTACGTCTCGGGCATGCATGATGGCCGGGCCGAGCGCGCGGGCTTCACCAATTACGAGCAGAAGCCGGTGGAAGCCGGCGGACCGTTCAAGTCGTTCAAGATCGGTGGTGCCTATGTGATCGGCATCGACACCAATGCGATGCTGGAGGCGATCGATCCGGCCGCCTACAAGGACGGCAAGGGCGACGGACAGCGTCGCGTGGTCTACGGCCAGTATGGCATCAACGACCTCTCGGTGGACTTCGACGGCGGCACGATGTCGCTGGGCAACTTCGAAGCGGACAGCGTCTACATGCGGCAGACCGAGAAGCCGCTGGTCTCCTCGCTGGAAAAGATCTTCAAGGATCCGAAGTCGCTGGAGAATGACCCGTTCACGGTGATTACCGACGTTCTGCCCAGCTATACCCAGCTGATGGGCGTCGACTTCATCAAGACCAGCGATTTCAAGGTCGAGGCCGGCGAGGACTTCACCTTCGGCATCGGCTCGATGAACCTGAACAACGTCGACGCCAACGGTATCGGCGCGCTGACCTTCCGCACCATGGACGCCGAATCCAAGACGGCCAGCGCCAAGGGCAGCCTGTCGCTGCTGACCTTCCAGAACATCAAGTTCGGCAGCCTGATGTCGCTGATCAACCTGGGCAAGTCCTCGGCGGAGAATGGCGGCGAGCCGACTCCGGCAGCGATCCGTGACGCGGTGCTGGAAGGCGGCACGCGCATCGACTTCATCGAGGCGGGGGCGCTGTCGGTGGACCTGCCGGACAATCTCAGCTTCGGCTGGGATGCGGCGGCGATCACGCTCGGCAACTACTTCAAGGCCTTGCCGCAGCGTGAGGACATCACCATCACCAATGTGCACTTCCCCACCTCGGTCATCACCGATCCGGACGTGAAGCAGCAGCTGACCGACATGGGCTATGAAACCATCTCGCTGTCCGGCGGCATGACGCTGACCTGGAATACCGAGACGGGCGACGTCGCCCTCGAGGACATGACGCTGCGCGCCAAGGACATGGGCATGGTCTCGGCCGACGTTCACCTTGGCAACCTGCCGCTCTCCATGCTCGACAAGCCCGACGAGCTTGAAGCCCGGGTGCAGGAAGGCACGTTCGTCAGCGGCTCGATCACCTATGGCAACTTCGGCATCGTGGAGAAGGGCTTCGAGCAGCAGGCCAAGAAGCTGAACCAGGACCCGGCGAAGTTCCGCAAGTCCACTGCCGACGCCATTCCGCTGATGCTGACCTTCCTCGACGACAAGGACATCCAGAAGGCTTTCGAAGGGCCGATCAAGGTGTTCCTGAACGACCCGAAGTCGATCACGCTGTCGGTGCAGCCGGACAAGCCGATCTCGTTTGCCAAGCTGCAGACGGTCGACACGACCACGCCGACCGCCCTGTTCAAGCTGCTGAACGTGGATGTGAAGGCCAACGAGTGAGTGTGGCTGTCGATTTCAGCTGACAATCAGGGGCTCGCGGTCAACGCGGGCCCTTTTTGCGTTTGGGGGATGCTGGTCATCGCAAACCGGCGCTCACTCCGCGCGAATGCACACCAATGACAAATTAACCCGCACTGATGGTCGCTTTTCCCTTGCAATGCCGATCAAGCGAGATAGATTTAAGGTTGCAAATCACGAATAACTACCACCAAGAACTCAACATAGGTCCATCATGATTGCAAAGCTCATCCTATCGACTGCGCTTGTCTGTCTCCCGCTCTCAGCCTCTCAAGCCGCCTGCAATCTCAAATCGGCAGCTGGCAACTGGCTTGCCACCAACTTTGATCACAACCGGACCCAGGTGAATGGCGTATCCGTGGCCGAAAGCGAGATCTGCACGGCAACGATCTCCGCGTCCACACCGACCAGCGGCAGCATCAAGGTGAAATGTGGCAAGAACCCTGTTGAGGTGAACACCATCAAGATCACGAACACGGCGACGTGCAACATGGTGGTTGGTGGCGTTGCGAAGGGGCATTTCGATTCCAACATGCAGATGTTCATCGTCAACGTCGGCACCAGTGTCTCGACCTTTGGCAACAAGACATTCTGACGGAACCCGGCTGGGATGGCGCAACTGTTGGCGTCATCCCAAAAGGTTGTAGCGACAGGGAGCGAGCGGATGGCCCTCCCCGATGGCGTTCACGGCGTCGGTCCTGAGATGAAGTCCAGGGCTTCCGGCGCCTTAAGCCAATGTAACTCAACGGCTCTTTAACCCTCCTCGCACCTTGTCGCCCTGCGCAAGGGGAGAAAGCCTGCGCACAATCCCGGCAAGGTGAAATCCGACTTGCACTCGCTGTGCTGCAACTATACCGGTCTTGGCGGTACGTTTTCTTGCCAAAGAATGGTGTCTTGCATGATACGGGTCGGACAGTTGGTCGTTGGCGCTCTGCTTGCTGGAGCGCTTCAGGTTTCTGCAGCGCTGGCTGCCTCCCCGCAGGAAACGCTGGTCGCCGAGTTGCTGCAGATCGGGCAGCCAGGGGTCGCCGTGCAAATAAGTGGCAGCTCCTTCGATCCGACGACGCAATCGGTGTTGATCGACAAGCTGACCTTCGGTACGCCGGGACAAGGCGACATTGTCGACACGTTCCAGGGCGTGACGATTGTCCGCCCGCAGAGGCACGCCGACGGAAGCATCACCGCGGAACGGATTAGCGCCGCACTGTCCGAACTCAACATTCACTTCGATATCAAAAAGATCTCGCCTGCGATGGCGGACGCCATGCGCAAGCAGCACGAAGCCCAGGTCAAGGCTTTCAAAGAGCGGCAGGCGAATCTTGGCCAACCGAATGTCGACGTCCCCGGCCTCGATCAGGACCCGACCCTTCCCGCCGACGAAGTCATCACCCTGCGCAATGTGGCTTTCCAACGTGTGACGCTGCCGGCGACGCGACTGACCATCAAGCCTGACGCTACCCTAACGGAGAAGGCGCTGGTGGTCCTGCGATGGATGCGCGGCGTTTCCGCCGAACGGGTCGACAGCCCCGAAGTTGTGTTGGTTGCGACCCAGGGCAAGTCGCACTCGGACATCACCTGGAAGGGCCGGTGGGTCTCCGGCATGCACGGCCTCTCCTTCGATCAGGCTCACATGGACAGCGTATCCGAGGCGATGGAGTTTGACGGCAAGACGCTGCTGTCAGCGAAGCTGGGTACGTCCGATCTGTTTGGCGTGAACTATGGCGCCCTCATCGACGTGATCGATCCTGCCACGGATCGGTCGCAGCTGCCGCAGAGCGCCACCTTTATCCGCTCTGGCCGGATGGAAGACCTCGAAGTCGATATGATGGGCGCCAAGTTGATCGTCGGCTCGATGGAGCTGAGCGGCCAGCGGGTTCGGTTCGCGCCCAAATCGCTGATCGAGATCATGACGCCGATATTTGACGCCAGTTCTTCGTTCAAGGCCAATCCCGAGCCGACGGTGCGCAGCATGATCCCGGCAATCACGGGGCTGCTGGCCCAGATCGACAGCGCGACGGTGAAGGATATTTCCTTCACCCACGGCAAAGACGTTCGCGTGGAACTCGGATCACTTGACCTCCATGCGTTGAATGAATCGGGCCTTGGCAGCTACGCCTACAATAAACTCGACATCCAGCTGGCAAACGGCATGGAGTATTCGCTTGGCCGCTTCGCGATCGAAGACGTCAAGGCGCCGGACTGGGACCCGCTGATTGACGCGGCGATAATGGCCAAGCAGTCGATTGCCAAGCAGGACCGCGGCCGTTTCGTTTCGAAGCTGCTGGCAGGCTTGCCGCAGCTTGGGCACCTTGAGTATTCCGGCTTTGAGTTTACAGACCCGGCGGGCAACGTGTCGAGCGCTTCGCTGGACTTGAGAGCGCGTGATTATGTCAACGGGCTGCCGCGCTATGTGGATGTGGCGCTTCGCGACTTCACCACGCCGGTGAGCACCTATGCGGGGACACCCACCGGTCAGTGGCTCGTCGATGCCGGGATTGCCAATGTAAACTACACGGTAGAGTTGACGCTGGAATGGGATACGGCCAAAGAAGAGTTCTACCTCAAGGCCCTGCATCTGAAGGCCAACGACCTGTTCGACGCCTATGTCGACCTGCAGCTTTCGAAGCTGCCGGCGTCGATCCTGGCGACACCCAAGGAGGAGCTGCAGGCCGCCATTCACAAGGTAATGCTGTCAGGAGCGTCGATCACCTTCGCCAACCGTGGTGTGGTGGAGAAGGCCTTCGAGGTGCAGGCCAAGCGCATGAAGCAGGACCCGGCCAAGTTCCAGAAGACGGTGGCCAACGGATTGAGCGCGCTGCTGCCGATGGCCATCAAGGACAAGGACGTGCAGGGCTTGCTGCGGGAACCGCTGAAGACCTTCCTGCTCGACCCCAAGTCGCTGACGGTGCGGATCACGCCGGAGCACCCGCTGACACTTGGGGAAGTGGCCAGCTTTGGCGGTGTCGACCCAAAATACGGTGTCGCAGCGTTGCATCCGACGATCACCGTCAATCAGTGAAACCTGTGGAAAGCAGGTATCGAACGCAAGAAGGCCGGGACGTTCGCCACGTCCCGGCCTTTGTGCTTGTGGCTTGGCCGTTTTCCGATGGGGAGGCGAAGCCGGGTATCGCGGGCGCGGCCGATCGGAGTGGCGGCGGAGACGTGCGACTGTTCGGCCGTTTCACAATGCCCCAGCGAGGGACAGCCGGGTGCCGCCGATCACGGAAACGTTCCGCTTGTTCACGTTTCCCGTCGCCGTCAAGTGACGCGTAGCCCCCTATTTACGTGATCGGATCGTCCCTATCTTGAGATCATCAGCGGCGGCGAAAGAAAACCAGACGCCGCCAGCCAAATGTTCAAGGTTTCCTCCAAGTCTTCTCTGCGCAAATGCGCAATGACTTCAAACAACGGGATGTCCATCATGAAGAAGTTCGTTCTCTCCGCCGTCGCCCTCGCCGCTCTGGCTGCTCCGAGCCTTGCCTTTGCCAATGGCGTGACCTACTGGGATCCGTCGGCCAACTCGTCTTCCGGCGAGATCGTCACCGTGGTTCCGGGTGCCAATGCCGCCGCTCAGGCGGACGCCGCCAAGGCCGACGCCAAGTCCTACGGCGCGCTGGTGTCCTTCTACGATCCGTCGGCCAATGACAGCTCGGGCGACATCGTGAAGGTTGCGGTCGGAACCGACCAGCCGCTGGTCGGCACCCACGACGCCGGCACGGGTTCGCAGGCCGGCCAGCTCGAGCGCTTCCTGCAGTATCGCGCCGACGCTCAGGACAAGTGAACGCCTGACGTTTCCTCCTCCCAATCCTCCCCCAGAAAGCGCGCCGGTTCCTCCCCGGCGCGTTTTTTGGTTTTTGGGGATGAAAGGTCATTGGAGCCCTTGGGGTGATCCCAAAAACAAGAAAGGCCGGGAAGGTCGCCCCTTCCCGGCCCACGTCATTCTTGATGGCGCTTGCGTCGGCGGGGCTTGTAGAGGCGGGAGTGCCGTACGTTTCAGAACTTGAGCAAAGCTTGCTAGGCTAAAAAAGTTCCAAACAACAATCTCTGACTGCGTTATCAGACACGGTTGCATGGAGCGAAGCTCTGAAATAGGGTCCGTGCGACACCACCTTTGAGTTCCCAAAGGCGTGGAGTGGAGACCCAGATGTTCGGAAAACTCGTCACCGCGGCTGTCTTGATTGTCGCAACAGCCACCTCGTCTCAAGCGGCATGCTCGCTGACAAATGCCACCGGCAAATGGAGCGTCACTTGGCTCCAATACGAACCGGTATCAGCGGGTGAAAACTATATGTCTCCGACCGGTGCCGTCTGCACCGGAACGATCTCTGCAAAAAGCGCAACCGTCGCGACGCTCACAACGACGTGCCGCAGTGGTGACAAGCAGACTGGCACATTGAAACTTGTCAACAAGAACACGTGCAGCGTCACTGTTGGAGATTCAAAGGGCCACTTCGACTCCTCCATGCAGATGTTCATCCTCAATACAAAAGGGGATTCTCTCATCGGAAACAAGATGTTCTAAAAACAAGAAGGCGGGCCAGTGATGACCCGCCTTTTTCAGTGAAGCGCTTCACTACCCTCAGTTGGGCAGGTTGAGCTTGATGTGCAGTTCGCGCAGCTGCTTGAGCGAGGCTTCCGAAGGGGCGCCCATGAGGGGGTCTTCGGCGCGCTGGTTCATCGGGAACAGCGTGATCTCGCGCAGGTTCTGGGCGCCGCAGAGCAGCATGACCACGCGGTCGATGCCGAAGGCGCAGCCGCCGTGCGGGGGGGCGCCATACTGGAAGGCGCGGTACATGCCGCCGAAGCGCTCCTCGACGTCGGTCTTGGAGAGGCCGACGAGTTCGAAGGCCTTGACCATGGTCTCGGGGCTCTGGTTACGGATCGAGCCGGAGGCGATCTCGTAGCCGTTGCAGACGGCATCATACTGGAAGGCCTTGATGGTGAGCGGGTCCTGGCTCTCAAGCGCCTTCAGGCCGCCCTGCGGCATGGAGAAGGGATTGTGGGCGAACTCGACCTTCTTCTCTTCCTCGTCCCATTCGTAGAAGGGGAAGTCGACGATCCAGCAGAACTCGTAACGCTCGGTGTCCACGAGGTTCAGGTCGAAGCCGACGCGGTTGCGGGCCTCGCCGGCGAACTTGTAGAACTTCTTCGGATCGCCGGCGACGAAGAACACCGCGTCGCCCTCGCCGAGGCCGAGCTGGGTGCGGATCGCCTCGGTACGCTCCGGGCCGATGTTCTTGGCAAGCGGGCCGGCGCCTTCGAGCGCGCCGTTCTCGGTGCGCCAGAAGATGTAGCCGAGGCCCGGCTGGCCGGCGCCCTGGGCCCAGGAATTCATGCGATCGCAGAAGGCACGGCTGCCGCCTGATTTGGCGGGGATGGCCCAGACTTCGGTCTTGGGATCGGCCTCGATCATGCGGGCGAAGACCTTGAAGCCGGAGCCGGCGAAATGCTCGGTGACCGCTTCCATGATGATCGGGTTGCGCAGGTCGGGCTTGTCGGAGCCATACTTGCGGATCGCCTCGTCGTAGGGAATGCGCGGCCAGTCCTTGGTGACGGGCTTGCCCTCGGCGAATTCCTCGAAGACGGCGGTGATGACCGGCGTCATGGTGTTCCAGACGTCTTCCTGGGTGACGAAGCTCATCTCAAGGTCGAGCTGGTAGAACTCGCCCGGCAGACGGTCGGCGCGCGGGTCCTCGTCGCGGAAGCAGGGGGCGATCTGGAAATAGCGGTCGAAGCCGGCGACCATCAACAGCTGCTTGTACTGCTGCGGCGCTTGCGGCAGGGCGTAGAACTTGCCCGGATGGATGCGCGAGGGCACCAGGAAGTCGCGCGCGCCTTCCGGCGAGGAGGCGGTGAGGATCGGCGTCGAATATTCGGCAAAGCCGGAGTCTTCCATGCGGCGGCGCATGGAGCGGATGACCTTGGTGCGCTTGACGATATTGGCGTGCAGCGTCTCGCGGCGCAGGTCGAGGAAGCGGTACTTGAGTCGCACGTCCTCGGGATATTCGGGCTCGCCGAACACCGGCAGCGGCAGATCCTTGGCGACGCCGAGCACTTCGAGATCGGTGATGAACACCTCGACCTCGCCGGTGGGCAGGTTCGGGTTGACGGTCTCGGGCGTGCGGGCCTTCACCAGTACGTCAACCTTGATCACCCATTCCGAGCGCAGGGACTCGGCCAGCTTGAAGGCGGCGGAGTCGGGATCGACGACGCACTGGGTCATGCCATAGTGGTCGCGCAGGTCGATGAACAGCAGGCCTCCATGATCGCGCACGCGATGCACCCAGCCGGACAGGCGCACATTCTGGCCGACGTGGGAAGCACGTAGTTCGCCGCAGGTGTGTGTCCGGTAGGCATGCATGATGGTCGATCCTGTTGTTCTTTTGCAGAAATACAAACGCAAAAAGCCCCAAACGGGGGCCGATTTGCACCGGCGCGACAAGCGCACGGCAAGGCGGATTTGTCAAGGTTGGGGATGGGTGCGGGATGGGGATTCCGCGCCCTGCCAAGAGGTGGTCCGCCAGACGCTGGCAGGCGCGCGGCGATAAACCGATGCGGACCTTCGGACTTTCTTGTCCTGACTGCGTGGATGGTCCGCCTCCGCGGACCATGACAACCTTGTGGTGTTTGGCGAAGGCTGGTTTTCCACCTGAGACCAGGTGACGGTTAGCCCTGCGGGCAAACAGTCATCGGCATTCGGCGAAGCTTCTTTTACAGAGGAAGCCGGTTGCGCAAAGCCCCTTAGCCGCCTCAGACTCATTGCTGTCATGGAAGCGTGGCACAAGCCCTTGCCTAGACGGCGAAGGGATGGGTGAGTCGGTTTGATGGCTCGTCATCGCTCGAACGTTGATCCGCATTCGAACCCGATAGGCCATCATGACCAAGCAAAAGACCGCCAAGCTGCTTGCCGACGCCGTGCACGCCAACAAGATCACGTCCAAGCGCGGCATGCTGGAACGCCTGTTCACGCTGGCTTTTTCCGGTCTTGTCTATCCGCAGATCTGGGAAGATCCCGATGTGGACATGGCGGCGCTGGAGCTGGGACCGGGCAAGAGCATCATCACCATCGCCTCGGGCGGCTGCAACGTGATGAACTACCTGACGGCCAGCCCGGCCAAGATCCATGCGGTGGATCTCAACCCGGCTCATATCGCGCTGCTCAAGCTGAAGCTGACCGCCGTGCGCGCCCTGCCTGGCCATGAGGCCTTCTTCCGCTTCTTCGGCCATGCCGACGAGAAGGAGAACACCGCCCGTTACGACCGCTTCGTCAAGGACGCGCTGCCGGAAGATGCGCGCGCCTATTGGGAGACGCGCGGGCTGATGGGCCGCCGGCAGATCTCGATCTTCACGCGCAACATCTATCGCTACGGCCTGCTCGGCCGCTTCATCGGTATCACGCATTTCCTGGCCAAGGCCTATGGCAAGAATCCGCGCCTGATGCTGACGGCGCAGGGTCTCGACGACCAGCGCCGCCTGTTCGAGGAAAATCTGGCGCCGGTGTTCGACAGCAAGTTCGTCCGCTGGCTCTGCCGCATGCCGGTGTCGCTCTACGGCCTCGGCATTCCGCCGGCGCAATATGCCTATCTGAGCGCCGACGCCGGCGGCAATGTGGCGGATCTGCTCAAGCAGCGCCTCGAGCGGCTCGCCTGCGACTTCCCGATGGAAGACAATTACTTCGCCTGGCAGGCCTTCGGCCGCGGCTATGACCGCGCCGACCGCCGCGCCATTCCGCGCTATCTCGCCCACGACTCCTTCGACACCCTGCGCGCCAACGCCGACCGGGTGGAAGCCACGCAGCAGTCGATGACGGTGCGCCTGTCGGAAATGGAGGCGGAGAGCCTCGACGGTTACGTGCTGCTCGACGCGCAGGACTGGATGACCCACGCGCAGATGGCCGACCTCTGGACCGAGATCACCCGCACCGCCAAGCCGGGCGCGCGCGTGATCTTCCGCACCGCCGGCCTGGACAGCCCGATCGAGGCGGCCCTGCCGGCCGCGATCCGCGAGCAGTGGGCTTATGATCCCTCGACGGTGGCGGGCTATGTGGCACGCGATCGCTCGTCGATCTACGGCGGCTTCCACCTCTATACGCGCAAGGTGGCTGCGTGAGCGGGGCGGCCAGTGCCGACCATGCGGTGGCCATGGACCGCATGTACCGGCTGACGCGGCATGTCTATGACCTGACGCGCAAGCCCTATCTGCTCGGCCGCGACCGGATGATCGACGCCCTCGGCGTGCCGCCGGGCGGCAGCGTGCTGGAAATGGGCTGCGGCACCGGGCGCAACCTCGTCAAGGTGGGCGAGTGCTATCCGGGAGCCCGGCTGCACGGCTTCGACATCTCGACAGAAATGCTAAAGACGGCGGAGCGCAATGTGCGCAGCGCCGGCGCGCAGGTGCAGCTGACGCGGGGCGACGCCACCGTGTTCGATCCGTCGCCGGCCTTCGGGCGGGCACGGTTCGACCGGGTGTATTTCTCCTACACGCTGTCCATGGTGCCGGACTGGCGGGCGGCGCTCAGGCACGGCCTGGCTCTGACCGCCGAGGACGGCGTGTTCGCCGTGGTGGACTTCGGCTTTTGTGAAGGCCTGGGAGCCCTGCCCCGCGCATTGCTGCATGGCTGGCTGAAGCTGTTCCACGTGAGCCCGCGGGCGGAGCTGGAAGCGGAAATGGCGGCGCTGGCCCGTGCGAACGGTCAGCGCCTCAGGTTCGAGCGGCCGTTTGGCGGTTACGCGCAGATCGGACTGATCGGCTGATCATACCAACTCGCCAGAATGCTGACGCATTGGCTCATTGAGAACAATTCGAATTTCTCATTTGCGTCAAAGGCATGAGAAATTCGAATACGGAATACCAAGTGGAATTTTCAATGGCACTTGGTATCAATCGGCGCGGGCGAGGTCGACGACGGCCTTGCCCTCGGCGTCCAGCAGCTTGGCACTGTTCTCGCCCAACTCGACCGAGACGGCGCGGGTTTCGAGCGCCTGCAGCAGGGCGCGCTCGACGGCCATGGCCGGACCCTTGCAGGCCATGCGCGTGGTGGCGAGACCGGAAAAGCGCACCTTGCTGCCCTGCAGATCAGCATTGCCGGTGAGGCGATTGCAGCCGGCAAAGCCGGTCACCTTGTCGCCGTCGAGCGACAGGGTCGGAACGATACCGTTGAGCTCGACGCCTTCGATGCGTGTCACGCGCCACTTCATGTCGAACCCCTCCGCCTGACAGGCGGCGACGGTGAGCAGGGCAAGCGACAAAGCTGCCCAGTTGCCTTTGCTCCAACGCACCATGACGCCCCCTCCCGTGATTTGTTGGCGGGGATGGTGGCAGGAAGTGGCGAAGGGGGCAAGAGTGGGCGTGACAGACGAAGGGTGGTGCGCCCTTGTTTTCCCTGGGTTTACCCCCCTCGCCAACTCTCCCCCTCAAGGGGGGAGAGAGTGAGTTGAGATGACCGGCGCAAGCCTTTGAAGGCATTCGCCATTGCCGCGACCTCAGAGCCAGAGGTCACTCCGGCAGGTGATAGACCGCCTCGATGTTGTGGCCGTCGGGATCGAAGACGAAGGCGCCGTAATAGTTGGGGTGATAGTGCGGACGCAGGCCGGGAGGACCGTTGTCGCGGGCGCCGAGAGCAATGGCGGCTTCGTAGAAGGCGCGGACGGCGGCGCGGTTGGGCGCGGCGAAGGCGACGTGCAGGCTGCCGCTCAGCGGGGCACCACCGTCACCGATCCAGAAGTCCGGCTTGTCGCCGAAGCCATAGCCGGCGTGCTGCGAGCCGCCGGTCATTTCGGCCGTGACGTCGACCAGACGAGCGCCGCCAATCGCGGCGAGAACGTGATCGTAAAAGGCGCGCGACTTCTCGAAGTCGGCTACGGGAAATCCAATATGATCAAGCATGTGAGCCTCCTGTCGGGGTGTGTCCGACAGGAGGAAGATTAGGCCCAGGCCTTGCCAGTTGCTGTCAGCAGCGGGGCCGGCGGATGCTCAAGTTTTTGAATCTGGAGCGACTTCTTGTCGACCTGATGATTCCGTCAGGTCGAAAAGCGCTCTAGCGGCCGGCAAAGCCGGTGAGGACGCCGACGGCGTTGAAGCCGATGTCCTCGACGGCATAGCCGCCTTCCTGGACGAACAGCGTCGGGCGGTTGAGCTTGGCGATGCGGGCGCCGATCTTGGGGTAGTCCTCGCGCTTCAGCTTGAACTTGGAGATCGGGTCCTTCTCGAAGGTGTCGACGCCGAGCGAGACCAGCACCACATCCGGGCCGTAAGCGTCGATCTTGGCGCAGGCATCGTCGAGATTGGCACCCCATTCGGCATAAGTGGTGCCGAAGGGCATGGGATAGTTGATGTTGAAGCCCTCGCCGGCACCCTCGCCCGTCTCGTCCTTGTGGCCGAGGAAATAGGGATACTCAAGCAGCGGATCGGCGTGGAGATTGACCACCTGTACGTCGGAGCGGCTGTAGAAGATCTGCTGCGTGCCGTTGCCGTGGTGATAGTCCACATCGAGGATGGAGACGCGCTTGGCGCCCTGGTCAAGGAACCACTGAGCGGCGACGGCGATGTTGTTGATGAAGCAGTAGCCGCCCATGAAGTTGGAGCCGGCGTGGTGCCCCGGCGGACGGCAGAGCGCATAGGCCGAAGTCTCGCCAGCCTTGATCAGTTCGGCGGCGGAGATGGCAACGTCGAAGGACGACTTGATCGCCTCCCAGGTACCCTCGACAAAGGTGGCACCGCCATCGAAGGAATAATAGCCGAGCAGGCCGTGCAGATGTTTGGGCGGCACGTCGCCGCGCAGGCCGCGCGTCGGCCAGGTGAAGGGAATGGCGGCGCCGGTGTGGCCGAGCTCGACCCAGCGCGGCCAGATGGTCGGCATGAAATCGATGAAATCGGGCGCATGGACGCGCTTGGCGATGGCGATGTCATGCTCGGCGGGGGTGTCGATGATCGGGCCGAGGGCCACGGCCTTCAGGCGATCGAGGATGAAATCGGCGCGGGACGGCATTTCGAAAGCCGGCACGATCTCACCGGCAACAAGCTCGTGGTTGCCGGAGTGAAGAACATGCTTGGGCGAGTAAATCGTCTTCATTTTGAGCGGGTTCCCCTTGATGACCGCCCGGCCGGCTTGCGTGTGCGGGACTTTTGGCGGCGCGTCGGGGGAAGACTGTATCCGCCCCGCCGGCGAGAGCAAGGGGCGGCAAGCGACAGGCGGGCGATTAAATCGGTCAAGGCGACTTTTAGGTGAGGCGGCGCGCGGGGATGACTGGTCCGCAGGCTCAATGGGGAGAAATTTCGCTCCTTGATGACTGAGGAACTAATCCACCTGTCGGGGGGGCACGCAACTCAACCTGCAACCAAGTCCGCTGCGGAATTGCTTCATGCCCCTAGAAAAGGTGACTATCGCGGGGCGCTTCGTCCCTACGCTCCATGGTCCAGTCAAGAGCGCGGTCAAGCTGCGCAAGCCAAAGTGTCCTATGAGGCGGAAGTGCTTGACTTCATGGCGGGCGCGGATAGATATCAGCGAGAAAAGCTACCTAACCTGACCGCGACACAGCAACACAACCAAAGGCTCACCAATATCATCGAATTCAGGGGCAACACACAGCACCATCTAATTTCCGAAAATTGGAAAAGCAAAGAAGGTCTTCATCTTGCTATTCAACTCAGTGGAATTTATATTTATATTCCTCCCGATCACAGTCATTTTGTTCTTCTTACTCGGAAATTTCAACCGGCGCGGCGCGGCGATATTTTTAACATTTGCCTCATTTTGTTTCTATGCCTATTGGAAAATTGAGTTTCTGCCGCTGTTGGCAAGCTCAATCATAGGAAACTACCTGGCATCCCTCCTGATCTCACGGTGGCGCGGACAAACTCACGGCATTGTAGCCCTCGGTGGAGCAATCACACTCAACCTCATCGCGCTTGGATTTTTCAAATATTACAACTTCTTCGTTACGTCGATTGACGGTTTATCCAAACTATTTCCAACAATGAATATTGAACTACCTATTGGAATTTCGTTTTTTACATTTACGCAAATTGCATTCCTGATTGACACTTGGCGAAAGATCTCAGAAGAGCGCAATGTCATTCATTACGCGTTGTTTGTAACCTATTTCCCGCATTTGATCGCCGGTCCGGTACTGCATCACAAGCAAATGATGCCGCAGTTCGCCAACGAAAGCACGTACCGGTTCAACATCGAATCCTTTTCCATCGGCATTTTCTATTTCGTGGTTGGCTTATTCAAAAAGATTGTCATCGCCGATTCCTTTGCCCCTTTTGCCTCAGCTCTGTTTGACCACGTTTCCGGGGGCGCAAATCCGCCGATCCTTGCGGCCTGGATCGGAGCCCTGTCCTATACCTTCCAGATCTATTTTGATTTCTCGGGATATTCAGACATGGCGGTAGGAATATCGAAAATGTTCGGTATCACCCTCCCCTTCAATTTCAACTCTCCTTACAAATCGACGAACATCATCACTTTCTGGCGTCGCTGGCACATGTCTCTGTCCCAGTTCCTGCGCGACTATCTCTACTTTCCCCTTGGAGGAAATCGCAATGGAAAGAGCCGTCGTTACATGAACCTCATGGTGACCATGCTGCTCGGAGGACTGTGGCATGGAGCGAACTGGACCTTTGTCATCTGGGGCGGCCTGCACGGACTGTATCTTGTGATCAACCACGCTTGGCGCCATCTGTTCTCTCAGGACGCCCCGGCAACAGCCGCTGGCAAGGCCTTCGGCTGGGTTTGCACCTTCCTGGCTGTCGTAGTGGGCTGGGTGTTTTTCCGCGCACAAGACTGGACGCAGGCGGTGGCGATCCTTTCGGCAATGACCGGGATCTCCGGTGTTGTGCTACCGACATCAATGGGGGCGACCTTGGGCGCCGCAGGCCAATGGCTATCGACGCATGGCGTTGCCTTCACCGATGCAGCATTTCAAGTTGCCGGGCAGGAAATCCGGTCACCCAGCAGATTCGCAAGGCTGGCATTTGCCGCTCTTGTGCTGATTGCCATGCCAAACTCGCAACAAATCGCCACCTTTCTCGGGCAGGCGGTCAAGGCAGATACCGCAGGGCTAAGTCCGAGATTTGCACGGATATTCGAGCGCAGAAAGATGATGGCAACTGGCATCGCGCTTAGTGGCATAGTCCTGGGCATAGCCTTCTTCGTGTGTTTGACGCTCTTGCGGCGCAAGGCAGAGTTCCTCTATTTCCAGTTCTAGGAATGTGACTAAGGCGCGGACACCTATGAAACACCCTTGGGCCATATTTCTTGGCGGCTTTGTCCTGGCATTTGGAGTGCTGACGGGCTTGTTCTTCGGCTACATGGTCGTGAACCGCCAGCACCTGCCGGCTTTGCACTATTCCAGCAATAAATCTCTGAACGAAAAGGTGCGCTGGCTTCAAACCCGACTGGCAAACCCGAGCTGCGACACGCTTGTGATCGGCTCGTCCATGGCCTTAAACGGCATTGATTATAGGGAACTGGAAGCTACTGGTTTCAAGCAGGTTACAAATGCTGGGGCGTGGTCTCTGGGCGTGCCACAGACGCTCAGTTTGCTCAAGATCATTCTGACAAAATGCAAACCTACGATCATCATCTACCCAGTATACTACGGCGATTTTGACTTCGCCGATGCCGGTACGGACATAGACTTCGATCGTATTGCAGCTTACATGGCGCGTGCGAGCCAAGGGGACGCGCTGATCAATTACATTGCCGAGTTCAACCCATACGACCTCATTCACGACATGAAAGAGGCACGCAAACGCGAAGCCAAAGGCAACACCATCTACGAGACGCTGAGGTTTGACGCGTCAGGGGCTGCCCTGTTTTCGGCCACCAACTTCGAGACCCAGGAAACGCGATGGGACGGATATCGCTACAGCCCGATTCGGACCAAGGAAGGGTCGTATCGAGCCTTCGCTGAGTTGGCGGACCTCGCGCGCGGTCAAAACATTCGCCTCGTCGTCGCCGAGCCGCCCCTGAGGGCACAGTCCATCCCAGTGCTTGGCCCGGACAACTTGGCGCAGTGGCAGAACTCGGTGCGCCAGATCTGTACCCAACACGGCGGAACGATCGTAGACATGCCCGAGCCTGGCGAGTTCGGCGATGAGCTGTTTGCCGATTTTGCCCACCTCAATGAAAACGGTGCGCGTTTGTGGACCAGGCGTATAGCTAAGGAGATCCACCCGTGACTGCAAAAGGAGGCCATGCGCCCCTTTCGGCAACAGGGTAACCCCGCACCGGAGCAACCAAGCCCACAATCCGATGCCTTTGGTTTGAAACACTTCATTTCCCTTCTTGCCTTTCGGTCGCTTTCAGGCCAAATCCGCGGCCATGCTGATCATCAACGACCTCACCTACCGCATTGGCGGACGCACCCTGATCGAGAAAGCCTCCGTGACCATCCATGATGGCGCGAAGGTGGGCCTTGTGGGGCGCAACGGCACCGGCAAGACGACACTGTTCAACATCATCGCCGGCGAGCTTTCGGCCGAGAGCGGGTCGATCGATCTGGCGCGCGGGGCGCGGATCGGGCGGGTGGCGCAGGAGGCGCCGGGGTCGGACATATCGCTCATCGACTTCGTGCTGGCCGCGGACGTGGAGCGGACGGCGCTGCTGGCCGAGGCGGAGACGGCGCACGATCCGCATCGCATTGCCGAGATCCAGGTGCGACTGGCGGATATCGAGGCGCATTCGGCGGAAGCGCGGGCGGCGACCATCCTGTCGGGTCTCGGCTTTGATGCCGACGACCAGAAGCGGCCCTGCGCCGACTTCTCGGGTGGCTGGCGCATGCGCGTGGCGCTGGCCGCCGTGCTGTTCATGCAGCCCGACCTGCTGCTGCTCGACGAGCCGACCAACTATCTCGACCTTGAGGGCACACTGTGGCTGACCAACTACGTGCAGCGCTATGCCTATACCGTGGTGCTGATCAGCCACGACCGCGACCTGCTTGATACGGCGGTGGATCACATCTGCCATCTGGACCAGGGGCGGCTGACGCTGTGGAAGGGCGGTTACACCTCGTTTGCCCGCCAGCGGCAGGAGAAGATGCTGCTGCAGGAAAAGGCGCGCGAGAAGGTGGAGGCGCAGCGCAAGCACCTGCAGGCCTTCGTCGACCGCTTCCGCTACAAGGCCAGCAAGGCGACGCAGGCGCAATCGCGCATCAAGATGCTGGAAAAGCTGGAGGTGATCGGCGCGGTGGTCGAAGACCACGTGCAGGCGATCAGCTTCCCCAACCCCAAGGCCAAGCTGGCGCCGCCGATCGTGGTCTACGACAAGGTGGAGCTGGGCTACGAGCCCGGCAAGCCGGTGCTCAGAAACCTCAGCCTGCGCATCGATGACGATGACCGCATCGCGCTGCTCGGCAAGAACGGCAACGGCAAGTCGACGCTGGCCAAAGCGATTGCCGACCGGCTGCAGCCCTTCTCGGGCAACATCACCAAGGCGAGCAAGCTGGAGATCGCCTTCTTCGCCCAGCATCAGCTGGACGAACTCAGGCCGAATGAAAGCGCCGTCGAGCATGTGCGACGCCTGATGGCCGACCAGCCGGAAGCCCGCGTGCGCGCCCGCGTGGCGCAGATGGGTCTGGAAACCTCGAAGATGGATACACCGGCGCGCGAGCTGTCGGGCGGCGAGAAGGCGCGGCTGCTGCTGGGCCTTGCCACCTTCCACGGGCCGAACCTGCTGATCCTCGACGAGCCGACCAACCATCTCGACATCGACAGCCGCGAGAGCCTGATCGCGGCGCTCAACGACTTCGAGGGCGCCGTGATCCTGATCAGCCATGACCGGCATCTGGTGGAAGCCACCATGGACCGGCTGTGGCTGGTGGCGGACGGGCGCGTGGCGCCGTTCGACGGCGACATGGACGACTACAAGCGCTATGTCATCTCCGGGCCGTCCAACGGCGACAAGGGCGGCAACAAGGGGGACGACGGCAAGCTGACCAATGCCGACCGTCGACGTCTGGCGGCCGAGAAGCGGGCACAGCTGGCCCCCTTGCGCAAGAAGATCCAGACGCTGGAAACCAAGATGGAACAGCTCAGGCGCGACATCGCCAAGATCGATGCGGCGCTGGCGGCTCCCGACCTTTTCACCAAGGATCCCGCCAAGGGCAGCAAGCTCTCCAAGGATCGCGCAGACCACGTGCGCGCACTGGACCATTCCGAAGAGGAGTGGCTTGAGCTATCGTCGGAATATGAAGCGGCGGAAGCCGAGGCGGGCTGAACGGCCCGCCCTTTCACGCAAAGAGAGACACATCCGACATGGACGCCTTCACCTCCTGGGACATTGCCGCCGTGCTTTGGTTCCTGGCCACATGGCTGGGCCAATCCTGGCTGACGGAGCAGAGCCCCTGGAAAGACAAGGCGCTGAGCAACGCGATCAACTCGGCACGGCATCAGTGGATCGCCCGCTGCTCGGGGCGCGACCTCCGGATGATCGACACCGCGATCATGGCAGGCCTGCAGAATGGCACGGCCTTCTTCGCCTCGACATCGCTGCTGGCCATCGGCGGCGGCTTCACGCTGCTGCATTCAATCGATCTTGCCGTGGGTGTGGTCGCCAACCTGCCGGTGACGCTCAGCCCCGCCAACCGGGCGGCCTTCGAGGTGAAGGTGATCGGGCTGATCGCCATCTACGCCTATGCCTTCTTCAAGTTCGGCTGGGCCTATCGCATGTTCAACTATGCCTCGATCCTGCTGGGCGCCCTGCCCTACAAGGACCAGCTGGGCACGCCGGAGATGGAGCGGGCGGTGAACCGCTGCGCCGCCATCACGGTGATCGCCGGCAAGAACTTCAACCGCGGCCTGCGCGCCTTCTTCATGTCGATCGGCTTTCTCGGCTGGTTCATCGGCCCGGCCGCCCTGTTCCTGAGTGCAAGCTTCCTGCTGGCGGTGCTGGTGCGCCGACAGTTCTTTTCCGATTCCGTCAAAGCCCTGAAAGAGTTCGCATGACAGATGATTTCGATCCCCGCCGCGTGAAGGCGGGCCAGATCCGTGAAAAGCTGATGGGCATGGCGGCAGACGCCGACCTTCCGGCGCGCGGCCTGAAGCCCGACGCGGTGGCGCGCGCCATCGGCGGCAAGGACGAGAAGGTCTGGCGCCGGCTGATGAAGCCGGTGAAAGACGAGGCCGTGCGTCTGGCCAAGGACGGCAAGGTGGTTCTGCTGCGCAAGGGCAAGCCGATCGATCCCGATCGCATCAAGGGGCTCTACTCGATCCGTCTCCTGAAGGACGGCGAGGCGATGCCGGTGTTCGAGGCCGAGGATCTCGACGACGACGATCTCGACTTCCTCGACGATGACGAGGATTGAGGCGGGACGCATCATGATCGAGACCGTCGCCCTGCCGGAATTGATGGTGATCGGCTTCGTCGTTGAAGCCCCCTGGACGGAGTTGCCGCAAGCGGTGCCGGCGGCCTGGCGCCGCCTGTTCGCCGCACCGACCGGCGCCAGCAACTTCCTTGAAGCCTCGCTATCGGAGACGGGCGGCGTCTATCGCGAACTTGTCGGCTATCTCGCGGCAGCGGCGAGCGACCTGCCGGAGGGCATGGAGCGGGTGGTGTTCCCGGCCGGGCGCTATCTGCGCCTTCGGCACGAGGGACCGGTGACGGACATTCATCTCGGCTTCGGCCGCCTGCTGGAACACGCCAGGGCGCACGGGCTGGCGGTGGAGCCGCTGAAGCTCGACTTCGGCTACCGGAGCGATGGGCAGGACGGCGCGCACGAGCTGCATGTGCGGCTCAAGGATGCGGTGCTGCGGCTCGCCTGAACGGGCGGCGATCGCCTTCGGCCTAAGTAGTTTCATGTATCTGATTTATTTCGTCATTTCGGCCAATTGTGAAGCATGGCCGGCGTGATATCTTTCGAAGATATTCACGTGGGACCGTGGCCATGCGTTTTCTGGTCGACTTCACCGACGAAACCATCGACACGCTGAACCAGCTCTCGGCCGAGCGGCAGGTGTCGCGCGCGTCGATCATCCGCGACGCGGTGGACCTCTATCTGGCCCAGCAGCCGCACCCGGGGCCGATCGACGGCTTCGGCCTGTGGAAGAGCGGCGAGGACGGCGTGGCCTATCGCAACAGGATGCGGCGGTCATGGTGAAGGTACTGATCGACACCTGCGTGCTGGTGGACCATCTCAACGGCCGGCCCGAGGCGCATGCGGAAATCGCCAGCCACGTGCACCCGGCCATCAGCCGGCTCACCTGGATGGAAGTGCTCGCCGGCGCGCCCGACCACGCCATCGCGGCGACACGCCGCTATCTCGACGGCTATGAGGTGGTGGAGATCGGCGAAAGCGTCGCCGAAATCGCCGCCTCCATCCGCCGCAACAGCGACATCGGCCTCGGCGACGCCCTGACCATGGCCTGCGCCCGCGCCATCGGCGGCGTGCTGGTGACCCGCAACAAGGCGGTGTTCACGGACGCGGACCCAGCGGTGCGGATACCTTATGAGTGAGGGGGGACAGTCTCCATGCTGTCGAAGGAAGTAGGCAGCAGGCTCAACTCAATTCAACTGCCAGGCCATCCTGCATGCTTGCTATCTAGCTGACCGCTGGCTTGGCTGTTTTGAGAAGTTCGTGCCCAACTGATAATTCTGAATCAGCCCTGACTACAAAAAAGCGCGGGCTTTCAGCGCGAGCAAAGGTTAAGCGCCCGCGAGTACCTATCTCACCCCTCGGCTGCAGGAATTCACATCTCAATAGATAGGCACCACCCTTCAAAGGCACGGGCGTCGTCTCTATTATACTTCCAACTTCAACGCCTCCATTTGGAGGGACATCAAATGGCACCTCTATTGCATGTACCGCTTCCGGCATTGGGTGCGGAAGTTGATCGCAAACAAGGACATCAATGATATGTTCGCCAGACTCCGCGATTGTGCGAAATGAAACACTCCCGGGACGCCACGAAAATCCCTGTAAAGCATGCCGCTCTGTCCAGTCATTGAAAGGATTTTCGATATTTTTCGCAAATATTGCAAGCTGACTATGTGAAACTATTGTTCTAATTTCACAATGCATTTTTCCGCCCCCCCGATTTTGTCCTGGGTGCAAGAGCCATCGAACAACTCACAACACGTGCTTCCTATGCGCGCACCAACCAACATACTGCGTCTCTTGTGGAGTCCCCCTCACCCCGGCGCGGGGAACAGCGCATCCGTGTATCCCGCGAAGCGGTAGGCGGTGAGGCCGATCCATTCCTTGATGGCGAGGTCGGTGAGGAAGAGGCCGTCGCTGGCGAACTGGGCTTCGAGGAGGCGGGGGTGGGGTTCGACGCGGTAGTCGACCGGCCAGGCGGTGAGGCCGTTCCAGCCGGCGGCGCGGAAGGTGCCCATGGCGCGCGGCATGTGGAAGGCGGAGGTTACGAGGATCCAGCTGTCGGTGGCCTGCGGCTGGACCACGTCGAGCGTGAAGGCGGCGTTCTCGCGGGTGTTGCGCGAGCGCTTCTCGAGGGTGATCCGCTCGGGGGCGATGCCGAAATCGATCAAGACCTGGCGGGCGAACTCGGCCTCGGGCGTGTCGGTGCTGTCGACGAAGGTGGCGGAGCCGCCGGTGAAGATGACGCGGGCGGCGGGGTAGCGGCGCGCCAGCGCGGCGGCCTCGATCAGGCGCTCGGCACCGTCGACGAACTCAGGCGCGCCCCGCTCGGTTGAGAGGTGCGTGTCGATGATGCCGCCGAGGACGATGATGCCTGTGGGGTTGAGGCTCTCGGGATGGGCGGGCGCGGAGAAGCGCTGCTCCAGCGGATACATCAGCAGGGACGGCAGGCAGCTCCAGGCGCTGGCGGCCATCAACAACAAGGCAATGACGACGAACTGGTTGCCACGGCGGACGTGATTGAGGCCGCGCAGCAGGAGACCGGCGAAGATCAGCAGGATGAAGGCGTTGGACGGGCGGATCAGCATGAAGCCGAGCTTGGAGAGCGCGTAGAACATGCCGGTTCGCCTCCCCTTCCCCGCTGATCCCATCAACCAATCGCAGCAGATGCTGCCGCATCAGCGCGTTGAAGTCACCCGGAAATTCGTCGCTGTCCCCGCCACTCAAGGCGAATGATGTGCCGGATGCGCCGAACGGGCCGGCTCACGCCCTCATTCGGGAGACAGCACCGAGCCGGGCACGTCGCCGACGGCGCCCTTGTAGGAAATCTCGCACCAGCGCTGGTCGAGCAGCTTCAACTGGCTGGCCTTGCTGCCGAACTGCCAGGAGCCGAAGGGAATCTCGTCGCGGCACCAGCGCAGGATGATGCCGGTGGCGCCGCCGGGCAGCGTGCCCTTGCGAGCCGCCTTCTCGCTCATGTCGGCATAGAGCGGCGTGTCCTTGCCGGCGCGGACCTTGTAGGTCATGTCATAGGGACTGGCGGATTGGGCCAGCGCGCTCCCGCAAACCATCATGGAGCACAGGCAAGCCGCAACGATCTTCAAGCCCCGCATCCCAATCTCCCCCGAAACGGTTTCGGACGTGTCACGTTCCTCGTCAACCATAACACGAAGCCCGGCACGCTGAAACGCACCGGGCCCTCTCTTCGTGATCAACCGGATCAGCCGGTGATGTCGGTCGCGTTGTGGATGACCTTGCCGACCAAGCCGTATTCGATGCCTTCCTCGGCGCTCATCCAATAGTCGCGATCGGTGTCCTTCTCGATCTTCTCGATGCTCTGGCCGGTGGCCACGGAGAAGATCTTGTTGAGACGGTCGCGCATCTTGATGATCTCGCGGGCCTGGATCTCGATGTCGGTGGCCATGCCGCCGGCGCCACCGGACGGTTGATGCAGCAGGAAGCGGGTGTTCGGCGTGCAGAAGCGGCGCTCCTTGGGCACGGACACGTAGATCAGCGCGCCGGCGCTCGCCACCCAGCCGGTGCCGATGATGTTCACCGGAGCGGGGACGAAGCGGATCATGTCGTGGATCATGTCGCCCGACTCGACGTGGCCGCCGGGGGACGAGACGATGACGGTGATCGGCTCCTCATTGCTGGCCTCGGCCAAGGCCAGAAGGCGCGACGTCACCTCCTTGGCCATCTCCTGGCTGACCTGACCGGTGATGAGAACGGTGCGGGACTTGAAGAGATACTTGTCCACCTGCGGCGCGCCGGCAGCTTCCTTGCCCTTTTCGTCCTTCTCGTCCTCGTCGTCGAGACGAGCATATGCCTGACCCTTGGAAATCATGGGGACCTTCTTCGACGTTCGGCCCCCGGCAAGGCGCCGGGAACCCGTTGGATGCAAATCACTCTGGCGCTATTGGTAGCGCATCCGAGACGCCGACCGCAACCCGCCCCGTGCGACAGGGTGAACGGGAAACGACCGTAAGCCTGCGCACTCCGGCGGGAGCGCGCGCGGCGGTCGCGGGCAGGATCGGCGCGGCCCGGATCATTCCTGCAGATAGGAAAGGAATCCCTCGAGTGTAAGGGCGCGATGGCCGGTTTCGCGCTGATAGCAGGCGGTCGCGGCCGGGCCGGCACCGGTGCCGCCATCCCAGAAGGAGGCTTCCATCTCGCAGGTCTGGTCGCGCAGAGCGATCCAGGCCTTCTGCTGGGCCTTGAGCGTCGCCTTGCGGTCGTCGTCCAGCTTGCCCATCAGCTGCTTGTAGGCGGCGTTGAGGCGGTCGTCCCAGATGGTGGCTTCCTTGTCGGAGCAGGCTTCCATCATGGGCGTGCTGTCGTTGCCGTCTTCCTGCAGGCAGGGGTCGGCGACCGTACCGATGCAGCGATCAAGGGAGTAGCCGCTTTCGGACGAGGACTGGATGCAATCCTCGATGGCCTGGCGGTCAGCCTTGGTGGGCGTGGCCGGATTGTCTTCCTGCGCAAAAGACGGAGCGCAGGAAATGAGGAGACCGCCGAAAAGAACGGCAGCGAACATCGACTTCATGAAATTCCTCCCAGGAACAAACAGAACCGGTGGCCGACCCTATCGAAGAAAGTCAGCCGGAGCTAGCGGTTGCGATCAGCGGCGCTCGAAAGCGGCCCATCCCCAAAGGGTGACGGCGCGATAGGCGGTCTCGTACAGGGTGCATCTGGTATAGGCGGTGTTGCCCATGGGCGCCCCCTCCCAGGAGGCATGTTCCCAATCGCAGGTCATGTCACGCGTCTTGATCCAGGACTGCTGCACGGCCTTGAGCTGCTTCTTGAGATCGCCCTGGGAGGCCTCCATCACGGACTTGTATTTGGCGTTGAGCAACTCGTCCCAGACCACGCGTTCGCGCTCGAGGCACTCGAAGACCGGTTCGTCGCCATCCTCCGTGTTGGCGGCGAGGCAGGCGTCGGAGATCTTGCCGATGCAGCCGGTGGGGGCGCGGTGGTTGCTCCAGCTCTCGTCGAGGCAGGCGGCGATGACCTTGCGGTCGGCATCGGTCGGCTTGCGATCGCCATTGTCCTGAGCGTGACCTTGCGAGCTGACCAGCGGCAGGCCAGCGAGAAGCGACGCGAAAATGATGGTCTTCATGAAAATCTCCGGGCGTAATGAGGCAACGGCTCACTCTTAGCCCGGAAGAGGTCTCGGTGGGTCGATGCAGGCAAGTTTTGTCGTCGGCTTGCCTGCAGCCCGGTGCCGGACGATGTCGTTCCGTCAGTCGTCGTTGATGGCCAGCTGACCGGCGAGGAACTGTTCCCACTCGCTCTCGGAGCCGTAGAAGACGTTCCGGTCGACGCGACCGCGGATGCCGGGAACGCGGCCGTTCTCGGTGTGCTGCCAGAACTGCCACTTGAGATTCGGCGCGCGGTAATAGGGATGGCCCTTGTAGGAGGCGATCCAGATCAGGTGGTTGGGGAAGGCCCCGGCCAGGCGCTCACGGTAGAAGGCGATCGAAGTGTAGATCACCGGCCGCTTGCCGTAGAAGCGTTCGATGTCGGTGAGCCACTGATTGAGCTCGGGCAGCAGTTCGGCGCGCGAGGGGCGCTTGGGACAGGTCTTGGAGGCGGTCCACTCAAGGTCGAGCACCGGCGGCAGCGCCGTCGCGTCATAGGGCACATGCTGGATGAACCAGGCGACCTGTTCGGAGGCCGGGCGGCAGAAGTACCACATGTGATAGGCGCCGCGGGCGACACCGGCGGCGGCCGAGCCATACCAGTTCTCGGGGAATTTCTCGTCGCTCCAGTCGCCGCCTTCCGTCGCCTTGATCCAGGCGAAGGCGGTGTTGGAAGCGCGCACGGCATTCCAGTTGATGTCTTCCTGGAAATAGGAGACGTCGATGCCCTTGACCGGGAAGTCTTCGGGTCCGGGCGGCTCATAGTCGAAGAAGGCACAGGAGGCCATGCCAATGGCCACGCCGCCTAAAGCCAGGGGATTGACCAGACGCGCGGCGATCATCAGCAGGCGGTCGAAACGCCCGACGCTTTCGATTTTCCTGGAGATGGGCACCTTGCGGCGCCGGACATTTCCCTTGCGAAGCGACTTGCGACCAAACTTGCCGACGAGCGGCCAGCCGGCCACGAAACTTTTCAGCTTACCAAGATCCATGTTGCGAGACCGAGAAACGAAGCATACCCAACGACGTCCGTCACGGTGGTCACAAAGGCCCCCGACGCCACGGCCGGATCGATGTTCAGGCGGTCCATTCCAAGCGGGATGAGCATCCCGCCCAAAGCTGCGGCGACCATGTTGATGATCATTGCCGCACCGAAGACGACACCAAGCATGGCGTCGTGGAACCAAACGCCCGCGATCGTTCCGACCATAAGCGCGAAAGTCATACCATTTAGTAAACCAACACTTAATTCGCGGCCGAAAATGCGCCAGACGTTGTTGGCGTCCAGATCGCGCGTGGCGATGGCGCGCACGGTCACCGTCATGGTCTGCGTGGCGGCGTTACCGCCCTGCGAGGCGACGATGGGCATCAGAACGGCCAGTGCCACCATCTTCTGGATGGACCCGTCGAATTCGCCGATGACCGCGGAGGCGAGGAAGGCCGTGGCGAGGTTGATCACCAGCCAGACCCAGCGGGTGCGCAGGGTGTAGAAGACGCTGTCCGAAATCTCTTCGTCGCCGACGCCGGCGAGTGCGCGGATGTCTTCTTCCACTTCCTGCTGGATGACGTCGACGATGTCGTCGACCATGAGCACGCCGACCAGCCGCTCGGCCTCGTCGACGACGGCGACGGAAACGAGATTGTAGCGCTCGAAGAAGCGGGCGACTTCCTCCTGGTCCTCGGTGACGAGAACGCGCTGGCGATCGTCGTTGAAGACCTCGGAAATCTTGGTGTGACGCGGCGCGCGCAACAGCCGGTTCAGCGCCACGGCGCCGAGGAAGCGGAAGCCCGGATCGGTGACGAAGATCTCGTAGAACTCTTCGGGCAGATTGGACTGGTCGCGCAGATAGTCGATGGTCTGCCCCACCGTCCAGAAGGGCGGCACGGCGATGAAATCGGTCTGCATGCGCCGGCCGGCGCTTTCTTCGGGATAGTCGAGGCTGCGCTGCAGCGCGACGCGATCCATGAAGGGCAGCTTGGCGAGAATCTCCTCCTGATCCTCGTCGTCGAGGTCTTCGAGAAGATAGACGGCGTCGTCGGAGTCCATCTCGCGGACGCCTTCGGCGACCGCGTCGGCGGGCAGTTCCTCGAGCAGCTGGACGCGGACGGTTTCATCCACCTCGGTCAGGGCCGTGAAGTCGAACTCCTTGCCGAGCAGCTGGATGAAGGTGGCGCGCTCGTCCGGCGCCAGCGCCTCGATGAGATCACCGACGTCGGCCTCGTGCAGATCGCCGGCCAGCTCGCAGGTACGGCGGGCGTCGGCGGCCTCGATGGCACGCGTGAGCTCGTCCAGGAAGAGGCTGTTGAGATCGCCCTCCTCGTCCCTGAGTGCCGGAAGCGGCAATTCGAGGTTCATCGGCGCGTTGGGCTCGGTTTGGGCCATGGCGCGTCTCCCGCTGGTTCGTGTCGGCGATCAGGATGAAATGCTAGGCGAAATCGGTGCGAAGCAGCGACATCTCCAGGGCGAGTAAAATAGGCAAATTGTGGCAAGGCAAGGGAGAATATCGGTTTTCTCACAGAGGGCGACAATCCGTCTTGGCCCGCAACTTGCCGTGTGGCGCCGGGACAGTGGACGCCCTTTTACGACTAAAGTCGCAAGGGGAAACGCTTGCGATAAAATCCTTATTTCACAAGGCGTTACACGAGCGTTTCGCCTGACCGCCAAAGTCGGGGCCAGCGCATTTCGTCCGGACTTCCAGACGCTGCAGGATGGCGTTTGTCCGGATTTCCGGACGACCAGATGCGAGCCGGGGAAAATTAAAACGATAAAACAAGGCGTTAGCGAAAGATTAAAACTGGCACGATCCATGCGGAAGCAAATGGCAGCGAACGGGCTGCCCTTTCTGACGGGAGGGGCGGACGGAGACCCGGTCGCAAAGGATGCCAGTTGCGCACAGAAGAACTCAAGTCGCCCGACCCGGTTCTCGGCAAGCGCAGCAGCAAGGGACGAAACGTTTGAAACGGCCGTTGCGCCGCCCGGAGGAAAGACCATGACGGACATTCCACAGTCGCCAACCCAGGTACAACTCGGCGGGGGTAACCTCCTGTCGTCCATCTTCAACTACAAGGTCGGCCCGGTGCCGCTGCCGATCTACGCGGCCATCGCCGCCGTGGTGTTCGGCGCCTCGGTGGTCGGCAAGCTGCCGGCCGACATGATCGGCGGCTTTGCGGCCATCATGGTGCTTGGCTTCCTGCTGGGTGAAATCGGCGCGCGGGTTCCGGTGCTCAAGAATATCGGCGGCTCGGCCATTCTGTGCCTGTTCGTCCCCTCGGCCATGCTGGGCTACCAGATCATGAACCAGCCGACGACGGACGCCATCAAGGCGGTGATGAAGACGTCGAACTTCCTCTATCTCTACATCGCCTGTCTGGTGACCGGCTCGATGCTGGGCATGAACCGGCGCGTGCTGATCCAGGGCTTCCTGCGCATGTTCGTGCCGCTGGCCATCGGCACGCTGGCCGCCGTCGCTGCCGGCTCGCTCGCCGGTCTCGTCTTCGGCTATGATATGAAGCACACGTTCTTCTACATCGTGATGCCGATCATTGCCGGTGGCATCGGCGAAGGCATCCTGCCGCTCTCGCTCGCCTATGCCGAGATCCTGACGTCCGAACAGGCTGCGATGATCGCCCAGCTGATCCCGGCCGCGCTGATCGGCAATGTGGTCGCCATCGTCACCGCCGGCGTGCTCAAGCGCTATGGCGAAAAGCACCCGCAGTATTCGGGTCAAGGCCTGCTGGTCCGCTCGGGCGACGACAATGAACTGCTCAAGGAAATGACCGCCGAAAAGCCGCTCGACCTGTCGCTGATGGGCGCCGGCCTGCTGATGGCCTGCACCATGTTCATCCTGGGCAGCTTCCTGTCGCCCTTCATCGGCATTCCCGGCCCGATCATCATGATCCTCGGCGCCGCGCTGCTGAAGGTGTCCAAGCTGATCCCGGCCCGCATGGAGACCGGTGCGCACCAGATGTACAAGTTCATGACCACCAACATGACCTTCCCGCTGCTGGTTGGCCTGGGCGTGCTCTATGTTCCCTGGAACGACCTGATCGCCGCCTTCACCCCGGCCTACTTCGTCATCTGCACGGTGACCGTGCTGGCGATGGTCTCCTCGGGCTGGTTCATCGGCAAGGTTCTGAAGATGTACGAGGTGGAAGCGGCCATCGTGACGGCCTGCCACTCGGGTCTTGGCGGCACCGGCGACGTGGCCATCCTGTCGGCCTGCAACCGCATGGGCCTGATGCCCTTCGCGCAGATCTCGACCCGTATCGGCGGCGCGACCATGGTGGTGCTGGCAGTGTTCCTGATGAAGATGTTCCACTGATAGCATTGATCCTGCGAGACAACGAGCCGAGGCAGCCCCCTGCCCCGGCTCGACGCCTATCGGACGGGCGGATTGACTTCGCACAGCACGTCGGCCCGCAAAATGGATATAGTGCGCTTCAGAAGCTGCCAGACCCGAGGCAAAGTTGAGCGAAGCGTCCCTGTCTGAACCTCTCACCGTAGCGCGGACACCGCGGCGCTGGTGGCGTGGCGCCTGCCTTGCACTGGCGGCGATGGCGACGGCGGTAGGCGTGGGCTGGGTCACCTATACGGTCGGCTTCAACGCAGCCGTTGACGGCATCCGCGGCAATGCGGTGCATCGGCTGGATCTCTACGGGGCGAGCATCGAGCGCGAGATCAACAAATTCGCCGACTACCCCTATGTGATGGGCTTTGACGCCACCGTGCGCGCCCTGCTGATCGATCCGGAGAACGACCATCTCAAGGATCTGGTGAACACCTATTTCCAGAAGCTCAACAGCCGCATCGGCACGCTGGACGTCTATCTGCTGAACCGCGACGGGCGGGTGATCGCTTCAAGCAATTTCGACCAGCCAACCTCTTTCGTCGGCCGGGATCTCTCCTATCGCCCCTATTACAGAAACGCGCGCGTCGACCGGGTGGAGCGCTTCTTCGGCATCGGCACCACGGACAAGTTGCCGGGCTATTTCCTGGCGACAGCGCTGCACGAGGGGGCGAATGTTCTCGGCGTGGGCGTGGTCAAGGTGAGCCTCGACCAGCTGGAAAAGTCCTGGGCGTCGGTGGAATCGCCGGCCATCCTGTCGGACGAGCACGGGGTGGTGATGCTGTCGTCGGTGCCGGGATGGAAGTTCGGCGCGCTGGCGCCGCTGAGCCCTGAAGCGCGACGGCAGATCGTGGCGGCACAGCAGTTCAACGATCGCGACCTCGCGCCGATCGGTGTCACGGTGCTGAAGCGGCTGGATGGACAGACGCAGATCGTGCGTCTGCCGGAGGGGCAAACGGACTCGGCCTTCAGCACGGGCGGCCTCTATCTCGCCGAGAGCCGGGCCATGGCGGAGACGCCCTGGCAGCTGACGGTCTATACCAATCTCGGCGAAGCCAACGACATGGCGGGGTTGCAGGCGGCGCTCGGCGGGCTGGCGACGCTGGCCGTGTTCGGCCTTTGGGCGACCTGGCGGCAACAGCGGCGGCACCGGCGCGAGCAGATCGCGGCGCAGATCGCCCTGCAGCAGGCTCATGACAATCTCGAAGGTCTGGTGGCGGAGCGCACGTCCGAACTCAGCCAGTCCAACGAGCGGCTGAAGCTTGAGGTCGGCGAACGCCTGCGGGCCGAAGCAACCCTGCGCGAGGCACAGACGGGGCTGGTGCAGGCCGGCAAGCTGGCGGTGATCGGGCAGCTTTCGGCGGGCATTGCCCACGAGCTCAACCAGCCGCTGGCGGCGCTCGGAACACTGGCCGGCAACGCGGTGAAGTTCCTGGAGCGCGGCGACACGGCGACCGTACAGACCAACCTGCAACGCATCCAGCCGCTGGTGGATCGCATGGGGCGGCTGACCGGGGAGCTCAAGACCTTCGCCCGCAAGTCCTCCGGCGAGCCGCAACGGGCCGAGCTGCCGCGCATGCTTGATGACGCGCTGTTCCTGATCAGCCATCGCATCGCGCGCGGACCTGTCAGCGTTGAGCGCGACATACCCGCCAGGCTGCCGGCGGTGCGCTGCGATCCCAACCGGATGGAACAGGTGCTGCTCAACGTGATCGGCAACGCGCTCGATGCCATGGAGGGCCAGACGCGGCAGGTGCTGAGCCTCACGGCCCGGGCCGAGGGTGACAGGCTCTTGTTTGAAGTGGCCGACAGCGGCCCGGGTATCGCCGACGACAAGATCGACGCCATTTTCGAGCCGTTCTATACCACCAAGGCGCCGGGTGTAGGCCTGGGGCTGGGGCTTGCCATCTCCGCCGGTATTCTGCGCGATATCGGCGGACAGCTTACGGCCCGCAACGCAGCGGGCGGCGGGGCGGTGTTCACCATGGTGCTGCCGATCTGGAACGGAGAGAGTTGATGCCGTCGAGTGCTTCCCATGTCCTGGTGGTCGAGGACGATCCCGATGTGCGGCTTGGCTGCGAACAGGCATTGCAGCTCGAAGGCTTTTCGACGGTTGGCGCAGAGTCGGTGGAAAAGGCGATCCGGCTGATATCGGCGCAAATGCCCGCGGTGATCGTCTCGGACATCAGGCTGCCCGGTCGCGACGGGCTGTCGCTGCAGAAGGAGATGCAGGGGATAGACCCGGATCTGCCGGTGATCCTGATCACGGGGCATGGCGACGTCTCCACCGCCGTGCAGGCCATGCGCACCGGCGCCTATGACTTCATCGAGAAGCCCTTCCGGCCCGACTATCTGGTGGACGTGGTGCGGCGCGCCTTCGAAAAGCGCAGTCTGGCGCTGGAGGTGCGGGATCTCCGCCGCAAGCTCGACAAGACGGCCCGGCTCGACCAGCGGATCATCGGGCGGTCCCCGGCCATCGAACGGCTGCGCCAGCTCATCAGCGACATCGCCGGCACCAATGCCTCGGTGCTGATCAACGGCGAGACCGGCGCCGGCAAGGAGCTGGTGGCGCGCTGCCTGCACGACCTCAGCGCCCGCAAGAACGGACATTTCGTGGCCATCAACTGCGGCGGCCTGCCCGAAAATCTAGTGGAGAGCGAGATCTTCGGCCATGAGGCCGGCGCCTTCACCGGCGCGGCCAAGCGACGGATCGGCAAGATCGAGTATGCCAGCGGCGGCACGCTGTTCCTCGACGAAGTGGAGACCATGCCGATCAGCGTGCAGATCAAGCTGCTGCGCGTGCTGCAGGAACGAACGCTGGAACGGCTCGGCTCGAACACGCCGATCCCGGTGGATTGTCGCATCATCGCCGCGGCCAAGGGCGATCTCGGCAAGATGGCGGAGAGCGGGGCCTTCCGCGCCGACCTCTATTATCGCCTCAACGTCGCGTCGCTGAACCTGCCGGCGCTGCGCGAGCGGCCGGAGGACATTGCCCTGCTGTTCGGCCATTTCGCCGAGGAGCAGGCTGCGGTGCACGGCCGACCGGTGCCCAAGCTCGACGCGGCCGCCATGGGGCGGCTGATGTCCTATCGCTGGCCGGGCAACGTGCGCGAACTGAGGAACGTGGCCGACCGCTGCGTCCTCGGCATCGAGCGCGGCTTCCCGCCGTTCGCCGAGGCGGCGCCGACCGCATCGGCGCAACTGTCGCTGCCACAGGCGGTGGAGGCCTTCGAGCGGGCGATGATCTCCGACGCCCTCGCCCGCGCCGACGGCAACATCGGCCGCGCGGCGCAGGCGCTGCAGGTGCCGAAATCGACGCTGCACGACAAGATGGGCAAGCTGGGCCTGACGGGGGGATGAGGCGGTGGCGCGAGGCCGCTCCCCAGCTAGGCACCGGCGCAGCCGTCCCTTGACTGGCGACGAACTGAATTCATGAGAGAATTCAAGAGATACCGCGTTGCGCCACGACAGGAACCGGCGTTGGCGCCTGCAGCAAATGCCATATTGTAAAGAATTCACGATGTGTTATTTTTTGAGTGTTGGCAGCCAGTTTTCGTCCTTTTGATTTTCTATTCTGTTTCCAGACACCCATCAGTGTCGCCTGCGGTTCGCCAGCAATAACATCTTCATTTAAGGGAGATCGATATGACCAAGGTCGTTTCGATGGCGCTTTCTGCTGCTCTTTTTTCTGCGGCATGCCTTGCACAGCTTGCACCAGCCACGGCACACACTACCATTCCAGAGCTGAACTCCGGCAATACACTGAGCCTGATCGAACAGTCGAACCTGATCTTCGTCGGCACGGTGCTGTCGGTCCAGTATACGAAGTCTGTGGCATCCAAGACCTCGGTTGCGGTGCCCTTCACACTGGTGACCTACCAGATCTCCAAGGTGTTGCGTGGCAAGAGCCCTGGCAAGACCATCACGCTGCGGTTCATCGGCGGCAGCGACGGACAGGGCCGCTTCATGCAGGCCGAGGGCGTGCCGAACTTCGAGGCCGGCCACAAGGACATCATGTTCCTTGCCGGCAATGGCGGCGACAACAGCTGCCCGCTGGTCTTCTGTGAAGCGGGACGCTACCGGATTTTCGAGAATGCCGTCTACGACTACAACGGCACGCCGGTGTTCCAGGCCGACAAGCGCCGCATCAATGCTTCGGGCCAGATCCCTGATGCATTCCGGAAGTTCAGTTTTCCGCGGCCCGACTTCGACGAGCTGATCAAGAACCCGGACGTTCAGGTGCAGATCGAGAAGCTCGGGCGCCCGATCGAGGATCTGCGCGCGGACTATGAGAAGTTCGCACCGACGAGCTTCTCCTTTGCCGATACGAACACGCCGCCCAAGGGGAGCGACAGCTCCCGCATCAGCCGTCCCAGCCCGACGGGCGACCAGAACCGCAAGCCCATCGCCCTTGACGCCTTTGCGGCGGTGATCGTGGCCGGGGATGGCTCCGTCAAGCCGGCGCGCAGCAAGGTGGTCAGCGTCGATCCGAAGGCACAGATCACCTTTGCCCCGACGGTCAGTCTGAGACCGCCGAAGACGCCGACGACAACCGCCAATGCGTCGAGCCTTTCCGCCCAGGATGCGGCCGAACTCAAGGCACTCGCCGACAACGGCGGCAATCCCGTTCTTCCGCGCTAATCGATTTTCGCGTCGCGCGACCACGAGACCGCCTGCGTGCGGGATCGGTGCGCGCCGATGCCAAAGGGAGTTTCAGACATGACCATTCGCACCGGACTTCTTGCGTCCGCAATCCTGGCCGCGACGGCCGGGCATGCGTTCGCCTTCGTCTACACCTCGTGCCTCGATGAAAAGATCAAGTGGTCGAGCAACAGCGTGACGCTGCGCGCCGATCCCACCAGCTTTCCGTCGGGATATTGGCGCAACGGGATGGACGACACGATCACCAAGTTCAATCGCAATCCCAGCAACTTCCGCTACTCGCTTGCCACCGACAGCGGTGGCGTCGGCCTTGGCAACGGGCAGAACGAAGTCTGGGGATCCACCGACAATGGCGTGCTCGATGGCGCACCGGCCATCGCCTACACCTGGCGCGACTGCTACTGGTTCTTCGGCAATCACGTCGGCATGACGGAAGTGGACGTGATCTACGACTATCACGACACGGCCAGCAATCCCTTCGAGTGGACCGCCAGCACCAGCAAGGCCAACCTGACGCGCTATCTCGGCTCCGGCCGCGAAATCCAGACCACCGGCATTCACGAACTGGGGCACGGACTGAAGCTCAAGCACGTCAACACGGAGTATAACGTGATGGGCGCGGACTTCGAGCACATCCACGTCAACGGCTCCACGGCGACCGCCTATCTCGGCGAAGATGCCGCGGATGGCGCCGTATTCCTCTATGGCACGCGCAGTGAAACCTGGGAGGATCTGGGCGTCGTGCACTGGAAGTTCGCCGGCGCGTCGGGCGAGTATTCCGACCACGACAAGACGCAGATGTTCAATTCGAGCAATGCGGTCCTGGCGACGGTGAATGTGGCGGGGGAAACGGGCTACCGCGTGAACCGGGGCCAGGCGGTGAAAGCCGAGTTCACCTATGAGAACAACGGCAAGAGCACCAAGACCGTCAACATCGGGTACTACGTCAGCACCAACGACACCATCACGACCGGTGACACCAAGATCGGCAGCGTATCGATGACGCTTTCGCGGGGCGACGTGTACACCTCCCGCACGCAGCTGACGATTCCCTCGAACCTGTCGCTCAACACCAACTACTGGATCGGCGCCATCATCGACGACAACAATGCCGTCACCGAGAAGGTCGAGACCAACAACGCGACCTATATCCCGATCCGCGTCCAGTAAGCGCCGACTGGAGTGATCGAGACCTTGCGGGCGCGGCCATGTCGCGCCCTTCTTTCGTTTGAATGTCGCGCAAGCGGCAAGCGTCCAATCATTGCCGAGGATGCGCGTGGACGCCGCTTTCCGGGCGGACCAGACACCGCTGTCGCCAGAAAGCAAAAACCCCTTGAAAACCCTGACTGCTCAGGACTTTCAAGGGGTTTGGTGCGGTCGAGAAGACTCGAACTTCCACGTCTTGCGACACAGCGACCTCAACGCTGCGCGTCTACCAATTCCGCCACGACCGCATCTTGGTAGTTGCCGGTGATTTGCGCCGGCGGGGGGTTCTCTAGCAAACGATTCCGAAGCGCACAAGGGGGGATTTGGAGAAGTTTGGGATAAGTCGGCAAAAGGCCGAAAAACCGAGGAAAATCCGCGTCATATTTTTTTGACGTCGTCGACGCGGCGGTAAGTCGGCGCCCGGAAAAGCACCTCGGTGATGGATACGGTGACTCGGTCACCGTGCAGGACCACCTGACCGCGCGCCACGGGATGTTCGTTGGCGAGAATCTCCACGTCGTCGTCCACGGACTTGTCGAGCTCGATCACGGCGCCACGGCCCATGCGAAGCAACTGGTGGATCGGCATGGTCTGCCCGCCGAGCACGACGGAGATGTCGACGTTGATCTTTTCGAAGGTGGTCATAGGCTCTATGTAGTCCTTCAAGGCTTTCCGGCCACCGCGCGGCGAGACCGGAAACAGCCAAGGGCCGCAGGCAAAATTTGCCCTACCCTTCGGCAAAATGCAGTTTCGACGGGATTAGGTTACCGAATGGTTAACGCGCGTGACGAAATCAGGGTGGAGCTGATGCCTCTGGCCGGTTCTCCACCGGTGGAGTGGCGGATCGAGGCGGATCCGGTCGATTATCCGGCCGCCGTCGCCTTCATGGAGGCGCGCGTGGCGGCCATTGCGGCCGGAACAGCCTCGGAGCTCGTATGGCTGGTGGAGCACCCTGCCCTCTATACGGCGGGCACCAGTGCCAATCCGGTCGATCTGGTGGCGCCGGACCGATTCCCCGTCTACGCGACGGGGCGCGGCGGACAATATACCTATCACGGTCCCGGCCAGCGGGTCGCCTATGTGATGCTGAACCTCGAACGGCGGGCCAAGGATGTGCGCGCCTTCGTGGCGGCACTCGAATCGTGGATCATCGGCACGCTCGACCGTTTCAACGTGCGCGGCGAGCGGCGCGAGGATCGGGTTGGCGTCTGGGTGCGCCGGCCCGACAGGGGTGATGGCGCCGAGGACAAGATTGCCGCCATCGGCATCCGCCTGCGCAAATGGGTGACCTTCCACGGCATCAGCCTCAACGTGGAGCCCAACCTCGAGCATTTCAGCGGCATTGTGCCCTGCGGCATCCGCCAGCATGGCGTGACCAGCCTCGTCGATCTCGGTCTGCCGGTGACGATGGAGGATGCGGATGTGGCGTTGAGGGCGGCCTTCGAGGAGGTGTTCGGGGCAACGGTGACCGTCAAGCCGGTCAACCCCTCTTGCATGTAGGCTGCCCTGCCCCTGCCGATGAATGAACGAAGCCCGCGATCTCCTGGGGAGACCGCGGGCTTTGCTCTGGTGTGTTGCGGCCATCCGGGGCCGCTTCACAAAAAGGCCGCCTGCAGGCTGTCACAAGGGCAGCCGTGCAGGCGGAAGTCAGCGGTTGCCTGTAACAGCGGCTGGAGGCCGGGATGCCCCACCGCGGCAACCGCAGGCACGGGCCTGCCCCTTCCCATCCTTGCGCCGACACGGGCGAGGAGAACCGGAAGGGGGACCAGCGGGCGCGCCCTGGCGCGCCGCCGTCAGGCCGCTCCTTGCGAGCCCAGCGCGGTGACCGAGCGCATGATGCCCTTCTGCAGCACGATGAAGACGAACAGCAGACCGCCGATGACGATGCGGATCCACCAGCTGTCCAAAGTGCCGTCGAAGATGATCAGGGTCTGGATCAGGCCCTGGATCAGGCCGCCGAACACCGTGCCGATGACCAGACCGACGCCACCGGTGAGCAGCGTGCCGCCGATGACCACCGCGGCGATGGCGTCGAGTTCGACACCCACAGCCGCCAGCGGATAGCCGGACGAGGTGTAGAGGGCGTAGACGATGCCGGCGACGACAGCGAAGACGCCGTTGAGGGCATAGACGCCGACCACGGTCTTGCGAACCGGCACGCCAAGCAACAGCGCCGACTGGGCGTCGCCGCCGATGGCGTAGACGTTGGCGCCGAAGCGGGTGCGGTGGGCAATGATCAGCGCAACGATCAGGCAGGCGATCATCACCAGAGCCTCGGCTGACAGCCAGCCCTTGCCGATCGGGAACGGGATGCGGAAGGAACCGAAGGCCTCGGCGAAGGGATGGTTGATGGGCACGGAGTCCTGCGAGATCACCGCGCTCAAGCCACGCAGCATGAACATGGACGTGAGCGTGACGATGAAGGGCTGAATCTCGAAGGCATCGATGATGTAGCCCATGAGCGCGCCCAGCAGGAAGCCGAAGACGATGAGGACCAGAGCGGCGGTCAGCGGATGCCAGCCGTCGCGCACCAGCACGGCCATGACGATGCCGACGAAGGCGATCATGGAACCGACGCTGAGGTCGATGCCGCCGGAGAGGATGACGAAGGTCATGCCTATGGCGGCGATGATGACGAAGGCGTTGTCAGTCAGCAGGTTGCCGAAGACGCGGGTCGTCAGGAAGTTGTTGAAGTAGAAGCCGCCGATTGCATAGAGCAGCAGGAAGACGACAATGGTCGCCAGGATGGGAAGCCGGCGCTCTCTCATGACTTGACCTTTCCGCCGCGCGAGCCGAACAGCACTGCGATGCTTGAGCGAAGCTTCGGCGCCTGCACCAGCAGCACGACCAGAATGACGATGGCCTTGACGACCAGGTTATATTCCGGCGGCAGCCCGCTCATCAGGATGGAAGTGGTGAGCGACTGGATGATCAGCACGCCGACCAGGGTATTGGCGAGGTAGATGCGGCCACCGTTGAGCGACGCGCCACCGAGCACGACCGCGAGGATGGCGTCGAGTTCGGTATAGAGGCCCGAGGTCACCGCATCGGAGGCGCGCACGTCGCCGGTGATGATGATGCCGGCCGTGGCCGAGCAGACGCCGATGATGGCATAGGCGGCGATGGTGATGACGCGGGTGCCGACGCCGGCGAGACGGGAGGCCGACGCGTTGCTGCCGACGGCTTCGACGAAGAGGCCGAAGGCGGTCTTGCGCAGCAGCGCCCACAGGATCACGAAGACCAGAACCACCAGATACAAGCGGGTGGGAATGGTCAGGAACTGGCCGGTGGACAGGCTCTCGAAGAATTCAGAGCGGAAGGTGGGAATGCCCGGGCCGTTGATCATCAGCGCGAAGCCGCGACCGGCGACCATCAGGATCAGCGTGGCGATGATCGGCTGGATGCCGAGCAGCGACACCAGGGCGCCATTCCACAGGCCGCAGAAGGCACCCATGCCGAGGGTGACCAGCACGATCAGCCAGGGATTCCAGTCGGCGTGGATATAGTGGGCCATGACCGCGCCAGAGATGGCGACGACGGAGCCGACCGACAGGTCGATGCCGCGCGAGCCAATGACAATGGCCATGCCCATGGCGATCAGGGCGATCGGCGTGCCGCGGTAGAGAATGTCGATCAGGCTGCCGTAGAGACGCCCCTCGACCAGGCGGATGGAGAAGAAGCTGGGATTGATGATGCCGTCGATCACCAGCATCACGGCAAGCGCGAGCAGCGGCCAGACGATCGTAGGCAGGCTGCGCTTGGCTTCAGGTTTTGCTTTCAATTCGGTCATGAGTTTGCGATCGCCTCCACAATGGCGGCCTGCGTGATGTCCTGGCCCACGATTTCCTTGACCTTTTCACGGTCACGCATGACCAGCACGCGATGGCTGAAGGCAACGATCTCCTCGAGTTCGGAGGATGCAACCAGGAGCGCGAGGCCCTCGGCGCAGAGCTTGCGGATGAGCGCCACGATTTCCGCGTGGGCACCGATGTCGATGCCGCGGGTGGGCTCGTCGAGAATGAGCAGGCGCGGCTTGGCCACCAGCCAGCGGGCCAGAATGACCTTCTGCTGATTGCCGCCCGACAGCTGGCCGACGCGCTTCTCGGCATCCGGCGTGGCGATGCCGAGCGCCTTGATCATCTCGTCGGCCAAGCGGTTCTGCTCGGCCTCGCCGACACGGCGGAAGATGCCCTGCTTGCTCTGCAGCGCCAGCACGATGTTCTCGCGCACGGTCAGATCGAGGATCAGGCCGTCGTGCTTGCGGTCTTCGGGGCAGAAGCCGAAACCGAGATTGATCGCCTGCTTGGGTGTGCGCAGCGAGACCGGCTGCCCGTCGATGCGGATCTCACCGAGATCGGCACGCTCGGCGCCGAAGATCAGCTTGGCGGTCTCGGTGCGACCCGAGCCGAGCAGGCCGGCGAGGCCGACCACTTCGCCGGCACGCAGGTCGAAATCGACCGACTTCAGATAGCGGCTCTTGCCGAGCGCCTTGGCGGAGACCAGCGCCTCGCCTTCCATCTTGATGGTGTCGGGCGACGGACGATCGCCGGTGTGGCCTTCGACCTGACGGCCGAGCATCATGGTGACGAGGCGCATGCGCGGCACTTCGGCCACCGGGCCGGTGCCGACAAAGCGGCCGTTGCGCAGCACGGTGATGCGGTCGGAGATGGCGTAGACCTGGTCGATGAAATGGGTGATGAAGACGATGGAGATGCCGCGGGCCTTGATGTCGCGCAGCACGCCGAACAGGGTCTCCACCTCATGGGCGTCGAGACTGGCGGTGGGCTCGTCGAGGACCAGCACCTTGGTCTCGCGATCAAGCGCGCGGGCGATGGCCACGAGCTGCTGGACGGCGAGAGAATAGCTGCCGAGCGACCGGCCGACGTCGATGTCGAGGCCGAGGCGGGCGAGCGAAGCGCGGGCGCGTTCGCGGGTCTTCTTCCAGGAAATGAAGCCGAAGACCGACGACTGGCGCTCGATCATCAGGTTCTCGGCCACCGACAGGGTCGGGACCAGATTGACTTCCTGGTAGACGGTGTTGATGCCGAGGTCCTGTGCGGCGGCGGGAGAGGAGATGTGCACCTCCTTGCCGTCCAGCGTGACCGTGCCGGCGTCACATTGATAGACGCCGGTCATCACCTTGACGAGGGTGGACTTGCCGGCACCGTTTTCACCGAGCAGGGCGTGGACTTCGCCCGGATGCAGGGTGAACTCTACATCCTCGAGCGCCTTGACGCCCGGGAAGGCCTTGCAGATTCCGCGCATGGTCACGCGCGGCTCGATCTCTTGTGTCATCCGTTCCGCCTTGTTGATGCCCGTTCAGGGATGAGGGGAATGTCATCGGGCTTTTGGCCCGCGACATTCCCCTCGCCGGAATTCAGTCCTTGCCGGACCGCCACCATGGCAATCCGGCAGAGAGCTGCGGACCTGATTACTTGATGCCGCGGGCCGCCATCAGGGCGTCGACGTCATCCTTGGTGTGCAGGTCGGAGGCGATCACCACCCACTTCGGCCAATCCTTCTTGCCGTCGAGGTAAGCCTGGACGACGTCATAGATGTCCTTGCCGATGTCCGAACGCAGTTCGACGGAGGCGTTGGCATCGCCGGCCTTGATCGCGCGGAATTCGTCGGCGACACCGTCAACCGAGACCATCAGCACGTCCTTGCCCGGCTTCAGACCGGCTTCCTTCATGGCCTGGATCGCGCCCAGTTCCATGTTGTCGTTATGGCCGAACACGGCGCAGACGCCCTTGAAGCCGTCGGTCGCCTTGATGAAGCTCTCGGTCACTTCCTTGCCGCCGGCGGTGGTGAAGTCACCAGACTGCGACTTGATGATCTTCATGTTCGGGAACAGGGAGATCACGGCCTCGAAGCCCTTCTTGCGCTCGATGGCGGGAGCGGCGCCGACGGTGCCCTGCAGCTCGACGATGTCGCACTTGCCCTTGGAAGCCTGGGCGAGCCAAGCACCGGCCAGACGGCCTTCCAGGTTGAAGTCGGCGGAGATGCGGGTCACGTAGAGGTCCTTGTCGGCCTCGACGTCACGGTCGGCGAGGAACACCGGAATGCCGGCATCCTTGGCTTCCTTGAGGACAGAGTCCCAACCGGTCACGACGACGGGGGCGATGATGATGGCATCGACGCCCTGGGCGATGAAGCCGCGGACGGCCTTGAGCTGGTTCTCTTCCTTGCCCTGGGCGTCGGAGAACTTCAGGTCAATGCCACGCTTCTCGGCTTCGGCCTTCATGTCGGCCGAGAAAGCCGGACGCCAGTCACCCTCGGAGCCAACCTGGCTGAAGCCGATGGTGAGCGCCGAAGCGGAGCTGGCGATCATCAGGCCAAGGCCGAGCGTAATGGCACCGAGCAGATTGGTCTTCTTCATATTGGTCTCCTCCAACTTGGAAATATGGCCAGGCGCCAGGCGCCGGCGTTGTTACCGCGTTTGACCGACCTGACGCGTCATGCGCCGGCCGATCGGGTCGCGACCGCCCTTCCCCGGCGATCGTGAAGTCAGAGCTCTCCGCCACGTCTCTCCGTGTGACGGAAGCTCCAAGGAAACGCCGCCCACCCCTCCTCGGACGCGGGCGACGAATAGGCTCACACTTCGACGTATTCGACGTCAGCGAGTTCGCAATAGGCCTTCCACTTGGCGCGTGTGTCGCCGAGGTGGAGGACCTGATGGTGGGTGCCGCCGTTCTTCAGCCAGCCGTTGAGGCATTCCTTGACGCCGGTGTCGGGCTTGAAGAAGAAGTAGGGCATCTCGAGGCCGGGCAGTTCCTCGGTGTCGAGGATGGTGCCCTGGGAGACCACGAGGCGGTACTTGTCGGCGCCGATCGAGACCAGGCTGACCAGCGTCGCCGGGCCGGGTTCGCCCTGGAACAGCACGGTCGGCGGGTTGTCGAGGCCACCGATGCCGAGCGGACGGTCGATCAGCTTGGGGCGACGGTCCTTGCGGGCCACCTTCCAGTTGCCTTCGCCCATGTGGCTCTGCAGCGCCGCATCGAGCTTGAAGTCCATGGCGTACATTTCGGTGAACTGCGGATCGGCCTGGATCGCCCGGCCCGCTACCATCAGCGAGGCACAGTTGGTGTCGCCTTCCGCCGCATAGCCATAGCCCTCGGCCATCAGGTTCGAGGCAGCCATCATGTGGATCTGGTTGAAGCGGCCGTCATAGCCGATCTCGTTGAAGTAGATCGAGAAGCCGTCAT
>NZ_JAKJIC010000013.1 GCF_021864535.1 Oryzibacter oryziterrae
ATCGGAATGAGCAGGCTGCGCGGCAGGGTCTGTGCTTCGTCGAGTATGATGACCGAGTTCGCGACATTGTGCAGCTTGCGGCAGCGCGACGGCCGTGCCGAGAACAGGCTCTCGAAGAGCTGCACCGGCGCCCAGGCGCCGGCTCCGGTCGCCGCGGCGCCGGCCCGTCCGGCTTCGGCTCCCGTCGATGCCGGCCGCGAAGAGCGCGTGCGCATGTCCAAGCTGCGCCAGACCATCGCGCGCCGCCTGAAAGACGCCCAGAACTCGGCCGCCATGCTCACCACCTTCAACGAGGTGGACATGACCGGCGTCATGAACCTGCGCAACAGCTACAAGGACCTGTTCGAGAAGAAGCACGGCGTCAAGCTTGGCTTCATGGGCTTCTTCGTCAAGGCCTGCATCCAGGCGCTGAAGGAAGTTCCGGCTGTGAACGCCGAGATCGACGGCCAGGACATCATCTACAAGAACTACTACCACATCGGCGTCGCCGTCGGCACCGAGAAGGGCCTTGTGGTTCCGGTGGTGCGCGACGCGGACGACCTGTCCATCGCCGGCGTCGAGAAGAAGATCGGCGAGTTCGGCAAGCGCGCCCGTGACGGCGCCCTCAAGATCGAGGAAATGCAGGGCGGCACCTTCACCATCTCCAACGGTGGTGTCTACGGTTCGCTGATGTCGACCCCGATCCTCAACGCGCCGCAGTCGGGCATCCTCGGCATGCACAAGATCCAGGAGCGGCCGATGGTCGTCGGCGGCAAGATCGAGATCCGCCCGATGATGTATCTGGCGCTCTCCTACGATCACCGCATCGTCGACGGCAAGGAAGCGGTGACCTTCCTCGTCCGCGTCAAGGAAAACCTCGAGGATCCGCAGCGTCTGGTGCTGGATCTCTGATCGACAGAACGAGCAGGGCGGCCTTTGGCCGCCCGCTTTGCCCTGTCACGCATGACGGGATGACAGTGTCCCGGCTCAGGTTGTAGGCTGCTGTTCGAGTGGCGCGGCGCCGAAACGGCCACGCGAGCCCATAGCGTTTGCCCGGAGAGGTCCATGATCAACCACTACCTCGTCGAACTTGCCTCCGTCATGGCGGTGTTTTCCTTCGCCATCGTGGCGCCGGGCGCCGACACGGCCATGGTGATGCGCCAGAGCCTGACCCATGGCCGCCGCGCCGGCATCCTCACCGCTTTCGGCGTCGGCACCTCGCTGCTATTTCATCTCAGCTACACCATCCTGGGCCTCGGCCTCGTGGTGTCGCAGTCGCTGCTGCTGTTCTCGCTGATCAAGTGGGCCGGCGCCGCCTATCTCGCCTATATGGGTGTGATGGCGCTGCGCGCGCCTGCGCCGGTGCTGCCGGAAGCCGGCGCCGCCGAGGCGACCGGGAACCGCATGAGTGCGCTCAAGGCCTTCGGCCTCGGCTTCATCACCAATGCGCTGAACCCCAAGCCGATCCTGTTCTTCCTGTCGCTGTTCTCGACGCTCGTCAGCCCCGCGACGCCGGCGCTCGTCAAGGGCGGTTATGGCCTCGTCATGGCCACCTGCCTGATCGCCTGGTTCTCGGCCGTTTCCTGCTTCCTCACCATGCCCCGGGTCCGCGAGGCCTTTGCCCGCGCCGGCCAGTGGATCAACCGGGTGACCGGCCTCGTCTTCATCGCCTTTTCCGTTCGCCTGGCGCTGTCGCGCGCCGAGTGACCGACCTGCCTCACCGGCCCCAGGGCCGCTGATTTTCGAAGGAAGTCCCGCATGTCCTATGATCTCGTCGTCATCGGTACCGGCCCCGGCGGCTATGTCTGCGCCATCCGTGCCGCCCAGCTCGGCCTCAAGGTCGCCGTCGTCGAAAAGCGCGGCACCCATGGCGGCACCTGCCTCAACGTCGGCTGCATTCCTTCGAAGGCGCTGCTGCACGCCTCGGAAATGTTCGAGGAAGCCGGCCATGGCCTCGCCAAGCTCGGCGTCAAGGTCGGCACGCCCGAGCTCGACCTGCCGGCCATGATGGCCCACAAGGACGCGACGGTGAAGGGCAACGTCACCGGCATCGACTTCCTGTTCAAGAAGAACAAGGTGGACGTCCACTACGGCGCCGGCCGCATCGTCGCCCCGGGCAAGGTGGCCGTCAGCCCGCTCGACGGCTCCGAAGTCAAGGTGATCGAAGGCAAGGCCGTGGTGATCGCCACCGGTTCCGACGTCGCCAGCCTGCCGGGCATCGTCATCGACGAGAAGAAGGTGGTCTCCTCCACCGGTGCCATCGCGCTTGCCGAAGTGCCCGCCCATCTCGTGGTGATCGGCGCCGGCGTGATCGGCCTCGAGCTCGGCTCGGTCTGGGGGCGTCTGGGCGCCAAGGTCACCGTCGTCGAATATCTCGACCGCATCCTGCCGGGCATGGACCTCGAAGTCGCCAAGCAGGCCCAGCGCACGCTCGAAAAGCAGGGCCTCGCCTTCAAGCTCGGCCAGAAGGTCACCGCCGTCAGCGCCGACGGCAAGGTCACCTTCGAGCCGGCCGCCGGCGGCGCCTCCGAGACGCTGGACGCCTCGATCGTGCTGGTGGCTGTCGGCCGCAAGCCCTATACCGCCGGCCTCGGCCTCGAGGACATCGGTGTCGCCGTCGACGCTCGCGGCCGCGTGGTGATCGACCATCATTTCAAGACCACCGTCGCCGGCATCTATGCCATCGGCGACGTGGTGGTCGGCCCGATGCTGGCCCACAAGGCCGAGGAAGAGGGCGTCGCCCTGGCCGAACAGCTGGCTGGTCAGGCCGGTCACGTCAATTATGACGTCATCCCCGGCGTGGTCTACACCCAGCCGGAAGTGGCCGCCGTCGGCAAGACCGAGGAAGACCTCAAGGCCGCCGGTGTCGCCTACAAGGTCGGCAAGTTCCCCTTCACCGCCAACGGCCGCGCCAAGGCGCAGCTGAAGTCGGACGGCTTCGTCAAGGTGCTGGCCGATGCCACCACCGACCGCGTGCTCGGCGTGCACATCATCGGCGCCGGTGCCGGCGAGATGATCCACGAAGCGGCGGTGCTGATGGAGTTCGGCGGCTCGGCGGAAGATCTCGCCCGCACCTGCCACGCCCATCCGACCATGTCGGAAGCCGTCAAGGAAGCCGCGCTCGCCGTCGACAAGCGCGCCATCCACATCTGACCTTCAGGGGGACGCGCTTGCGGCGCGCTCCCCGCGAGACCCTGTCGCAGCCCCGGCCCTCCCTGAACGGGACGGCCGGGGCTTTTCGCTTTGGCAAGCAACCCTCGATTTCTTAAGGCTTTGCCCCGTATCCTGTTTGCCGGCTGGCCACCCGGGTGGGCTTGAGACGAAGGAAGGAAAGCCCATGGCAGGGGCGAGAATCGCTTGGGTGGACTATGCGCGAGCCTATGGCATCGTGCTCGTCGTCACGGGGCATGCCTTCCGCGCCCTCGAACGGGCTGACGGGCTGACGGTTGATCCCGCCCTGCTCGCCCTCGTCGACAAGGTGATCTATTCCTTCCACATGCCCTTCTTCTTCCTGCTGGCCGGCATGACCAAGGGGCTGTCGAGCGCCCGGCGCCCGAGCCAGGTGGGCTGGTCGCTGCTGGTGACTCTGGTCTGGCCCTATCTTCTGTGGTCGCTGGTGCTGATCGGCCTCAAGCATCTCTTCACCGGCCTGTCCAGCGCGGAACTGCCGACCACCGACCTGCTGCGCGTGCTCTATCTGCAGCCGGTCGATCAGTTCTGGTTTCTCTATTCGCTGTTCCTGATCCGCCTTGCCTGGATCGCGGTGGATGCCATCGGCAATCGCATCCTGAGCCGCCTCGCGGTTCTGGTGCCGCTGACCCTGGCCTTTGTCGACTTCGGCCAGTCGTCGGCCGTTCTCGGCGTCTGGCTGCTGTTCTGGGCCGCCTTCTACGGCCTCGGCACACTGCTGACACCGGCAAGCCTCGAACGCATCCGTCCCTCCCGCCGCCTGGCGCTGGCCCTCGTCGCCGGTGTCGTCTGGGTTGTCGGCCTCATCTGGTCGACCGATCTGCTCGACGACAATTTCGGCGTCGACCGGACGGGCATTGCGCTCGCCGGCAGCCTGATGTCGCTGCTGCTCCTGTCCTTGCTTCCGTCGTCCGAACGTGGCTTTGCCCGGCTGGTCGGGCTGATCGGCGAAGCGTCCCTGGCCATCTACGCCGCCCAGTCCATCGGCGGTGTGCTCATGCGCGTCGCGCTCGCCAAGGCCGGCCTGCTGACGCCGGCAAGTCTGGTGATCGGCTACAGCCTGGCGGCGCTTCTATTGCCGACGCTGGCCTATGCGGTTCTGCTCTGGCTGTCGGCGCGCTGGAAGCTGCCGCTGATCAGCCTCGCCGGCTTCGGCATGGCGCGCCGCTCCGCCTATTTCCCGGCCTTGAGCAAGGGCGGTAGCGCGCCGATGGCGCAGCCCCGCACCAGTTCCTGAGGTCCTGCGCCCCGGCGTTCAGGCGCGCCGCTCCACAAAGGTGAACAGGGCGACGCCACCGATCACCAGCGTGGTGCCGACCGCATCCACAAGCCGCAAGGGCTCGCCGAGCAGGGCGACGGCCAACAACAGCGTCACCACCGGGCTCAGCGTGCCGATGGTGGAATTGGCCTGGGCCGAGATGCGGGCGAGCGCAAAGCTCATCAGATAGCTCGGCAGCACCGTCGCGCCGATCGCCAGAAGAAGGGCGATGTGAAACAGCTCGGGGCTGACGCTGGGGGCGACGAAATCATGGGTCAGGCCATAGTGGATCGCCACCGCGATCGCGGCGCCGGTCATCGCCACCGAGGTGAACAGCGGCGCGCCCAGCCGGGCGATGCCGCCCTTGGCGAGCAGCTGGTAGAGCGCGAAGGTCACCGCTGCCGCCAGAACCCATAGCGCGCCATCGACGACGACCGTGCCGGACTGTTCCAGATCGGTGAGGAAGATCAGCGCGAGACCGAGATAGCTGACGCCGAAGGCGGCGAAGGACTTGAGCCGGATCGGCAGATCGAACAAGAGCGCGCCCAGGAGCACGACGAAGGCTGGATAGGTGAACAGGATCAGCCGCTCGAACTGCGGAGTCAGGGTCTCGAGGCCCTTGAAGTCGGCATAGGAGGAAAACCAGTAACCGACCATGCCGACCACGAGGGCTTGCAGGAGGGCGGATTTCTCGACCGGCGCCGCATTTCGCGAGCGGTCGCGCGCATAGGTCCACAGGCCGACGGCGAGGAAGATCGGCACCGACAGCGCCATGCGCAGCATCAGGAGCGTCAGGGCATCGACCCCGGTGCGATAGGCGAACTTGATGATGATGCCCTTGGAGGCAAACAGCACCGCGCCGAGAATGGCGAAGGCATAGCCGGCGAGCGGCGCGGATCTGGAGGCGGAGGACAAGGCAGGATCCGGGTTGTCTCACGCCCGGGGATGGGCGCTTTCCCAGGCGGCGACGAGGCGCGCCGCGTCGACCGAGGTGTAGACCTGCGTTGTACCCAGATTGGCGTGGCCGAGCAATTCCTGAATGGTTCTGAGATCGCCGCCGGCGCCGAGAAGATGGGTGGCGAAGGAATGGCGCAGGGCGTGCGGGGTTGCCGTGGCGGCAAGACCGAGCGCGCCGCGCAGGCGCTGCATGGCCGCCTGGATGAGGCGCGGACTGAGCGGCCCGCCGCGCGCGCCGCGGAACAGCGGCTCATGCGCCGCCGGACGGAAGGGACAGATGCGGCGATATTCGTCGACGGCGCGCGCCACTTGCGGCAGCACAGGCACATGCCGCGTCTTGCCGCCCTTGCCGGTGACGCGAAGAATGCCGCCCTCGGCCGGCGGCGCGTCGGCCGGCGTGATCGCCAGCGCCTCGGAAATGCGCAGGCCTGCGCCATAGAGGAGGGCGAGCACGGCCGCATCGCGGGCGGCGATCCAGGGTTCTTCGGTCACCTGCCGGTCCTCGTCCACCACCTTCAGCGCGTCGGCAATGCCGAGCGGCTTGGGCAGCCGTCGCGGCGCCTTCGGCGTGCGCACGGCGGTGACGGCCGCGCTGTTGCCGTCCCCCTCGCGTTCGAGGAAGCGGATGAGCGAGCGGATGCCGGCCAGACCGCGCGCCAGCGTCGCGGCACTGGCGCCCTCCTTCTTGCGGCGGGCGAGGAAGGCGCGGAAATCGGCGGGCTTCAACTCGTTGAGGCGTGCGATGGTCGGCGGTTCGCCGTGATAGCCGGTGAGGAAGCGCAGGAACTGATCGGTGTCGCGACCATAGGCCTCCACTGTCTTCGGGCTCATGCGCCTGAGATCGGCCAGCGTCGTACGCCAGCGTTGTGCCGCCGCCGCCAGATCGGGCGCCATGATGAGGAGAAGCGTGTCGTCGGCCATGCGTGCTGAGTCCCGTGTTGCCGGAAGCGTCGCGCGAAAAGCTGAATGTCCCATGAACGACTGGCTCAGGATGAGTTCAGTGGCCGCCTGCTATCCCTTGCATCATCGCGACGGCAGAACCCGCCGCACGAGCGACTTCCGATCTGGCTCGATCGCCAGATCGACAGTTGCTTCAGATCCTGAAAGGGAGACGGCCATGAAGTCCAGTTTGATTGTTTCCGCTGCCGGGGCCCTCGCCATCGGTCTCGCCAGCCTTGCCGCAACCACGGCGCCGGCAGCAGCCGACAGCCTCTATTTCGGCTTTGGCTTCGGCGACGGCGATGGGGGCTTCCACCACCATGGCCCGCGTCCGCCGATGTACGGCTGGGCGCCGCCGCCGCCGGCCTATGGCTGGGCGCCGCCCCCGCCGCCGCCGGCCTACGGCTGGGCTCCGCCCCCGCCGCCGCGCCAGGTCTGCGCGCCGCAATGGGTCAACCGCAATGTCTATGACGACTGGGGCAATGTGGTGCAGGTGGTCCGGACCAAGGAAATGCAGTGCTATTGGACCGGTCCGCGCCGGCACCGCTGGTAACCGACCTGGGTCACGGCGCGATCGGGTCCGGCTTGCCCGTCCCGAACACGTCGATGGCTTCAAAGCCCGCCGAGCGGTTGTAGGTGTGCAGGCCTTTCAGCGGTGCGGCGGGGTTGAGGCGGATCTTCACCGTCTCGCCATAGCCGGAAGCGTCCATGCGGTCGATTTCGGCAAAGCCCATGGCCGCGCCATAGCCGCCGCTCGACGACTGGAACGGCCGCAACAGCCGCCCGCCGATCGTCAGCACCCGCCCGGCAGGACGGGCCGTGTGGACGTCGACCATGACCGGACCCGGGCCGACGCGGCGCCAGGGGCCGAGAAGGCTGGGCGCCTGCCAGACTTCGAGCGCATCCCAGCTGGAACACCAGCGCTCGCGCACGGCGCCGAGCAGATACCAGCCGTCGGCCCGTTCGACGAGCGTGGCGTCGCCGAGATCGATGTCGTCGATCAGCGTTGCCACCTGCTCCCAGCGACCGGGAAATTCGATCGCGCGCCAGAGCTCGACGCTGCGCCGGCCGGAGGTCTCCGGCACCATGTAGAGCGTGTCCTGATGCTCGAACAGGAAGGGGTAGGACAGGTGACACGCCTGCTCCAGCACCGGCTCGGGCGTGCCAACGGGGCCGTCGGGGCCAAGTTCGACCGCCGAGATCACGCCGCGACCGGTGGCATAGGGATAGTCTTCCACGAAGAGGAAGCTGCGGCCCTGCCAGGTGACGGGGAAGGGGTCGGCGTAGAAGCGCTTGCCGTCGTCCGGCAAAAGATGAAAGCGCCCGCCCTTGATGACGGGCAGGGCATTGGCGGCGGTCTCGTTGACGCGCCAGCCGGTCATCCAGCGGGCGCGCTCCTGCGAGCGCTTGAGAAGGCGCGCGGTGATGCGGCGCGAGAGCGCGCCGAGAAACAGGCCGAGCGGTGCACGCGCATGGACACGCACGGCGCCCATGCCGGAGGGCAGGGCGATGTCGCGGGCCGCCGTGCCATTGGCCACCTGCTCAAGGGCGAGATCGATCAGCTGCAGCGCCCGGCCGAGCACCGTGCCGACGCCGCGCGCCAGCACGTCCGGCGCTTCCACGCCGATGGGCCAGTCCGCAAGGTCGGTCCCCTCGCCATCGGCAAAGGCCGTGAGCGTCAGGATCGGCGTCGTTCCGGCCAGAATGGCGTCGGCGGCGCCCAGCTCCACCGGTTGCCTGGCGCAGGTCAGCCTGAGGCTGTTGCGCACCGGCCCGGTGCCCACCAGATCGACCATCAGGTCGGCCTTGAGATCCGGCCGGCTGGTGATGTCGGGCAGGTGGGCGAGGCTCTCGCGCTCGACCGGCGCCAGAGGCCGGTCCTCAGGCAAGCCATAGATCATTTCCTCGAGCCGGTAGACGAGATCGAGCCCGGTCGGCCGCTTGGGACCGGCGCGGAACAGGATCGAACCGCTCCAGCCCGGATGCTTCAGCGCATGGCCGATGGCCTCCGCCTGCCAGAGCGAGATGCGTTGGGGATCAAGGACAAAGGTGATGTGCATGCCGACCGTCTGGGAAACCTGTTCGGCGTCACCTTAGAGCATTGCTTGTGAAACTGTCACAGGCATTTGCCGATCCGCGTCGGTCATCGTCCCTCGAATTTCGGCGCCCGCTTCTCCCGGAAGCCGGCCACGCCTTCCTGCAGGTCCGCCGTCGTTGCGATGAAGGCCCCGGCGAGCGCTTCGAGCGCAGCCGACTGTTCCTCTCCCTCGGCCGCGTTGATCAGCGCCTTGGCCACCTCGACCGCCACCGGGCCGCGCCGGCAGATGTCGCCGGCAAGCTGCAATGCCCGTTCGAGCCCGGTGCCGGCGGCACAGATCTCGTCCACAAGCCCCTCGAGCGCCGCTTCGTCGGCGGAGAACATCTTGCCGGCCAGCGCCATGCGCTTGACGGTACGGCTGCCGAAGCGACGCACCAGCCGCTGCGTGCCCGACCAGCCCGGCACCATGCCGAGCGAGGTCTCGGGCAGGCCGATCTCGGCCTGTTCCTCGGCGACGATCAGATCGGCGGTGGCCGCCAGTTCCAGCCCGCCGCCGAAGGCGGGGCCGTTCAGCACCACGATCAGGGGCTGGCGCAGGCGGGCGAGCCGGTCGAAGACGCGGTGCCCCTCGCGGATCCAGTCGCGGCCGAAACTGACCGGGTCGAGCCCGGCCCAGGCCTTGATGTCGCCGCCGCTCGAAAAGGCACGGTCGCCGGCGCCGGTGAGGATGGCAACGCGGATGTCGCGGTTGGCCTCGGTGGCCGTCACCCAGGCGTCGAGCGCGGCAATGGCCGCCTGATCGAGGGCGTTGAGCTTCCTGGGCCGGTTGAGCGTGGCGATGGCGACGCCGTCGCGGACATCGCTCAGAAGCCGCGGCTCTTCGGCGGTTCCATGCGGATCGGACATCAGAAGCTCTCCCGGATGACGACGGCGCGACCGTTGCCGGCCGATTCCAGCACGGCGAGGCCGAAGGCCAGGGAATGCAGGCCGTCCTCGGCGGTGGCGGCAGGGGCGCCCTCGCCGGCGATGGCCTTGTGGAAGGCGTCGACGGCGCGCACATAGAGATTGGCGGGCTCCCAGGGTAGCTGCCGCGCGCCGTCGGCGGTGACCAGCGTGATCGTGCCCTTGGCGCTCTGGCTCATGCAGTCGCGGCCGATCAGCGAGCCCAGCGTGCCGTGCACCTCGAAGCCGGTGCCGGCAAAGCGGGCGGTGAAGGCGTCATGGGTCTGGGCGATCAGGCCCGAGCGGAAGCGCACCGAGGTCATCACCGCATCGGCGAGACCTGCGCCGGCCATGCCGGAGTTCTGCGTCATCGCCGTGACCTCCACCGGATCATCGTCCAGCACGAATCGGAGCGTGTCGGCGTCATGCACGGCGATATCGAGCACGACGCCACCGCCGGCGCCGGGATTGTCGATGCGCCAGCCCTGCAGGTTTTCGGGCAGATAGACGGCGTGGAACACCCGCGCGGCCAGCGGCCGACCGATCAGGCCGTCCTTGATGGCGGCCCGCATCACCCGGTGTGCGCCCGAGTTGCGCAGGTGATGGTTGGTGCCCATCACCACACCGGCTTGCCGCGCCGCGTCGCGCATGGCGATGGCGTCTTCGAGGCTGAGCGCCAGCGGCTTTTCGGCGAGGATATGCTTGCCGGCCCGGGCGCTGGCGATGGCCTGGTCGCGGTGCTTCTCGTTGGTCGAGGAAATGTAGACGGCGTCGACACCGAAGTCGCCGAGCAGGCGCTCGACGCTGTCGGTGGCACCAAGGATGCCGTTGGCGTCAGCAAAGGCACGCGCCCGACCGGCGTCGCCCGACATCACCGCCACCACTTCGCCACCGGTCTCGCGCATGGCGCCGATCATCCACTCGCGGGCGATGTTCGAAGCGCCGATCAATCCCCATTTCACCGTAGCCATGACATTCCCTCCCTGTGCGCCGCAGCGCTTCACACCGCTTTCGGATGTCCGGCGCTATCGCGCATCATCAACGTGACATCGCCGAGATAGTCGTCGCGCCGGCTGTCGCCGTGGATCATCCGGAGCATGGCATGCGCCGCCTTCTCGCCCAGCGACAGCGTGTCCACCGCCACCGTGGTCAGGGGCGGCCACATGTGGCGCGCTTCACGAATGTCGTCGAAGCCGACGAGGCTGAAGTCCGCGCCGGTGGCAAGCCCCCGACGGCGCAGCGCGTCATTGGCGCCGAGCGCCACCACGTCGTTGAAGCAGAGGGCCGCCGTGGGCGGCGCGCCAAGCGAGAGCAGCTGCTCGATCGCCGCCGCGCCGGTCTCGCGCGTCGTCGGCCCTTCGATCACCATGGTGCCGTCAACGGGAAGGCCGGCGGCCTCCAGTGCCGCCCGATAGCCACCGCAGCGTTCGGTCTGCGCGGTCATGTCGGCATAGCCGCCGATGAAGGCGATGCGGCGATGGCCGAGTTCGAGGAGATATTCGGTGGCCCGGCGCGCGCCGCGGAAGTTGTCCGGCGTCACACTGGATGCCTTGACCCCGGCGACGCGGCGCATGGCCAGCACGAGCGGCAGACCGCCGGTGATGATGGCATCGAGATCGCCCTGCCGCGTGCCGCGGGCCGGACAGAGGATCAACCCGGCAATGTCATGCTCGCGCATGGAGCGCAACACTTCGGCTTGCCGGGTCGGGCTTTCGGCGGTGTTGGCGATGAAGGGAATGTAGCCGGCGGTCTGGAACACCCGCTCGATGCCGACCGCCAGTTCGGCAAAGAAGGGGTTGGCCAGATCGTTGATCACCATGCCCACCAGATTGGTGCGGGCATTGCGCAGGGAGGCGGCCCCGCGATTGTAGACATAGCCCAGCGTGTCGATGGCGTTCAGCACCTTGTCGCGCGTGTCGGCCTTGACCAGCGGCGAGCCCTGCAACACCAGTGAAACGGTGGACTTCGACACGCCGGCGGCCTCGGCGATGTCGATCATGGTGACGCGATGGCCAGTGGGGCTGCGGGGCACGGGACAAACCTGAATTTGGAACGTTCCAAACGATAGTGCCGCATCCTCCCGCTGTCAATCGGCGGAGGATGCAAGGAGCTGGGCTTTCACCGGAAAGGACCGCTTCCACCGGCTGAGAAAAGCCCCTTTGCGACCAATACGCCCAGAGGCTGCAGCCCCCGGGGGCAGGACGCAGCCGAAAGTCCAAAGCCGAATTGTGTTTTTTCACGATTCAGTGGATGGTGATCAGGTCTAATCTCAGGCAGAAACAGACAAAATCCGATCTATCATTGCCAGGCGACACAATGACGAAGCAGCCGGAGATCAATGAGCCGACCCCAGGCGCGGGCAAGACGGTCAAGCTCGCCGACGTTGCAAGGGCGGCCGGGGTCAGTCAGGGGACGGTGTCCAACGTTTTCAACCGGCCCGAGCTGGTCAGCCCGTCGCTGAGGGAAAAGGTGGAGGCGACAGCCGCCACACTGGGCTATCGCGGTCCCGACCCGCGCGGTCGCCTGCTCCGGGCCGGCCGGGTCAACGCGGTCGGTGTCGTCACCTCCGCGCCGCTGCACCATTTCTTCGAAGATCCCTATACCCGCATTTTCCTGGCCGAGATCTCCCGCAGCTGCCAGGCACGCGGCGCCGGCATCTCGCTGGTCTCCGCTCTTGATGACGAGATCGCCGCCTGGAACATCCGCACGGCCCTGGTGGACGGCTTCATTCTCAACTGCCTGGTGGAGGGCTCGCGCCTGGTCGATCTGGCCCGGCGCCGCGGCTTGCCCTTTGTCGCCATCGACTTCCGCAGCGATCCCGACGTCGACTATATCTGCATCGACGACGAATGGGGCGCACGCGAAGCGGCACGCCATCTGGTGTCGCTCGGTCACAAGCGCTTCGGCATCCTGATGATTCCGGCCAGCGACGGGCCGCATGCCGGTTTTCTCGACGTATCCGGCGAAGATCCCGTCCGCTTCGATCTGGTACGCCGTCGCCTGGGCGGCTATCTCGCGGCCATCAGCGAGGCCGGCTTGCCGCTGCCGCGCGCCTTCGAGACCCAGGCCGACGAGGCGTCGGTCTCCGCCGGCGTTGATGCGCTTCTGGCCGACGATCCGACCATCACCGCTTTCCTGTGCATGTCCGACCGCATTGCCCTGCACGCCTGCCACCGCCTCGCGAGCATCGGCGCGCGCGTTCCGGAGGACTATTCCGTTGTCGGCTTTGACGGCACCCGGGAGGCGGCAACCTTCAACCCGCCCATCACCACCATCCGGCAGCCGGTTGGCGAGAAGGGGGCGGCCGCCGTCGATCTGGTGCTGGGCGACCCGGCCGCGATCACCGAGCGGCAGCTGATCCTGCCGCTGTCGCTGGTCGTCGGCGGTTCAAGCGGCCCGCCGAGAGGCTGAACGCCCGGCGGCAACCGCTTGGCTTGCAAGGGGCCTTGCGGCTCAGGCGCCGGTGAAGGCGCGCGGCGCCGGAGACACCAGCGACGGGCTCGATCCGGTCACCTCGTAGACGGCGAGGCCGCGGTCGTTGGTGCCGTTGGCGTTGAAGCGGAACAGGCCGTTCACCGACGACAGGAAGCCCTGCGGGTTGGTGAGCACGGAGAGCTGGAAGCGCTGCGCGCCGGCGGTCTTGACGAGACCGGCCGCCAGCACCACCGCATCATAGGCGAGCGAGGCGGTGAGCGGCGGCTCGGCGCCGAAGCTCGACCGGTAGCGACCGGCGAAATTGGCAAAGCCGGAGATCTCCGGCGAGGGGAACCAGCCGCCGGCCAGCGTTGCGTCGCCATAGACGGACGGATCGTTCCACACGCCCGTGCCCAAGAGCTTGACGCGGCCGAGATCCACATTCTGCGCCCGCAGCGCCTGGGCGATCTGCGGCGCGATGCCCGGCCCTTCGGGAACGAACAGGCAGTCGATCTGCGAGGAGTTGGCGGCCACGGCGGCCACGGCCTTGGCCTGATCGCCCGGATTGAAGCGCTCCACCTGGGCGAGCCGCAGGCCATAGCGGCCGGCGGCTTGCCGCAATGCGGCTTCCGCCAGATTGCCGAAGGCGCTGGTGGAGATGATGCCGGCCACCGAACGCTTGCCCGCGCTTGCGGCCTGCGCCAGCACGCGCTGCGCCTGTCCGTCGATCAGGAAGCCGAGCAGGTAGACGCCGGAGGCGGCCACCGACGGATCGGAGGAGAAGGCGACCACGGGCACGTTGGCCGCGCGCGCCACCGGGCCGACGCCGCCCACTTCCGCCGCAAACACCGGGCCGATGATCAGCTCTGCGCCTTCCGAGATGGCAGCCTGTGCCGCCGCCGAGGCGGTGCCGGCGGTGCCGCCGGAGTCTTTCACGAGAATGGTGAGATCGTTGGCCGTGAAGTCGTTGAGACCGAGGCTTGCGGCATTCTGCATGGCCGAGGCCAGCGCCGGGCCGTTGCCCTGGCCGGACTTGGGCAACAGCAGCGCAACGCGCACCGAACCGGTGCCGAGCGTTTCGCCGGTGACGGCCGGTCCGGTGGGGACGGGCAGCGTGCCGGGGTTGGGGAAGGCCGGCCCGCCACTGGTGGTCGGCGTACAGGCGGCCACGCCGGCCGCACCCGCCAGGGCCAGAAGGCCACGCCGGCTGATCGCGCCGTGAGCTGAGTGAGCGGTTGCCCCTCCGGCTTCCGCCGGCTTGCCTTCGTTACGCACTGTCATGATCCACCTTCCGCCGCCGCAGGAATTTGCCCGCCATTTCACCGGCAAATGCCTTCAAATGCAACTCTTTCCTTGATTTCCGCCGAGGCGGGCTGGCGCTTTTGCCCAAGGTTCTCGCTTTTTGCCTTAAGGTATGATCTTGAGAAGACTATTGTTGGACAGCGGCGGAAGCAGGGCATGTTGCGGCACATCGTGTTTTTCAGCGTGAAACAGGGCGAAGACCGGGAGGCCGTGCACGACGGACTGAAGTTGCTGGAAGCCAATCCCCATGCCGAGCATGTGGAGATCGGCACCAATCTCAAACAGGACAGCCTCGGCAACGACGTGGACTTCATCGTCTATGCCGAGTTCTCCGATGCCGATGCGCTGGCGTCCTACAAGGCGCATCCGAGCTATCAGGCGTCCATCGACCGCGTGCGTCCCTTGCGCGAATTGCGCATTGCAGCCGATTTCCTGAGCCCCGTGGAGGCCCACCGATGAAACCCGAGGCCCCCCAGAGCTATTCCATCGCCGGCACCACCTATCCGGCCAAGACCATCGAGCCGGGCCTTTATGCGGTGGCGACCCCGATCGGCAATCTCGGCGACATCACCCTGCGCGCGCTGGAAGTGCTGGCCGCTGCCGACCTTGTGGTCTGCGAGGACACCCGCGTCAGCCGCGTGCTGCTGGACCGCTACGGCATTTCGAGGCCGCTGGCCGCCTATCACGAGCACAATGCCGCCCGCGAGCGGCCGCGCCTGATGGCCATGCTGAAGGGCGGCATGCGCCTCGCCCTCATCTCCGACGCCGGCACGCCGCTGGTTTCCGATCCCGGCTACAAGCTGGTGGACGAAGCGCTTGCCGAGGGCGTTAAGGTGATCCCCATTCCCGGCCCCTCGGCGCTGATCACCGCGCTGACCGGCGCCGGCCTGCCCACCGACGCCTTCGTCTTCCTGGGATTTCTGCCGCCCAAGGCGCAATCGCGCCGGGTGAAGCTCTCTGCCTTCGCCGAGGTGCCGGCGACGCTGATCACCTATGAATCGCCCCATCGCGTCGCCGAGACGCTGGCCGACATGGCCACCGTGCTGGGTGCCGACCGTCAGGGCGTGGTGGCGCGCGAGCTCACCAAGCATTTCGAGGAGTTCCGCCGCGGCACGCTGGCCGAACTCGCCGCCGGAGCGCTGGCCGATCCGCCGCGCGGCGAGATCGTTCTGCTCGCCGGTCCGCCGCCGGAGCGGGTCGCCGATGCCGACGACATCGAGGCGCTCCTGAAAGCCGCCCTCGCCACCACCGGGCCGGGCCAGGCCGCAGCCGAGATCGCCAAGGCCACCGGTCGCCCGCGCAAGGAACTCTACACCCTCGCCCTGCGCCTCAAGGCGGTGATGGACGCCGGCGGAGACTGACCCCATGCCGCATGCCGATCTGCTGCTGGCCTTCTTCGTTGCCACGTTTCTCTTTGCCTATATCCCCGGGCCGGCCATGCTCTATGCCGCCGCCCAGACACTGGCGCGTGGCCGCCGCGCCGGCCTGATGGCCGAGCTCGGCCTGCATCTGGGGGGCTATGCCCACGTCTTCGCCGCCGCAGCCGGCTTGTCCGTCCTGTTCCACACGGTGCCGACGCTCTATGTGGTGGTCAAGCTCGCGGGAGCGGCCTATCTGATCTGGCTCGGCCTGACGTTGTTTCGCGGCAAGGATGGCGAGCTGGACCTTGCGACACTGGTGCCGGCCAAATCCGCCCGCCGCGCCTTTGCCGATTCCGTCCTGATCGAGCTCTTGAACCCCAAGACAGCGATCTTCTTCCTCGCTTTCCTGCCGCAATTCGTCGATCCCGCCGCCAACTGGCCGGTGTGGGTGCAGTTTGCCGTGCTGGGCACGCTTGCCAATCTGATATTCTCGAGCGTCGACATCGTCGCCGTGCTCCTGGCCGGCTATGTGGTGAACCGCCTGCGCGCCGCTTCCGGCACGCGCCGCCTGATGCAGCGGCTGAGCGGCTCGCTTCTGATGGGCCTGGGCGCGCATCTGGCGCTTGAGCGGAGCTGAGGCGCCATGTCCGACCGGCGCGCCCGCTATGCCCGTGGCCTCGTCGCCGAGACGATCGCCGCCTGGTGGCTGCGCCTCAAGGGCTATCGCATCCTCGCCCATCGCTACAAGACCGCGCTCGGCGAGATCGATCTGGTGGCCCGGCGCGGCCGCGTGCTCGCCTTCGTCGAGGTGAAGGCACGATCGAGCGTCGAAGCAGGCCTCGAAGCCATCGCCGCCGAGGGCTATCGCCGCATCGAGGCGGCGGCCGACATCTATCTGGCGCGCCATCCCGCACATGCCAGCCTCGACGTGCGCTTCGATCTCGTGGTGATCGCGCCCCGCCGCTGGCCGGTGCATGTGGTGGGCGCCTTCTCCTGACGCGTTGGTGATCGGCAGCATCCCTTTAGCGGTTGCGCCTGCGGGCCAAGCCTTTCATAACAGGCGCCGATCGATCTTCGTCCGGAGCCTGCCATGAGCCTCGCCGTTGCCGTCCAGATGGACCACGTTTCCACCATCCGCATCGCCGGCGACAGCGCCTTCGCGCTGATGCTGGAGGCCCAGAAGCGCGGCCACCGCCTGTTCCACTATACGCCCGACCGCCTGTCGCTGAGAAACCGCACGGTGACCGCCGCGCTCGAACCGCTGACCGTGCGCGACGAGGTGGGCAATCACTTCACCCTCGGCGAGGCGGCGCTGACCGATCTCTCCACGATGGACGTGGTGCTGCTGCGCCAGGACCCGCCCTTCGACATGGCCTATCTGACCACCACCTATCATCTCGAGCGCATCCATCCCAAGACGCTGGTGGTCAACAACCCGGCGGAAGTGCGCAACGCGCCGGAAAAGCTGTTCGTGATGGATTTTCCCGAGCTGATGCCGGAAACGCTGATCAGCCGCAACGTCGACGACATCAAGGCTTTCCGTGCCGAGTTCGGCGACATCGTCATGAAGCCGCTCTACGGCCACGGTGGCGCCGGCGTGTTCCGCGTTCGCCCTGACGACGAGAATTTCGGCTCGATGATCGACATGTTCCTCGCCCAGAGCCGCGACCCCTGGGTGATCCAGCGCTACCTGCCGGCGGTGCGCGCCGGTGACAAGCGCATCATCCTGGTCGACGGCAAGTTCGCCGGCGCCGTCAATCGCGTGCCGGCCGACGGCGATCTGCGCTCGAACATGGTGCGCGGCGGCGCGGCGCAGACGACGGAACTCTCAGCCCGCGAGGCCGAGATCTGCGAGACCATCGGTCCCGAACTCAAGCGGCGCGGCCTGATGCTGGTGGGCATCGACGTCATCGGCGGCAACCTCACCGAGATCAACGTCACCGCCCCCACCGGCCTGCGCGCCATCAAGCGCCTGGGCGGCCCCGACATCGCCGCCATGGTCTGGGACGCGATCGAAGCGAAGCGCTGAGGGTCGCCCCCAGAACAAAAAGCCTGTATTTGTTCCTCTCCCGTTCTTGACATGCAACCTGATATACGCAATGGTTGTAGCGATCAGAACGGGAGCGGGCCATGGTCACACACGTGCGCACGGTGTGTTTTCAAGGGGTTGAGGCAACGCCTGTGGACGTGCAGGTGCACATGGCCACAGGCAAGGTGCTGTTCAACATCGTCGGTCTCGGCGACAAGGCGGTGGCCGAGAGCAAGGAGCGGGTGCGCGCAGCGCTCGCCGCTTCCGGTCTCGCACTGCCGGCCAAGCGCATCACCGTCAATCTCGCCCCCGCCGACCTGCCCAAGGAAGGCAGCCACTATGATCTGCCGATCGCGCTGGCGCTGATGGCCGCCATGGGCGCGCTGCCCGCCGACGCGCTGGAAGACTATGTGGTGCTGGGTGAACTCTCGCTCGACGGCACCATCGCCCCGGTGGCCGGCGTGCTGCCGGCGGCGATCGCCGCCAACAGCCAGGGGCTCGGCCTGCTCTGTCCGCGCGCCTCCGGCTCGGAGGCGGCCTGGGCGGACGCCGAGATGTCCATCCTTGCGCCCATGAGCCTCATCGCCGTCGCCAATCACTTCAAGGGCACGCAGGTGATGACGCGGCCCGAACCCAGGGCGGCGGAGCTGGCGACGGGCCTGCCCGATCTCGCCGACATCAAGGGCCAGGACAGCGCCAAGCGGGCGTTGGAGCTGGCGGCGGCCGGTGGCCACAACATGTTGATGGTCGGACCGCCTGGCTCGGGCAAGTCCATGCTGGCGAGCCGCCTGCCGTCGATCCTGCCGCCGCTGACACCGCAGGAACTCCTTGAAATCTCCATGATCGCCTCGATCGCCGGCACGCTGGCCGACGGCAAGCTCTCCGATCGCCGGCCCTTTCGCGCGCCGCACCACTCGGCCTCCATGGCGGCGCTGGTGGGCGGCGGCATCCGGGCCCGGCCCGGCGAGATCTCGCTCGCCCATCGCGGCGTGCTGTTCCTCGATGAACTGCCCGAATTCAACCCGGCGGTGCTCGACAGCCTGCGCCAGCCGCTCGAAACCGGCGACGTGGTGATCGCGCGCGCCAACAACCGCGTCACCTATCCCGCCCGCTTTCAACTGATCGCCGCCATGAACCCCTGCCGCTGCGGCATGGCCGGCACGCCGGGCCACACCTGCCGGCGCGGCCCCGCCTGCGCTGCCGAATATCAGGAACGGCTGTCGGGCCCGCTGCTCGACCGCTTCGATCTCACCGTGGAAGTGCCCGCTGTCTCCGCCGCCGACCTGATCGGCCGCTCGGGCAGTGCGGAAGCCTCGTCGGCGGTGGCGGCCAGGGTGCGCACCGCTCGCCGGCTACAGGCCGAGCGCTATGCCGAGTTCGGCTGCGACGGCGTCTATACCAACGCCGCCGCCCCGGCCGCCGTGATCGACGTGGTCGCCGCCCCCGATGCGGCCGGGATGGCGCTGCTCAAGCAGGCCGCCGAACGCTTCAACCTGTCGGCCCGTGGCTATCACCGCGTGCTGAAAGTGGCCCGGACCCTGGCCGACCTCGACGGCGACGACAACGTCGGCCGCGTCCACATCGGCGAGGCGCTGGCTTATCGCACCGGGCAGGACCGCAAGGCGCGGGCGGCGTGAGGGACTGTCTGCATCGGGATGCGGGGCACCGCCGGCGACCGGCGACTGGCGGTCGCGCTGAACAGGTCGGAGAAAACACCCGAAGGCCTGCACCGGCAGAGCCATGGGTCTGGGCATGAGGGAACGACAGGGATGAGCGAGAGGCTCGACGACCTCAAGGGCATCGGCCCGAAGACCATCGGCTGGCTCCGGGAGGCCGGCATCGACAGCGTCGAGGACCTGCGGTCCCTCGGCGCGGCGGCCGCCTATCGGCGTCTGCGGTTTGTTGTCGGTTCCGAGGTCAGCCGCAACGCGCTGTGGGGACTCCACGGCGCCTTGAGCGGCTGCGCCTGGAATGCGATCGCCCCGGAGACCAAGGCGAGGCTGCTGCGCGAAGCGGGGGAGGATTGAACACTCTCGAAAGGGCCTGTTTACTCCGGATTTTCAATCCCGTATGCAAAGGGTAAGTGAAAACATGGACGATTACCGACATGCCAATGGATCTCGTCGAAGGTGATCCGAGAGGGGGCTTCCATGATTATTTTTCTGGTAGCCGTGGCGATCGCTAGTGGCATGTCAGGTGCCTATATGGGAGCGGTTGCAACGCATCAAATCCGCCACCTGATGCCCTTGAAGTTTCAGGCTGAGCCGGACTATCGCTATCAGGTGTTGGCTTATGCCTTTGCCGGGAACATTCCTCTCAAGGTTCAACGCCGTTTTTTATTGTCGCAAGGACTCATGTGCTTGACCTTCACTTTGGGCTCGGTCATTGCGATCCTAGCTGGCTCGCTGGCCGGAACGGTTGTTTTTTCGGGAGGTGCGGTCATTTTGATCGGCACCACACTCAAGGGTGCCCGCCTCTACCAATTGAACCTGCGCGCGGTCGCAAAACCGGCAAAGCTGCACGAGGGACGGCGGCAGTGAAAAGCCGTACGGGTCTGCTGTCAGATCGGGCAAAAGGAAAATCGGCCTTCAACGAAGACCATCTCCTGCCAAAGAGTCCTGTGAAACGTTTGGACGAATGAAGGGACCAGGACCCAGCATTTGGTTCGATCGGGGGGAGCATGCCACCTGCCGTAACAAACTCGCTGCCGTCTCCATCCCCTCAGAAGCTCTTGCCGTCCACCTTGCGGATGGTCAGGGCGTCCAGGTCGACGTCGGGCAGGCAGCGCAGGTTGATCGCGGCCATCCTGACGCCGCCGGGACCCTCGCCCTCGCTATAAGGGGCGATGCCGCAGGTCGGACAGAAGCGGTGCAGCAGCCTGTGGTGGTTGAAGGTATAGGTGGCGGCGGCCTCGTCCGGGGTTTGCAGCTCGAGTTGCCCGCGCGGGACGAAGGCCAGCAGGCCGCCGCGGCGGCGGCAAAGCGAACAGTTGCAGTCGATAGCCTCGGTAAACGTGCCTTCAACGGTGAAGGCGACCTTGCCGCAATGGCAACTGCCGGAATATCGGGTCATGTCGGGTCTTTGCCTCCCTCGTGTGCGTTGGCCTGGGTCGGCTGCTAGCCGGTGATGTTGCCCGGGCGGTTGCGTCAGCGATCGGCAAGCTTTCACCGAACCTCTGACGGGCGGTGGCGCTCAGGTCGAAGACCCGAGGGGCGACCGCCCTCCGGCACCACCGCGCTCCGTGACGATACCCATAGAGCCAGACCGCACCCGTTTCCGTCAGCTGTCAACCGAAGACAGACCAGTGCATGCGCCTGGCCAGGAGTTCCAGCGCATCGCGCCCGAGCTTGGAGTTGCCGTTGTGGTCGAGGCCGGGCGACCACACCGCGATCGAGGCGCCGCCCGGTACGACGGCGAGTATGCCGCCGCCGACGCCGCTCTTGCCGGGCAGGCCGACGCGATAGGCAAATTCGCCGGAGCCGTCATAATGACCGCATGTCAGCATCAGCGCGTTGATGCGCCGGGCCCGTTCGAGCGAGATGACGGAATGGCCGGTGTCGGGATTGCGGCCCTCGAAGGCGAGATAGCGCCCGGCCATGGCCAGCTGCCGCGTGGTCATGGCGATGGCGCAATGGTGGAAATAGACCCCGAGCGTGTGCTCGACCGGGTTTTCGACGATGCCGAAGCTCTTCATGTAATTGGCGAGCGCCGCGTTGCGAAAGCCCGTGGCCTTCTCGGAGGCGGCCACCGAGCGGTCGATGGAGATGGCGTCGTCGCCGGAGACGAATTGCAGGAAGCGCAGGATCTCGCCGAGCGCCTCCTTGGGCTGGTGGCCGGACAGGATCATGTCGGTCACCGCGATGGCGCCGGCATTGATGAAGGGATTGCGCGGCCGCCCGCGCTCGTGTTCCAGCTGGACGATGGAGTTGAAGGGATTGCCGGAAGGCTCGCGGCCCACCTTGCGCCAGAGGTTGTCACCCACCTTGCCGAGCGCCAGCGCCAGGGTGAACACCTTGGAAATGCTCTGGATCGAGAAGGGCGTCTCCCAGTCGCCGCCGGAAATGGTCCGTCCGTCGCGCAGCGCCACCGAAATCGCGAACTGCTGCGGCGAGACACGGGCGAGCTCCGGAATATAGCTTGCGACTTCGCCGCGATCCTCGCGGGCCTGCATCTCAGCAGCAATCTCGGCTACGGCGGTTTCAATGGCGTCCAATGTTCGGCTCTCCGTCGGTTCCATGCCGCGGGAATCTACAGACTTGCCCCCGATCATGCCAGTGGTCAGCGCTGCGACCTCGGCAGGGGGGCGGGCGAGCGGACCTGCGCAAAAAGGCTTGTCTTTTCAGCCAAAGGCCCGCAGGCTTGCGGCATTGGGCATGGCACAGTCCGATTTGGCATCAGGGCCGGGGCGGGCTGACAGGGGGACGATCGGTGACGGGCAAGGCTGGATCGGGCGAAGACGCAGGCGACATCATCACCGGCTCGGGCGCGCCGAGTGTGCCCGAACATTCGCTCGAACAGGCGATCGGCGCGCAGATCCGTCAGGCCCGCAAGCGCCTCGACATGACCGGAGCGGAGCTGGCCGCCGCCGCCGACATCTCCACCGGCATGCTCTCCAAGATCGAGAATGGCCAGATCTCGCCCTCGCTCGGCACGCTGCAGTCGCTGTCGCGCGCCCTCAACATGCCCTTGTCGGCCTTCTTCCAGTCCTACGAGGATCGGCGCGATTGCTCCTTCGTCAAGGCGGGGCAGGGCGTCAATATCGAGCGGCGCGGCACCAAGGCCGGCCATCATTACCAGCTGCTCGGCCATTCGCTCGGCAATGACATCGTCGTCGAGCCCTTCCTGATCACGCTCACCGAGGAAGCCAAGTCCTATTCGGCCTTTCAGCACGAGGGCGTGGAGATGATCCACATGCTCTCGGGTACGGTCACCTATCGCCACGCCGACAAGACCTATCGGCTGGAGCCGGGCGACACGCTGTTCTTCGACGCCGCCGCGCCGCACGGCCCGGAAGTGCTCGACAGCCTGCCGATGACCTATCTGTCGATCATCATCTATCCCAAGACCTGAGTCGGTTCGCGTGAGCCGGATCCTTGTGACGGACGCTCCCTGCGCGGCGCGGCCGCAGCCTCCTGCTGCGCAAGGACGGGCGTCAGGGGAACACAAAATTTCCCTACAAGAAATTTAATTTCTTCATATTGACTTTCCTCCGAGGATCAGTAGTTTCTCTCACAGAAACTTTTCCGAAGGGGCAAGCGCGTCATGTGCGGCATTGTCGGCCTATTTCTGAAAGACCCGGCGCTGGAGCCGGAGCTTGGCAAATATCTCTCCTCCATGCTCAAGGTGATGACCGATCGCGGCCCGGACAGCGCCGGTTTCGCCGTCTACGGACGCGGCACCGATGGCCTGGCCAAGGTCACCGTCCGTCTGGCCGGCGCCGACGCGCAGGCCACGCTTCTTGACGGATTGGGCGCCCGCTTCGGCGGCGCCCTCGGCGTCACCAAGCGGTCGTCGCATCTGGTGCTGACGGTTCCGGAGGCCAGCGTCGCCGATCTCACCGCGGCGATCGCCGAGATCGCACCGGCCGCCCGCATCGCCTCGGTCGGGGCCAACATGGAAGTCTACAAGGAAGTCGGCTTGCCGGCCGATGTGTCCGCCGCCTTCGGCCTCGAGACCATGGCCGGCACCCATGCCATCGGCCACACCCGCATGGCCACCGAGTCGGCCGTGACCACCGACGGCGCCCATCCCTTCTCGACCGGTCCGGACCAGTGCCTGGTGCACAATGGCTCGCTGTCGAACCACAACAATCTGCGCCGCGAACTGCGCCACGCCGGCATGAGTTTTGCCACCGAAAACGACTCGGAGGTGGCCGCCGTCTATCTCACCGCCGAGATGGCCAAGGGCAAGAATCTCGGGGAAGCGCTGGAAGGCGCCATCGGCGATCTCGACGGCTTCTTCACCTTCGTGGTCGGTACGCGCACCGGCTTCGGCGTGCTGCGCGACCCCATCGCCTGCAAGCCCGCCGTCATGGCCGAGACTGACCAATATGTCGCCTTCGGCTCGGAATATCGCGCGCTGGTGGACCTGCCGGGCATCGAAACCGCCCGCGTCTGGGAACCGGAACCGGCCACTGTCTACTTCTGGGAGCATTGATCGTGCCCACCTTCGACCTTGCGACCACCACGCTCAGAAGCCTCAATCAGGCGCTGCATGACGTTGCCGCCGACAGCACCGATCATTTCGAGGTGAAGAACCCGCGCGGCAGTCACGCGCTGGCCGCCGGTGTCGCTGCCCCGGTCAGCGTCGAGATCCACGGCTCCACCGGCTATTACTGCGCCGGCATGAATGACGGCGGCACCATCACCGTGCACGGCTCTGCCGGCCCCGGGGTTGCCGAGAACATGATGTCCGGTACCGTGGTGATCGAGGGCGACGCCAGCCAGTATGCCGGTGCCACCGGCCGCGGCGGTCTGCTGGTGATCAAGGGCAACGCCTCCTCGCGCTGCGGCATCTCCATGAAGGGCATCGACATCGTCGTCGGTGGCAACATCGGTCACATGTCCGCCTTCATGGCCCAGTCGGGCAATTTGGTGGTGCTGGGCGACGCGGGCGACTCGCTGGGCGACTCCCTCTACGAGGCACGGCTCTTCGTGCGCGGCTCGGTCAAGAGCCTCGGCGCCGACTGCATCGAGAAGGAGATGCGGCCAGAGCATCTCGCCCTGCTCGAGACCCTGCTCGCCAAGGCCGGGATCACGGGTGTCGCGGCCGCCGAGTTCAAGCGCTACGGCTCGGCCCGCAAGCTCTACAACTTCAACATCGACAACGCCGCCGCCTACTGAGTTGCGACGGGTCGCAAGACCCCGGCGCCGCCCCCGCGAGAGAAGAGCTTTTCACCATGAGCTATTCCAACCCGACCACCACGCCCCGCAAGTCCGCGACCTTCGACGACTATACCCTGTCGGAGATCCGCCGGGCCGCAGCTACCGGCATCTATGACATCCGCGGCGGTGGCACCAAGCGCAAGGTGCCGCATTTCGACGACCTGCTGTTCCTCGGCGCCTCCATCTCCCGCTATCCGCTGGAAGGCTATCGCGAGCGCTGCAACACGTCGGTGACGCTGGGCACCCGCTTTGCCAGGAAGCCGATCGAGCTCAAGATCCCCATCACCATCGCCGGCATGAGCTTCGGTGCGCTTTCGGGGCCTGCCAAGGAAGCGCTCGGGCGCGGCGCCAGCATCGCCGGCACCTCGACGACCACCGGTGACGGCGGCATGACCGAGGAAGAGCGCGGCCATTCCGAGCTGCTGGTCTACCAGGTGCTGCCCTCCCGCTATGGCATGAACCCGCGCGATCTGCGCCGCGCCGACGCCATCGAGGTGGTGATCGGCCAGGGGGCGAAGCCCGGCGGCGGCGGCATGCTGCTCGGTCAGAAGATCTCCGACCGCGTCGCCGAAATGCGCACACTGCCCAAGGGCATCGACCAGCGCTCGGCCTGCCGCCATCCCGACTGGACCGGCCCCGACGATCTCGAGATCAAGATCGGCGAGTTGCGCGAGATCACCGATTGGGAAAAGCCGATCTACGTGAAGGTCGGCGGCGCCCGTCCCTATTACGACACTGCGCTCGCGGTGAAGGCCGGCGCCGACGTGGTGGTGCTCGACGGCATGCAGGGCGGCACGGCGGCGACGCAGGAAGTCTTCATCGAGCATGTGGGCATGCCGACGCTCGCCTGCATCCGCCCGGCCGTGCAGGCACTGCAGGACCTCGGCATGCACCGCAAGGTACAACTGATCATCTCCGGCGGCATCCGCAACGGCGCCGATGTGGCCAAGGCTCTGGCGCTTGGCGCCGACGCCGTTTCGATCGGCACGGCGGCCATGGTCGCCATCGGCGACAACGATCCGCGCTGGGAGGCCGACTATAACGCGCTCGGCACCACCGCCGGCGCCTATGACGACTGGCACGAGGGCAAGGACCCCGCCGGCATCACCACCCAGGACCCGGCGTTGTCCGCCCGCGTCGACCCGGTCGCCGCCGGCCGGCGGCTCGCCAACTATCTCAAGGTCATGACGCTGGAAGCGCAGACCATCGCGCGCGCCTGCGGCAAGAACGACCTGCACAACCTCGAGCCGGAGGATCTCTGCGCCCTCACCATCGAGGCGTCGGCCATGGCCGGCGTGCCGCTGGCCGGCACCAGCTGGATCCCGGGCAAGACCGGCTTCTGACAGGAAATCCGGCTGATCAAGCCGGAATTTCGTAGGCCCTCTTCGGAGACATTCCGTTTGGTACAGGGATTTCCCCGAAAGTTGCTTCCGGCATTGCCAAGCAATCAGCCGGAAGCCTGATGATTATCGGAATGCCCAGCCACATGGACGGAGCCGGGCATTCCCCTTGCATCTCATCTCAAGTGCCATCGCCAGAAAAAACCGAGGGGAACCATGGCCGAGACGCTTTCCGAGATTGCCCGCCAGCGTGGCATCAAGAATTTCCTGATCTCCTACACCGATCTGCTCGGCGTCATGCGCGCCAAGCTGGTGCCGGCGGCCGCCATCGACGGCATGGTCAAGGCCGGCGCCGGCTTTGCCGGCTTCGCCACCTGGCTGGACATGACGCCGGCCCATCCGGACCTGTTCGCCCGGCCTGATCCGGCGTCGCTGATCCAGCTGCCGTGGAAGCCGGAAGTGGGCTGGCTCGCCTCCGATCTGTGGATGGACGGCAAGCTGGTGGAACAGTCGCCGCGCCAGGTGCTCAAGCGCAACATTGCCGCCGCCGCCGAGCTCGGCCTCACCATGAAATCCGGCGTCGAATGCGAGTTCTTCCTGATCAAGCCGGATGGCTCGCACATTTCCGACGACGCCGACACCCAGGTCAAATCCTGCTACGACCAGCAGGCACTGATGCGCCGCTATGACATCATCTCTGAGATTTCCGAGTGCATGCTGACCCTGGGCTGGAAGCCCTACCAGAGCGACCACGAGGACGCCAACGGTCAGTTCGAGATGAACTGGGAGTATGACGAGGCGCTGCTCACCGCCGACCGCCATGCCTTCTTCAAATACATGGTCAAGTCGCTGGCCGAACAGCACGGCATGCGCGCCACCTTCATGCCCAAGCCTTTCATTGGCCACACCGGCACCGGCTGCCATTCCCACGTGTCGCTGTGGCGCGGCGAGGAGAATGCCTTCGAGGACCCTTCGGGCGAACTGGGCATTTCCCAGCTCGGCTATGACTTCCTCGGCGGCATCATGAAGCACGCCGAAGCCTTCTGCGCCCTGACCAATCCCACCATCAACAGCTACAAGCGCCTCAATGCGCCGCGCAGCTCGTCCGGCGCCAGCTGGGCGCCGAACTCCATCACCTATTCGGGCAACAATCGCACCCACATGGTGCGCATTCCCGACGACGGCCGCTTCGAAGTGCGCCTCGCCGACGGCGCCGCCAATCCTTACCTGCTGCAGGCCGCGATCCTCGCCGCCGGCCTCGACGGTCTCGCCAATCGCATCGATCCGGGCAAGCGGCTCGACATCGACATGTATGCGGACGGTCATCTGGCCGGCGACGTGCCCAAGCTGCCGCTCAACCTGCTCGACGCCATCCGCGTCTTCTCCGCCTCGACGGTGCTGAAGGAGAGGCTTGGCCCCGAGTTCACCAAGGCCTACACCCAGATGAAGCTGCAGGAGTGGAACGAATACACCGCCCACCTCAGCCATTGGGAACGCCAGCACACGCTGGATTGTTGATCGGGGGACGACCATGGGGTTTTCCGGCTTCGCGCTTCTGAAGGAGGCGCTGAACGGCCAGCGGGGATGGACCGAGCATTGGCGCAAGGCGGCTCCCAAACCCGCCTATGACGTGGTGATTGTCGGCGGCGGCGGGCATGGGCTCGCCACTGCCCATTATCTCGCCAGCCGCTATGGCATCACCAATGTGGCCGTGCTGGAAAAGGGCTGGATCGGCGGCGGCAACGCCGGTCGCAACACCACCATCATCCGCTCCAACTACCTGCTCGACGGCAACATTCCCTTCTACGAGCTGTCCATGAAGCTGTGGGAAGGGCTGGAGCAGGACATAAACTTCAACGCCATGGTGTCGCAGCGCTCGGTGCTGAACCTCTACCATAGCGACGGCCAGCGCGACGCCTATGCCCGGCGCGGTAATGCCATGGCCCTGCACGGTGTCGATGCCGAAATGCTCGACCGCGAGGCGGTGCGTGCCCGCGTGCCCTATCTTGATTTCGACAATGCCCGCTTCCCGGTGAAGGGCGGCCTGTTGCACCGGCGCGGCGGCACCGCCCGCCATGACGGTGTCGTCTGGGGCTATGCCCGCGCCGCCGACCGCCGCGGTGTCGACATCGTCGAGAATTGCGAGGTGACCGGCTTCCTGCGCGAGGGCGGCGCCGTCGTCGGCGTCGAGACCACGCGCGGGACGATCCGCGCCAGGACCGTCGGCATGGCGGTGGCGGGTAGTTCGTCGCTGCTGGCGGCCAAGGCCGATCTGCGTCTGCCCATGGAATCGCACGTGCTGCAGGCCTTCGTATCGGAAGGCATCAAGCCGCTCGTCGATGGCGTCGTCACTTTCGGTGCCGGTCATTTCTACATCAGCCAGTCCGACAAGGGCGGTCTCGTCTTCGGCGGCGACCTCGATCCCTTCCCCTCCTATGCCCAGCGCGGCGGCCTGCCGGTGTTCGAGGACGTGGCCGAATGCGCGCTGGCCATGATGCCCATGCTGTCGCGCCTGAGGATCCTGCGTTCCTGGGGCGGCATCATGGACATGAGCCTCGACGGATCGCCCATCATCGACCACACGCCCGTCGAGGGCCTGAAGATCAACAGCGGCTGGTGCTACGGCGGCTTCAAGGCGACGCCCGCCTCGGGCCTGTGCTTTGCCCACCTGCTCGCCACCGGCGAGTTGCACTCGGCCGCCTCGGCCTATCGCCTCGACCGCTTTGCGCGCGGGGCGCTGATCGATGAAAAGGGCGTCGGTCCGACGCCCAACCTGCATTGAGGACAGAGAGGACATGCGCATCACCTGCCCCACCTGCGGGAGCCGTGATCTCCACGAGTTCCATGTCCTTGGCGAGGCCGAACAGGCCCGCCCCCGGCTGAGTGGCGATTTCGACAGCGCCGCCGCGCGTGCGGCCTTCACCGACTATGTCTACGCCCGCCGCAATCCCGCCGGCCCGCATGACGAATACTGGTATCATGGTCCCTGCGACACCTGGCTGGTGGTGCGCCGCGACACCCGCAGCCACGAGGTTCATGACGTGCGGGCCGCGCGCGGAGGGGACAGGCCATGACCGGCTTCCGCCATCCCAGCAAGGGGCTCATCGACCGCGACAAGCCGCTGTCCTTCACCTTCGACGGCAAGTCCTACTCCGGCTTTGCCGGCGACACGCTCGCCTCGGCGCTGATCGCGAGCGGCGTCCGGCTGGTCGGCCGCTCGTTCAAGTATCATCGCCCGCGCGGCTTTCTCGGCGCCGGCCATGACGAGCCCAACGGCCTCGTCGAATTGCGCGAGGGCGCGCGTCGCGAGCCCAACGTCAAGGCCACCGTCGCCGAGCTCCATGACGGCCTGATCGCGCGCAGCCAGAACCGCTGGCCGTCGCTCGACTTCGATCTCCTCGCCGTCAACGGCCTCCTGAAGCCGGTGTTCGCCGCCGGCTTCTACTACAAGACCTTCATGTGGCCGGCGAGCTTCTGGGAGAAGCTCTACGAGCCGATGATCCGCCGCGCCGCCGGCATGGGAGCCGCCTCCGGTCTGCCTGATCCCGACGCTTACGAGCAAGCCAGCGCCCATTGCGACCTCCTGGTGGTGGGCGCCGGCCCGGCCGGCCTCACCGCCGCGCTGACGGCAGCCCGCAGCGGCGCCCGCGTGATCCTCGCCGAAGACGATTTCCGCCTCGGCGGTCGCTGGCTGGCGGATGGGGGGGAAGAGCTGCAGGCTCTTGTCGCCGGCTGGGCGAACGAGCTGACAGCACTTCCCAACGTCACGGTCCTGAGCCGCACCACCGTGGCGGCGGCCTTCGACCATGGCACCTTCCTCGCCATCGAGCGCGTGGCAGACCACCACGCCGTGCCCGGCCCGCATCAGGTGCGCCAGCGTCGCTGGACGCTGACGGCCCGGCGCGTGCTGCTCGCCACCGGGGCCGGCGAACGCTCGGTGCTCTGCCCCGGCAACGACAGGCCCGGCGTGATGCTGGCCTCCGCCGTGCGCAGTTACGTCAACCGCTTCGGCGCCGTGCCCGGCCGCAAGGCGGTTGTCCATACCGCCACCGATGATGGTTGGCAGACGGCGGAGAGCCTGCTCGCCGCCGGCGTCGAGCTGGTTGCTGTCCTCGACCCGCGGAACGAGGTTCCGGCGGGCATGGAGGGTGTGGCCCGCCGGACCCGCGTCATCTCCGGCGGTGCGGTCATCGGTACGCGCGGCGGCAAGTCGCTGAGCGCCGTCGGCATCCGCCATGGCCGCGCGAGCGAGTGGCTGGACGCCGATCTCCTCTGCCTCTCCGGCGGCTTCAATCCGGCCATCCAGCTGATGGGCCACCTGGGCCGTCGCCCGGTATGGAGCGAGGCCATCGCCGGCTTCGTGATGCCGGAGCCGGCCGGAGGCATCCGCCCGATCGGCGCGGCCGCCGGCATCTATGGCCTGCGCGAGGGGCTGGAACAGGCCATCGCCGGCACGCTCGTCGATCTCGCCGACCTCGGCTTTGCCGCGCAAGCGCCGGCGCTGCCCGGCCTGCCGGACACGCCGAGCGGGCTGGTGCCGCTGTTCTGGAAGCCGACACTGGAAGACAGCGGCGCGAAGGTCTTCATCGATCCGCAGAATGACGTCTGCGCCTCCGACGTGGTGCTGGCGCACCGCGAGGGCTATCGCTCGGTCGAGCATCTCAAGCGCTTCACCACGCTCGGCATGGCCACCGACCAGGGCCGCACCGCCAATGTGGACGCCATCGCCATCATGGCCCATCTGGAAGGGCGGCCGATGGCGGAAAGCGGCGTGACACTCGCCCGCCCGCCGGTGGTGCCGATCGCGCTCGGCGCCGTGGCCGGCGCCCGCGCCGGCGGCCATTTCCGCCCCGTCCGCAAGGTGCCGCTGCACCCCTGGGCCGAAGGGCTCGGCGCCGTCTTCACCGACGTCGGCCAGTGGAAGCGACCGCAATATTTCCCGCGCGCCGGCGAGAGCGACTGGCAGGTGACGGTCAATCGCGAGGTGACGACGGTGCGCAAGGCCGTCGGGCTCACGGATGTGTCGACGCTCGGCAAGTTCGTGGTGGAAGGACCGGACGCCGGCGCCTATCTCGATCGCGTCTTTGCCACCCGGCCGAGCGCCATCGCGGTCGGCAGCTGCGGCTATGGCCTGATGCTGCGCGAGGACGGATTCCTGAAAGACGACGGCATGATCGCCCGTCTGACCGAGCAGAGCTTCCTCGTCTTCGTCTCGACGGTGCACGTGGCCGACGTCTGGCGCCACATGCAATTCTGCCGGCAGGTGCTGTGGCCGGAGCTCGACCTGTCGCTGGCCGACCAGTCCGAGCGCTGGGCGCAGATGGCGCTTGCCGGGCCCAAGGCCGAGGCCGTGCTGACGGCGCTCCTGGATGAATTTACAGTCGACGCCCACAGCCTGCCGCCCCAGGCCGTGCGTGAGGCGACCGTCGGCGGCGTGCCGGTGCGGCTGTTCGGCCTGTCCTTTTCCGGCGAACGCGCCTTCGAGATCGCCGTCGCCGCTCGCCATGGTGCCGCGCTGGCCGCGCGCCTCATGGACGTCGGCGCAGCCCATGGCATCACCGCCTATGGCACCGAGGCCATGGCGGTGATGCGCATCGAGATGGGCTATGCCGTCGGCAGCGAGATCAACGGCCAGACCACCGCCCATGACCTCGGTATGGCCGGCCTCATGGACCTCGGCAAGGATCACGTGGGCCGCGTGCTGTCGCAGCGCGACGAGCTGATGCGGGCCGACCGGCCGCGCCTCGTCGGTCTCATCCCTGTCGATCCTGCCAACCGGCTGCGCGGCGGCGCCCATGTGCTCGGTCGCGACGGTCCGGCCACTGTTGACGCCGACCTTGGCTGGATCACCTCCGCCGCCTGGTCCCCGACGCTTGGGACTTCGATCGCGCTCGCCATGGTCAAGGGCGGCCCCGATCGCCTCGGCGACACGGTGCGGATCTGGGACGGCATGCGGGGCACGGATTTTCCGGCGAGGATCGTGAGCCTGCCCTTCATCGGCCGGGCGGAAGGGGGCAAGGATGCTTGAGGCAAGGGATGCTTTTTCGCTCGCAACGCCCCGGACGGTCGGCGCCGCTGCGCCGGCGCTCACCCTGACGCTGTTGCCCCCGGGCGACGACGACGACCTGGCCGAGCTGCGCCTGAGCGGGCTTGCCAGCCGGGAGTGCCTCAGCCGTCTGGTGCGCCTCGATCTCGAGAGCCTGCCGATGGACAGCGTTGTCGGCACCGACGCCCACGGCATCGCCCTGAAGCTCGCCCAGCGGGGTGACGGCTATCACCTCGCCGTGCCACGGTCCTACGCCGACAGCTTCGTCGAGACGCTGCTGCACGCCGGCGCCGCCTTCGGTATCGAAGCCGTCAGGTCTGATCGGCAATCGCCTTGAGCCGGTCGACGTTGGTCACAGTCACCTTGCGCCGGGCGCTCTTGACGAGGCCCTGATCCTGCCAGCCCGACAGCAGGCGGCTCACCGTATGCAGCGTGGTCCCCGTCATCTCGGCAATGTCCTGCCGCGTGACCGGAAAGTCGATGAGCATGCCGTCCTCGGTGGCAGTGCCGGCCTTGCGCACCATGCGCAGCAGCGCATTGGCGACGCGCCGCTCCACTTCCTCGGTGGACAGTTCGCGAATGCGCGTGTGCGCTTCATGCAGCCGCTCGCCCACCGCCTCCAGCGCGTTGACGGCGAGAGCCGGATTGAGCGCCACGAAATCCTGCCACTGGCTCGCCGACCAGGCGAGCACCAGACTCTCGGTCACAGCTTCGGCGGTGGCGGGATAGTCGTTGCGCTTGATCGCCTTGGCGATGCCGAACACGTCGCCCGGATGCACATGGCGTACCACCACCTGCTGACCGTCCTTGGTGATCTGCATCACCTTGAGATGGCCGTTGAGCAGCACGAAGAACTCGCGCGCCGCCTCGCCCTGCTCGAACACGGTGTCGCCGGGCGCGAGGCGGCGCACCTGCACCGTGGTCAGCACGGCGTCGAGATTGTCCTCGGTCATGTCGCGGAAGAGTTCGAAGCCCCTGATCAGGGAGCGGTCGAGGATGCGGGGTGCCACGGCGGTTCCAGTCCTGTCCACAGGGTCCGGCTCTGTCGGCCGGTGCATCGTCTTACCGCAATGAAGGAGGCCGGACCACCCCGAGATTGGCTGTGACGGCAACGCGCGGGCATGTCCGGCTCTGGCTTTGGCCGGAATCGTGCCTATATTGGGCAGTCCACGGCAGGCGCCGTCATCCATCGGAGTGGTCGGTCCGGTTGATGCGAAAGGCACGAGGCCGTGGGCAAGGAGGGATCCATGACTTTTCTCGACAGGTGGGGCAAGAAGCTCACGCTGCCCTCGCAATCGGACGCGCTGCCCGGACGGGAGACGCCGCTGCCGACCGCCTCGCATCATTTCGTCAACGGTTCGCCCCTGAAGGGGCCCTATCCCGCGGGCAGCGAAATCGCCCTGTTCGGCCTCGGCTGCTTCTGGGGCGCCGAGCGCCTGTTCTGGAAACGGACCGGTGTTCTCTCCACCATGGTCGGCTATAGCGGCGGCGTCACGCCCAACCCGACCTATCAGGAAGTCTGCACCGGAATGACCGGCCATAACGAGGTGGTGCAGGTGGTGTTCGATCCCGCCGTGGTCAGCTATGCCGATCTCCTGCGCCTGTTCTTCGAGAGCCACGACCCGACGCAGGGCATGCGCCAGGGCAATGACGTGGGTACGCAATATCGGTCCGGCGTCTATGTGTTCTCCGAAGACCAGCGCGCCACGGCGGAAGCGGTGAAGGCCGACTATGCCAGGGCGCTCGCCGCCGCCGGCCGACCGGCTACCGTGACCACCGAGATCCTGCCCGCAGAGCCGTTCTATTTCGCCGAAGACTATCACCAGCAGTATCTTGCCAAGAACCCCGGCGGCTATTGCGGCCTCGGCGGCACCGGCGTGAGCTGCCCCATTCCAGGAGCCGCCTGATGGCCCGTGCCCGCCCCCGCATCCTCACGCTCGCCGGCTCGGCGCGCGGCCAGAGCTTCAACGCCGCGCTGGCCGCCTATGTCACCAAGGCCATCGCCTTGCGCGACGCCGACGTGCGGCAGATCTCGCTCGCCGACTACCCGCTGCCGCTCTATGACGGCGACCTTGAAGCCGCCGAGGGCGTGCCGGACAATGCCCGCAAGCTCGTCGAACTCTTCACGGGCCATAACGGCATCTTCATCGCCGCGCCGGAATACAACCAGTCGATCACGCCGCTTCTCAAGAACACGCTCGACTGGATGAGTCGGCTGAAGCCTGAAAGCCCGCGCAGCCCCAGCCCCTGGAAGGGACGGGTCTTCGCGCTGGGTTCAGCCTCGCCGGGCTATTACGGCGGCTCGCGAGCGCTTGTTCATCTGCGGCAAGTGATGGAGCTTGGCCTAGGCTGCCGCGTGCTCACCGATCAGCTGGTGTTGCCGTCGGTCGGCAGCGCCTTCGATGCGAGCGGCGAGCCCACCAACGAACGCCTGACCCGTCAGGTCGAGGCCCTGGCCGAGGCCTTGATCGAGGAAGCGGCGCATTTCGTCCTCTAATACCGAGTGTCATTGAAAATGACTCTCGGTATCCCGCCTTCGAATGTCTCATGCCCTTGATGCAGATGAGAAATATCTTCAATGAGTCGATGCGTCAGCATCTTGGGCGGAATTGGTACAAGGCGACTGCACCGTGCGGAAAGCAAAAGGGCGGCCCCTCAGAGACCGCCCTTTTGTGTTCAGTGACCCGCGCGGCGCTCAGTCGGCCTGATCGGCGAACTCGGCCGGGTCGAAATCGTAATGGGTCGAGCAGAACTCGCAGGTGACGCCGACGCGGCCGTTCTCCACCATGTCGCGGCGCTCCTCGGGCGAGAAGCTGGCGATCATGCCGGCCACCGTTTCGCGCGAGCAGCGGCACTGTTCCCGCAAGCCCTGCGGATCGTAGACGCGCACGCCGCGTTCGTGGAACAGGCGATAGAGCAGCTCGGACGCCGCAAGACGCGGATCGGTCAGCTCGTCGTCCTCGACGGTGTCGACGAGGCTGTGCGCTTCCGCCCAGGCGTCGTCCTCGTCGAGCACATGCGCCTCGATCCCCTCGGGGGCATCGCCCGGATGCAGGTCCGTCTGCCGCATGCGCTCGGGCGCCTCCGGCAGGAACTGCACCAGAATGCCGCCGGCGCGCCACAGGCGCTTCAGCTCCTGGCCGGGTTCGCGCGTCAGCACTTCCGAGACCGCGAGGCGCACGCGCGTCGGGATCTGCTCGGACTGGGTGAAATATTGATGCGCCGCATCCTCGAGCGACCGGCCGTCCAGCGGCACGACCCCCTGATAGCGGCTCATGTGCGGCCCCTGGTCGACCGTCATGGCGAGATGGCCGGTGCCGAGCAGATGCTCGGGCCGGTCACGCCCGGCAGCGACGCTGGCGGTGACCGCCTCGCGGTCGAAGCGGGCGCAGGCGCGGATGCGGTCCGGCGCTTCGTAATCGACCACCAGCATGTGCACGGGGCCGTCCGACTGGGTCTGCAGGATGAAGCGGCCGTCGAACTTCATCGACGTTGCCAGCAGGGCAGCCAGCGCCACCGCTTCGCCGAGCAGGCGCGAGACGGACGGCGGATAGTCGTGGCGATGCAGGATTGCGTCCACCGCCGGGCCGAGGCGCACCACGCGACCGCGCGCATCCAGTGCCTCGACGGCAAAGGGCAGGACAGTGTCGTCGCCAGCCTCGAGCAAGGTCTCTGCCATCAATCAAGCGCTCCCAGGCACCAGGCAAGGATGCCCTTCTGGGCATGCAGGCGGTTTTCCGCCTCATCGAAGACGATGGACTGCGGGCCGTCCATCACCGAGGACGTGACTTCCTCGCCGCGATGGGCCGGCAGGCAGTGCATGAACACCGCGTCCTTGGCGGCGGCGGCCATCAGGCGGTCGTTGACCTGATAGGGCGCCAGGATGTTGTGCCGCCGACGTTCGCCTTCCTCGTCCCCCATGGACACCCAGGTGTCGGTGATCACGGCGTCAACGCCGTCCACCGCCTCGTAAGGGTCGTTGGTGACCTCGACGGTGGCACCGTTGGCGCGCGCCCATTCGATCGGGCCGGTGGCGGCGGGGAATTCCTTGGGCGTGGCGATGCGCATGGCATAGCCGAAGCGCGCGGCGCCATGCACCAGGGAGTTCAGAACATTGTTGCCGTCACCGGTCCAGGCCAGCGTCCGGCCCTTCACGGGACCGCGATGCTCCTCGAAGGTCATCAGGTCGGCCATGATCTGGCAGGGATGCGAGCCGCGTGTGAGGCCGTTGATCACCGGCACCGTGGCATTCTCGGCCAGCTCATGCAGGGCGGTGACATCGAGAATGCGGATCATGATGGCGTCGACGAAACGCGACATCACGCGCGCCGTGTCGGCAATGGTCTCGCCGCGGCCGATCTGCATTTCGGCGCCGGTCAGCATCAGCGTCTCGCCGCCAAGCTGGCGCATGCCCACGTCGAAGGACACGCGCGTGCGGGTGGACGGCCGCTCGAAGATCATGGCGAGGATCTTGCCGGCCAGCGGGCGGAAGTCCCGATCGCCCGCCTTGAGGGCCGCCTTGATGGCGCCGGCACGGTCGAGGATGCGTCTCAGATCGGCGCTGGACACTTCGGTCAGGTCGAGAAAATGCTTGGGTGTGCTATGGGCAGTCATGGTGAACCTCTGGATCAGGCCGTCTTCTTGGGGGCGGTGTCGGTCGCGGCGGCTTCGAGTTGAGCGGCAGCGCGGTCGATCCGGCGGACGGCATCCTGGATCTCTTCATCCGAGACGATGAGGGGCGGCAGCAGGCGCATGACATTGTCACCGGCGCCAATGGTCAGCAGATGCTGGCCGCGGAAGGCGGCGGCCACCTCGGGCAACGGCTTCAGGCACTTGAGCCCGAGCAGCAGGCCCTCGCCACGCACTTCGGCAAACACGGTCGGGTGATGATCGATCACCTGGCCGAGCGCCTGCTTGAGGCGCAGGCTGGCCGCCTTGACGCGGTCAAGGAAGCCGTCGGCGAGGATCACGTCAAGCACGGCATTGCCGACCGCCATGGCGAGCGGATTGCCGCCGAAGGTGGTGCCATGCACGCCCGCCGTCATGGCGGCCGAGGCCCTTTCCGTGGCAAGGCAGGCGCCGACCGGGAACCCGCCGCCGAGACCCTTGGCCGAGGCGAGGATATCGGGCGTCACGCCGGTTCCTTCATAGGCATAGAGATGGCCCGAACGGCCGATGCCGGTCTGCACCTCGTCGAAGATCAGCATCAGGTCCTGCTCGTCGCAGAGCGCGCGCACGGCCTTGAGGAAGGCGGGATCGAAGGGACGCACGCCGCCCTCGCCCTGCACGGGCTCGAGCAGGATGGCTGCCGTCTCCGGGACGATCGCCGCCTTCAGCGCGTCGAGATCGCCGAAGGGCACCTGGTCGAAGCCTTCGACCTTCGGGCCGAAGCCCTCGAGATACTTGGCCTGGCCACCGGCGGCGATGGTCGCCAGCGTGCGGCCATGGAAGGCGCCCTCGAAGGTGATGACGCGGAAGCGCTCCGGATGGCCCTTGCCGAAATGATAGCGCCGCGCCGTCTTGATGGCGCATTCGAGCGCCTCGGCGCCGGAGTTGGTGAAGAACACCCGGTCGGCAAAGGATGCCGCGACGAGCCGCGCGCCCAGCTGTTCCTGCTCGGGAATGCGGAAGGCGTTGCACACATGCCAGACCTTCTCGGCCTGCGCCTTCAGCGCCTCGACCAGATGCGGATGGGCGTGGCCGAGGGCGTTGACGGCAATGCCGGAGCCGAAGTCGAGCCAGCGCTCTCCTCGCGTGTCGATCAGCCAGCAGCCCTCGCCTCGCTCGAACGCCACATCCGCGCGGGCGAAAGTCGCGTAGAGCGGAGAGGTGGAGCCGGAGGCAGTCATGACTGAGGTCCTTCTTTTGCTGGGGTCGATGAGGGGTCAGGGCTCTTGCCGACCGCATTCTAGCCACGCGGACCGGCAGAAAAATTCAGGCCGCGCCCCCTTTTATCGGCGGCGCGGCCTCATGGGCGCTCTATACACCGGAAAAGCGGCGCTCTGTCAACGTTTTTGCGGGGAAAGGCGCCACAAACGCGGCGGGGCTGAGGCTTTGTGAAGCTTCCCCCGATCAATTGGCAGGACGGTCAAATCCTCGCCACGATATTTGGGGAAAAGTCATTTTGGGCACAGTTGGTGAGTCGCCGAGCGTTGCGTGCGAGTCAACTGGTATTGTAGTTTGACCTTGGCCACCACGAGATCTCGTGGCGGTGTCACCCAGCGAGACATTCGCGGATGCATTTGGCGTTTCCGAACCAGATGATGGATCGGGCGTGCCTCATGGGATTCCGCAGGTGACGCGGCAACTGAGAGGGTAAGCAAAATGTCCTGGACCGATGAGCGCGTCGAGAGGCTGAAGACGCTGTGGTCGGAAGGCTTGAGCGCAAGCCAGATCGCGGCGGAACTCGGGGCCGTGACCCGCAACGCTGTCATCGGCAAGGTGCACCGTCTCGGTCTGTCCGGTCGTGCCAAGCCGCAGGTTCAACCCTCGCGTCCGACCGCCGCTCCCGCCACCGGGCAGAGGGTGAAGGCCGCACCGGCCCGCGCCGCCGTGCAGTCGCAGCCCTCCGGCCGCGTGACGCAGGCAACCGCCCGTCCGGTCAGCATCGGCGCCACGGCGCTGAAGGCCGACTCCATGGCCGAAGAGGCGCTGCTTCCGGCGCGCGTCACCGAGATCGAGCCGCCGACTTTCGAGCGCGTGACCATCCTCAATCTCACCGAGTCCACCTGCAAGTGGCCGGTTGGCGATCCGGGCAAGCCCGATTTCTTCTTCTGCGGCCGCAAGTCGGACGTTGGCATTCCCTATTGCGCCTTCCATGCGCGCATCGCCTATCAGCCGTCGACCGAGCGTCGCCGCGAACGTGACCGTCGCGCTGCCGGCTGAGAACGGCGATCCCATAAAGTCCTTTCGACGGCGGCCCTCGGGCCGCCGTTGTCGTTTTGAAAGGCGCGCATGCACTCAGCGCAGATCCGGGTTGCCGCGGTCTGCGTATTCATTCGCATGCCAATCGAAAACTGCGATGGCATAGTCAGGTCACAACGAAAACATAAGGACCGGCCCACGCGGCCCGGTTCGTTTCTGGAACGGACGACGCCATGACGCTGGCAACCGAGATCAGTCTTCGGGGGCATCATCTCCTTTGCATCCTCACCTACAAGGGCGTCGGTTATTCGCCGGCCTTCGTGCAGCGCATGGACGAGGTGGTTGCCGCCATCGGCCGTGGCGCGCTGCTGCGGATCGTCACCGGACCGGATGATCTGTGCGAACCGCTCTGCCTTGAAGATGCCGAAGCCCACTGCGGCAATGCCTCCACCTTCGAGCGCGACGCCAAGGCGCTGGAAGCGGTCGGCGCCTGCCTCGACGGTCCGCTGAGCGTGGGCGACGTGCTGCAGCTCGACAGCCACCGCATCGCCGCGCTGCGCCGCGCCTTCACCGACGGCTCGCTGCGCGCGGCTTGCCGTGGCTGCGAATGGGACGCGCTCTGCACGGAAATCGCCGGCACCGCCTTCGATCAGGCCAGGCTCTAGAGTTTGAAATCGGCAGGGTCATTGACTGACGCGTTGCAAATGCGCTCTTTGGGGCCATGAGCGAGCCGTTGACAGATACCACCGAAGGCGAGGGCGCGCCGGCGCTGCGGCGCGGCTGGACCACGGGGACCTGCGCGACCGCTGCCACGCGCGCGGCCTATGAAGCCTGGATCACCGGCGCCTTCCCCGACCCCGTCACCGTGACCTTGCCGGGCGGTGAAAGGCCGGCCTTCGCGCTCGCCGTCACCGAAACAGGCGACGGCTGGGCGCGCGCCGGCGTGGTCAAGGACGCCGGCGACGATCCCGATGTCACCCATGGTGCGCTGGTCCTCGCCCGCGTCTCGGTCGGCGAACCCGGCCGTGGCCTGAGCTTTCGCGCCGGACCCGGTGTCGGCACCGTGACCCGCCCCGGCCTGCCGCTTGCCGTCGGCGAACCGGCCATCAATCCGGTCCCCCGGCAGATGATCGCCACGGCGCTTGCCGAGGCCCGCGCTGTGATCGGCGGTCCCGAGGACGTGGTGGTGGAGATCTCCATCGCCGATGGCGAACGCCTGGCACAACGCACGCTCAACGGCCGCCTCGGCATCGTCGGCGGACTGTCGGTGCTGGGAACCACCGGCATCGTCGTGCCCTATTCCTGCGCCGCCTGGATCCACGCCATCCACCGCGGCATCGACGTCGCCCGCGCCATGGGCTTCGAACAGGTGGCGGGCGCGACGGGCAACACCTCGGAACAGGCCGTGCAGGTGCTGCATGGGCTTGATGAGGTGCAACTCATCGACATGGGCGATTTCATTGGCGGCATGCTGAAATATATCCGCCTCAACCCCGTCCCGCGCGTCACCGTCGCCTGCGGCTTTGCCAAGGGCGTCAAGCTCGCCCAGGGCATGCTGGACGTCCACTCCAAGCGCGGCGCCGTCGACCACGCCTTCCTGGCCGGCTTGGCGGCGGCGCTTGGTGCCGACGCCGGTACATGCGGCGCCATCGGGGCCGCCAATACGGCGCTCGAGGTGCTGGACATCTGTCGTGACGCCGGCGTTGCCATTGCCGCCGCCGTCGCCGAGCGCGGCTGGCAGACCGCCGCCGCCACGCTCAGGGGCGCACCGGTCCAGCTCGAAGTCGCCCTGTTCGATCGAAGCGGCGGGATCCTCGCCACCACGGGCTTTCGCTCGGCGTGATCAATCGTCGCCGGCGCGGCGGTCGCGACCGCGGAAGCGCCGCTGGTAATCGACGGAATAAAGCGCGCTGGCGCGGAAGTCCTCAGCTGCCAGCACCGGCCCCACCAGGATCAGCGCCGTGCGCTCGGGCCGGTCGGCGGCAACCGCCGCCTCGATGCCGGCAAGCGTGCCGGTGATCACCCGCTCGTCCGGCCAGCTGGCGCGATAGACCACGGCTACCGGGCAATCGACGCCATAGAAGGGCGTGAGCTCGGCCACCACCTTGTCGAGCACGTGGATGGAAAGATGCACGGCGAGCGTCGCGCCGGTGGCGGCGAAGGCAGCGAGCGTCTCGCGCTCGGGCATTGAGGAAGCGCGTCCCGAGGTGCGCGTCAGCACCACCGACTGGCCGATTTCCGGCAGCGTCAGCTCGCGCTTGAGCAGCGCGGCGGCCGCCGCAAAGGACGGCACGCCCGGCGTCACCGTATAGGGAATACCGAGCCGGTCGAGCACGCGGGTCTGTTCGCCGAGCGCGCTCCAGACGGACAGATCGCCCGAGTGAAGCCGCGCCACGTCTTCGCCTGCGGCGAAGGCCCGGACGAATTCCGCTTCGATCTCCTCAAGCGACAGCGGCGCCGTGTCGACGATGCGGGCGCCCGGAGGGCAATGGCTGAGCAGCGCCTCCGGCACCAGCGAGCCGGCATAGAGGCAGACCGGAGAGCGGGCGATCAGGTCGCGACCACGCAGGGTGATGAGATCGGCGGCGCCAGGGCCGGCGCCGATGAAATGAACGGTCATGGAGATCTCCCGGGCGGCGGCCAGCGTGACGGCGCCATTGTCGATACGGGGCAGGATGAGGCGGCTGCGGGGGCCAAGCGCCGCCAGCGCGGCGGCCTCGGCAACCGATGGCAGGCCCAGATGGCGCAATGCGGCGTCCGACGGCGTCTCGACGCGCGTGGTCTCGGCGGCCAGCGCGGCACGGGGCAGGGCGATCAGCGGCACGCCGAGCTGCGCCGCAGCGGCCTTGAGACCGGTCTCGCCTGCCTTGTCGGCGAGTGTCGCCAGAGCGTCCGGGGGACCGACAGTGGCAACCGCCCTGGCGATCAAGGCCAGCACGTCGTCCGCCGCAGCCCCGGCCCGGCAGCCGAGGCCGAAGACAAGTTTGCCCCTCCCGCCGCTCATGGCTTTTCCCAGATCCACTGGACGATGGGCAGCGCCGGCTTCAGCGCGTGAAAGCCGCCGATCTTCTCAAGCCGGGACACCGAGAGCTGCCGGACTTCGCCGCCCATCAGGCCCTGCGCCGCCAGCACGTCGCCCTGCGTCTCCAGCGTCACCGCATTGACGACCAGACGGCCGCCGGCCTTCAGCCGGTGAATGCAGCTCTCCAGCACATCCGGATCGCCGGCCCCGCCGCCGATGAAGATGGCGTCGGGCGGTGGCAGACTGTCAAAGCCTGAGGGCGCGCGGGCTTCGAGGATGCGCAGGTCCGGCACGCCGAACCAGGCGGCATTGCGGGCGATGCGCGCGGCGCGGGCGGCATTCTCCTCGATCGCCACCGCGTGGCAGGTGGGATCGGCCAGCATCCATTCGATGGCCACCGACCCTGAACCGGCGCCGACGTCCCAGAGAAAGTCGCCCCGCCGCGGCGCCAGCGCCGACAGGGTGAGCACCCTCACCTCGCGCTTGCTGATCTGGCCGTCATGCTCGAACCAGTCGTCGGGCAGCCCGCCCGTCAGAGGCAGGATGCGCGCTTCCACGTCGGCGACCACCTCGACGGCGATGGTGTTGAGCGGGTCGACTTCCCCGAATGCAAAGTCCTGCGCCAGCGTCGCGCGGACGCGTTCGCGCGGCCCGCCCATGGCTTCGAGGACGGTGAGCACGGAGCGGCCGAAGCCGCGGGCCGTCAACAGCGCCGCCAGCTTCTGCGGCGTCGAGCCGTCCCAGGACAGGGCGATCAGACAGGCCCCCGGCTGGCAATGCGGCAGGATGCGCTCGAGCGCCCGGCCGTGCAGCGTTACGCGCACGCAATCCTGGCCCGCCCAGCCGAGGCGGGCGGCGGCGAGCGCATAGGCCGAGGGGGCGGGATAGGCAAGGATCTCGCAAGGGTCGATGAAGCCGGCAATCAGCGAGCCGACGCCATGGAAGAAGGGATCGCCGCTTGCCAGAACGACCGTCGGCCGACCGCGCCGCGCCTCGATTTCGGGGAAGGCGTCGGTCAGCGGCGACGGCCAGGGACGCCGCTTGTCGACCGGCGCGCGCACCAGATCGAGGTGACGGCGGCCGCCGAACAGGATTTCAGCTTGCGCGACGGCGCGGCTTGCCGCAGGACTGAGGCCGTCGAGGCCGTCCTCGCCGATGCCGACCAGGGTAAGCCAGGGATGGGGCGCGGTCACGATCGGTCTCCTGCAAGGTTGAGACGATGCGCATACTTGTACTCGGCGGCACCACCGAAGCCACCCGTCTCGCCGGACGGCTGGCGGTGCGGGGCGACATCTGGGCCTGCCTGTCGCTGGCCGGCCGGACCCGCGAACCCGCGCCACAGGCGCTGCGCACGCGGATCGGCGGCTTCGGCGGGGTGCCCGGCCTCATCGACTATCTCAATGACGAAGCCATCGACCTTCTGGTCGACGCTACCCATCCCTTCGCCGCCCAGATCTCCCGCAATGCCCTCCAGGCGGGCCGTGCGGTCGGCATTCCGGTGCTGCGCTACACCCGCGCGCCCTGGACCGCCGTTGCCGGCGACCGCTGGACGACGGTCGGATCGCTCGAACAGGCCGCGCTCGCCATCGGCGAGGCGCCGCGCCGCGTGCTGCTGACGGTGGGCCGGCTCGGGCTCTCCGCCTTCGACGCGGCGCCGCAGCATCATTATCTCATCCGCACCATCGATCCGCCAGAGGGCGTGACGCTGCCCGACCACAAGCTGATCCTCGAACGCGGCCCCTTCGAGACCGACGGCGAGATCCGCCTGATGCAGCGCGAGGCCGTCGACGTTGTCGTCACCAAGAATTCGGGCGGCTTGGCCACCTATGGCAAGATCGCGGCTGCGCGCTCGCTCGGCCTGCCGGTGATCCTGGTGGAGCCGCCGCAGGACGGCAATCTGCCGGTGTTCCACGATCTCGACCTGCTGATGGGCGCCGTCGACGCTCATGACGCGGTGCTCGTCGCCGAACGCGGCGTATAGAGCCAGGGCCGCGTAGCCCCGGGCCGCTCTACCAGCCGCGTTTCGGACGAGCCGATCAGCACCAGCGTCGCCATGTCGACAACACCGGGATCGGCTGCGCCGAGCGTCGTCAGCACGATGGCCTCATCCGGTCGCCCGACGGCACGGGCAAAGGCCACCGGCGTCTCCGCGGACTTGAGCGATCGCAGGAGATCGAAGGCCTCGAAGATGCGCGTCGGGCGCGCCTTGGAGGCGGGATTGTAGAGGGCGATGACGAAGTCACCCTGAGCGGCGGCGGTCAATCGGCGAGCCACCAGATCCCAGGGCTTGAGATTGTCCGACAGCGAGATGGCGCAGAAATCATGGCCGAGCGGCGCTCCCAGCCGGGCGGCCGCCGCTTGCATGGCGGAGACGCCGGGCATGACGGTGACGTCGAGATCGCGCGCGGCCGGGTCGGCGTCGAGCGCCTCCATCAGCGCCGCCGCCATGGCGAAGACGCCGGGATCGCCGCCCGAGACCACAGCCACCGTCCGGCCTTGCCGGCACAGATCGATGGCAAGCCGGGCCCGGTCGAGCTCCACGCGGTTGTCGGAGGCGTGCCGTACCTGTCCCTCGAGCACCGGACAGCGGTTGACATAGGGAATGTAGCCGACGAGATCCGTGGCACGGGCGAGCGCCTCGGACACTTCCGGCGTCACCCAGCAGTCCGGTCCGGGGCCGAGCCCGACGACGAGGATCGCCCCGCTCCTGCCTGCCTCGATTGCTTTGCCCTTGCCTTCTTCGATCGCTCCGCTCATGGCCGCCGTCCTTCGCCGGGAATGAGGATCAGCGAGAAATAGGGCGCGGTCTCGTCCGTCTTGTCGGCGAGCCGCTCGACGCTCTCGCCGGCCATGGTGCCGCGCTCCACATAAAGCGCGCGGGCGAGAAGGCCGGCGCGGGCGATGGCCCTGCGCACCTTGGGATAATTGCTGCCGAGCTTCATGATCACCGCCGCGTCGGTGGCCGCCAGCCGCTCGGTGAGGGCGGCCTCGTCCAGCGTGCCGGGCAGCACGGTCAGGATGTCGTCGCCCCAGGTCATCGGCTGTTGCGCCGCCGCCCAGCAGCCGGCCATGCCGGTCACGCCCGGCGTCACCTCCACCGGGAAGCGGTCCTTCAGGCGGATGAACAGGTGCATGAACGAGCCGTAGAACATCGGATCGCCCTCGGCCACCAGCACCACGTCGCGCCCCGCCTCCAGATGGACCGCCAGTTCGGCCGCGGCCTCCGCATAGAAGCCGCCGACCTCGCGCACATAGAGCGGATCGGCAAAGCTCATCTCGGTGGTGAGCGGATAGTAGAGCGGTACTTCGAGCGTGCCCGGCCGCACCTGCGGATCGATGATGGCGCGCGCGTTGCCGCGCCGGCCCTTCTTGGCGAAATAGGCGAGCACCGGCGCCGTCGCGATCAGCCGCGCCGCCTTGACCGTCATCAATTCGGGATCGCCGGGGCCGACGCCGACCCCATGCAGCGTGCCCGTCTTGGGGGAAAGGTTCGTCATTCCGCTTCGCTCGCCAAAGCATTGACGGTGGCGGCGGCCATGGCACTGCCGCCCTTGCGGCCGCGCACCACCAGCCAGGGCACGCGATTGTCGGCGATCAGCGCTTCCTTGGATTCGGCGGCACCGACGAAGCCGACGGGCATGCCGATCACGGCGGCCGGCGGTGGCACGCCCTCGTCGAGCAGCTCGAACAGGCGGAACAGTGCCGTCGGTGCGTTGCCGATGGCGACGACCGAGCCGCCGATCCGCTCGCGCCAGAGCTCCATGGCCGCGGCGGTGCGGGTGTTGCCGATCGCCTTGGCGAGGTCGGGAACGCGCGGGTCGTCGAGCGTACAGATCACCTCGTTGCCGGCGGGAAGGCGGGCGCGGGTGACGCCGTTGGCCACCATCTTGGCGTCGCACAGGATAGGCGCGCCGGCGGCAAGCGCCGCCTTGGCAGCCCTGACCGCGCCGGGGGCGAAATGGATGTCGGCCGCCGCCTCCACCATGCCGCAGGCGTGGATGATCCGCACCGCCACCTTCTCTTCCTCGGGCGCAAAGCGGACAAGATCGGCCTCGGACCGGATGATGGCAAAGGACCGGCGATAGATGTCCGCTCCGTCGCGGATATAGGAAGTCCGGTCCGTCTCACTCATCGATCAAGCGTCTCCAGGGCCGTGATGTCGTCAAATGTTGTCTCCGAGGACAGCATGTCCTCCACCTCGGCCAATGTCAGGTCATGCCTTAAGACTTTGCCGTCTGGCCGTCCATCGACAATTAGGTCAAAGCGTCCGCGTCGCCCGACCAGCGTCACCGGATGCTCGGCCATGGACGCGCAGCCCTTGCCGCAGCCCGATAGATGCAGCCAGTTTTCCGCCTGAACCGGCGGGCTGAGCCGGGCGAGGCGTTCGGCGGCAAGGCGGGTATCCACCTCGGCCGACGAGCAGGAGGGCAGGCCCGGGCAGGCGGTGATGCCGAGGCGCGGGTCGGCGGGCTCGACGATCAGTCCGCCCTGGCGCAACCGCTCGAGATCTTCGGCCGATGCGCCGGGCAGCAGGACCAGCCGCCAGGGCGTCAGCCTGAGATCGAGCATGGCCACGTCGGCGAGGAGTTCCATCTGGTCGGCGGTGAGGCGCCCGAAGGGAGCGGCAACGCCGACGAAAGCCGGAAAGGCGCCGATCAGCTCGCTGGCATGGGTGCGCCGCGGTGGCAGTTCGTCGGCGGGAAACAGCTGGTCGAAGCCAGCTTCGGTGAGAATGCGTTCAGCCCCGATGGCCGCCACCAGCGTGCGCATGCGCCGGGCCGGCGGGGTGATGCTGGCCGCAAGCCGGAGGAAGGTGCGCGCAACGGCAACCGCTGCCGGCACGGCATCCTGGAGATCGACAATGGCCGCCTGGTCGGCCTCGCCTGATAGCGCGATGATCACCCGCCCCTGCCAGCCGATCAGGCGCACGTCGACGGAGACGTCCTGCAGGCCGATCCGTCCGCCGTCATCGACCGAGAAGCCGAACTTGCCCGGCAGGGCCCTGAGCTCGGGATCGGCCACCAGTGCCGCTTCCAGGGCGCCGTCGATCAGCGTGCCGTCGATCTCCGCTTGCGGATCCAGCCCGGAGAGCGGAGAGGCCACCACATTGCGGATCGCCTCCACGGACGGGTCGGTGTCGAGCAGCCAGAGGGCGCGCAATTCGAAATGCAATTCGCTGAGCTGGTGTTCCTGCACGCCGCGCAGCTGCAGATTGGCGCGCTGGCTCAAGTCGATGATCCCATTGCCGAAACGCCGGGACAACGAGGCGATTGCCTGGCCCTGGAGGGGGCTGAGCCGCCCGCCGGTCGCCCGAATGCGAACCAGCAATCCATCGCCGGTCGGCATGGGTGCGAGCGCTCCGGGGCACCAGCCCTTGACGTGGAACGGAACATGCGCGTCGTTCATGCCAGTCTCTCCTCGGTCTCGGCGAGCCGCCCCAGCACGGAGTTGCGGCGGCTCTGCCAGCGTCCGTCGGTCAGCGCCCGATTGAGATGGGCGATCGCGGCGCGGGCAGCCTCGCGGTTGGCGGACAGCAGGAAATCCCGCACCTGATCATCGCCGAAGGTGGCGTCGAACAACAGATCGAACTGACGCGTACCAACCGCGTCAGAGGTGGCTGAAAAGGCGCAGAGATTGGCGACGGTTTCGCAGATTTCCGCCGCCCCGCGGTGGCCATGCCGCATCTGTCCGTGGATCCAGCGCGGGTTGGCGGCGCGCGCCCGGACGACGCGGGAGACTTCCTCGGTGAGCGTGCGGACACGGGTCCGCTCCGGCGACGTCGCGTCGACATGATAAAGCGTCGGCCGGGCACCAAGGGCGGCGGCGGCGGCGGCAAAGCCGCCCTCGTGGCCGACGAAGGCGTCGCCCGAGAGAAGGTCCTGGCCGTCGAGATCCTGCACATGCACGAAGGCGCTGGCGCCCTTGATCCGGTTGGAGAATTCCTCGAGCGCCGGCGCATCGGCCTCAGCGCCATAGGCATGCGAGGAGGCCGCAAGATAGCGCTCGCCCAGCCGGTCGCGGTCGGTTTCGCCGCTGTCGAAGGCGGCGTTGACGCCACTGCCGAAGCTGCCGGGCGCGGCGCCAAAGACGCGCGGACCGGGCGCATGGCCGGCCAGCGGGTTGACGTCCTCGGGCTCGTCGAGCGCAGCGACAGCCGCAACGGCGCTGTTGAAGAGGTTGATCTGACTTTCGAAAATATCCCGGAAAAGCCCTGAGATCCGCAAGGTGACGTCGATGCGCGGCCGGCCGAGCCGGGCCGGCGCCAGGATCTCGTAGCCGGAGACGCGGGCGGTGGCGGCGTCCCAGACCGGACGGACGCCGAGGAGAGCGAGCGCCTGGGCCAGGTCGTCGCCCCCCGTGCGCATGGAGGCGCTGGCCCAGGCGTCGAGCACGATGGAGCGCGGCCAGTCGCCGTGATCCTGCACATAGCGCGCCACCACGTCCTCGGCGGTGCGGGAGCCGATCTCCCAGGCGGTACGGGTGGGAATCGCCCTGGGATCAAGGGCATAGAGGTTGCGCCCGGTGGGCAGCACGTCGCGACGCTGCGGCCCCGGCGCGCCAGCGGGACCGGGGGGCACGAAGCGGCCGTCGAGGGCTGCGATCAGGCCGGACCGCTCCGACGCGGCAGAGGTGGCGAGCGCCTCGCCAAGGCTCGCATCGTCACTGCCAAGGGCGGCGAGATGGGCGGAAATCCGGGCTTTTTCAGGCGGACGACCATAGACATGCAGGCCGTCAGCAATGCGCATGTCCTTGACGTCGCAGATCCAGGCGTCGAGCCTGGCGAGCTTCTCGGGGCGATCAAGATCGGCGCTGAGACCGGCTTCCTCGGCAATGCCAAGCACGTCCGCCTTGTCGAGAATGGCGTCGGCCAGCAGCTTCGCCCGCCGCGGATCGAGCGACTGGGCGGCGGAGAATTCATCGACCAGCGCTTCCAGCTCGGTGAGGTCGCCATGGGTGCCGGCGCGCTGGAGCGGCGGGGTGAGATGGCCGAGGCAGACCGCGGAAATCCGCCGCTTGGCCTGGGCGGCCTCGCCGGGATTGTTGACAATGAAGGGATAGACGACGGGGACACCGCGCGTCAGGGCGAGCGGGGCGCAAGTCTCTGAAAGGGCGACGGAATTTCCGGGCAGCCACTCGAGCGTGCCGTGGGCGCCCAGGTGGATCATCGCGTCTATCCCCGCCCGCTCACGCAGCCACAGATAAAAGGCGACGTAGGCATGGCGCGGTGGCAGGTTGGCGTCGTGATGATCGGCGGCGCGACTGTCGAACCGTCCCCGGTCGGGCTGCACGGCGACGATCAGGCGGCCAGCGATCAGCGCCGGGAGATGGAAGGCGCCGTTGCAAAAATCCGGATCGCCGGCAGGATCGCTCCAGGCCTCAATTATAGCCTGGCGGAGCGCGCCGGGGAGAGACGAAAAAAGGTCAAGATAGTCAGCAAGATCGACGCAAATGCGGGCGGATTTGTCTTCGAGCGCCGCGATCAGCTGTGCCGGCGGCGGCAGGGCCGGAACGGCATAGCCGCTCAACCTGAGGTCGTCGGCGATGGTGACAATGGAGGCCGGACCGTCGAGGCCGACTGCATAGGCGGTGCGTCCGCCCTTGGCGGGATAATTGGAGAGGACGAGAGCGACGGTTCGCTCCGCCCTCGGCTTGGCGCCGAGCCGGGCCCAGCGCCAGGCAAGCTCGCTTGCCGCCGCAATGCCGCTTGCGTCGGGCGCATGGACAACACGCGTGAATTCAAGGGCTTGGCTGCGCCGATCCTCGGCCTTGAAGGAGATCGCCGGCGCGGAAATCCGCCCGTCCACCTCGGGCAGGACGATGTTCATGGCAAGATCGGTGGCGGTGAGGCCGCGCCTGTTGCCGGCCCGGGCAGCGGCAAAGGTGGCGGCCATCGGCACCTGGATCACCGGCACGCCGGCAGCGTCCAGCAGAGTACCGCCGGCATCCAGACGGGCGGAGAAGGCGGTGGTGGTCAGGATGACATCTGGCGCGAAGTCCCTGATTTCACGCGACAAGTCCGTGGCGATCGTCCGATCCTTGAGGCTGGTGACAGAGAGCGGCACCACCTCGAAGCCGCGCGCCTCCAGGCCGTCGCAGAGGGCGTGGATCGGGGCAATGTCGCCGGCATTTAGCAACGAACGGTAGAAAACGACGAGTGCCCGATAGCGCGGTGTCGCGGCGGCGCCAATGTCACGCTTTGGTCGCGCCAGGCGCCCGCAGGCGGGCTGGGATGTCGCGGTTAAGTCGCCCTGTGGCTGGGCTGTCGCATCGCCGGCGAGACGGCGGTCGATCCAGCGATAGACCTTGCGGATATTGTCCGGCCCGCCCTCGGCAAACAGGGCTTCGAGCCTTCCAAGATCGTCCGGCGGCACCGTGGACGCTTCGGTCAGCCTGGCGTCGGGCCGATCGTCGCCGGGGATGAAGGCAAGCGCAATGCCTCGCGCCCTGGCCAGCATCGAGAGTTCATCGACGCCATAGCGCCAGTAGTCCATGCCGCCGAGCAGCCGCACGATGATGACGCGCGCATGCGCCGCTGTCTTCTCCAGATAGAGATCGACCGCATAGGGGTGGCGCAGTGCCGCGAGATTGGCGAGACGGAGGGTGGGGGGTAGGGTTCCGCCAACTTCTGACAGGGTGTCGGGTTGGGACTGGATTGCCTTGTCGTCGAACGGGGTGGCAGCAGGAAGGTCGTCACCCCTCTCCCTGTCCCTCTCCCACAAGGGGAGAGGGGACTCGGGTTGGAGCGTGGTGCTGGCTGGATGGGGGCTGGAGCCTGCTGCGATGTCGGCCTGGTCCCGGTTGGACACCGTTTCACTGGGCACACCGCCAACAACAGCGTCCCCTCTCCCCCTGCGGGAGAGGGACAGGGAGAGGGGTAGGTTTCCACCAACGTCTGACAGGATGTCGGGTTGGGACTGGATTGCCTTGTCGTTGAACGGGGTGGCAGCGGGAAGGTCGTCACCCCTCTCCCTGTCCCTCTCCCGCAAGGGGAGAGGGGACTCGGGTTGGAGCGTGGTGCTGGCTGGATGGGGGCTGGAGCCTGCTGCGATGTCGGCCTGGTCCCGGTCGGACGTCGCTTCACCGGTCACACCGCCCCCAACCGCGTCCCCTCTCCCCTTGTGGGAGAGGGACAGGGAGAGGGGTGCCGCTCCGCCATCGTCCGGTGCCGGGGCGTATGTCGGTGAGGCGGCGTGGAGTGTGTCCTGGTCCGGCGATGCGGCTGTTGGGAGGGCGTTACCCCTCTCCCTGTCCCTCCCCCACAAGGGGGGAGGGGACGCGGGTTGGAAGGGAGTGCTGACTGGAGAATGGTTCGGCCTAGGGACTGGCTGGATCGCAGAGTCAACGGAGCTGCTGGGTGTGCCTTCACCAGGCACACCGCCAACATCCGCACCCAATGGCGGAGGGGACTGAGGCGGGGCCGCCTCTTCCGCAAGCTCCGCGTAAACCGCGGCCATCAGGCCGAGGTCGCTGTCGGAGAAGGAGAGGAAGATCACGTCCGCCGGGCTCTGGCCGAGGTCCACCGCCTGGACGGTGTCGTCCAGCGAGCGGATCTGTTCGGCGAGAATGTGCATGGCGGACGTGCCTTGAGATTGGGAGGATCAGCCGGCCAGCGCCGCCGTGATGGCGGCGCGGTCAATGCCCTTTTCGCCGATCACCACCAGACGGGAGGCGCGGGGTTCGCCGGCCTTCCAGGGACGATCGAAGCTCGAGCGGAAGCGCGCGCCCACCCCCTGCACCAGCAGGCGCATGGGCTTGCCGGTCACCTCGACGAAGCCCTTGATGCGCAGGATGTCATGCGCCTCGGTCACCGCCTTCAGGCGGGCGAGCAGCAGATCCGGGGCGGCGGTGGCGCCGACGTCGACGGCAAAGCTGTCGAAATCGTCGTGGTCATGCTCGCCCTCGGCGTCGTGATGGGATGGCCGGTTGGCAAGATCGTCCTCGGCGGCGGCCGAGAGGCCGAGCAGCAGGGCGGCGTCCACCTGGCCCTCGTGCACGGTCACCGTCTTGACGGCGCGCGGCAGGCTGGCGGCGATGGAGGCGCGCACCTCGGCGAGGTCCGCCGGGGAGAGGAGATCGGCCTTGTTTAGCACCACGAGATCGGCACAGAGCAGCTGGTCCTCGTAGACCTCTTCCAGCGGATTGTCGTGATCGATGGAAGCGTCGTCGGCGCGCTGGGCCAGCACTGCCTCGGGATCGTCGGCAAAGCGGCCGGCGGCGACGGCGGCACCATCCACCACGGCGATGACGCCGTCGACGGTGAGCCTGGCCTTGACGTCCGGCCAGTCGAAGGCCTTGACCAGCGGCTTGGGCAGGGCAAGGCCGGAGGTCTCGACGATGATATGGTCAGGCCGGTCGGCGCGGGCGAGCAGCGCCTCGATGGCGGGGAGGAAATCGTCGGCGACGGTGCAGCACAGGCAGCCGTTGGCCAGTTCGACGATATTGTCTTCGGGGCAGCTGTCGATGCCGCAGGAGCGCAGGATGTCGCCGTCGACACCGACGTCACCGAATTCGTTGATGATCAGCGCCAGGCGGCGGCCGCCGGCATTTTCCAGCACATGGCGGATCAGCGTGGTCTTGCCGGCGCCGAGGAAGCCGGTGACGATGGTGACGGGCACCTTGGAGAAAGCGTTCAAGGAGTTCACTCCGGCTGGGAAATCGGGGGAATGCGGGCGACGATGCCCTTCTTGAGGAGAGCGGGGCGGTCGCGCCAGGGCACGATGCCCTGCGGCGCGGCTGCATAAAGACGGGCCGCGCCGAGCAGGCCGTCGGGATCGTCGGGCGCGGCGTCGCCCAGCACATAGGTCCAGTGGCCGGGCGCCGACAGGGCGACGCTGGCCGGACGGCGACAGACGCCGAGGCATTCGACGGGGACGACGGAGATCCCCTCGGCGCGGCTCACCAGCCCTTCGTAGAGGCGGCGACCGGGGCGCAGGTCATCGGCAGGCGCATCCGCCGCCGTCTCGGCCGCACGGCAGGTGACGCACACATGCAAGGTGACGGGAGGTAAAACATTGGGTGCAGGGCCCGTGAGGGCCACATCTTCAGGCACGATCGGCATCCTTTCCCGCCCCACCGGCGGCTATCGCGGACATATGGCAGCGGGCAGGTCTCCTGGCTCACGGGTTGCTGCCGTCTGCCGCCTTCCCGGTCGTCGACCAGTGGCAAAATGGCATGCGGCTATCCGTTTACAGTTGCGGGGGCAGCTGCGGCATCGGCCCGAAGGTCTCACCGCATTCCCTTTTCACCCCCCATGCGGGGGGAACCCAATGCAGTTTCACTGATGCGCCCCTCGGGGGGGCTTGTCAACAACGACCAACGCGCAGCGGGGCGCCATGCCTTTAGGCCCCCTTAAACCGCCGCATTTATGATGGAACGGGAAGGATCTTCGCGACCGATTCGCGGATTGGGCGACCATTTCGAACGATGCAGCCAGGCAGGGACAGGACGGGTATGAAGGGGTCACGCACGGGCCGGGGGCGGATCGAGCCCTCTTTCGGCGACAACAAGCGTGACGGCGGCCTGTCGGCCCGCGCCGACGACCGCTTTGCCCCGGAGCAGCTGCCGACCAAGGCGCGTCGCCGCCGGGCGTCCGACGACGATCGCCACGAACCACTGTTCGAGGCGTTGAGCGAGATCAGCGAGGAGCAGGACGAGATGGTCGAGCGCCCGCGCAGGAAGAGGCAGAAGGGGGACGGCGGCAAGCGCCGCCCCGCCCGCCGCAGCCTGTCGCTGGTCGGGTTGATCCGCGGCACCATCTACTGGGGTCTCGTCATGGCGCTCTGGGGCGGCATCGCCGCCGCCGGCCTGCTCGCCTATGTGTTCTTCACCCTGCCCAAGCTCGACGACTGGAAGGTGCCGGACCGACCGCCCAACGTTGAGATCGTCGACGCCTCCGGCGCGCTGATCGCCAACCGCGGCGACACCGGCGGCGAGCAGCTCAGACTGGAACAGATGTCGCCCTTCCTGCCCAAGGCGGTGATCGCCATCGAGGACCGGCGCTTCTATTACCACCTGGGTGTCGATCCCATCGGTCTTGCCCGCGCGCTGGTCACCAACTTCACCTCCGGCGGCGTGGTCCAGGGTGGCTCGACGCTGACCCAGCAGCTGGCCAAGAACCTGTTTCTGCAGCCCGATCGCACCATCGAGCGCAAGCTGCAGGAAGTGGTGCTGGCGCTGTGGCTCGAATGGCGATTCTCCAAGAACGAGATCCTGGAGATGTATCTGAACCGCGTCTATCTCGGCGCCGGCACCTTTGGTGTCGACGCGGCGGCGCGGCGCTATTTCGGCAAGTCGGCCCGGGATCTCGATCTGGCCGAGGCGGCCACCATTGCTGGCCTCCTCAAGGCGCCCTCGCGCTATGCGCCGACCAACTCGCCTCAGCGGGCCGCCGAACGCGCCCACACCGTGCTGGGCGCCATGGTGGAGGAGGGCTATGTGAGTGCCGCCGACGCCGATCTCGCCGCCAAGGGCGGTGCACCGGTCAAGTCGGCGCAGAATGACAATGCCGCCAACTATGCCGCCGACTGGGTGATGGACCTGTTGCCGGGCTATGTCTCGCATGTGAAGCAGGACGTGGAGGTCTACACCACCATCGACATGCGCATGCAGCAGGCCGCCGAAGACGCGCTGCGCACGACGCTGGCCAAGGAGGGCGCCAAGCACGCCGCCAGCCAGGGCGCGCTGGTGGCCATCGACAATGACGGGGCGGTGAAGGCGCTGGTGGGCGGCAAGGACTACGCCGAGAGCCAGTTCAACCGCGCCGTCGACGCTCACCGCCAGCCCGGATCGAGCTTCAAGCCCTTCGTCTATCTGACCGCCATCGAGCACGGCTATACGCCGGACAGCGTCGTCGTCGACGAACCCATCTCCATCAAGGGCTGGAGCCCGAAGAACTACGAGAACAAGTACATGGGGCCGGTGACGCTGACCACGGCGCTGGCGCTCAGTCTCAACACGGTGGCGGCGCGGCTCGCCGCCGATCTCGGCCCGGCCAATGTGGTGCAGACGGCGCGCCGCGTCGGCATCGTCAGCCAGCTGCACGACAATCCCTCGATCGCGCTCGGCACGGCGGAGGTGACGCCGCTCGAGATCACCTCGGCCTATGTGCCCTTCGCCAACGGCGGCTGGGGCGTCATTCCCTATGTGATCGACGAGATCCGCACCAAGGACGGCCAGGTGCTGTTCAAGCGCTCGGGCGACGGCCCCGGTCGGGTGATCTCCGAACAGGCGGTCGGCACCATGAACCGCATGCTCGGCGCCGTGGTCACCCAGGGCACGGGTCAGAAGGCGCTGCTCAAGGACCGGCAGGTGGCCGGCAAGACCGGCACCAGCCAGGATTTCCGCGATGCCTGGTTCATCGGCTATGTCAACGGCCTGACGGCCGGCGTCTGGCTCGGCAATGACGACAATTCGCCCACCAAGAAGGCCACCGGCGGCTCGCTGACCGCCATCGTCTGGAACCGCTTCATGACGCAGGCGACCTCGAGCCTGGACGTCCGCCCGCTTCCCGGCATCGATCTGGTGGCGCCGCCGGTCAATGTCGGTACGGCGCTGGGCGAGACGGACGGTCTGCCCATGCAGGGCCCGCAGATCCCCGGCCAGCAGCCGGTGCCGCAACAGATCGTTCCGCAGCAGATGGCCCCGCAGCAACTGGCGCCGCCACAGCAGATGGCGCCCCAGCCGGGTGCGCCGCAACTGATGCCGCCCGCCGACATTCCCGCCGGCCCGCCGCAGGTGAGCGGCGGCCCGACGCGGAAGGAAAAGAGCCTGCTCGAGACGCTGTTCGGCAACTGAGGCGCCTCAGACCGCCCGGTGCAGCTCCCGGCCATGCGCCTTGAGCCAGGCCTTGGCCTCCTCGGTGCGGGGCGCCAGTTGCCGGCACAGGACCCAGAAGCGGTCGGAGTGGTTCATCTCGCGCAGGTGCGCCACCTCGTGGGCGGCGACGTAATCGAGCACGAAGGGCGGCGCCATCACGAGACGCCAGGAAAAGGCCAGCGCGCCGCGTGCCGAGGCCGATCCCCAGCGCGACGTGGTGTCCTTGAGGCGGATGGCGCTCGGGCTGACGCCGAGGCTCGCTGCGTGGCGGGCGACGGCCGCTTCGAGATCGAGGCGGGCGGACTTGCGCAAATGGTCGACGAGGCGGCGGCGCAGATGCTCGGGCGCGCCGGAGACGTGCAGCACCGCGCCGTCGGCGTCCCGGTCGAGCCGGACCACGCCGCGCGCGGCACCGGTGGGCGCGACGCGGCAGATCTCCCCGCGATAGAGAAGGCTTTGCGGCACGGCAGCATCGGCTTGCTGAGGCGTGCCGATCCGCGCCGCGATCCAGTCGCGGTGCCGCTCGGCAAAGGCGCGCGCCTCGGCGATCGTACCGCGCTTGGGAATGGTCACGGTCGCGCCACTGCCGTCGGTGGTGACGCGCAAGGTATAGCGCCGCGCCCGCGCATTGCGGCGCACCGTGACCGGCACCTCGCGCCCGTCGATCGCCAGGGCAAAGCCCGAGACGGACGGACGCGGCTTTGGCGGCGCGAACAGGAAGGGCAAGCGAATCGTCATCCACCGGAGCTTACCTGAGGATCCGGCTGCTTCCCAGGAATCCGAAGCGCCTCGCGCCGGGTTTGACGGCAGATGAAAATGACGATGCGGGCGCCCCGTCTGGAACGCCCGCATCGCCTGGAGATCGGGAGAAGGTGGCTCGCTCAAAGCCATGTCAGCTGGTGGGGGTGTTCCGGCTGGCCTGAAGCATTTCCCGATCAGATGAATGAATCTGATCGACAGGGAAATGCTCCAGAGTCTTGGGTCGTGGGCATCAACCTGTGTGGCGGGTGCTCTTGAAGCGGTCGAACTCCTCCTGGTCCTTCGCACGACGAAGGTTGCGAAGGAACTCGTCGAACTCGTCGCGCATGCGATCCAGTGCGGCGCGCTCTTCCTCGAGGCGCTTGAACTCAGCCTCGCGGTATTCGTCGAAGGCGGTGTTGCCGGTGCGGCTGAAGCCGCCGGAAAAACCACCCTGAAAACCACCCTGGCGAGCGGCCTGCTCGAACTGCGGCTTCAGCGTATTCCATTTGCTGCGCATGCGATCCCCCCAAAGCATATAGGCAAGAACAGCCAGTCCGATCGGCCAGAACAGCACGAAACCCAGGACCATGAGTCCAATCGAAAGCGGATGAAATCCGGGTCTCAGCGTGCAACCGTGCATCATGTTTCCTTTCAGGAAGCGGGTTACAGTGACGACATCGAAGTGGCCCCGCCTATGGCCAGGTTCAAGATCTTTGCCATTATTTTTTGGACGAAAGTGAAAGCTGAAAACGAAGTCTGATTTTCTGTCGCGTCTTTATGGGCTGCGCACAGCGCGTCGCCAGATCTGCGGCGAGGCAGTGCTTTCATGTGGGATGCCGGCCGTCGCTGTGCAAGACCGACAGCTGCCGCATCCGATCCGCTGTCCGGGCCGACAGGCACAGGCCGATATGCAGAAATCAGATCGAGATTTTTTCCCGATTTTCATGTTGGTACGAAGATTTTGTGGTATGATGTGAGGATGAAGACGCTCGTTGCGTGTTCAGAATTGTTTTCGTGCTGCTGCCGGTGCGTTTTGCCGGCAAAGCAGGCAGTATCCATTTATGCGTGAAATGCATTTCAGCCAATTTTTTTATCAACTGGTCAAAGGCGGAGACTTGCGGCATAAGCCAGCCCAGTGATTTAAGGAGAAAGAAATTGTCGACTGCCATAACGCTCCAGATGACGGTTGAATGCGAGGACGCCGATCGGCTGTTCCATGCCGCCATCGGCCGCGCACGGTCCATGGGTATGACGGTGGGGGCATTCAACGAGGCTCGCCGCCGTTCGGTCAATGAAATGGCCTTCGACGTGGAGTCGCTGGTCAAGGCGTCGTTGGCCGATGCCGGCTGTGACGTGCGCGTCGCTGACAACGTTGTCGTGTTGCCCGGCAGCAGTCGTGCTTTCCACGATACCGCCCGCCAGCTCCGTTCGCGCAAGTCCTGAGCGCCAAAAGTACAGAATTGCTCGCAGCCCCGCCCCTGGGGCGCCAGACATTGCCCTGATCTACGGTCGAGATGCAGCTCACGCGCTCTTCGGTCAGTCATTTCTTGTCTCTCGGCCGCAGATAGCCGCCTGATTTTCGTCCGCCGCCCATGAATGAGGCCGCCGGATAGCCATTCGAATATCAAAAAAAACGATTTCAGCCGCCAAAAGGCAAAATTCAGGCATTAGAAAAGCCGAGAACTGTGTTAAGAGTAGGGTCGGAGCGGTTCTGGAATGCGGTCGGGCTGGAGCAAAAACCCTTGGGCGGGTGATTGCACCTTGCTTATTTCAACGAATTCTGCGGTGGAAAAGCTCTGTTAACAGACGGGTCGCGTGTTGCCTCCGCGGGCACGGATCCGGAGCTAAGATTTGGCGGAGACGAGAACACAGAATGGGTAAGGGTAAGGACTTCCGCCCGTCGCGGCGGCGCGGCGGATTTGATGACGACATGGTGCCGTCGTTCGACATGCGCCCGGAGCGGCCAGCGCGCAGCAGCTTTGGCGGTCCGTCGCCTTTCGACAGCGCCCCGCCTTCGGGCCCGACTGTCGAAGCCACCGTGTCCTGGTTCAACCCGGAGAAGGGCTTTGGCTTCACCTCCCTGACCGACGGGTCGGGAGACGCCTTCCTGCACATCGGGCAGCTCCAGGCCGTTGGCCGTGACAGCGTGCAGCCCGGTGCTACCCTGCGTGTGCAGGTCGCTCAGGGCGCCAAGGGCAAGCAGGTCGTCAAGGTGATTGACGTCGATGAATCGACGGCGACGCCCCAGGCCCCGCGTGCTCCGCGTCCGGCTGGTCCCCGTCCCGCCTTTGGCGATCGTCAGGGCTTCGGCGGTGGTTTCGGTGGTGGTGGCGGCGGCGGCTTTGGTGGCGCTCCGCGTCCGCCGCGCCGTACCGTTGACGTCGGCTCCGCTGCTCCGCTCGACGGCACCGTCAAGTGGTTCAACCCGGAGAAGGGCTTCGGCTTCGTGGCCGGCGAAGATGGCGGCAAGGATGTGTTCGTGCACATCTCCGTGCTGCAGTCGGCCGGCATGGGCCCGCTGGCCGATGGCCAGCGCGTTGCCATGAAGGTCGTCGAGACCCCGAAGGGCCGTGAGGCCGTTCAGATCAGCCTGCTTGACTGATCCGGGACTGGCGCTCGGCGCCACATGAGTTGAAGAACACCCCGCTTCCGCGAGGAAGTGGGGTGTTTGCATGTTTGCCTCACCTAACCTCAGGCAAGACCGGGGCGACCGCATTCCCGAAGGCGGTGGTGTGGCCCTGGAAGGCCTGTCCTTACGGAGGGGGCGGGACGATCTCAGTCTGCGGTTTCCGAACTCTTGCGACCGTTGCCGAGACGGCCATCGCCGTCAGTCGTCTGAATTGGGGCGCGGCGGCAGGTGCCGGATCTGAAAGCCCGTCTTTGTCTGCGCGAAGCCGACACCTGAATAAAAGGCCAGCGTTGCAGGGCTCTTGGAACCGGTCAGCAGCATCACCTTGTAGCAGCCTTGCTCCCAGGCCATGGCTACGGCGGCCTTGAGCACGGCGCGGCCATAACCTTTCTTGCGGTGGTCTGCGTGGGTGACCACATTTTCGATGAAACCGTAGGGCGTGCCGCCCTTGGTGAGGTTGGCGACGACGACAAGCGTGCAGGTGCTGACCAGAACCGCGTCGACAAAGGCGCAGACCACGCGGATGTCCTGCTCTGCTATGCGCGCCCAGGCGGCGCGGTAGGCGTCCATGGAGAGATCCGGCTCGGCCGGGTCCAGCTGCTTGTAGAGCGCCACGAGCTCAGGCATATGCTCCCAGCGGGCGAGCGCGATGCGCGGGCTTGCGGTGTCCAGGCTCACGGCAGATGGATCACGAAGGTCTTGCGCGTGGTCTCCACCACTTCCCACAAGCCGGTGAAGCCGGGGCGGATGATGAAGGTGTCGCCGGCGCGCAGGATGCGCGGCGCTTCGGTGCCGTCCTGATGCAGGATCGAGACGCCGGAGAGGATGGTGCAATATTCCCACTCGTCATAGACGACGCGCCAGGTGCCGGGCGTGGCTTCCCAGATGCCCGAATAGATCTTGTCGCCGTCGCGCTCCTCGATCAGCCAGGTGCGCGTGCGCGGGTTGCCCTTGACGACGCGGGCCGGATCGGGGCCGCCGTCATCGGGCTCGACGGTTGCCAGGTCGAAAGGCACGAACAGGGGTTCTGTTGCCATGGTCGCCTCCAGCGGGCGGTGCGAAACTGCGTCGCGCGATCGTCCGCATGGGTCCGGCGCAAAGGCGCCGCCTCGGGTTTCGCTTCCCCGATCGTAGACCATCTCGCGCTCCACAGGAATGGCGTTTTTCCACCGATCCCAGGTGGATGCGGCGACCCTCAGCTGCGGCTCAGGCCGAGCCGTCCTGCGGGCCGGTCCCCATCTGTTCGATGATCGTGCCCGCGGCCTTGCGCAGCAGGTCGAGCGCCTGGCTGCTGCTGGGGGCCTGGACCGACGGATGCGGCAGGATGTAGGGGCAGGTGAGTGCCGCCAGCACCTTGCCGTCGGGACCGAGCAGCGGCACGGAGATGTTCTGCACGTTGGCGGTCTGCAGCGACGGCTGCAGCTCGTAGCCGCGTTCGCGAATGTCGGCGAGGCGGCGCAGGAAGTCCTCGTCCTCGAGGGACTCGTCGCTGACCGGCTCATATTCGGCCAGCATCAGCGCCCGTTCGGCTGGGGTGCAGAAGGCGAGGAGCACATGGCCCGACCCGGTGTTGGTGAGGCCGATCCGGGCGCCGATGCGAATGCCGAGGCCCCAATAGCCCGGCGCGGCGATCTGGGCGATCACCACCACGCTGCCCCGGTCGTAGACGGCAAGATGGATCGACTGCTGCGCGGCCTCGGCGAACTCGCGCATCTGCGGTGTCGCAAAGGCGACCATGCGCCGGACCGGCGGATGCAGATGCGACAGCGCGAACAGGCGCAGCGTCAACTGATAGCGATCGTCGGCACTGCGGGCCACATAGCCGCGCCGGACCAGGCGGTCGAGCATGCGATAGAACTCGTTGGGCGAGCGTCCGAGATGACGGGCGATTTCGGCCTGGGTCAATCCGCCTTCGACGGCGGCGAGGAGTTCCAGAATGTCGAGCCCCTTGTCCAGGGCAGGAGCGCGGTATTTGTCGCCCGGCGGCAGCTCGGACATGATGAAAAGCCTCGTCTTGAAGCGGACGTCTCCGCCCCGAACAGGGGAGATGATCTTGACGCCGCCTTGCGTCATACTTATGGGTGAATACACTCTTCACATATGATGATGCCTGCGCTATCGATCTCCGGCTACTGGTAATTTTGACGATGCTTATGCGATAGGTGCAGGTCGTCGCAACAGAAAAAGGCCAGTCGGTTCGCGCTTTCGACAGGATCGGCCATCGTGGTCTGGACCGATTCAACCTGGGGCTTTGAATCGGTTCCAGGCTACCGGATTGGGCGGGGCGACCTCGCCTTGGGAGGATGAACAGATGAGCGTATCGCTTGAGGGCAAGACCGCCGTGGTGACCGCCGCGGCGCAGGGAATTGGCAAGGCATCGGTGCTGGCGCTGGCCGCCGCGGGGGCAAGGGTGATCGCCACCGACATCGCGCGCGACAAGCTCGACGAGCTGAAGGGCGTCGCCGGTGTCACCACTGCCGAACTCAACGTGCTGAAGCCGGACGCCATCGCCGCCTTTGCCGCCGAACATGCGGGCAGCGTCGACATTCTCTTCAACTGCGCCGGCGTGGTGCACAACGGCTCGATCCTCGACTGCAGCGAGAGCGAATGGGCCTTCGCCTTCGATCTCAACGTCACCGCCATGATGCGCATGATCAAGGCGTTCCTGCCGGGCATGCTGGATCGCGGCGCCGGCTGCATCATCAACATGTCCTCGGTGGCCTCCTCGCTGAAGGGCGTGCCCAACCGCTTCGCCTATCAGGCTTCGAAGGCCGCCGTGCTCGGCATGACCAAGTCGATCGCCGCCGACTATGTGGGCAAGGGCATCCGCTGCAACGCCATCTGCCCCGGCACGGTGGAAAGCCCCTCGCTGCAGGAGCGCATGAAGGCGCAGGGCGACTATGAGACGGCCCGCGCCGCCTTCATCGCCCGCCAGCCCATGGGCCGCATCGGCCAGCCCGAGGAGATCGCCGAACTGGTGGTCTATCTCGCCGGCGCCAGCTACACCACCGGCCAGGCCATCGCCATCGACGGCGGCTGGACCATCTGACCGTCTGTCCATTTCACGCTTCCGGCCGCCGGCTCCGTCGATTAGGGTGAGCGGCCTTCCATTCAGGGATCTATGAGATGAAACTCCTCCGCCACGGCCCGCTCGGCCAGGAAAAGCCCGGCATCGTCGATGCTTCGGGTCAGATGCGCGACCTCTCGGGCGTGGTGCCCGACATTGCCGGCGAGGTGCTGTCGCGCGCTTCGCTCGCCCGCCTCAAGGCGATCGATCCGGCGAGCCTGCCGCTGGTGCCCAAGGACAGTCGCATCGGCGCCTGTGTTGCCGGCACGCGCAACTTCATCGCCGTCGGTCTCAACTATGCCGACCACGCCGCCGAAAGCGGCATGGCCGTGCCCAAGGAGCCGGTACTGTTCAACAAGGCGCCCAACTGCATCGTCGGCCCCAACGACACCGTGCTGATCCCGCCGGGTTCGCTCAAGACCGACTGGGAAGTGGAACTGGCCATCGTCATCGGCGAGACCGCCTGGCAGGTCGAGGAGAAGGACGCGCTGTCCCACGTGGCGGGCGCCGCGCTCTGCAACGACGTCTCCGAACGCGCCTATCAGATCGAAGGCACGGGCCAGTGGACCAAGGGCAAGGGCTGCCCCACCTTCGGACCGCTCGGCCCCTGGCTGGTGACGCTCGACGAGATCGCCGACATCCAGGCGCTCGCCATGGAGCTGGACGTCAACGGCACCCGCCGCCAGACCGGCAACACCGCCACCATGGTGTTCGGCGTTGCCCATCTCGTCTCCTACATCTCGCGCTTCATGCGCCTCGACCCGGGTGACGTGATCACCACCGGCACCCCGCCGGGCGTGGGCATGGGCTTCAAGCCGCCGGTCTATCTCAAGGATGGCGACCGCATCCGCCTGTCGATCGCCGGTCTCGGCGAGCAGAACCAGCTGGTGCGCCAGTCGTAAGACCTGGCATCCGCGGATCACAAACAAGAAAAACCCCGGGCCGAAGGGCGCCGGGGTTTTTTCGTCTTGCGCGATCAGGAGGCATGCGCCTCGACGGAAGCGCCCGCCAGCGAGCGGCTGAGATCGAAGGGTTCCAGCGGTTTGCGCAGCCAGTCGTCGAACAGGTCCGCCTCGCAGCGGGCGCGCGTCTCGGGCATCACGTCGGCGGTGAGCGCAACGATATGCGGACCGCGGCCGACCCCATGGCCGGCGATCTGCCGACGGATCTGCCGCGCCGCTTCGATGCCGTCCATCTCGGGCATGTGCAGGTCCATCAGGATGACGTCATAGAGCGCCTCGCCATTGTCGAGCGCGGTGGCGACAAGGCTGACGGCCCGGCGCCCGTCGGCGGCGACGGTGACCCGATGGCCGAGCTTTTCGAGAAGGCCGCGACCGAGCAGCAGGTTGATCTCGTTGTCGTCGCACAGCAGCACGTTGAGACTGGCGGCGGGTTCGGTGACGTCGGCCGGCAGGCTGGCCGGGGCAAGGTCGCCGGCGGCGGCAAAGCTGCTGTCCCCCACCAGCGTCTCCACCACGGCGATCAGCGAGCGCGCCCGCACCGGCTTGACCAGATAGGCCTTGTAGCCGGCGACCTGCAGCTCGCCGAGCCGCGGCCGCTCGCGCGGGTCGATCAGCACGCCTACCGGCACTTCGGACACGGAACGGATGCGTTCGATGAGCGCGATGGCGTCGCCGGCCGCCGCGTCCACCAGCACCGCGTCCGGCCGCCAGGAGCCGGAGACTTCCACCTCGATGTCCTTCTGCGTCGCCAGCGTCACGTCGGCGCCGGCATCGAACAGGCGGCGCAGCACCAGGGGACCTTCGATCAGGGCATGCGAAACCACCAGCACGCGCCGGCCGTTGAGCGGTCGATCGCCCCGTTGCGGCGGCAGGGGCGCCTCGACGGGCAGATCGGCGTCATGCTTGCGGGCAAAGCTCGCCTCCAGGAGCGCGAAGGCGGCACGGGCGCCGGTTTCTCCGATCAGATCGGAAGGATCGCCCGCCTCCGGCTCGATGATCGGTGCGGACACCGGCTGGGCCAGCCCGCCTTCGAGTGCCAGGGAGACGGTGAAGGAGAAGCAGGCGCCCGAGCCGGGCGCCGATTCCAGTTCGATGTCGCCGCCCATCAGGCGCACGAGGCGGCGGGCGATGGCAAGACCGAGACCCGTGCCGCCGAAGGCGCGCGCCGGGCCGGGGTCTGCCTGCTCGAATTCGCCGAAGATGCGCTGCTGGTCGGCCGCACCGATGCCGATGCCGGTGTCGCGCACCTGAAACAGCACGGCCACCTGCTCGTCGCCGGCAGTGCCGCCCGGCAGCACCTCGATGGCGACGCCGCCCTCGGCGGTGAACTTGATGCCGTTGCCGGCGAGATTGAACAGCACCTGCTTGATGCGCACCGGATCGGCCAGCACGGTGGCCGGCAGGCGTGGATCGATATAGGCGGCAAGCTCGATGCCCTTGGCATGCGCCCGCGGGGCCAGCAGCTCCACCAGTTCCTCGACCGTGGTCTGCAGCGACATGGGCGAAGGCTGCAGGTCGAGCCGGCCCGCCTCGATCTTGGAGAAGTCGAGGAGATCCTCGATCAGCAGCAGCAGCGCCTCGCCCGAGGTCTCGATCGCCTGGGCATAGGTCTTCTGCTCGGCCGAAAGCTGGGTCTGCCTGAGCAGGCCCGTCATGCCGAGAATGCCGTTGAGCGGCGTGCGGATCTCGTGGCTGACCATGGCGAGGAAGCGGCTCTTGGCCGCCGATGCGGCCTCCGCCTGATCGCGGGCGTCGGTCAGGGCCGCCTCGATCGCCTTGCGGTCGGTGATGTCGCGGCCGCGCGAGCGGGTACCGACGGCGACGCCACGCTCGACGATCGCCTCCTCGGACCAGGAGAACCAGCGCGGACCGTGCACGGTCTGCAACAGCATGTCGCCTTCGAGGCCGACGGTTTCCGCTTCGCCCTCCTGCGAGAAACCGAGCGCGCCGAGCCGTCGCCGCAGCAAGGTCCAGCCGTCGATGCGCTCGCGCGGCTCGCCGTCCGCCGACGCGCAATAGCGACCGGCCCGGAGGTCGGCGGCAAACACGGCAAATTCCAGCCCGACCAGCGTTTCACTGTTCTGGCCGATCAACTGGGCCAGCGCGTCATTGACGGCGACGATGCGGCCGGCGGGATCGCGGCGGATCAGCACGTCGTCGACGCCGTCGCGCGGCGCGGGACCATAGCCGGGCAGGGGCACGTTGCGCGAAAAGCGGGCCAGCGCCCTGGCTTCGCCGGACAGACGCCCCGCCACATGGGCGGTGGCGGCAAGGCCGACGGCAAAGGCAAGCGTCGCGGCGGCAGTTACCGGACCGGGCAAACCGTTCTGACCGGCGGCGAGCCAGGACAACAGGCCGAGCGCTCCGGCGCCGCCAAGCGCCAGCGCGCCGTTCTGGACGACTTGCCGGGCGCGCGCCGCGGGCCTCGCCTCGCCGGTCGATCCTGTGTGCCCGTGATCCCTGTCCACCATCGCCTGCACCTGTGCGCATTGGCGAGGGTGCAAACACCACCCCTCGCCTTCAAGCCTTCCTTGTAGCGCGGCGAGGTTGCCATAGGGTTGATGGCCCGGTGGATCGGACCCGACATTTGCATCCACCGGCTACAGCGCGGCGCGCAAAGGTCGCTTTCGCTCCAGGATCGGAACAGGCGATCAGCCGTCGGAGAGGCCGTCGGGCAGCGGGCCGTAGCCCTGCTCCTCGATCTGCTTGCGCAGGCCCTTGGGGAAGGAGAGCTCGATCATCTTTCCCTCAGGGCACTGATCGTCCGGCACCGGCTCCGAACAGGTGGAGATGCCGAAGCCATTGTCCTTCTGGTAATGCTGCATGGCCCAGTTCCAGGCGTCCGCCCCGTCCCCGATCCGGACCTTCGCGGCCACCCAGGCGGCAAGGAAGCCGTTGGAACTCCACAGGCTGTCGTCGAGCTTGGCCTGGAATTCCATGGCGGCGACATCCTGCTTGAGCCGCCCTTTGAAGGCCGGTTCGCGCGTGACGTCGACCACGTCGGTGCCCTTCAGCTTGCCGATGCGGATCGGCGCGAAGGAGCCGGCATAGGACTCGAAGGCATAGAGGAAGCTATTGTCGACCGAGATCATCTCGGCCGCCCCGTCGCCGTCAACGTCCTCATAGGTGGGGCCGCCGCCGTCGAGCTCGCCGAGGTCGACCACTTCCCAGCCGTCGCTTCCCCTGGAGGTGGCGACAAAGGTGCGGATGCAGCAATGGGCACCGCCGGTAAAGGCGTCGAAGACGATCTCCGGATAGGGGTTGGAGGTATCCAGCTCGACGATGCCGACGCTGGATTCCATGTCGCCGACATCCTGGATGTCATAGGTGAGATGGCCGATCTTCTTGCCCGCCGAGGCGATGTCCAGCGTGGCGGTCCAGTTGAACTCGTCCTTCATCGGCGACCGCTTGAAGGTGACCGAGAGGTCGCCGTCCTTGAGCGTGGTGGTCTTGCCCGGCTCGATGGTCGCCTGCGCGGGCTCCGCGACGGACGGCTGCCAGACCGTCTCCACGTAATTCTTGCCGGTGGACAGCACCGCGTCGGGTGGCAGCGCCGGCCAGCTGATGGCGTCGGCGATCGCTTTCAGATCCCCCGGCATCGGGCCGACGGTCACGGCATACCAGCCGCTTTTCGAGGACACCACACGCGCCTTGTCGCCATAGAGCTTGGCGATGCCGACGCCGGTATCGAGATCCTTGGTGCTCGCCACCGTCACCCAATGCTCGCCGTCCGGCGGGGTGAAATCCTCGGCAAGGGCGGCCTGGCTGAACAGAAGGGCGGCGAACAGGGTGAGGCGGGCAACGGGGCGCATGACGTCTCGACACTCGGTTGGATCGATGGCCGCAAAGGCCAGCGAAGAGAGGTTAGCACTACAGTTGCAATATTTGTGATGCCGGTCTGCAAGGGGCAATTTTCTGCGCTTCGGTGCTCACGTACCCCAACGTACGCTCCGCTCCGATGCTCGAAAATCACCCCTTTCGCCACGGCCTGACAAATCTGCAACTGTAGTGTTAGGCCATTCTCGTTGAAAAGGCATCTCCCCTTACGGGATCCTCGCGAGATCTTCGATCTGGGTCATCTCGTCGCGGCATTTTGGAATCGGCAATTCATGATACATTGGGAAATGTTTTCAGAACCGGACCGTAACGACCTTGATATGCCGGATATTTGGAGTCGATCATGTTGCTCAAGAAGATTTGTTGCTCCCTGGGTGCTCTTGCCGCCGCCCAATTCGTGGCGTCGGTCGCCTTTGCCGCGCCGTTCAATGACAAGCAGTCGGGTGCCATCGATTTGCCGTCGGCCACCTTCAGTTTCGTCGGCAGCGTCGACGAAGCGACGCCCGAGGTGGAGGCCCCGCTCAAGGGCCGCAGCGACATGCGCACGGTCTGGTACCGGCTGAAAAACCTGCCGGTCGGCAAGTATTTCATCGACAGCAAGACCGACAACAAGGTGGCCATCGGCGTCTGGATGGACCCGGACGGCAGCGGTGAGTGGATCAAGATCGGCGAGAGCAAGGATATTCCGGTCGTCGGCGGGAGCGGCACGGTCCTCTCGGGCCTGGCCTTTTCCAACAAGGCCAAGCCGGTTGATTTCTACATCGAAGTCGGGCGTGCGCCGCAGGCCGAGGATACGAGCAAGAGCTTCGGCATCAACATCCAGGCGCTGGCGGACGGCAACACCGCGACCGCGCTGACGACGCCCTTTGGCCGCAGCCTTGCCATCGGTGCCTATAACGACGTGCTGCCGCTCGATTCCAAGGTTCTACTCACCTCAAGCGCCCTTTATGCGGTGAATGTGGACAGCAAGGCACTGAGCCTGAAGGTCACCTCAGACAATCTCTCCGCAAGTGACGCCACGCTGCCGACCGTTGACGGCCTCGTCAAGCCGCTCAATGCTGTCCGGCTGACGCTGAAATCCAAGGGTTTTGGGCCGCATTACGGCGAAGTGGGCACCTTCCGCCATTCCTTCGCCGTCGAATTCGCCGACGGTTCGGTGTCGCGCGGCAAGGTCAACCGGTCCCTGACCATCATGCGTTTGGGGCAAAAGCAGACCGGCAAGGGCCTGGTCATCGACATCCAGCCGAGTTCGGTCGCCGGCAAGCTCGGCGAAAAGCTGGACGTTCAGCTGACACTGACCAATCCCGGCACGGCCAAGTCCGTCGGCTGCTTCCTTGGTCGCGTGGGCACGAATGTCGACTATGATCTCGTCAATCTCAATCAGATCGAAGGCATGAGCTATCAGCGCCTCGACCCGGTCACCAAGGAGCCTGTCGGCAGCGCCAACGCCATCTTCGAGCTGGCACCGGGGGCCAAGAAGCTGTTCCATGTCACCGGCCGGGTGCGTGCCGTCAGCGAGTTCGGCAAGACCATCATCACGCCCTATTGCGCCGAAGGCGTCGGCGCCGGTGACGCGCTCTACACCGACGGTCTCGTTGCCACCTATACCGGCAACCCCAAGGGAACGGCGGATGCGCAGGTGAGCTTTCCCAAGCTCCCGGCACCGCGGCTCGTCTCCGTGCCCAAGAACGGCAGCAAGCTGGTGCAGGTCGTGGTCAAGAACACCGGCGCAACGCGCAAGCTGACCCTGTTCGGCACCAACGGCCTCCTGGTTTCCGATCCTGCCATGGCCAACAAGACGAGTTTCTGCGAGGCCAACGGCTCCACCTGCAAGGGCACGCCTTCGACCACGCTGAGCCTCACCTTTCCGGCGGGCGGCTCCAAGACCTTCTATGTGAAGATCAGCAACACCGGCGGGACGATCACCGATCCGCTGAAGGGCATCCTCAACGTCAACGTCAAGGACGGCTCCTATATCGCCGGTTCCGCCAGCCTGCAGACCAAGAGCCCCTGATCCGAAGGAGGCGCCGCTACCGCTTGCCGCGGCGGTAGCGGATGGTCTCGAAGCGCATGGAGAGCGAATCGACCAGCAGCAGGCGCCCGATCAAGGGCTCGCCGATGCCGCAGATCAGCTTGATCACCTCCATGGCCTGCATGGAGCCGAGAATGCCCGGCAGGGCGCCGATGACGCCGGTCTCGGCGCAGGAGGGCACGAGGCCCTGCGGCGGCGGTTCGGGGAAGAGGTCACGATAGCCGGGCAGCGGGTTGCCGGCCTCATCCTTCAGATGCGGCGTCAGTGTGGTGAGCGAGCCGTCGAAGGCGCCGATGGCAGCGGTGACCAGCGGTCGGCCCACTGTCTCGCAGGTGTCGGCGAGCAGATAGCGGGTCTTGAAATTGTCCGAGCCGTCGACGGCGATGTCATAGGCGGCGACGAGATCGGCGGCATTGTCTTGCGTGAAGCGCACCTGATGGGCCTCGATCTCCACATGCGGATTGATGTGGCCGACCGCTTCGGTCGCGCTCGCCACCTTGGGCTTGCCGATGTTTTCGGTGGCGTGGATCACCTGCCGCTGCAGGTTGGACAGCGAGACGATGTCGTCGTCGACAAGGCCGAGCGTGCCGACGCCGGCCGCGGCAAGATACTGGATCACCGGCGCGCCGAGGCCGCCGGCACCGATCACCAGAACCCTGGCCGCCTTGAGCTTCTGCTGACCGGGACCGCCCACCTCGCGCAGCACGATGTGGCGGGCAAAACGGGCAATCTCGGCTTCAGATAACGTGGTCATCGTGGGTGTGGGTCCGGCGTAGGGCGCTTGCCGATCAGGTTCAACCTGATCGGCGGGTGCTCCAGGGATAAGCTGATGCCAGCCTATTACAAGATATAGCGGCTGAGATCAGTGTTCTTTGCAAGTTCGCCAAGGGCGGCCCGCACGGCCGCAGCGTCAATGGTCACCGTCTCGCCGGAGCGATCGGGGGCGGTGAAGGAGATGTCGTCGAGAATGCGTTCGAGCACCGTCTGCAGACGGCGCGCGCCGATATTCTCGACGGTGGCATTCACATGCACGGCGATCTCGGCGATGGCGTCGACGGCGTCGTCGGTGAAGGCGAGCGTCAGGCCCTCGGTGGCCATCAGCGCCACATATTGCTTGATGAGGCTCGCCTCCGGTTCGGTGAGGATGCGGCGGAAGTCGTCGCGATCGAGCGGCCTCAGTTCGACGCGGATCGGCAGGCGGCCCTGCAGCTCCGGCAACAGGTCGGAGGGCTTGGCCACATGGAAGGCGCCCGAGGCGATGAACAGGATATGGTCGGTCTTCACCGAACCGTATTTGGTCGCCACCGTGGTGCCTTCGATCAGCGGCAACAGGTCGCGCTGCACGCCCTCGCGCGACACCGAGCCGTCACGACCGTCGCGGGCACAGATCTTGTCGATCTCGTCGAGGAAGACGATGCCGTTGTTCTCGACGGCGCGGATCGCCTCGGCGACGATCTCTTCCTGGTTCAGAAGCTTGTCTGCTTCTTCCTGCACCAGGATGTCGTGGCTCGCCTTGACGGTGACGCGGCGGGTCTTCTTCTGGCCGCCCATCATCTTCGACATGACGTCGGAGAGATTGAGGATGCCCATCTGCCCGCCGGGCATGCCGGGAATGTCCATGGTGGGCATGGACGCGTTGCCCGAGGCGGCGGACACCTCGATCTCGATTTCCTTGTCGTCGAGCTGACCGTCGCGCAGCTTCTTGCGGAAGGAGTCGCGCGTCGCCGGGCTGGCGGAGGCGCCGACGAGGGCGTCGAGCACCCGTTCCTCGGCCTGCACATGCGCCTTGGCTTCCACGCCCTTGCGCTTGGCGGCGCGGGTGAGGCTGATGCCGATCTCGAGGAGATCGCGCACGATCTGTTCCACGTCGCGGCCCACATAGCCCACTTCGGTGAACTTGGTGGCCTCGACCTTCAGGAAGGGCGCGTTGGCGAGCCGGGCGAGGCGGCGCGAGATCTCGGTCTTGCCGACGCCGGTCGGGCCGATCATCAGGATATTCTTGGGCAGAACCTCTTCGCGCAGACTGTCGTCGAGCTGCAGGCGGCGCCAGCGGTTGCGCAGCGCGATGGCCACCGCGCGCTTGGCGTCCTTCTGGCCGACGATATAGCGGTCGAGTTCGGAGACGATCTCACGGGGCGAAAAATCGGTCATGGTCTTGGATCCGTCAGGGAGAATGGGGGGTGGAAGCCGGCGGCGCGCTCAGGCGCTGGCCGTCAGGCTCTCGACCACGACATTTTCATTGGTGTAGACGCAGATGTCGGCCGCGATCTTCATGGCCTTGCGGGCGATGGTCTCGGCGTCGAAATCGGTCTCCATCAGCGCGCGCGCGGCGGCGAGCGCATAGGTGCCGCCCGAGCCGATGCCCATGACGCCGCCCTCGGGCTCCAGCACGTCGCCCGTGCCGGTGAGCACCAGCGAGGTGGTGGCGTCGGCGACGATCATCATCGCCTCCAGCCGGCGCAGATAGCGATCGGTGCGCCAGTCCTTGGCCAGTTCGACGCAGGCGCGCGTCAGCTGCCCCGGATATTGCTCCAGCTTGGCTTCCAGCCGTTCGAACAGGGTGAAGGCGTCGGCGGTGGCGCCGGCAAATCCGGCGATCACGTCGCCGCGCCCGAGCGGGCGAACCTTGCGGGCCGAATGCTTGATCACGGTCGATCCCAGGGTGACCTGGCCATCGCCGGCGACTACGACGCGGTTCCCCTTGCGCACGGTGACGATGGTGGTGCCGTACCAGGCGTTGGGATCCTTGTGTTCCATCATGAAATGATACTCCACTGGCGGAAGGAACGGGCCCGCAGCGCCCGGCCATTCCCCGTAAACACCACCCCTATGCATTCGGGGAGGACGCTCTTATGTAAGCGGACGCCCCGGCTTTGCAATGGCCGTGACCAAGAGGGACCTTGCGATGACAGTCTTCGTTTTCGGCTGCGGCTATTCGGCCAGCGCCGCCCTGCGCCACAGGAACGGGCGCGACCGGGCCTATGGCACGACGCGCAAGCCCGAGCGCTTCGCCGCCATCGCGCCGCTGGCCGAACCGCTGCTGTTCGACGGTCTGACCGCGTCGCCCCAGCTGCTGGACGCGCTGGAGACGACCACCGAACTCCTGATATCCGCCGGTCCCACCGAAGGCACCGACGGCGGCGACGTGGTGTTGAACCGCCTGGGCGACCGGCTGGCAAGGCTGCCGCAGCTCAAGTCGATCGTCTATCTCTCCACCGTCGGCGTCTATGGCGACCACGGCGGTGCCCTTGTCGACGAGACGAGCCCCTGCCGGCCGGTCAGCCGCCGATCGGTGGCAAGGCTCGCCGCCGAAGAGGCCTGGCGCCGCCTTGCCGACGCGGCCGGTGTGCCGCTGGCCGTCTTGCGCCTGTCGGGCATCTACGGCCCCGGCCGCAACGCCTTCATCAATCTCGCCGAAGGTACGGCGCGCCGGCTGGTCAAGCCCGGACAGGTGTTCAACCGCATCCACGTGGACGACATCGCCGCCGCGATTCCCGCCGCCTTCGACCGCCGGGCCGACGGCGTCTTCAACATTTCCGACGACGAGCCGGCCCCGCCGCAGGACGTGGTGGCCTATGCCGCCGCGTTGATGGGGGTAGCCCCGCCGCCGGAACAGGATTTTGCGACCGCCGAACTGTCGCCCATGGCGCGCAGCTTCTATGGCGAGAACAAGCGGGTGGCCAACGGCCGCAGCAAGGCCGACCTCGGCCTTGTCTATCGGCATCCCACCTATCGGGCCGCGCTCTCGGCCATGTGGGCGGACGGCAGCTGGAAATGAACGAGAGCCGCGCCAGGATCGTGCTGGCGCGGCTCGCAGGGTCTTGAAGATATCGATGTCAGGCGATGGCGCGCGAGGCTTCGCGCACCTTGCGGGTCGCGTCGTTGATGGCCTCGGCGGAGCGGGCGATCTCGGCCATGGAGCGGGCGATGGTGTCGACGCCCTGGGCGGCCGTCTGCATGTTGCCCGACATGTTCTGCGTCACCGACGACTGCTCTTCCACGGCCGTGGCGATCGACGAGGAGATCTCGTTGATCTTGGCGATGGTCGAGGAAATGCCCTCGATGGCGGTCACCGCTTCGTTGGTGGTCACCTGCACCGCGGAGATCTGCGAACCGATCTCGTCGGTGGCCTTGGAGGTCTGGGCGGCCAGCTGCTTGACTTCCTGCGCCACGACCGCAAAGCCCTTGCCCATCTCGCCGGCACGCGCCGCTTCGATGGTGGCGTTCAGCGCCAGCAGGTTGGTCTGGCCGGCGATATTGTTGATGAGCTCGACCACCTGACCGATCTTCTGCGCGGCGGCGGCGAGGCCGGAGATCACCTTGTTGGTGGATTCCGCCTGACGCACGGCGTCTTCGGAAATGCTGAGGGCGAAGGTGACCTGACGGCTGATCTCGGCGACCGAGGCCGCCAGCTCCTCCGCACCCGATGCGACCGCCTGCACGTTGATCGAGGTCTCGCCGGAGATCGTCGTTGCCGAGTCGGCCTGACTGCTGGTGCGGCCGACCATGTCGGAGATGGACCCGAGCTCGCCGTCGATGTCCTTCTGCGCCGCCATGCGGCGCTGGCGCTCGATGACCGCCGGCGTGATGTCCATGGCGAACTTCACCACCTTGAACGGCTTGCCGGACATGTCGAAGATCGGATTGTAGGTGGCCTGAATCCAGACTTCCTTGCCGCCCTTGCCGATGCGGCAATATTCATTGGTCTGATAGTGGCCGGCCCTGAGATCATCCCAGAACTTGCGATAGGCTGCGCCGTCACGCTCGCGCGCCTGCACGAACATGGAGTGATGGCGGCCCTTGATCTCGTCGAGACGATAGCCGAGCGCATTGAGGAAGTTGTCGTTGGCGTCGACCACGGATCCGTCGAGATTGAACTCGATGACCGCTTGTGCCTTGCGCATCGCAGCGATCTGGCCGGCGATCTCGGCGTCCTTGAGCTTGCGGTCGGTGACGTCGGTCGCAAACTTCACGACCTTGTAGACCTTGCCGGAGGCATTGGTGACGGGATTGTAGGTGGCCTGGATCCAGACTTCCTTGCCGCCCTTGCCGATACGCTTGAACTCGGCCGACTGATACTTGCCGGCCGCAAGATCGTGCCAGAAGGTCTTGTAGGCGTCGCCGCGCACCTCTGTGGGGTCGACGAACATGGAATGGTGCTTGCCGACGATCTCCTCGAGACGATAGCCGAGCACCTTCAGGAAATTCTCGTTGGCGGTTGCAATCTTGCCGTCGGGTTCGAACTCAATGATTGCCTGCGAACGGTCCAAGGCTTTCAAGATCGCATTGGAATCGGACGAAAACGGCCACATGTGTTATCCCCCAGAAGGTATTCGTCGGCTTTACCGGAAGCAAATTCTAGACAAACAAATACGTATTTTACCGTAGAAGAGCCCGGCTTTTGTTCGGAAACAATCATCTGTTCTTTTTGTGAATGGCCCGTTAATTTCGTGCGTTTGTGAAAATAATTCTGCCTTTTTTGCTGTTGGCATCTTTTCGCACCAACAGGACTGGAAGTTTTCGCCAGGCCGTTCATCAGTTGTAAGTTGTCTTTTCCGTTTAAGGGATTAGCCGAGGCGCAGGAAGGGCCGGTTGCCCGAGCGGTCACGGCCGACGATCACCACGTCGCGCCTCACGGGGCCGGTGGCGGGATGCACTTCCAGCGTGACTTCGAAGATGTTGCGGACGGCCACCGCAAGGCTCTTGTTGTCGCCGCCGACGAGTTCGTCGATGGCGGCAAGATTGGCCTCGTTCGGCTTGCTGCGCAGGCGGACAAGCTGCTCCACCTGGGCGGGGCGCAGCCCGGAGGCGAGCCGCAGCACCTCGGCCGGCGCTTCGAGAACGTCGAGCTTGCCGCCGGGGTTGAACACCGTGACATAGGGCAGGATCCGCTGAAACTCGTCCGCCGGCAGGCCCGCCAGGGCCTTGAGATCGTCCACCGACTGGAACTCGCGGTCGTCAGGGCGCCAGGCGAGCTTCATCGACGCATAATCGGCGGCTTCGGCCCCTCCCTTGCCGGTGTCGCCGTCGGCGTCGCGCCAGTCGACCACACGAGCGGCAAAGGCATCGGGGCTGAGTGCCTTGCCGCCGATCAGGCGATAGAGGGCCGCCAGCATCTCCGGCTCGGCAGCGTTGAGATCGATGCGCCCGGCGGGCGAGCGAACGAACAGGACGACAGTCCCTCCATCGAAGCGGACCTGCTGACCGTTGACGCCATGCGGGTCGAGCGATCGATCAAACAGTTCGAAGGCCGCCAGTTCCAGCCCGGCCTCAGTCAGGGCGTCGGCCTTGAGGCGAGCGACCTCATCGATGGCCGCGCCGGCGTTGACGCGCCCGAGCGACAGGGTTGCGGCCATCAGCGCGGCGAGAAGCGCCATGACCACCAGAACGGAGACGAGAATATAGCCGCCGTCGCGGCGCCGGATCTGTCTCATCGCGGCGCTCCCGGCGAGGGGTTGTCCGCAGGCGCCGTCGTGTCCTGCCCGCCATCCGGAGATGCGGGCTTGTCGCCGCCTTCGAGTGAACAGAAGCCCTTGTCCTTGCGCACGACGCAGGCAGGTTCCGCCTCGATCGGCAGCGGCGCGCGGATCATGGCAACCGCCACGCGCCGACCGGGATTATAGAGAGAGACATAGATCGCCTGTGGCAGCTTGCCCGCATCGGTCCAGGTGGGATTGACCGTTTCCTGGCCGGCCGTGGCGGGCAGGACGAAGGAAAAGCGATATTGATAGGGGCTGGTGTCCACGGCAACCGACGGGCTGAAATGCAGGTCGTCCAGCGTCATCGCGCCGGGCGGGACACGCGCCTCGGCCCGGAGCAGGCGATTGCCGGCATCGGTCGCCTCGTTCTGGAAGGCGACGGCCCTGAGTTCGCTCCGCCCCGGCGATCCGACGCGCTCGACGAACAGGATGCGGTCGGCCAGACCGTTGAAAATGAAGGTCTGGCTGTTGTCGGCCGCCCAGCGCGCCCGCACGGCGCCGGCAATTTCACGGGCGACGGCATCGAGCGGGCGTAACTGGTGTTCATGGGCGTCGAGCAGCGCCGAGGCCCGGTCGGCCGAGCGCAGCTGCAGCGCCACCAGCGAGGCGAGCGCGGCGATCACCAGCGCCGACAGGGTCAGCGTTGCCAGTGCTTCCACGAGCACGTAACCGGCGCGGGATGGACGACGACCGGTCATTGCGGCCCTCCCTTGACGAGGCGCACGGTCTCGACGCTGAGGGTGTGACCTGCGGTGGTCTCCACGCTGACGGTGAAGCGCAGGGGCGTCCAGGTCGCGTTGCTGTCGTCGGTTTTGGTCGTGCCGGGCAGGTTCAGGTCGAGCGGCGCGGCGACGATCTTGTAGGCATGGCCGTAGAGCGTACCGCTCTTGGACGTCGGGCCGGTGAAGGTCGCCGTAACCGGTCCTTCGATGAGTTCGCGCGCCACCCGCGCGGCGTCGAGCGTGGCGCTGCCGGCATCGCCCGATTGCCGAGCGGCCACCACGCCGCGCGTCACCGCCAGCGCCAGCACCGACAGGATGACCAGCGAGGCCAGCACCTCGACGAGGGTAAAGCCGTCGCGCCGGGCTCTCATGGCTTCACCGGCACGATGTCGATGGCGCCGCTGAAGCCGTTGACGCGCACGCCATAGCCGGCGGTCGCGCCGGTGATCACCACCAGCGCGTCATTGGCCGAGCCGTCGGGCAGAAAGCGCAATCCGCTGCCCCTGAGGCCGAAGGCGGCAAAGGGGGGCACGTCGACGATCCGGCCGGACACGCCGGAGAGGACGCGATGGCCGCCGCCGTCGATCACCGGCGTCACGATCCGGCCCGTGCGCGCGGCGCTCGCCCGATCGTCGCGCAGCAGCGCGGCGATCTCGTAGGCGGCGATGCGGAGGGCGGTGGACGAGCGGGACGGCAGCACGCGCGGCAGCGTCAGCACCGCGATCAGGCCGAGGATGGCGAGCGCCAGCGTCAACTCGATCAGCGTGAAGCCGGCGACCTTCCGTGTCTCACTCGCTGGAAATGTCGGCCCCGTCATCGGTTCCGCCCTTCTTGCCGTCGGATCCAAGCGAGGTGATCACATAAGGCTTCTTCTGGCCCGGCACTCCATATTGATAGGGATTGCCCCAGGGATCCTTGGGGATCTCGGCCTGGTTGGTATAGGGGCCGTTCCACTTGTCGGCGGCTGCCGGACGCTTGACCAGCGCCTCCAGCCCCTCGGACCCCGTGGGGTAGCGGCCGTTGTCGAGGAAGAACAGGTCGAGGGCCGCGCCGAAGGATTCGATCTGCAGATGCGCCGCCTTCTCGCGGGAGGACGACAGATAGTTGAGCACGCGCGGACCGACCAGCGCCATGATCAGGCTGAGGATCACCAGCACGACCAGGAGTTCGACCAGCGTGAAGCCGGCGCGCGCGTCACGCCGAGAAGACCGGGACAGAAACCGAGGAAAACGCCGCATTTGCAATACCTATACAAGAAGATCGTTGATGCTGATGAGAGCCGTCATGACCGAGACGATCAGCCAGGCCACCATCAGGCTGACGCCAATCATCATGGCGGGGCCAATGATGGCGGTTATGCGGCCAAGGGCCGTTTCGAGCTTGGCTTCATAAAATCCGCCGATTCGTTCCGCGCTGTCCGCAAGCTTGCCTGCCTCCTCGCCGACCCTGAGCATCTGCACCACGTGACCAGGCAGCAGTATGCGCTTGGCAAGCGCCTCGGACAAGCGCCGACCCTGGCGCACGTCGGAGATCACATGGTCGAGCTCGGCGGCGGCGGAGGGAATGCGGATCACGCCCTTGATCAGGCGGAGCGCGGTGGAGATGTCGACGCCATTCTTGGCCAGCACCGCCAGGGTGCGGCAGAAGGTGAGCGTCAGGTCATAGGTCATCACCGTGCCGCTGAGCGGCAGGCGCGCGAGCAGGCTGACCCAGAAGGAGCCGCCGCGGCCGAGGCGGCCGATGATGATGAACAACACCAGAAGGCCGATGGCGCCGGCGCCGAACAGGTCCACATTCTCCCGGAAGATGCGCGAGAGTTCGAAGACGCGCAGCGCCGACGGATCGAGCTTGTCGCGGAAGCCGGTGATCGCGCCTTCGAACTGCGGGATCACATAGAGCAGCACGAAGCAGAGCACGCCGGTGGCGGCGACGGCGAGGAACAGCGGATAGGAGATGGCCGAGAAGAACTTCTTGCGCAGATTCTCGACGCGCTGGCGCTCGCGGGCGATGTCGGCGAGGGCCTCCTCAAGCCGACCGGACGTCTCGGCCACCTCGATCATCTTGATGTAGAGCGGCGGGAACAGCTTGGGATGCAGCGCCAGCACCTGGCTCAGACTCTTGCCGCCCGACAGTTCCACATGCAGCTCGGCGATCAGCCGTTTCAGCCAGCGCCGCGATTCCATCTGGGTGAGGATGGCCAGCGCCTCGTCCAGTACCACGCCGCCCTTGAGCAGCATGGCCAGATCGATGGTGAAGCCGGTGATGTCCTCGGATTTCGGCTCCGGCGTCAGCATCTCGCGCCAGCCGCGCGGCGGCGCCTTGGGCGCGGCCTCCTCGACGCTCACCGGCGTATAGCCGAGCTTTTCCAGGTGATTGAGCACGTCGGCCCGGCTGGCCGCCTCCATGCCGCCGGCGAGAAGCTTGCCCGTGGGACCGAGCGCCTTGTAGGCGAAATGCCGCGTCATGGCTGCCACTCCGGACCGGCGAGCGGGCCGAGCCAGCCGCTGCGGCTGATCACGATCTCGACGGCGACAATGGCCGGTGCCAGGAGTGCGCCGAAGGCAAGCTTGGAGGACAGCGCCGCAGGGCCGCGCCAGAGCCTGAGGGCACCGAAGGTCGCGAGCCCCGCAAGGCTCGCCATCAGAAGGGCGGCCGACAGCGCCGGTGCGCCGAGCGTGGCGGCGCCGGCTGCAGCCAGCTTGACGTCGCCGAGCCCGAGCCCGTCGAAGCCGCGCCGCCGATACCAGTATTCGCGCAGGCCGAACAGGACGGCAAAGGTGGCGCCGGCCTCGATCGCGATCACCACGATCTCGTCCTTGAGCGGAAAGCCGATGCCGAGCCCGGCCTGAAGGCGCAGCGTGACGCCGACAATGGCGAGCGCCAGCGACGCGCCATCGGCGATGGTCAGCGTCAGCATATCCTGCCAGACGATCTGAAGGGCAATGAGCATCAGCAGGGCCGTGCCTGCGACCAACGCAGTCGAAACGCCAACCCAGGACAGGGCAACGGCAAGAGCGAACACCGCTGCCATTCCCATGAGAAGGAGTTCTGACGCCTTGCCCATCCGCTTACGGGGCCTTGTTCTCGCGACTGCCGATGGCCCACAGCCGGCTCTTGAGCTCCTCGGCCACCGTCTGCGCATCGTCGCTCGAATGGATCACCATCGGCTTGATCAGCACCACCAGTTCCGTGCGCTTGCCGCCCTTGTCGTTGTTGCCGGCGAGATCGCGGATGCCGGGGATGCGGCTGAACAGCGGCAGGCCCGAGCGGTCCACCGATTTCTGCGTCGAGATCAGGCCGGCGAGCACGACGGTCTGGCCGGAAACGACGGAAATCTGGCTCGAGACCTTGCGTGTCGAGAAGGTCGGATTGGTCGACTTCGAGCTGGTCGAGCTGACGGCGGAAATCTCCTGGTCGACCTTCATGGTCACCGAGCCGTTTTCGCCGATGCGCGGCGTCACCTTCAGGATGATGCCGGTACTGCGATATTCCATCTGCGTCTGGGTGGTCGTGCCGCCGATCGTGGACGTCGTGCCGATCTCCACCGGCACGTCATCGCCCACCTGCAGCTTGGCCGTCTGGTTCTCCATGACCACCAGCGACGGCGACGACAGGATCTCCACTTCGGTGACCTTGTTGAGCGCCGAGACGATCAGACCCGGGTTGGAATTGGACCCAAGGATGAAGTTGAAGCTGTCCTTGACGGCGCTGATGGCAGCTCCGGAGCCCGGAAAGCCGACGCTGCCGGCCTGGCCGATGCCGAGGTTGGTGTTCTTGAGATAATACTGCACGCCATAGGCCAGCTCGTCGTTGAGCGTCACCTCGGCGATGGTCGCCTGGATCGCCACCTGATAGGGCTGGGCGTCGAGCCGCTGCAGGGCGGCCAGCACCTGCTTGTAGGTTTCTGCGTCCGTATAGGTGACCACGGTGTTGTTGGCGAGGTCGGCCGACACGCGGATCGAGGGGCCCTTGGCGTCGCCGCCACCTTGCGTCAGGTCGATGACGCCGGGAGCGCCGCCGCTTGCGTCTCCCGCGTTGGGATCGGTGCCATCACCGCCTGTGCCGGAACCGTCGGTGGCCTCACCGGCACCGGTGACATTGTCGATGGGCGGCTCGGAACCATTGTCGGCGCCCTGCGACTGCGCCGGACCGCCTGTGGACGTGACCTTGTCCTGGCTGGTGATGCCCTGGTTGGCCGAAAACGCCGGCTTGCCCGTGTCGCCGCCAGCGCCGAACAGCGAGGCAAGCACCTTGGCAAGCTCGGAGGCGTCGCGATATTGCGGGCGATAGACGAAGATATTCTGCTGCACCGACGCCGCCTGCCCGTCGAGGCGGCGGATCCAGGTGCCGGCCCGCTGGATCAGCGTCGGGTTCTTGGACAGGACGAGAATGGATTTCAGCCGCTGGATCGGCTGGAACTGGATGAGGCCGGTCCCGGCGCCGCCGCTCGAATCGAAGACGCGGTCAAGCTCCTTGACCACGGCGTCGGGTTCGGACTGGTTGAGCTGGAAGATGCCCGCCGTCTGGCCGCTCATCCAGTCCTGATCGAAGGAGGCGGCCGTGCGCATGACGTCGTCGCGCTTGGAACTCGGACCGGAGATCACCAGCGCATTCTGCGTGCTGTCGATGCGCAGCCCCTCGGCGTCGGCGACGAAGCCGCCGAGCAGCTTCACCATGGTCTTGACCGACACATAATGCAGCGGCACCACCGAAATGCCGTAGCCCGGCTGGGCCTGGCCGCCGCGGTCCACATTGCCCGCACCGGGCGCCAGCGGGCCGATCTTGTAGACCGAGCCCGACTTGGTCATGGAAAAGCCCTGGGCCGCCAGGATGGCATCGAGCGTGGAGAGCAGCGCGTCGCGCCCGACCGGCTGGGACGAGGCAACCGTGACGGTGCCGCCCACGTCCGGGCTGATGGTGTAGTTGAGCTTCAGGGCCTCGCCGAGCACGGCGTGCACCACGTCCTTGATCTCGGCATTTTCGAAGTTGAGCCGATAGGCGCCGGGCTCACCGTCGGTGACGCCGGCATCGCCCGAAGCGGCATTGCCACCGGCGGCGGCCGTGTTGGCGGCCGCGGTCAACGCCGCGCCATCCGGCCCGAAGATCTGCGATCGTCCCGAACCGCCCACGGGGATCAACCCCTGCGCGGACGCATGCGTCGGCTTGGGCTGGCGCGCACTCAGGTCGCCGAAAACCCCGCCCTCCATGATGGACCCGCGATTGGCGGGCTCCGTATCCAGGGCGGAACATCCGGCCAAGGCAACGAAACACGCACCAATCAACAGGAGCCGTTTGCTCCAACTCAACATGCCACACCAGTCAATGCCAGATGCCCCTCCACGATTGGTAACATCTTGGAAGGCGAGCCACGAGAAAAATAAACGTTCCGACTCTCGAAATACCCCAAAAAAGTCGTACCATGCCGACCAGAGGCCACCATAGCGGGCTTTGAAGCGCAACGGAAGCATTGCCGGTTCCTGGCCGGCGGCCTACTGTTCGTCAAGGCTTTCGCTCGAAGCGGCATCCAGTGGGTTATTCATGGCTTTAAGTGAAAATTTACAAATAAATCAAAGAAGCTTCGTCGAATTTCTGCGGGAACGCGAGCTCCTGAAAGATCCGGCGCAGGCGGGGAAATCCACAGCAACGGGCGAGGACTTGTGGCGTTCGGGACAAGTTGCCGCCGCCGAACTTGCGCAGGCCGCTGCCGCCTACCACGGCCTGCCGCGTCTCGACGCCGAGCGTGTCGCCGCCGCGACACCCCGCTTCGGCGACCTTTCCCGCCGCTTCCTGCGCGACAATGCCATCTTTCCCTTTGACGACGGCAGTGCGGTGACGCTGGGGGTCGCCGATCCCGGACGGGCCGATGCCATCGATGCGGTGCGTCTGGCGGTCGGCTTTGCCGCGCCGCTCGGCGTGCTCTCCTTTGACGAGATCGATCAGCTGTTCGAGCGCGCCGGCGCCGATACCGGCGAGGCCGCGCCCGCCACGGCCGACGAGGCCGGCGATGACGACACCATCGCCTTCACGGACTCGGTCGAAGCACTGCAGGACCTGGCGCGCGGCGCGCCCATCGTGCGCATCATCGACCAGATGCTCGAGCGGGCCATCGAGATGGGCGCGACCGACATCCATCTGGAATCGGGTCGCGACCAGCTGCGCGTCCGCTTCCGTGTCGACGGCTTCCTCCGGCAGGATCAGGTGTTCCCCCGCCACATGGCCGCCGCCATCATCTCGCGCATCAAGATTCTGGCCAGCCTCGACATTGCCGAGCGCCGCCTGCCGCAGGACGGCCGCGCCAACATCCGCATCGGCAATCAGGAGGCCGACCTGCGTGTCGCCCTTGCTCCGACGCTCTATGGCGAGACGGCGGTGCTGCGCATCCTCGTCAAGGATACGCGCCTTCTGGAACTCAACCGCGTCGGCATGACTGCCCGCGACCAGGAGACCTTCCGCGCCCTGCTGGCCGAGCCGCACGGCATCCTGATCGTCACCGGCCCCACCGGTTCGGGCAAGACCACGACGCTTGCGACCGCCATCTCCATGATCAACGACCCCTCGGTGAAGATCATGACGGTGGAAGACCCGGTGGAGTATCAGATTCCCGGCGTGCACCAGACCCAGATCAAGCCGGCCATCGGGCTCGATTTCGCCGCCGCCCTGCGCTCCTTCCTGCGCCATGACCCGGACGTGATCATGGTGGGCGAAATGCGCGACCGCGAGACGGCCGGCATCGGCATCCAGGCCGCGCTCACCGGCCATCTGGTGCTGACGACGCTGCACACCAACACCGCGGCCGACGCCATCGTGCGCCTGACCGACATGGGCATCGAGCCCTATCTCATCTCCTCGACGCTGCGTGGCGTGCTCGGCCAGCGCCTGGTGCGGCGCCTCTGCGAGCGCTGTCGCAAGCCCGATGCGCGCGAGGCACAGATCGCCCATGAAGTGGCGGAAGCGCGCGGTTATCGGCTCGATCCGTCCTGGGTGTTCCACGGCCCGGTGGGCTGCGAGGCCTGCGGCCATTCCGGCTACCGCGGACGCATCGGCATCTTCGAGGCCCTGCGCGTCGACGACACGCTGCGCCAGATGATCCGCAAGGAGCCGGACCAGTTCCGCATCGTCGAGGCGGCGCGCGCCGGTGGCATGACCACCATGCTGGAAGACGGGCTCGCCAAATCGGGCCAAGGCATCACCTCCATGGACGAGGTGCTGCGGACGACGGGATAGGCTGGCCTGTGGGAGGCGGGACGGACGCTTTCCTGATCGGCTGCACCGGACACATGAAACACAGCGATGCCGGGCGGAGGAGGGCCGCCCATCGGCTGCGGGCTCTTGCAATTGCGAATGACTTGCAATTAGAATGCTTCCAATTTGCAAGGGACGAGCGGGAAGTGGGCGAGACAAGATGTTGAAGCGTACTGAGGGGGCTGCAGGGTCCGAGGGGTTTCGCGGTTGGCGCAAGACCGGTGGTGAAGCGGCGCTGGCCGAGGTGCACAAGTCCGTCGTCGTTCCCGGCAAGCCGGGGCTGAAGCGCCTCCTCGCCTTCCTCGGACCGGGCTATCTCGTGGCGGTCGGCTACATGGACCCGGGCAACTGGGCCACCTCGCTCGCCGGCGGGTCGCGCTTCGGCTATGCGCTGCTCTTCGTCGCCCTGCTCTCCAACTTCATGGCCATCCTGCTGCAGGCGCTGTGCGCCCGCTTGGGCATCGGCACGGGCCGCGACCTCGCGCAGGCCTGCCGCGACGCCTATCATCCGGCGCTCGCCTTTCCGCTGTGGCTGCTGGCGGAGGCCGCCATCTGCGCCACCGATCTCGCCGAGGTGATCGGCACGGCCATCGGCCTCAACCTGCTGCTCGGCATTCCCCTCGAGATCGGCGTGTTGCTGACGGCCGCCGACGTGTTTCTGGTTCTGGGCCTGCAGAACCTCGGCTTTCGCTATGTGGAAGCGATGATCATCGCGCTGCTCGGCGTCATCGCCATCTGCTTCGGGCTGCAGATCGCCATGGCCCGGCCCGACTGGCCGGCCGTGCTCGGGGGCTTTGCGCCGTCGACGGAGATCCTCACCAACCCCGACATGCTCTATCTCGCCCTCGGCATCATCGGCGCCACCGTGATGCCGCATAACCTCTATCTGCATTCGGCCATCGTGCAGACGCGGGCCTATGGCGAAGACGTCGCCTCGCGCCGCAGTGCCATTTCCTATGCCACCTTCGATTCCACGCTGGCGCTGATGTTCGCGCTGGTGATCAACGCCTCGATCCTGGTGCTGGCGGCTGCTGCCTTCTACGACACCGGCCACACCACCATTGCCGAACTGGGCGAAGCGCATACCTTGCTCGCCCCGCTGCTCGGCTCCGCCATCGCGCCGACGCTGTTTGCCGTGGCGCTGATCGCCTGCGGCTTCAACTCGACCGTCACCGCCACCCTCGCCGGGCAGGCGGTGATGGAAGGCTTCCTGTCGATCCGCCTCAAGCCCTGGGTGCGCCGGCTGATCACGCGCCTGATCGCCATCGTACCGGCGGCGGCGGTGACGCTGACCTATGGCGAGAGCGGCACGGCAAAGCTGCTGATCCTCAGCCAGGTGATTCTCAGCCTGCAACTGCCCTTTGCCGTGGTGCCCCTGGTGCTCTTCACCGCCGATCGCGCCAAGATGGGGCCTTTCGTGGCGCCGCGCTGGCTGTCGATCACCTCCGGCATCGTCGCCGTCATCATCATCGCGCTCAACGTCAAGCTGCTCAGCGATTTCATCCTGTGACCGCAAGACGCGGGCCCTCAATTGTGGGTCGCCCCAAATTTTGCGTTTTTGAGTGTTAACGGCTTTGTGCTAGACCTCGATCCGATTGCCGCCGTCCTCCAGGCCGGGTGTGCAAACGGGTTCCTTTCGAGTTGGTCATGACGAGCCTTTCCGGGCATTTTGCCTCCCTGCTGGACGCTTTCGTCAACGGTCTCGCGCCGTTGGCGGGCCGCTTTGGCGCGCGGTCGCGCTGGGTGGTGAGCGAGACCGCCGAGGGAGCGCGCCTGCATGCCGTCAACGCCCGCGGCGTGACCACCGATCTCGGGGCGCTCACCGAGGCCGACGGTCGCCCGGCGCGCGCCCTGCGCAAGCTGCGCGGCGGTCGCATCGAGCTGCGCATCGATCCCCAGCGCATCCTGACGCGGACGCTGAGCCTGCCGGCCGCCGGCAAGGCCTATCTCGATCCGATCATCGAGCATCGCCTCGACCGCCTGACGCCCTGGCGTCCGGAAAAGGTGGTGTTCGGCTATGCCGCCGCCAGCGAGACGGCGGCGGACGGCACCCTTGCCGTCGACTTCGCCGCCACCTCGCGCGACGTGCTGAACGAGGCGCTCGACCGCCTTGCCGCCGTCGGTCTGACGCCAACGGCGGTCGGCAGCGGCGCCGAGCCCATCGACGCGCCGCTGCGCATCGACCTGTTGCGCGGCAGCGGCGACCCCACCCTGAAGCGCCTGCGCCGGGCCTCGGTGATCGGGCTCGTGCTCGCCTTCGCCCTGTTGCTGCCGGCGGCCATCGGCTCCTACATGCTGGCGAGCCAGGAAGCCGACCGGGTGAGCGAACTCGACCAGCGCCTCAAGGTGAAGCGGCAGGTGCTGTCGCTCGCCGCCGGTGCCGGCAAGGCCGAGGGGCGCGATCTCGAACTCATTTCCGCCAAGACCGAACCTGCGTCGGTGGCGCTGTTGATCGACCGCCTGTCGGCGCTGGTGCCCGACGACACCTATCTCGGCGAGCTGTCGCTGGAAGGCGACAAGCTGCATCTGGCCGGCACCTCCGTCAACGCGCCGGCGCTGATCGGGCTGATCGAGGCCGATCCGGTGCTGTCCGACGCCCGCTTCACCGCGCCGGTGACCCGCACCGACGACGGTCGCGACAGCTTCGACCTCACGGTCCACTGGGACAAGACGGCGCCGACCGGTGCTCAGGCCGCGGTGCCCGCGTCGAGCGAGGTGCAGCCATGAACCCCGCCCGCGCCTACGGCTTTGCCGCCGTCATCGTCTTCCTGGCCCTGCCGCTGGCGCTGATCGCGCTGACCGGCGCCAATCTCATGCAATATCAGGCCAATGCCGACGTGTCCGCGCGGGAAGACGCCCTGCTCGCCCAGCTCGACGCCCGCCTTGCCCGGCTCGACGTCGCCGGCCGGACGGTGACGGACATGTCGTCCATCTATGTGAAGGCCGCCGCCGCGCCGCTCGCCGCCGCCGATCTGCAGCAACTGCTCTCCTCTGCCGCCACCGACGCCGGCGGCAAGGTGATCGAGACGCAGGTGGTCGACCGCACCGACGAAACCACGCCCGCCGACGAGATCGTCGTGCGCCTGGCGCTCGACGTCAACAACGCCGGCCTGCTCACCTTCCTGCAGCATGTGGAGACCGGCCTGCCGCTGATGTTCGTCGAGGCGCTGTCGGTACGCCAGGTGCCGGGCACCGGGGATGCCGGTGCCGAGACCGATCCGACGCTGCGCGTCGACTGCACGGTGAGGGCCGCATGGAAAGCACCGTGATGCGCCGCCCTCTCGCCATGGCCACGGCTCTCTTGGTTCTCGGCTGCGGCTGGAGCCGCGCCGAGGATGCCGTTGCCGACCCGGCCCTGTTCAATCCGCTGGCCGCGATCGGCGAGGATCGGCTGAAGGCCTTTGCCGAACGCCCGCTGTTCACGCCGTCCCGCCGCGCACCCGAGGCCGAGGTGGACACGCCGCCGACCGATCCGGAGCCGGCGCCGCCCACCGAGCCCGACACGCCCGACAGCCCGAACCCGCCCAATGCCAAGCTGCTCGGCATCCTCGGCACCGACGCCGACGCCATCGCCGTGATCCAGGACCAGGACGCCGGCCAGACGCTGACGCTCCGGGTCGGTGACAGCATTGGCGACTGGCAGGTGGCCGAGATCGGCGATACCTCGGTGACGCTGTCCTTCGAGGACCAGACCTCGGATCTGCAGCTGTTCCAGCCGGGCGGGGCACCCGCGGGCGCTGCGACCGACGGCGCTGCGGCATCCCCCGATTCCGGCGCCTATGGCGGCGGCGATCCGTCCGCCGACACCCCCGACGCGGCCGCGCCCGCAGAGCCGATGGACGCCGGCCAGGACAATGGCGGCGATGGTCAAGCCGCCGAACCCGAGGGGCAGGACCCCCGCACCATGCTGGATCGGGTCCGCGCCATGCGCGAGGCCCAGCAGAAGGCGAGCGGCAACCTGTTCGGCCACAAGCCGCAGAAGCCGGGCCACCATCCGCCGGGCTTCGATCCGGCTCAGTGAGAGGCGCACGGCCGGAAGGCGGCGAAGGACTGGAAACCTTGGCGGCCCGCGTATAAGACAGACCGCAACGCAACAGGGACCCTGCCCATGCTGAAAGCGCGTGTCATCCCCTGCCTGGACGTCAAGGACGGCCGGGTGGTCAAGGGGGTCAACTTCGTCGATCTGGTCGATGCCGGCGATCCCGTGGAGGCCGCCGCGGCCTATGACGCGGCCGGCGCCGACGAGTTGTGCTTCCTCGACATCACCGCCAGCCACGAAAAGCGCGGCATTCTGCTCGACGTGGTGCGTCGCACCGCCGAGCGCTGCTTCATGCCGCTGACCGTCGGCGGCGGCGTGCGCTCGGTGGAGGACATCCGCGCACTGCTGCTGGCCGGCGCCGACAAGGCCTCGATCATGTCCGCCGCCGTGCATGACCGGCAGCTGGTCAAGCGCGCCGCCGACAAGTTCGGCGATCAGTGCATCGTGGTCGCCGTCGACGCCAAGCGCGTCTCCGCCGACGGCGAGACGCCGCGCTGGGAAGTGTTCACCCATGGCGGCCGTACCGCGACGGGCATCGATCCCATCGAATATGCGCAGGAAGTGGTGTCGCTCGGCGCCGGCGAGATCCTGCTCACCTCCATGGACCGCGACGGCACCAAGTCCGGCTTCGACATCGAGCTGACGCGCCGCATCGCCGACTCCGTGCACGTGCCGGTGATCGCCTCGGGCGGCGTCGGTACGCTCGACCATCTGGTGGAGGGCATCCGCGACGGTCACGCGACCGCCGTGCTCGCCGCCTCCATCTTCCATTTCGGCACCTTCACGATCGGTGAGGCCAAGCAGCACATGGCGGCGGCGGGCATTCCGGTCCGCCTCAACGGATGAGTGCGATGAGCGGATTTTCCCTTGAAGACCTCGAGGCGGTGATCGCCGACCGCCTCGTCAATGGCGACGAGACCTCCTACACCCGCAAGCTTGCCGCCCGCGGCATGCCCAAGGCGGCGCAGAAGGTGGGCGAGGAAGCCGTGGAGGCGGTGATCGCCGCCGTCTCGGGCGACCGCACGGGCCTGCGCAACGAATGCGCCGACCTGTTCTACCATCTCCTTGTGGTGCTGAAGCTGGCCGATCTGCCGCTTGAAGAGGTGCTCGACGAACTCGGTCGCCGCATGGGCCGTTCCGGCCTCGAAGAAAAAGCCAGTCGGGCTAAAGACTAGGCGAAACTTCTTTAGCTGTTATGATATATGACGGGCGCGTGACGGATTTCCGCGAGCAAGACGGGAAGTCGTGCAAGAGCGGAAGCTGCTCAAGTGGTTGAGACTTGAGACACCAGCGGCCGCTCGGGGCGAGGCAAAGCAAGGGGCATCCGTCGTCCGGTTCGCCGGTCACCCGGGTGGCATGTGAAAATCGATGGATCAGATCGCACGCGCGGCACTGTCCCCTTACGAAACCTATACCAGGGCCGCCTGGTCGACCTTGAGCCGTGAAGCGCCGATGACGCTGACGCTCGAAGACGTCGTCCGCTTGCGCTCCCTCGGCGATCCGGTTCAGCTCGAGGAAGTGCGCGAAATCTACCTGCCGCTGTCGCGCCTCTTGTCGCTCTATGTGGAAGCGACGCAAGGGCTGCACCGCGCCACGCGCCAGTTTCTCGGCTCGAGCCAGGCCAAGATGCCCTATATCATCGGCATCGCCGGATCGGTGGCGGCGGGCAAGTCGACCACGGCGCGCATCCTCAAGACCATGCTGCAGCGCTGGGCTTCCTCGCCCAAGGTGGACCTGATCACCACCGACGGCTTCCTGCTGCCCAACGCCGTGCTGCGCGAGGAAGGGCTGATGGAGCGCAAGGGCTTCCCCGACAGCTACGACCTGCCGGCCCTGCTCGCCTTTCTCACCGACATCAAGGCCGGCAAGCCCGCGGTGACCGCGCCGGTCTATTCGCATCTCGTCTATGACGTGGTGCCCGGCGAGCGCGTCACCATCGACCGGCCTGACATCCTGATCCTCGAAGGGCTGAACGTGCTGCAGACGAGCCGCCTGCCGCGCGACGGCAAGGCCATCCCCTTCGTCTCCGATTTCTTCGACTTCTCGATCTACATCGACGCCAACGAAGACGATCTCGAACGCTGGTATGTGGAGCGCTTCCTGCGCCTGCGCGACACCGCCTTCCGCGATCCCAAGTCCTATTTCCGCAAATATGCCGAGATACCCCAGGAAGAGGCGCTGGCCATCGCGCTGAGCCTGTGGCACGGCATCAACCTGCCGAACCTGCGCGACAACATCCAGCCGACGCGCCCGCGCGCCGACCTGATCCTGCGCAAGAGCGCCAGCCATTCCATCGATACGGTGATGCTGCGCAAGCTCTAGTGGTTCGATTCTGACATTTGCATCCGCCCGATACGACCCGCCGAGCAAATGTCAAAGTCGCTCCACTAGCGGCACCTTCCAAACGACCTGATCGATGAACGAAGGCTCCATGTCCCAGCGAACCAGAGGCAGAGGGAAAGGGCGGTCATGAAAGGCTTCCTCGTCGGCTCGATCCGCTCGGGGTCCGGCAAGACGACGTTGACGCTGGGCCTGATGCGCGCCTTCGCCCGCCGGGGCGCGAGCGTGGCACCGCTCAAATGCGGTCCCGACTATATCGATCCCGCCTTCCATGCCATCGCGGCCGGGCGCAGCGGGTCCAATCTCGACAGCTGGGCCATGACGCCGGCCCAGGTGGAAACGCTGGCCGCCCGCACCACCGGCGCTGCCGATCTGGTGATCGCCGAGGGGCTGATGGGCCTGTTCGACGGTGTCGGCTCAGTTCCCGGCCGAACCGGTTCTTCCGCCGACATTGCCGCCGCCCTCGGCCTGCCCGTGCTATTCATCCACGACGTCAGCGGCCAGTCGTCCTCGGTCGCGGCGGTGGCGCTCGGGGTGAAGCTGCTCGATCCGCGCCTGACACTCATGGGTGTCGTGCTCAACCGCGTCGGTTCGGAGCGGCACCGGCGGCTGGCCACAGAGGCCGTCGAGGCGCTCGGCATCGCCGTGCTCGGCGCCCTGCCGCGCCAGGACAGCATTGCGTTGCCCGAGCGGCACCTGGGTCTCGTCCAGGCGGGCGAGATCGCCGGCATCGAGCAGCGCATCGACGCCATGGCCGATCTGGTGGCTGCCCATGTGGATCTCGACCGAATCGCCGCCGCGGCCGATGGGCGGACCCTGCCGGACGCCGGCGACAGCGCGCTTGCCCCACCTGGCCAGCGCATCGCGCTCGCCCGCGACGCTGCCTTCAGTTTCACCTATCCGCATGTGCTCGCCGGCTGGCGCGCGGCAGGCGCGGAGATCCTGCCCTTCTCGCCGCTTGCCGACGAGGCGCCCGATCCCTCGGCCGATTGCTGCTGGCTGCCGGGCGGCTATCCCGAGCTGCACGCCGGGCGCATCGCGGCGGCGGATCGCTTTCTGAACGGCCTGCGCGCCTTTGCCACGACCCGCCCCGTGCATGGCGAATGCGGTGGCTACATGGTGCTGGGGACGGGGCTTGAGGATGCCGAGGGCACGCGCCACGCCATGGCCGGCCTCCTGGGGCTGCAGTCGAGCTATGCCCGGCGCAAGCTGCATCTGGGCTATCGCAAGGCGCGCCTTGCCGGTGCCACCAGCTTCGGTCCTGACGGGGCGACCTTCACCGGCCATGAATTTCACTATGCCAGCACGCTCGATCGCGGCGGCGACGCGCCCTTTGCGCTGGTTGCCGATGCCCACGGCAAAAGCGAAAGCCCCGACGGGTCGCGCCGGGGCCAGGTAACGGGCAGTTTCTTTCATCTGATCGCGCGGGTCGACCCGGCTTGAAGGCGCTCAGGCGGCCTTGCGGCCGGGCAGGGCGACGGGCGCCTCGGCTTCCGGCAGGCGCTGGGTCTCTTCCTTGAGGCGATCGGCCTCCACCTTCCAGCGCTGCGCCTCGCGCTTGTTCTCGCGCGCCGCCTTGCGGAAGCGACCCTGGCCGGTCCAGGTGCCGAAGCCGCCCAGCAACACGCCCGCCATCAACGCGACGAAGAACACCGCATAGAGCGGCACGGTCACCGACAGGATCGGGGCCTCGGGCGTGAAGGGATCGAAGGCGATGCGGACCGGCTGATTGTTCACCACCGCCAGCGCCATCACGACGATGGCGATCGGGCCGAGGATCAGAAGCTTCAGGAAGGCTTTCACGTCCGCAAACTCCAGCTGCGCCAGATTGAGAGGCTTGAGGTGTCGCGTGAGAACCGAACTCGATCCGCGAACACTCTTGCGGCGGCGCCAGCTCTCTCATGCCGCCGCAATCGGGTGCAATTATGGTCGAGCGTTCGGCTCAACCGTCGTTGAGACGCTCGCGCATTTCCTTGCCCGTCTTGAAGAAGGGCACGAACTTCTCGCTCACGGGCACTTTCTCGCCGGTGCGCGGGTTGCGGCCGGTGCGGGCCGGGCGGCTCTTCACCGAGAAGGCGCCGAAGCCGCGCAGTTCCACCCGGTCACCCTCGCGCATGGCGTCGACGATGGTGCCGAGAATGGTGTTGACGATGTTCTCCACGTCGCGCTGATACAGATGCGGGTTCTGGGCCGCAATGCGGGCCACCAATTCCGACTTGATCATCCCGACAACTCCTTTTGTCGCCCGACGCTCCTCGTAAGGTAGCACCGGCTCGAAACTTTGTAATGCCAAAAATCTATTGTATGTCCGGACCTTGAGGGTGCCAAACCGAAACGAGACCGTCAAGCGCCGGTTGCGTCCTGAGAGACGAAAGATCGATGCCGATCCAGTTTCCGACGGTGGCGAGCGCCATGGAGCCGAAGTTGAAGCCGTCGAAGGGACGGGCGGGCGCCCAGTCGAGCACCGGCAGGTCCTTGGGCATGTCCTTCTGCTGTTCGAGCCAGGCGATCGCCGCGTCCTCGCCGCCGATCTCGTCCACCAGCTTCAGCGTCAGCGCCTGACGGCCGGAGTAGACCGAACCGTCGGCAAGCTTCAACGCTTCCGCCCGGTCGAGCTTGCGCCGCTCGGCGACGATGTCGACGAACCAGGCATAGGTATCGTCGATCAGCCGCTGGATCATGGCGGCGGCACCGGGCTGCTCGGGATAGGTGAAGGGCGACGGTTCCGCCTTGAGCGGCGCCGACTTCAGCGTCTTCACCTCGATGCCGAGCGTCTGCAACAACCGTCCGGCATTGCCATACTGGAACAGCACGCCGATCGAGCCGGTGATGGTCGACCGCTCGGCGACGATATGGTCGGCGGCAATCGCGGTCATGTAGCCGGCGGACGCGGCCAGCGTACCCATGGTGGCGACCACGGGCTTCCTGGCGGCAATCTTGCGGATGCCGTCATAGAGTTCCTCGCCGCCCACCGTCGAGCCGCCGGGGCTGTCGATGGCGACGATCACGCCCTTCACCTCGTCCTGCTCGGCCAGCTCCTTCAGCATGGCGTTAACCTTGGCATCGGACAGGATCATGCCCTGGACCGAGATGCGCGCGATATGCTGCCGGTTCCGGCCGGCAAGCTCGTCGCCGCCATTGAGCAGGGCGATCACCACCACTGCCAGAGCGGCGACCACGAAGGCCGCGGCGCGCCAGAAGACCAGCTTGCGACGGGTGCGCCGGCGATCCACCATCAGGTCGGCATCGAGGGCCATGGGCTTCTCCAATCCGAATGGGCCGCACCTGCAACAAACGGGCGGCCGGACATCTGTGCGGCGACGCGGGGCCGTGCCTCAAGCCCCGCCGTGCCAAGCTGGAGTGGATGGGTAGCAGCCGAAGGGCTGTGCGGCAAGGGCAAGAGTTGTGCGCCGCGCGCGAAGACCCGCACCAGGGCGCGAGGCGCGTGGGAAAAGGGCAGTCCAAGTATTGGATGCGTATTGATGGAGATGATTGGTGTATTTGAAATACAAAAGGGCGTCGTGTTCAGCGACGCCCTTGGTTGTTGACCCCGCGTATATTGCTATCGCTCGAGGTCGGCCAGCTTCGAAGGTTGAAGCCAGTCTAAAATCCCAAGCTCTCATCGAGTGGGCAAGAACTAATCTATGACTCTCTGGCGTCTTGGTCAAGATCGAAATCTTGCAAGTGCGCTGAAACTGCATCCGCTGTCTGATCCGGTAAACGGTCTTCCCACGCCCTTGTCAGTTATTGCAGGCCATGGCGTTCTGAATGACTTCGCCGCTACCGTCTCGCAGCACGCAGGCTTCCTTTGGAATGCCCTCCGGCGCCGGCACGTCCGGAGCCAGGATCATGCGATAGCGCTCCGGACCGATGATGACCGGCAGGCGGGCGATGGGCGCCAGGATGTGCAAGGTGGAGCCGGAGTCGACAAGCTCGGCCTTGCCCTCACCAATGAGCTGCGCCATGCCGAACTCGGACGGCAGCAGGTCGGAAGCGATGGGCGTCTTGGGGGAGACGATGCCGGCAACCGGCACCGCCTCGTAGCCGCCGGGGTAGCGCAGCAGCGCATTGGTCCAGGCAAGAGCATCGAGGCCCGGCGGCGGCAGCGCCGCCACCGGCACCAGGGGCAGGACCTCTCCAGAGGGAATGCGCCGGCCGAACATCAGCTTGTCGATCGCCTGCGGCGTGACGGGCTTTGTCTTCAGCAAGGCGCCGAGTTTGCCGGCTTCGCGCAACAGGTGGAACTGATCTCGCTGAACGTCGAAGCGCGGACAATCGTCTGCCAGGACGAAGTTGACCTTGTCGGCCGGTACGCCGATGACGCCCACATTCTGGCCGTCCGAGAAGGGAACGTCCATGCGACCGATGACGTCCACCCGTCCGATCCGTTCGGTCGCGCCGCCAAGGCGCCAGATCACCGATCCGACCTGTGTGAGCACCAGGGACAAGGGAGTTGCGCCAGCCTCCACCTCCAGGTCCACAAGGCCGGTCGGCTGGATGCCGCTGTCGAAGCCGACGGTCGACAGGCGGGCTGGCGACACCGCGGTGTAGACGGCAAGCTGATGGCCCTCATCCATCGGCTTCAGGGTGCAGAGAGAGGGCTGCGGCGCTTTGGAAGTCGCGGGGGATGAAGGGGCGAAGATCGGAATGGAACCGCCGAATCGCGGCCCGTGTTCGTCTTCGCGGACGGTGAGTTGGTCGAAGGAGTATCGCCCCTGACCGAAGGCTGCCAAGCCGACGAGGTTGGGCTTTGTGGTCGACGCCGGATGCATGGTGTAGACCACGGTGCCGTTGACCTTGAAGGAGATGGCGTCGCCGTCATGCACCGTCGACAACGTGTTGGGTCCGGACCGCTTGATGGCGGGGTGGGTGTCCTGCTTGAGAGCCGACAGCTTGCCACCGACCTTTTCGAGGCACTTGAAGGTGCCGCCCGGTCCGATGCCGAAGAACACATAGTGATTGTCGCTGGGCGTGGGCTTGAGATTGACCACCACGCCCGCGGCGCCCTTCGCCGTCTCGTCGCTTGCCACGACCACCTCGATATCGGCGCCATTGGTCGCCTCGTACAAGCCCGCGCCGCCATAGGGTGCAAGGGCGATGGTCACATAGGTCAGAGCGCTGGGGTCTGTCTGGTTTTCAAAGGTCGCGGCCCCTTTGTCCTGGGTGATCTTCCACGCGCTGGTGGGGTTTGTCCGCAGGGGATCGGTCAGGAAATAGGGCCGAGCCGGTCCATCGAAGGTTTCCACATAGGCGCGCGGCGTGGCGCCTGCCGCGACCGTAGACGCCAATAGGACGAGAGCCGGGATCAAGGACTTCATGGTGGCCACCGTGTCTCAGAGGGCAGGAAAAGACCGCAGACACATATTCCGGATAGCGCATGGGAGTCCACATGCAGGGAGAAATTGCACAATCAAATATGGATTTACAATGAATGAGCTTCGCGCTGGCAGCCCATGCGCAAAGAAAAAGCCCGCCGGCGATACCGGCGGGCTCCATTCATGCGTCATGCTCGGCAGGATCGGCGTGGATCCCGCCTGCCAATCATTCGCCGTCCTGGCGGGCCTTGAGGGCGGCGCCGAGGATGTCGCCGAGCGAGGCGCCCGAGTCGGACGAACCGAACTGGGCCACGGCTTCCTTCTCTTCGGCGATCTCGAGAGCCTTGATCGACAGGCCGACCTTGCGGGTCTTCTTGTCGAACTGGGTCACGCGGGCGTCGAACTTCTCGCCGACGGCGAAACGCTCGGCGCGCTGATCGTTGCGATCGCGGGCCAGGTCGCCACGGCGGATGAAGGCGGTGATGTCGGTGTCGACGATCTTGACTTCAAGACCGGCGTCCTTGACCTCGACCACTTCGCAGGTGACCACGGAGTTGCGGCGGATTTCGCCGGCGCTCTCGAGCGGGTCGTTGGCGAGCTGCTTCATGCCGAGGCTGATGCGCTCCTTCTCGACGTCGACGTCGAGAACCACGGCCTTGACCACGTCACCCTTGGAGAACTCCTCGATGACCTGCTCGCCCGGACGGTTCCAGTCGAGGTCGGAGAGATGGACCATGCCGTCCACATCGCCGTCGAGGCCGATGAACAGACCGAATTCGGTCTTGTTCTTGACTTCGCCTTCGACCACCGAGTTGACGGGGTACTTCTCGACGAAGGCTTCCCACGGATTCTGCAGGGTCTGCTTGAGACCGAGCGAGATGCGGCGCTTGACCGAATCCACCTCGAGCACCATGACGTCGACTTCCTGAGAGGTCGAAACGATCTTGCCCGGATGGACGTTCTTCTTGGTCCAGCTCATCTCGGAGACGTGGATCAGGCCTTCGATGCCCGGCTCCAGCTCGACGAAGGCACCGTAGTCGGTGATGTTGGTCACGCGACCGGTGAACTTGGCGCCCAGCGGATACTTGGCTTCGATGGCATCCCACGGATCGCTCTCGAGCTGCTTCATGCCGAGGCTGATGCGATGGGTGTCCTGGTTGACGCGGACGATCTGCACCTTGACCTGCTGGCCGATCGACAGCACCTCGGACGGGTGGTTGATGCGGCGCCAGGCGATGTCGGTGACGTGCAGCAGGCCGTCGATGCCGCCGAGGTCAACGAACGCACCGTAGTCGGTGATGTTCTTGACGACGCCGTCGACGATCTGGCCTTCCTCGAGGCTCGAAACCAGCTCGGAGCGCTGCTCGGCGCGGGTCTCTTCGAGGACGACGCGGCGCGACACGACGATGTTGCCGCGGCGCTTGTCCATCTTGAGGATCTGGAAGGGCTGCGGATTGTGCATCAGCGGGTTGACGTCGCGCACCGGGCGAATGTCGACCTGCGAACGCGGCAGGAAGGCCATGGCGCCGTCGAGGTCGACGGTGAAGCCACCCTTGACCTGGTTCGAGATCTGGCCGATGACCTTCTCGCCCTTTTCGAAGGCGACTTCCAGGCGGACCCAGCTCTCTTCACGGCGGGCCTTGTCGCGGCTCAGCACGGCTTCACCGAGCGCGTTCTCGACGCGCTCCAGGTAGACTTCGACCGTGTCGCCGACATTCAGCTCGCCGTCGCGGGCGCGGGCGCCGAATTCCTTGAGCGGAACGCGACCTTCGACCTTCAGACCAACGTCGATGACCGCGAGGTCCTTCTCGATGGCAACGATGGTGCCCTTGACGACAGTGCCTTCGGCAACGTCGGAAGCGGTCAGGCTCTCAGCCAGAAGGGCCGCGAAATCCTCGCGGGAGGGATTGAAAGAAGACATTGAAACTCCTGAAGCCGGAAGTCCGGCGGCGTCGGCGGGTAAGAGTGGCCCCCATCCTCCGGCCTCGGTAAGCTACCGATGCACGCCCCTTGCGGAACGCGCCGACGCAAGACAGCCGGCGGAGAGAGCATGGAAAAAGCGAAGGGGCAGACAAGCCACCCCTCCATGAGCGGTTCCCTTACTCCACCCGCGCGCCCACATCAAGCGCGATCATGCAGAAAAGGCGCGATTTCGGCCCGCTCGGGCCTTCCGCCACGGTTCCGCTGCCCGCGTGGCCTCAGGCGGCCGTGCGGGCGGCGACGATGGCGATGGCCCTGGCCATCACCTGATCGGGGTCGAGATCGGACGTGTCGAGCACCACGGCGTCGTCAGCGGGCTTGAGCGGGGCTTCCTTGCGGCCCGAATCGCGGGCGTCGCGCTCGCGCACTTCGGCGAGGATGGTGTCGTAGTCGACGGTGCGGCCCTTGGCGACCAGTTCGTCGGTGCGGCGGCGGGCGCGCACCTCGGCGCTGGCGGTGACGAAGAGCTTCACGCGGGCGTCGGGGCAGATCACCGTGCCGATGTCGCGCCCGTCGAGCACGGCGCCCTCGGGCCGGCCGGCCACCGAGCGCTGGAAGTCCACGAGCGCGGCGCGCACGCCGGGATGCACGGCAACGCGCGAAGCCAGCTCACCCGCCTCACGGCCTCTGAGATCGCCGCGCTTGAGATCCTCGGGATCAAGGTGCCGGGCAAATTCGGTGGCAAGCTCGGCATTGTCGAGATCATGCCCGCGATCGGCCATCAGCTTGCCGATGGCCCGATAGAGCAGGCCCGTGTCGAGATAGGGCAGCTGGAAATGCGCCGCGAGGCGGGCGGCCAGCGTCCCCTTGCCGGCAGCGGCAGGGCCGTCGATGGCGATGACGAGCGGCAGCTGGGTCATGGCTCAGTCCTCAACCTCGGTGAAGCCGGCGCCGAGCCCGGTCATCAGGCTCTCGAAGGTCGGGAAGGAGGTGGCGATCATCGCGGCATCGTCCACCGTCACCGCGCTGTTGGCCACAAAGCCGAGGATCAGGAAGCTCATGGCGATGCGATGGTCGAGATGGGTGGCGACCGTGCCGCCGCCCGGCACGAAGCCGCCGCGCACGGTCAGCCAGTCCTTGCCCTCGGTGCAATCGACGCCATTGGCCTTGAGGCCAGCGGCGACGGCGGCGAGCCGGTCGGACTCCTTGACGCGCATCTCTTCGAGGCCGTTCATCCGCGTCTCGCCGGCGGCGACGGCTGCGGCAACGGCGAGGATCGGGTACTCGTCGATCATCGACGGGGCGCGTTCCGCCGGAACGTTGACGCCCTTGAGTTCGGCGTGGCGCACGCGCAGGTCGGCAAGCTTCTCGCCGCCCGTCTCGCGCTCGCCGACGATCTCGATGTTGGCGCCCATTTCAAGCAGCGTCTCGATGAGGCCGATGCGGGCCGGGTTCATCAGCACGCCCTCGACCGTGACATCCGAGCCCGGCACGATGGAGGCGGCGACGATCGGGAAGGCGGCCGACGAAGGATCGGACGGCACGTCGATCGCCTGGGCCTTCAGCTCCGGCCGACCCTCGAGGCGGATGGTGCGCACGCCGTCCTTGTCGGTGTCGATCTCGATATGGGCGCCGAAGCCCTTCAGCATGCGCTCGGTATGGTCGCGGGTGAAGATCGGCTCGACGACGGTGGTGACCCCAGGCGTGCCGAGGCCGGCCAGCAGCACCGCCGATTTGACCTGCGCCGAGGGCATGGGCACGCGATAGGTGACCGGCAGCGGCGTGCGGGCGCCGCGCATGGTCAGCGGCAGGCGACCGCCGGAGCGGGCGATGAACTCGACGCCCATCTCGGCCAGCGGATCAAGCACGCGACCCATGGGGCGCTTGACCAGGGAGGCGTCGCCGGTGAAGGTCACCGCGATCGGCTGGCTGGCGACCAGACCCATGGTCAGGCGCACGCCGGTGCCGGCGTTGCCGAAATCGATGACGCCGGTCGGCTCAAGCAGGCCGCCGACGCCGAGACCCTTGACACGCCACAGCCCATCGTCCCCCTTGACGACCGACGCGCCGAGTGCGCGCATGGCGCTGGCGGTGTTCATCACGTCCTCGGCTTCAAGAAGACCGGAGATCACCGTCTCGCCAAGCGCCAGCGCGCCGAGCATCAGCGAGCGATGGGAGATCGACTTGTCGCCTGGAACACGCACGCGGCCGGTCAGCGCGCCGGACTTGCCCGCGGCAAGCGGACGGCTCTTGGAATGGGAAGCCATGGATCGCAAACTCGATTTCGGCCTTGACGGGGCCTGGTTGGATTTGTCTGATGGCCCCTCTAGCATAGCCAAACGCATCCGTCATCGGGCGCGAAGCCCAAGAAACACGCGCTCGACCGACGGCAAGGCCATTTCGTCTTTGACAGGCACCCTGTTTGTCCTATAAGTGCGACCCCGATTTTCATGCAACGCGAGGCCAAACCCGTGGCAAAACCTGAACTTGGGCTGAAGCGCCTCTGCCCGAGCTGTGGCGCTAAATACTACGATCTCAACCGCTCGCCGATTCTCTGCCCGAAGTGCGGTGCGCATTTCGATGCCTCCATGGTCGCCAAGGCCCGTCCGGCCACGGCCGCCGACGAGGACGAGACCGAGGAGGAAGAGGTCGATGAGGTCGGGATCGCTCCCGAGTTCATCAGCCTCGAGGATGCCGAAGACGCCGATGGCGACGATGTGCCCGACATCGAGGATGCCGATCTCGGTGACGATGCGGCCGACGACGACGTGTTCCTCGAAGAGGAAGACGAAGACGACGGCGACATGTCCGACATCATCGGCGACGTCGACGAAGAAGAAGAGCGCTGAGCGCCTTCAAACCCGCTTCAAGCCCGGCCGGACAGCCCGTCCCGCCGGGCTTTTTGTTGTCCGCTTGCCGGCGGCTTCAATATGATCATGGTGTAACTCGTTACAATAAAAAGGAAAAATCGCTGTCCGGCAAAAAAATGCAGCGAAATGTGCGTCTCCTCAAAAAAACCTCTTGATCACGGAACGAATGCCCCTTATACCCCGCTCCGTCGACGCCGGAACCCAACCGGCGACACCGAAAAGCGAAAGCGAACCGGTGGTTTGGAAATGAAAGTTTCTGCGACATCGTGGGGCTATAGCTCAGCTGGGAGAGCGCCTGCATGGCATGCAGGAGGTCAGCGGTTCGATCCCGCTTAGCTCCACCAATTTTCTTTCCCAATACAATCAGTACACTGAACGACAGCTTTCAGCTTTCGTGCCGACGCTCGATCCATGCCTTGTTCGGCCTTGTGCCTTTCGTCACGTCCGCACCAGCGGGCGCAGGCTCTTCTGGGTGGCGAGCAGTGGGGCGAGGCATTTGTCCAGCATGTCCCGGGCGCTCATGCGCGAGGCCTGCGAGCCGGCGTTGAGGGCGGCGACCACTTCGCCGGACGAGTTGATCACCGGCACGGCCAGCGAAATGAGGCCCACTTCCAGTTCCTGATCGACGAGGGCATAGCCGTCGCTGCGGGCGGCATCCACGGCGGCGACCACCGCGTCCAGATCTATCTGCGTGTGCGGTGTCAGGCGGCGGAGCGGCTCGGCCTTGAGGAGGGCGATCATGTCGCTCCGCGGCATGCCCGACAGCAGCACCCGCCCCATGGAGGTGCAATGCAGCGGCAGGCGCGAGCCGACCGCCAGGCCCACCGACACGATTCGCCGGGTCGCCGAGCGGGCGATGTAGACCAACTGGTCGCCGTCGCGCACGCTGGCCGAACAGCTCTCGTTGAGCCGCTCGCTCAGGTGTTCGAGGAAGGGCTGCATCAACTGGGGCAGGGCGGTCGATTCGAGGAAGGCATAGCCGAGCCGGAGAATGCGGGGCGTCAGGCAGAAGCCGCGCCCGTCGCTGCGGGCGTAGCCGAGCCGTTCCAGCGTCAGGAGGCTGCGCCGCGCCGCCGCGCGGCTGAGGCCGGTGAGGCCGGCGACCTCGGCGATGGTCAGCCGCTCGTGCTCGTCATCGAAACATTCGATCACCTTGAGGCCGCGGGCGAGGCCGCCCACGAAGTCCCGGTCCCGATCCTCTTCGTCGTCGCTCATCAGCGGACTCCGCGCACAAAGTGTTCGCATAGCGCACAAGACACAAATTTGCGCCCTTGAGGGTTTACGGGAAACCCCGCATAACCGTCAAGACACTTCAGACTGCGGCCCTATCCCGGGAGGACGCCATGCCCGCTTTCCTGAGCCTTGCCGAGGCCATCGCCACCCATGTGAAGGACGGCGACACCCTGGCCATGGAGGGCTTCACCCACCTGATCCCCTATGCCGCCGGGCACGAGATCATCCGTCAGGGGCGCAAGCATCTGACGCTGATCCGCATGACGCCGGACATTCTCTACGATCAGCTGATCGGCGTCGGCGCCGCCGACAAGCTGATCTTCTCCTGGGGCGGCAATCCCGGGGTCGGCTCGCTGCACCGGCTGCGTGACGCGGTGGAAAACGGCTGGCCGCACAAGCTCGCCATCGAGGAGCACAGCCACGCCGCCATGGCCAACGCCTATGAAGCCGGCGCGGCCAACCTGCCCTTTGCCACCTTCCGCGGCTATATCGGTGCCGACCTGCCCAAGGTGAACCCGAACATTCGCTCGGTCACCTGCCCCTTCACCGGCGAGGTGCTGGCCGCCGTCCCGGCGCACCGGCCCGACGTGTCCATCATCCACGCGCTGCGCGCCGACCGGAAGGGCAATGTGCTGCTGGAAGGCATCGTCGGCGTGCAGAAGGAGGCCGTGCTGGCCGCCAAGAAGGCCATCGTCACCGTTGAGGAGATCGTCGACGATCTCGGCGCGCCCTCTCCCAACTCGGTGATCCTGCCGGGCTGGACGATCACCGCCGTCGTCGCGGTGCCCGGCGGCGCCCATCCCTCCTATGCCCAGGGCTATTACAAGCGCGACAACGCCTTCTACATCGCCTGGGACCCGATCGCCCGCGAGCGCGACACCTTCCTCGCCTGGATCGACGCGCATGTGATGCGGGCGACGCCCGCCGACTTCGCCGCGCGCCGTCCCGCCGCCTGAACCGGAGCTGCCCAGATGAACGCCCCGAGCCTCGGCTTCACCGCCACCGAGATGATGACCATCGCCGCCGCCCGCGTGCTGCGCAACGACGACGTCTGCTTCGTCGGCATCGGCGCGCCCTCGGCCGCCTGCAATCTTGCCCGCCTCACCCACGCGCCCGGCATCACGCTGATCTACGAGAGCGGCACCATCGGCACCGAGCCGGACGTGCTGCCGCTGTCCATCGGCGACGGCGAACTCTGCGACACCGCGCTCACCACCGTCGCGGTGCCGGAAATGTTCCGCTACTGGCTGCAGGGCGGTCGCATCACGGTCGGATTTTTGGGCGGCGCGCAGATCGATCGCTTCGCCAACCTCAACACCACCGTCGTCGGGCCTTATGACGCTCCCAAGGTCAGATTGCCCGGCGGCGGCGGTGCCCCCGAGATCGCCGCCCACAGCCGCGAGATCTTCATCACCATGGCCATGGGGTCGCGCGCCTTCGTCGAAAAGCTGCCCTTCATCACCTCCATGGGCCACGGCACCGGCGGCGATCACCGGGCAAGGCTGGGGCTGAAGACGCTCGGCCCCACCCGCGTCATGACCGACCGCTGCATCCTGGAGCCCGATCCCGACAGCAAGGAGCTGACCGTGGTGTCGCTGCACCCGGGCGAAACGCGCGAGGGCGTCGAGGCCCAATGCGGCTGGCCGCTGAAGTTCGCCGCCGATCTCAAGGAGACTCCGGCGCCGACGGCCGAAGAGCTCGAGGTTTTGCGGGCGCTGCACGAACGGACCAGGCGGGCGCACGCGGGGGGCTGAGGGGGCTTTCAGGTGGGGACGTGCTTGTCTTTGCCGTGGGTTACCCCTCTCCCTGTCCCTCCCCCACAAGGGGGGAGGGGACGCGGTGGGAACCGGAGAGCAACCTGGACCCTTTGTCATAACGTCGATGTCATCGTCCCCTCCCCCCTTGCAGGGGAGGGAGAGGGGTAGCGCCCCGGCCCGATCTCCAAGGCTGAACCAGCCATAGATCACACTCAAGGACCCATACCCATGGCCGAAGCCTATATCTGCGACTATATCCGCACGCCCATCGGCCGCTTCGGCGGGGCGCTGTCCTCGGTCCGGCCCGATGACCTCGGGGCGCGGGTGATTGCTGCGCTGCTGAAACGCAATCCCGCCGTCGATCCCGCGTTGATCGACGAAGTGGTGTTCGGCTGCGCCAACCAGGCTGGCGAGGACAATCGCAATGTGGCGCGCATGGCGGCACTCCTGGCCGGACTGCCGGTGAGCGTGCCGGGCACCACCATGAACCGGCTCTGCGCTTCCGGTCTCGACGCCGTGGGAACGGCGGCGCGGGCCATCATGTCCGGCGAGATCGGGCTCGCCGTCGCCGGCGGCGTCGAGAGCATGTCGCGCGCGCCCCTCGTGATGGGCAAGGCGGAAAGCGCCTTCCAGCGGCAGATGACGCTCGAGGACACCACCATCGGCTGGCGCTTCGTCAACCCGGCGATGAAGGCGGCGCATGGCGTCGATTCCATGCCGGAGACCGCCGAGAATGTGGCGCACGAGCAGGGCATTTCCCGTGGCGATCAGGACACCTTCGCGCTCAGAAGTCAGCAGCGGGCGGCCTCCTCCCGGGATTTCTTTGCCGGCGAAATCACCGCCGTCGAGATCGCCGGCAGGAAGGGCGCGGTCACCCAAGTGACCGAGGACGAGCATCCGCGCGCCGACACCACGCTGGAGACGCTCGGCAAGCTGAAGCCGGTCGTGCGCCCCGATGGAACCGTCACCGCCGGCAATGCCTCCGGCGTCAACGACGGGGCGGCGGCGCTGCTGATCGCCTCGGGCGAGACGGTCAAGGCGCTCGGCCTCACGCCCATGGCGCGGGTGCTCGGCATGGCCAGCGCCGGCGTGCCACCGCGCGTCATGGGCATCGGGCCGGTGCCGGCCGTCGAGAAGCTGACCGCGCGCCTCGGCATCGCCGCCAGCGCCTACGACGTGATCGAACTCAACGAGGCCTTCGCCAGCCAGTCGCTCGCCTGCCTGCGCGGCCTCGGCCTTGCCGACGACGCCGACCACGTCAACCCGCATGGCGGCGCCATCGCCCTCGGCCATCCGCTCGGCATGTCCGGCGCCCGCCTTGCCGGGACGCTGGCGCGGGCGCTCAAGGTGCGCGGCGGCCGGTTCGGTCTTGCCACCATGTGCGTCGGGGTGGGCCAGGGTGTGGCACTGGCCATCGAACGGGTGTGACCTTCGCCGGCAGTCAGTCCCGCCCGGCCGCCTGCCGCGTCTTCTGCATCAGGGCCAGCAGCGGGGCGGCGCGGAAGGCCGGCAGATCGGCCACCCGCACCGAAGTCATGCCGACCGCCCCCGACAGATAGGTGGCGCCGAGCGGGATCGAGCGCAGCACGCCCGCCTCGATCTCGTTGGCGACGACGCCCTGCGAGATGAACCAGATGGCGTCGGAGGCGAGCAGCAGCCCGCGCCCCAGTGCCAGCGTGCTGGTCTCCACCGCTGCGGCCACGCCGCTCAGCCCGCGTGCACCGAGAAAGTCGTCGATCATCTTGCGGATGACGGTGAAGCGGTTGGGCAGCACCAGTGGCGCGCGGCGGATGATCTCGTCGATCGGCGCGCCTTCGAGCGGGTGCCCCGACCGCACCACGGCAATGATCGGCTCGTCATAGAGGAACTCGAAGTCGAGCCCCGTGAGTTCGCCCGCCTGCGGCATGCGGCCGATCATCAGGTCGATGTCGCGATTGCGCAGCTTGGCGAGAAGATAGGGATGCGTGCCGGTCTCGATGGACAGTGTCACGTCCGGCCGATCGGCGATGAAGCGCCCGGCCACTTCCGGAAAGAAGCGGGTCGACACCGTCGGCAGCAGGCCGACCGACAGCACCTGCCGTTCCGATCCCGGCAGCACCGCGCGCGCTGCCGCGTCGAGACTGGCAAGCGCCTCGCGCGCATGGCGGCGCACCTGCTCGCCCTCGGCCGTCAGCGTCAGCCGCCGCCCGCTGCGGCTGAACAGCTCGGCTCCGATCAGGGCCTCAAGTTCCCCGAGCGACTTGGACGCCGCCGGCTGTGACAGGCTCTGCGCCCGCGCCGCCGCCGAAAGGCTGCCGGTGTCCGCGATCTGCAGGAACAGGCGGATATGTCGAAGCTTGATCGCCGGGTTCATAACCATGGGGTTATCTTCCAAGACCGATTATCTATTTTTTTTGGCTCTATGATTATGCCACTTTCAAGCCGGGAGGACCAGAGATGTCGTGTCTTGAGCTTGCATGGGGCCATTTGCACTACCGTCTGCAAGGGCCGGAGGCGGCGCCCGTTCTCGTGCTTCTCAATTCGCTCGGCACCGACACCCGCATGTGGGACGATCTGGTTGCGGCGATCCCAGGCTACAGGACGCTGTGCCTCGACCAGCGCGGCCACGGCCTCTCGGCGACCCCGATCGCCGATTACACCGTCGAGGATCTGGCCGCCGACGTCGTGGCGCTGCTCGACCATCTCGGCATCGACGAGGTCACGGCCATCGGCTGTTCGCTCGGTGGCCTCGTGGCGCAGGCGCTCTGTCTTGATCATTCCGCGCGCGTGACGGCGGCGGTGTTCAGCAACACGGCGGCGGCCATCGGCAGTGCCGAGAGCTGGTCGGCCCGCATCGCCATGGTCGACCGCGATGGCCTTGCGGCCATGGCGCCGTCGGTGATGCAGCGCTGGTTCGCCGCCGATTTTGCCGCCAGCCCCGCGGCCCGGCCTTGGGCAACCCTGCTGGGCCGCTCCGATCCGGAAGGTTACAAGGGCGCCTGCCGGGCGCTGGCGCAGGCCGATTTCCGCCCCCGCGTCGGCACCATCGCCTGCCCGGCACTGGTGATCGCCGGCTCGGCCGATCAGGCAACCCCGCCCGACCTCGTGCAGGACTTCGCCCGGTCGGTGCCCGGGGCGCTCTTCTCGCTGATCGAGGGGGCGGGCCATCTGCCGGCCATCGACAATCCCAAGGCCCTCGCCGCCCTGCTGACCCGCTTTCTGGGAGCCGTTCATGACTGATCTTGCCGACAAGGGCATGGCCATTCGCCGCAAGGTCCTGGGCGACGCCCATGTCGACCGGGCCGAAGCCGCCAAGACGGATTTCGACGAGCCTTTCCAGGCGCTGATCACCGATGCCGCCTGGGGGCATGTGTGGGCGCGGCAGACCATTTCGCTGCGCGAACGCTCCATGCTGACCATCGCGCTGCTGGCCGGGCTCGGCAACGACCACGAACTTGCCATGCATATCCGCGCGACCGCCAACACCGGCGCCAGCGAACAGGATGTGATGGAGGCGTTGTTGCATGTGGCGATTTACGCCGGCGTGCCGCGCGCCAACCATGCCATAAAGATCGCCAGGGACACCTTTGCCGCCATGCGCGGCGACGCGGCCTGACGCACTGTCTGGGAGGACGATGATGGACAAGCCTGCCGAATTCTACCAGCGCGACCGGGACTGGCATCCGCCGGCCTTTGCGCCGACCTACAAGACCTCGGTGTCGCGCTCGCCGCGTCAGGCGCTCCTGTCGCTGGAGCAGAGCTCTTCCGAGATCACCGGTCCGGTGTTCGGCCACAATGACTTCGGCGCGCTCGACAACGATCTCATCAAGAACTACGCCAAGTCAGGCGACCCCATCGGCGAGCGCATCATCGTGCACGGTCGCGTGCTCGACGAGACCGGCCGGCCCGTGCCCAATACGCTGGTCGAGATCTGGCAGGCCAATGCCTCCGGCCGCTACCGGCACAAGAAGGACACCTATCTGGCGCCGATCGATCCCAATTTCGGCGGCTGCGGACGCACGCTGACCGACGCCTACGGCTTCTATTACTTCCGCACCGTCAAGCCGGGCGCCTATCCCTGGCGCAACTATGTCAACAGCTGGCGCCCCGCCCACATCCACGTGTCGGTGTTCGGCTCGTCCTTCAGCCAGCGGCTGATCACGCAGATGTATTTCGAGGGTGACCCGCTGATCGCCAAGTGCCCGATCGTCAACACCATTCCCGATCCCGAGGCCATCGACCGCCTGATCGCGCCGCTCGACATGAACGCCGCCATCCCGCTCGACTGCCTCGCCTACAAGTTCGACATCGTGCTGCGCGGACGCCGCTCGACGCTGTTCGAAAACCGTCTCGCAGGGAACTGAGCCATGGCGCAAGCTCTCGACTATCTCAAGGAAACGCCGTCGCAGACCGCCGGTCCCTATGTGCATATCGGCCTCGCGCCCGGCGCCGCCGGCTTCGACATCTATGACCGCGAGCTCGGCTGGGACATTGCCGGCCTGGAGGCATCGGGCGAGCGCATCGAGGTGGAAGGTCTGGTCTTCGACGGGACCGGCGCACCGGTCAAGGACGTGCTGCTGGAGGTCTGGCAGGCGGACGCCAATGGCATCCATGCCCATCCGGAAGATCCGCGCGCCGCCGAGGTCAGCCCGGGATTCCGCGGCTGGGGCCGGGTGATCACCAATTTCGACACCGGGCTGTGGGCCTTCAAGACCGTCAAGCCCGGCCTGGTGCCCGGTCGATCCGGCCGCACGCAGGCGCCGCATCTCAACCTCTGGATCGTCGCCCGCGGCATCAACATCGGCCTCAACACGCGCCTCTATTTCCCCGAGGACGAAGCGCTGCACGCCAGCGATCCGGTGCTGACGCTGATCGAGCAGCAGCAGCGCCGGTCGACGCTGATTGCAACCAGGACAGCGCCGGGCCGCTACCGCTTCGACATCCGCCTGCAGGGCGAGGGCGAGACGGTGTTTCTCGACGTCTGAGACGTCTCGTGGGAGAGTGACTGCGGCGAAGGGAGCCTCTCTTCGCCGCTTGTTGTTTTGAAAGGCCTGAGAAGATGACGAGCCCGGCCCGTTACAGCCTCTATGGAGCCCTGCTGGTCGATCCGGAGACGGCAGACGCCTTCAGCGGCGAGGCCGAGATCGCCACCATGCTCAAGGTGGAGGCGGCGCTTGCGCGGGTGCAGGCACGCCACGGCGTCATCCCCGCCAAGGCGGCGGAGGCGATCGGCGCCCTGATCGGGCGCGTCCGCATTGCGCCGGAAGAGATCGCAGCCGGCGCCGCCCGGGACGGCGTGCCGGTGCCGGCGCTGGTGGCGGCGCTGCGCCAGGCGGCGGACGATCCGGAGACTTCGAGCTGGCTGCATTGGGGTGCCACCAGCCAGGACATCATGGACACAGCGCTTGCCCTGCGCCTGCGCGACGTGATCGCGCTCTGGCGCGCCCGCCTCGACCGGGTCATCGACGGGCTCGCCGACCTCGCCGAGCGCCATGCCGACCTTGCGATGACCGGACGGACCTATGGCCAGGCGGCGACGCCGACCAGCTTCGGCGCCCTGGTGGCAAGCTGGGGCCGGCCGCTGCTGCGCCATCGGCAGAGGCTGGACGCGCTGACGCCGGACCTCCTGCGCGTTTCACTGTCGGGCGCCGCCGGCACGCTGTCGGTTCTGGGAAGTGCCGGTCCCGGCATACGGGCAGCCCTGGCGGCGGAGCTCGGTCTTGGCGACCCCGGTGCGTCCTGGCACGCCGAGCGCGACGGCATCGCCGCCTTCGGCCAGTGGATGGGGGGGCTGACGGCGAGTCTCGCCAAGATGGGCGAGGACCTGCTGGCCCTGACACAATCTGATACCGCCGAGATCCGCCTGGCCGGTGCCGGCGGCTCCTCGACCATGCCGCAGAAGCAGAACCCCGTCGCACCCTCGGTGCTGGTGGCGCTGGCCCGCCATGTGCAGGCGCTGTCGGGCGAGATGACCGGCGCCGTGGTGCACCGTCTGCAGCGCGACGGTTCGGCCTGGTTCTCCGAATGGCTGGCGCTGCCGGATGCGGCGATCGCAACGGGCCGATCGCTGACGCTGGCGCTCGATCTCGTGCCGGCGATCCAGCCGGACGCCGAGGCCATGGCACGCCATCTCGCCGGCGGTGGCGGCGTGCTCTATGCCGAGGCGCTGACCTTCGCGCTCGCCGAGCGCATGCCGCGCCCGGACGCGGCAAGGCGGGTTGCCGCGCTTTGCCGCAAGGCGCTCGCGGGCGAGGGGGATCTCCTCGCTCTTGCGGAGGCGGAGTTCCCCGGCGAAGGCTGGCAGGCCCGCCTCACCGGCCCGGCCACGCTGGGCCTCGCACCAGCGGAGGCGCGTGCTTTTTCGCTGCAAGTGCAGCGGGAGCGCCCGGCACAGAGCTGATCGGCCGGGCGCGCGCGGCCTCAGTAGGGCAGGCCGGTGTAATTCTCGGCGAACAGCTTGCGGGCCGTCTCCGATTGCTCGAGCTGGGCGAGATCGGTCACCTGCATGCGCGTCTCGTAGTCGCTCTGGCCGGGGAAGCGGTGCATCATCATGGTGACCGACCAGGAAAAGCGCATGGCCTGCCAGATGCGGGCGAGCGCCTTTTCCGAATAGCGATCAAGGCCCTCGTCGTCCTTGCGCTCATAGTGCGCCTTCAGCGCCTCGAAGAGATAATGCACGTCCGAGGCGGCAAGGTTGAGACCCTTGGCGCCGGTGGGCGGCACGATATGGCCGGCGTCGCCGCAGAGGAACAGCCGGCCCCAGCGCAGGGGCTCGGAGACGAAGGAACGCAAGGGCGCGATCGACTTCTCGATCGATGGGCCGGTGACGAGACTGTCGGCGATCGCCTCCGGCATGCGGCGACGGAACTCGTCCCAGAAGGCCTCGTCCGACCAGGCTTCGACCGTGTCGGTCAGTGGAACCTGGACGTAATAGCGCGAAAGAAGCGGATTGCGCATGGAGGCAAGCGCGAAGCCGCGCTCGGTGCGGGCGTAGATCAGCTCCTCATGCACCGGCGGCGTGCGCGACAACAGGCCGAGCCAGCCGAAGGGATAGACCTTCTCGAACTCGCGTCGCACGGAAGCTGGAATGGTCGGTCGGCTGACGCCATGAAAGCCGTCGCAGCCGGCGATATAGTCGCAGTCGATGCGGTGCGTGACCCCGTCCTTGCTGTAGGTGACGAAGGGCTTGTCGCCGGTGACGTCATGGAGTTCCACGTTGTCGGCTTCGGTGATCACGCTCGCGCCGATGGCGTCCTGCGCGTCATAGAGGTCGCGGGTGATCTCGGTCTGGCCGTAGACCATCACCTGCTTGCCGCAGGCCGCATGAAAATCGACGCGGAACAGGCGTCCGTCGGAGGCAAGGCAGGTGCCGTCGTGCACGATGCCCTCACGGTCCATGCGCGCTCCGGCTCCGGCGGTGCGAAACAGCTCCACCGCCCCCCATTCGAGAATGCCGGCGCGAATGCGCGACAGAACATAGTCCCGGCTCTTGCGTTCGAGCACCACGGTGGCGATGCCGGCCTTGTTGAGCAGTTGCGACAGGGTCAGTCCGGACGGACCGCCGCCGATGATGGCGACCTGGGTACGCATGGGGTTCCTCCTCCTCCACGTATTTTCACGGAGGAGATTAGCTGAGCCACCGAGGCTGAAAATGGACGGGCCGGATTATGTCTGGTACAAATCGGACATGAACATGCGCGAGCCGATTCCGGTCTGGCAGCTCTATGGCGAGAACCGGACCTTCCCCGATCTCCTGCATATCGAGACCATCCGCGATCGGGCGGTGGGGCTCGACTGGACCATCGCGCCGCATCGCCACCTGCATCTGCATCAGGTCTTCCTCTTGCTGTCCGGCACCATCGCCGCCTCCATCGATGGCGTGCCGCATGATCTGACGCCGCCGGTGATCATCAACATTCCCCGCTCGGTCGTGCATGACTTCCGCTTCTCCGCCGGCACCGAAGGCTATGTGCTGACCTTGCCGGCCGGCGATTTTCCCGAACTGTTCGATACGGATGCCGAGGCGTCCGCGGGGCTGGGCACGGCCTTCGTCCAGCCGGCCAGCCAGGATCTGGCCACCCGCTTTGCCGTGATCGATCGCCTGCACGGGACGGAGGCGCCCCTGCGGCGCACCCGGTTGCGGGCCGAGGTGACCGCGCTCGTCTGTGATCTCCTGATCGGTCGGGAGCAGGATCGCGGCACAACCGAAGCCGGCGACGCGAGACTCCGCGGCTTTTTCGAGCGGGTGCGCGTGCGCCTGCGCGAACACCTGACGGTGGCCGAACACGCCGCCGCGCTCGGCCTGTCGCCGCGCCATCTGAGCCGCCTCTGCCAGGCAGCGACGGGGCTGTCGGCGCAGCGCTATGTGGACGAACAGCGGCTGCGCGAAGCCTGCCGGCTGCTGGTCTACACCCGCATGTCCGTGCAAGCCGTGGCCTTCGCCCTCGGCTATGACGATCCGGCCTATTTCAGCCGCGCCTTCCAGCGCCGCATCGGCCAGACCCCCACCGCCTATCGCCAGCAGTTCGACTGAGTACCCGCACAAATCGGACAGAATGTCGCAGGTGGGTGAGCGGCAAGGTGACCGCAGGTGCGGGCCGGAAAGATCCTGGAGTTTGTTTCTCAACAAATACCGCGCTGCTCGCCCATGCCAAGGTCCGCGGAGAGACAGGGCCGGTCACCACCCGCCGTCTGTCAAAATCGCGGCTGCAGGGAAGGTGATCATCATGTCCGTCGAGAAAATGCGGGCCTATCGTGGACCGGTGCTGCTGTCGCAGGGCTTCCGCCCCTTCTTCTTGCTGGGGGCGCTGCAATCGGCCGTGGCCATCCTGATCTGGCTCGGCTGGCTGTTCGGCTGGATTGAGCCGAAGACCGCCTTTGCGCCGGTGGATTGGCATGTGCACGAGATGCTGTTCGGCTTCCTGCCGGCCATCGTCACCGGCTTCCTTCTGACCGCCGTGCCCAACTGGACGGGACGGCTGCCGGTGCGGGGCGCACCGCTCGCGGGCCTCGTCGGCCTCTGGCTGGCGGGACGGCTGGCGATTGGCTGGTCTGCCGTGATCGGCCCGATGGCCGCAGCCGGCGTCGATTGCCTCTATCTCGCGGTTCTGGCGGCCGTGATCGCCAACGAGATCGTCTCGGGCCGCAACTGGCGCAATCTCAAGGTGCTCCTGCCGTTGACGGTCCTGCTGGCGGCCAATCTCCTGTTCCACTGGCAAGCCATCGCCAATGGCAGCACCGACATCGCCCGGCGTCTGGCGCTGTCGGCGGTCCTGGCCCTGATCATGCTGATCGGCGGCCGCATCGTGCCGAGCTTCACGCGCAACTGGCTGGTGCGGGAGAACCCCGGCCGCCTGCCCGCGCCCTTCGCGCGGCTGGACATGCTGATCATGGGGTTGAGCCTTGCGGCGCTCACCGTCTGGTCCTGCTGGCCCGAGAGCCTGGCGGCGGGCGTGCTGATGCTGCTGGCAGCGCTCGCCAATGGCCTGCGCCTCGCCCGCTGGGCCGGCGATCGGACGACGCGCGAACCGCTGGTCCTGGTGCTGCACCTCTCCTTCGCCTTCATTCCCCAGGGCTTTGTGCTCGCCGGTCTGGCGGCGCTGCGGCCCGATCTGGTGCCGGCCGCCGCTGGCCTGCACGCATTCGGCGTCGGAGCCTTCGGCGCGATGACGCTGTCGGTGATGATCCGCTCGTCGCTCGGCCATACCGGCCACGCGCTGACCATGAACCGCCCGGCGCAACTGGTCTATGCCCTGGTCGTTGCGGCTACGCTCTTCCGCCTTGCCGCCGTGTTCGATCCCGATCGCTTCACGCTGTGGATCGCCACCGCAGGTCTTGCCTGGGCCGCCGCCTTCCTCGGCTTCTGCGCGGTGATCGGCCCGAAGCTCCTGCGGCGGCGGCTCTTCTGAGCCGTCAGGCCGAGACTGCCGGGTCGGCCACCTTGTCGCGGCCGAACTGGATGTCCTCGGCGCTCAACACCGTCCGTCCCGCGTCGCGCGCCTTCTTGCGCAGATAGCGGAAGGTGCGGATCGTCTGCGCCTCGAGATGCCGGCCCGCCGACAGCGGCGCGAACTTGGGCGTCTCGCCCTCCGGCACGAAATGCGGCAACGGCGCCACCACGGTGTCATGGTCGACGGCGAAGAACAGCGGGAAGGAATAGCGCTCGGCCGGCGTCTTCACCACCCGGTGGCTGGTGGCCACGAACCGGCCATTGCTCCAGGCTTCCAGCATGTCGCCGATGTTCACCACATAGGCGCCGGGCACCGGCGGCGCGTCGATCCACTTGCCATTCACGTCGACCACCTGCAGACCCGGCCCGGTCACATGCAGCAGCGTGAAGCACTCGTAGTCGGTATGCGAACCGATGCCGAGGCTGCCGTCGTCGACGCGTTTCTCGTCGCGCGGATAGTGGATGAGCCTGAGCTGCGAGGTCGGCTTGGTGACGAAGCGGTCGAAATGCTCTTCCGGCAGGCCGAGCGCCAGGGCGAAGGCATGCAGCAAGACGCGGCCAACGCCCATGACGGCGGTGTAATACTCCGTCACATCGGCGGCAAAGCCGGGGATGTCGGGCCAGACATTGGGGCCGAGCAGCAGGTTGCCGGCGAGATAGTCCGGATCGTCGGCCGGCAGGTCCAGGGCCGTGTCGAAGCATTCCTTGGTGTCGTTGCGCTTGATGTCGTCGTCGTAGAAGGTTTCTTCCCCCGGCGGCACGTAGCCGCGATGATTGGTCGACCTGGCGATGTGATAGCGGAGCTTGAAGTCGTCCGGCTGCGCGAACAGCTCCTTGGCGCGCGCTTCCAGCCTGGCAAACAGCGCTTCGGGAACGCCGTGGTTGATCACATAGAGAAAGCCGTTGGCGGTGGCGGCCAGGCGGATCTCCTCGACGAGCCGCGCCTTGGCGGCGGTGTCGCGTCCGAACATCGGCGAGAGATCGATGATGGGCAGGCTCATGCTCAGGTCTCCTGTCGGATCAGAGGGGGGCGTCTGCGAGGTTGCCCTCGACGCAGCGCCAGAGGCGACCATCAGCGTCGACAAGGCCATGATCGGTACGGCGATATCCTAGGGCGCGGCCCACCCGGCGGGGATCGGTGGAGCGGCGGATGACCGGATCGCCGAGGGTCCAGTGATCTACCTGTGCCGGCGTGGCCGCGAGGAGGTCCTGCCCGACCCGCACCAGAATGCCGTCGTCGGCGCGCAGGACCAGCGTCGGCGCCCGGTCCGGCGCCCGCTGCCAATCCTCCACATAAGGGGAGAGCGAACCGCGCTCCAGCATCCGGTCCGGCCCGGTCCACACGAGCTGGCCGACGTCCGCCGATCCTGTCGGGTTGAGATCGATCTCGCGATGCCAGGTGCAGACGTCACCGTCGAGCGAGATGGTGCCCGCAAAGCCTTCGGCGGCGCCGTCGGCGCCGATGCGGATGTCGGCAAAGGCGGTCCCGGCCTGCAGCCAGAGGACGAAGGTCTGGTCGTCATGCCGGCCGTCCGGCCAGGCGATGGAAAGGCGCCTCCAGGCGCCGATCAAGTCATCCGCAGGGATCATGTCGGGGGGCGGGGGGACGTCGGGTTCGTTCATCGGAGTGATCCGGTGCAGCCGATCCCGCGCTCGGGAGGCCCAATCTGTCCGGGTCGTCCCGGGTTGATCGACGAACAGTCCGGGTCGTCCCGGACGTCACAAGTCTGGAGCACCCGCCGATCCTGTTGAAACAACAGGATCAAAAAGCACTCCAAAGCAAGACTGCAACAGGTTCATCTTGGGCTCAAGGCGGAATTTTAGGCTGAATGCGGAGCGCGTAAAGAGTTCGCCGGAACAATGGCCTCGCTATAGTATCGTCTGTCGGTGGGCTGGCAAATTTGAACGTTGAATGCAGTTTGTAAGCAGCCTTTGCCCATAAAATGACCTTCGGCCGTCTCCGTCTCGATGATCCCGCCGGGAACCGCGCCTTTCTTGGCTTGGCACGCAATCTGCATTGTTACTGATGCGTCTAGGGTTCCGGCCGCTTCTGCGGTGACTGGTCCGAGAGTCGCAATCCGGGTGAGGCGCTGCATTCGCCCGGACACACGGCGGGATAAAAGCCCGGGAGGCTCAAACCGAGGGGAACGGTCATCCGTTTCGCCGGCGAAGTCGCCCGTTCGTGTCTTCCCGCCAGAGCTGTCGCTCCCCCCGGATGGTGTAATCGAGGATCCGGAGTTGACGACGATGGCATTTCCCCTGAAGACCCTGTTCGCAGCCGCCGCCATGACCGGGCTGCTGGCATCCCCGGCGCCGCTCCTGGCCGCCGAAAAGACCGATTTCAAGATCGCCTGGACCATTTACGCCGGCTGGATGCCCTGGCCCTATGCCCAGGAGCACGGCATCGTCAAGAAATGGGCCGACAAATACGGCATCAGCATCGAGTTCCAGCAGATCAACGACTATGTGGAGTCGATCAACCAGTATACCGCCGGCAAGTTCGACGGCGTGCTCGTCACCAACATGGACGCGCTGACCATTCCGGCCGCCGGTGGCGTCGATACGTCGGTGGTTCTCGTCGGCGACTATTCCAATGGCAACGACGGCGTTGTGCTGAAGGGTGCCAAGTCGCTTGCCGACATCAAGGGCCAGAAGGTCAATCTGGTGGAGCTGTCGGTGTCGCATTATCTCCTGGCCCGCGGCCTCGACAGCATTGGTCTCAAGGAAAGCGACGTCTCCACCGTCAACACCTCTGACGCCGACATCGTCGCCGCCGCGGCCAGCCCTGACGTCACCGCTGTCGTCGCCTGGAACCCCCAGCTCGCCGAGATCAAGAAGTCGCCCGACATGACCGAGGTGTTCGACAGCACCAAGATTCCCGGCGAAATCATGGATCTGGCCGTCGTCAACACCGAGACGCTGAAGGACAATCCCAAGCTGGGCAAGGCGCTCGCCGGTGCCTGGTTCGAGACCCTCGCGCTGATGGCCAGGGACGACGCCGAGGGCAAGGCGGCGCGCGAGGAGATGGCCAAGCTGTCGGGCACCGATCTGCCCGGTTATGACGCGCAGCTCAAGACCACCTATCTCTACACCGATCCCAAGGACGCTGCCGCCTTCACCCGCTCCGACGACATCGTCAAGTACATGGATCTCGTCCGCAGCTTCTCCTTCGAGCACAACCTGCTGGGTGAAGGCGCTGCCAGCAAGGACGTGGTGGGCATCGCCTTCCCCGGCGGCAAGGTGCTCGGCGACGCGGCCAACGTGAAGCTGCGCTTCGACGACACCTACGAGCAGCTCGCAGCCGACGGCAAGCTCTGACACGCCCCCTACGGAGGACGGCCATGGCGCGCCGATGGATCAACCGGCATCCGGGACGGGCGGAACGCCTGTTCCTGGGGCTGCTGCCCTTCCTCATCCTGATCCTGGTCTATGCGACCGGATCGGCGATGCGGCTGGAGGTGAACCCCAACGACAAGCTCCTGCCGAGCTTTGCCTCGCTGGGCAATGCCATCGCTCGCGTGGCCTTTTCCACCGACCCGCGCACCGGTGTCGTGCTCCTCTGGGCCGACACGGCGGCGAGCCTTGAGCGGCTGGTTCTCGGCCTCGTGATCGCCACGGCGCTGTCGCTGGTGATCGGCGTCGTCAACGGCGTGCTGCCCTATGTCAGGGCGGGCCTGTCGCCCATGGTGGCCATCGTCTCGATGATCCCGCCCATGGCGCTGTTGCCGGTGCTGTTCATCGTCTTCGGCCTCGACGAACTGTCCAAGGTGGTGCTGATCGTCATCGGCATCGCCCCTTTCCTGATGCGTGATCTCGAAGCGCGCATTCTGGAAATGCCGGGCGAACAGCTGATCAAGGCGCAGACGCTCGGCGCCTCCAGCTGGCAGATCGTGCTGCGCGTGGTGCTGCCGCAAATGCTGCCGCGCCTCATCGACGCGGTGCGCCTGTCGCTGGGGCCGGCCTGGCTGTTCCTGATCTCGGCCGAGGCCATCGCCGCCGACGTCGGTCTGGGCTACCGCATCTTCCTGGTGCGCCGCTATCTCGCCATGGACGTGATCCTGCCCTACGTGGTCTGGATCACGCTGCTGGCGCTGATCTTCGACATTGCGCTCAAGCGCTTCAACGCCTGGGTGTTTCCCTGGATGGAAGCTGGCCGGAGGTCCGCATGAGCCACGTCTCCGTCAGCAACGTCTGGAAGGAATATGACGGCCAGATCGTCCTCGAACGGGTCAATCTCGAGGTCAAGCCGCATGCCTTCGTCTCCATCGTCGGCCCGTCCGGCTGCGGCAAGTCCACCTTCCTGCGCATGCTGCTGAGCCAGGAGATGCCCTCGCGCGGTTCCATCCTGGTCGACGGCGCGCCGCTGCCGCCCGAGCCCACCGAGGAACGCGGCGTGGTGTTCCAGCGCTATTCGGTCTTCCCGCATCTGACCGTGCTGGAAAACGTCGCCTTCGGCCTCGAAGTGCAGCGCTCCCGGCTGGTCGGCCGCCTGTTCGGCGCAAGGCGGCGTGAAGTGTTCGAGGCCTGCGGCGAGATCATTGCCGCCGTCGGGCTCGATGCGGCGCGCGACAAATACCCCTCCCAGCTGTCGGGCGGCATGCAGCAGCGCCTCGCCATCGCCCAGGCGCTGATCCGCCGGCCGCGCATCCTGTTGCTCGACGAACCCTTCGGGGCGCTTGATCCGGGCATCCGCGCGGACATGCACGATCTTATGCTGACCCTGTTCGAGGAGACCGGCCTCACCGTGTTCATGGTGACGCATGACCTCAAGGAAGCCTTCCATCTGGGCACGCGGCTGATCGCCTTCGATCGCTACCGCCGCCGCCCCGAGGAGATCGGCGCCTATGGCGCCACCATCACCTTCGACCTGCCGCTCGACCGGTCGAGCCCGCGCGAAAAGCGCGAGGCCATGGCCGAGATCGGCCACGCCGTGGCCGGCAACTGACATAACCCAAGGCCCGCCGGGACGACCCGGCCACGACAGGGCCCCGAGGACGGGACGACCCGCGAGGAGCGAGAGAGATGAGCCAAGAGGTTCTCTATCGGGACGAACTGCCCGGCGGCAAGCACTGGTCCATGGTGCTGAAACGCGGCACCCTTCTGCGCCTGACCGACCTTGAGGGCGGCGCCAATGTGGGCATGCTGTTCTACAATCCGGCCAACCTGCTCGAACGCTACAATGCGCCCGACACGCTGAAGTGCCAGCACACCTTCAAGCTCACCGCCGGCAACTGCCTCTATTCCGACATGGGACGCATCTTCTGTTCCATCGTTGCCGACACGGTGGGCTGGCACGACACGGTGACCGGCAACAGCACCCGCGCCTCCGTTGCCCGCAAGTGGGGTCACGCGGACTACCAGACCGCCCGCAACGACTGGACGCAGAACGGCCACGACAGCTTCCTGGTGGAAGGGGCCAAATACGGTCTTACCCGTCGCGACACCGCCGCCAACGTCAACTGGTTCACCCGCGTCTCCGTCGCCGACGACGGCACGCTTGTCTACGATACCGTCAACTCCAAGGCCGGCGATCAGGTGACGTTGCGCTTCGAGATGGACACGCTGGTGCTGATGCACACCTGCCCGCATCCGCTCGACCCGAGCCCGGTCTATCCGCGCCGCCCCACTGCCTATGAACTTCTCAGCGCCGAACCGGTGCTTGCCACCGACTACTGCCTCAACTTCCGCCCCGAGAACGGCCGCGGCTTTGAGAACAATCGCATCCATCACCTGTGCAACTGCGGATCGGAGGGCTGAGCCATGATCAAGGAAAGCCGCTACCAGCCCGAAACCGCCACCTTCCGCAAGGTGGTCAACGCCGGCACCTATTTCCTCGAGGAAGTGAAGGCGGGCCAGATCGTCCGCATCGTCGACCTTGAAGGCAATCAGGCTGCCGACACGCTGTTCTTCTCGGCCCGCGATCCGGGCGAGCGCTATTCGGCCGTCGATACCATCCGCGAACAGGGCAATGTCTACCTGACCGTCGGCAGCCGCCTGCTGTCGCAGGAAGGCAGGGAGATGCTGGAAATCGTCGCCGATACCGTCGGCCGGCATGACACGCTCGGCGGCGCCTGCGCCACCGAAAGCAATACGGTACGCTATGCGCTCGAGAAGAAGACCATGCACGCCTGCCGCGACAGCTGGCTGCTGGCCGTCGCCGAGAATGATCACCTGGGGCTTTCCAAGCGCGACATTGCCCACAACATCAACTTCTTCATGAACGTGCCGGTGACGCCCGACGGCGGCCTGACCTTCGAAGACGGCCTGTCGGCACCGGGCAAATATGTGGAGATGCAGGCCAGGATGGACGTGCTCGTCCTGATCTCCAACTGTCCCCAGCTCAACAATCCCTGCAACGCCTACAATCCCACGCCCATTGAAGTGATGGTGTGGGATCCGGCGGCCTGACGCGAAGGGATCGAGCCATGTTCAACAAGGTCATGGTCGCCAACCGTGGCGCCATCGCCTGCCGTATTTTCCGCACGCTGAAGCGCATGGGAATCGGCACGGTGGCGGTCTATTCGGAGGCCGACCGTCACGCCCGCCATCGGCTGATGGCCGACGAGGCGGTGCTGATCGGCCCGGCGCCGGTCAAGGAAAGCTATCTCGACATCGACGCCATCGTCGCCGCCGCCAAGGCGACCGGTGCCGAGGCTGTGCATCCGGGCTACGGCTTCCTGTCGGAGAACGCCGGCTTTGCCGCCCGCCTCGCCGCCGAAGGCATCCGCTTCATCGGCCCGCGCGCCGAGCATATGGCGGTCTTCGGGCTGAAGCACACGGCGCGCGCAGCGGCGGAAAGGTGCGGCGTGCCGCTGTTGCCCGGCACCGGCCTGTTACCCGATCTCGCTGCGGCCCGGTCCGCCGCCGCCCGCATCGGCTATCCCGTTATGATCAAGAGCACCGCCGGCGGTGGCGGCATCGGCCTGCAGCTCTGCCGCTCGGAGGCGGAACTCGGCCCGCTGTTCGAGACCGTGCGGCGCCTGTCCGAGAGCAATTTCAAGGACGGCGGCATCTATCTTGAAAAATATGTCGACCGCGCCCGCCACATCGAGGTGCAGATCTTCGGCGACGGGGCGGGCAATGTGGTGGCGCTCGGCGAGCGCGACTGCTCGCTGCAGCGGCGCAATCAGAAGGTCGTCGAGGAGACCCCGGCCCCCAACCTGCCGCCCGCCACCCGCGCGGCGCTGATGGAGGCGGCGGTTCGGCTTGGCCGCCATGTCGCCTATGAGTCGGCCGGCACGGTGGAGTTCATCTATGACGATCAGGCGGATGCCTTCTATTTCCTGGAGGTCAACACCCGCCTGCAGGTGGAACACGGCGTCACCGAACAGGTGACCGGCGTCGATCTCGTGGACTGGATGGTGCGCCAGGCGGCCGGCGAGCTCGGCCCGCTGGTCGTGCCGCCGGCCAGGGGCGCCTCGATCCAGGTGCGCCTTTATGCCGAAGACCCCGGCAAGGGCTTCCGCCCCTCGTCGGGCCGGCTCACCCATGTGCGTTTCCCTGACGACGCACGCGTCGACGGCTGGGTGGAGAGCGGCACCGAGGTGACGCCCTTCTACGATCCCATGCTGGCCAAGATCATCGTCACCGGGGCGGACCGCGCACAAGCGCTCGGCAAGCTCCGCGCGGCGCTTGAGGCCACCGAAGTCTACGGCATCGAGACCAATCTCGACTATCTCAAGGCCATCGCCGCCTCGGACATGCTGGAAAGCGGCAAGGTCGCCACCCGCGCGCTTGCCGATTTCCCCTATGCGCCTCAGACCGTCGACGTGCTGTCGCCCGGCGCGCAATCGAGCCTGCAGGATTGGCCGGGGCGCATCGGCCACTGGGACGTCGGCGTGCCACCGAGCGGGCCGATGGACGCCTTGAGCCACCGCATCGCCAACCGCATCCTCGGCAATCCCCTGGATGCGGCGACGCTGGAAATCACCCTCACCGGCCCGACCCTGCGCTTCAACGCGGCCACCGTCATCGCCATCACCGGCGCCGACATGACCGCGACGCTGGACGAGGCGATCGTGCCGCTTCACACGGCGATCCCCGTTGCCGCCGGACAGGTTCTGAGCTTCGGACGGGCAGTCGGTACCGGCAACCGCGCCTATCTCGCTGTCCGCCACGGCTTTGACGCGCCTAGCTATCTCGGCAGCCGCTCCACCTTCGCGCTGGGCAAATTCGGCGGCCATGGTGTCGGCACGCTGCGCACCGGTGACGTGCTGCGGCTCAACCGACAGGGCGCCGCCGACGCCGGCGTGCCGGTCTGGCCCGAAGCGGCGCGTCCGGCCCTGACCCACAGCTGGACGCTCTCGGTGCTGATCGGCCCGCACGGCGCGCCCGACTTCTTCACCGAGGCGGACATCGCCACGCTCTTCGGCAGCGAATATGAGGTGCATTTCAACAGCGCCCGCACCGGCGTGCGCCTGATCGGCCCCAAGCCCGAGTGGGCGCGGACCGACGGCGGCGAGGCGGGCCTGCATCCCTCCAACATCCACGACAACGCCTATGCCGTGGGCGCGCTCGACTTTACCGGTGACATGCCGATCATCCTCGGCCCCGACGGCCCCTCGCTTGGCGGCTTCGTCTGCCCGGTGACCGTCGCCATGGCGGACCTCTGGAAGATCGGCCAGCTGAAGCCCGGCGATCGCCTGCGCTTTGTCCGCATCGACATGGACACCGCCGACGCCTTGCGGGCGGCGCAGGAACGGCTGCTCGGCGAGGCCGGCGCCTTGCCGGCCCCCGCCATCGTCAGGCCCCCTGAAGACGATCCGGTCCTCGATCACTTCGGCAGCGGCGAGGACAAGGTGGTGCTGCGCCAGTCGGGCGACGACAATCTCCTCGTCGAGTTCGGGCCGCTGGAACTCGATCTGACGCTGCGCTTCAACGCTCACGCACTGATGGAGCGGCTGAAGGCGGAGAAGCTCCCGGGCATCCTCGACCTGACGCCGGGCATACGCTCGCTGCAGGTGCACGTGGATCCCGACCGCCTGCCGGTGCGGCGCCTGCGCTCGATCCTGGTCGACGCGGTGAACAGCCTGCCACCGGTCGACGCCATCGAGGTGCCGACCCGGACTATTCATATGCCGTTGTCCTGGGACGACGAGCAGACGCAGCTGGCCATCCGCAAGTATCAGGAACTCGTCCGCCCCGACGCGCCCTGGTGCCCGTCCAACATCGAGTTCATCCGCCGCATCAACGGCCTTGCGGACGAACAGGCGGTGAAGGACATCGTCTTCGGGGCGAGCTATCTGGTGCTCGGCCTCGGCGACGTCTATCTCGGCGCGCCCGTGGCAACGCCGGTGGACCCGCGCCATCGCCTGGTCACCACCAAATACAATCCGGCCCGTACCTGGACGCCGGAGAACGCAGTGGGCATCGGCGGCGCCTACATGTGCATCTACGGCATGGAGGGGCCGGGCGGCTACCAGTTCGTCGGCCGCACGGTGCAGGTGTGGAACACCTATCGCCAGACCGCCAACTTTACGGGCGGCAAGCCCTGGCTGTTGCGTTTTTTCGACCAGATCCGCTTCTTCCCCGTCTCGGCCGTGGAGCTTCTGGAAGCGCGCGACGCCTTCCCCTATGGCGGCTACGAGCTGAAGGTGGAGGAAGACACCTTCCGTCTGGCCGATTATCGCCGCTTCCTGTCGGAGAACGCCGGCAGCATCGCCGCCTTCAAGCGCCGGCAGCAGACCGCTTTCGAGGCGGAGCGCCAGCGCTGGCGCGATCTGGGCCTCGCCGCCTATGTGTCCGACGAAGCCGGGTCGGGCGCGCCGGTCGACAGCGAAACCCTGGCGCCGGGCCTTGCGTCGGTGGATAGTCCCATTCCCGGCAATATCTGGAAGATCCTCGCCGAACCCGGTCACCGGGTGGAGCGGGGCCAGGTGGTGGCGATCCTGGAATCGATGAAGATGGAAATGGAAGTGGTGAGCCCCGCCACCGGTGTGGTGCGGGATGTGCTTTGCCAGACGGGCAAGACCGTCCAGGCGGGCCAGCGCCTGTTTGTTGTCGAGGAGCAAGACTGACATGTCCTTTGAGATGACCCTTGAGGGCATTGCCGCCTTCATCACCGCAGGTGGCACGGCGCAAGCCGTGATCGCCGAAGCCTATGACCGCATCGCCGCCTATGCCGATCCCGCGGTCTGGATCACCCTGCGTCCACGCGAGGAGGCTCTTGCCGAGGCGCGCGCCCTTGACGCCGCCCCGGTGCGCGGACCGCTGTTCGGCGTGCCCTTCGCGGTCAAGGACAATATCGACGTCAAGGGTCTGCCGACTACGGCGGCCTGCCCGGACTATGCCTATGAACCCGCTGAGGACGCCACCGTGGTGGCCCGTCTCCGGGCCGCCGGCGCCATCGTCGTCGGCAAGACCAACCTCGACCAGTTTGCCACCGGCCTCAACGGCAGCCGTTCGCCCTATGGTGCGCCGCGCTGCGTGTTCGACGAAGCCTATGTGTCGGGCGGATCGAGTTCGGGATCGGCAGTGTCCATGTCATCAGGCCTCGTCGCCTTCTCGCTCGGCACCGATACGGCCGGCTCGGGCCGCGTGCCGGCCGCCTTCAACAACATCGTCGGCGTCAAGCCGACCAAGGGGCTCATCAGCACCACCGGCGTGGTGCCGGCCTGCCGGTCGGTCGACTGCGTTACCCTCTTCGCCGCCAGTGCCGCGGAAGGGACGGTGCTGCGCCGCATCGCCGAGGGCTTCGACGCTTCGGACGTCTATTCGCGCCCCATGCGACCGGTGGCGCTGCCCGGCGGGCGCCTGCGCGTCGGCGTGCCGCGACAGGACCAGCGCGAATTCTACGGCAATGCCGCCTATGCCGCGCTCTATGACAAGGCGCTCGCCGCCATGGCCGCGCTCGGTGCCGACATCGTCGAGATCGACTTTGCCCCCTTCCGCGACGCCGCCAAGCTGCTCTACGGCGGTCCCTGGGTCGCCGAGCGCCTCGCCGCTATCGAGGCCTTTGCCACGGAGAAGCCCGAGAGCATGGACCCGACCGTTCGGGCCATCGTAGAGGGCGCGCGCGGCATGAGCGCGGTCGACGCCTTCCGCGGCCAGTATGAGCTCGCCCGCTATGCCCGCCTGTCCGAGGCCGAATGGGGCCGGATGGACGTCATGCTGCTGCCGACCTCGCCGACCATCCACACGGTGGCCGACATGCTGGCCGAGCCGATCAAGCGCAACAGCGAGTTCGGCCATTACACCAATTTCTGCAATCTGCTGGATTTTGCGGCCATTGCCGTCCCGGCCGGCTTCACAAGCGCCGGTCTTGCCTTCGGCGTGATGCTGGTCGGCCCCGCCTTCAGCGACGACGCCATCGCCGCTCTGGCAGACCGGCTGCATCGGACGCTGGAGCCCACCTCCGGCAAGACGCGCCGTCCCCTCGGGGCCGCGCTCGCCGAACCCAGCCATGACCGCATCGCGCTCGCCGTGGTCGGCGCCCATCTCGCAGGCCAGCCGCTGCACGGTCAGCTCGCCGAGCGCAAGGCCGAACTCATCGCCCGCACCCGCACGGCGCCGCACTACAAGCTCCACGCACTTGCCAACACCACGCCGCCCAAGCCGGGCCTCGTGGCGACGCCCGGCTTTGCGGGCGAAGGCATCGAGGTGGAGGTCTATGCGCTCGATGCCGCCGCCTTCGGCAGCTTCACCGCGCTGGTGCCGTGCCCCCTCGCCATCGGCTCGGTGGAACTGGCCGACGGCAGCACGGTCAAGGGCTTCGTCTGCGAACCCGCAGCGCTTGATGGGGCCACCGACATCACCGCCTTCGGCGGCTGGCGCGCCTACCTGGCCTCCAGGGCATCCGCCGATCATGTTGAAACAACATGATCGAAAAGCGGCTGCCCTAACTATTGAGTCTGGAGCGATTTCTTGGCGATCAGGTGATTCCACCTGATTGGAAAGCGCTCCAGGGGCTGAATGTATGCTCTGAAAGCGCGCTGTGCTCGACTTTGACGGGCGGATTGGCGATCCTGTCGATCCGCCCGCTTCCATGGGGCGCAGAGGAGCCCGAATGAAGATCGCCGCCCTGCAGATGCAGCCCCTGTCCGCCGACATCGAGGGCAACTTCGCCAAGATCGAGGCGGCGGCAACGGCAGCCGTCGCCATGGGCGCCGATCTCCTCCTGACACCTGAGCTGGCGCTGACCGGCTATGCGCTGGCAGATCGCTTTGCGGCCATCGCCGAGCCGGCCGACGGCCCCATGGTGGAGCGGCTGCGGGCGCTTGCGCGTCGCCTCGGCCTTGCCATTGTCGCGGGCTTTCCCGAGCGATCGGGGGACGTCGTCTACAACAGCGCCGTTTTCGCCGGCGCCGACGGCAGCCTGCAGCTCTATCGCAAGGCCCATCTCTACGGGCCGCAGGAGAAGGCGGCTTTTCAGCCGTCGTCCGACCCAGCGCAGGTGTTCGACTACCGCGGCTGGCGCATCGGTCTTCTCATCTGCTTCGATGTGGAGTTCCCCGAGACGGTGCGCAGCCTGGCGCTGGCTGGCGCCGAACTGGTGCTGGTGCCGACCGCCCTGCCGCGCGCGCCGATCTCCTACAGCATCTCCGGACGCATGATCGGGACGCGCGCGCTCGAAAACAGTCTCTTCGTCGCCTATGCCGACCTCTGCGGCGAGGAAGGCGCCTGCAGCTACCACGGCGGATCGGTGATCGCCGGCCCCGACGGCAATGATCTCGCGCGGGCCGGCCCTGCCGAAGCGCTGTTGATCGCCGATCTCGATCGCGCCGAGATCAGCCGCGCCAGGGCCGAGAGCGAGTATCTGACGGAACGGCGGCCGGATCTCTACCGGCTTTAGTCCGCCTCACGCCGTCAGCTGGACAAGGCCTGACGCACATGGTCCATGCTCGCGCGCACCGCGGCGATCGGGTCGGGCAGATCGTGGACTTCCCTGGCGAAGGGCTCGAAGGAGACGATGCCGTCAAAGCCGCCGGCATAGAGCGCCTTGAGCTGGCCGATGTTGCCGAGCCGGTCCTTGGGGCCGACCAGCACGCGATGGCCGTCCAGCATGTCGGCGAAGCTGATGGCGGGATCCTCGAGGCCGGAGATATGCACGAGTCCGGTGCGAGCCGGGAAGAGATCGGCCTCGCCGGCGCCGGTGTGGTGGAAGGTGTCGTGCACGAGACTGTAGAGCCCCGACAGCCCCAGTTCGTCGATGGCGGCGAGCGCCGTCGCCTTGAAGCGCATCGACGAGAAGGGGAAGCCCAAGGGTTCGACAAAACCCTTGAGGCCGAAGTCCCTGAGGATCCTGGCAATGCCGGCGAGCGAAGCGTGCAGTCCGGCGGTCTTTTCCAGATTGTCCTCCAGCAGGCGGCCCTCGTTGAGCGGGCACATGACAAGCCCTGTCGCGCCGCAGGCTTGCGCCAGCTGGGCCATGGATACCGCCTTGGCCGCCAGCTCCGGCGTCCAGACGTTGAAGGGATAGAGCGCGTTGATGGTGCGGATCTCGAGCCCGAGATCGCGTGCCTTGGCGCCGATCTCGCGCGCGGCGGCCATGTCGGTGACGCTGTTGACGCCGATGTCGTTGCGCAGTTCCACCGCACTGGCGCCGAGAGCGACGGCCGCCTTCAGAAAATCGTCCGGGCTGAGCGCCGGGCAGACCATGTGGTTGAAGCCGAACTTGATCGAAGGTGCTGACATTGTTTCCTCCAGCTTCTGATTGGCGCAAAAGCTAGCGCAGCCGGTCCCGGTTACCTCATGGGGAGTTGACGATTTATCGTCAAGCTGATTGCTTGCACAGGCGGAAATCGGAGATTGCCCATGACTGAGGGACTGCGTCGCAAGCGCGCGCCGCGCTTCGTCGAGATTGCCCGCGAGGCCGGCGTCAGCGTCTCCACCGTCGACCGCGTGCTCAACGAGCGCGACAGCGTGTCCGAGGCGGTGCGGGTGCGCGTGATCGCCGCCGCCGAACGGCTGGGTGTACCGCGCCTCCTGCCGCGCACCGACCATTCGCTGGTGCATCTCGACATTCTTCTGCCCGATAACCGGACGCCGTTTTTCCAGCGTCTGGGACGGGCCTTCGCCGAGGCTTCCGCCTTTCTCGACAAGCGCTTCGTGCTGCATCGGCGCATCTTCCGGCAGAGCGACGAGAAGGCGCTGCTGCGCGCCATCCTGGAGCCAGCCTATCGCCGGCACGGTCTGGTGATCGCTGCCCCCGACACCGCGCCGGTGCGCGCGGCCCTGACCGAAGCGGCAAGGCGCGGCGAGACGATCGCCGCCGTGATGTCACAGCTCGCAGGCCTTGAGGGCGTCAGCTATCACGGCATCGACAATTACCTAGCCGGCCGGACGGCAGGGCTGATCCTCGGTCGCTTCATCCGGACTTCCGGGCGCATCCTGTTCCTGAGCGGTGGCGATACCTGGGAGGCGCATCTGCGCCGCGTGGCCGGCTGCCGCGACGTGCTCACGGCCTTCCCCGGCCTTGCCGCCACCCAACGACCGATCGAGACCCATGACGACGACACCGCCTGCTATCAGGCGGTGAGCGCGGCCCTGACGCAGGGCGACGTGGTGGGCATCTACAATTCGGGCGAAGGGTCGGCCGGCATCCTCAAGGCACTGGAGCGCTATGATCCTGAGGGCCGCGTGGTGTGGATCACCCACGAGCTCTCCGACAATCACCGCCACGCCCTTTTGGCGGGCCGCCTGGCCATGGTGATCGATCAGGACCCGGACCTGCAGGCGGCGAGCGCCCTGCGCCGGCTGATCGAAACGGCAAAGGCGGGCGACGGGCCGGAGCCCCCCGCCCGCCGGAGCGAGTTTCGGCTGCATTTCCGCGAGAATTGCGGCGAGCCGACACTGTAAGGCCGGCACCGCCGCCGGGAGGGCCGCACGGGAAAACGCAGCCTGCGGCGGTGCCGGAAGCCCCCGGGAGCGGGGGGCGTGATCAGCTGCGCGTCAGCGTGCCGTCCCAGGTGCTGACCTTCTGCTTGGCGTCTTCCTCGGAGAACCAGACGGAGGTGACCGACTTGGTCTCGGTGAAGAAGGCGACGCCATCCTTGCCGAGCGTATGCAGGTCGCCGAAGAAGGACTGCTTGTGGCCCGAGAAGGGGAAGATGGAGAAGGGCACGGGAATGCCGACGTTGACGCCCACCATGCCGCCATGCGTGCGCTTGGCAAACTCGCGCGCCTTGCGGCCGGACGTGGTGTAGATGCACGAACCGTTGGCGAAACGGTTGGCATTCATGATGGCGAGGCCTTCCTCGAAGTCCTTGACGCGCTTGATCGACGTCACCGGTCCGAAGATTTCCTCGTCGCCCACGTACATGCCGGCCTTCACATGGTCGAAGACCGTCGGACCGACATAGTAGCCACCCTCATGGCCAGGCACCTTGACGCCGCGGCCGTCGAGTACCAGGTGCGCGCCTTCATCGACGCCGCGCTGGATCGCCTTCTCGATCGACACCTTCTGCGCCGCCGAGATCACCGGCCCGAGCTGCGAATCGGCAAGATAGGCCGGTCCGAGCTTGAGTTCGCGGGCAAATTTGGTGAGCAGGGCGACGAACTCGTCGGCGATGGACTCCTGCACGCAGACGACCGGCAAGGCCATGCAGCGCTGGCCGGCGCAGCCATAGGTCGAGTTGATGATGCCGCGCACCGAGCGTTCCAGCACGCAGTCCTCAAGCACCAAGGCGTGGTTCTTGGCTTCGGTCAGCGCCTGCACGCGCTTTCCAGCGCCGGCGGCGGTCTTGTAGATATGCTGGCCGACGGAGGTGGAGCCGACGAAGCAGACGCCCTTGATGGCCGGATTGACCAGGAGGCTGTCGGCCTCGACGCGCGAGCAGGTGACGATGTTGACGACGCCCTTGGGCAGGCCCGCCTCGATCAACAGTTCCAGCATGCGCATGGCGGTCTGCGGCACCATGGACGCCGCCTTCAGCACCACGGTGTTGCCGGTGGTGATGGCGAAGGGGATCATCCAGCCCATGGGGATCATGGCCGGGAAGTTGTAAGGCGCGATGGCGGCGAAGACACCCAGCGGCTCGCGATAGGAGACGGTGTCATAGCCCGGCGAGACGTTCATGCAGGTATCGCCCTGCATCAGGTAATGGGTGGAGCAGGCGCATTCGACCACTTCGATGGCTTTCAGCACATCGCCGCGCGCTTCAGCCAGAACCTTGCCGTTCTCGGTGGCCAGCAGGTCGGTGAGCTCGTCGAGATGGGCGTCCAGCAGCTGCTTGAAGCGGAACATCAGCTGGATGCGGGTGGGAATGGGCGTATCGGCCCAGCCGGGGAAGGCCGCGTCGGCGGCTGCAACGGCGGCGTCCACCTCGGCCTGGGTGCAGCAGGGCGTCTCGGCGATCTGCTGGCCGGTCGAGGGATTCATCACCGGCATGTAGGTGTCGGTGGTGGAAAGCCGCCATTCGTTGTCGACGCAATAGCGCAGACGGGCGATGCCGGCGACCTGATTTCTGGGAACCATCACGTTCATCTCTTGCCTCCCGCATGAGGTTCGGCCGACTGGATTGGGCCGAAAATGGAATGAACGGATTGTATCCAAATAATTTTGGAATGAATATTGTATTTCGATTGGATTCGCGGCCATCCGGGTTTGTCACTATGCCCCGAGATCCCCGAGGCGCGGCCGCTGCGCCTGCCCATGCAGACAGGCGCCGCGACCCGATGGTCGCAGCGCCTGAAGGGGCAAGGAGTTCGCTTTCAGGGAGGGAACCGCACCTGCGCCAGGGTCAGGCGCCGGTCGGGGTCCAGCGGCCATCCGCATGGGACTTGGCCATGGCGTGCACGCAGCCTTCGATGGCGAGCCCCGTCTCGAAGTCGATCACGCGGGCGTCGGCGTCGCCGTTGAGCGCGCGGATGAGTTCATGCGCCTCGATCACCTTCAGATCGTTGAAGCCGAGCCCATGGCCGGGCGCGGGAATGAAGCGATCATAGGGCGCATGTTGCGGCCCGAGCAGCACGGTGCGGAAGCCTTGCGTCGCCGGATCGCCCTTGGCCAGATAGAGATTGAACTCGTTGCCGCGTTCCTGGTCGAAATGCAGGGTGCCGGCCGACCCGAAGATCTGCACGAAGATGCGGCCCTTGCGGCCCCAGGCGGCGCGGTTGGCGGTGAGAACGCCGCTGGCCCCGCCGGGAAAGCGCAGGAGCACATTGGCGATATCATGGGTCTCGACGGCGCGCCGGCTGCCGTCGGCCAGGGGACGGCTTGCCACCGGGCGCGACATGTCCGCCAGCACCTCGGAGGGCAGCGACAGAAAACGCGTCATCAGTGACAGCGGATGCACGGCGAAGTCGTCGAGCGCGCCATAGCCGGAGGCCGCCTCGTTCTTCCAGTTGAACGGCGCCTCGGCGTCGGCCATGAAATCCTCATCCATCTCGATGCGGATATGGTTGACCGTACCGATGGCCCCACCGGCGATCAGGGCCTCGATCTGCCGGACCGTCGGGTTCTGGATATAGTTGTAGCCAAGCACGGCAATCCGCCCGCTGGCCCGCGCCGTCTCACGCATGCGCGCCGCGTCGGCAAGCGCGGTGGCCATGGGCTTTTCGCACCACACATGCTTGCCCGCCTGCAAGGCGGCAATCGCCATGTCCGCGTGGAAGGCGTTGGGCGTGGTCACCGAGACCACATCCACCTCGGGGTCGGCGATCAGCGCCCGCCAGTCGCCGCTCGAGCGCGCAAAGCCGAACTCGGTCGCCTTGGTGTGGGCAAGGTCGGCGTTCACCTCGGCCAGATGCACGAGGCGGGGGCGCAGCGTCTCTCCGAAGGTGGCCGCCACGCCGGTCCAGGCGAGCGCATGGCACTTGCCCATGTAGCCGGTGCCGATGAGACCGATGCCGATCGTCTTCATGATGGAAATTCCGCGCGGAGATGGGGGATTGGGGCGGCGCGTCGCCGGCGCCTGCAAGGGGAGAGGCGCCGGCCGTGGCCAGCCGACGCCTGGGGTCGATCAGACCTTGGTGCGCTTCTTCTGGCGATAGACGTCGGTCACCACGGCGGCGACGATGATCACGCCCTTGACGATCTCCTGGTAATAGGCGTCGACGCGCAGGAAGGTGAAGCCCGACATCATGACGCCAAGGATGACGGTGCCGATCACCGTACCGGTGATGCGCCCGACGCCGCCGTTGAGCGAGGTGCCGCCGATGACTGCCGCGGCGATGGCGTCCAGTTCATAGGACATGCCCATGCCGGCCTGCGCCGTCTGGGCGCGGGCGGTGGTCACGACACCGGCGAGGCCCGAAAGCAAGCCGGCGATGGCATAGACCTTGATCAGATGCCTGTCGACGTCGATGCCCGACACGCGCGCCGCCTGCACATTGGCGCCGATGGCATAGGTGAACTTGCCATAGCGGGTGTAGCGCAGTGCCACGTGGAAGATGGCGGCGACGATCAGGAACACCACCACCGGCCAGGCATGGGTGCCGATGAAGTTGAAGCTGTCGGTGAGACCGGATACCGGCTGACCCTTGGTGTACCACTTGGACACGCCGCGCGCCGACACCATCATGCCCAGCGTGGCGATGAAGGGCGGGATCTTGGTGAAGCTGATCAGCCAGCCGTTTACCATGCCGACCAGGAGACCGATGAGCAGGCCGACCAGGATCGGCACGATCGCCGGCAGGTCGGTGAGCGAGGGATAGAGTGCGCGTGCCCAAGTGGACGACTGGGCGAAGGAGGCGCAGATCATCGCCGTCATGCCCACCACCGAGCCCGACGACAGGTCGATGCCGCCGGTGATGATCACCTGCGTCACACCCACCGAGATGATGCCGATCACCGACACCTGCAGGATCATGATGGTCAGGCGCTGCGAGTTCATGAGGAAGCTCTGCCCGATGAACATCCAGCCCAGCGCCTCGTAGACCAGCGCGATGCCGGCCAGCACCAGGAGAATGCTGACTTCCGGCGGCAGGCGCTTCTTCGTCGTGGCTTTCGTCGAAGACGGTGTTGTCGATGCCGTGTTGGCGGACATTGTATCCTCCTTTGCCTTTCGCTGCGGTCGCGCCGTCAGCGAGCGGCCAGATCCATGATTTTCACTTGAGTGGCGTCGGCCCGATCGACGAAGCCGGTGACCCGGCCCTCGTGCATGACCATGATGCGGTCGCTCATCCCGAGCACCTCGGGCATTTCCGAGGAGATCATGATGATGGCGACGCCTTGTCGGGCGAGTTCGGTGACGAGACGGTGGATTTCCGCCTTGGCGCCCACGTCGATGCCGCGCGTCGGCTCGTCGAGGATCAGCACCTTGGGATTGATCAGCAGCCAGCGACCGATCAGCACCTTCTGCTGATTGCCGCCGGAGAGGTTCTGCACCGGCTCGGCCAGGTTGGGCGTCTTGACACGCAGCTTCTGTGCCATCTCCGTACAGGCGGTGGCGACGCGCCGTTCCTCGACGAAGCCATTCTTGACGTAGCTGTTGTCGTGCAGGATCGACACCTGCATGTTGTCGAGCACGCTGAGCAGCAGCAGGCAGCCGGTATCCTTGCGGTCTTCCGTGAGGAAGGCCATGTGGTTGCGGATGGCGTCGGACGGCTTGTTGATGCTCAGTTGCTGGCCGTTGAGCGTGATGGTGCCGGAGCTGGCCGGCGTGACGCCGAACAACGCTTCGGCCACGTTCGAGCGGCCCGAGCCGACCAGACCGGCGACGCCGAGGATCTCGCCGGCGCGCACCTCGAAGCTCACGTCGCGGAACACGCCGTCAAGGCAGAGGTCCTTCACCGAAAGCACCACGTCGCCGATCGGCACGATCTCCTTGGGGAACATCTGCGTGATCTCGCGACCCACCATCATGCGGATGATGTCGTCGCGCGTCACGTCCTTGGAGGCATGGGTGCCGATGTAGCGGCCGTCACGGAACACCGAGAATTCGTCGGCGATCTCGAACAGCTCGTTCATCTTGTGGGTGATGTAGACGATGCCGATGCCCTGGGCGCGCAGGTCGCGAATGATGCGGAACAGATGTTCCACCTCGCGCTCGGTCAGCGCCGAAGTGGGCTCGTCCATGATCAGCACGTCGGAATCATAGGAGACCGCCTTGGCGATCTCGACCATCTGGCGATTGGCCACCGACAGCTGGCGCACTTCGATGCCCGGATCGATGGAGATATGCAGGCGCTCGAACAGGGCAGCCGTGCGCCGGTACATCTCGCGGTGGTCGACGAAGCCCCACTTGTTGAGCGGCTCGCGCCGGATCCAGATGTTTTCGGCCACTGTCATGAAGGGCATCAGGTTGAGTTCCTGATGGATCATGGCAATGCCGTTTTCCAGCGCGTCGAGCGGCGATTGCAGGCGGATCACCTGGCCCTTGAGGCGCACCTCGCCCTTGTCGGGATGGTAGATGCCGGCGAGGATCTTCATCAGCGTCGATTTGCCCGCGCCGTTCTCGCCCATCAGCGCATGCACCGTGCCGCGCTTGAGGCGAAACTGCACGTCATCCAGGGCAACGACGCCTGGAAACTCCTTGCGGACGCCTTCGACGGTGAGCAGGAATTCGGCGTTGGGAATGGCGCCGCTGGCGCGCACGGCCGCCATGGTCGACGGGCTGATGGTCATCTCGACCCCCTGATGGTCCTGGCAAGTTGGCGTCCGGGGGCAACCCTTGGCGCCCGGCGCGAAACGTCTCTGCATTCAAGGTCAAAGGGCGCCGCGCCGCCGGTTGGCCCGCCGCGCCCTGACTTGTCTGTGCAGTCTCTCCCGATCGGATGTTGCCGTCCGGTCGGGACGTCTTCCGGTCGCAAGCGGATGGCTGGCACCCGCTTGCCCCAGACGAAGACGGATCAGTTCTTGGTGATGTACTTGTCGACGTTTTCCGGCGTGACGAGTTCGAAGGGGATGTAGACCTTCTTGTCGACCGTCTCGCCCTTGGCGAACTTCAGAGCAGCGTCGAGCGCGCCACGGCCCTGGCCGGCGGCGTTCTGGAACACGGTCACGTCGAGATCGCCGGCCTTCATGGCGGCAAGCGCGTCCTGCGTGGCGTCAACACCACCCACCACGACGGTCTTCATGTCGCGGCCAGCGGCCTTGAGCGCCTGAACGGCACCGACAGCCATTTCGTCGTTGTTGGCGATGACGGCATCGAACTCGAGACCGGCCGACAGCCAGTTGGTCATCAGGTCGGACGCCTGGGTGCGCTGCCAGTTGGCGGTCTGCTCTTCAACGATCTCGATGCCCTTGCAGGCGTCGGTCTTGAAGACGTCATGGACGTCCTGGGTGCGCATGCGCGCCGCCTGGTTGGACAGTTCGCCCATCATCACCACGGCCTTGCCCTTGCCACCGAGCAGCTTGCAGACTTCCTGAGCTTCGAGCGTGCCGGACTCGGCTTCGTTCGAGGCAACGAAGGCCTGCTTGTCGGGCAGCGTGTCGACGTTGACCGGCTGGCGGTTGACGTAGACGAGCGGGATGCCGGCGTCGGCAGCCAGCTTGGACATGGCTTCGGTGGCGTCGGTGTCGACCGGATTGACCACGATGGCGGTCACGCCCGAGGCGATGAAGTTCTGGATCTGGCTCTGCTGCTTGGAGACGTCATTCTGGGCGTCTTCCACCTGCAGCGTGACGCCGTCGAGCGTCTTGGCATAGTCGATCATGCCGTTGCGCAGAACGGTCAGGAAGTTGTCGTCGAACAGGGCCATGGACACGCCGATCGTTTCGGCATGGGCGGCCGTCGACAGGACGAGGGCCAGTGCGGACGTCAGGAAAAGCTTCTTCATGTTCTCTCCTCCACAAGGGGTGTCCGGTTCGCACCCCGTAAAAATCCGGATCCTCTCCAAAGCGCAGGGCACCGGCCTCCACCGCCATCCCCGCACGTTTCCTGTTGCACCATCTCCGCAATGCAACAAAAAAGTCGTCGTCAAACAATATCAGAACAAATATTCTATTTTAATCGGATGGGTCAAGGGGGAATTTGGCGGAAGGCAGAGTCGTTGTCGCGTTCATGGGGGCAAATTCGACCGTCGCCAGGATGATCGGCCGCCCACGCGGGAGGGAATGCCGGTGAGTCGGCAGAAGGTTCCTGCTCAGTAGTAGGGTCAGCAGAAGATGAGATTTACAAAGAAAAGATTCATAGAATATATGTGATATATCAGATATAAAAGATGTTGTCGTGAGTGTAATTCCCGCAGCCGGAGTCCGGCTTCCATGCAGTATTGGCCGCGAGTCCTTGGCGCCGACCGCAGACTCCGGGCCGCGACGCTCGACCTTCTGGCTCCTGCGACAGTTGTCGGTAAAACTCATCTTTCCTTGCTCGACGGTAGAGCATTCTTTGCGGGCGCAAATTGTCTGGCAAGGTGCCCGTGTGGCGCGGTTCGCTCATGCCCAGGGCCTTGATCAAAGTGCGAGGGCCCCGCCGGAATGGACTGAAAGTGAAATATGACAGGGAAAAATGGAAGGCTTGTTCCAAAAATTGGGTCGTCAAGGGCTGCCGATTGCTACTTTCTGATATGGCCATTCCATGCTTGCCAGGGGGATCAACGGAGATTTCCGGTGAACAAGTCCCCGTAACGCCGATCAAGCGCGGGGCGGCGCCGTCGTTTCGCGCACGATCAGTTGCGTCGGCAGGGTGATCGGGGTCGCGGGCGGCTCGCCCTTGGCCACCAGGGTCAGCAACAGCTTGATGGCGGCGCGGGCCATCTGCGCCAGCGGCTGGCGTATGGTGGTCAGCGGCGGGTGCATCTGTGCCGCCAGCAGGATGTCGTCGAAGCCGATCAGCGAAATGTCCTGCGGGACGCTCAAGCCTGCCTGCCGGATCGCCGTCATGGCGCCGAGTGCCTGTGCGTCATTGGCCGCGAAAATGGCGGTCGGTCGCGATGCAAGGGCCATGAGGCGCTCTGCCGCGACGAAGCCGCCCCGCTGCGTGAAGTCGCCCATGGCAACGAGGTCGTCGTCGGCGTCGAGCCCGAGCTGGTGGCGCAGGTCCACAAAGGCGCGATGGCGGTCGCGTGCCGAGGCAAGCCGCTCATTGCCGGTAATGAAGCCGATGCGCCGGTGGCCGAGGTCGTGCAGATGCCGGATCGCCTGCGCCGCGCCGTGATAGTTGTCGGCGGCGACCGTCGGGAACTCCGCCGTCTCTCCCGCCTCGATGGTGACGATCGGGATATGCGAGCGCGAGAGATTGGTGAGATAGTCCGACGCGTAGGGCAGGATGACGATCACGCCATCGGCGACCTGATGCAGCAGGTCGACGACGCTGTCCGGCGGCCGACGGCCTTCATCGGGCAGCGAGTAAACCAGCATTTCATGGCCTACCGCCCGCGCCGCGCTGCCGATGCCGAGCACGAGATCGCTGGTGAACGGGGTGTGCAGCTGCGCGATGACGCCGATCACATGCGTTCGCCCGCCGGACAGCTTCTGCGCCGCCCGATTGGCCACATAGCCGATGGCGTCGGCGATCCCGAGGATCTCCTCGCGCTTCTCATCCGACACGCCGGGCCGATTGTTGACAGCCCGCGACGCGGTCATCAGCGACACGCCGGCAATCCTTGCGACTTCGGCAAGGGTCGGACCTCTGCTTTGCGCCATGACCGCGGCCGTTCCTTCCACGTTATCGGGCTCAACCTGCATTAACGCGCCTGCGCTGCCGGCACAACGGCTCAAATGCGCCCCTTCGCGGGTGCCAGGCGCAACCGCAGCGGCAATTGACGACCTGTAACGTTAGCGCTAACGTTAGCCCCATCCTGCTCTCGCCGTGCGCGGCGGCCTCGACCGGTCCCGTCGACCGCGCCCACCTCCCTTCAGGAAACTGCGCCATGCTGCCGCTCTACAAGGACCCCACCCGCGCCGTCGAAGCCCGCGTCGACGATCTCCTCGTCCGCATGACTCTCGACGAGAAGATCGCGCAGATGCACGCCCTCTGGCTGATTCTCTCGGAAGATGGCGACCACAAGGTTCGCGACGATGCCTTCATCGGCTCCACCGACCCCGCCCATCTGCGCCAGCGACTGCTGAACGGTCTCGGCCAGATCACGCGTCCGCTCGGCACCCATGTGGTCGATCCCAAACCGGGCGTTCGCGCGCTCAATGCCTTGCAGAAGGTGCTCGTGGAGGAGACACGGCACGGCATTCCCGTGATGAGCCACGAGGAATGCCTGACCGGCATCATGGCTCGCGGTGGCACGCTCTTCCCCTCGGCGCTCGCCTTCGGCGCCACCTTCAATCCCGACCTCATCGAGGAGGTGGGCCGTCACATCGGTCTCGAAGCCCGCGCCATCGGCTGTCACCAGGGGCTCGCGCCGGTGCTCGACGTGGCGCGCGACGCCCGCTGGGGCCGCACAGAGGAGACCTTCGGCGAAGATCCCTATCTGGTGGGCGTACTGGCCAGCCGCTATGTGCGCGGCCTGCAGGGCGAGAAGCGCGATCTTCTGGCCACGCTGAAGCACTATGTCGGCCATTCCTTCTCCGAGGGTGGCCGCAATCACGCGCCGGTGCATCTGGGCTGGCGCGAACTCAACGACATCTTCCTCCTGCCCTTCGAGATGGCCGTGAAGCTTGCCAACGCCGGTTCGGTGATGCCGGCCTATCACGACATCGACAATGAACCCTGCCATGCCTCGCGGCATCTGCTCACCAAGGTCTTGCGCGAGGACTGGGGCTTCGACGGTCTGATCGTCGCCGACTATATCGGCGTCACCCTGCTTGCCACCCACCATGGCATCGCCGAGGACAGGGCCGCCGCCGCGGCGCTCTCCTTCAATGCCGGCCTCGACATCGAGCTGCCGGGTGAGGACTGCGCCCAGCATCTCAAGACCGCGCTCGATCGCGGCGAAATCACGCTCGAGACCATCGACGAGATCGTCCGCCGCGTGCTCACGGAAAAGGTCCGCATTGGCCTCTTTGAAAAGCCCTATGCCGACGAGGGCGCCATTGTCCTTGAGACCCCGTCGGCGGTGGCGACGGCGCGCAAGGTGGCCGAACAGGCCGTGACCATTCTCGACAACAACGGCATCCTGCCGCTCAAGGGTCACGAGACCATCGCCATGATCGGGCCGACCGCCGACGATCCGCTGGCCTTGCTCGGCGATTACACCTTCCCAGTCCATCTGATCCTTTCGGACCAGATGGAAGCAGCCAGCAATGTGCGCACGCCATATGCCGCCTTCCGCGATCTCCTGGGCGCCAACAAGGTCACCTATGCCAAGGGCTGCCACATCCTCGAACAGCGCTCGTCCGGCGCTCCGGTCTTCCCCGGCGACGTGCCCGATGCCGCAGCGCTGCAGCGCAAGCAGAGCGGTCTGTCGACCCGGCTCGATCTGATCCCCGAGGCCGTGGCCGCGGCCGCAGCCTCGGACGTGACCATCGTCTGCGTCGGCGACCTCTCGGGCCTGTTCCAGGCCGGCACGGTCGGTGAAGGGTCGGACGTGGAGACGCTGGAGCTGCCAGGCGTGCAACGGCAGCTCCTCGAGGCCGTGGTGGCCACCGGCAAGCCCGTCATCGTGGTCCAGACGAATGGTCGCCCCTACAATCTCGGCGGTCTTGAAGACCAGCTGGCAGCCCAGGTGATGGCCTTCTTCGGCGGCCAGGAAGGGGGAACGGCACTCGCCGACGTGCTGACCGGCCGGGTGGAACCCTCCGGCCGGTTGACGGTCTCCGTGCCCCGCTCCGTCGGCGCTGTGCCCTATTTCTATAATCACAAGTTCAAGAGTTCCGGCACGCCGGTGGCCTTGCATTTCGGCAGCCGCTATCCCTTCGGGCACGGTCTCTCCTACACCGATTTCGCCTATGAAGACCTGACGCTCGCTGATCCCCTGGTGGATTGCCGCAGCGGCGAGGTGGTGGTCAGCTTCACCATTCGCAATGTCGGAGCGCGCAAGGGCGTGGCGGTGCCGCAGCTCTATATGCGCGATGTGCTGGCGTCGGTGGTTCGTCCGGTCAAGGAACTCAAGGCCTTCGGCCGCGTCGAGATCGAAGCGGGCGCGGCGCGGCAGGTGACCATGACCGTGCCGACCGACATGCTCAACTTCACCGGACCGGAGGGCGGTCGCATCGTCGAACCCGGCGACTTCGAGCTGATGATCGGCGCATCGAGTGGCGACATTCGCCTCAAGGCGGTGGTACGGCTGACCGGCACCGTGCATCACCTGCCCCGGGCCTGGCGGATGGAGAGCCGGGTCACGGTGGCGCCATGACCGGACGACGGCGCCAGCCTGTTCGCCGGTTGGCGGAGAGGCTTCTAGCCGGGATGGACTGCGGACTGCGACTCGGCGATTCGCACGTCGTGCCACATGCCGCGGACGACGGCCGCAATGCCAAACCACATGAGGGTGCTGAGCGCCAGAGCGGCGAAAAGATTCAGTATTTTCATGCGTGAAGCATGAAAATGCGCCGCGGCTAAACTAAGGCAATTTCCGGACCGGGATTCACAATAAGGTGAGCGAGTTTTGAGGAAACGGAGTCCTGTCCACAGGTCTGCATTTAGCCTCAGTGCATTACTTCGATCACATCCTGTCTTGGGTCCGTGAACTCGGGAAGACTTCCCTGGAGCATGCCATGTGCATCCCCACGCAAACGAAAACGGGGGCCGAAGCCCCCGCGCGAAATATCTTGTCTTCCCGAGTGGATCAGGCGCGGGCTGCGCGCACGCCGGCCGCCAGCTCGCGGACGAGGTCGGTCACGGCGCTCACCGTGCGGCCCGTTGGCTTGCCGTCCTCAAGGCTGTCGCGTACGGCGTTGACCAGTGCCGATCCCACCACCACGCCTTCGGCCTTGGCTGCGATCGCCTTGGCCTGATCACCGGTCTTGACGCCGAAACCGACCATGACGGGCAGGTCGGAATGGCGATGGATGCGCTCCACCGCCTCGGCCACATCGGTGGCCGCCGCGCTCTTGACCCCGGTCACGCCCAGCACCGAGACATAGTAGATGAAGCCGGAGGTATTGCGGATCAGCGCCGGCAGGCGCTTGTCGTCGGAGGTCGGCGTCGCCAGGCGGATGAAGCTGACGCCATGGGCGAGGGCGGGAACGCAAAGCTCCTCGTCTTCTTCCGGCGGCAGGTCGACGACGATCAGGCCGTCGACGCCAGCGGTCTTGGCATCGGTGAGGAAACGCTCCACGCCGTAGATATAGATGGGATTGTAATAGCCCATCAGAACGATCGGCGTCTCGTTGTCACCGGCGCGGAAGGCGCGGACCATCTCCAGCGTCTTCGCCATGGTCTGGCCATTGCCGAGCGCGCGCAGCGTCGCCGCCTGGATCGGCGGGCCCTCGGCCATGGGGTCGGAGAAGGGCATGCCGAACTCGATGATGTCGGCACCGGCGCCCGGCAGCGCCTTCAGGATCTCAAGCGAGGTGTCATAGTTCGGATCGCCGGCGGTGACGAAGGTGACGAGCGCCGCGCGGCCTTCGGCCTTCAGCTTGGCAAGACGGGCATCGATACGGGTAACGGGACGCATGGGCATACTCACAGATCGAAGCCGAGAATCTTGCCGACGGTGAAGACATCCTTGTCGCCGCGGCCCGAGAGGTTGACGACGATGATCTCGTCCTTGCCGCGTGTCGGCGCGAGGCGGATCGCCTCGGCGATGGCATGCGCCGATTCGAGCGCCGGGATGATGCCTTCGATCTGGGTCAGCAGCTTGAAGGCTTCGAGCGCGTCGGTGTCGGTGGCCGGCACATAGCGGGCGCGGCCGCTTTCCTTGAGCCAGGAGTGCTCGGGGCCGATGCCCGGATAGTCGAGGCCGGCGGAGATCGAATGGCCTTCGAGGATCTGGCCGTCGTCATCCTGCAGCAGATAGGTGCGGTTGCCATGCAGCACGCCCGGACGACCGCCGTTCAGCGAGGCGGCGTGGCCGTTGTAGACGTCCAGCCCATGGCCGCCGGCTTCGACGCCGACGATCTCGACGCTCGGATCGTCGAGGAAGGGATGGAAGATGCCGATGGCATTGGACCCGCCGCCGACGGCGGCGACCACCACGTCGGGCAGGCGGCCCTCGACGGCGAGGATCTGTTCGCGGGTCTCGATGCCGATCACCGACTGGAAGTCGCGCACCATGGCCGGATAGGGATGCGGGCCGGCGGCGGTGCCGATCATGTAATAGGTGTTCTCGACATTGGTCACCCAGTCGCGCAGCGCCTCGTTCATGGCGTCCTTGAGCGTGCCGTTGCCGGCGGTGACCGGATGCACCTTGGCACCCAGGAGATTCATGCGGAACACGTTGGGCTTCTGCCGCTCGGTGTCGAGCTTGCCCATGTAGACTTCGCAAGGATAGCCGAAGCGCGCGCAAACCGTGGCCGAGGCGACGCCATGCTGGCCGGCGCCGGTTTCGGCGATGATGCGCGTCTTGCCCATGCGCTTGGCCAGCAGGATCTGACCGAGGCAGTTGTTCACCTTGTGCGAACCGGTGTGATTGAGCTCTTCGCGCTTCAAGTAGATCTTGGCGCCGCCCAGATGGGCGGTCAGCCGCTCGGCAAGATAGAGCGGCGAGGGACGGCCGGTATAGGTGGCGCCCAATGCCGCAAGCTCGGCCTGGAAGGCGGGATCGGCCTTGGCGGCGGTATAGGCCGCGTCCAGTTCCAGGATCAGCGGCATCAACGTTTCGGCCACATAGCGGCCGCCGAAAATGCCGAAATGGCCTCGTTCGTCCGGGCCGGTGCGATAGCTGTTGGGCTTGGCGATATCGTTCATGTCGTTCCGTCCCTCAGGTTCCCTCAACGCATGCTGCCGGCGGCGGCGCGCGCATTGATCAGGAAGGCCTCTATCTTTGCCTTGTCCTTGACGCCCGGTGCGCTTTCGACACCCGACGACACGTCCACGCCCTCGGGGCGGACGCGGGAAATGGCCTCGGCAACGTTGGTAGGGTGAAGGCCGCCGGAAAGCAAGACTGAGGTGCCGACCTTGAAGCTGTCGAGAAGCGACCAGTCGAAGGCCTGACCGAGCCCGCCCGGCCGTGTCGCGTCCTTGGGCGGCTTGGCGTCGAGCAGGAGATAATCGGCAGCGCCGTCATAGGCGCGCGCGGCCGCAACGTCCTCGGCTGTGGCAATGCCGAGCGCCTTGATCACGGGGATCCGCCGCCGTACCTCTGCAACCCGATCCACCGTCTCCTTGCCATGCAGCTGGATGAAGTCCGGGGAGACTGCCTTGAGGATGGCATCGATCAGGGCGTCATCGGGATTGACCGTCAGGACCACCACACTGGCGCGGCCACGGGCAAGCGCAGCCAGTTCCGCGGCCTTGCCGAGGTCGACATGGCGCGGGCTCGGCGGAAACTGCACAAGGCCGATCATGTCGGCACCGGCGTCGAGCGCGGCAATCAGAGTCTCTGGCGTCGACAGGCCGCAGATCTTGGTGAGGAGGGAGGCGTGTGTCATGGCCTGTCGGAAGTGCCATGACAAGGCCGGAAAGTCGAGAGGAATCGCTTGGACCAGCGCCCGCCGGTCACCCCGCGACGGCCCCCTCCCGGCTCTCCAGCCGGAAGGCCGCGGCGAGCAGGGCGCGCGTATAGGCTTCGCGCGGATTGGCGAACACTTCTGCCGCGGGGCCGGCTTCGACCACCTTGCCGTTCTTCATCACCATCAGGTCATTGGCGAGCGCCTTGACCACCTTGAGGTCATGGCTGATGAAGAGATAGGCGAGGCCGTGCCGGCGCTGCAGGTCGCGAAGCAAGTCGACCACCTGTGCCTGCACGCTCATGTCGAGCGCCGACGTCGGCTCGTCCAGCATGACGAACTTCGGCTTCAGCACCATGGCCCGCGCGATGGCGATGCGCTGGCGCTGGCCGCCGGAAAACTCGTGCGGGTAGCGATGCCTAGCCTCCGGATCGAGGTCGACCTCCTCAAGAGCCGAGACCACCAGCCGATCGCGTTCCTCAGGGGAGAGGCCGGGCTCGTGCACCTTCAGCCCCTCGGCGATGATGTCGGCGACCGTCATGCGCGGACTGAGCGAGCCATAGGGGTCCTGGAACACCACCTGAATGTCGCGCCGAAGCGGTCGCATGCCCTTGGAGTTCAGCCCCTCGATCGCCTGGCCGCCGAAGGAAATCGCGCCCTGTGACGAGATGAGGCGCAACAGCGCTAGGCCGAGCGTGGTCTTGCCCGAACCGCTCTCGCCGACGATCCCGAGGGTCTGGCCGGACCGCACCGTCAGGGACACCCCGTCAACCGCCTTCACATGCCCGACGGTCTGGCGCAGGAAGCCGGCCTTGATGGGAAACCAGATGCGCAGATCGCGCGCGGTCATCACCTCGGCGGCAGCGTCATCCGGAACGGGCGGTTCGCCCTTGGGCGCGGCGGCCAGCAGATGCCGCGTATAGGCGTGCTGCGGTGCTGCGAAGACCCTGGCGGTCGGTCCCTGCTCGACGATCTTGCCCTCGGTCATCACCACCACGTCGTCGGCAAACCGTTCGACGATGCCGAGGTCGTGGGTGATGAACAGGATGGCCATGCCATGCTTTTCCTGCAGGCCCTTCAGCAGCTGAAGGATTTGCGCCTGCACCGTGACATCGAGCGCCGTGGTCGGCTCGTCGGCGATCAGAAGATCGGGCGCGTTGGCGAGCGCCATGGCAATCATCACGCGCTGCCGCTGGCCACCGGACAGCTGGTGCGGATAGGCACCGAGCCGGCTCGCCGGATCGGGAATGCCCACCTCGGTGAGCAACTCGACGATCCGCGCCCGGCGCGCCCGGCCGGCGGCACCGCCATGCAGGTCGAGGATCTCGCCGATCTGCCGCTCGATGGTGTGCAGCGGGTTGAGCGAGGTCATCGGTTCCTGGAACACCATGGTGATGTCCGAACCGCGGAGGGCGAGCAGGTCGGCTTCGCCGGCCTTGAGAAGGTTCTTGCCCTTGAACAGGATTTCGCCGCTGGGATGGCTGGCCGATGGCGGCAGCAGCCGCGGGATCGACAAGGCCGTGACCGACTTGCCCGACCCCGATTCCCCGACGATCGCCAGCGTCCGCCCCTTCATCAGCGTGAAGGAGATGCGGTCGACGGCAGTGACGGTGCTGCTGCCCTGCGCGAAGGCAACGGAGAGATCGCGAACGGCAAGAAGAGGTTCTGTCATGGGGCGAGACTTTCGAGAGCGGCTACAGCTTCCCCTGCTTGAGATCCAGCAAATGCGAGGTCTGGCAGATCCATACGCATGCGTCGATCATCGCTCAAGAACAGCCGGCACCCAGCTTGCACAGCCGTGGCAACATGTATTGCGTCGGGTAACTTGAGGGACTGTCTGCGGGCTCTTATCTGCGCGGATCTTTCCAAGACCTGCCTGTTGATCCCAATGACCTCAAGTTCGTCTGGCGAACCAAGAATCGCCTTGTAGCGATCGGCCAAGACGGTGTTGCCTGACATCAAGGGGCCGACCAACAGCTCCGCGATCGTCAACTCGCTGGTGACGGGCAGGAAAGCGGGGGTTTCCAAGAGCGCCATGATCCTGCGGATTTCCTCCGCCTTCGGCAAAGCCCCTTCAAAAGCTGATATGAAAATGTTGGTGTCAACATAGATGCGGGTGGTCATTCTTGCGAACCATCCTCGCCGTCGCGTATGGCTCTGATGTGATCAAGGACGTCATCGGTCGAGCTGAAATTTTGGAAGTGAATGTCGAAATGGCGTGAAAACACGCCCTTTCCCTTCCGCAGCGGCTGGTCTTTCTCCACGCCCAGGTCGCGCACACTGACCTCGACGCGGTGATCGGACGCGATAGCGCCGCGGACCTTCTCAGGCAGTTCGGAAGCGAGCATTTCCAACGTGACCACCTTGTTCATCGCCGCCTCCTCACGAGTAGGTCTTGCGGGGGTCGAAGGCGTCGCGCACGGCTTCGCCCACGAAGATGAGCAAGGATAGCATGACGGCCACCACAAAGAAGCCCGTGATGCCGAGCCAGGGGGCGAAGACGTTGGCCTTGCCCTGCCGCAGCAGTTCGCCCAGTGACGGATAGCCGGCCGGCAGGCCGAAGCCGAGATAATCGAGCGAGGTCAGCGTGGTGATCGACCCGTTGAGGATGAAGGGCATGAAGGTGAGCGTCGCCACCATGGCGTTGGGCAGGAGATGCCGCGTCATGATCGTTGTGTTGGACACGCCGAGTGCCCGGGCGGCGCGGACGAATTCGAAGTTGCGCGCCCGCAGGAACTCGGCGCGCACCACGCCGACCAGATGCGTCCAGGAGAAGGCCAGCAGGATGCCGAGCAGGATCCAGAAGGATGGCGCCAGCACCGAGGAGATGATGATCAGCAGATAGAGCGTCGGCACTGCGTTCCAGATCTCGATGAAGCGCTGCATCAGGAGATCGAGGAGGCCGCCGTAGTAGCCCTGCACCGCACCGATGATCACGCCGATGATCGATGAGAAGAAGGCGAGCGTCAGGCCGAACAGCACGGAAATGCGGAAGCCATAGAGCGCCCGGGCGATCACGTCGCGCCCCTGATCGTCGGTGCCGAGCCAGTTCATGTTGCCGGCAACGCAATCCTTGTCGGCCACTCCGTCCGTATAGCCCTTGCAGCGGTCCTCCGGCGACAGCAGGAAGGCCGGCGGCGAGGGGGCCGGCGTCGGGGCGCTTGAGTTGACGGTGTCAAAGGAATAGCGGATCGGCGGCCAGATCATCCAGCCATTCTGCTCGATCTCGTCGCGATTGAAGGGGTCGCGATAGTTGGTGATGGCAAGAAAGCCGCCGAACTTGCTCTCGGGATAGTCGACGAAGACCGGGAACAGGATCTCGCCCTTGTAGGAGACCACGAGCGGCTTGTCGTTGGCGATGAAGTTGGACAGCAACGTCGCCACGAACAGCACGGCAAAGATCCAGAAGGACCACCAGCCACGCCGGTTGGCGCGGAAATTGGCGAGGCGGCGGCGATTGACCGGGCTGAGCCAGGGGCGATCGGATGCGTTGGCCATCGCTCAGACCTCCCGGCTTTCGAAATCGATGCGCGGATCGATCCACATATACATGAGGTCGGACAGGATATTGACGGCGAGTCCCATCAGCGAAAAGACATAAAGTGTAGCAAAGACAACGGCATAATCACGATCGATGATGGCGTTGTAGGAGAGTAGGCCGAGCCCGTCGAGCGAGAAGATCGTTTCGATGAGGAGCGAGCCGGCAAAGAAGGACGCGATGAAGGCCCCGGGGAAGCCGGCGATGACGATCAGCATGGCATTGCGGAACACATGGCCGTAGAGCACGCGCCGCTCGGGGAGGCCCTTCATGCGGGCCGTCAGCACATATTGCTTGCGGATCTCGTCGAGGAAGGAGTTCTTCACCAGCAATGTCGTGGTGGCGAAGGCATGCGTCGCCATGGCCATCAGCGGCAGCGCCATGTGCCAGAAATAGTCGGCGATGCGCATGGGCCAGCTGAGATCGGCCCAGTTCTCCGAGACCAGTCCACGCAAGGGAAACACCGACCAGAAGGATCCGCCGGCAAACAGCACGATCAGCAGGATGCCGAACAGGAAGCTCGGCACCGCATAGCCCACCGCGATCACCGCCGAGGTCCACACGTCGAACTGGGTCCCGTCCCGCACCGCCTTGGCAATGCCGAGCGGGATGGAAATGCCGTAGCTCAGCAGCGTCATCCAGATGCCGAGCGAGATCGAGACCGGCATTTTCTCCTTGATGAGATCGATGATCGAGATGGAGCGGAAGTAGCTCTGACCGAAGTCGAAGCGGGCATAGTTCCACAGCATGAGGCCGAAACGTTCGAGCGGCGGCTTGTCGAAGCCGAACTCCTTCTCGAGCTTCTTGATGAACTCCGGATCGAGCCCCTGAGCCCCGCGATATTTCGAGGTCATGGACCCCTCGCCGCCCTGATCGGCCTGCGCCGTGTCGCCCGAGCCGCCGTTGAAGCGCGCGGTGGCGTCCACATCCGTGCCCTGCATCTTGGCGATGACCTTCTCGACCGGGCCGCCCGGCGCGAATTGCACCACGATGAAGTTGATCGCCATGATACCGATCAGGGTCGGGATCATCAGCAGGATGCGCCGGAGAAGATAGGCTGCCATGAAGCTTCTGGATCCTTGGGCTCTTGGTCGTGTCAGGGGCCGCCGGTGGCGGAAGCCTTGGCGGCGTCATACCACCAGACGGTCGGGAAACCGACACTGTATTCCGGCAGCTTGTCGGGATGGGAGAAGCGGTTCCAGTAGGCGATGCGGTCGTTGAGCGAATAGAACAGCGGAATGACGAAATTGTTGGCGAGCAGTACCCGGTCGAGCGCGTGGGTGGCGGTCACCAGCGCTGGCCGGTCCTGGGCGAAGATCACGGCGTCGATCAACTTGTCCACAGCGGCATTCTTGATGCCCGCATGGTTCCGCGATCCCGGCTTGTCGGCGGCCGCCGAACCCCAGTTCTCGCGCTGCTCGTTGCCGGGCGAGAGCGTTTCGCCCCAGATGCCGGTGGTCATGTCGAAGGAGAAGCTGTCCATCACATTCTGATACTGGGCGTCATCCACCACGCGGAAGACAAGATCGATGCCGATCAGCTTCAGGGCCTTGGCGTAGGGCGCCACGTAGCGTTCGCTCAGCTGGTCGTTGGTCTTGAACTCGATGGTGAAGGCTTCGCCCTTGGCATTCTTCATCACCCCATCCTGCAGCGTCCAGCCAGCCTCGCCGAAGAGCCGGATGGCCTCCCGCAGGTTCTTGCGCAGCGCCTCCGGCGACCCGCCGAGCGGATTGGTGTAAGGCGTGGTGAACACCGAGGCCGGGATCTGGTCCTTGAGCGGCTCCAGAAGCTTCAGCTCCTCGGCCGAAGGCAGGCCGGAGGAGGCAAGCTCGGTGCCGAAGTAATAGCTGTTGATGCGGTCATACTGATCGTAGAAGACGTTGTGCTTCAGTGTTTCATAGTCGAAGGCATAGTTGAGCGCCGAGCGCACACGGGCGTCCTGATATTTCGGCAGGCGGAGATTCACCACCAGAGCCTGCATCACACCAACGCCGCGCTTGGGGTAGGTCTCCGTGACGACGCGCCCTTCGGTCTTTGCGGGAAAGTCGTAGGCCGTCGCCCACATCTTGGCCGAGCGTTCGAGACGGAAATCGTATTTGTCGCCCTTGAAGGCTTCAAGCAACACGGTCGGGTCGAGGAAATACTCGTAGCTCATCCGATCGAAATTGTTGATGCCGGCATTCACGGGCAGGTCCTTGCCCCAATAATTGGGATCCCGTTCAAGCACGATTTGCCGGCCGGCATCCACCGACGTCACCTTGTAGGGGCCTGAGCCCATGGGCGCTTCGAGTGTCGTTGCCCTGATGTCACGCGGCTTGCCGGAGGCGTCCTTGCCCTCCCACCAATGGCGCGGCAACACGGGCAGCTGGCCGACGATGTGCGGCAGTTCGCGGTTGCCAGGGGCATCGAAGGTGAAGTGGATCACGTTGTCGCCGGCGTCTTCGGCCTTGACGACGTGACCATAATAGGACGCGAACAGCGGGTAGATGTCTTTCAGCGTCGTGAACGACCAGATGACGTCGTCCGCCGTCACCGGCTGGCCATCGGACCATCGGGCTGCCGGGTTGAGGTGATAGTCCACCCAGGCGTAATCATCTGGATAGCGTAACTTGTCGGCCAGCAGCCCATAGGTCGCTGAAATGTTGTACTCGTCGAGCGACTCGGTGGTCAGCGCCTCGTAGACCTGCGCCACCGCGGAGGCGGGATCGCCCTTGGTGCCGAGATAGACATTGGTGCTGTCAAAACCGCCCTCGACGCCGAAGCGAACCGTGCCGCCCTTGGGGGCGTCGGGGTTCACATAGTCGAAATGCTTGAAATCGGCGGGATAGCGCGGCTCGCCGTTGAGCGCGCTCGCATGCCGCCAGACCGGTTCGTCGGCAAGCGCCGGCGGCACGGATGCAAGGCCGGCGACCACCAGGGCGGCAGACAATGCGAACGCAAAACGAATCATCGGCAATCCTCGCGAAAAAACCATGGTCTTTGCGAAATTTCCATCAAAGCCGCCGCAACGCAATCCATTCCCGATGTTCGCCGACGAAGCCTCTTGCTTTTTTCACGCAAGATCGCGATATGAAGGGCGGGAGGTTGGCTGTGGACGAACCACTCGCCAACCGGGTCAGGTCCGGAAGGAAGCAGCCCCAACGAGCTTCGGCTCGGGTCACTCGTCGGCCTCCCACCTTCTTTTTTCCTGGTATATGCGCATGTCCGACAGTCTGACGCCCTCCGATCAGAAGCCCTCGGCGTCGCCCTACCGGGTTCTTGCCAGAAAATACCGTCCGCAGAGCTTTGCCGATCTGATCGGCCATGGCGCCATGGTGCGCACGCTCGAAAACGCCTTCGAGACCGGCCGCATCGCCCAGGGCTGGATGCTGACCGGCGTACGCGGCGTCGGCAAGACCACCACCGCCCGCATCTTGGCTCGCGCCCTAAATTACGAGATCCCCGGCAAGGTCGATCGCCCCTCGGTGCATATCGAGGAAGAGGGCACCCATTGTCGCGCCATCATGGAAGGCCGGCATGTGGATGTCATCGAGATGGACGCCGCCTCGCATACCGGCATCGATGATGTGCGCGAGATCATCGAGGCGGCGCGCTACAAGCCGGTGTCGGCCCGCTACAAGGTCTACATCATCGACGAAGTGCACATGCTCTCGACGCAGGCCTTCAACGCGCTCCTGAAGACGCTGGAAGAGCCGCCGGAACATGTGAAGTTCGTCTTCGCCACCACCGAGATCCGCAAGGTGCCGATCACCGTGCTCTCGCGCTGCCAGCGCTTCGATCTCAGGCGCGTCGAGACGGGCACGCTCGCCAATCACTTGCGCAAGATCGCCGGTGCCGAAGCGGTGACCATCGACGATGAGGCGGTGGCGATGATCGCCCGCGCCGCCGAAGGCTCGGTGCGCGACTCCCTGACCATCCTCGACCAGGCCATTGCCCATGGCGGCGGCCATGTGTCGGCGGAGACGGTGCGCGCCATGCTCGGCCTCGCCGATCGCACGCGCGTGGTCGATCTCTTCGAGACGGTGATGAAGGGCGATGTTGCCTCTGCCCTCACCATCCTCACCGATCAATATGACACCGGTGCCGATCCGTCGGTGATTCTCGCCGACCTCGCCTCCTTCGTGCATCTGGTGACGCGTCTCAAGCACGTGCCCGAAAGTGCCGACGACGCTTCGCTCACCGAAGCCGAGCGCACGCGCGGTCGCGATTTTGCCGGCAAGCTGTCGGTGCGCGTGCTCTCGCGCGCCTGGCAGTTGCTGATGAAGGGCATCGCCGAAGTGCAGACCGCGCCGAGGCCGTTGCCGGCCGCCGAAATGGTGCTGGTGCGCCTTGCCTATGCCGCCGATCTGCCCACGCCCGACGAAGCGCTGAAGATGCTGCAGTCGGGGGCCTTCTCCGGTGGCGAGGGCGCCCCGTCGTCGGGCGGTGCCGGCGGGCAGGGTGGTGGCGGTCCCGGCCCGCGCATGGTGATCCAGGGCGGGCTCACCGGGCCGCGCGGCGGTGCGACGGCGCGCCTTGCCAGTCCTCAGGCGGAGGCCGAGAACGCCATTTCGCTGGGCACCATCGAGGAGGCCGTCCGTCTCGCCGAGAAGAACCGCGACATCGCCCTGAAATTCGCCCTCGAACGCCACGTGCGTGTGGTGCGCTTCGAGGACGGTCGGCTGGAGTTCAATCCGGTCGCCGGCGCCAATCCCAATCTCGCCGGCGATCTCGGCCGCAAGCTCTCCGCCTGGACCGGCAAGCGCTGGATCGTTGCCATTGCGCGCGAGGACGGCCAGCCGACGCTGCATGAAATGCGCGAAGCGCGCCGCACCCAGGCCGTCGACGACGCCCGGGCCGACCCGGTGGTCGCCGCCATCCTGCGCACGTTCCCCGGCGCGGAGATCGTCGACGTCAAGTTCGAGGATGGCGACGTGGTGGATGAGGCGGCACCCGTCTACGAGGATGCGCTGTCCATTGATCCGGTGTTCGAGGACACCGGCGACTGGGCCGCGGGCATCTTTGACGGCGACGTGGATTTCGAGCCCTGACCGGCGCGGCACGCCGAGCCGGCTGCAAACCCTGCTGCAAGCGAGGCCGTTGGTGCCAACGCAATGATTTTGCGTGGAACCGGCGATAATCGGGCCTTGTCGAACTTGACAGTTCGCCTTGCTTGTCCCTTGTTGAGGTCAGGGTTCAATGAGGGGCTGCGGGCGCGGTTTCGCGGCTTCTGTCAATGAGGGTTCAGGATATGTCGCTTGTGCGCGTGATCGCGATGGCTGCCTCGGCCATTGCTCTTTCCGTGTTTTCGGCTTCGGCGGGTGAAGTCTGCGCAGCCAAGACCGTCAAGGACGGCGTGCTGACCCCGGCGACGGGCGATCCGGCCTACTTCCCCTGGGTGGCCGACAACAACCCCTCGGCCGGCAAGGGCTTCGAAGCCGCCGTGGTCTATGAAGTTGCCGCGCGCATTGGCTATCCCCACGACAAGGTGGAATGGGCGGTTGCCACCTTTGACGAAGGCATCCAGCCGGGCCCGAAGAATTTCGACTTCTCCGTCGCGCAATATTCGATCACCGAAGAGCGCAAGAAGACGATCGATTTCTCGGATTCCTATTACACGGCCGCCACCGCGGTTCTGGTGCGCAAGCCCACCGTCGAGGCCGGTCTGAAGCCGGATCTTGCCGCGCTCAAGAAGCTGCAGTGGGGCGTCGCGGCCGGTACGACCGCCGGCGGCATCCTCGCCAAGACCGTCGGTCCGGACAAGGACCCGATGATGTTCAACGACACCGCCGACGTGGTGCAGGCGCTGAAGTCGGGCCAGATCGACGCCACCATGCTCGACCTGCCGACCGCCCTCTACGAGTCGGCCGTGGAAATGGACGACGGCGTGGTGCTCGGCCAGTTCCCGACCGACAATTCCGAAGGCCTCGACCAGTTCGGCATGGTTCTCGAGAAGGGCAATCCGCTCGTGGCCTGCGTCGACAAGGCGCTGCAGTCCATGAAGGCCGATGGTACCCTGGCCAAGATCGAAGCCGAATGGCTGTCGTCCGCCACCGGGGTCCCTGTGATCAAGTGACCGGCGCATTGGAAAAGCCTAAGCTCCAGGCAAGCGGCGCGGTCAATCCGCGCCGTATCCGCGAGGAGCGCATTCGTCGCCGAGGCTTTGCTGTCGCCTCGGCCAGTACGGCCGCCGTCGTGCTGGCGCTGTGGATCCTCATCCCCATGGCGCCCGGCTGGTCGAAGGTTCAGGCCTCCTTCTTCGATTGGGAAGTGTTCGCCAAGACCTTTCCCAAGCTCCTGTCGGCCTTCCTGGTCGACATCATGATCTTCGCCTGGAGTGCGCCGCTGATCGCCGTGAGCGGATTGGCCATGGCTCTCTGCCGCGATGTCCGCTCTCCCGCGCTGTTTCCCCTCAAGCTGTTCGCCATCGGTTACAACGACGTCTTCCGCGGCGTGCCGGTGATGCTGGTCATCTATCTGTTCGGCTTCGGCATTCCCGGCCTCGGTCTGCCGCGCCCGTGGAACAGCCCCTATATCTGGGGCACGCTGGCGCTGGTGTGCACCTACGCCGCCTATGTCGCCGAGATCATCCGCACCGGCATCGAATCCATCCATGAGTCGCAGCGTTCGGCGGCGATGTCGCTCGGGCTCACGCCCTCCGACATCATGCGCTTCGTGATCCTGCCGCAGGCGATCCGGCGCGTCATTCCCGCCAACATGAACATTCTGATCGCCCTGCAGAAGGACGTGGCCCTGCTGTCGGTGATCGGCCCGGTGGAGATCCTGCGCCAGGCCGGCGTCGAGAAGTCGCTGGCCGCCAACTTCACGCCCTATGTGGGCGCCTCGATCATATTCCTCGCCGTGACAATTCCGGCCACGCGTTACGCGGATCGGCTGATCGAGCGACAGAACCGGCAGCGAAGCTGAGCCATGCAAACGCACGAAAAACTCAAGCTTGTCGGCCTGCGCAAGAGCTTCGGCGAACACGAGGTCTGCCGCGGCATCGACCTGACCGTTGCCGAGGGATCCATGGTCTGCCTGATCGGCGCCTCCGGCTCCGGCAAGTCGACGCTCCTGCGCTGCATCAATCTTCTGGAGCCCATCGACAGCGGCCAGATCCTGCTGGACGGCTTCGACATCGCCGATCCCGAGATCGATCCGCTGCCGCTGCGCCGCCGCATCGGCATGGTGTTCCAGAGCTACAATCTCTTCCCCCACATGACGGCCATCGAGAATGTGATGCTGGCGCCGCGCCGCGTGCATCGCAGGAGCCGCGCCGAGCTTAGGGACGAGATCACCGCCATGTTCGAGCGCTTCGGCCTCAAGAGCCACATCGGCCACTATCCCGACCAGTTGTCGGGCGGCCAGCAGCAGCGCGTGGCCATCATTCGCGCGCTGGCCATGAAGCCGGAGATCATGCTGTTCGACGAGGTGACCTCGGCACTCGATCCGGAAATGGTGGGCGAGGTGCTCGACGTGGTGCGCCAGCTCAAGAGCCAGCGCATGACCATGGTGCTCGCCACTCACGAGATGAGCTTTGCCCGCGAGGCCGCCGACTGGGTCTGCTTCCTCGACAAGGGTGTGATCGCCGAGGCCGGCCCGCCGGCGCAGATCTTCGGCAATCCCAAGGAAGCCCGCACCCGCGAGTTCCTGAGCCGCATTCTCTGAACCGAGGCACTCCCTTCGGTACGGAGCGCTTTCAGGCGGCAGCGAAGCGGGCGCGGATCCAGGCGATCATGTCGCGCCAGAGCGGATCGGCGGCGTCACTTTGTCCGAGCAGGCTGAGGCAGCCGTGGTGGACACCCGGGTAGAGCCGATGCCAGACCGCGTTGCCCGCTGCTTTGAGGCGTTCGGCATAAGCCACGGCTTCGTCGCGCAAGATGTCATACTCGACTGCAGCCAGAAAGGTGGGCGGCAGGCCTGCAAGCTCCGGCGCGAAGAGCGGCGAAAGCCTGGGATGGCGATGAAGCGCCGGGTCGCTCACATAATGGTCCCACATCCATTTCATGCCCGCCGCCGTCAACCCGTAGCCCGTGGCGCATTCGCCATAGGAGGCGAGCCCCGCGCTGTAATGAGCGGTGACCGGGTAGACGAGGACCTGTCCCAGCAGGTCGGGGCCGCCGCCATCGCGGGCGTCGAGCGCTGCAACGGCGGCCAGATTGCCGCCGGCACTGTCGCCGGCCACCATCAGGCGCGCCGGATCGCAGCCGAGCGCCGAAGCCTGCGCGGCGATCCAGCGCAGCGCCTGGCGACAGTCGTCGGGCGCAGCGGGAAAGGGATGCTCCGGCGCCAGACGATAATCCACCGACACGACCACAGCACCACTGTCGGCGGCAAGCCGGCTGCACAGGCCGTCGTAGGAGGAGAGCGTACACAGGGCAAAACCGCCGCCGTGGATGAACACGATTGCCGGTGCCGGCGTCGGCGCGCCAAAGGGACGGTAGAGGCGCAAGGGCACCGGCCCGTTCCCAAGATCGACAACCGCGTCCAGCGGCACGCCCGGGGCCGGCGGATCCTCGGCATCGAGCCGGCGTGCTTCGGCGATGGTCATCTGTTCAAGCGGGGTCAATCCAGGCGCGTCAGCCTCGGCCAGAAGGGTGGCGATGTCGGGATGCAGCGGCATGGTCTCTCCTTGGGGTGGGTCGGCACTTTCCTCCGATTCGGCCTCGGCAAGAAAGTCGTTTGACAATGGGGACCGGAGCCGCCAAATCCAATCGCAGACCCATCGGCAGTGTGGAGACGTTCATGTTCGGCGATATCGGCAAGATGATGAAACAGGCCCAGGCCCTGCAGGCCAAGATGGCCGAAGCACAGGAAGAGATCCAGCGCGCCGAGGCGACAGGCACCTCCGGCGGTGGCCTTGTCAAGGTGACGCTCACCGGCAAGGGCGAACTCAAGGCGATCAGCATCGATCCGTCCCTGATCGTCCCCGACGACGCTGAAATCCTGGAAGACCTGATCGTCACCGCCCATGCCGACGCCAAGGCGCGGGTCGATGCCCTGGTCGCCGACAAGATGGGCGCCGTGACCGGCGGTCTGCAGCTGCCGCCCGGCCTCAAGCTGCCGTTCTGATCGCAACACGCAGCCCCGGGCCTTGCTGGCCCGACCGAAACTCTGGAGTTGAGACTTGGCACGCCGCGTCACCGGACCGGAAATCGAGAAGCTGATCCAGCTGCTGGCGCGCTTGCCGGGCCTCGGACCGCGTTCGGCGCGCCGCGCAGCCTTGCAACTGGTCAAGCGCCGCGATCAGCTGCTGGCACCGCTGACCGAGGCCATGGGCGTGGTCCGTGACCGGGTCAAGGTCTGCTCCTGCTGCGGCAATGTGGATACGTCCGATCCCTGCGCCGTCTGCACCGATCCCGGCCGCGACGGCTCGACCATCGTCGTCGTCGAGGACGTGGCAGACCTCTGGGCGCTGGAACGCGCCGGCGCCGTCAACGCCCGCTATCATGTGCTCGGCGGCGTGCTGTCGCCCCTCAACGGGATCGGGCCGGACGATCTCAACATCGCCGGTCTGGTTGACCGGGCGCAGGATCCTGCGGTCAAGGAAATCATCCTGGCGGTGAATGCCACGGTGGACGGCCAGACGACGGCGCATTACGTCACCGATCGTCTGGAAGGTCTCGAGGTCCGAATCACCCGCCTCGCCCATGGCGTGCCGGTCGGTGGTGAACTCGATTATCTCGACGAGGGCACGCTCACGGCAGCGATCAGGTCGCGCACGCCATTCTGAGGTGGGAGCGGCTGTGCGCGGATCGCGGCCCGCGCCCTTCAAGGCGCGCACAGTCTCCTTCATGCCTGCAACAGTCGCTGGTCAGTTGCTCTGGGCCGCATCGAGGCGCAGGGGGATTTCGAGACGCGCCACTTCGCCCTCATCGGTCGCCAGCGCGTCCTCGCCGAAAGCCACCG